>CBDEVO010000003.1:4800000-6625647 GCA_965243615.1 Vicinamibacterales bacterium | reverse complement strand
CTGTCTCCTCTCTGCGGGCGTGAGCCCGAGGGTCAGGGCAGCTTCCTCGTCCGGACCGGTTACCACCTGATCCGTGAAGGTGGCCAACGTGGTACGCGCCGTCGTTACAATCGGACGTGCATCGACCGCGGTGTAATCCAATACGAGCGCGGCACCTGCGGTTCTGAAGCCTTCGATGTCCTCATCGAAGACGAGGTTGAACGAGTTGTCGGCACTCGAGTTGGTCGACGCCAGCCCGTCAATGCGAAAAGGGGTAATCGGCGTCTCGCTGCCGCCCGAAGGGGTTTGACCGAGCGAGAAGGCCGTAGGCAGGAACGTGGCGTCGTCACCCCCGAAAAACACGGGCGCGCTCGTCGTGATTGTCACCACCGCACTGTCGGCGGTGTACGTGGCCCTCTCTACGGTCGGAGCCGGTACCTGCGCGACCGCCTGACCGACCCCCAACGTCAACACCAAGCCGAACAGGGTCATCCACTTCAACACCCTGCAACTGCCTCTCGTGAAATTCGCTCCTGTCCGCATGTCGCAATCTCCCTTGGAAGTTGATTTGCGCCGTCCAGCCCCGTCCGCCATCGTCCGCGGAAATCCAGACTGGATAACTGTATGGGAGACAGCATTTAGCCGATTCGCCGTCTTGACCCGTCCCGCCGCTTTCGCTAGAATCCAAAAATAAATTGGTGACGGGATGCAACATCCAGCGATACCGGAAGAAAGGGCGAAAGCGCCATGGACACGCCGCTCCCCAAGAAACCGACGGCCACCAAGCGCCGGGGCCGGCACCCCGACAAGGCCCTCTCCGCCGCCTTCTGCCGCAGCGTCGCCGAGACCGGCAGATACGCCGACGGCAACGGCCTGTACCTCCACGTCGACCCCTCGGGGGCCCGCCGATGGGTCCAGCGCCTCGTCATCCGCGGCCGGTCCCGCTCCCTCGGCCTCGGCAGCTACGCCCTGGTCCCGCTCGCCGAAGCCCGGGAGAAGGCCCTCGCCAACCGCAAGCTCGCACGGGCGGGCGGCGACCCGCGGGCCCGCAGACGCCGCGACGAGCGCATCCCGACCTTCGAAGAGGCGGCCGCCGAGGTGGTCGCCCTCTACGCCGGGTCCTGGAAGGGGGGAGACAAGACCGCGGACCAGTGGCTGGCGGGCATGCACAGCCACGTGTTCCCGTACCTCGGCGGCATGAGCGTCGACGAGGTGACGTCGGCCGACATCATGACGACGCTGCGGACCCTCTGGACGCGCAAGCACGCCACGGCGCGGAAAGTGCGGCAGCGCATCTCGACGGTCATGCGGTGGGCCATCGCCCAGGGCTACCGGAACGACGACCCGGCCGGCGACGCGGTCACCGCGGCGCTGCCGAAACGCCCCGCGCCGGTCGAGCATCGGCGGGCGATTCCGCACGGCGAGGTCGCCGCCGCGCTGGCCGCGGTTCGCAACTCCGGTGCGTGGGCCGGGCTGAAGCTGGCGTTCGAGTTCCTGGTGCTGACGGCCATGCGGTCGACCGAGGTCCGGCTGTCGACCTGGGGCGAGATCGACCTTGCGGCGCGGACGTGGACGGTTCCGGCGGCGCGGATGAAGGCGAAGCGCGCGCACCGGGTGCCGCTGTGCGCCCGGGCGGTCGAGGTCCTTCGGGAGGCGAAGCAGCTTCGCGCAGTCTCGAGTCCGGCCGGGAGGGACGAGCTGGTGTTCCGGAGCTTCCGCGGCAAGGCGATCGACGCCGCTGTCATCTCGAAGCTCGTCAGCGATCTGGGCATCGCGGCGGTGCCCCACGGGTTCCGGTCGTCGTTCCGGGACTGGGCGTCGGAGCGGACGAACCACCCTCGGGAGGTCATGGAGGCGGCGCTGGCGCACGCGGTGAAAGACCAGACCGAGGCGGCCTACGCGCGGTCGGACCTGTTCGAGCGGCGGCGGCAGCTGATGGACGAGTGGGGCGCCTACCTCGCCGGGGAGCGGGGGCGGGCCGTCTCCCTGGGCCGGTGATCCGATGCCTCGTGGGTCCGCTCCCCGGTTTCACGAACGCGGCCCGTCTGGCCGCCGGGCACGGCGACCACGTCACGGCCGACCAGTTCACGGCCGGAATCGCCGAATTGCGGACGGAAATCGCCGCCCTCGACACGCTGGTTCCGGGGGGAGGCAGTGGCGACCGAGGCGGGCCAAGGCGGCGCCCGAAGACCGGCGCAGGGTTCCTCGCGTAGAGGGTTTCCCCTGCGGGGGGCGTGTGCTACGGGGCGGCTTCTTCGTTGTTGGCGCGGGCCGCGGCCACGATCAGATCCCTCAACACAGTTGCGTTGAAGTGCATGTCGCTGTTGACGTGATCGTTGATGGCGGTCTGGTTCGACCCGGCCACCCCTTCCAGCGTCGCCAACTGGTAGGTGTTCCAGATTCCGGTCAATGCAGCAATGAACGCTGTCGCGGCTGTGAGTAGCTGAATCGCGGTCTTCGCTCCTTCGGACATGGGATGCGGCTCCTTTCCCTCTTGTTGTCTCGCGCTTCCGGCCAGCCGGTCGAGCGGCCGGGTTGTCATTCATTCGGCCGGTCGCGTTCGTCGCTCAGGCATCCTCGGCGGTCCGTTCTGAGGCGGTCCGTTCCCCCGTATCCAATCGACGATGTACTTCGCCTCGAACTCCAGGTCTCGGTGCCCCGGCGAGGTTGGCCGCCAAGCCGTAAGCCGTGGCGCGCTGGTCTCTGCCCCATGCCGGGACGGTCTCTGCCCCACAGGGTGAGCATTAACGGCAGTCTACCACGGCGGGCCGGCTGACCGAAGGACGACCGTAGCCTGTCCGCATCGCCCCCCCCGGAGACCTGCGTCGCGCCCTTGGCAAAAGTCGCGCCAAATCCAGCCAGCTCGACTTCCGAAATGAGAGCTGGCGGGACCCTCGGTCCTCACTGTGAGTGATAGGCACCAAAGTACTTGTGGAGGATCATGCCCAGCTTGGCTTGAAGCCCCGCAACGGTCGCAAAAAGCGGCCCTCCGTCTGAATCCGGTACGTCGTAGTGGAGCGTGTACAGGACAATCGCGGACAGTGCCGCGTAGATCACCAACACGCTTACCAGATCCCGCCACTCTCTTGACACCCATAGCCACCGTGCATTCTCAGCCAGGTGAAGCAGGACCCTGTACGGGATCTCGACAGCCGCCGGTGCGTTCGTTTGCTGGGTCATTGCATGCAACTCGAGATCAACCGCGATGAGGTGACGGCTACGCTGGTCAGGGCCCACCACTCCGCACGGCGCCGAACAACAGCTCGTCAAGCGCGCGGTGCATGATCTGCCAGTCCAGGACGGGCTGCCCGTCGATGGTGAGCAGGCACTCGCCCCCGGTCGTCCATGCCCACGCGGACATCGAACATCCCGTCTGCAAGGGCCGACCCGTCAACGCGGATCGTCAGGGAGTCGACCAGCCTGAACCTGACCTCCGGATCGGCGTCCGGGTTCGACCCGCGACCCGGCGGATACTGAACGTGGGCGTCATTTCGTCGCTGCTCCCGAACCGCGGGGGCGAGCTGAGGTAGGGGTCAGCCTCTATCTGCGCTTCGCGTACCTCGACGTCGCGCTCCGCCAGTTTGCGGAGGCGCGGGAACGCCTGATGAGCCGTGCACTGGTGTCTCACCCTCATCCAGTCGCAGTCCCGCCGCTTCGGGTCGTCGTGCATCTCAGATCCCTCGAGAACACCGCGCGATAGCCCAGTCTCAACTCTACCATCTCAGCCGCCCCAGTGGCTCCAGTGACTCTACCGAGCCCTGGTATGCACAAAACCCATGCCAACCAAGGTCGGCTCCGATTTCAAAAAAATGAGGCACTACCCCAAGAACCATCGGCGAAGGTTGGTTGCTGCCCTCCCGAACCGCACGTCTCCCCGCTCGCCCTCCGGGGTTGATCTTCCCGAACGGCGCACAGTGACCAGCATCCGGTCGCCGTTGGCCGCGTCGGCGACAGTCGGCTCAGCGGGAGGGCGCTGAGTTCGCTCCGCCGCATCCCGTCGAGCGCGGTCGCCGCGGGGGCACCGCCGTCGAGGCGGCGGGCTGGGCGCCCAACCGTGGTCGCGGGCTGCCGGCCCCGCTGAACCGGCCCCGGAAGCGGCCGAGACAGCCGACTCCGGCAAGGGCCGGCTGGTAAGGCCGAACGGCGAACTGCGCCAGTTGGCGCCGTTTCTCGGGACGGTGCGGCGCGGCGGTCCACGCCGCGATGCCGAGGGCTTGCCGATGGCCTTGAAGCTGAGGCCCGCGTCGCGGAGCGAAGATGCGCGTGACGGTGTCGACCGGGAGCGGCGGACGCAGATAGCCGCGCCGGCTGGACACCCGGCCCGGGCGTCTCAGCGTCGGCAACGGCGCCGCGCGCGGGCCGTCGACGACCGGGCGAACTACCCGAGGTTCTTCCAGTCGAGGCGCGTGCATTGCGGACTTCGGGCATGAGCTCCTCGAGGTCTTTGGTCGAGGGCGCCATCGCTGCCCTGCCAGACCACCTCAGCCTCGGCCACCGCGCCGGTGGCGGTGTCGCGCACCGGGATGAGCTCGGGCTCGACCCGCCGGTAAATGCGCCAGTTGGCGCCTTTTCTCGGAACGGTGCGGCGAGGCGGCCCACACCCGCGATGCCGAGGGCCTTGTCGATGGCCTTGAAGCTGAAGTCCGCGTAGCCGAACTCGAAGATGCGCGCGACGGTGTCGACCGGGAGCGGGTGCAGATAGCCGCGCCGGCTGGACACCTGGCCCGGGCGTCTCGGCGTTGCCCGATCCGCCGGCAACGACACCGCGCGCGGGTTGTCCACATCCGGGCCGAACTTCCCGAGGGTTGTTCCAGTCGAGGCGCGTGCGCTACGCCCCTCGAGCATGAGCTCCTCAAGGTCCTGGTTGAGGGCGCCGTCGCTGCTCTGCCAGACCACCTCGGCCTTGGCCACCGCGCCGGTGGCGGTGTCCCGCACCGGGATGAGCTGGGGGCTCGAGGGAACGCCGCCTCAATGACCTCCCGCCGGGTCGTCCGTCTCCTCCGCCGCCCAGTCCCGGAACGACGAGCGGAAGCCATGCGACACGGTCGCGACATCCAGGACCTGAGCAGTACCGACAGCACCGTGTCCTGATGCCGTTGTCACAGGGTCGGCAAGGCGGGACGGGTCCGCGTGGGCCGCGGTCACGAGGGCGTTCCGACGGAGGACGGCGAGGTTTGGGCGCGCGACGACCACGTCGCCGAAACCGATCAGGATGTGATTGTCGCCGACGAGTTCGAGGCCGCCCAACCGCCTCGATTTCGCCGGGTGATGACCCAATCCGTGGTAGCCATCGACTTAACCCAAATATCACGTGCAGTGTGGCCTTGGTTTCACGTCCACTACATCCCAAACTACTGACAGATAGTCACTTAACCCAAGCTGACCCACAGGTTTGGGTCACGACCCGTACGAGGACCCACACCTGAGCGACCCCGCTACGTACTACTTTTTCTGACCCAGAACGTGAAACCAAGGTGTCACTTCTGGGTCAGCACCGCGGGGTCGCTCAGGCTGGACTTTTCCGCTCCGCGGAAGTGTGGGAGAACGCGGCAATGCCCCTACGAGGGCCGCGAGCGCTGTCCCGAAGCGGCCATCGACACCTCACCGCCCAGCCGGCTCGCCAGCAAGACCCGTTGCGACGCATCCAGATGACGCCGGTGCACGTTCACCGACATCACCACGACGCCACGTCGGTCCCGCGCTCCAGCTCCCGGACCTCCGGGACGACACCGGCGGCCGCACACGCCCGGACCCAGTTCCGCCCGTCGATCAGCTCGTCGCCCCGTACCACGACCGGCTCGAGCAGGCCGTTGACGCGCACGTCCTCGACCAGCTCGTCGAACTCGCGGCCGGACACGACCGGGAACACGGCCCCGGCCGGATGGGCCCGGTACTGGCTGCCGCCGATCTTGACCCGCTCGTCCTGCGACTCCACGCGGAACGGCCCGAAGGCCGAACGGTCCACACGCGCTCGTCGGGGACCAACAGGTTCCCGCAACGACCCGGGTCGGGGCGTCTCGGCGACCCGGCCGTGGCGGGTCGGCTCTGCCGCCCGGGTCGGGAGACTGAACATCACCGACGACCCGGCCAGGGTCGAAGCTTGGCCCGACGACCCGGTCCGCCGGGGTCGCGACGACGACCAGAGGGCTGTTTCTCGCGCGCGCGCCTTGGACGACCCCGCGATGTCCTGCGGGGTCGGAGCGACCGCCCGTCACCAATGACCCGTCAACGACGTTCAGGGTCGAGCTTCTCCGGACGATCCGGCTCGCCGGGTCGCGATTACGGACGATCGCGAGCGCCGCAAGTTGCGGCCTTCAGGCACAGGAGGGGGCGATGTCGAAGCAGGCGAGCTGCGCGAATTTGCGGGCGAGACGACCTGCTGCCGCGCCTCGACGAGCATGGTGACCAGCTCGGTCGCGGTCACGAACTCCGGGCAGTCGAAGACCCTGCGCTGGGCGGCGTCGCGGTCGAGGTTCGGCTGCGCTTCGACACCGGACGCGAGGTCGTGCCGACGTTGACCGCGTCGACGCCGGCCGTCTCCCGGGCGCCGCGCTGCAGGTCCAGCGACCGCGAGCCGTCGGCCTTCGAGACGACGCGGGTGCAGCTCAAGACGCCGCGGCCCGCGTGCGGGTCTGCCGGCCCGCCGCTTCGGGGGCGTGCCGCCTGTCCTCCCGCTGATTCACGCCGTGGCAGGTCGGGAGGTTGGCTTGCACGCACAGTCGTCCCATCCGCCCCCGGAGCACAAAAAAACGCCCCCCCCCCCCTGCGGGCGGAGCGGGGGGAGAGGGGGCACGGCAGAGTTGCGAACGCCGCCGCCGAACGCTACCGCCGCCGCAGGTACCGGCGGTAGCCGCCGAGGCCCAGAAGGGCCGCCAACAGGAGCTGAGCGATGACCGGCAGGGCCGGGACCGCAGCATCCCAGATGTAGAAGCTGACCGACTGGTCACTCATCTGCATCCCGTCCACGACGAGGAACAGCGTCAACATCTCAGGCATGTTGTCCGCGTTCTCCATCATGTCATCTGCGAGGGCCATGACCATCGTGTGGCCTTCGTTCTGACCAGCCATGATGGTCACCAGCGGCGGATCCAGCTCGTAGTCGTCCTCGCCCGCCGAGCTGCTCCCGTCGCGCATGAGCATCACCTCGGTGTTCTCGGAGACGGCGCGGTTGGTCATGACCTTCACCATGCCGCCCATACCGCCCTCGATGAGGTTCATGTCGTCGGGTCCCATCACCGTGAACGTGAGCGGCGGGTCCTCGACCATCACCGGAAACGTGAGCTGGGCCACGTTCGACTTGGTCTGGTTGACGACCAGGGACGACCCGTTGGGAGTCGCGGTCGCGGTAATCGTCACCTTGGCCTCTCCGGCCGATACCGCCATGATCGTGACCGTCCCGCCGCTGGCCGACGTCGTGACTGCCGCGCCGTCCACCGAGGTCGCATACGCCACGCTGACGGCGCTCGGGTCGTAGTCGAACAGGTTGGCCCCCGTCAGCTCGCCGGACATGCCCGTTGTCAGCGTGGGAGGCGTGCCCAGCTCGCCCTGGATGACGTCGTAGGCGTTGTCCCTCACGGAAACCAGGGTCGCCGTGGCGTCCTGGATGGTCACCGACGCCTGCCCATCGACGTCACTGTCGCTGGGCCCGTTCGCGGCGACGGTGCCGTTCACCACGAAGTCGAGCATCAGCATCGAGTCCGGTTCGACGTCCTCGTCCATAAGGGCCTCGACCGTGACCTTCACGGGCTGCAGCCAGTTCGTCGTCCCCGCCTTGTGCTTGTACTCGGGAACCGTGATGGCGGTCGACGAGAGCGAGTATTCCCCAGTCGCGCCGCTCGCCATCACCGCGATGGAGAGCTCCTCGGTCGTATACGGCAAGGTCTCGGGGTCGACGGCCCTGGTTTCCCGCGGATTCCGGTCGACGGTCACCGTCAACTCGAGCTGCTTGCCTTCCATCAGGGTCGCGGTCTCCGGCATCACCGTGACTGGCGGCAGCTTGTGAACGTCGATCACCGTGAAGTCGACCATCTTCGACCCGACATCCCCGTAGGCTCCGGTGTCGAGCGCATAAGCCACGACCTCGGCGTGCATCTGGAGCATGTCGTCCATCCGGTCGCCGTCGTTCCGGGCCACGTTAAGGACCACCTCATCCTTGCCCGCAGGGCCAACCGGGATCGTCCCGGTCGAGTTGTCCAGGGTGTAGGTTCTCGAAGACACCGACACACCCGAGGAATCACTCAGGGTGTACCTGACTTCGAGAGGCAGATCCTCGCGCCGCGGATCGGCAACGGCGCTGAACTTGACGGTCCCGCCACCCTCGTAGATGGGGTCTTTCATCGCCTTGGTCAGCTTGATGCCCTGCGGCTCGTCGTCCTCGATGACGTGGGTGGTTGCGGTGAGCAAGTTGTTCTGCAAGGCGCCCACGTACTTCACACCTTGGCTCTGGGCAGGCCACCAACTAACACGGAACGCCTCGGGCTCCGCGTCGTCGTCATTGGGAAGCGACACCGAGGTAGTGCCCGTGCCCGTATCGGTGCCGGCGGGGCTGGCGGTGGTCTTCGGCTTTGCGGGGATCTTGACCTCGACGTCACGTGACCCCCAGACCACGTCATTTCCGCCCCGAGAGCCGGTTCCGTCACGCTCGCTTGTCTCAGCAAGGGAAAGCCAGCGTCCGACGGCGGCATCCGCAACGAAAGCCGTGTCGTAGAGGTTGATCCTCGCCGGAGGCGGCGGGTTGGCGGCGGTGTGGCCGGCCCAGAGAGCCGTGAGCTGCTGATTTGTCCACGTGACCGTGACCGTGGCCGTGGTGATCCCGCCCTCGGTCAAGTGCATCCGCTTGACCCCGTCGACCGTCTTCTCCTCGGTTCCCGCGATGGAGAAGGCGGTGATGCTCCCCCTCGTGTCCATCCGGGGTGCTACGACCGTCGCCATGAACGAGGCCGGCTTGTCAGCGCCGGCGACGGTGACGGTGACGGTCGATGTTCCCACGCCCTGCGGGTTCAGAACGATGTCGCTGCCGGTGGTGCTCGCCAAAACGTAGTCGGTCATCGACGACATGACGCTGGCAGTTGCGTCTGAGGGCAGGTCGTTGAACAGTGCACTCAACGGGATCGTCGCCGGACCGTCTCCAGTGGTCCAGTATCCGTCAGCCCCGGCGGCCGCGTTCCGCGCGGCCATGTACGCGGCATCGATCTCCGCCTGCGTCTTCGCCGTGACAGGAATCCCGTCGACCATCGCCTCGAAGACCACCTGGGCGCTGGTGGCCGAGGTTTGCATGGTGGCGCTGGACGTGCGCGTGCTCACGGTCACCGTCACCTCGGTCATGCCGGGGCCCTCAGGGATCACGACGACCATGCCGCCGCCGGTTGCGGACGGGTCGGCATCGGCATCGGCATCGACAATGGTCGGGTCCGCGGGCACGGCGTCGGCGTCGTAGCCGCCGGTCTCCGGCAGGTTGAATAGCCGGTTGAGGTGGATCATCAATGAGCCATCCCTCGTGGTCCAGAGCTCGTCGGCCCCGTCCGCCACCTCTCGGGCCTCCATGTAGGCCCTGTCGATGTCGGCCTGCGACTTGGTGGTGACGGTGAGAGGCGTGCGGTCGGTGATGGAGAGGTTGACAACCCCGGAACTGGTTTCCGTCCCCGGCCCGATCGTCGAATCGCCCGACACCACGGCATCGAACACCAGAGTTTCGCCGGGATCGAACTCCCCGTCCGGTCTCGCTTCCAGCTCGAAGATGGCGCTGGACATCTGGCCCTCGGCGATCTCGACGGGATTCATCCCCAGTCGGTAGTCCCCCGCTTCGGCAGTGCCCGTCTGCCTCAGTCGGATCGACAGATCCTCGGCCGACGCGGTCGCATCCCCATCTTCGTCGACCACCGTCAGCCTCACCATGATGGTCTCGCCCTCTTCGATCGAATTGGGCTGCTCATCGAGGGCCATCTCGTCGTCGCCGACCACGATCGCATCGACGATGGGCAGAGGGTTGGCGTCATTGACCGTGATTTCGAGCGTCTGGAGCACCTCGCGATCCCCCAACGTCCCCGTGTACGCCGTCACGGTGATCCGGTCGTCTCGCCGGTTGCCGTCGGCCATTGCCTCGATGGAGGCGGTGACGGGATTATTGTCCCCCATTCCGAACATAGTGGTAACGGCAACGGGGTCGGCGCTGTTCATGACATCGCCCAACGTGTACTTGGTCCGATCGGCGGCCCTCAATTCCAGGGCGACCGGGATGTCAGCGGACCTAGGCGGATCCGCTTCCAGCGTCAGCGTCGCCGCACCAGCGCCCTCAGTGATCGCACCCCCGGCCGCGGAGGGCAGGGTCAGCTCGTATTCCTGGTCGCGGGAGTCACGGACGATAACGTCCAAGTTGATGACTGTTGCAGGTGAGTTGTTGCCGGTAGCCACCAACCTAAAGTACTCGTCTTCCGCGTCATCGTCGTTGGCAAACGTCAGTGCAGCCAAAAGCGTGCCGGTCCTCTCGCCAGCCGCTACGGTGATTGTGGGTGAACTGTTTAGCTCCACACCAACATCACTGACCAACGATCCGGCTTCAAAGGCGTTTCTACCCGTCACCACCGGGACAACACCGTCATACTCCGCTGCCGTGAGGGTGAAGACTATGGCGGTGCCGTCGGCTGGGATTGCAGTCGCCAGCGTCACCGTTGCCTCCGGCGTCGATCCCTCGTTGGTGCTTGAGAGCTGGAGCGTCTGCGCCACGGCCGAAACGGCCCCCAGCGCGAACACCATCCCCACGAGCGCCATCCACTTCAGCGCCCTGCAACTGCCTCTCGCGAAAATCGCTCCTGTCCGCATGTCGCAATCTCCCCTCGTTGTCCGTCCTCTCGTAGCCGGCAGCGGCGGACAACCCAACCATCCGCCCCCTGTCGTCCGCTCGTGTCGACCATCGATCCGCATCTACTTTTCGCCTCCCGCACCCCGCGAGTGAATTGCACACGAACTGGGTGACGGCCCCGCGGGGTGCCGCCGTAAACCGCGGACAGTCAGCAAGTTACGCGCCGCCACGGCGTTCTCCCTTGTGAATTCGTCCTCTCGCATGGCAACGGGGGAATCGGATCAGGACGGCAATGAAGCCCCCCGGAAGCGGCGTTCGGCGGCGTTCATGGCAACCCACAAACCGAACGACGTCAGTGGGTTGCCCGTTTTTGAACCCGACCTCGGCAGGAGGCGATCAACTTCTGCGGGTTGCTATTTCTTCCACCAACGGCACCCGGCCATCGGGCAATTTCGTCGATCCAGGCCGCCCAAATGGTGGAAACCGGCGGTCCGACGGGACCGTTTGGCGAAGAAACGGCATCAACGCGACCCGGACGCGGGCGGTCTGACCCGCCGCGGCGGTCCCGCGGATGGCAGAAACGGCGTACTTTCGTTCTTTGATCGGCGAATTCGGACCGCGAACCGTCGCCTGGGCGAAACGTCGTGATTCGGAGGCGCCGCGAAATGGAGGAAAAGGTGGAGAGTCGGGCCGTGGATCCCGCCGTCGCCGAGGCGCCCGAGGGTGCGCTCCGCCCGTCGGAAAGGACCGCCGGGCGGCATCCCCGGAACGCCCTCTCGACCACCTTCGTGCGCCGGGTCACCCGGCCCGGCCGCTACTGCGACGGCCACGGTCTCTACCTCGACGTCCAGCCGTCGGGCACCCGGAGCTGGGTGCAGCGACTCGTCATCCGCGGCCGGCGGCGCGAGATGGGGCTCGGCGGCTTCCCCCTCGTCTCGCTCCAGGAGGCCCGGGCCGAGGCCCTCGCCAACCGCAAGCTCGCCCGTGCCGGCGGCGACCCCCGGGCCGAGCGGCGCCGCGCCCGGAACCTGACCTTCGCCGACGCGGCCGAGCGGGTCTGGACCCAGATGCGGCCCGGCTGGCGCAACCCCAAGTACACCCGCGACTGGCTGTCGGGCTTGGCGCGGCTGGCCTTCCCCCACATCGGCGACACGCCCGTGGACGAGTTGACGAGCGCCGACGTCATCGAGACGCTGCGGCCGGTCTGGCACCGTCACCCGGCGACGGCGCGCCGGCTGCGCCAGCGCATCGACACGGTGATGGCGTGGGCGGTGGCGATGGAGCTGCGCCCCGACAATCCGTGCGGCCGCATCGGGCTCGTGCTCGGGCGCCAGCAGGACCTCGTGCGGCACATGCCGGCGCTGCCGCACGGCGAGGTGGCGGCGGCGTTGGCGGCGGTGCGGCGGTCGGGGGCGCGGCCGGCGGTGAAGCTGGCGTTCGAGTTCCTGGTGCTGACGGCGGCGCGGTCGGGCGAGGCGCGGGGGGCGCGGTGGAGCGAGCTGGACCTGGGAGACCGTGTGTGGACGGTGCCCGGCACGCGGATGAAGGGGAAGCGCGAGCACCGGGTGCCGCTGTCGCCTCGCACCCTGGCCGTCATCGACGCGGCCCGGTCGCTCCGCAACGGCGGCCCGCTGGTGTTCCCGACGTCGCGGGGGAAGCCGCTGAAGGACATGGCCCTGTCGGGCCTGCTCAGGGAGCTGGAGGTCGGCGCGGTGCCCCACGGCTTCCGGTCGAGCTTCCGCGACTGGGCGGCGGAAGAGACGGACCACCCGCGCGAGGTGGTGGAGGCGGCGCTGGCCCACGCGGTGCGGAACCCGGTGGAGGCGGCCTATGCGCGGTCCGACCTCTTCGCGCGCCGCCGCCGACTGATGGACGACTGGGCCGCCTACCTGCACGGCGAGGGGTACTTCGACCCCTTCTGACCGTGTTCTGACCGTGTGGGTCGCCGAGGCGCCGGGGATGTCGTCGTTGCCGATCCCCACGCCGTAGTAACTCGCGTCGTCGAGGCTGTAGCCCCTCCGTTCGACCGCGCGCGAGACGCGGAGGCGCTATGGCGCTTCGGGGTTCTCGTCGACGAAACGGATCCCCGAGTTCGGCGGTGGGGCGGGCGCTTCCGGATAGAGCCGGCGCATCACGGCGGTAAAGACGCCGTCGTCTATCGTCGGGGTGTACTCGCGCCATCGGCGAACGCCGGCCTCGCCGCCGTCCCGGCGCAGTATCCGGATGTCGCCGAACGTCCTCTCCACCGAGTAGCCGGGCAGCCGAGTCGTCGGTTCTGCCGTCACCACGTGGCTGACCGACGCCGTGATCATCTCCATGTCGATCTCCTGGTCGTCGACGAACAGGCGGCGTCCGGCATAGGCGTCGTAGAGGGGAATCGCGCGGTGCAGGTGGTAGTAGCCGGGGGTGTCGTAGTAGGCGCGGTCTTCGTGCCAGACGCCGCTGACGGCCGGCGATTCGGCGAGATGGCGATAGACGGCGAAAACGGGATCCTGAGCGCGCAGGAATGCGACCCTGCCCGTCGTCCCCGAGGCGGACAGATAAACGCTGGCCTGGTGCGGCAGCGCGTTCAGGATGCCGGCCGCTGAGACCACGGCGAACGCCGAGGCCAGCACCACGGCGGCAGCTCTGAACGGCAGGGGGCGGCGCCCGCCGGCCCGCGCTCGGGACGCGAGGCGCGCCAGGACGTCCGCTCCCACCATCAGGTAGAGCGGAATCACGGCGAAAATGAAGCGGTACGCCTTTAGTGACTGCGTTGAGTGAACGAGCAGAACCAGGAAGACGAGCAGCAGCAGAAGGGCGTACCGACGGAGGTTCATCGAGGCCGCAAGCATGCACAGAGCGGCGAGTCCCGCGCTTGCCGGCACGAGCCAGTACAGGTACTCCCATGCCGGACTCGCACCGGCGATCAGCTCGTCGAGGGCCAGGTTGAGACGGGCATAGGTCACGTAGGAGTGAAACAGCCCGCCGCCCCACGTCATCGCGTCCAGTACGCCGACGGCGAGGAGAACGAGGGCCGCGGTCAGCGCGAGCTGCAGCTTCTTCGTCGTGCGCCAGAAGACCAGACCGAGGACCAGCAGGGCCAGCGGGGCGTACTGCACCCTTATCGCCGCGGCCAGCACCACCAATGCCGCTGCCGTCAGGGCCACCCGCGGCCTGTCGGGGTCGGGCCGCACGCTGAGCGCGAGCACCGACAGCAGCAGCGCCGTGGCGACGAACTCGGTCATCGGCTTGTGGGCGAATCCGACGAGCTCGTACCAGAAGGCGCCCATCACCAACGCGACCCGCGCCGTGGTCTCGCCGAAATGCCACCGGGCGAAGAAGTACATGCCGGCAGGGATGAGCACGGAAATGGCGCAGAACACGAGCTCGACGCCACCGACGTACCAGGCGGGCTGACCGAGGCCGAGAGCGTCGAACAGCTTCAGGACGGCGGCGACCAACCCCGGCACCAGCCACGAGCGTGCGCCGTAGAAGTACTCCCAGTACGTTACGCCGTTGCCGAAGACCAGTCGGTGGGCCGGCTCGAGGTACTGCATGACTTCGTCCGGGTGCAGGACGAAGTCGCCCGAGAGGGCGACCGCCGCGCGCGCGACGAACGCCAGGGCGAGCACCGGCGCCAGCAGCTTCCAGGGCCGCTCGCCGGGAGGGGAGGGGTGCAGCAGGAGGTCGGGTGCGGCGGCCAGCGCCGAACGCAGTCGCACGGCCCACCAGGCCGCGCGACTGTCCTGGTGAGCGGTTACCCGCCGGCCGTGCGTTCGGGACCGATTGCGCCTGGGCAAGTAGGCTGTCTCTCCGCACACCCCTGCGCGGAGCGTGACCCCGCCCTCCATCGTAGCACCTCGGGGTCGTCGGGCCGCCCCCCGGAGGATGGCGGGTCCTTCTGGTTGTCCACGCCGACCTGATTCGCTCCGGGCGATGCGCCTCGTTCCCGGGCCGCCTTCGCGGCACGCAGCCACCGGACGGCAGCACGTCGAGGTAAAGGCCGTGGCTCATGCTATATATGGCTCGCTCGCAGACCCTCGTTCCGGACACGGAGCCGCCATTGCCACCCGTTCACCCGGTTCCGTCGCCGCCGCTCGACGTCGGCCGGCCCGACCACGTGGGACTGGCCGCGGCGGTGCTCGGCCCCCTCGCCCTCTACGTCGCCACCCTGCCGCGGACCGTCGTGCTCGAAGACGACGGCCTGTTCCTGATGGCCGGCGCGCACCTCGGCGTCGCCCACCCGCCGGGCTATCCCCTCTACACGCTCATCGTCCACCTGTTCACGCGGCTGCCGTTCGGCGACCCCGCGTTCCTCGGGCACCTGTCGAGCGCGGTGCTCGGCGCGCTGGCCTGCGGCGCCGTGTACGGCTGCGCCCGGCTGCTGCGGGCATCGCCGGCGCCCGCCCTCGCCGCGGCCTGGCTCTTCGGGGTGTCGGAGCAGTTCTGGTCGCAGGCCATCGTCGCCGAGGTCTACACCCTCAACGCGCTGCTCTTCTTCACCGCCTACGCGCTCGTGCTGCTGGGCGCGCGCGACCCGGGGCGCGGGTGGCCCCTCCGGTGGGCCGCCGTCGCGTGGGGGACGGGGCTCGCCAACCACTGGCCCCTGATGGTGCTGGCCACGCCCGGCCTGGCCCTCGCCCTGCTGCCGGCCCGGCGCGCGGTGCTGCCCCGGCTGCCCCGGCTGCTCGCGGCCGCCCTCGCGAGCGCGGCCCTGCCCTACGCGTGGATGGTGTGGCTGTCGCACCAGGGGCCGGCCATCAGCTTCTACGGCCCCATCGAGACGTGGGGCGAGCTCTGGTTCTACGTCAGCCGGCAGGGCTACAGCGGCGTCGACGTGAGCCCCTCCGCCGGCTGGGGCGACCGCGCGGGGTTCCTGGGCTGGTTCGCGGCCGACCTCGTGCGGCAGATGACGCTTCCGGGGACGGTGCTCGCGGTGCTCGGCTTCGGGGCCCTCGCGCGCGGCGGAATCGCCGGGGCCGACGCGTCGCGCCCGCGCGCGGTCTCCGGGGCGGCGGCGCCGGGCCCGCGCCCCGCCGGCCCTTCCCGACACCCGCGACCGGGCCGTCGCGCCGGGGCCTCCGCCGCGGGCTCGGGCTTGCCGACCGGGCTTGCCGCAGGGGGCTCGGGCTTGCCGGCCGGGATTGCCGCCGCGGGCTCGGGGGCGCTCGCTCTGCTCGGAAACAGCGTGGTGCTCATCGCCCTGCTGGGGTTCGACTTCGACCCGTTCCGGGTGGCCGTGTTCCGGCCCTATCCGCTGGTGTGCTACGGGGTGGCCGCCCTGTGGATGGCGGCGGGCATGCAGTGGGCGATGGACCGGCTGCCGGCGTGGGCGGGGGCACGGTGGCCCGCCGCGGCCGCCGGCCGGCGCCGGCCGGGAGACCGCCCGCCCGGCGGGCCCGTGCCGCGGCCCCCGGGTCGTCTCCAGGCCCGCGGCGCCGCGCGGGGGCTTGCGGTGCTGGCGGGGCTGACCGGCGCGGCGATGGTGGCCTGGTCGGTGTCCGCGGGCTGGCCGGCCAACCACCGAGCCGGCAGCGATTTCGCCCAGCGCTACGCCGAGGCCGTGTTCGACCTGCTGCCGCCCGGCGCGGCGCTCTTCGTGTTCGGCGACGACACCGGGCCGCTCGGCTACCCCCGGTACGTCGAGCAACGGCGTCCCGACGTCTCTATGTACAACCTGCAGGGCCTCGTGTTCGAGAACCGCCTGTTCGAGCCGCTGGCGTCGACGGCGGAGAAGCAGCGCGCCCTCGACCGCTTCGTCGCCGCCGCCGAGGGGCCCGTGTTCCTGCTGCCCGACGCCGACCTCCACCCGACCGGCCGCGGCCTCGCTCACCACGGCTTCCTGCTCGAGGTGCTGGGCGAGGGCACGGCGGGCACCGTCGACCTGACCCTCGACGAGCGGGGTCAGCGCCATTTCCTCGAGCTGCTCGACCGGCGCCCCGTCGACCGCTGGGAACAGGCGCGCCGCCACGGCCTGCTGTCGCACTACGGCAAGTACCTCGGCCTGGTCGTCTTCTCGGGCTCGCCGCTGTTCCTCGAGCCCATGGCCGGGCTGTTCGAGCGCACCGACGAGTGCTACGCCTGCCTGCTCGGCATGGCCGGCTCGCTGCTCGACAACGACGCCGTCGGCCACGCCGGCCGCATCGCCGGCTGGCTGGCGGCGGCCGAGGCCCTGCGCGGCCAGGCCCTGAGCAAGCAGGAGTCGGCCAAGGTGTTCTTCGAGCAGGGCCGCCTCGCCGAGCTGACCGGCGACGCCGCCACCGCCGCGTCCCGCTACCGGCGGGCTTTCGCCGTCTATCCGCACCCGGACGTCGACGCCGGGCCCGCGCTCCGCCGCCTCGGGCTCGCGCCCTGACGGCCGCGGACGCCGCGGCTCGTGCGCCCCGGAGCATTCGCCGTTCTTCGTCGGCATCACGGCACCTGTAATTTACGTTCATCACCGTATTTCGTAAAATACGACTCGTGCTCACGCCGCGTCCGTTCTGGGTCGATCGCATCGAGGCGCTCTGGCGGTCGAGGAGCATCGTCTGGCTTGCGGGCGCGCGGCGGCTGGGCAAGACCGTCCTGGGCCGCCAGGTTCCCGAGGCGCGGGTCTTCAACTGCGACCTGCCCTCGGTGCGGGAGCGGCTCGCGGACCCGGAGCTGTTCTACGGGAGCCTCGCCGCCGACTGCCGGATCGTCCTCGACGAGGTGCATCGCGCCGACGATCCGTCGGGCCTGCTCAAGATCGGCGCCGACGAGCACCCCGGGGTCCGCATCCTCGCCACCGGCTCGTCGACCCTGCACGCCAGTGCGCGCTTCCGCGACTCGCTGGCCGGCCGCAAGTGGCCGGTGCGGCTCGCGCCGGTGCTGTGGCGCGAGTGCCCGGACTGGCTCGGGGCCGCCGACCTCGACCGGCGGCTGCTGCACGGCGGGTTCCCCGAGCAACTGCTGGCCGCCGCGCCCGACCCCCTGTGGTTCGAGGAGTGGGCCGAGAGCTTCTTCGCCCGGGACGTCCACGCGCTCTACGGCACCCGCAACCGCACCGGCTTCCTGCGCGCGGTGTCGCAGGCCTTCGCCCTCAACGGCGAGCTGCTCGACGTCACGTCGCTCGCCCGCGACGCCGGCGTGAGCCGCCCCACCGCGGTCAACTACCTCGATCTCCTCGACGCCTGCCAGGTCACCGTCCGGCTGCCGCCGTTCCACGGGGGCGGCCGGCGCGAGATGGTCCGCCGCCCGCGGCTCTACGCGCTCGACACGGGGCTGATCTGCCACTTCCGGGGCTGGACCGGCCTGCGGCCGACCGACCGCGGGCCGCTCTGGGAGAATCTCGTCCTCGACGAGCTGCTGACCGCCTTTCCCCGCGGCGCCCTCCACTACTGGCGCGACGCCGCCGGGCACGAGGTGGACTTCGCGGTCGCGACCGGGCGCGACCGGGTGGCGGCGGTCGAGGCGAAGGTGTCGCCCCGGGCCTTCGACGCCCGGTCGCTGCGGGCGTTCCGGGCCGCCTATCCGCGGGGACCCAACCTGCTCTGCTGCCCGCTCGTGGCCGAGCCCTACCCGAAGCGCTTCGCCGAATTCACGGTGACCGTCTGCGCCCCGTTCCACGCCGGGCCGCTGATCCGGCAGGGCGACGCCTCTACGCGCACGTCCTGACGAGCTCGCGCCGGCCGCCGAGGTAGCCGCCCCAGTCGTCCATCAGCCGGCGGCGGCGCTCGAACAGGTCTGACCGCGCGTAGGCCGCCTCCACCCGGTTCCGCACCGCGTGGGCGAGGGCCGCCTCGACCACCTCCCGCGGATGGTCCGTCTCCTCGGCCGCCCAGTCGCGGAAGCTCGAGCGGAAGCCGTGCGGCACCGCCGGCAGCCCCAGGTCCCTGAGGGGCCTCGCCGCCCGCCCGTGCGAGCTTGCGGTTGCGAGGGCCTTCTCCCGGGCTTCGGCGAGCGGGACCAGCGCGTAGCTGCCGAGGCCGAGGGAGCGGGACCGGCCGCGGACGACGAGGCGCTGGACCCAACCTGCGGCGGTAGCGCCGGCGGCGGCGTTCGCAACTCTCCCTTGCCCCCTCTCCCCCGAAGCCCCGGGGGGGAGGGGGTTTTCTCGTTGGGGGCATGGCAGCGGAGGTCGAGCGGCGTCAGGGTAGCTCGATCAGCGGGCGGTTCCCGCGCGCGGCGGTTCCGGCGCCATCTCGGCCGTCATCAGGGCTTGTGGAGGGCCCTTCTCCACGCTGAGCACTCCCGTCCGCGTGTGGACTATCCGCTCGCGCCTTCCGCTCAGGGCCGTCTTCTCGGTTTCGCGGAGAATGTCGTCGACCCGCAGCACGCTCCTCCGGTAGTTCTTGTCCAGGTGCAGCAGAATCCCCGCGTTGTCGAGCGCGGTTTCGCTGTCGCGCGCGTTCGCCCCGTGCTCACCCAGCCAGAAACGCTCCTCGCGGGCCGCGTTGACGGTTCGCGCCTGCACCCGCCCCTGGTTGGTCGTGATCTCCACCTCGATCCATCGACTGTCGTGGATCGCGTCTGAAGCGCGGCGACGGCAGTCGCCTTGATCCTCGGCGGTGGCACCGTCCCAGGTCAGGATGTCGGACCGGTCGACCACCATCAGATCCCCGCCGGCCGCCCAGAGGATTTCGGCGCGCCGTTGGTGGTTGGGCGTCAGACTGTTCACCGCGCTCTCGAGCGCCCCGGCGTCGTCGTGCCGCGCCCGCGCGATGTCGTAGGCGTCCCGGCTGAGCTGGCGCGCGTCCCGCTGCATCTTGCCGTGCAGGATCTGACTCGTCCTGAGCGCGGGTATCGTCCGCCCCTCGATCTGCTCGTGTTCGGCCGGTCCCGGCAGCTTCGGATCCGCGATCCAGATGTCGATGCCCTGCTTGCGGCCGAAGGGGTCCTTCTTGTTGGTGGCTGCCTGGATGAGGTCGTTGTCTTCGTCGCGCTCGACATCGAGCCCCCGTTCGTCGAGCGCTTCGACGATGGCTGCGCACACCGAGTGGACAAGCCTTGTCGGCAGACTCGTCGCGATCGCGATATCGATGTCGCTGCTCTGCCGGTGGCCCCACCGTGCGGCGAGCATTGTCCCCCCGCCGAGCCGCCAGGCCTCGTGCCCGCGAGCCCCTGCCGTCAGTCGACCGAGGTGCTCCAGAAGCACGCCGCCGTGTTCTCTCCAGAGCTCGCGCGCCGGGCTGGGCAGCGTCCGCTTCATCGCGACGATGCTCCCGCGCAGGTCGGGCACACCGGGGTGTCGCCCTTCCGCCGTCTCGCGGGTTCGGCGCCGCACTGGCGGCAGGTGCCGAGTTCCGGATGCTCCTGTCGCATCCGGTTCAGGATCTTGGCGTTCTCGGCAGCGTAGATGAAGTGCCGCTCGCACGCTTCCGCCAGTTCCCGCCAACTGTAGCAGTGGTCGATCCAGGCCCCAATGACGTCGTTCGTGGACGCTTCCGTCATCCACATTCGGAGGACCGTCTGGCTGCGGGTCGTGGGGGTCGGGGTGTGGAAGCTGTCGTACAGCTCCCGCGCCGTGGGCGGTGCCGCCCAGCCGGCGCACGACGATGCGATGCGCCGGCCGAGGGCGCCGCTGTTCTCCCGGCGCCCGTCGGGCGGCGCGTCGTTCTCGGCCCCCGGCGCCATGTCGCCGATCGCGCTTCTCTTTGAGAAGGCGGTCGGTTTGGGCACTACGTGGTTCGTCCACGTTCGGCCGAATGTCAGCTCGAGGATGTCGCGATCCGTCGGGCCGAGGTCTATCGCCGCCTCGTTCCGCGCCGGCGGTCGGCCCCGAGGGGACGGCCCGGTGGTGGTGCGTTCCGGTCGGCTCGCCATCTCGTCTCCAACGTTGTCGAGATCCTCATCGTAGCACCCGGGCCGAGATGGGACCGGGGCGGCGGTCGTCGTGCGGCGGGAGGCCACCTGCCGATCCGGCTTCGCGGCTGATTCACCGCATCGTCGCTGCACCGTGGCGTCGACGCCTCTACGCGCACGTCCTGACGAGCTCGCGCCGGCCGCCGAGATAGTCGCCCCAGTCGTCCATCAGCCGGCGGCGCCGCTCGAACAGGTCGGACCGCGCGTAGGCCGCCTCCACCCGGTTCCGCACCGCGTGGGCGAGGGCCGCCTCGACGACCTCGCGCGGGTGGTCCGTCTCCTCGGCCGCCCAGTCGCGGAAGCTCGAGCGGAAGCCGTGCGGCACCGCCGGCAGGCCCAGGTCCCTGACGGGCCTCGACAGGGCCTCGTCCTTCAGCCGCCCGCCCCGCGCCGTCGGGAACACGAGGGGGCCGCGGCCGGCGCGGGCGCGGGCCTCGCCCAGTACCTCGACCGCGCGCCCGCACAGCGGCACCCGGTGCTCGCGGTTCCCCTTCATGCGCCCGGCGGGCACCGTCCACACCCGCCGGGCCAGGTCCATCTCGGCCCACCGCGCCCCCCGCGCCTCGCCCGACCGCGCCGCCGTCAGCACCAGGAACTCGAACGCCAGCTTCACGACCGGCCTCACCCGCGCCGCCCGCACCGCCGCCAGCGCCGCCGCCACCTCGCGGTGGGGCAGGGCCGGCATGTGCCGCACCGCGTCCTGCTGCCGGCCCAGGGCCGGCCCGATGCGGTGGCACGGGTTGTCGGCCCGGTACTCCATGGCCACCGCCCACTCCATCACCGTGTTGACGCGCTGTCGCACCCGCCGCGCCGTCGCCGGCCGGGCGTGCCAGATGGGCTCGAGGGTCTCGACCACGTCGGCGCCCGTCACCTCGGCCACCGGTATCGGGCCCAGGCGCGGGAAGGCGTGGCGGGCGAGGCCCAGCATCCAGTCGCGGCCGTACTTCCGGTTGCGCCACGCCGGCCGCATCTGGCGCCACACCCGCCCGGCCGCCGCCTCGAAGGTCAGCGCGCTCCGGGCGCGGCGCTTCTCGGCGACGGGGTCGCCCCCGGCGCGGGCGAGCTTGCGGTTGGCGAAGGCCTCGGCGCGGGCCTCGTCGAGCGAGACGAGGGGAAAGCCCCCGAGGCCCAGCTCGCGCCGGCGGCCGCGGATGGCGATGCGCTGCACCCAGCTCCGGCTGCCGGACGGCCGCACGTCGAGGTACAGGCCCTGCCCGTCGCAGTAGCGGCCGGCCCGCGCGACCGCGCGCACGAACTTCGTGGAGAGGGCGTTCTCGGGATGTCTGCCGCGGGGTTTCATGCTGCGCTCTGATCGGGTCTCGTGCGTTGGCGGGTGCGCGGGCGGGCTGCGTCCACCGGCAGGACGGCCGTCCTGTCGCGACAGGTTCGCTCCCGGCCCGGCCGACGATTCGCGCCAGTCCATGCCCGACACGGCGGGTCGGGTCAAACCTGACACGGTGAGCGAAAAATCACCCATTGTACATGACAAGCGGAGAATCGCGCTTCGCGGGGGCGCCGGGCCGCCGTGGAATGCCCTCCGCCTTCCACGTGGCTACACGCACCCGGGCCTCGTGCCGATATCGGTAATGGAAGCCGTAGCCCGGACGATCGGAGGGAGCGCTACGTCATGACCGGAGAATGGCGCCTGCAGGAGGCGGCAATCATCGTCGCCAGGGTCGAGTCGTTGCAGCGCACCGCGATGAGCCTGGCCGAGAGCATCCAGAGCGTCGATCTCCTGGACGCGCCGGTCGTCGTCGACGAGATCGTGGCGCAGCTCAGACCGGTCGACGTGGGACGAATGGCCAAGGAGCTGGAGCTCGCCACCGAGCGCATCCAGAAGGCCGTGAAGGCTTATAAGGATTGACATGAATTTCGCTAATTTCATATACTGTCGTTAATGTCACGGAACAAGGTGCAACCCGCGCTCCAGCCCGCACCGGCCCTCGTCAGCCTTCCCTTGGCCGCCGACGACATCAGCACGCTCCCCTCCCCGCTTCGCAAGCGAATCGCCGATGCCGATACCGAGGCGCCGACCGACTGGGCGTTACTGGTGACGGGAGAGTCGGGGCTGACCGGCCTGGTGCAGGATGTGATTGCCAGGCTCGCATCCATGGTTGCGGCAGACCGGCGAAAGCTCACCGAGGACAACATCGAGCTGCTGGTTCGCAGCATGCTCCCGCACGCGCCGCGCAGCACGGTCGGCGCGCAACTGGAACTGGACAACGCCCGGCTGCGGGCGGCCTACCTCGAGGAAGTGCCGACGCGGTCGGCGCATGCAGTCCGCGCCGCATCGGGTCTGAACCCGAAGAACCCGAGCGAACCGGCCTCGCGCTGGAAGCGCGAACGACGGGTCTTTGCCGTGCGTCACGGCGGGCGCGACCTGTTCCCGGCCTTTCAGTTCGAGGACGGGTACCCGCGGCCCATCATCAAGCGGATTCTCCACGAGTTTCCCCCGACGGCGACCGACTGGCAGGTCGCCATCTGGTTCGCGTCGGGAAACGGCTGGCTGGACGGGGCCGAACCCCGGAATCGACTCGATGCCCCTGAAGAGCTGCTGGAAGCGGCGCGACGGCTCGCCGACACGACGGAAGGCTGACGGCCGCCGACAGCATGACGATTCCGAGGCCGCCGGGGGCGCTCCCGCGTCCGAACGTCGCCGTGCTCAGGGCGGGAACCCCCGTGCACCGCGTCCACGCCCGGCGGCGGCGCCCGGTCGCGTTCAACGAGTGCAAGGGCAACCCCACACGGTTTGCACCAATCCTGGATGCCAACGGGCGGTGCGTTCCGTCGCTGTACGGCGGAAGCAGCTTCATCGCGGCCGTGTACGAAACCATCTTCCACGACGTGCCCGCGCACGCGCGGTGGAAGTCCGTACCCTTGAACAAGGTCACCGCCAGCGCGCACGCCATGCTGGGCTCGAGGCGCGACATCCGACTTGCCAGCCTCCGCACCCCCGACCTGGCGAGATGGCGCGTTTCCCGCGACGCCTTGATCGGCAGCTCCCCGAGGTGGTACCGAGACACGGCTGCCTGGGCCAAGGCGGTCCATGACCAGTTTCCCGATGTGGACGGACTGGTCTGGACGTCGAATCGCTGCGACCCGGACAGCGCCTGGCTCTTCTTCGGAGACCGGGTGCGCCCCGGCGACTTCCGGGTCGCCGCGGTTCGGGATGGCCGCCTCGATCCCTCTCTCCTCTCCGACGTTCGGGAGGCCGGCCGCCGCGCGGGCATCACGATCGTGGTCTGACCTCGCTTGGGCCCTGCTGGTTCTGGCGTTGAAGACCGGTATCCGGGCGACAGCGCTGCGGCTGCCGAACGGGCGAGCTGTTGGGAGGGACAGGAAACCGGCAGGACCCGTGGTAGCGGAGAGTGTCGAGTCGAAGGATGACGCGCCAGCGGCCCCGCGCTGGTTCCGCGGGGGACAGGGCCCTGTCCCGGTTTGCCGCAGAGAAGAAAGCCCCTCCCCCCCGGGGCGTCGGGGGAGAGGGGGTGTGGGAGATTTACGAAACGACGGTGCCGAACGTGTTACCGCTGACGGTACCGGCGGTAGCCGCCGACGGCCATGAGGGCCGCCAGCAGGAGCTGGGCGATGACCGGCAGGGCCGGGACCGCGAGGTCCCAGAGGTAGAACGACAAGTCGTTGGTCCTCATGTTGCCGACCATGCCGTAGAGCACCAGCTTCTCGGCCATGCCGCCGTCGGTGCCGCCGTCAGGCATGTCGTCGCTCTTGACCATCAGCTTGGTCCTGCCCATGGTCTCGCCGGCCATGATCATGATGTCCTCGACCATGTAGTCGTCGGCGGAAGCGGTGCTGGCGTCGCCGGCCATGATCATGACCGTGGTGTCCGCCATGACCGGAGTGCTGGCCATCACCTCGATGTCGTACTCGAAGCCCTCGACGAGGTTCATGTCCGAGGGGCCGGACAGCGTGAAGGTCGTGGAGTCGCCGTCGATGATCGTCAGGGTGGCGGCGTTGCCGACCTGCGCGTCATCCATCCAGGCGGTCAGGACGATGGTCTCGTTGGCTTCGTCCATCGCGTCGGCCACCGGGGTGACCATCAGCGTGGTCATGCCCATCTTCTCGCCCTTTTCGACCATGACCATCATCATGTCGGCCGACATGATGCTGTAGTCGCCGGGGTCCATGGCCGTGCTGGCAGCGTCGACGGCCAGCGTCAGGGTCGTGTCGGCCGTGACTGCCTTGTTGGTCATGACCTTCACCATCACGCTCGCCTCGCCGTCGGCCTCACCGATGGCGTCGGGGTCGACGCTCAGCATGTACTCTGTCGCGGCCTGGGTATCGAGAACATTGATCGTCACCGGCTCCCCGATGACGGAGCTGCCGATCATGGCCCTTGCGACGATGACCTCGTCGTTGCTGTCGTTCGCGTCCTTGGCGGTCGTCAGGGTGAACTTGGCGGTGTCCTCGCCGATGGCGATGATCGCGTTCCCGTCTTCGTCCGCGTCCTGGCCCTCTGCCGGCGCCACCGTGGCCCCGGAAGCCCTGTAGAGGTCGATGCCGACCTTCGTTTCCACCTCCGCCTTGGGAGCGACCTTTACGGTCAGCGTCACCTCGTCGCCTTCGTTGACCTCCATCTTGTCGGCCGCCAGCGTGTAGGTGTCGTCGTCCATGAGCGTGATGCTGAACTCTTCGTTGACGATCTCCGAGAAGATGCCGTCGCTTCCATCATCGTCAACGGACGCGATCAGCGTGAGTTTCTCGTCGTTCGCGTCGGCGTCGTGCTCAGCCATCAGCTCGGCGGAACCGGAAGTGCTGTTCGCCCCGATCATGAGTGTGGTCAGACTGTAGTCCGAACCTGGAGGCGTCTTCCCCTTCTTGGTCAACTTGACCGTCACCGGAACCGGCAGAGTCGACGGGATGTCGCCGGAAGCACTCAAGGTTGCCGTGATGGTGACTTTGTCGCCGCCCTCCATCGCCGTATCGGAAGAAGTCGACATCATGATCGTCCTCACGTTGTCGTACTCCATGACCGCCACGCTACGACCGGAGACGCCGGAGTAGTCGCCATCGACACTCGCGGCCTTGTTCGTGATGGTCGCCGACCCGTTGCGGGTGTTTGCGTCTCCCTCGGCCGACACGTACAAGGTTTGTGCGACATCCCAGTTGGTGGTGGTGAACGTCAACATCTGGCTGGTTGCCTTCGCGGCTTCGTCGACATCGGCGGTGTTGGCGTCGTCTTCCAGTGCCTTCGCGATCCTGATGCGAGCGTTGACCGGCTGCGTCACCATGGCTGTAACCGTCACATCGGCCGATGGCGCCGTACCCAGCTTGACCGTGTAGGACTCGGCCATTCCTCCCTCATGCACAGCCAGAGACCTCGCGGACACCATCACGCCGCTCTCGTCGTCATCGTTCGACCTGAGGATCAGCGTTGCGCTCCTCTCTGCGTTCCCGCTACCGGTCGTGAACGACAGGACAGCCCTGGCGTTGTCGGAATCATCGTCGTCGTTCGCGGTCACGGTGATCCGGACCGTGTCGCCCTCGGGAACGGCAATGGATCCGTCACTGACCCCTGTCGCTACCGCCATTGAACCTGTAGTCGTCCCGAAACGCCAAGCCATGTCGAAGGTGCCACCTTCGATGGACTCCAGCGAGACCGTGACGGTGTCAGAGCCGCCGTCGGTCCCGTTGGCAACGGTCAGCGTGACGGTGTCAGAGTCACCCTCATCCAACGTCAGAGTGGATGGAGAAAGACCGGGTGTGGGTACCGGCGTCGTCTGCGCGATCGCCTCGCCGGCGGACAGCACCGCCGCCATCCCCAGCGCGAGCACCCACATCAACGCCCTACAACTACCTCTCGCGAAAATCGCTCCTGTCCGCATGTCGCAATCTCCCTTGTGAATCCGTCCGTCTGTCGCCAGCAGCGGGGGGAAACCGAACAACCATCCGCCCCCTGCCTCCCCCCGGTGTCGACTACCGCTCCGCATCTCGCATCGGCCTCCAGCGTCCTGCGGCGAATTGGGAACGAAGTTGGCAACCTCCGCGCCCGTGCCGCCGCAAGGCGTTCTCACTCAACAGGTTGCGGCGGTTGGCCGCCCTCCCGCCCGGCAACGGGTGAGTCGAACCGCCCCGCCGCCTCCCCTCGGTGTCCGACTGCCGCTCCGCATCTTCGGCGGCCCGCCACGAACCCCTGGGGTTGCGCCGTCGTCGGTCCAGAATCGTTCGCGCGCGGCTCGATGCGTCCATCGCCAACCAGCTCATTTTGGTGGATATATCGGCGGACAAGACCATGCCGACCCCCACCAGGACCTTTGCAATCAGTGACTTACAGGAGCCGTTGGACTCGGATCAGTCCGCCATGTTCGAGGCGTCCGGGCCGCTCGTTCGGCGCGTCCGCGAGGGCCGCAAACGGGGGAGTTGCAGTGACTTGTGAGCCCGTGACCCCGTCGTCGGCGGGGCCCGATCGGGGCCGGCGGGGCGCGTTGCTCTTCCACCGGCGTTGAGGGGAAAGGTGGTTGGTGAATTGGCGAGCGCGGACGGCAGGAGACGGCGGAAGCCTCGCGGGCGGCATCCGCAGAACGCGCTGTCGGCGGCCTTCGTGCGCGAGGTCGACGAGGTCGGGCGGTATTGCGACGGCCACGGCCTGTACCTCGACGTGCGGCCGTCGGGCAGCCGGAGCTGGGTCCAGCGCCTCGCCATCCGGGGCCGGCGGCGCGAGATGGGCCTCGGCGGCTTCCCCCTGGTCTCGCTGGATGAGGCGCGGGCCGAGGCGTTCGCCAACCGGAAGCTGGCCCGGGCCGGCGGGGACCCGCTGGCCGAGAAGCGCCGCACGAGGGCGGTGCCGACCTTCGCCGCCGCCGCCGAGCGGGTCTGGGGGCAGATGCGGCCGGGGTGGCGCAACGCCAAGTACGGCCGCGACTGGATGTCGGGCCTCGCCCGTCTCGCGTTCCCGCACATGGGCGGGGTTCCGGTGACCGAGGTGTCGGGCGCCGACGTCATCGAGACGCTGCGGCACGTCTGGCACCGTCACCCGGCGACGGCGCGCCGGCTGCGCCAGCGCATCAACACGGTGATGGAGTGGGCGGTGGCCATGGAGTACCGGGCCGACAACCCGTGCGGCCGCGTCGGGCTGGTGCTGGGGCGCCAGCAGGACCGGGTGCGTCACATGCGGGCGCTGCCCCACGGCGAGGTGGCGGCGGCGGTGGCGGCGGTGCGGGGGTCGGGGGCGCGCCGGGTGGTGAAGCTGGCGTTCGAGCTCTTGGTGCTGACGGCGGCGCGGTCGGGCGAGGTGCGGGGGGCCGGGTGGGCCGAGATGGACGTGGCCGGACGGGTGTGGACGATACCGGGCGCGCGGATGAAGGGGAAGCGCGAGCACCGGGTGCCGCTGTGCGGGCGGGCGCTGGCGGTCCTCGAGGCGGCGCGGGGTCTGGGCGCCGGCGGCGGGCTGGTGTTCCCGACGGCGCGGGGGAAGCCGCTGAAGGACATGGCCCTGTCGGGGGTGCTGAAGGTGCTGGGCGTCGCGGCGGTGCCCCACGGCTTCCGGTCGAGCTTCCGCGACTGGGCGGCGGAAGAGACGGACCACCCGCGCGAGGTGGTCGAGGCGGCGCTGGCCCACGCGGTGCGGAACCCGGTGGAGGCGGCCTACGCGCGGTCAGACCTGTTCGCGCGCCGCCGCCGGCTGATGGACGACTGGGCCGACTACCTGGACCGCGGGCCGTGAGGTTGGCGGCCGCGGCCCGGCCCTCCCCACGGTCGCGCTGAACCGGCGCCGCCCTCGACGATTACGAGGGCCGCTTCGTTCGGTGGCGACACGTCCGAGCGGCTGGCCAGGGCGCCGGCCGGCGTCACCGACCCCGACCGATCGGCGCCGGCGAGCACCCCGGGGCCCGCATCCTCGCCACCGGCTCGTCGACCCTGCACGCCGGCGCGCGCTTCCGCGACTCGCTGGCCGGCAGCAAGTGCCGGGTGCGACGGTGCGAGACAGTCACGCCGCGGCGTGCTCGAACGCCACCACGTTGCGCGATGCGCTGCTGAACTCCACGCCGACCAGGTGGACGCGCACGCCCGGCGAACGGTACTTGTCCGCGTACCCGCGGTCCACGAGCTGCGCCAACGCCGCCCCCTCGCCGGCCTGCTCCACGACCTTGAACTCGAACACGTACACCCGGCCCTCGAAGCGCACGGCCATGTCCAGCCGGCCGCGGTTCGTGCTGTCCTCGACCGTGACGTCGAGGCCGAGCCCGGCGAAGTACGAGTAGAACACGCTCGCGTAGAAGCCCTCGTACTCGGCGATGTCGTTGTTCGTGTACCACTGGTGCGGAATGCCGGCGAAGAACGCGTGGAACAGGTCGCGCAGGCCGGCCACGTCGTCCGCCTCCAGCAGCCGGCGCAGCCGCACGCCGTTCGCCGTCTGCCGGCTCCCGTCCTGCCCCAGCCGCCGCAGCAGGCTGCGGTTCAGGCCCTGGCGCACCTCCCGGTTCGGGTAGCCCAGCCGGTAGAGTCGCTCGCCGCCGAGGTCCTCCCGCTCGCGGATCGTCAGGTAGCCGGTCTGGAACAGCAGCGCCTCGGGCGCAATTTCGTCCACGTCGAACGCGGAAAGCAGCTCGTCGCTCGCCAGCATGCCGTCGAAGTCCACCGAGCGCACGCGGCGCCGGAACAGCGTGTCCACCAGGAACGTCGGCGTCCCCGTCTCCAACCAGTGCGCCTTGAACTCGCGGCTGTCGAACAACAGCAGGATGTCGAACGGGTTGTACACCCTCTCGCCGCCGAGCCACGAGTAGCCGTTGTACCACTCGTGTATCGCCTCGCGGTCGAGCCCCGGAAGCTCCGGCGCGAACACCGCGTCGAGGTCCGCCTCGGTGTAGCCGCAGATGCCCGAGTAGCGCGGGTCCAGCGTGATGTCCCTGAGGTTGTTCAGCCCCGAGAACAGGCTCACCTTCGAGAACTTGCTCACCCCCGTGATGAAGCTGAACCGGACGTGCGCGTCGGCGAACTTCAGCGTGGAATAGAGGCCCCGCAGGTAGTTGCGGTTGGCGCGCGCCAGCTCCCGATCCTCCAGGGCGTCGACGATCGGCTTGTCGTACTCGTCGACCAGCACCGCGACCCGCTCGCCGGTGCGCTCGTGCAGCGCCTCGAGAAGGTGGCTGAAGCGCTCGGGCGCGGTGTCGTAGCCGCAGGCGGCGCCGGCCCGCCGCTCCAGGGCATCGAGCTGGGCCATCGCGTTGCGGTGCAGGTAGCCGGGCGTCGTGAAGTCGCCCTTGCTGAAGTCGAGGCGCACCACCGGGCTGCGCGCCGACCAGTCCCAGCCTCCCTCGTGGATGGCGAGCCCCTCGAACAGCTCCCCGCTGCCCTCGAACAGCTCCTTCAGCGTGTCCAGGAACAGGCTCTTGCCGAAGCGCCTCGGACGGGACAGGAAGTAGTGCTTGGCGCCGTCTATCAGGGGCCTGATGTAGTGCGTCTTGTCGACGTAGTAGCAGCCGTCCTCCCGCAACTCGCGGAAGGTCTGCATGCCGATGGGAAGCCGGCGCCGGACCATGGCTGAATCAACGCGGTGGTTGTCATCGGGAACCACCGGCCCGGAGGCGTCGAGGAGCCGTTCGGCCATCGGCATCGTCTCGTTCCGAGGGTGCCGCCCGGCACCTATCGTAGCGCACCGCGCGAGCTCGACGCGGACGTTCGGCCCGCGGTCGGGCCCGGCCGCGGCCAAGCCCCCAACAGAAACCCCCTCCCCCCCGGGGCTCAGCATCTCCGCCATGTCGTCCGCTCGATTCTGCAGAGCCGCGGATTGGTCGTTTCCGGGCGTCTGGCGCAAGGGGGCGGCGGTTCGTGCGAAGATGACGGCCGGCGCGGGTGGCGTGCCGCACCCGCCGGCGGGTTGCCCGCTACGCCTGGTCCCTCGATGCGGGATCGTCCGTCCGTTCACGCGGTTGCGCTCCGCTCGCCCATGTGACTGTCAACGCCGCGGCGGTGTCGATCGTCGTGCCCACGCTGCGCGAGGCCGCCAACCTGCGGCCGCTCGCCGAGCGCGTGGCCGAAACGCTGGCCGGGAGCGGCGCCGCCTGGGAGCTGCTGTTCGTCGACGACGACTCGGGCGACGGCACCGACGCCGTGGCGGCCGAGCTGGCCGGACGGCTGCCGGTGCGCCTGGAGGTGCGCCGGGGGGCGCGGCCCGACCTGTCGCGGGCGGTGCTCGACGGCATTGCGCACGCCCGGTTCGACACCGTCGTGGTGATGGACGCTGACCTGTCGCATCCTCCCGAGCGCATCCCCGACCTGCTGGCGAAGCTCGACGCCGGTTGCGACATGGTGGTGGGCAGCCGCTACGTCCCCGGCGCGTCCACGGACGGCGACTGGGGCCTGGCGCGCGTCGTCAACTCGCGCGTCGCCACCCTGCTCGCGGCGCCCCTCGCGCGGTGCTCCGACCCCATGGCCGGCTTCTTCGCGGTCGACCGCCGCGCCCTGCCCGACCCCGCGGCCCTGCGGCCCGTGGGCTTCAAGATCGGCCTCGAGCTGATGGTGCGGGGCCGGCTGCGGGTGCGCGAGGTGCCCATCGCCTTCGCCGACCGCCGCCGCGGCAAGAGCAAGCTGCGCTGGCGGCAGCAGCTCGACTACCTGCGCCACCTCGGCCGGCTCTACGCCCACGTGCTGGCCCGGGCGCTGCGCCGGCCGCCGCGCCCGTGACGGCGGGGGCGGGCGTCGTTCTCGCGCAGTTTCGGCGCAGTCTGTGATAGCATGGCGCGCCGTTGTATACTGGCGCCGCACACCGGCGCCGGTCCGGACGTCGGCGCCTCGCTCGCCGACCGGAGGCGCCCATGCCCGAACGACCCATCGTCATCCTGCACGGCTGGAGCGACACGTCCCGGACCTTCGAGCCGCTGGCCCGGCTGCTGCGCGCCCGGCTGGGGCGCGAGGTGTCCATCGTTTCCCTCGCCGACTACGTCAGCATGGAGGACGAGGTGCGCTTCGACGACGTCGCCGAGGCGATGGACGTCGCGTGGCGCCGCCACGGGCTGCCGCGGCGGAAGGGGGCCGTCGACGCCGTCGTCCACAGCACCGGCGGGCTGGTGATCCGCGACTGGCTGCAGCGCCACTACACGCCGGCCCGGGCGCCCGTCAAGCACCTCGTGATGCTGGCCCCCGCCAACTTCGGCTCGCACCTCGCCCACAAGGGCCGCTCGTTCATCGGCCGGGTCTACAAGGGCTTCCTCGCCAAGAAGCCCGAGGGGCGGGCGTTCGAGACCGGCACCCACATCCTGCGGGGGCTGGAGCTCGCCAGCCCCTACACGTGGCGGCTCGCCGAGCGCGACCGCTTCGGCCGGGGCGGAAGGATGTACCAGCCCGGCAACGTGCTGTGCACGGTGCTCGTCGGCAACCGCGGCTTCCACGGCATCTCGTCGATCGCCAACGAGGACGGGTCGGACGGGACGGTGCGCGCGTCGACCGCCAACATGGCGTGCGTGCGCATCGGCGCGGTGTTCCCGGCGCGGCCCGAGGATGCCGGCGGCGGCGTCGAGTACACGCTCGAGGAGTCGTCGGGGTCGACCGCGTTCGGCCTGCTCGACGACCACGACCACGGCACCATCACCCTGTCGCACCGGCGGCGCCCCGTCCGCGAGGACGCGCGCCACACGCGCGACGGCGACCTCCTCGAGAAGATCGCCCGCGGGCTGACCGTCGACGACGACGGGTTCGAGGCGTGGCGGCAGGAGCTCGACGAGGCCAACCGGGCGCTGCTGCCGGCCGCCCCGCGCCGCGGCGCCCTCAATCACGGCTTCCAGAACACCGTGGTGCACGTGCGCGACCAGTACGGGGTGGGCGTCGACGACCACCTGCTGGAGTTCTACGAGGACGACCACGACGGCCGCGACCGGGTGGCGCGGCTCTTCCACGAGTCGGCCATCCGCAAGGTGCACAAGTACTCCGCCGACGCCTCGTACCGCAGCGTCTACGTCGACTGCACCCGCCTCGCCCGCACCATCGACAAGGTGCACGAGGCCCTGAGCCTCAGCATCACCGCCTACCCCGAGCTCGACGAGCGGACCCCGGTGGGGTTCACCACCCTCGGCAGCGGCGGCCGGGGCGGCGTCCGCATCCCCCGCGACGCCATCGCCCGCTTCTTCGCCCCCCACCGCACCGCGCTGGTCACCCTGCAGCTCACCCGCCAGCAGTCGGAGGCGACGTTCCGCTTCCGCGAGCATCGGGGGTGAGAACGATGGGCCGGCTTTCCGCGGCGGCCCGGCTGCGCGCCGACGCGTTGCGCGAGTTCCTCGACGCCTGGGAGGCCGAGCAGGGCGCGCTGACGCCCGAGGAGCTGGCCCGGGCCGAGGCCGAGCTCGGGCTTCGCGCGGACGAGTCGGCGACATGAGCGCCCTCGTGCTCGACGCCGGCGCGTTCCGGCCGTGGAACGTGACGACCGCGCGGTGATGGCTCGTCTTCGGGGCCGCTCACCGGCACGGGCTCGACAGTGGTGACCCCCACCGAGCCGCTTTGTGGTACGTTGTGCGAGATCCTGTGGACACCATGGCCGCCTCGGTTCCCCGAGACGTCGGCGGCCGGAGACCTGGAGACCCGCGTTATGGCCGCAGTCCTCCCGCCCGATGTTCGAGAAGCCATCTGGGCGACTTGGCTGCACAGTGCGAGGTGGGAGCGCTACTACGGAATCCTCGCCAGCCGCCGCGTGTGGATGGAGCGCGCCGTGCGGTTCGTCTTGATCGCCTCTGCGATGGGCGGCGTCGTGGCCCTGGTCGATCGGCTTCCAGCGGAGACCGCCGGGGTCTTCGGCGCCGGCATCGGCCTTGCGGTGGCCCTCGACGTCACTCTCAGGCCCGGCCGAGACGCAATCGTCTATGCGCTTATCCGCGACGAATGCCATCGGTGCAAGATCGAACTCGACAAGCTGTGGCGCAGAGCCCAGCACCGGCAGTTGGAGAGGACCGAGGCCGAGCGGCGGCTGGACGAGTTGACGAACGCCCTGCACAACGTCACGGTCCGGGACGTCGGGCCGCTCTACGACAAGGTCAACAGAGCAGCGACCGCCGCGGTGTTCGTCGAGGCGAAGACCGGGCGTGTCTCCTAGACTCAGTGCGGGCGGCCCACCGGTCCCGCCCGACATGCCGATGCCACGCCCGCCGGCTCCACCGGATCCACCGGATCCACCGGATCCACCAGCTCCGCCTGAGCCTCCCGCGGAAACTCCGAAGGGACTGACCGAGGATGAGGCCCAAGCGCCCGGCCCCGGAAACCGACGATCAGATGAGCATCAGATGGAGCCTCGTCGTCTCTGAAGAAACCGACCGCAGCCTGCGCAGCTACCTCGCCAGAACCGGAGGCCGAAAGGGAGACTTGTCCCGGTTCGTCGACCGGGCGGTTCGGCAGGCCATCTTCTGGGAGACGCTGGAAGCGGTCTGGGAACGCAACAGGCACCTGTCGCCCGAGGCGGCCCAGGCCCTCGCGGATAGAGCAGTGGCGGACGCCCGTGCGGATCGTGCTTGACACCAATGTCCTGGTCAGCGCGCTGATCGCGGGGGACGGTCCGCCGGGCCGCGTGCTGGCGGCGATCAGGCGCGAGCGTCTGACCCTGGTGACCTCCGAGGCGCAGCTCGCCGAGTTGAGGGCGGTCCTGACCCGCGACCGTCTCCGACCCTACCTGCGTTCGGAAGACGCGGAGGACCTGATGCGCAACCTGGAGGCGATCGGCGAAGTCGCGGCCGACCTGCCCGACGTCAATGCCTCGCCCGACCCGGACGACAAGCCAACGGCCCCGGCGACGCGAACCACCCGAGCGGCGCCGACCTACCGCCGCCGGTAGCGGCGGTAGCCGCCGCGGGCGAGCAGGGCCGCCAGCAGAAGCTGCGCGGCGAGCGGCAGCGCGGGGACCGAGGCGTCCCAGAGGGTGAGGGCCAGGGGGCCGACCTCGTGGCCCGCGGGTGCGACGGCGACGAGCACCAGCACCTCGGAACGCTCGTCGACGCCGTCGTCGGCGACGGTCAGCATCGTCGTGCCTTCGGTGGCGCCGGCGGGGAGGACGATGGACGCCGGGTCGAGGGTGAAGTCGTCGTCGTCGGCCGTGCTCGCCGCCGGGTCGCGCCGGATCGTGAACGTGGCGCCGGTCGACGTGGCGGGGTCGGCCGTCACCGTCAACGTGTACGACCGGCCCTCGACGAGGTCGCCGCCGGCGGGGCCCGACAGCGTGTAGGTGACGGCGGCGTCGACGGTGACGACGTGCTCGACCGCGGCCTCGTCGCCGCGGGTCTGGGGAACGGCGGATGCCGCATCCGTCACCCGCGCGATGACGCGGACGGCGGCGCTGCCGGCCGAGACCGGGGTCACCGTTACCTCGGTGCTCGACGCCGACACCTGCACCGACGGGTCGGACGACAACGCCGAGTAGGCGACCGTGCTGCCCGGGGCTATCCCCTCGAACAGCTCGCTCACCGCCACGCCGAACACTTCGCCCGGGTTCAGGCCGTCGCCCCCCGCGACCGCCGCGGCCGCCGCGTCGAACGCCTGCTTCACGGCCGCGTCGGGCCTCGGCGCTATCTTCTTCACCGTGGTGTCGCGGACCTCGATGTCGAAGGTGCTCTCGACCGAGCCCGCCCCGTAGGCCGACTCGCCGGTGGTCGCCAGGTTGAGCGTGAGCCGGTCGTCGTTGACGAACTCGTCGGGCAGCGCCTCGAGCCGGACGACGGTGGCCGCCGACTGCCTGCCGTCGGGGGCCGCGACCGCCGGCAGGTCGACGTGGTCGGGCTCGAGGCGGTAGGTCGACGCCTGGGCGGGGTCGCCCGGCGCCACCGACAGCGCCACCGAGAGCGCCTCGCCGGTAGCCGCGGTGGCGCCCCGGCCCCGGTCTACCGATATCGTCAGCTCGACGGCGCCGCCCTCGGCCACCGACGTGACCGCCGTGCCGGCCCCGTCGCTCGCCTCGACGATGACCGCGGCCGGCGCGGGCAGCGCGTGGGCGTCGGTCACCATGAAGGTCTGCGAGGCCTCCTCGGTGGCGTTGCCCACCGTGCCCGAGTAGGCGGTGATGGTCAACGTGTCGGCCACCCGGTCTCCGTCGTTGCCGGGGGGTGTGACCTCGGCCGTGAACGACGGAGTGGCGCCGTCGAGCGTGCCCGACATCTGGTCGCCGGGCGTCGCGCCGTCGGTGTCGAGCGAGTAGTCGGTGTCGTCGAGCTGAAGCGTCAGCGTCTTGCTGCCGTCGACGTGGACGGGGTCGGCGCCGACGGTTACGCCGAACGGCACGGCGCCCTCGCGGGGCGCCGCCCCCAGCGCCAGGGCCAGGACGTACGACTGGGTCTCGTCGTCGTCGAGGGCGATGGTGTGCCGCGGCTCGTCGCCGATGGAGAGGCCGCCGCCCGATGCGCTGGTCGCGAGCACGATGGTCTCGTCTTCGGCGTCGGGGTCGTGGATGGTCTGCAGCAGGATGGTCCCGCTGACCTCGTGCGTGACGGCGCTGCCGGTGGCGTTGGCGGGGAAGCTGAGCGTCGTCGTTCCGGGGTTCAGGACGACGTCGGTGCTCTCGGCCGTCGCGCCGTTCTGGCCGTGCGGCTCGACGAGCACGGTGACGGTGACGAGGGTCGCCGACGCGGTGTTGGCGGCGACGCCGGCCTTCACGGTGACGGCTATCGTGGCGCTCGCGCCCTCGACCATCGCCGCCGCCGCGTCGACCTTCAGGCCGTTACCGTCGAACGTGCCGTCGGGGGTGAGCTGGGCCGCCGCCTCGCCGCCGGCCAGCGTGAACGCGACGACCGTCGCCGCCGCCCACTTCGGGGCGGGCCGGTGGCGTCTCGCCTGCATGGCTCTCGTCCACGTCGGCATCGGTGTTCTCTCCATGGGGTCGCGACCCGCGCGACGGCGCGAGTGTCAGGAATTGCTCAGCGTAGCACACCCCCCCGCGCGAGGAACCGCCGCGAGGGGCCTGCCCGCCCGGTGCTATGATGGCGCATGTCTGCTCCCCCCGCCGCGCCGGCGGGTCCCGCCGACCCCGCGTCCGCTCCCGAAACGCGGCCGGAGGCGGCCCGGCGGGACCCCGCCGAACACCCTCCCGAGTTCCCGGGCTGCCGCGCCGTACGCATCACCCGCGCCGCCCTCGACGACTACGAGGGCCGCTTCGAGTACTGGGACGGCGACACCGAGACGGCCTGGGTGGTGCGCGAGCCCGTCACGGTCTATCACGAAGGCCCCGGCCAACGGCTCGCGGCATTGCTGACGCGCATCGCGGCGGTCCGGGGCGCGCCCATCGCGACCCTCGGTACGGCGGACTTGGCGCTGCGCGACGCGCGGGGCGAGCGACGGCGCATCATGCAGGCCGACCAGATGGTCTATCTCGACCCGGCGGAGACGCAGCCACCGGGCCCCTGGGTCGAGGTGGGAACGGACCACCTGCCCGACGTCGTGCTCGAGGTGGACTATTCCACCGACGTGCGGCGCGGCAAGCTCGGCCTGTACGAGGCGTGGGGCTTTCCCGAGGTGTGGGTCGAGGTGCCGGAGGGCGGCTCGCCGCGGCGCCGGCCGGGCCTGACCATTCACCGCCGGGCGGCGGACGGCTATCGACCGGTGGCGGCGAGCGTCGCGCTGGCGGGCTGGACGGCGGCGGAGATTCACGCTGCCCTGAACGAGACGGCGTTGTCGGAGTCGACGCGCGTCGTGCTCGATCGCGTCGGCCGCGCCCTGGGCGCCGCCGCGGGCACGGGCCCCGACGATGATCCGTGGCTCGGCGGGCACCGCCGCGAGGCGCGCGCGGAGGCACGTGCGGAGATCGTCGGCTCGATTCTCCGGAGCCGCGGCCTGACCGTCACCGAACGCCTGGCCGCCGCGATTGCAGGAGAAGACCCCGCCGTGCTCGCGGCCGAGGCGCTGGCCTGCCGCGACGAGGCGGACCTCCTGGCCCGCCTGGACGCGAGGCGGCGTCTAAGGGACGAACGGTGACCGGAACGACGACGGCGGCCCGGCTGCGGGCCGACGCGTTGCGCGAGTTCCTCGACGCCTGGGAGACTGAGCGGGGCGCGCTGACGCCCGAGGAGCTGGCCGAGGCCGAGCTCGGCGACTGACTCGTCGGCCCGGTGCTATGATCGCGCATGGCTGCTCCCCCCGCGGCGCCGGCAGGTTCCGCCGCCTCGGCGTCCGTTCCCGAAGCGCAGCCGGAGGCGGCCCGGCGGGACCCCGCCGAACACCCTCCCGAGTTCCCGGGCTGCCGCGCCGTACGCATCACCCGCGCCGCCCTCGACGACTACGAGGGCCGCTTCGAGTACTGGGACGGCGACACCGAGACGGCCTGGGTGGTGCGCGAGCCCGTCACGGTCTATCACGAAGGTCCCGGCCAACGGCTCGCGGCATTGCTCACGCGTATCGCGGCAGTCCGGGGGGCGCCCATCGCGACCCTCGGTACGGCGGACCTGGCGCTGCGCGACGCGCGGGGCGAGCGGCGACGCATCATGCAGGCCGACCAGATGGTCTATCTCGACCCGGCGGAGACGCAGCCGCCGGGCCCCTGGGTGGAGGTGGGGACGGACCACCTGCCCGACGTCGTGCTCGAGGTGGACTATTCCACCGACGTGCGGCGCGGCAAGCTCGGCCTGTACGAGGCGTGGGGCTTTCGCGAGGTGTGGGTCGAGGTGCCGGAAGGCGGCGCGCCCCGACGCCGGCCGGGTCTGACCATTCAGCGGCGCGTCGGGGACGGCTATCGTACGGTGGAGGCGAGCGTCGCCCTGCCGGGCTGGACGGCGGCGGAGATTCACACCGCATTGAACGAGCCGGCGCTGTCGGAGGCGACGTGCGCCGTGCTGGAACGCGTCGGCCGCGCGCTGGGCGACGCTGCCGGGACCGGCCCGGACGACGACTTGTGGCTTGGCGCGCAGCGCCGCCAGGCGCGTGCGGAGGGGCGGGCGGCGGGGCATTCGGACGGACGGGCAGAGGGGCGGGTGGAGATCGTTCGCTCGATTCTGCGGAGCCGAGGCCTGACCGTCACCGAGCGCCTGGCCGCCCGGATTGCACGAGAAGACCCCGCCGTGCTCGTGGCCGAGGCGCTGGCCTGCCGCGACGAGGCGGACCTGCTGGCCCGCCTGGAAGCGAGGCGGTTCCTCAACTGAAGAGGAACCCCAGCGTTGCGAACACCAGGGCCACCACGACGATCGCGATGACGATGCCGGCCACGCCCGGCCGCCGGGACGGCGGCGGTTCGCGTGGCGCTGCTGTGCTCGCCGCCGATCGATGTCGCGATTGGCACGGTTTGAAGCCCGGCGAGCCCGTGGAGCGATTTCGCCCCGATAAGGAAAGAAAGCCCCCCTCCCCCCGGGGCGTTGGGGGAGAGGGGGGTGGGAGATTGCCGAAACGCGCCGCCGACCGGCCCTACCGCCGCAGGTAGGCGATGGACTGCCCGGGCTAGGTCGCGCGGCGTCGGCTGCTGGCTGCGACCGGCTGCGGCGGGCGTCCCTGACTCTCCTGCTCGTGTTCCTCAACCAACGAGGATGAGGAACGCCAGCGTTGCGAACACCAGGATGACCCCGACGACCGCAACGACGATGCCGGCCACGTCCCGCCGCCGCGACGGGGGCGGTTCGAGAGGCGTCTCGTCTTTCTCCAGCAGCCGCCGCATGGCCGCGATCTTGCTGCCCGGCGCATAGTCCCGCCGCCGCTGGCTCGGCTCGGGCGCCTGTTGCGACCCGTCGGGCTCAACCACCGGCACCCTCCGCGAATGTCGCGCTTGTCCTGGCCAGGACGGGCCGTTTCACCGCGCGATTCTCGGGCTCGTCGATTTGGCGATGCCCAGCAGAAACGCCCGGATGCGCCCGAGCATCGACCGCATCCTCCCGGTCACCCGGTCGCGGTAGCCCTCGACCGGGTCGCCCCCGGCCTCGTCGAGCGCCGCGAGCAGCCGCGACGCGGTGCCGGGGTGCTCCTCTTCGAGGATCCGACAGAGCGCCCCGAACGCCCGGTTCAGTCCCGCCACCATGCCCGCGCCCTCGCGGCCGGCGTCGCCGGTCGTACCCCGCGCGGTGCGGCCGCTCCCGCCGCCGCGAGGGCGGCGCCGTTCGCGCGGTCGTCGCCGGCCGGGCCGCGGGCCCTCGCCCGTCTCGCCGTCCCCGGTCCCGATGCGGCCCCCTCGCGCCTCGGGCACGCCGCCGATGAGGTCGCCCAGGCGGTCGGCCTGCTCGTCGATGATGCGGAACAGTTGCCGCATCCCGCCCTGGTCGAGCGCGGCCGGCGCGTCGAGCGCCGCCGCCGTCGAGCCCTTGATGGAGGTCAACGGGATGAGGAGCCGGCGGCTCGCGGCGGCCGGCGGCTCGGCCCGCGACCTCCCGTCGCCGCGCGCGGCGCCGGCCAGGCGTCGGACGGCCGCGCTCAGCCTCGCGGCGCGGCGCCGAAGCGCCTCGTTCTCTCGCCGCGGCCCGTCGGCGCCGCCCGAGGGGATGTCCTGCCGTCGGGTGTGTCGGGAACCCCGGTCGGGCGGTGCGACCGCGGCGGCTCGGGTGTCGGTCATGCGGCGGCTGCCGGATCGTGGGTCGGCACTTGGTCACTGGCGACTCTAGGGCAACGACGCCCTTCCTGTCGCCTCCAAGATGGAGGGGGTCCTCGCGCCGGCGAGCGGTAGTCGCCTTCTCGCCCCGTCGTCGGGGGGGGCGCCGCGGCCGTCGGCTTCGCGCCTCCGCCGCCGGGCCGGATGCGGGCCGCCGGGAGTGGATGCAGGGCCCCGAGGTGGCGAATGGACGCCGATGGCGAAGATCCGGCGGCTACGGAGAGGGCTCTCCGGCCGCGTCGTCGGGCGCGGCCATGCGGTAGCCGACGCCGCGCTCGGTGAAGACGTAGGCGGGGCGGGCCCAGCACGGTGGCCGTCGAGCCCTTGATGGCGGTCAGGGGGGACCGCAGCTCGCGACTCACCATGTCGAGGAGCTCGGTCTGGAACCGCTCGGCCTTCTCGATGGGCCCCAGGTCCTGCAGGGTGACGACCACCGACTCGACCTCGCCGCCGTCGCCGCGGATGGGCACGGCGTTGACCAGGGTCCGCACGTCGCGGCCGTCGGGGACGGAGAGCACGATCACCTCGTCGCGCAACGCCGCGACGCCGGCCGGCCCCGACCGCGGCAGCCGGGCGAAGGCGAGCTCGCGCCCGTCGGCGAACCGGCACGTCAGGGTCTCGAGCACGCGCTCGGGGGGCTCGCCGGGCCGGCCCAGGGCCCCGACGATGCGCGCCGCCTCGCGGTTGAACGACACGGGGCGGCCGGTCCGGGCGTCGAAGACGGCCACCCCCGTCGGCGAGGACTGGATGAGGGTCTCGAGGTCGTCCCGGGTCCGCGCGATGCGCCGCCGCAGCGCCTCGTTCTCTCGTCGCAGCTCGTCGGCACTCTGCAAGGGTTCACCTCGTCGGCCCCGACGCGGCTCGATTTCGAGAGTATAGTCGTACTCCGGGTTCGGGGAACCGGCCGCCGACACCCATGGGTCGCGAAGGAGGGAGCGATGGGTGCGGCCGGCGCCGCGGTCCGGGCGCCGGCGGGGGCGCATTCAGAAGTCGATGCGCGTGCTGACGCCGAACGTGCGCGGCCGGTTCGTGAGGTAGCCCACCCGGGCGAGCGTGCCCCGCTCCTGGTCGAGGGCCAGCAGCGCCAGCTCGTCGGTCACGTTGTCGACGAAGAAGGCGATGTCCCATCGGCCGTTCAGGAAGCCGATGCGTGCGTTGAGGATGTTGTAGGCGGGCAGCTCCGGGTCGAAGGTGAACGTGCCCTGCGTCAGCGGGCCGCCGATGTGCGCGCCGGGGCGGAGGGCCGGCGACAGCGCCGTCAGGTCGACGGAGCCGAAGCCCGCCGCCTGGTCGCCGACCTGCGTGTAGCGCGAGCCGACGTGCTGGAAGGTCCCGCTGACGTAGCCGACCCAGCCCCCGCCGGCCAGCCAGCGCCACGTCGCCACCGCCGCGGCCTGGAAGCGCGGCGTGGTGGGCAGGCGCCGGCCCGCCTCGATGCCCGACACCACCCCGACCGCGCCCTCCGCGTCGGTCGACGTGATCGTCGACTGCAGCCGGGCGTCGGCCACGCTGGCCGAGACCGCGAAATCGAAGAACGTGGCGGGCTGCGCGGCCAGCTCCAGCTCGACCCCGGCACTGCGCGCGTCGGGCACGTTGAAGATGATGCGCGACGAGCAGGTTCCGGCGGTGAGGGTCGCCTGCAGGTTGCGGATGTCCATGTAGAACCCCGACGCGTTGAACGTGCCCCGGCCGCCGAGGAACGTCGACTTGACGCCCGCCTCGTAGTTCCACAGCTCTTCGTCGTCCCACGTGCCGCGGCCGCCGAAGGTGGCGAGGTCGGCCTGCGAGCAGAGGGGCGTGTTGAGGGGGTCGTTGATGCCGCCGAGGCGGAAGCCCTTCGACACCTGGGCGTTGACCTGCGTCGCCGCGGTCACGTCGAAGCTGGCGATGAGGCGCGGCGCGAGGCCGCGCGCCGACGTGGTGCCGGTGCTGTCGAGGGGGTCGGCGAAGAGCCCGTCGAACACCTGGGTGCGCTCCTCGTCGAAGTCGTACCAGCGAAGGCCGCCGGTCAGGCTGAGCCGGTCGGTGACCGCCACCGACGCCTCGCCGAAGAACGCGAGCTGCCGGAAGTCGTAGTCGAGGTCGGAGAAGAACAGCTCCTCGGTGTCGGGATGGCCGGCCAGCGGCCGCGACCCCGACCAGACGAGGTCCGGGACCCCCGTCACCGCCCGCAGGAAATCGGTGACGGCGGGGCCGTTGACGGCCACGTAGTCCTTCGCGTACGCGCTCTGTCCGTACCGGCGTTCGGAAACGCCGTAGAAGGTGCCGAACAGCCAGTCCACGCGCTCGCCGCCGCCCGCCAGCCGCACCTCGTGCGTCAGGCCCTCGGCGGTGGTGGCGTCGACGAGGGGGAAGTCGAGGGCGTAGCCCGCCTCCGGGGCGCCGAACGGGCTGAACGAGACGCTGCCGCCCAGCGCCGAGGCGTCGCGCACGACCTCCACGTCGCGGTAGGTGACGGAGGTGATCTCGGTCAGCACGACGTCGCCGAAGTCGATCTCCGCCGTCAGGTCGCCGAGCACGAACCGGTCCGAGTAGGGCTCGTCGATCTGCGTGAACTGCTGCCGGTCCCCGAGCGACACCGCGGGCCGCGTGGTCGTGAACGGGTTGGCGAGGATGTTGTAGGCGTCCATCCGGTTCCAGCCGTCCATCGACACGTCCTGGTAGACGAGCCGCGGGGTGAACGAGAGCCGCTCCGAGGGCTGCAGCAGCACCGCCACGCGGGTGCCGGTGCGCCGGCCGCCGTCCACGTTCTCGCGGACGCTCAGGTCGGGCTGCACGGCGTCGACGAAGCCGCCGACGGCGGTGTTGTACGCGGCGACCCGTAGCGCCGCCGTCGACCCCAGGGGCACGTTGACCGCGAGCTTCGCGTCGTTGCCGAGCCCGCCGCCCGCGAGCGAGCCGAAGCCGAGCTCGCCCGTGCCCTCGGTGACCCCGAGGACCGGCTGGTTGGTGATGTAGCGCACCGTGCCCGACAGCGACCCCGACCCGAACAGGGTGCCCTGCGGGCCGCGCAGCACCTCGACCCGCGACATGTCGAACAGGTCGAGGTCGGGCGTGAACAGCGACATCGAGACGACCGACTCGTCGAGATAGACCCCGACCTGCTCCTTCACCCCCGGCTGGTCGCGCACGATCTGGCCGGCCGAGACCCCGCGCATCGCGACTTGGCTCTGGCCGGGGCCGAGGTTCTGGACGGAGAAGCCGGCGACGTTGGCGGAGACGTCCTCGATGGTCTCGGCCCCGCGGTTGCGCAGGGCCTGCCCGGACGGCGCCGCCACCGAGAACGGCACCGCCTGGACGTCCTCCTCGCGCTTGCGGGCGGTGACGGTGACGGTGACCTCTTCCGCGAACTGGGGCGCGTCGTCGGCCTCGGTCTGCTCTGGCGGTTCGGCCGGCTGCGCGGGCGCCGACAGCGGTGTCAAAAGTAGCACGCTGAACGTTCCGGCGCGTCCAAGGTGTGTCATCGGCTCCTCCCTGCGGCTCGGCGGTCCGCCCGGATTCTACTCCAGCGTCGATGGGCGAACCCTGGTGGATTCGCTTCCGCGGGTGTCCACGGTGTCCGCCCGTTGGGCTCCGTATGTGTCGGGTCCGTGACGAAGCGCATCGTGTAACCTTGGACACGCCACGGACACGGCAGGCAGCTCCATCGGGGGAGGTTTCCTTGTCTCGATACGCGGAAACGGCGGTGGTCCTCTTCTGCATCGCGGGCACGGCGGCTATCGCCACGGCGCAGACCGGGGAGATTGCGGGCGAAGTGGTCGATGCGACCGGCGGCGTCCTGCCCGGGGCGACCGTCACGTTGGCCGGCGGCCCGGGCGGGGCGGTGACCGCGCAGACGGACGCGGAGGGGCGCTTCAGGTTCACCGGTCTCTCCCCCGGCGTCTACGCCGTGACCGTCTTCCTCGGCGGCTTCGGCGAGGCGACGGTGGCCGGCGTCACGGTGGGCGGCGAACCGGTGACCCTTCCCCCGGTCACCTTGCGGCTGGGGGCCTTCGAGGAAGCCGCCGTCGTCACCGCGACCCGCGTCGAGGAGCCGCTGCAGCAGGTGCCGATGAGCATCTCGGCCGTGACCGGGGCCGACATCGAGCGGCGGGCCATCGACAACCTGACGGAGCTGGCGCGCTGGACGCCGGGCCTGACCGTGGTCGATCAGGGGGCGCGCGGCAGCAACGTCGTCATCGTGCGCGGCCTGCACACCGACGCCCTGAACGGATCGGAGGCGGCCGGCAACAACTACAACAACGGCGTCGCCACCTACCTCGGCGACGTCCCCCTCGCCATCGACCTCCGGCTGCACGACATCGAGCGGGTCGAGGTGTTGCTGGGGCCGCAGGGCACGCTCTACGGCGCCGGCACGCTGGCCGGCGCGGTGCGCTACCTGCCGCGGCGGCCGGACGCCGGGCGCCGGACGCTGGAGGTCCGCGGCGACCTGTTCGGCCTCGCCCACGGCGGCGCGCCGGGCTCCGACGCCGGCCTCACCTTCAACCTGCCCCTCGTCACCCGGAAGCTGGCGCTGCGGGGCTCCTTCGACCGCTTCGCGAACCCGGGGTTCATCGACTACGACTACCTGCTGCGCACCCCGGGCGTCTCCGAGCCCGAGCCCGACCCGACCGATCCCGGGGCGGTGGCGGCGAACCTGCGCCGGGAGCCGGACGCGAACACCGAGGACACCCTCTCGGCGCGGCTCTCCCTCCTGTGGGACGCGACGCCGGACCTGTCGGCCCTCTTCGCCTACCACCTGCAGGACCAGCGGGTGGGGGCGCGGCAGATCAACCACGCGCGCTCGTTCGACACCGGCCGTTACGTGTCCGCGCACCGCTACCTCGAACCCAACGAGCGGCGGAACGAGCTGCTGAGCCTGGAGCTGTCGTGGGGGCTCGGCGGCGCGGAGCTGACTTCCGCCGCGGGCTACTCGCGGTTCTCCGCGCAGGGGCAGCGCGACCAGACCGACCTGCTGATCCAGGCGTTCGGCATCGGGGGGCTGCTGCCGGGGACGTACCCGGGCCTCGCGCGGGCGCAGGCGCTCGACCCGACCGTCACCCCCGCCGACCTGACGTCCGGGTTCCGCACCTTCTCGGCCTACACGCGGGAGGACGGGCGGGAGGAGCGGCTCAACTGGGAGACGCGGCTGGTCTCGACCGGCGACGGGCCGTGGCGCTGGGTCGGCGGCGCCTTCTTCAACCGGTACGACAGCCGCGGCACGAGCTTCGAGTTCGCGCCGGGGCTGACGGCGTTCTCCGGGGTCACGCCGGTCCTGGGCGGCAGCCCGTCGGCCGAGCCGGTCGAGTACTACAGCCTCGGCGCACAGGGCGTCGACGAACGGGCCCTGTTCGGCGAGGTCACCCGCGACCTCGGCGGCCGCTGGCGGGTGACGGCGGGCGGGCGGTGGTTCGGCTACGGCGTCGCCACCGGCAACCTCACCGAGTTCCCCTACACGCCGTTGTACAACTCGCCCTACAGCGACTACGAGTCGGACGACGGCGGCGTCCTGTTCAAGGGCAGCGTCAGCTACCGGCTCGACGACGAGACCAACGTCTACTTCACGCGGTCCGAGGGATACCGCATCGGCGGCGGCAACAACTACCGGGTGTGCAGCGACGAGGAGCTCGCCCTCCTCGAGGACGCCGACCCCGCCAACGACCCCCCGCAGTCGGGGTGCATCTACGCCGATCAGGCGCTGATCCGGCCGGACACCACGACCAACTACGAGGTGGGGCTGCGCCGCTCGTGGAACGACGAGCGGGTCACCTTCAGCGGCACCCTGTTCCACGTCGACTGGACGGACATCCAGGTCGCCGGCCTCACGCCGTTCAGCGCCGAGCCCATCACCCTGAACGGCGGCGGCGCGGTCAGCCGCGGCGTCGAGCTCGCCTCGGCCGTCGGCGTGACGAACGCCCTCCGTCTCCGCGGCTCGTGGTCGTACACGCGCGCCGAGCTCAGCGTGGACTCCCCCGGCCTCCTCGACGGGGGCGCCGACGCGTTCGCGGGCGACCGCCTGTCGGGCGCGCCGAGGCGGCAGGGCAGCCTGCTCGCCTCCTGGGCGGCCCTGCTCGGCGACGACGTCGCGCTCGATCTGCAGTACGGCTACAGCTACGTGGGCGACGTGCTCACCCGGATCGGGATGCGGGCGGGGGGCGAGGCGCTGCCCGCCTACGACCTCCACAACGTGTCGGCGTCGCTCTCGAAGGACGCCTGGCGCCTGACCTTCTACGCCGACAACCTGTTCGACGAGTACGCGGTGACCGGCGTGCGCCAGACGCCCGACCTGATCGGGGTCACCGAGGACGGCTTCCGTTCGCGGCGCTATTTCGCCAACGTCCTCGCCCCCCGCCGGGTCGGGGTACGCGTCCGATACGCCTTCCGCTAGAACCCGCGTCAACGCTTCCGGCGTGGATATTGCCCGCGAGCCAAGTCTCGGCCGCCGCGTTGTGCGTGTGGTTCTCGTCCAGCAACGCGACGAGTACGTTCACGTCCAGCAACGCCCTCAACGTTCAAACGCCCAGATCATCGCGAATCCCGTCGTCACCAGATGGTGACGGTTCCGGCGCCGCGCCGCGGACCTGGGTGGAGGGGAGGCTACGGCTCGCGGGTGGGCGCGTTCGTTGCGCCCGGGTGAACCCTCGCGGGGCCAATGAGCGCCGCCATGAGGGTCTGGAGGGTCGCCTCGATGGCGTCGACGCGGCCCTCCAGCCTGTCGAGCCGGCCGGAGAGCTTGGCGATCATCCAGCCGTTGAACAGGGCTCCGGCGGCCGCGAGCATTGCGGATATCGCGGAGACCAAGGTCAAGGTTTCCATGGCGTTTCGATTCTACCACCTGGCCCCGGCGTGGCGGATGCGCACCGGCAGCTCGGAGACGGGCCGGTGCTCCTCCTCGGACCGGTCGCGCGCGGCCGCGAGCCGCGCCGCGTATCGCTTCGCCAGCGGATACGCGGTGAGGCCGTGCAGGACGGTGCTGAGCACGACCGTGAGCGTGACGATTGAGTCCACGAGCCCCGATGCGGGCAGGCCCTCCCGGACCACGATCTGCGCGTAGAGGATGGAGGCGAGGCCGCGCGGGCCGAACCAGCCGATGAACGTCAGGGTGGCCGGCCGCAGCCGCGACCCGGCCAGGCTCAGGGCGACGGGCGCCATGCGCACGACGCTGAGGCTCGACAGGGCGTACAGCCATGGCCGATGGTCCCAGTGCGGCAGCGCCGCCGGCACCAGGACGCCGCCGACGATGAGGAAGACGACCAGCGTGAGCAGTTGTCCTTCCGCCTCGCCGAACTCGTGGACGCGCGCGCAGACCGCGCGCTCGGTGTTGCCGAGGGTGAGGCCGGCGACGAAGGCGGCGATGAAGCCGTTGCCCCCGACGAGCTCGGCGCCCGCGAAGGCCAGGCCCGCGAGGCCGAGGACCGACAGCCGCTGGAAGGGCTCGTTCATCCAGCCCGCGTGAACGGACCGCGCGACGCCCCGACCGCCCAGGTAGCCCACCGCCGCCCCCGCCAGCGGGCCGAGCGTGACCTGCAGGACCGCGAAGGAGAGCCAGTGGGCGAGGCCGCCGTCGTCGTCCGCGGCCCCCGCGAAGGCGATGGCGACGAGAACGACGGGCAGGGCGATGCCGTCGTTGAGGCCGCTCTCCACGTTGAGCCCCTGGCGGATCCGCACCGGGACCAGCCGGCAGCTCACCACCGCCTGCCCGAGCGCGGCGTCGGTCGGCGCCAGGACCGCGCCGAGGAGCACCGCCTCCCAGGGCCCCAGCTCCGGCACGATCATCCCCGCCGCGAGGGCTCCCGCCGCGACGGTCAGGGGGAGGCCGATACCCAGCAGCCGGGCTGGCAGGCTCCCTTCCAGACGGAGGTGCGCGAGGTCGATGCGCGTGGCGTCCGTGAAGAGCACGAGCACCAGGGTGAGCTCGGTGAGGCCGTTGAGCAGGCCGCTCCCGGCATCGAGCCAACCGAGCTGCCCCAGCACGATCCCGAGCCCGAGGAAGACCATCGGCGGCGAGACGACTCCGCGCTCCATTCTCCGGGAGACGGCGCCGAAGGCGACGAGGGCCACCGCGAACGACGCGAGAAGGGCGGGTTCCATCGCGGGCCGGGGATGCCTTCATTATGTCGCGGCGGGACGCCTGCCGCTCCTCGCCGCCGCTGCTGTCGCCGTTCTCGCACGCCTGAGGGTCGGATACGGGGGATCAAGGCCATCCACTTCACGGAGCTGCGGGCGCGTATAGACGCACTGCGGAGCGCGGCGAGGCTGGCGGCGTTCTCCTGGACGGATCCGGCGCTGCCGGGAGGGGTGACGCCGGTCCGTCTCGTGCATCTGCCAGGTCACGCCGAACGAACGCGCGAAGGCGGCGAAGTCGGCGATCCTTAACGGCCCCGGCAGGTTGCGGAGCTGGTCTAGAGGCCGCTAGTAGCCTTTAATTCGCTCTATTATGGCCTATTTTGACGTAATTTTCGCATAACTGTGAAGTATACTGCCGCTGCCTCGACCGGGACTTCGTCGCCGACGCACCCAACCAGCGCAGCGTCAACCCGTCCACGAAACTGGATCAACGCCGGATCCGGACCGGTCCGGGCAGTGACCTGGCAGCAGTGCACACAGAGGCAGCAGTGCACACAGAGTTGGGAGGAAGCGGAATTGCGCAGCCACGGAGAGACGTCGATGGAACGCCCGAGGCCCGGAGCGCTGTCGCTCGTCTTCGCCGCGCTGGCGCTTCTGCCCGGTCGGGCCGAGGCGCAGACCGAGCGGACACTGGTTCGATACCAGTGGACCAACCCCGGCTTGAGCCTGATCGAGAGCCAACAGGTCAGGGTGCTCCGGAACACGGAGGGGGCGCCGACGAATGCACCGGGCGCCTTGACCGCGTCGTTCTCGGACGTACCGGCGGAGCACGACGGCGAGAGCCGGTTCAGGTTCACACTGGCATTCAGCGAGGATGTCGGGGGTCTGAGCTTCAGGACGCTGCGGGACTCGGCCTTCGAGGTGACGAGCGGGGACGTGAAGCGGGCGCTTCGGCACGTGGAGGGCAGCAACGAACGCTGGACCATCGAGGTCGAGCCCGGTTCGCGCGCCGATGTGGTGATCACGCTGCCGGAGACGACGGACTGCGAGGCGGAGGGAGCCGTCTGCGCCCCGGACGGACGCATGCTGTCGCCGGCAGTGTCGGAAACGGTGTCGGGTCCGCCGGCGGAGACGCTGGCGCCGCTGGAGTCGCTGACGGCGGTGTTTCAGGACGTGCCGGCGGAGCACGACGGCTCGACGAGCTTCACGGTGAGGCTGGCGTTCAGCGAGGAGCTTGCGTCCGGATCGGGTCGCAAGGTGGGGTCCGCGCTGACGCTGACGGGAGCCCGACGGGGCTACGTCGAGCGGGTGGGCAAGGGGCGCGACCTCTACAGCTTCCCGGTGCGCCCGTCGGGAAACGGCACCGTGACGCTGACGCTCTCGGCGTCGGCGAGCGACTGCGCGGCGTCGGCGGCGGTGTGCACGCCGGACGGGCGGATGCTGTCGGCGGCGGTGTCGGCGGCGGTGCAGGGTCCGCCGGGGCTCCCGGTGGAGGACGCGGAGGTAGACGAGGGGAACCCGAACATCCTGCTCTACATGGCGGACGACATGACCTGGCGGGACGCGAACACTTTCGGCAACGCCGCCGTGCATACGCCGACCCTGGATCGGCTTGCCGAGGAAGGCACGACGTTCACGCACGTGTTCACGGCCACCGCCATGTGCTCGCCCACGCGTCACATGCTCTACAACGGGCAGTACCCCGTGCGCAGCGGCGCCTACCCGAACCACGCCAAGGCCAGGCTCCGCACGAAGAGCATGGTCCACTACCTGAGAGCCCTCGGCTACCGCGTCGGTCTGGCCGGCAAGTCGCACGTCGCGCCGGATTCCGTCTATCGGTTCGAAAGACTGTCGTGGGGCCACCCCGACCTGGACGCCATAAGAAGATTCATCACCCGCAGCACGAGTCAACCGTTCGCCCTGATCGTTGCCGTGTCCACGAAGTTCGGGGGCAGCTCGAGCGACGCCGGATTCCGGGCGTGGATGGAGGATCAGGGCGACAAGGGCCTCGAGACCGAGTTGGAGGCCCCTCTGCACCAAGTGACTGCACGCAGCAGCCTGGTGCCCGCCCAGGTGCCCTGCGCGTACACGGTGACGCCGTCGCACCGGGACGTCCTGTGGCCGGCGGGCACGGGCGAGGTGCGGGTGACGACCAGCTCCACCTGCGCGTGGACGGCGGCGAGCGAGTCGGTCTTCCTGGCGGTGACGTCGGGAGCCGCCGGCACGGGCTCGGGAACGGTGACCTGGGCGGTGGCGGGCAACGCGGGCGGCCCGCGAACGGGTTCCCTGGTGGTGGCCGGCGAGCGGGTGACGGTGTTCCAGGCGTCGCCGACCGAGTTCACGGACCATCCCATCGACCGCGGGATGACACCGGTGCGGGCTGTTCACTTCCTGGAGCTGCGGGCGCGGGTGGACGCCCTTCGCATGGGCGCTGGCCTGCCGGAGTTGGGGTGGACGGACCCGGTACTGGTCCCCGGGGTGACGCCGATCAAGCAGGTTCACCTCGCAGAGCTGCGCACGGCGCTGCTGGAGGTGTACGTCGCGGCCGGGCGTCCGGCGCCGATCTACAGCACCCGGGCGTTGACGTCCGGGACGACGGTCATCGCAGCGGTGGACGTAATGGAAGTGCGAGCCGCCGTCTCGGCGCTCGACAACTGACGGGCTGCCAACCAGGCGGTGCCGACTCAGTGCTGACTCAGCGATCGTGGCCGTGCCGTCAGGCGTTTGCCTGGGCCACCGTAAGTGACTTATATTGTTGTGCTTGAATTGGTGAGCCGCCAGGGACTCGAACCCCGAACCCGCAGATTAAGAGTCTGCTGCTCTACCAGTTGAGCTAGCGGCCCACACCATTTAGAATCAACGACTTACGAGAACCCACCGAAGTACTGCCAGCCGGTACTGCCAGCCAAATGGCTCGGAAACGGGGCGCCGCGTGAGCAGCGACAGCGTGCCGGCCCGACGCGCCCTGCCACATCCTGAGACCGCCGCCACCGGTCGCCGCTCCAGTCGCATCCCCATCTCAAGAAGATCCTAGCACGGCCCATCCCGAGAGGAGCCCCGGTCGCCGCCAGGAACCGTTCCCTCCGACCATCCCGACCAACCGCCGTTGGAGCTGGGAACAGGCCACGACCGCTCGACCAGGACCGGCCGCTCACGGGCCGGTTGCCGCCTCCGGGAAGATCCGCGGGCACATTCCCCGCTCCCGCAACACGGGATCCGGGTATAGTACCGGCCCAGTACACCGCGCGTGGAGAAATGGCGTGATACGCGGGGACTCCGGCCGCCGTTCGTCACAGCGAGGGGCGCGTGCGCAATTCCTGCGCCGTCACCGAGGATTCCGCTTGGCATGGACTCGGTACGTGCCATGCGGGCTCAAGACCGATGCTGCAACGTCCACGCCGCGACCGTCGTTGATCCCGCGGAGGTACTCGCTGCCTAGAGCCATGAGTGCATCCTATTCAACCAGACTCATCCTCGCCTACCGAAGCGGAGACGTGTGCGCGTTACCCGGTTGCCAGCGAAACCTGTCTGTGGATTCCGACGGAGGAAAGCCTACTAATGTCGGTGAGGCCGCCCACATCGCGGGTGAGAAGGCCACCTCTGCCCGATACGACGACAGCATGACGGACCAGCAACGAGATCATTGCGACAACTTGATCTATCTGTGTCGCACCTGCCACGCCATTGTCGATGCGATTCCCCAGGGAGAGGTGGACTATCCCGTCGCACGCCTTCGCCGAATCAAGCAAGACCATGAGCGTACCGTCCGCGAGGCGGTGCACAGTGCACTCCCGAATGTAGGATTCCCTGAGCTGGAGGAGACCATTCAAGGATTCTTGCAACTCAACCCAGAATCTGCAGACGGGAGTTTCTTTCTCGTTCCTCTCGATGACAAGCTGAAGAAGAACAGCCTAGGAAACAGTTCGAAGGTGACCCTTGCCATGGGGCTAACTCTCTCTCGGGAGGTGCGTAATTTCGTAATGGCGATAACACAAACCGAGCCCGGCTTCCCGGACCGCCTTAAGGCTGGATTTCTCGAGGAGTACTATCGTCTGAAACGCGCGGGACACTCGGCCGACGACCTATTCGACTTAATGTGCCGTTTCGCTCAGCGCGGTTGCCGAGAACAAGTGAAGAAATCCGCCGGCATTGCAGTCCTCGTTTACTTATTCGAAGCATGCGAGGTTTTTGAGAGATGATTCTGCCCTCGAAACACATTCCGCAAGAGCATGCCTTGCTCGGCGTGGGCGCGACACTGCTCAACGAGATTGACCGTCCGCGAACGGTCACGCAACTTTGGGAATCCGTGCGGCAGATAGAAACGATTGGGAACTTCGAAAGGTTCGTGTTGGTGCTCGATATGCTCTATATCGTTGGCGCGGTGCAACTAGAGGAAGGGCTCATCACAAGGAACACGTGATGATCCACAACATAACGGCCAATCGGCCTTCGTTCCAGTCGGTGCAGTTTGCGACCGGCCTGAACATCGTCATCGCGGACCGCACTGAAGAATCCACGCAAAAGGATACGAGAAATGGACTTGGCAAGTCGACGTTAGTCAACATCATCGATTTTTGCCTAGGCTCCCGTGTGACCAAGGGGCGTGGCCTAACTATATCGGCTTTGGAGGGTTGGGAGTTCACGTTAGACTTGACGGTCGCAGGGAACCGAGTCGAGGTAACCCGCGCGGTCGATAGACCCAAGTGGGTGGTGATTCAAGGTTCAACCAGGGGTTGGATCGAGCAGCCCGACGCCCCCGATTCGTTTGGGGTGTCCAGTATGGAAGTGACTCGATGGAGGGAACTACTTGGGTGGGCGATGTTCGGACTGTCGGCGCCGAACAATGAGGACAAGTATAAACCTTCGTTCCGTAGCTTAATCTCGTACTTTGTTAGGAGTGGGGCCGAAGCGTACCTCGAGCCGTTTCGACACACGTCGTGGCAGGCCACGTGGGACAAGCAACTGCACACTGCATTTCTGCTAGGCATGAACTGGGAGAATGCCGCACGGTGGCAGGAACTGAGAGATCAAGAAAAGGTCATAAGGGCCATTGACCAAGCCTCTAATGCTGGTGTGGAGTTCGTGGCGTCCGTGGGGGAACTGGAAGCTGAGTGTATTCGATTGGAAAGGCAGCTGCGGCAGGAATCGATTGCTTTGAAGGACTTCCGTGTCCATCCGCAGTATGACGCGATTCAAGACGAAGTGGATGAGCTCACGAAGACCGTTCACGATCTGGTCAACAAGAACCTCATTGACCGGAGGCGACTTGCCCGCTACAGAGAATCGGTGGCCGACGAGGTGGCGCCGCCGACGATTTCTATTGATAGGGTCTATAAAGAGGCGAGTGTGGTTTTCGGCGAGTCCGTTCGTCGAACTCTCGCCGAGGCGAAGGAGTTTCATGCGAGCATAGTTGCTAATCGGCGGAGCTTTCTACAAGCTGAGATAGGTCGTCTCGAGCGCTTGCTCGAATCCCAGGACGCACAGATTCGGAAGTGGAACGAACAAAGGGCGGAACTGCTCGGTATTCTGGAGACTCATGGCGCATTGTCGGAGATGGCGTCTCTTCAGGAACGGCTCGTGCAGACGAGGAGCAGACTTGAGAACGCTCGCGAGCGAATCTCACAGATCAAAGACGGAAAGATGCGACTCCGCGAGATAAAGATAGAGAAGGCGGAGGTGGCGAGAGTGGCCGAAATGGATCATGAAGAACGGAGAGCGTCCTGGAGTATTGCGATAGGGCAGTTTGATGATAACTCACGGGCGCTCTATGAGACGTCGGGACACCTCATTATCGATATCAATGATACTGGTTTCAAGTACGGCGTGGAGATCAATAAGAGCGGTAGCGAGGGCGTTGGCAAAATGAAGATTTTCTGCTTCGATCTGATGTTGCTACAGTTAATGTCGCAGCGAGCGAGGGGTTTGGATTTCTTAGTTCATGACAGCATGCTCTACGACGGCGTGGACTCCAGACAGCGGGCTCTTGCTTTGGAGCGAGCGGCGGAGGTGGCGGGGTCGACTGACACGCAGTATATTTGTGCTCTGAACTCGGATATGGTTCCCCGCGAGGATTTCAGCAAAGGCTTTCACGTCGAGAAGTATGTGCGATTAACCCTGACAGATAAGGAGCCCGCCGGAAGTTTGCTTGGATTCCACTTTGAGCGTCCAGAAAAGTGATGATGGCAGAGCAGTGTCGCAGACGCCCAGTAGTGATGCGGCGGAGCGGTGCGGTGAGCAGATTGGTGCACGGTGCGATGCAGAAACGATGCGGGGGCGCATTGGCGGATCTGTTTCAAACCAAAAGGGAGGCCATCTACTCTACTTCTCGAGAGTTGGTGGCGTTGGCCGCAACGGCCACGAGCGTGGAGTGTGCTGAGGCACCGGTCGGGAGTTGAAGGCGCCGGATTACCTCGCGCTGCTTGGCGAGCGTCGGCGCAGCATAGATCCGCGTGGTGGCGGGATTGGTGTGCCCATAGAGGTCTTGGATATCGGCGAGATCGGCACCGGCGTGCCGGAGCCATGTCGCGAAGGAGTGGCGGATCTGATACACGGTGAAGGGCTGTCGTTGGGCTCTCTGTGCCGCGGCCTGAATCGCTTTGTTGGCGCTCTGTGTGGACCAGGGGCCGAACGCGTCGGCGGAGATGAAGTCTTGGACAGCGGTCAAGGCGTCGTCGACGAGAGGGATGGCGGCCAGGCGGCCTCCCTTGCCGCGAGGTACGTTCACGTAGGGAACCGGGTCCTTCAGGTGGAAGTCTGTATGGGTGAGGCGGCCCATCTGAGATGGCCGCATGCCGGTCCAGTGCATGAGACGCAACCTGGCGGAAGTCTTCGTGCCGGGGGGAAGGTGTTGCAGGACCGCGTCGATGTGTGGGCGGTCGACCCATCGGGGCCGGGGTAGTGGGAGGGGGAAGCGGACGAGGTCCTCGAGGTCGAGGGCAGCCCGGCGACCGTACAACGTGCGCACCATGTGCATGAGGGCGTGTCGGCGGTGGTTGCAGGTCGACGCGGCGCGGGTACGGCGCCAGTCGTGCAGCTTGGCGTTGAGCGCCGCGAGGTGCTCCACGAGCGTGAGCGTGGCCAGATGACCAAACTTCGGCAGCCACGCCTCGACGTCGCGACGGCGCTCAGCGCCGCCGATCAAGTTGCCGGTCACCTGCTCGAGATAGCGGTCGGCGTCGGACGCGAGAGTCTCGCGCGGGGCGCGAGGCAACGTTCGTAGGCTCGCCCGGAGTTCGTCCCTGCGCGCGCGGATGGTCTTGAGAGGCGTCCCGGGTGGAAAGCGAGCCTCGCGCTGGATGCCGTTGACCTTGACGGTGGCGGCCAAGCCCCAGCGGTCCTTGTAGATCCCTGGGGCGACGCGGGTGCGGCTACGCGACTGGGACGCGGGGGCGTCGGTCTTTCGCGAGCGTCGTGCTACCGGTTCGCGCTTCGCACGGCCTTGTTTCGGGCGGGGGGTCTCCTGCGCCGCCGTGCCGGCGACGTCGACTCGGGCATCGTTGGTCTTGCTGGCGGTGGAACCCATCCGGTCACTCCTCATACGAATGTCCGCGCGGCCCACTTGACCTCGCCGATCACCGGCGCGTCGAGGGGCCAGATCACGGTTGGCCATGCCTGCTTGTTCGGGTTGTCGCTGACGAGCAGCCAGGCGTCGGCGCGGTCCTTGCCGGCGCGCTTGACGACGAGCCCGTCCTCGGTCCGCACGACGAAGATCCGTCCGACCCTCCGGCGCCGACTGGCCTGGTTGACGAGGATCGAGCAGCCGTCGACCAGGGTCGGCTCCATCGACTCGCCGAGCACCCGGATGACGCGGCACTCGGCGGCCGGGAGGCCGTGTCGGGAGAGCCACTCCCGTCGGAACTTCACGCGGCCGGTGATCCGCTCGTGGTCGACTACGGCGCCGCCGCCCGCGGCCCCTGCCAGCTCCGACACCCCGACGTAGTCGCCGTCGTCGGCGGTCGGGACGTACGCCTGCTGCTCCTCGAGGTCGCGGACGCGGGTCGTCGAGTCGGCCAGCTCCGTCGCGAGCTGGCGGGCCGGCGTCGGGTCCGTGGTCAGCCCGCAGAGGAAGTCCACCGAGACGCCGAGGGCCTTGGCGGAGGCCGTCAGGCTGGCGACCGACATGTTGGCGTGGCCGCCCTCGACCATCGAGATCAGGGAGGGCGAGTTGCTGGTTCCGCCGGCGAGCCGCACCTGCGAGAACCCCCGCAGTTTCCGGGCCTTCAGGAGGCGCTTCCCGACTGTAGTCACCCCGACAGAATAACAGAAAATTACCCCATTGACACCTAAATATTGCTTAACCTATGCTCGCATATCACCAATATTGTTGAACATCTGATGGGACGACAGCCGATGACGCGACGGATCCGGAGCCGGCTGGCCGGGCTGAGGCTGCCGCAGCACACGCTGGCGGCGATGCTCGGCGTGAGCCAGACGAAGCTGAACCTGATCCTCAACGGGCACCGGAAGCCGCCCGCCGGGTTCGAGGCGGAGGCGACGGCGGCGCTCGACCGGCTGGAGCGGGCCGAGCGGGCGGCGGCCAGGGCCCGGGCCAGGGTGCTGGGAGGTGCGGCATGAGCGGGCGGCGCGAGGCGGGCGGCGGGACCGACGCCCTGCCCGAGGTGCTGTTCATCGAGGACGTGGCGAAGCTGCTGCGCTGCTCGCCGTCGACCATCAAGCGCCGTGTGCGGGCGCGGGTCTTCCCGGTGGCGCCGCTGCCGGGGATCGACAAGCGGCCGCGCTGGAGCAAGTCGGCGTTGCTCGCTTGGCTCGCGGCCGGCGGATCGGGCCGGGCCGTGCGGGGACGCGCGAGGCGGACGGCGTGAACGCGGCGACGGAGCGCGGCGGGGAGACGGCAGGCAAGCCGGATGCCGCCGGGTGGCGTGTGGCAGATCCCGAGGCCGGCGATCCGGTGTTCGTCTGTCCGTGGTGCTGGCCGGCGGTGGCCTCGTACTGGCGGGACCGGACGGATGCGACGGTGCGCGTCGTCGGGCCGCGACCCGAATGGGCGCGTTGCGGGATCTGCGATCCGGAGCGGGCGTGCTGATGGGGGCAATCGAGGAGGGTCCGGCGGGGACGGTCCGGCAGGGAGCGGCTCCGCGGAACGGGGGCGCATGGCGGAACGGCGCAGCAAGCGTGAGGTAGCGATGCCCGCCGACCGGCTCCTGCACGCGCGGCTCGGCCATTCGGCGAAGGTGTCGAGCCTGACGGACCTGGAGTTCCGGGTGTGGACGACCTACGTGCTGGCGGCCGACGACTTCGGGGTGATGCGGGCGGACGCCGTGGCGTTCCAGGCGGCGCACGATGCGTTGAGCACGCGGCCGGCCGGTGCGATCGCCAAGTGCATCGAACGGCTCGTCGAGGCCGGCCTGGTGGCGGGGTTCGAGCACCAGCGGGCGCGCTACTTGTACCAGTGGGACTGGCAGGACTTCCAGCGGGTGCGGTTCCCGGCGCGGACGCTGCACCCGCTCCCGGCCACGGCCGAGGTGAGTGCGAGGACGCACCACCTGTGGTCGACCCATCCCGGCGGCGCCCGGGTGCCGGGGCTTCCGAAGGACTCCGGCACTGGTTCGGCACAACTGCGGAAGTTGTTCCGCAGAACTTCTGGAGAGCTGCCGCACAACTCCGACAGCAGCGCAGCGGCACTTCCGGAGAACTTCGGAAGTAGTGCCGCACTGCGGGCGAAGCCGCGTGAAACGGAGTCGGATCAGCACTTCAGTACAACTTCTGAAGTTGTTCAGAACAACTCCCGCACTACTTCAGAAGAACTTCCGTCTCGCGTACGCGCGTACGAAACGGCTAACGGCTTATGGCCTAGAGGAGAGGGGGGTGTGGGGGGAGAGGGGACTCGGCGCCGGCGCGGCGGCGGGGCGCGGTCGACGGAGTCGCGTGATGCGTATGACGCGGGGATCCAGCGAGCGAAGCGATGAGCGTGGGGTGCGCGCGGTGCGAGGGGACGCCGGGCTGGGAGCCGGTGGAGGTCGAGGGCGTGAAGCGCCTGCGGCGCTGCGGCTGCTGGACGGCGGCGCACGCCGCCCCGCCCTCGGTGCCGCGGGAGTTCCGGGAGGCGCGGTGGTCGAGCTGGCGGAAGACGGCCGACAACCGGCACGCGCTGGACGAGGCGCGGGCGTTCGTGCGGGCCGGCGACGGCGGGCGGGATCTGTTCCTGTGCGGGCCGGTGGGCACGGGCAAGACGCGGCTGGCGTGCACCGTGCTGAACGAGCTGTGGCGCTCGGGGGAGCGGTCGATGGCGTTCGAGCGGGTGCCGATGCTGCTCTACCGGCTCCAACCGCACGGCGCGGCGGCGGACACCTCGGAGACGTTCGAGCGGCTGGTGGCCGTGAAGCTGCTGGTGCTGGACGACCTGGGGGCCGAGCGGGACGCGGCGACGGACTACACGCGTCGGACGCTTCTGATGCTCTACGAGGCGCGGCACGATGCGGGCCGGCGGACGGTATGGACGTCGAACAAGACGCCGAGCGAGGTGGGCGCGTTCATGGCGGACGACCGGCTGGCGAGCCGGATCGCGGGCCGCTGCCGGGTGGTCGGGCTGGAGGGGCGCGACTGGCGGCTGGCAGGCCGCGGCGCCCAGCGCGCGGCGGAGCGGCAGCCTGCCGGGGCAGGACGGGCCGTGGAGCGGACCGGATGACGGGCCTCATGGCCGGCGACGAGAGCTGCGTCACGATCGCCGGCCGTGAATTCGAGGTCCATCCCGTCGCGGCCATGTTCCCCGAGTTCCCCCCGGAGGAGTACGCGAACCTGCGGGCCGACATCGAGGCGAACGGCGTTCGGTTCCCGGTGGTCGTGTGCGGCCGGTGGTTGGTGGACGGCCGGACGAGGCTTCGCGCCTGCCGCGATCTCGACCTCGAGCCTCCCATCCAGGAGCTCGACGAAAGGACCAACGTCGTCGAGTGGATCGTCTCGGCCAACGTGCGGCGGCGACATCTGTCCACGTCGCAGCGGGCGGTGCTCGCCGCGCAGTTGGCGGCGGCGGAAGGGGTGACGCTCGAGGATGCGGCAGCGTCGCTGAGCGTGAGCCGCATGTCGGTGGCGCGGGCCCGGGCCGCCGGGGAGATCGAGTCCGGCAGCGTCCAAGCCGCGCTTCTGGACGGCACGGTGACGGTGGGGGACGCCTACAAGGTGAGGGCCGTCGATCCCGTGCGGCTCGATGCCGCGGTGGATGCGGTTCGCGCCGGGGAGGCCGGCTCGCTCGTTCAGGCCCTGGGCCTAGCGGACGAACCGCCGGAGCCGGCGGGGCCGTCGGGGTCGTCCGGCGGCGCGGTGTCGGCACCGCCGGCCGGGGACTCGGGGGTGGGGCCGGCGTCGCCGCGCAGTTCCGGGACCAGGAGCGAGGCGGGACCGGCTCGTCAATCGATCGGGACCGCATCTCCTGCGGCCGATTGGGAGCCGACCGACGAGCTTCGCGACCGGGCGTCGGCCGCTTGCGGCGGCGCGGCGCCGGTAGACGGCCGTCGTCTCGGCCCCCTTGAGCAGTGGCGGGGGCACGTGCTCTGGTGTGCGCCGTCCGGGGAGGCGTCGGGCACCCCGTTGGCGGCCGCGCTCGAGGGGCAGCAGCTTGAGAGCGCCATCGTTCTCACACGCTGCGTTCCGGACGAGGAGTGGGCGCAGCGGTTGTTGAACGCCGGGCGGCTTTCGGTTGTGGCGTTCGGCGCGGGCGGGGATGGCGCCCGCCGTTGGCTGCAGGGGGATGCGGCGGTCGGCCCGCTGATGCTCTGGGGGTTCGGGGTCGACCGTTCGCTGTTCGCCCGGGCGTTCGGAGATTTCGGCGCCGTGGTCGCGGTGAACGGGCGCTAGGCGCCCGGGTCGGACTCGTGGAGGCTTCTGGCGCAGACTCCGTGGGCGGCGGCCCTGAGCGGCTCCATGAACGCGCCGGGATCGGCGACGGTCTGGATCTCGGTCGAGTCGATGCGATCGGCGTCGAGGTGTTCCTGCAGGTAGCGGCGCTCCTCGCCCCAGTGGAACAGCTGCCCGTCGGCCGTCTGCATGATGCCGACGTGTCCCGGCTCGCCTTCCTTGCGGAAGCAGATCAGTTCGAGCCGCTCGATGCCGGGCAGCGGCCACTCGTAGGCGCCCGGCAGGCGGGCGTAGAGCGGGAGTGTCGCTGACGTGAGGTCGTACCGCTCCGCGTCGATGACGACCCACGGGGCCGGGCGGGACGGGGGGCTCGACACGGCGCGCTCGGCGTTGGGCAGCGCGGGGTCAGGTTCGGCGGGCGGCTCCGGGCCGATGGGCGGCGGGCTTGGTGTTGCCGGGCGCGGTGGCGCGAGCGTCTCGAGATCGGCGGGCAGCGCCCGCGCCGTCGTCACGGGTGCCAGGCCGTCGGGTGACTGGGGCGGCTCCGGGCGTTCGGGTTGCGCCTCGTGACCGGCTATCCAGACGAGAGCGCCGGCGGTGAGGGTGACGAGGGTCAGGACGACCGCGTCCCGGCCGAGCTTGGGCGTCGGCGGCTTCCAGCGTCGCATGTTTCAGCTCTCCTTCGATCGGGCGTACTCGGTCAGGGCTTCGGTGACGAGCTCCTGCAGGCTCACGTCCTTGTCGATGCAGATCTTCCGGAGCGTCTTGTGGACGTCGGCGGGGAGCCGGGTGTTCACGTACCGGTACCGGCCGCCCCGTCTGGACGCGGCCGGTCTCGCTGCTGCGGCGGGCGGTCCCGCCGGCTTCGGCCCGGGCGTCACCAACTCGGGGGAGGTTCCGCCGGGTGGCGCCGGCCGGTCGCGGCCGACGATGCGCTCGTGGGTCTTCGCGAAGGCGTCGGCGAGACCGCCGCTTCTGCCGGTCATGCCGCCTGCCCCTTTCTGGCGCGGGGGACGATGCAGGCGGCCTGGAGCCACGCGAACAGGGCGCGCAGCTCGCCGGCGGCCTTGCCGCGGGGCTCGTACTCGGCGGCGCACTGCCCGTTGTTGAAGCTGTTGACGTGAGCGATCCGCCGGTGCAGCACGACGGGCGCCGCGGCCACGTTGGTGGTCGCGATGACGCTTCGGGCCTCGCCGGCGCTCGGGTGGTTCGCGAGGGCGAGGTTCAGCACGACCACGGCCGGCGTTCCCGCGAGCTCGGCGATCTCGATGGTGCGGGTGACGGCCGCCAGGTCGGGAAGGCTCGGCTGCACCGGGATGAGGATGGTATCGCTTAGCCTAGCGACGGTGAGGGCGTCAGCCCCGGAGTGCGGCGCCGTGTCGCTGACGATGAGCTCCGCCCCGTCGCTGCCCAGGCCCTCGACGAGGGCCCGCATGCGGGAGCTCGGCGTCGCGTACACCGGCGGTTCCCCGGCGTGGTTGGCCTTCCGGAGGTCGTGCCACTTGGCGGCCGACGCCTGGGGGTCGAGGTCGAGCATGGCGGTGGCGATGCCGTCCCCCACGGCCAGGGCCGCGAGGGCGCAGGAGAGCGTGGTCTTGCCGGTGCCGCCCTTCTGTGAGAGGACGCTTATCACGTGCGGCGTTGCGGGCCGCGGACCGGGATGTTCGGCAGGGGGGTGGATGTGTGTTATCAGTGGGCTCCAGCACGGAGGGGCGGCCGGGGGCCGCGGTTCCGCGCACTTGGCGCAACACTATGGGTTCCTCCGGTTGGCGGAGTTCGATGTGTTGCGCGTCTTGCTTCAATTCTATTATGACCTCAACTTGTGTGGACTCAAACAGTCGTGTCAGTCGCGGGTAATGATTGAACGGGATGAATTCATACGGTTCATCGAATCCGATGGAAACGATCGGACCATCGAATCCGATGGAAACGATGAGGTCATTGAATTGAGTCGGTTCAATGAGTCATTACGATTGAATGGACTGTATCACTGGCGTCGAGCAGGTGGGACGCCTGACGGCGAACCTGGAAGCCTTCCCGCAGGGAAAAATGCTCCCTGAGCGACCCCGGTTCGACCGGGAGTGAGACTCGGCGGTCCGCGCTGTTTGCGGGCCGTAGAGTCTTACGGCCCGGGCGGGGGTCGCTCAGGGTACTTCAGGCCAGTCACGGGACTGGCCACCAGGGACTTCGTGTTTCGGGCTAAGCGCCTGTTGGGATGGTACTTGGACTGGCACGCTCCCAGTGATGACGGGGTCCGGCGTACGCGGTATCTCGGTTTGCGGGGTCTTCCGGCGTGGTGGCCGGCCATTGGGCACGTATCTCGCTTCGGGCGTGGTGTGGCGGGGAGCCCCGAGGCGGAGGGGTTCGGGGAGGTGGCGACCGGGCGTTCTCGCTGGGCAGCCGCGGCCGGAACGCCCGGTCGCGTGTTTCTTTTGGTACGGCCCGTCTTTCGGCGGGAACTGCCGTATCCGGTGTCCTCGATGGAGGTGTGATGAGCGACGAGCAGGACGGGGCGGTTGCGGCGCCGTTGCGCCGGCGGGCCGTGGCTGCGGCCGCGGATTTCGTCGTGGTAGTCGGGCTCGGCCTAGTGCTCGAGGAGGCGTTGCGCGTGGTCATCGTCGAGGGCGTGGGGTTGGGCGTTCACCCGGGGCTACGTCAAGCGTCGACGTTCGCATGCGGCTGGGCGTACTTCGTGTTCTTCGAGAAACGGTGCGGCGGCCGGACCATCGGAAAGATGGGCACGGGGCTCCGCGTGGTCGGGACCGAGGACGGACTGTGGCTGTCGGTGCGCTACGTCGCGAAGGTCCTCCAGTTGCTCTTCGGGCGCGGGTTGCTCTTCGGCGTCGTGGTATTCGATGAGCGCCGGCGCGCGCTGCACGATTACGCGGCCGGCACGATCGTCGTGGTCGATTCGGATCGTTTCAATTGGAAATATCCACCCTCCTGATTTGCGCCGTTCGTTTCACGTTGTTTGACCGCTCCCGAAAAAGTGATTACCGCTTGGGGTACAAAATCTGTTCCTCTCAATTGATTGGCGGTATAAGCGGGATGTGTGCAGGGAGTGGACCGCTTCTTTGTATCCGCTTGTTATGTCAATGAGAGTTGCCACCGGTGGTTCGGGCGTGCTCGGAGGAGAAGGTGAGCGGGTCTCCGCGCCTCACGGAACGGGCGGCCTGGCACCGTGCTTCGGTGGCGTGGTTCTCGGAGCTGTTCGGTCCGGAGGACCACGCGACGGTCGTTCTGCGGGATCGCGGCCCTGGGGGCGGCGTGGTGCAGCGCACGCGGGCGGTGGGCTACTGGTGCCATCCGAGTGGTCAGCGGATGTTGCGGCAGGCGAACGACTCCGGGAGCGACGTGTTCTGTTCGGTGAACCCGATGGAGCCGGGCAGCAGCCGCTCCGTGGCGGAGGTCCGGCGTTTGCAGTTGGACTTCGACGCCGAGGGCGATCAGCGCGTGGGGAAGCTGATGCGCGATGTGCGCGCGGGGCAGGTCCCGATGCCGGCCGTCGTGGTGCGCTCCTCGGTCGGGCGCTGGCAGGTCCTCTGGCATGTGGACCCGGCGGCGTGGACGAGGGCCGGCGCCGAGGAGGTCAACCGGCGCCTGGCCGCCGCGTACGAGGCGGACCCCGCGGTGGTGGACGTGACGCGCGTCATGCGGGTGCCGGGGTTCGTGAACCGGAAGCCTGGGCGCGGCGGCGTGCGGGTCGCGCAGGTCGCGAGGCACGTGTACGACGGCTCGGGCGTGGGGAGTCAGTGGTGGGAGCCCAGGGCGTTTCGGTCAGTGATGCCCCCGCGGCGGGTGAGCGTGCCGGCGCCGGCGCAACGTTCGCCTTCGGCCGCGGCTGCGCCCGCCCGGCGGTATCTCTACGGGAGGATCGTGCCGGCGTCGCAGTCCGAGGCGGACTGGGCGCAGGTGGTGGATGCGCTGCGCGCGGGGGAGTCGCCCGGCGTGTTGATTCAGGAGTTGGCGGAGTTCCGGGAGGACAAGTCCAATCCGCGCGACTACGCCGAGCGCACGGTCGTGCGCGCGTGCCGGTCGCTCGGGTTGGAGGAGCCTCGGACGGAGTACGGGCGGCGGCATCCGCCGCCGGCGATGGACGTCGCGCGCTAGTGCGCGTTTTTCGGAGGACAGCTCGATGAAGCAGAGGAGGTTGCGGCGCCGCGGCGTCGTGGAGACGGCGCTGGTGCCTGAGACGCGGGAGGAGTTCGAGGCGGCCATGCAGTCGCGCGCCCGCACGGTGGTTCTCACGATGGAGCAGATCCGGGAGTGGAACCTGCGGGTCGACGTGGTCGCGATGTCCGAGGCCGCGGCGGCGGACGCGATCTTCGGGTCCGACAGCGAGTTCTACGAGACGGTGCTCGAGGAGGACGCCGGCGAGAGCCCGCCGGAGCACGAGCTCGAGATCGATCCCGGAGATTCGCCGTTGCCGCCGGCCGCGTCGGGCGGCGGACCCGGGGCGGTGGGGGCGGAGCCGGCTCGTGGCTAGACGCCCGCGCGGCCGTACGTTCGTGCGCCCGGCAGGGATGCGCACGCAGCGGCAGCTGGAGTCGCCGCGTGAGGACCGCGGCGAGCTGATGGATCGCGTCGATGCGCGCCGTGAGGCCGAGTCGGACTGGCTCGACGCGTGCGACCAGACGGATGCGGCGATTCACGAGGACGACGAGGCGCTGCCTCGCCGCCGTCGTCTGCGGACGCACGGCGACCTGGTGTACGAGGTGGCGCTCTCGGTGGAGGTCGGCCGGCGGCTGGAGGGGAAGGTGCCGCTGCCCCGGCGGTCGCATCCGTCGATCTGGGTCGCGGACAGCCGGCTGTTCGGTTTCCGGGACCCGTTACCCGAGAGGCGCGCGAGGGCGCTGGAGGTGGACGGAGCGCTTCGCACTCATCGGCTGCAGGACGCGTTCCGCGAGCTGCCGCGGTCGGGTTCCGATGCGTTCGCCGCGATGGTGGTGGACGCCTGCGATCGGCGGGACCTTCGCGATGTCGGCGGCTTGTCGGTCGCGACGGCGGAGGCGCTGGGGCGCGTGCGCTACGGGCCGCCGCTCGATGCGGTGTTCTCGGCGTCGGGGACCGATCCGGTGCTGCTGTCGGCCGCGGCGGCGGTGTTGGGCCGGGTAGCAGATGAGCGGTCCGTGGTGAACGGATTGGACCGGGCGGCGCAGTCGGTGGCGTTGCGGCACGTCGATGCGTGCGTGCGCGATCCGTACGGCGCGGCGGTGGTCGAGCGCGCTTGGGCGCGCGAGCGGGAGGGCCTCGGCCTCGAGGAGTTGGATCCGGGCGGCGCGAACTTCGGGGCGTGGTTCGAGCGGACGCGGGCGGTCGCCCAGGTGCACTATGCGGTGGGTCTGGATCCGCTGCGGGACCCGTTGCCGACGTCCGCGGTGGAGGCGGTGCTTGAGTCCAGCGGGTCGCTCGCCGAGGGGGTTCGCGCGGTGGGCGGCGAGGGCGAGGGCTGCCATAGGACCGCCCGTGCCGTGCACGGGGGCTTCGCCGTGGTCCGGCGCCTGGACTCGTGGATGGTGGCCGACGAGGCCGCCCTGGCGGGGGTGATGACGACCGTATTGGAGCGCGCGAACGTGTCGTGGCCGCCGGCGGACCGGGCCCCGGTCGTCGAGCGCTATGGCCTGGGGCCCGGCGCGTCGGCGGTTCGCCCCGCGGGTCCGGTCGCCGAGGTCGCGCCCGCGGCGGCGGACCTGTTCGATGGCGGCCGGCCGTTCGCCGGGGCCGTGTGGCCCGCGGGGGGTACGCGGTGCCAGGTCATGCCGGCGGCGCAGGCGCTGGCGGTTCACGCCTGGCGCAGCCGCGCCGGCGTGCGGGCCGACGTGTTCTGGGACGAGCCGGAGGCGGTGCAGCGGGGCGGCCGGGTCGGTCCGGGCGTCGTCGGCGTGGTCGTCCCTGGCCTCCGCGGAGACGACGCGGGACCGGTGTTCCCGGTCGAGGCGCTCGGCGTTCCGGTTCCGGCCCGGGCGGACATGGGCATCGCGTCGGTCGACCAGTTGGTTCACGGGCTGGGTGTTCGCGTGGTGGTCGATGGAGCCGGCGCGGCGGCGTACCGGCTCCGCGACGACTGCGCGGTGGTGCCGCGGGATTGGTCGCCGGGTCCGCGCTATGCGTCGGCCGTCGCGTTGGCGGCGGCGGCCGCCACGGGCCATCCGTCGCGGGAGGGCCGCCGCGACGCGGGGGCTCCGCGAGACTCGATCGGATGGGTGCGGGAACAGATCCGTTGCGATCTCGCGGCGGCGAAGCTGGTCGGCGCGCTGGGACTGCGCTACGAGCCGCCGCCCGGCCTCCCGCTGTCGGCGGAGGCGCGACAGGTGTTCGTGCGGCACGGCGACGACTTGTGCCGCGACGCGGACCGCATGGCGTCGTTAGTGATCGGGCGCGGGCGCGCGACTGAGCTCCCCGCCGGCTATCGCGCCGGGTGGGAGCCGACGGCGGTGGAGCCGGAGGCTCGGTCCGCGGCGGTGCCGGAACCCGCGCGCGACCGCTGACGGCGACGCGGGTGCTGGCGCCGGAGAAGCTGCGTTCGTCGGTCCCGGGCGGAGCCGGGACCTCACTGTGGGAACCCAACAGGGATTCGTGACGGAAGGAGTCAGTCATGCCGGGGGCAGGAGGCGGGAACCAGCGGTTTCAGGAGCAGCGGCAGGAGAAGTCGGAGGCCCGGCTCGCCGAGTCGCTGCAGCAGATTCCGGACGATATCGCCGAGGGGCGGTCGTACCACCAGGTCGCGTCGCTCGACAGCGGTCCCATCCGCACCCGGAGCTCGAAGGCGCCGGTGAGCGAGGGTCCGTTGTGGAACAACGACGGCAACGCGTTCGGCCCGAAGGTCGCCACCATTCTCCACTCGCAGATGTTGGCGCGCGGCATGGCGGGCGCCGAGGTGGTGCATCCCGTTGAGCTGAGCAAGATGGGGCATCACAAGCTCGACGAGAAGCGGATGGACGCGCCGCTAGTGGCGGTCCGCGCGGGCTCGCTCGGGTTGACCACGGATCCCTCCGTCGTGTCGGGCGTCGTCGTCCGGCCGTCCTCGTCGTACGACCTGCTGCACGTGGATACGCAGACGAGCTTGCGGGCGATCCCCAAGCGCCTGATGGACGGGCGGAACTCCGACGAGCGGGACGCCATCTACAACACGGTGCAGCAGCTCGTGCGCGGCTCGGGCGTGCAGCTCAAGACGCATGGCGGCGAGCGCATCTCGGTGACCTCGGGGTCGAATGGTCCGCAGGTGGCGCATCCCGGCCGGGAGAAGTTCGGGACGGCGGCCGAGTATGCGACGTCGGTTCTGCGGGCCGTGTCCACCGCCATCGCGCGGTCGGACGAGCTCAGCCAGCACGTGCAGGACGAGGAGCTCGGCCGCCGCGCGGCCGCGTCCGCGCGGAAGAAGGAGCGGCGGCAGATTCCGGCCGGCGGCACCCGGTACGCCGAGGTCCACAGCGACGCGCTGGCGCAGGTGGCGAACCGCGCCGTCAAGACGCTGGCCGCCCGCGAGAACGTGTATCTGGCGACCGATCAGCCTCGTGAGGCGGCCGAGTTCGACAAGGAGACCCGGGCGTTCCATCCCCAGCGGAAGCCGTTGCGAGCGCCGTATCCGGCGCCCGACACCCGCGAGCAGGTCTTCAACGAAACGATGCTGCTCGATCTGGCGGCCGAGGTCGGCACGCCGGAGGAGCGCAAGGCGGCCAAGGCGGGCCACTGCCTGGAGGTCGCGCGGCTGGCCGGCGTCCAGGTGCCGGGACTGAACCCCCGGCCGGACGGCCTCAGCGCCGGGCAGGAGCGGGCGCGCGCGTCGATGGTCGCGGATCTGGCGGCGAGGACGACGCTCGAGCGGCTGGGGATCGAGTACGCGCCGGCGCTGCCGGCCGAGCAGATGCGGAAGGACCAGTCGACGTACGCGCGGACTCCGGGCGCCCTCGACCAGGCGTGGCGCGAGGCGGCGTCGGTGCGCGCGCACCTCGTCTCGCGGGACTGGGAGCACGAGCGCAAGCCCGAGATGCTCGAGCACTCGGCGCGCTCGACGTTCGAGGCGCCGGCCCGCGCGCGGGACGCGAAGGCGCAGGAGCGGGCGGCCCCGGATCGCGCGGCTCCGGGGGGCAACGGGCCGGGCGCCGGTGATAGTCCGGCCGAGCCGCCCCGGTAGCCATTCGCCATCTAGCCCGCACGGCGCGCGGGGCTTGGTCATGGCGCGCGGTTCGGCCGCGCGCTGTCCCTTGAGGGAATGCAGTGCATCCCGAGTTTCTGGAAGTGCTCGATCGTGTGCCGGGGGAGGTGGCCGCGGGCGTGTCGTACCACCAGTCGGGCGGAGAGTCGTTGCGCTCGCGTTCCATCGCGCGGACCACGGGCGTGGAGACGGTGCGCCCGTACCAGGCCTTCAACGCCGCGGTGCTGCATTCGCAGCTCGCGGAGCGGGGTCTCCTCGGCGGGTCGGGCGAGTTCGTCACCGAGCGGCAGTGCGGGTTGCTCGGCGGCGAGGTCAGGGACGCCGCCGCGGTCGAGGAGACCCGGTTCGTGCTGGAGACCGGGGACCGGCGCGGGATAGGCGTGGGGATCGCTGGCTCGCCGGCGGTCGTGCTGCGGCCCGGCGTGTACCGGGTGCTGCACTCGGGGTCGCAGACGACGCTCTCGCCCGGCCGCGACCCGCGGCTCGTGAAGGGCCGCGCCGGCGAAGCCGCGGCTCGGGACGTGGTGTCGCGCGCGCTCGCGGGGGCTGCCGTCAGGTTGGAGCCGGCGGACGTGGTCGAGTACGGCCGCGACGGCGACGGGCTCGTGCTGTGCCACCCGGGCGTGGCGGGCTTCCCGTCGCCGGCGGCGTGGGCATCGTCGGCGGTCGGTGCCCTGGTGGCGGCGGTGTCCGACGACTCTCGGGCGCATGCAGACGTGCGCGTGGCCAGGTTCGAGACCGACGCCTTGCGGGATCACCGGCGGCGCGTTCGGCGCGGCAAGGGCGGCGCCGCCGAGGCGGCCGGCGACGGCGCGGACCGCGCGGTCAGCCAGGCGTTCGCCGCGCTCCTTGCCCGGGCGTCGGGCGTCGTGGCGCGCCGCGAGAGCGTCCGCATCGACTGGGACCGCCCGGCCGGCGAGCCGGTGTTCGATCCCGCCGGGCGCGTGTATCGCCCCAAGGCGCCGCGGCTCTTCAAGGAGCACGGGGTGCGGCAGTGGGAGGCGTTCCAGCGGGCCGCGCTCGCGGGCCTGTGCCGCCATGTGGGCAGCGAGGCCGAGCGCCGGGCGGTGGGAGCGTCGGGCGCCGTCGACCGCGCGGGCGGCCTGGCCCTCGTGGAGGCCGTCGCCGGCCCTCTCCCCGGGCTCGACCACCGGCGCCGGGCGGGCGCGGGCGACCGGGCGGCGCGTGCCGCGATGGTCGGCGCCCTGGGCGCCCGGAGCATCGTCGAGGCGGCCGGGCTGGCGTACGTGCCGCCGGGCCAGGGGGAGGAAACGGCCGGGCGGCAGGCGCGGATAGTGAAGGACGAGGGCCTCCGAAGCCTTTGCGCCGACGCATCGAACATCGGCGCGTGGGCGCTCTCGGTGGATCGCGGGCGGGAGCTTCCGGTCTCCGCCGAGAGAGCGGAGGCCAGGGGGCATGACGGGCCCGCTCACGTGTCTCGGCCGGCCGCTCGGCCGGTTTCCCAGCAGGAGTTGTCGTGGTGACGCTTGACGCGGCTGCGCCGCGGGCGCGGAGCGGTTCGGCGTCGCCGCAGCCTCGGGTGCGCGGGTTCGAGGCCGCCGTCGGCGAGCGCTTCGCGGACGAGATCGCGCGCGCGGCGGCGTGGTTTCAGCAGGACGCGGACGGCTGGGGGGTGACGGCGCTCGTCGACCGGCCGCGTCCGGCGGCGTTCTCGTGCGATCAGGACCTCGTTCTCCGCCAGTCGATGGCCGATCGGGGTTGGGCGGCGCCGCAGTTCGTGGAGCGGGCGGACACGCCTGCCGCTGCCGTCGAGCTGCCGCGGCATTCGATGGTCGCGGCCCTGGGCGGCGTGGTGGACGAGCCCGAGAGGCGGCGCGTGTGGCACGTCAGCTCGGTCGGTCTCGCCCCGCTGCCGCCCAGGCCGGTGGTGACCCGCGCCGGGGCCGTCGAGCACATCGTCCGGTCCGTGGCGCGGGCGGCTGGCGTGTCGCTGGCCGTCGGCGGCTCGGTGGACGTCTCGCCGTCGGTCGCGGGCCGCGGACTCACCTGCGTCGTGTCCCACCCGGTGCGCGGCACGGAGGACGGGATCCGCTGGGCGTCGAGTCTGCTTCGGGCCGTGGTGTCGACGCTGGCGGCGTCGCGACTGGTGGGCCAAGTGGTGCAGCTCTCGGCGTTCGAGCGTTTCGTGCTTCGCGCGATGCGGCGGGACGGGGGGGCGGCCGGCTCTCTCGGCGGGGCGTACCGGGCGGTCGCCCAGACGCTGGCCCGCCGATGCTCGGTGGCGCTGGCGCCCGGGTCGGGAGACCGGCTGCTGTACGAGTCGCGCACGCGCACGCTCGTCGTGGAAGCCGGCGCGCCCGGGGTGCGGCGCTCGCTCGAGACGCTGTTCCGCGTGGCGGAGGTGTCCGGCGACCCGGCGCTCGAAGCGGCGGCCGCGCGGCGGGATCCGGTGGCGCTGCTGCGCGCGGCCGGCGTGGGCGGCCCCGTGTCGCATCCCGAGCGGTCCGAGGGCGGCCGGCATCCGCGGGCGGACCTAGTGGCGGCGGCGGCCGCGAAGCGGATCGCCGAGCGCCTCGGGCTGCCGTACGTGGCCGGGTCGTTCTCGCCGGAGTTCGCGGCGGGCGCGGCGCGGGTCCTCGAGTCGGAGGGTTGGCGCTCGGTGCTGATAGAGGCGGGGAATCTGGCGGGCTGGCTGGTGGACGGCGTCCGGGGGCGCCCGATGTGGCCGGCCGCGCTGGAGTAGCCGGCGTGGTCCCGCTCGAGACGCTGCTGAAGGCGGCGGAGGGCGCTGAGGCGGAAACGGAGGCCGTTCGTGCCGATTTTGAGCAGCGGGGACTCGGCGGGTGGTTGCGCCTGGCGATCGAGCGCCGGCTCGATCCGGCGCTGGGAGCCCGGGTCGTTCCCCGGGCACGGTCGGCGGAGGTGCTCCGCGCGCTCGAGGGCTTCTACGTGCTGTGGGGCCGGTGGTTCCCCGCGGAGTACAGGCGGGTGCGGCGCGAGTGGGTGGTCCTGCAGGCGCGCTGGCGCGGAGCCGGGGAGGTCGATCCGTCGTCCTTCGTCGGGCGCTTCTTCCGGGAGGGCCTGGCCGACGCGGGCTCGCTTCTGGTGCCGGCTCCGGGCGGCGGTTTCGAGGCCGGGTTGGAGGAGCTGAACGTGTCCGGTGTGAACCCGAAGGCCGGAGGACAACGCGCCCCGGGCGCGGCCGGCGAGGCCGTGGCCGAGGCGTCGGAGCGCGAGCGGGAGGCGCCTCCGCGGGAGCCGGCTCCGGTGGTTCGCGCAGGGGACGCGGTAGGAGGAAGGATGCCGGACGGCACGGAGATTCTCGGCGACGCGCTGGGCAGCCTCTTGCCTGCCGCGGCTTGCGATCGGCTCGATCGCGCGGTTCGCGGAGGAGTGGAAGAGGTGGAGAAGGTCCGGGCGGCGTGGTTGTCGGGCCGGGGCTTCTGGTGCACGTGGCCGGAGCCGGGCCGATGTCAGGAGCGTTCGCGGTGATGGATCGAGTGCCGGCGTTAGCGCGGTCCGAGGACCGGGCCGGCCGCCGGGTGGTCGAGCTGGCGCGGGCGCCGGCCGATCGGGACGGCTCGGCGCGTTGGGTCGGGCGGTTTCTGGACGTCGGCGAGCTCCGCAGCCAGCGGGCGCGGGCGCACTCGGGCCGGCGGGACAGGGTTCGGGACCGGCTGGCTCGGAGGTCGCAGGCCGAGCGGCTGTGGGACGCGCTGGAGCTGCTCGGCGACCTGCGGGTCGTCTCGTACCGGAACGTCCAGGAGGAGTGCTTCGACGGGCACGGCTTCACGGCGGGCCGGGGCGTCCGCCAGTTGCTGTCCGAGGGCCTGATCGAGGTCCGCGCGGTGCAGCCGCGGCGCGCGCGCGCAGGGTCGCCCGGCCGGGGGTTCAAGGTGTTGTCGCTCAGCGCGGCCGGCGCCGAGCGTGTCCGCGGCCGGCGCCGCGCGCGCGGGTCGGACCGCCGCGTCTGGCAGGGCTTCGTCAGGCCGCGGGAGATCGAGCATGACGCCGGCGTCTCGGAGCTCGTGCTCGAGACCGTCGACCGGGTGAAAGCGCTGGGCGGGACGGTCCGGTCGGTCCGCCTGGAAGCGGAGCTCAAGGGCGAGGTCGCGCGTTCGGTCTCGGCGGCGGAGAGGAAGGGGCTCGACGCGGCGGTCGCGCGGCGGCGGTGCGCGGCGGCCCTCGGGGTGCCCGTCGACGAGGGCGGGACGTGCCACTTCCCGGATGCGCTCCTGGAGGTGACCGACGCCGGGGGCAGGGAGTCGACGCTCGCGCTAGAGCTCGTGACCGGCAGCTATTCGAGGCGGCAGGTCGAGCGGAAGATGCGGATGGGGATGGTCCTGGCGTTCCATGGCGGGAGGCTCGCGCGGTTGGCGAGGTCGATCCTGTCGGGCGACTGCGGCGGCAGGGTGCGGCGCGCGTGGCGGCCGGGCACCGAGCTCGAGGAGCGGTTGTTCGACATCTTGAGATGAGCGGATGGACCCCGGGCGCTTCTGTGTCGGGATGACGCTGGTGATCGTCACGCTCACCGGGACCTGGTTGGCGTCGCGGTTCGACTACCTCGGGGAGTTCTGGATTGTGCTGTGGGCCGATCACGCGCTTCGTCTCGTGGTGATGGCCGCGGCTTGGGTGCTGTCGGTCGTGGCCGGCACCTATCAGTTGGCGCGCGTTCTGGTGCTGGGCGAGGTCGGTCAGCGGGTGGGCCTGCTCGAGCGCGCGATGCGGCGGGGACAGGGCGGGGATCCGGAGCTCAGGGAAGCGCTGGATCGCGAGGAGAGCGGTGAGTACTTGCGCTGAATGGCGGAGGGAGGACGTGATGCGGGGGGCGAGGAAGCGAGCGGGGTTGTCGAACTGTGCGGAGGTCGCGCTGAAGGCGGCGTTGGTGTTGGTGTTGCTCGGGCTTGCGGACCAGGCCCTGCACGCGGCAGCGGCGGATCCGTGGTCGATGGCGGCGAGCCAGCTCTGCACGCTGTTCACCGGCATCGTGGGCCGCGGCCTCGCGGTGGTCGCGGTCATCTACGGCGGGCTGACGTATGCGTGGGGCGAGGGCGGCTCGAAGAGCGCCCTCGCCGGGCTGGTGTTCGGCGTCGGGATGGTCCTGCTCGCCCCTCAGTTTCTTGTCTTCTTCTTCGGCGGCACCGCGATCACGTGCTGATCGCGCTCGAAAGGAGGCTGACGTGCGCATCGTTCGCGGGGACGGCGTGTGCAACGAGTACGGCGCGCTCAACGATCCGCTGAAGATTCTCGGCGTCGAGCGGACGCTGTTCTTTCTCAGCCTGATGTTCGCGCTTGTGCTGTTCGTGGCGATGAGCGCGCTGCTCCTGGCCGTCGTGGGGTTCGGGCTGTTCTGGCTGCTCGCGCGCGTCACGACCGCCTACGACGACCGCTTCTCGGAGGTGTTGCGCGAGACGATGCGCAACCCCGGCGGGTGGTACGACGCGGGGGACTACGGCGCCCCGCCCTGGTACCTCGTGGTGGCGGACGGCGGCGGCGGCTGGGCCGGGGAGCCGGCGGAGGAGTGATGGCGCGCGCAACCAGGGTCGGCCGGTCGCTCTCGAATCAGCTCCCGTGGTGGGGCTTCGTGGACGACCGCCTGTGCATCACGAGGGCGGGCCGGCTGCTGGGCTTCTCCCGCCTTGTCCCGATGCCGGCGGACGGCTTGTCGGGGGCGGACGTCGACCGGCTCATGACCGTCTGGTCGCGGGTCCTCCAGGCGCTCGGGCCGGACGTCCGGCTCTGGTGGGTGGTGGAACGGTGGCGGGGGGCGCTCGGCGGCGTGGGGCCGGTGGACGGCGTCGGGCGGATGGCCGCCAAGAAGCGCCGGGCCCACGTGGCGGAGCGGGTCCGCGAGTACGCGGTCTATCTGGTGTGGGAGTTCGACCGGGGCCTCGCCCGCCGCGTCGCGGGCGGCGAGACCGGCCTGAGGTGGCTCGTCCGCCATGCGCGGAGCTGGTGGCGCTCGCGCCGCACGCCGCACGTCACGACCGTAATCGGCTCGGTCCTCGATGACGTTGCCCGGGACGTGCGGAATCAGCTCGCGGGCTACGAGGCCCGGTTGTCGACGGGGACCCGCGTCACGCCGGTCGGAAAGGCCGAGGCCGTGCGGGTGCTGCATCGGCTCTGCAACGGCGGCCAGGGCGAGTGGGTGGACGGCCTCGAGACGCGCTGCGGACTCAACTGGCGCCTCGCCTCGCGGGACCTGACGATCACCCGGGCCGGGGTCACGGTGGGCGACCAGATCGTCCGGGTCTGGTCGCTCGCGTCGGTGCCGGGGCAGGTCGTCGGCAACTGCCTGGACGGCCTCTACGGCATGGGGGCGGACTTCTCGGCCGTGCTGGGCTGGCGCGGCCGGGAACGGGAAGGCGCCCGGCGCGTGATCGCGAGCGCGCAGCATCACTACCACCAGGCCCGGCACTCGCTGGTGGGCGCGATGGGCGAGGGCGGCGAGGCGGCGAGCCTCGAGGACTTCGGGGCGGCGAGCGAGGTCGCGTCGATCGGGCAGGCGCTCGTCGATCTCCAGTCCGGCGAGGTGTGCTTCGGCGAGATCCACCTGTCGGTGGCGGTCCGCTGCGCCAACGAGCGCGAGTTCGCTGACGTGGGCACGACGCTGCAGCGCGTCGTCGGCGGGATCGACGGGAAGATCGTCGAGGAGACCCACGGGCTGCCGCCGGTGTGGTTCGGGCGGCTCCCCGGGCAAACCGGCGTCAGTCCCCCGCGCCGGTTCTTCGTCAACTCGAAGCTGGCGTCGGCGCTGGCGCCGATCGTCGGGCCGCCGCGCGGCCACGACCGCTCGAAGCACCTCGACGCGGAGCCGCTGACGACGTTCGAGACGTCGTGGGGCACGCCCTACGGGTACGACCTGTTCGGGGGCTCGGACGTCGGGCACACGCTGGTGCTGGGCGCGACCGGCAGCGGCAAGTCGTTCCTGATCAACTTCCTCCTGGTTCAGGCGCTGAAGTACGACCCGCAGGTCCTCGTTCTGGACCTCGGCCGGAGCTACCGCTACCTCACGAGGTTCGTGGGCGGGAAGTATCTCGCGTTGGTCGAGGGCAACGAGCTCGATCCGGCGTCGGCGGCCACGATGGGCCTGCAGCCGTTCGGCCTGCCGCCGTCGGTCCGCACCCGGCAGTTCCTGGTGGCGTGGATCCAGCGCCTGCTCGAGATCGGCAGCTACCGGTGCCGGGCTGACGACCTCTCGGACCTGGACCGGCGCGTCGACGAGGTGTTCCGGCGCGCCCCGGCGAATCGGACGCTCAGCGCGCTCGCGCACCTGCTGCCGAGGGACATGTGGCCGGCGATGTCCCGTTGGGTCGACGACGGCACCTGGGCGCCCTGGTTCGACGGGCCGCCGGCCGAGCTCGAGGCGTTCGCCCGGTGGCAGGTCGTCGACCTCGCGGGGGCGTCGGAGTATCCCGACTGGTGCGAGGCGGCGCTGTGGTTCTTCCTCGAGCGGATGCGGCTGGTGATGGACGACGAGTCGCAGCGGGGCCGATTGAAGATTCTCGTCGTGGACGAGGCGTGGCGCTACCTGAAGGACCGCGCGGTCGTTCAGAAGCTCGTCGAGGCCGCCAAGACGTGGCGAAAGATGAACGGCGTCCTCATCGTCGCGACGCAATCGGCCGGCGACGTGCTGGGGACGGTCCCCGAGCTGCTCGAGTCGATGCCGACGCGTCTCCTGCTGGGCAATCCGGTGTTTCCCGAAGAGGCGGCGCAAGCGTTGGGCCTCACGCCGTCGGAGGCCGAGACGGTGCGCGAGCTCGAGCAGAAGCGGGAGCTCTACGTGCACCGCTCGGGCCACTCGGCGGTCGTGACCCTGAACGTCGATCCGGAGAGCTACTGGCTCTACACGTCGGACGCAAGCGATGCGGTGCGCCGCGAGGCGGCCGTCGAGAGGTGGGGGCTTCCCGGCGCGCTCATGCGGCTGGCGTCGGGGGTGGACGGGGACGTCGGCGATGCGTTGGGCCGCAGCGAGAGCGCGTCGTGAATCGGTTGACGGGAGGTGCGGTGGTGAGGGTTTGCGTCCTGTGCGCGGTGGTGGTGTCGGGCCTGGCCGGGCCGGCGTGGGGCCAGGAGGGGGAGCGGGCGCCGATCCGGTCGGTGGCGGCGTCGCCGTCGCAGCCGATCGTGGTGTTCACGCGGGTGCGCACGGTCACGACGGTGCGCCTCCCGGCGGGCGAGGAGATTGTCCGTACGGTGGCGGGCGACGCCGAGAACTGGGACCTGACGGCCCGCGGCCGCGAGCTCAGCGTCAAGCCGTACGTCGCCGGGCTCGTCTCGAACGTGACGGTGTCGTGCGCGTCGGGCGCGGTCTTCACGTTCACGGTGGTCGAGGACGCCGATGCGGTGACGGACTACGTCGTGACGGTGGAGGCACCCGAGACCGAGCCGGAGCTGACGGCGCTGGCCGCGTCGGCGGTGGACGTGCGGTATCGGCCGGCGTCGGCCGTCGCGGGCTTCCGCGAGCGGCTGGCGAGCTACCGCGTCGAGCGCGAGCGGGTTCTCGCGCAGGCGCGCGCCGAGGTCGATCGGTTGTGGGCGGACGCCGAGCGGCGCCAGGAGGACTTCGTGCGGGGTTTCGCCTCGCGCGTCCGCCTGCCCTACCAGGTCACCGACGAGGCGTACGGCGTGCCGTTCCTCCTGCGGGATCTTTGGACGGACGGCGAGTTCACGTACCTGCGCACGGAGGGGCAGGAGATCCCGGCCGTCTTCGCGTGGCGCGGCGACACCCTCGAGGTCGTGCATACCGACGTCGAGCCCGAGGGGCTGCTGGTGGTCGAGCAGGTCATCCGCCACGGCACGCTGCGGCTGGGCGGCCGCGAGGCGTGGTTCGGGCTGGCGGCCGAGGGCGGGGCGATGCCGCAGCGGCGCCCTGGGTTCTTCGAGCGGACGTTCGCGACGCCGCCCCGCATGTACGGGGTGTGGTCGGCAATCGGCGCGGCGGTGGTCGTGGCGTTGGCCGCAGGGAGGTGAGAGTGGTGGCTATGCGGCTGGGGCTGGCGTCGCTCCTGTTGTTGTTCTGGTCGTCGCCGGGCGCGGGGCAGGTGCCGCAGGGGTCGCTGCGCGCCGGCGTCCGGGCCGGGGTGGCGCAGGCGGAGGTGGTCGCCCGGGTGGGGTTCGAGACGACCGTGGTGCTGCCGCCCCACTGGAACGTGGTCGAGAGGCGCCTGGGCGACCCGGACCGGTGGGTCGTGACCGGCGGTGGCCATCTGACGATGGTCCGGCCGTTGGCCCGCGGCGCCGCGACCAACCTGGCGCTCGTCCTGGCCGACGGGTCGGTGGTGTCGGTGGGGCTGCGCGAGAGCGACATCCTGCCGGTGCATACGGTGGTGCATCTGGCGGGCGGCGGTCCGGTCGGCCCGCCCGGGGACGCGGCGGCGGGCGTGGCGGCGGAGGACGTCGAGGCGGAGGACGTCGTCGCGGGGACCGGTGCGGAGTCGGCGGTGTTCCTCTCGGCGGTGGACGTCGAGGCGATCCGCGAGGAGGAGCGGCGCGCGCTCGAGGCGCTCAGGGCCGCGCAAGGCGAGGCGCGCTCGCGCGTGGACGATGCGATCTCGGCCGCCGGCGACGCGGTCGAGGCGTTCATCGCGGACTATCCGCGCCGGCTGCACTTCGTCTTCGAGTTCAACCCGGAGGTGGACGTCACGGCGGAGCCCTACTGGGTCGAGGGGATGTGGCACGACACGCAGTCGACGTTCATTCGCTTCCGCCGGGTTCTCACGGACGAGATCGTGGTGGCGGGCTTCCTGCCGGACGGCACCGCGCGGGTGCTGCCGCACGAGGTGCTCGGCGCGGGCCTGGTGATCCGCGTCGACGGCGTCGTGCCGGCGGGGATTCTCGGGGTCGGCGATCTCGGCGCCGGGGCGCCCTGGCGGATGCGTGGGGAGGCTGAGCCGTGGCAGGAAGCTGGGATCTGAAGGTTCCGCCGGGGGTCGTCCCGAAGAACCTGCCGGTATACGTGGCGCTGGGGATCGCGGCGGTGCTGATTCTCGTGATGCTGTTCACCGGATCCGGGGTCCCGCCCGACGAGTCGGCCGTTGCGGGCGGGGAAGCGGCGATCGAGGCGGTCGTCGCCGACGTCCGCGGCGTGGTCGCGCCGGTCCTCCGCGAGGGGGAGCGGCTCCGCGAGGACCTGGCCCGGCTGGAGGAGCAGCGCCAGGCGGAGGCGGCGGCCCGCGAGGAGGAGGAGACCCGCGCCCACGAAGAGAGCATGCGCGATGCGCGGCGCGAGCTGGAGGAGGCGAGGACGGCGCTTCTCGAGACCGAGCGCATCCGGGAGCGGGCCGACGCCGCGGGGCTGCCGCCCGGGGAGGCGGCCGGCGACATCCAGGACACGCTTGAGACGGTCGAGGAGCGCGAGCTCCGCGAGGCGATGCGGCTCGAGGAGCTGCAGCGGTTCACGGCCTCGTTGCGCGCGCCGGCGGTGGTCGGGGATTCGGTGCCGGGGCCGCCCCTGCAGAATCCGCCGCCGCCGGCACTTACCGGCGACCCCGCGCTGGACGAGCAGTTCCGGGCGCTTCTGCGGTCGGAAGCCGGCGCGCCGGGGCCGCGGGTGCGGGCGCCCGCGGCGCGGCCGGCCGCGCCGGGCGTGGTGGAGCCGGCCGCTCTCGGGGGCGCGCCGGTGCCGGCCGGGGATGCGCCGGGCTCCGTTGGGGGCGCGGGGGAGACCGTCTCGCTGACGGAGTTCTACGTGCCGGGACCGGACCTCGGCGTCTCGGACTCGAGCGGCCGGGGCTCGGTGGCGGTGGTCCGCTGGCCGGACGTTCCCGAGGGGCTCGACCTCGTCTACGAGGGCCGCATGATGCAGGCGGTCCTCGAGACCCAGCTCGCGGGCGACTTCACGGGGCCGGCGCGGGCGCGGCTGACCGTCGCGGTGCGCACCGCGGATCGCACGCGGGTGGTGATTCCCCGGGGGACGTTGGCGCTCGGGCAGGCGCAGTCGGTCGAGAGCGGGTTTCAGACCCGGCTCGCGGTGACGTTCAACCGGCTGCGCTTCCCCGACGGAAGGTCGGTGCGGATGGGGTTCGAGGGGCTGTCGGCGCTCGGCGAGACCGGGCTGACCGACGAGGTCAACCGCCACTACCTGAGCACGATCGGCGCGGTGGGGGCGGTGGGTCTTCTCGCCGGATTGTCCGCCGGCGGCGGGTCCGAGGGGTATTTCGATCCGGCCCGGCAGCAGTTCTCGGTCGCCGCCATCCGGTTTCTGGACAGGTTCATGAACCGGCTGCCGGAGGTCCGCGTGCGGGCGGGGCATCCCGTCCGCATCTACCTGACGCAGGACCTGCTCGTGCCGCGCGGCTAGGTGAGAGGGGAGGGCGCGATGAGTCGACCGGCGCGTGCGTACGTCGTGGTGGTGATGGTCTTCCTGCTGGTCGGGGCGGCGGCGCGCCCGTCGCGGGCGTTCTTCGGGCTGGACCCGGCGAGCTGGATCGTGGTCGGGCAGATGGCCTCGGTGGTCAGCAACCTCATGGCGATGCGCGACACGATGATGCGGCTGAGGGACGAGGCGCTGAGCTCGTACCGCGGGCTGGTCGATCCGATCGACGACTTCGCGGGACAGATGCGGCGCGCGCTCGGGCAGGGCGCGTCGATCGACTTCAGCGGCTTCGGCGGGACCGATCCGCGGTCCCTGGAGCTTGCCGACTGCGCGTCGCTGTCGCCCGACAGCGCCGTCCCGTGCGTGCCGGACGCGTTGCCCGCCGCGGGCACGGTCTACGCGGATCTCCCCGGTATCGACTCCGTCGCCGCCGAAGCGCTCGAGGAGCGGCACGGCATCCGCTCGGCCGACTTCGAGCTCGAGCTCGCCGAGGCGGACCACCGGGACCAGTTGGCCGAGGAGGCGCTGGTGGCAATCGCGCTCTACCTCGGGTGCGGGCGGACGCAGGCCGATGCGGACAGCCGGGGCGTGGTCGTGTGCCCGTCGTCGCGCACATGGACGGCGGACGAGCGCGAGGGGCTCCGGCGGAAGCTCGCGGAGTCGGTCGAGGCGCTCAGCACGGCTGACTGTCCGGCGCGGGGAGACGGGGGCGCGGGCCAGGGGGTGTGCGCGTCGCGTGCGCAGCACCGCTCGCTCCTGATCGCGGCGGGGCAGGCGCAGGCCAACATCGACGCGCTTCTGCTGAAGCTCGACGCGGAGGAAGCCGACCGGGTGCGGCGCAGGGAGGAGCGCGCGCTGGTCGAGGAGGGCCGCCAGGAGCAGCTGCGCCTCGATCGGCTAGAGGCGCTGGCGTCGCTGGACGTGTCGCTCGACACGCCGGCGGGCCGGGCGTACGTGCTGACGCCGGAGCTGCACGCGCGCAACGCCGACGCCGCGCCGCTGGGGCGGGGCCTGCTGGTGGGGCGAGGAGGTGGGTCGTGAGGATGAGGCAGCTCGTGGTGACGGTGGTTGCCGTGGCGCTGCTGCTGGGCCGGCCGGCGGGCGTCGATGCCGGCTGGGCCGGGATGCTCGTGCAGGTCACGGCGATGCTCTCGCAGATCCGGTCCATGGTGTCGACGGCGGAGGCGTACGTCGCACAGGCGCACGCCGAGATGCGTGGGCTCCTCGACCCGGGGGGGCTCGTGTCGTCGGGGCGCTCGCTGGCGGACTGGCGGGGGATCTTCTCGGACCTGACCGACCTCGGGCCGCTCTGGGAGCCGGTCTCGGAGTCGAGGGCTCTTGTCGATGACGCCGTTACGAACTACCAGGCGGCGCGCGGGATCGGGAGCTACGACTTCGGGTCGGTCCGGGGCCTACTCGAGTTTCTCGATTCGCAGCCGCTGGGATGGACCGCGGGCAAGGCGTCGGTCTGGCAGGCGCTCGTCGACGACGCGGGCCTGCCGGTGGAGCTGCGGGACGAGGTGCGGGGAATCGAGCAGCTTCGTCGGCGCGTGCTCGACCTGCGCCAGGCGGGCACGGTGGAGACGCGCCTCGCCGCCGCGGCGATCCTCGGCGACCACGTCGCCGGCGAGTACGCGGGCCGCGGCATGCTCGACGACGGGAAACACGTCCTCGACTCGACGCGGCGGCTGATGGGCGGACCGTCGGACTCGGCGCCGGCGTTGAGCCAGGCGGAGGCGGACGGCGTCGCCACCGAGCTCGCGGCGCTTCGCGCGGGGCAGTCGGCCGGCGCGCTCGCGCTGCGGGCCGCGCAGCTTCGGGCGGAGACGCGCGGCGCGCGCCTCGACGCGTACGAGGACGCCGAGGAGACCCGCCGGACGTTGGAGCGCCTGGCGGAGCTGTCGGCGATGGAGTTCGGCCCCATCGAGGACGACATCGGCAACGACCCGATGTCCGCTCTCGGCTCGGGCGGCTTCATGGGGGCGTGGGTGGATTGATGAGAGGAAGGTTCCGCGGGCGCCGCGTGGCGCTCGCCGCCCTCGTGGCGGCGCTCGTCGCCGGCGTGCTCGCGCCGGCCGTCCGCGCGCAACCTCCCGTCGACCCCGACGGTTCGGCGACGAGGTGGTCGTTCGACTACGTGCAGGCGGCGGTCGAGTCCCTGGTGGCCGACCCGCTGCCCGCCGCCTACGGGGGCGTCACGATCCGCGAGTACTTCTACAACCTGGGGCTGCGGCTGTGGGGGGCGATCGCGCTGATCATGGTCGTCGTCCAGGGGCTCAAGGTGGCGATGGGCAGCCGTCTCGACATGTGGGGCCTGGTGACGTTCCTGCTCTGGATCGCCTTCCCCTTGATGGTGCTCGAGGGCTTCTACACGCCCTATGCGCTCTTCGGCAACCAGACGTTCATCGAGCTGGTGGTCGGGCAGGGGCAGGCGCTGGCGGCGGCGATGAACGGCGCCGGCGGGGCGTTCGCCCGCATGCACGACCTGGTCTACGCGACCCTCGCCAACGTCTACCGGCAGTTGGGGATCGCGTTCACGGCGATGCCGGGCGGGATGCTGGCCGTCGGCAAGCTCGCCGCCGCGGTGTTCGCGATCAGCCAGGCGGCCGGCGTGGTGCTGGTCAGCGTGCTGATACTGCTCATAGCGACGCTCCTGGTCTACACGCAGGTGGTCTGGGCCAACGTCGCGATCGGGATCCTCACGCTGCTCGGGCCGGTCTTCGTGCCCTTCCTGCTCGTCGAGCAGCTCTCGTTCCTGTTCTGGTCGTGGGTCAAGGGCCTCATCCAGTACAGCTTCCAGGTGGTCGTGGCGGCGCTCATCCTGCGGATGATCGCCGAGCTCGCGGCCTATCCCCTGGAGGGCATCAACGAGTTCGTCGAGAGCCTCGCGACGGTGGGCGTCGAGGGGGGCGAGGAGGCGTTCACGCAGTCGTTCGTCGAGGTGATCAAGCGGACCGGTACGTGGGTGCCGGTGATCCTCGCGGCGCTGCTGATCAGCTTCAAGGTCGGCGAGGTCACGCAGGTGATGATCGGCGGTTCGCAGAACCTCAGCTCCGGGTTGACGGCGGTGGCGGCGGGCGCGGCGGCCACGGTGGCGAAGGGCGCGGCGGCGGTCGGCGGGGGCCTCGCTTCGGCGGGGCTCTCGATGGCGGCGAGGGGCGCGGCCTCGGCCGGCATGAAGGGCACCGCGGGCGCGCTGGCCCGCGGGGCGCAAGCGGCGGGCCGGATGTCGCGGATGGAAGGCGGCGAGAAGTAGGCGGGGAGGGCCGAGGGGCGTGGAGATCGAGAGCGAGGAGCTGATCGAGGTCTGGGCGGAGCACGTCACCCGGGCGCGGCACTACCGGGCTGTCGTGCTGGTGATGGGACTGTGCCTGATGCTGGCGCTCGCGGCGCTCTGGGGCGTCTCCCGGCGCCCGTTTCCGCCGCCCGTCGTCGTGCGGGTGAACGAGGTGGGCAGGGCCCAGGTCGTCGACTACGTCCCGGAGGCGATCGAGCCCGCGGGCGCGGAGGTCTCGTACTTCCTGCACCAGTTCGTGGTCGGGCAGTACAGCCGCCAGCGGGCCGTCGTCGAGGCGCGCTGGGAGGACAGCTTCTGGTTCACGAGCGACGAGATCGGGGCGCAGCTCTCCGAGGAGTACGGGGCCGAGGTCGCCGAGTTCATCGCGGGCGCGGGCGGCGACGGGGACGTCGTGCTTGAGAACGTGCGCATCCGCGTGCTGCCGAACCCCTCGCCCCCCCACGACGCGGAGATCGCGTTCGACCGCGTCCGGATGGCGGCGGGCCGCGCGGTGGAGACCGAGCCCTGGTCGGTGAACCTCCAGTTCGCGTTCGCCGAGGTCACCGAGGACCTGGTGTTCGCGAACCCGATCGGCCTGGTGATCACGTTCCTGGAGGACACGGTGGTCAGGACGGCGGCGCAGGAGGAGAGGTAGGCCGGTGGAGATGGACCGGGCGGAGAAGGCGTTGGTCGAGGCGGGCTTCGCCCCGCGCGCGGCGCGGTTCGTGGCGCTGGTGGTGCTCGCCGGCGGGGTGTTCGCGCGGGAGTTCGCGTCACGCTGGATCGGGGACGAAGACGAACGCCGGGCGCGCACGCAGCGCTTCCTGGACGTCGAGGTCTCCGGGGCCTGGCGCCGGGCGTTCGGCCGCGACAAGGGGCTCGTCGACCGCCGCCTCCGGTCCGGCGTGGTCTACCACTGCAGCGGCAAGGGCCTCTACCGGGCCGTGGGCGCGGAGAACAGCCGCTATCGGCGTCCGCTCGACCCGTCGGATTGGCCGCGCATCGTCGAGCGCGTGCTCAAGGTGTGGGCGGCGCTCGCGGCCCCGTCGTGGCCGTGGGTCTTCTCGATCGATGCGCAGGTCGCCCTCGCGGAGTCTCTCGGCGCGGCGCGCTCGGCCCTACCCCTGCGGTCGTACGGCGCGTCGAGCAGTCAGGACGTCTACTTTCCGGACCGGCCCCTGATGGCCTACGCCGCCGACCGGCTGGTCCTCGTCCGGCCGCACGTCGACGGCGACCACGTGGACGACGCGGCTTCCCTGCGGACGTGGTGGCGGCACTACGCGCCGCTGGTCGAGGCCCTCGGCGCGGCGGGAGTTTCGGTCTCGGTCCGGCTGGTCCGGTCCGGGGCGCGGGCCGGGGACCCGGCCGTCGATCGGCTGCTGGCGGCGTGGCAGGCCGACCGCGCGGCGGTCGAGGCGGTCCGCGACATCTGGTTCAGCCGGCAGGAGGCGTGGCGCCTTGAGGGCGGCCACCCGCCCGTCGTGGCCGCCTACGGCGGCCCGGAGCAGGTCGCCGGGCGCCTCGGGGCGCTCGGTAGGCGCATCGAGGCGCGCCGAGCGGATCTTGCGGCTGGCGCCGCCGACACCGAGGTGTGGGAGGCGGAGGGGATGCCGCAGGAATGGTAGCCAGGCTGCTCGCGGCGGGCTCGGTGACGATGTGGTGGGTGTGGTTCCACCCGCTGCCGCTTGACGACCGCTTCCTGCTGTTCATCGCCCAGCAGTCGCCGCTCTGGTACTGGCCGGTCGTGGCGTGGTCGGCGGTCTCCCCCGGGGTGATCGTGCTGGTGATCGGGTTCGTCGCGCAGTCGGTGTGGCGGGTCTGGTTCGAGCGGGTCGGCCCGCGCGGCGCCGGCGCGACGCGGCTTCCCCCGTGGCCGCTGTCCCCTGACGACGAGGAGCCCGGGATCGTGATCGGCGAGGTCCACCACCCCAACCAGGTGCGGGAGGTCCGCGAGCCCAAGTGGCTGGTGCTCAGGGACAAGGCCCTCTACACGGGCACCATCATTCTCGGCGCGGTGGGCACGGGCAAGACGACCTCGTGCATGAAGCCGTTCACGCGGCAGCTCCTGAGCTGGCGGGCGCACGACGAGGAGCGCCGCGCGGCGGGGCTCATTCTGGAGGTGAAGGGCGACTTCTGCCACGAGGCGAAGGAGGTCCTCGAGGACTGTGGGCGCGGCGACGACTACCTCGAGCTGAACCTGGAGCGGGACGGGCTCGCGTGGAACCCGCTCGATGCGCCGTGGCTGCCCTCGTCCGATCTGGCGCACACGATCGCCTCGCTGCTGAACCAGCTCTACGGCCGGTCGAAGGAGCCCTTCTGGCAGCAGAGCTACTCGAACCTGGCGCGTTGGGTCATCGAGCTCAAGCGGCTGCAAGACCCCCCCTGGGTCACGCTTCGCGACATCTATCGGTATTCCCTCGACCAGGAGACGCTCGGAGAGGACGTCGACGCGCTCAAGGCGACGCTCGATGCGCGGTGGAACTGTCCGAACGTGTGGGAGGTCGTGGTCGGCTGGCGCGAGTACCGGGAGCACGCCGAGAAGCTCGAACTGTGGACGTGGCGCGACATCGGCAAGGGCCGGATGTGCACGCGCCAGGACGCGCGGGAGGACATCGAACCGGTGGCGGCGGCGCTTCGCGAGGCGGGCGTGAGCTTCCGGATGGAGGAGAGCTACCGGGGCGCTCCGTGGGGGCTGGACCGGGAGGCGCAGAAGCACCTCAAGGTGGACCAGTACGCGACTCGCGACAGTCTCGTGCGGTGGTACCGGCAGGACTGGATGGGGATCCCCGAGCAGACGAGGACCAACATCGTCACGGGCCTGGCCGTCTTTCTCGCCGTGTTCGACCTTCCGGAAGTCGGACGGAAGTTCGCGCCGCCGTGTCCGCACGACGAGACCGGGGTCGCCATGGGAGGGCCGCCGGCCCTGCCGCCTCTCTACGACCTGATGGAGTCGGGGAAAGTCCTGGCCCTCAACATGCCGGCCGGCTCGTCGCCGAATCTCTCCCGGATTCTCGGCGTGATGCTCAAGCAGGCGTGGCTCTCCACGCTCCTGCTGCGCCCGTCCCGCATGAAGGAGGCGTGGAACGAGGGCAAGTACTGGCGCCCGGTGCTGTTCGTCGTCGACGAGTACCAGCGCTTCGTCACCGGCGCCGAGGGCGACTCGGGGGGTGACGCGGACGCCTTCGCGCTGACGCGGCAGAGCAAGTGCGTTCCGCTCCTGGCGACGCAGTCGCTCTCGTCGCTGCGCTCGGCGCTGGGGGCGGGGGAGGGCTGGCGGACGCTGATCCAGACGCTGAGGACGCGGGTGTTCCTGCCGCTGGCCGACGACGGGTCGGCGAAGACGGCGTCGGACCTGTGCGGCCAGGTCTCGCGGATGGTCGCCTCCTACAGCGTGAGCGAGAACACGGCGCGCGCGGGGGTCAGCTTCCTCTCGGGCCGAGCGGGCGGCGGCGGCTCGTCGGCGGGCCTCTCGAAGAGCTATCAGGAGCGGCGCGAGGCGCTGTTCACGCCGCGCGACTTCGTGGTGATGGGGAACTTCCAGGCCATCGTGCAGGCGTTCAACGGCCGGGAGGTGGCCGACGCCGTGCGCTGCTACCTGTTCCCCGACTTCCTGGTCAAGAAGCTCGGCGGGCGCATTCCCTGGTGGCGGGCGAAGGAGCAGGGGCACTTGTGATGGTCGAGACGCAGGCCAGCCTGCTGGAGGTGGGCGAGCACTTGCCGGACCTCCGGCAGTTCGTCGGCGACGATTCGGTCTCCGAGATCATGGTCAACGGGCCGGGCCGCCTGTTCGTCGAGCGGGACGGGCGGCTCGAGCGGGTCCCGGTCGGCGAGGGGCGGCTCACCGAGCGGGACCTCGAGGCGGCGACGGCGCTGATGACGCGCGGCTGCGGGCTCGACCTGCGGCGGCAGCCGATCGCCGACCTCCGGTTGCGCGACGGCTCGCGGGTCGCGATCGCGGCCCCTCCCGCGTCGACCGCGCTGGCGATCACCATTCGCCGGTTCAGGAAGTGCCTCTTCTCGGCGGCCGAGCTCGTCGAGATGGGCTCGCTGCCGCGCCCCGTGCTCGCCGCCGTCCGAGACACCCTCCACCGGGACGGGAACGTCCTCATCGTCGGGGCCACGAGCTCCGGGAAGACCACGCTCCTCAACGCGTGCGTGGGCCTGCTTCCAGAAGAGGACCGCATCGTGGTGATCGAGGACACCATCGAGATCCGGTTGACGCACGGGAACGCCGTGCGGCTCGAGGGGCGGGCGGTCGGCAAGGGCGAGCGGGGCGTGACCATCCGCGAGCTCGTCCGCCACACGTTGCGCCACCGCCCGGACCACGTCGTGCTCGGAGAGGTGCGGGGCGCCGAGGCCGCGGACGTGATTCAGGCGCTCGTGACCGGCCACGGCGGGTCGCTGAGCACGATTCACGCGTCGACGTGCGAGGGCGCCCTCAGCCGCCTCGCGACGTGCGCGCTCCAGGCGGGCGACGGGTTGCCCTGGGAGGCCGTCTGCCATTCGGTGGCCGCCGCGTTCCAGCTCGTCGTCCGCCAGGCGCGCGAGGACGGCCGGCGGGCGGTCCGGGAGGCGGTCGCGGTGCTGGGCTACGAGCCGCGGACCGGGGGCTGGCTGACGCGCACGGTGTGGGAGGAGCCGCGGGCGGCGGCGCGGGCCGGGGACGCTGCCGGCGGCCGGCCCGCGTGGAAGCGGGTGGCCGGCGTGCCGGGGCTGTTCGTGAGTCCGTCCGAGCCGGTGACGGTCGCGGATCTGCTGCGGTCGTTGGGGGACACCCGGCGGAGCCCGGCGACGCGGCGCCTCTGGCGCACCCGCCCGTCGCGGCGGCGCTCTTCGGTTCCTTCTTCTTCGGAGGCGGCATGAGTCTGGTGCAGAGCGAACCCGCGGAAAACGTGGATGCGGCGGCCGCGTTGGCGGAGGCCGAGGCGGTGGCGCGGCGCCGCCGCGAGGAGGAGGAGCGCGGCGGCGAGCCGCCGCCCGCGGAGCCGCCGCCGCTAGGCGAGTCCCGGGAGGGCGCCGAGGGCGTGGGGGCGGCGGTGGCCGCGCTGGCCGAGCGGCGCGGCCGCGGCCCGGCGCCGAGTCCGGACGCGGGGCGGGCGGCGGCGGTCATCGCCGAGCTGCTCTCGCTCCGCGGCGTCGGCGACAAGGCGGTGGCCGATCTCGTGGTGGCCCAGTTGGCGCACGCCGGCGTGGACGTCGGGCAGTTGGCGCGCGACATCGAGGCGGCGAAGGACCGCGACCGCGTGTCGGTAGCGGCCGAGGCGCTCGCCGGACAGCTGCGCGGCGTCGTCGAGCAGGTCCAGCGGACCGCGGGGGCGTCGGGGGCCGCGGTGGAGGTCCGGCTCAGGCAGATGGAGTCGCTGGCCTACGTGCTCATCCAGACGGCGCTCTCGGCGCAGGCGAGCCTGGAGCTCGCCGAGAGGTCGGGGGGGCGGATCGGGACGAGGCTCCAGGACATCGTTCGAGCCGCGGACGAGTTCCTGAACACGGTGGGCGGCGCCCATGCGGAGGTGCTCGCGGCCGAGAAGGCCGCCGCGAAGTGGGTCGAGTACGCGTCGACGGTGGGCCGCGGCCTCTGGTGGTGGTCCCTCGCCGGGGCGTTCGCCGGGGCCGTGGTGGGCGTGTTCGTCTCGCTCGTCTTCGTGTGGGGAGGGTAGGACGCCGTGGCGCTGTCCGAGGCCGACGCCGCTCGTGAGCGGGAGCATGAGCTCCGCGCCGAAAAGCGCGTCGAGGCGCTCCTGGGCTCGGCCGAGGACCGCGCCGCGCGGGTGGAGCCGGGGCACAGGTCGCGCGCCCTGGCCGATGCGTTCGAGGTGCCTGGGCCCGGCGCCTCGCGGACGCTGCAGGACGTGGTGGACGAGTACGTCGCGGCGAGGTGGCAAGACCACCTGGGGCTCACGCGCGGCTTCGAGCACGTGCGGGACGTCGCGTCGGACGGGTCGTGGGGCGAGCAGGTGGCTTGCGTCCGGCAGTTGTACCGCGAGGTGGATCACGCGATCGTCGGGGACCGGAGCTTCGGCGCCGACGTCGCCGACGAGGTGGGGGCGTTGTGCCGGAAAGCCGGTGCCACCGAGTTCGACATGGCGATGGTCCAGGTGAAGCCGGCGGCTACGGTCGTGGACGTTCTGCACCGCCACGCCGACGGGTCGCCCTGCGAGCTGCCGCGCTTTCCGCGCCTTCCGCCCCGGCGGGGCTCGTTCGACGAGGCGGCCTGGGATTCCCACCTCGAGAAGTCGTCCCGGGCGTGGGAGGAGCGGCAGCGGGAGGCGTTCGGGTTGGACGTTGCCGGCGCCGACCGGGCGGTGCGCGACGGCTTTCTTGCGTTGCGCGGCGCGGCCTTCTTCTCCGGCGGTTCCCACTATTCGTCGGCGGCGGACCGAGAGCCGGATCGTGCGGCGGCCGGCGGTCGGGGTGACGCCGGCGGAGCACCTTCTGCCGGTGCCGTGCGGGAGCCGGGCGAGGAGCTGGCCGGGGCGGCGGATCGTGCGCGCTCGCAGCCCGCGTCGGCTGCCGTTGATGCGGGCAGCTCGGAGTCCGGCCGGGTCGATGACTCTCGGCCGGCCGCGGGCGATCGGTCGGCGCCGGGCGGCGGCGCGGCGTCTCAGCCCGTCGTGGAGAGCGCGGCGGCGGGCGAGTCCGACGGCGCTGGGGGCCGGCGCGCTCGGCGCGGCGGAGAAGACGAGGGCCTGGCGAGCCGGCTCGCGCATGCGGCGGACCACCCCGATCGGGTGGTCTGCGAGTACGTCGTGGAGTGTTTCGACGGCGTGGTCCAGAGGGCCGTGGCTAGGTTCGACAGGGGTCTCGACAAGTTGAGGGGCGTCGGCGATCCCGCCGCCGTCGCCCGCGGCATCGAAGAGCAGCTCGCCACGGGGAGGGCGGAGTTCCGCGACGAGCTCGAGGCGGTGCGCGAGCAGGTCGTCGGGGAGGTGAAGGAGGCGCTAGGCGACGGGTACCGCCTGGGCTCGGCGTCCCGGTCCGTCCATTCGGGGACGGAGGGCGTGGGGGCGGCCAGCGGCGCGATCGACGTGGCCCGGCGGCAGTTCAGGGAGGAGGTCGACTCGGCGAGGCAGGAGAGCGTCGAGTCGCTTCACGTGGCCCTTGGCGGGAGGGGCGATTTCGGACCGCCGCGCGAGGTCGTGCCGCCGGTGGCGTCGCCGGGCGGGGATGCCGCGGCGCGCGAGGCCCGGGCGGATTTCGTCGGAACGCCTCGCGCCCTGGTCCTCGGCCACCTCACGCGGGCGGCGGCGATGGTCGCGGCCGCGCGCGGTCCGGAGTCGTTGGCGAAGCTGGCCGAGTCGATCGACAGCTCGCCGCTGCGGCAAGGGGCACTGGAGGCCGTGGGGTGCGACCCCGTGCTGGTGGGCCTGTGCGCGGACGTTCGGGACGCGCAGTGCCGGGCGCGCGGCGCGGAGCCGGCTCCATCGTCGCCGCTGCGCAGTCTCGCGTCGGATTTGCGGGACCGTCATCTCGCCCGCTGCCGGGATGAGCCCGCGGAGGCGGACCGCGACGAGGTGCGCTGGGCCGCGGGTCGGGCGGCGCTCCGGTCGGGGGCCTGCGCCGGTTGGGCCGCCGCGCTGGAGCGCCCGTACGGGGCCGCCTGCCGGGTCGAGATCGATGCGCGTCTCGACCGCGTTCCGTCGAAGTTGCCGGCGGATGCGGATCTCGGCGGGCTGCCGCTCAGTCTCGGCGGGCGGGCCTGGCTCGAGCGGATGCGCGGCCACGCCGTGGTCCCCGAGGCGAAGGGTCCGGATCGCGCGGCGGTGGAGGGCGCCCGGCGCGGCCTGGTGCGGAGCCTCCTCGGCCGGCGCGCCCAGGGGTTCGACCGGGTCCTGCAGCTCGCCGAGACGCGGCGGGGGCGGGCGGCGGCCGCGGTGTCGTCGCGGCTGCTCCGCTGGGGGACCTCGGCCGGACCAGGGCGCTTGAGAGCGGTGGGCCGGGTGTTGGGGAGCAGTCAGTACTTGATGGCGGGGCTGGTCCGCTCCGGCGCCGATCCGCTGGCGGTCGCCGCGGCGTCGTCTCCCGGCGCGGCCCGCGCGGTGGCCACCGGCAGCGCGGCGTCTGTGGCGGACGGCGCCCGCGCGTCGGACCACCGCCGCCTCGTCCAGGTCGCCGAGGAGCTCGACCGTCGCCAGCGCGGCGCGGAGCTCTCGTCCGGCGTCTCCGGGCGCGAGCGCGCGGCGCGGCTGGAGCACTGGGCCGCCTGTCGCGGCCGCCGCGGCGCGGTCCCGGAGCTGCTGAAGGGACTTCACGGGGACCGCCACCAGGCGATCACGCGCCAGGCGGCGCGCGAGCAGGACCGGGCGCTCGAGGCGCGGCGGTCCGGGGACCGGGACTTCGATCTCGTTCGGGAGCGGGTCCGGGATCGCGGTGTCGAGGTGTGGGCGCAGGCGTGGCGCGGTCGCGGGGTCCAGGCCTTTGACGGCCGCGACTGGTGGTTCGACGGGAAGAGGACCCATCCCGATGGCGTCCCCCGGCCGGGCAGCGTCGCGGACGGCGTCAAGGCGATGCTCGCCCTTTCGGGAGGGCAGGTGCGCCACGGGCGCGACGGCGCGCTCCGTGTCGGGAAGGACGGCGTGGTCGAGGTGCCGCAGGGCCTCGGCGACGAGCAGAGGCAGTCGGCGCTCATCTACGGGGCGGCGAAGGCCATCGTCGTCGGCCGGAACCCCAGCCTGGCGCCGGGGAACCGCGAGACGGTCGCGTTGTCGGGAATGCTGGCCTCGGCGATGGCGAGGGAGCTCGACGCGACGTACGAACCGCCCGGCGAGGCGCGGGCGGTGGACTCGGCCCGGGTGAGCGACGGCGTCCTGAGGCGCGGCAACGCGTTGGTGCAGGAGGTCGGCGCTCAGGTGCGGCAGCGCATGGAGACGATGTTGGACCGCGAGTCGCTCGAGCGCGACAAGGAGGTCGACCACCAGGTGGACTTCGTCGCGAAGCACAGTTTCGGCGAGGAGCCCCGGCGCGCCGCGAGGGAGGAGAGTCGCGAGCGGGCCGGGGTGGAGCTGCCCGTGGGGGCGCGAACAGTCGATCTCGGTCGAGGGAGGGGGTAGTCGGATGCGGATTGGGATGTGGATCAGGTTGTTGGGTTCGGCTCTTGGCGCCGCCGCTCTGGTCGTCGCGGTGTCGCCGCGGACGCCGGTGGCGGCGCAGTCGCCGTCGCTCACGTGCGACGCGGGGTTCCCGGCCGGCGGCCGGGCCGCCAACGCGTCGCGCCACAACTGCTGGATGCCGGAGCCGGGCGGGCAGTCGGCGGTGCCGTGGCCGTCGAGCGGGTCGTTCGCGGAGGGCTCGGTGGTGACCGTGTACAGCCTCCGGTGGGACGCGGCCGGCGCGCCGCGGCCCTTCTGCTCGGCGCGGAGCTCGCAGGGGGCGGACTACGACAGGTGGTTCACCGCGGCGGCCGTGCGCGGCGGGAGCACCGTGGAGAACGCGTCGTTGGGGGTGCGGGCGGGGAGCGTCCCCGCTGGAGACAGGATCATTTCGGCGTTCGTCGGGGGCCGGCCGTCCGGGGTGCTCTGGCATCGCGGGTCGCGGTACGACGCTCAGAGCAGGCGCTGGGTATCGAGCGCCTGGCAGGCCCAGGGATCGGCGGCGTCGGCGGCGGTCGAGGAGGGGGCGGCGGCCGCCGCGCGGCGGCCGCCGCCTCGGCCCGGCTACACGTGTCCGGAGTTCGGGCTGATGCCGCACCGGCTCGCGGATTGGGTCGACGGCGCGGTCGCCGGGGCGGGCGTTCCCGCACGCTGCCTGGAGTCGCCGGTGGCCGGGGGCGAGCTCCCCGCGGGGGACGACTCCTCCGGCGTTGCCCTCGGGGGCGGCGGGCAGCTTGCTGACGCTCCCCTTGTCGCCGCGTTCAGTTCGGGTCTCGCCTGCGTGGAGCGCGAGAGCGTGGTGCTCACCCGCTACCGGCGCGAGAGGTGGGTGGACGAGAGCTACACCGAGTACGACCCCGGCTGCGATCTGAGCGGGGCGGGCCTCGGGCCGGGGCAGAGCACGGTCGGCCTGCGCCCGCCCCGCTGCGACGGCGAGGGCTTCGATCTCGGGGGCGGCCGTCTGGTGGAGTCGGGCTACTGGGAGCAGTGGTGGGACTACCGGTGGGAGGCGAACCCGGCTGAGACGGACGCGCACCTCCCTTGGGCGCGCGTCTTCTGGCACGACGGGGGCGGCCGCGCGGGGTTCGAGTCGGGCGGGGTGCTCGTCGGCGACGACGGCACCGCCGCTTGCCTCGTCGATCGGGGCTTCGTGCGCAGTCCCGCCCTGCCGGGCGTGGTGCCCTCGGTGGCGAGCCGTCTCGAGGGCGGGTGGACCGACTACGGTGCCGGCACGGTCTCGGTCCGCTGCCCGAAGGAGGACGGCTCCGCGGGGTTCACGTCGCCGCCGGCAGGCAGTCCCGCTCCCGGGTTCGACGCGGTCGTGTCGGTCGACTTCCCGCCGGCGATCCACGAGGCGGCGACCGCGGAGTCCTACGCGCTCGCCCGGTACGAGTCGTCGCGGCCGTGTTCCCGTTGGCCGGCCGAGGCAGACCCTGCGCCGGTCTCCGGGGTGGACTGCGACGCCGAGCTCGGCGTGTCGGCGGCGCGGCGCGCGAGGTTGAGCTCATTCGAGCGCCAGGTCGCGACGTCGGCGGGAACCGGCCGCATCTCTTCGCTGTACATCGACGACGCGGCGCGCATGATGACCCATTCGTGGGACCTGCGCCGCGCGGCGGGCCTCGCCGGGCGCCTCGAGCTCGATACGCCGTGGGACGGGGGAGCCGACGTCGGATCCGGGGTCGCCGCCGAGGCGAGACGCTTCGGGCCGCCGGTGTCGCCGTGGGCGGACTGCGGCCGGCGGGACCACCTGATGGGGACCGGCGGAGATTCGTTGTGGGGCGCGTGGGTCGCGAAGGCCCGCACTCACCTGGCGTCGGAGGCGGCGGGCTCCGCGGGGCTGCTCGGGCTCGCGGCGGGCTTCGACGGGCGGACGTCGGTGTCGTGCGCCGCGGGCGGCGACTGCCGTCCGGTTCCGGAAGCGTTTGTTGCCCACCACGCGGCGATCGAGGCGGAGGCGCGCCGGCTGGGCAACGAGCACGCGGCGAATCCGGCGCGCGTGTGCGGGATAGGCGATCGGGTGTCTCCGCCCGGTCCGTAGGGGAACCCGCTGTGAGGGAGCAGGCTGAGGATCGGCTCGAGCATCGGTTCGACAAGGCGTTGCGCATTCGCGTCTCGCAGGCGATGTGCGAGCGCGTCGATCAGCTTGCCACGGACCTGAACGAGCCGCGCTCGGAGGTGCTCAGGGAGGCGCTCCGGCGCGGGCTGTTGTCGATGCTGGGACGGCGCTTGCCGAAGTAGGCGGCGTGGCGCGCCGCTCGGAGTCGCGTCGAAGGACGGGAGGTGCTGATGACTCGGAAGCTGTTGGTGACGTTGGCGTGTGTGCTCGCGGTTGCTCCGGCTGCGGCGGCCCAGGAGGAGCCCGGCGCGGCGGAGGCATACGTCCCGGCGGAGGCGTACGTCCCGGCTGAAGCGCACTTCGCGCCCGGGCTGATCGACTGGGCGGAGCTGTACGCCAATCCCATGCTCGAGCTCGAGCCGGTGGGATTCGGGACGGTGGCGGTGGAGCGGCGCTCGTTCGAGCGGTCGGTGGCGTCTCTCGTGCTGATGGCCGTGGCGGCGTACGGCGTGTACGCGGGCCTGAGGTCGGGCGCACGCGGCAGCGGCTGGGGCGGCGCGCTGGCCGTCGCCGCGCCGTCCGGGATCGGCGTGACGGCCGGCGTGCAGGGCTTCACGCGCTGGTCGAAGGTGCCGGTCGTCCGGCGGGTCGGCTGGTAGTTGGGAAGGTCGGCAAGGCCGGCGTGCGTGGCTCGGCGGCGCCGGCGTGAGGTGTTCGCATGATGCGGTTGCGCGGAGGTTTCCGGAGGCTCGCGGCTCTCGTGGTCGGCGGGCTGCTCATCCTGGCGGTCGTTGCCACGCGGACCGAGTGGCGCCCGGCCACGGGGCGCGTCTCCCCGGTGCCGGCGGGCGCTCGTCCGCACCTCGTCGAGGTCCTGGAGCCGCGGGCGTGGCTGAAGGTCACGGGGTGGACGGATGGGCGGGGCCGGTTCGTGCTCTTCATGGCGGCGGCCGGGGAGGATCACACGCTGCGCGTCGAGCGCTCGGGGTGCGGTCCGGCCGTCGTGCGCGGCGTCCGTTTCGAGCCGGGGCGGGACGCCGTCGTGCGTGTCCCGGCCTGCTAGAGGGGGGTGGAAGGTGTCCACGCGCATCCGGACCTGGTTGATGGTGATCTGGGCGGCTCGGTTCGGGTGGACCCTGCTCCCGATGGCGCTGGTCGCGGGCGCCGTGCTGTTCCTGTCGTCCCCGTCGGGCGCCCGGGCCGTCCGGTCGCTCGACCCGGTGCTGGACGCGCGGCGCGGCGTGGGCCGCTCCCTGTCCGTGTACGAGCCGAGCAGGATGGAGGTGGTCGACGCGGTCATGGAGCTGCTCGCGCTCGGAGACGGCGACGTTCTGGTCGACATCGGCTCGGGCGACGGGCGGTTCGTCGTGTCGGCGGCGCGGGCGGGTGCGACCGCGATCGGCGTCGAGCGCCAGGCGCCGCTGGTGGCGAGGGCGCGCGACAACGCCGCCATGGCCGGCGTCGGCGGGAGAGCGGCGTTTCTCCATGCCGACGTCATGACGCTGCCGTCGGTGGTGTCCCGGGCGACGGTCGTCACGATGTTCCTCACGCCGGCCGGCTTCGAGGTCCTCGTCCCGTGGCTGGAGCCGGTCGTGCGGCCCGGGACGCGCATCGTCTCGCACACGTGGCCGGTGCCCGGCTGGCGTCCGCAGCGGGTCGTGCTCGTGGACGACGCCTCGGGCCGGTCGTGGCCTATCTACCTGTATCGGGCGCCCGCGGCCGACGAGTACGTCCGCGCGGCGCACCTGGGGTCGTGAGGGAGGCTTGATCGTGCGCTTGGCAGTTGTCTTGGCCGGGTTGGTGTTGGCGGCGGCGGGTTCGGCGGCCGCGGGGCCGCGGCCGGGCGGCGAGGGGCAGCGAAGCTGGTGGGACGTCGGTCCCGGTCCTCTCGTCGAGAACGACTTCGTGCTCGGCATCACGTACTCGCCGGTGTGCGTGAGCCTGGCCCGGGTGGAGGAGGGACCGGCGAGCCGGGCGGCGCATGCGATGTGGCGCGAGGCGCTCCCGGGCGCCGGCTCCCCTCTTCCGGGCGGCGCGCCGTGCTCGTACGGGGTCGGGGTCCGCCTGGAGGGGGTGCATTGGTTCGCGCCGCTCGTCGCATTCCGGGCCGCCGCCGAAGGCGCTTGGAGCTGGGACCTCGAGGCGTTTCCGGCGCCGGCGCGCACGTGGCGCTTCCGCCGCTACGGGATCGATCTCGGCGTCCGGTTCGGCCGCGCGCTGGGGTTCGTCCGTCCGTGGGCGGATGTCGGGCTCGTGCTGGGTGCGGCCTCGCACTTCGTCGCGCGGCCGGCGCTCGTCGCGCGGGAGGCGCCCGTCTTCGATCCGGGCTATCCGGCGGTGGCCGAGCTGCTCACCCTCACGCGCAGGCGGTTCGGGGTCGCAGCGATGGTGGGCGCTGGCGTCGACGTCGGCGGTCCGCGTTACGGCGTCCGGTTCGCCGTGCGCCAGGCCCGCGCCGTCCTTGGTCCGGGCTTCGGCAGCGAGTACCTGCAGGGGGCGGGTTTCGCCTGGGAGGTTGGGCCGGTGATCCGGTTCTGAACGCGAGCATCGCATTCGCTGGAGTGCGTCATGAAGGCCGCTGTCGGGAGCGTGGTGATCGTCGCTTGCGTGTTCGCCGTGGCCGGCTGGCTCCTCCTGGTGCGGTGGCACGCCGAGCCGGAGCCGGCGCTCGCGGCGGATCCGTGCGTGCTCGAGGAGGTCGCATGCACGGCGACGTCGGCCGGTCGCGTCGTCCACGCGAGGTTCCCGTCCATGGAGGCGTCGGGCGATTCGCGGGTGGCCGAGCTGTCGGTGTCGTGCGTCGGGCCGCTCTGGGATGTTGGGATTCTGTTCCCGGAGTCTCTGCCGTCGGGCTGGTACGTCGTGCGGTGGGAGTCGCTTGCGGTTACGTCGGCGCCGGACCCGGAGGACTGGTCCGCGTCGCGCGGGCTGCTGTCGAGTCGGGAGCCCGAGCGCTTCGTGGACGTGATCCTCGGCCCCGTTCCGTTGTCCGGGGGGCTTCTGATGGCGGCGTTCGGGGCGCCCCGGGCACTCGTGTTCGGCGTCAGCCGGCGCTCGCGGTTCGAGGCGATGGTCGCCTTCGACGCGCTTCGCGTCCGCGCGGTTGTGCGCGCGATCGCTCTCGGCTGCGGCTGGGGGGAGGCCGCTGATGGATGAGCGGGCGCTGGAGCTCACGGGCACGTTGCTGCTGTGGATCGTCGTCTCGGGGCTGCTGCTCGCGCTGTATCTGGTGGCGGTGGCCGGCGCTCCGCGCGCCCGCCGCCGCCGGCGTCGCCGCTGATCGAGGAGAGTCAGGATGGGTCGGCCGAGACGCGTGTTCGAGCCGCACTCCGGCGGGGGATGGACGACGCGCGTCGTCGATACGCCTGCGCCCGAGGTTCGCGTGGGCCGGGCCTGCGTGCCCGTCGATCACGAGAACCTCGAGCGTTTCGGCTGGTCGGAGCGGACCGACGAGGGCCGGCGCCGCGTGGTGCGGTCGGCGCTGCGCTTCGCGGCGGAGATAGGCGTCCAGGTCGTGGTCCCGCCGGCCGAGACCCCTCGCGAGCTGCCGGAGGGGGCCGTCGTGGTCAGCCAGCCGCCGCCGCAGGCGTTCCGGTCTAACGGCGAGTGGGCGGGGGACCTGATGAAGCGGGTGGCCCGTCACTACCTTGCCGACGCCGAGGAGGGTCCCCGGGCCGTCGAGTCGCTGCTCTTCTACGGCCTCACGGGGCGGACGTCCGCCGACTACGCGGGAGCGCTGGCGCACGGGCTGGGGTATCTGCGCGACCGGCAGCAGGCGCCCGCGGCCCGGACGGGGAGGCCGTGGCTCCCGGACGGCGTGACGGAAGGCGATCACGCCGCGCTCCGCGCGGCGCTCCTCGAGCGCGTCGCCGCGGCCGGCAACCTATGGGGCTCGCCGGAGTCGCCCTATGCGTGCGCCCGCGTGCTGACGCGTGCGCACACCGAGCGTTTGTGTTCGCCGCTCGCGCTCGATGCCGTGCGCTCGGAGCTCCAGCCGGTGCCACCGTCGCCGTACGGCGACACGCTGGGCGGCTGGTTCGCCTGGCACCTGGCCGAGACGCAGCCGCGCTTCTGGGAGTTCGACCCGGCGGAGTTCGCGGCGGACTGCAACGAGTGGCTCGCTGCCCGCGCGGCCGAGGACTTCCTCGGCAAGGCTGACCTTCGCGGCGTCGTGGACGGCGTGCCGGCGCGCGTCTCGTCCGGGCCGATCCGGGACGCCTTGGACGACTTGCCGGTTCCGCCTGACGATCCGGCCGTGTACGGCATGCTCGTGGGCGACCAGGCGGCCGGGTGGAACAGGCACCCCTTGAACAGGCCGCGGCCGCAGCTGGATCCTGTCGGCATCGTCGAGCCGGCGGCGTTCCGCGAGCTGGACTCCCGGCGCCCGGAGGACGCCCTCGTTCTCGAGGACCGCATCCTGGGCCTGTGCGCCGGCTCCGGCGTCGCCGTCAGGCTCCACGACTCGGACCGGGTGCGCTCGTTCCATGCGCCGCCGGCGTCTCGCGGGGGCCTCGCCGCCCACGTCGTCCATCCGATACCGGAGCGGTTCGGAAGCACCGAGGACTGGGGCCGCTCGCTTCTCTCGGCGGTCGCGCTCGCCGTCCAGACGCATCCGCGGCTCTACGACCATGCGCGTCTCGATCGGCTGTTCGGGAAGGACCCGGCTGAGGGCGCGAGAATGTTCGACGGCGCGATGCGCGTGTTGTGCGCCCGCTACCGCCTCGATCGGTCCGGCGTCGTCGCGCGCGCCCGGGCGTTCGAGGCGAAGCCTGCCGGCGATCGGGCCGGCGTGTTGGCGCTGGACGACATCGAGGATCGGACCGGCGTGCGGGCGCCGCGGTTCGAGGTCGCCCGGCGGGCGTTCTGGACCGCGCTGGGGGACGCCTGCGAGCGTGAGGGCGTGGCGCGCGGGTGGGCGGACGCGGCCATCGCCGCCGCCGATCACGATCACGTCATGCTCGAGCGGGTCCGCCGTGCGGCGCTTCCGGACGTTCCGCAGGTGGTTCGCGGCTGCGACCGGGTCCTCGATCTCGCTACCGGGCGCAGTTGGGGCGCGGTTCGGCCGGCCGGCGCACTCGAGCGCTCGGTGGCGGACGTCGTCGCGGATCGACTCTTGCCCAACGTAGGCGCGGCGGAGCCGAGGATGGATCTCGATCGGCGCGACAGCCCGCGCGTCCGCGAGGTCCTCGGCCGGCTCGCTGCCGCGAACCGGCCGGCCGACGCGGTGCTCGCCAAGGTCGCGCCGGGCTTCGCGGTGGGCGGAGACCGCGACGACGCGACGGTTCTCGACATCGTCCGCGAGCGCGCCGAGGCGGTCACCGAGTTCATCCTGGATCCGACCCGCGCGCGGCGCTCGGATCGTGTGGGCGACGTCGAGCACTCCAGGTCGGTGACGCCCTGGAAGGACTTGGAGTGTGCCCGCGCGTGGCGGGCGAGCGGGGTGGAGCCGGACGCGCCGGAGCGGCGCGGCAAGGGTCGCGACCGCGCCGTGCAGCCGTCCCGCTAGTGATCGCGTCCGGGTGGCGAGCAGTTGGATACGGAGCACGGGATTCGGGTCGCGATGGTCGTCATGATGGCGGTTGCCGCCAGCCTCGCCTTCAGCGGCCCGCGGCTCACCGGCAGCGTGATGTTCGCCGGCCGGGTTCCCTGGGACGCCCTGTCGGTGCTCATCGTCGTGCAGCCTGTGTACGTCGGCGTTGTTCAGGCGGTCCCCGCGTGGTCGAGCGTGGTCGTCGCGCTGGTCGGGCTCGGCTGCCTCGTGCTCGGGTCGACGAGCCAGCTCCTCCTGTCCGTGGGCGCCGTCCTGCTGCTTGTTGCGGTGGCCGATGCGGGGATCGTCGGCTGCTGCTGCGGCGTTCCTTGCACCGGGTCCGTGAACTGAGGACCGCGGGATCGTGTGGCGGGATCGGCGGCGGTTCCCGGCGCCGGCCGGATGAGTTGCTTCATCCGATCACATGGAAGCGCGGCCGTTCTTGCCGTCGGGCTCCCCTGGACGACGGAGACGAAGTGCGTGTTTCCACCAATCTCTGTGAGTCAGGAGTATTTTCGTTCGCATGAACCGGGTCACCAGAAGCGTCGCCTGGCGTTTCGCCGGCGGCCGGACCGTGTTGGCCTGGGTCGCGCTCTTCAGCGGGTGGGAGAGGCAGGATGAGAGAGGCGCAGCCGGAAGTCGCGGGGAGGCAGGCAGCCGAGCGGGGCTCGTACTGGGGTTGGACGCTCGCGGCCGTGCTTCTGCACGTGGTGGTGCTGTTGTGGGCGCGGTGCGTCAAGCCTGCGCTCCCGGGAGCGATCGACGAGTGGAGTCCGACGGGGAGTGCGGCGCACGAGGAGTTCGCCGACGCGTACGCGGAGACGGCCCGCGAGTTGCGCGTGAAGTCGGCGAGACTGGGAGTGGTGTTGAGCTTGCTCCTGCATGGCGGCGCTGGGTTCGTGGAGCTCTACAGCGGGATGCGCACGTGGATGGAGCTTGCCGCCGAGCGGCGGGTGGCGTCGGTCGTCGAGGAAGCGCTGCGGGCGTCCGAACCGAACGCCGAGATCACAGCGCGCGCCGATTGGGAGCCGTGGCCGACAGTGGGCGCCTGGGCGGGCACGTACCGTGGCCCCGGTCGATTCGCGCCGCGCAAGCCGCTGCAGGTCACGTTCGGAGACCCCATCGAGATCCAGTGGGCGGGCGATGGCTGCGGCGGCAAGCTTGAGCCGGTGGGCCGCTCGGACGCCGGCAGTCGAGAGTACGTTGCTCGCGTGACGTGGGGTCTCGGCAAGTGCATCGACGGGGGAACTGTCGTTCTGACGCGGACAGGCCCCGCGGCGCTGGACTACGCGTGGCGCCATCGGAGCCGTCGGTACCGCGAACGCGGAACGCTCGAAGCATCGTCTGGCGATCCGATGGCGGAGTGAGATGAGGCGCGATGAACGTCTCTTGCGTTCGTGATCGAGGCGCTGGTGATTCTCTGGTCCGCTCCGAGCCCGCGCCGTTCGGCTTCGGGCGCCGCCGCGTGGTCGTGGAGGCTCCCTTGGGCGGGTCGGCGACAGGGGTGGGAGGGTGGGTTGAAAGAGCCTGCCGCAGGCGGGAGCGTTGCGCTCAGCCCGCCGGCTGTGCTTGGTCTGTCAAGCGCAAGGTGACGCTTGTGCCGACGGCGCGTCTCATCCCTGCTCCAGGCCCCACGCGGCGGTAGCGCCGAGCGTCATTCGATCGATGATGCCCGAGGCCGTCAGTGCTGCGCGGGGCGTCTGAGCAGGTCGCCGGCGCCGGCGGCGACGAGGCGTTCGGTGAGCCGGTCGTTCCAGGGGTCGAGTCCCTTCCACTGGTCGTGCTCCTCGTGCCAGGCGCGGATGCGCTGGAGTTCGGCGAGGAAGCGCTCGTCGTCGCAGCACTTGATGGTGGTCTCGTCGCCCTCGGCGTAGCTGACTATCGTTCGCGTGAAGGGGTTCGCCCACTGGCCGAAGTAGTGGGCGTCGCTGCCGGTGTCGATCTGGGCCCAGTCGCAGGTCTTCGGGTCGCGGCAGAGCGTGAAGTCGTAGTCGTAGCGGCTTCCGGGCGCGTGGCGGGTGTTGCGGATGGTGCTCTCCTCGTCGGTGAGGGGCCGCGTGGATGTTCCCCCGTCGTTGGTGGCGAGGATGCGCGCGCAGGGGCCTGCGTGGCTGATTGCGGCTGCGGCGGTGGCGAAGCCGTAGCAGTGTCCGTCGGTCTCCGTCACCAGGTATCGGGTCATGGGTGTCTCTCCGGGGAAGCGCTGTGCTGTGTTGTGGCCGGTGAGCTGCTCGCGCCCGCGGGCTGGACTGCGGACGGAGTGGTTGTGTCGTCGCGGCGTCTGCTGGAGGAGGCCGGCGTGGGGACCGCCGTCGGCTGGGAACGAGCGGGGACCGAGACCGCTCGCGGCGGGGGCGGCCGTCAGTGGACCGTATCGGTGGTGGGCCAGTACGCGACGTCGACGTGGTGCATCTCTGCGTCGTCGTCGAGGTCGTGGTGCGGGACGCGGGGGTCGTAGGGCGGGGGCGTGATGACCACCAGCGTGAACGACGTCCCGGCCGGGGGCGGGATCGCGCGGGTGTCGATGTGTCTCGCCAGCGCGAGACGCGCGGCGACGTCGACGTTCGGCGCGTCGACCTGGATGGACGGCATGTGGTCGAGGGAGATCGCGGCTTCCCGCGGCCGCGTCTCGGTCTCGAACACGACTCTGTAGGTTGTGCTCATCGGTCCTGGTCCTCGTTTCAGTCGTCGGCCCGGGCCTCGACCCGGGCGAGCGTTGCGTCGTACAGGCGGACTACCTCGGTGCGGTGGAGCACGTCGTTCCAGGGGGCGAGGCGCCCGGCGTGGTTGGCGTCGGGGAAGAGGCGGTGGCGGCGTATGATTCGCGACGATGCACGTGTGTGCGTCGTACCGTCCGTGGGATCAACGATGATGACAATTGCCGGCGCTGCCGCAGCTGCTGGGATCGTCAAGGCCTCCGTCGCGAGTCTTCCGGAGGGGTGGCACGCCCTATGGCGGGCAGCGGGTTGGGTCCAGGAGGACGCGGCGCTCGTCGACGCGCGGCATCTGGTGCTGGTGTTCTTCGTCGATCACGGGTCGAGGACCAACGGAGCGGGCATTCCAGGGTACTTGACGAAATTTACGGACAGCCTGGACCACGCCCCGTATCGGGCCAAGCGCCTGAAGCTGGCCACGCTGCGTCACTATCGCGAGCAACACCAGGATCTCGAAGGAACCTGGGACCCGATGGAGGGTAGAAGCCGGATGACATCGAACCTGGAGGAGATGTGCCGCAGGCACGGATTGCGAAACGTGCCTCACGGGGCGCATCTCGTCGCAACAGAGGTCACCTACCAAGCGGAAGACGCGAGCCTCATCTACTGCGCGTCCCGGTCGACGGATGGCGTTGCCCGGCACGCGCAGTGGAACGTCGCGTCCCGCATTCACGATGTCCCGAACTTCGCGCTGTTGCTGGGCGCCGAGTTCGCGAGACAGCGCGATGACGGGCGGCATGCACCGGTGACGGGCCTGGATTGGCTTGTGGCCGCGGCTTGCAGGAGTTCGGGATCGGGCTCGGTCGTGCACGTTCATCACGGACCCGTTGTCTACGATGACGCGGCCGGCGACGCCCTGTTCGCGAGGGCTCCGGACCTTGCAAGGGGCCTTGCCGCGCATTTCTTCAAGCGCAAGGAGTTCGAGGATCAGAAAGAGTACCGCTTCGTCGTCTCCGCACCGGGTGGACGGCCCATCGATGACGAGTTCTATCTGACAATCACCCCCGAGCTGCGCTCCGTATTCGAACGGCTGTCATGACCACGGGGGTCGACGGACGACTATCGTCCTTGAGCTTGCTCGACGGTGGAGCGATGGCCGTCTATCTACCAAGAAAAACAAGTGCGTGGGCGGGCAATAGCTGTCGGAAGTCCCTGTCGAACGTGGCCAGCGACTCCGATTGGTGCAGGACCACTGCTGCTATCCAGGCATCGGTAACGAGGTTCCCTTCCAGGTTCCCCTCTATCAGTTTGTCTCGCAACACTGGCCACTCGCGGCCGGACGGGCAGACTTCAGCACCAGGGGTTTCGAGCAGAGCGTCGACGAACGCTATGGCGTCGTGAACGGGATCGGGATCGATGAACACGCGGTAATTCGTGACGACTCGCAGGAAACCGGCAACCACCATGGGTGGCAAAACAAGGGTGTCGTCTCCTCTCGCGCAGGCGTTTCGGGCATCGTTGAGCCAATTTGCCGCAACGACATGGTGTTCATGGTCGGGTCGGAATGCCGCGACCAGTACGTTCACGTCCGGAATCACGGGTCCGCTGCATCCAGAAGGGACTGATTGCAAGAGCCGTCGATGCCGGGCCGCAAACCGCCGCGGCGCGGCGAAACCGGCAACGGGTTCACGGCCCCGCCACGTGGTGCTGTGGAACGCAGGCGGAGAACCAGCCCCTCCTCGACCACGGCGGCTAGCGTAGTGTGTTCCTTGGCGGCCTGCGCACGAGCTTGGGCAAGCAACTCGTCACGAATGTCAACTGTCGCCTTCACCATAGCCATCGTACCACGCATTGCAGCCGGTGCGTTCGGCGATGAAGTGGCGCAGGTCGCTCTTGCGGATCAGCCGGCAATCGTTTCGCGAGTCCGACGCTCATGGGCCGTTGGTTGTCGTCGGGACGGCCGCCGGGTTGCCCCGGCGGCCGCGTGCCGATGTGGTGCGTGGTGCGACAGCCGTCCTAGAGCCGGCGGACGGCCGCGAGGCTCCCGTTCCGGATCTCGATGTCGACGTTCGAGCCGCCGTCGATGACCGGCAGGATGCAGCTCTCGACCAGGCTTCGGATGGTCCCGTTGGCGGCGGCCTCGGCCGAGTCGAGAAGCTCGGTGATCGAGTAGGCCATCCGCCGCCGGTACTCCCGCATCTGCGTGTCGAGGCTGTCGGCCTCGGCGTCGAGGGAGGGCTGGAAATAGGCGTCGAGGAGGGCGGTCTCGAGGGCCTCGGTGTCGACCCGGGCGTCCCTCGCGGTCACGAAGTCGGGGTCGTCGTGGTTGACGCCGGAGCCGTCGCCGCTGAGCAGCGCAGCGCTGGTGGGCATCCGGATCGTGTCGGAGGCGTCGCGGCCCGGGCGCTTCACGATGAGTTCGAGCTCGACCCGGTCCACGGGGCCTCGCCGGCACGGGGCGTGGTCCTTGCGCGTCTGGCGGGTGCTCGTCTCGGTCCGGCCGCCGCCGGTGACGCGCACGTTGACGCCGACGACGCGCGGCAGGGCGTCGTACCACGCGTAGCCCTTCAGTTGGTCCTCGGTCTCCCAGTAGCGTCCGAGCGTGCCCGTCTCGCGGGCGGCCCACGCCAGGTTCTGCGACTCGGCCGCGTCGAGCACGTCGTCGTCGACGAGCATGGCGTGCTGCAGGTCCGGGTGCCGCGGGCGCTCGAGCGGCTTGGCGTCGCGGGCGTTCTGCGGCCGCCAGGGTGTCAGTTGCCGCGGATCGTCGGGGAGCGGTATCCCCGCGGCGCAGGCGGTCTCGCGCGTCTCGTAGGTGAGACGCGGCGCGAACCCGCCGCCCGCGATCGCCCGGTAGATGACGGCTCTCGCCTCGTTGACGAGCTCGCGGACGAAGGGCGTCTGGACGATCGCGGTGCGCGCCGGCAGCGTCAGCTCGAGCTCCGGGCAGTTCACGACGTCGGCCATCGCCCACCACGCTCTCGGCGTCGAGGAGTCGGCCGCGGGCAGCGCGTGCACCTGGGGCAGGTCCTGACACATCACCTGGAGGCCGTGGAAGTTGATGTTCGGCGTCACCCACGAGGGGCTGGTCGACGAGAACACGCCGATGCGGAGCCCTCGCCACGTCTCGATGCGCACGGCGTCCTTCAGGAAGTCGGTCTGCTCGGGCTTCCTGCCGTCGATCGAGACGGGCAGCGGGTAGTGGCGGACGGCCTCGGACAGGTGCCCCGGGGCCCAGTACCTGTCGTCCGGCAGGATGGAGAACGTGACCTCGGTTCCGTGCGCCGGCTGGTAGTCGCCGGCGTCGGCGATCGCGGCGGCCGCCCGGCCGACGAAGTGGTCCTCGTCGAGCTCGACCGCCCACGGGGGCTGACCGGCGACTCGCGAGCGGATCCGCGGCGAGCGGCGGGCCAGCGAGAAGACGCCCATGCCGGCCGGGCTCTCGGCCGCCTGGAGGTCCTTGCCCCATCCGGTCTTGCCGAACGCCAGCAGCGTCCGGGGATCCGCGATCCCGCGGCCGTCGTCGGCGACGGTGAGCCGGTCGGTGGCGCGGTGGTAGGTGATGGCGACGCTCATGGCTCCCGAGCGCCGCGCGTTCTGCAGCACCTCGTGGAGCGTCTGCGTAAGGGTTCCGTCGAAGAACCGCGTCACGCGGGCGATCGCCTCGTCGGCGATGCGCGCCCTGATGGTGTTCGGCTTCCTGGTCATGCGTCCGTGTCCTTTCGCGTTACGTGCGACCGCAACTCTCTCAGCGTGCGGTGCACCGTTCCGATGCCGATGCCGAGGCCGCGGGCGATCACGGCCATGGATGCGCCGGCCTGCCGCCAGTGCAGGATGGCGGCGGTCCGGCGGGCGCGGCGGAGGATGGCGGGGGTGGGCGGTTTGGAACGCGATCCCGTTCCAGATCGGGTCACAGCGGGCTCCTGCCGGTTTCGACCCACGGACGGCCGTTGGCGTCGTTGCTGTCGCGGTGGCCGCCGTCGAGGACGACGACGTACGGGCGGACGGGTCCCCACTGTCCGAGGAACCAGCCGAGCCGCCGGCCGTCGAGGGCCTGGTCGAGGGTCCACCCGCGCGAGGCGAGCGCCCGGGCCGTGCGCTCGTAGGCGCGGTCGTCCCAGACCTCGAGGTCCTGGGGTGGCGGGGTGCGGTCGCGCGGGTCCCAGTCTTCAGGCATCTCGCCGAGATCCGTGAGGGGAGGCTGCGCGGGGTCGTCGCCGGCGGGGTCGGGCCACTCGATGTCGCACTCGTCGATCTCGCAGGCGGGATCGGCCAGCTTGCGCCGCCAGTGCTCGGGCAGCCAGACGACGCCTTCCGTGCGGTGGAGGATGAGGTATTCGGTCTCGCTTCCGGCCGGCCTGAAGCGCCACATGCCGGCGGCCTCGTCGCCGTCGAGGACATCGTGGTTGACGGCCTCGTAGGTCGCGATCGCACCGAGCGTTCCCTGGTGCCGGCCGAACTCGGCCTCCGCCCCTATCACGGGGCCGAGGAGCGCGTAGCCCTCCTTCTTTAGCCTGGCGGCTTCCCGGTCGGCGGCGGCCCGGTTCCACGGATCGTCGGGCTCCATGTCGTCGAAGACATCGGTCACGTTGTTCGCGATGTAGCTCTGCCACGCGGCGGGCAGCTCCACGGTGATGCGGAAGGCCGGGGTCCCGGGCGCTGGGGTCCGGTCCTCCTGTCGTCTCATGCTGGTCATGGCTTGCGAGGTGGTCTCTGCGGCTCGCTCTCCAGTTCGGGCGATGTTCCGGATGGGCTGGTACGCGCGTCCCGTATAGGGCGCGTGGGGACTTCAGGCGGGCGGATCGGCCTTGCGGGCGCTGCAGGGGTTCGTGAGGGCGGGGCCGTAGGCGTCGGAGGCGTGCTCGAGGTTGACGAGGGCCACGGCGCGGCACTGCCTGCAGAACGCGGTCGCGGCGGTGCTGGGGGCGTACGCGCGGCGCTTCCATCGGGTGAGGGTGTGGCCGAGGCGGGAAGCTGCCGCGCGCCCCCGCTTGAGCGCGCCCTGCAGCTCGTTGTACTCGTCGCGGGGCGGGCCGCTCTGCCTCGCGCGTTCGATCGTCTTGAGGGCGGCTGCCTCAACGGCGCGGGCGCCGCGCTTGACCTTCACGAGCCGCACCCGGGATCGAGCAGGTCCGCGGCCCGGTCGCGGCGCTCGGCCGCACGCCAGGCGCCGAGGCCGCCGTCCAGGCAGTTGGCGCAGAGCCTGTCGGCCTCCGCCCCCTGCGCGCCGGCTTCGGCGCGGAGCGCCGCGGCCGCGGCCGCGGTGGAGCCGGTGGCTCGCCGTAGAGCGCCGGCGGCGACCGTCTCGTCTCGTCGCCGCCGGCGGGCCGCCGCCCGCGCTTGCCGTTCAAGGTCGGCCGCGGTGGGTCGTGCAATCCTCACCATGTGTTCTCCGATGCCGCCGGGCGGCGGCCACGAGCTCTCTCCAGGGGTTGGGCTTCGGGGTTGCGCAGAGGCGGTTGAGGTGGACCCAGATCCCGCACCAGTAGCCGAACATCACGAACTTGTAGCGGGCGAGCGCGTCCCAGGCGTGGCGCTCGGCGGCGTCGCGCTCGTGCGCAAGCTTGGCGTGGCCCGCGTGCTGGTGCTGGAGGTCCTGGCGTATCGGGGGCGGCGGTTCCCGGCGGGGGGTCATCTGCGATCGCCGCGCTGGAGGAGGCGTCCGGCTTCGGTGACGTCCCGGCGCCCGGTTGTCGGTTGCGGGGCGGTCATCGGGCCGTCGTCCCGGTCCCATGCCAGATGGCCGTACCGCTTGCCCCGGCGATCGTTCGGTTCAGCGCCGCGAGCACCACGCGTTTCGGGACCTTGACGAAGTCCTCCGCCAAGTCGGTGCCGAGCCCGAAGAACAGGGCGTCGCGGGTCTCCTCATCGAGGCCGAGGACGCACGTGGCGACCTCGAACAGGCTGATGATGCGTTCCGATATCTTCCGTTCGCGTGCGGTTCGCGAGCGGACCTCGGCGGCCTCCTCCGGGTACGCGAGGATCGTGAGACCGGCCAGACAGCCGACCGTGCCGCAGCCGTCCGTTCGTTCGCCGTAGATGGTCGCCATGTTGAGGGCGTCGATGCGCGGGGCCGGTCGAGCCGGGCTCCGCTCGAGGAGTCGTTCCTCCGGCAGGTGCTGGACGTCGGCCCCCAGCTCGCCCGCGTAGGCCGGCAGTGTCGCGACGAGCTTGCGGAGGCCCTGGAGCCGCCGCACGTGGCGGCCGGCGGGCGGTTCTGTTCGTATGGTCGTCACGGGTGTTCCATCCCCTTCGTGAAAGCGGCGCGCGCGCCTCGTTGGGTTTCCACTGTCAATCGTTCTGCCCTGCGTCGGCGTCGGAAGCGCCTTGCGGGTCCAGCAGCCGCAGCGTGTCGTTCGGGTCCATCTCCCGCCAGTGGTGCTCGCAGTGGGCGTGCAGCCGGTCGTCGCCGTCCACGTAGAAGTGCGTGGCGGCCCGGCCGCACCGGTGGTCTCCGGCCGGCGTCTCGCAGTCCAGGCGCCGGCCCAGGCCGGTCTTCAGGGCGGCGTCGGCCATTACGTTCCGGCCCGCCGGTGCGAGCGTCCTCTCGATCCACGCCCCTTCATTGAGCGTCAGGATCGTCAGTTCGTTGGTGCGTCCGAGCTCCATCGAGTCTCCTTGCGACGGCCGTCGGGGCCGGTTCCAGCGGTACCGGCGTACGCGGCCGTTGCTCTTGCAGTGGCGTCATCTGCGGTCGCCGCGGTAGAGCAGGCGTTCGGCTTCGGCGAAGTCCTCGCCGTCGAGCTGCCGGCGCCCGTCGAGCGCCGCGACGGTCTGCGCGACGGCCCGGATGCGCCGGCTCGTCGTGTCGTACGACGCCCGGCTCGCGAGCAGGTGAGGGGGCGTGCGCTCGAGGATCGCCGCCGCCCGGGCGATGCGCTCCCGGCTGGCCTGCAGCCGCTGGGGGGGCATGGCGGTGTCGGTCGGCATGCCGCCGGTGATCTCGATGTCGCAGAGGTCGAGCAGGTTCGCGGCGCGGTGACGCCGGGCGGCGAGCTCGTCGGGCCGGGTCGTCACCATGAGGCGGAAGCGGGCCGGCATGCGGATCGTGTGTTCGACCGGCGTGTGCCGGTAGATGACGGTCTGGCCGTCCTCGGCGACGCCGACGAGGGCGTCGGCCGCCGCGCGGTCGAGCTCGGTCGGCTGGTCGATGACGAGGACGCCGTTGTGCGCGAGGTTCACCTCGCCGGGCCGGCCCCGGCTGCCGGCGACGGCGTCGCGCGAGACGGTGTAGTGCGGGATGCGGAGCGGCGGCTCCGTGATCCGCGCGGTCCACGGCGCCATGAGGCCCGCGACCCCGTGGATCTTGGTCGCCTCGCGTGCCGCCTCGCCGTCGAGGTCGGGCAGTAGGGCCTGCGCGATGCGGCCGTACTGCGGGAGGGAGTGCCCCTCGGGGCCGATGACGTGGATGTTGTGCCAGCCTGCGCACGCGATCTCGAGCGCGCGCAGGTCGGCGTCGTTGATGCGCCACGTGCCCGGGTCGCGCCGCTCCACGGTGGCTGTCCGGGGCGGGAAGGGCTCGTCGTCCTGGTCGCCGGCGAGCACGGCCGCGAGCTCCTCGAGCGTCGCGGCGGAGGTCGTCTCGCGGCACTCGGCGCGGGCGGCCGCGGCCTGGTCCTCGGCGACGATCAACCGGAGACCGCGGGCCTCCGCGGCGTGGGCGATGGCGGTCGTGCCGTCGGCGCCGATGCACCGCACGCCGGTTCTCTCGTTCGCGGCGAAGGGGTCGAGGCCACCGACGGCCACGATGCCGGCAATCCTGTCCGCCGGGAGCTTGCCGGCCGCGCCGAGCAGGGCCAGCGTGACGGGCAGGTCGAGCGTGCCGGAGTACCGGGCGGTGTCCAGGGGCGGGTCTTCGGCGCCGGCAGGCTCGAGGCGCACGTCGGCGCCGACATCGCCGATGCCGAGCCGCTTCAGGGCGTGGGTGACGGTTGCGGCCGTCTGCTGGGCGACGGTGTCGCGGACGCCGGCGACGTGGAGTCGTCCGGTTCGGTTGGGCGTGGTGGACACCGTGAACAGGTGTCCCTGGATGCCGCGTGTGTACGCGCCGTAGATCTGCATCTCGGTCTCCTCGGGCCGCCGAACGAGTCGGCGGGCGATGGGCTGTCGTTCACGATTTCGGTGGCCGTGGAGGGCCTGTCGTTGGCGGGATGCGGGCTGGGGTTCTGGCGGTGGGGGGCGAAGCTCGCTGCGATGGAGACGATGACGTTCGGTGCTGTGGCGGCCTCCGGCGTCCGGGCCCGGCGAGCGCCTGGGCGATGGGCGCTGCAACGGGCATGGGAACCGTCGCCGCCGGCGACGTGGATGTTGCGGCGGCCGGCCTGCGCGATCTCGGCGTGTCGAGCGCTATTCCTGCGGATCGCAGTTCGGACAGTACGCGGGGCAGTCGATCCGGGGCGGCCGCCGGTTGTCGTGGGCGACGACGTACTTCAATCCGTCGCACTCGATGCAGCGCATTCGGCCGTCTTGGTCGTAGAACGGCGCATGGCGATGCCACGCCGGGGCGGATTCACCGCGCAGGGACGTGTGCGGGTCCTTGAGTACCATCGGCGCGACGCAGTTCCGGCTGTCGACCGCGGCCCGGTCGCTCCACGCGTCTCGCGGCAACGGCTCGGCGTCGCGTTCGATGTCGATGTGGAGCCAGACGGGCTCCAGCGGAGTTCCCGCTGTGTCTCCCCACGCCCGGGCCACACGCGGCGTTCCCGGCCGGACGCTTCGATCACGGCGCGCGCGGCGAGCCGCTCCGCGGGCTGGCTCTCGGTTCGCGTAAGCGCCACCTTGGCGTCGAGCAGGATCTTGCGCGCCACCTCGCCGCCCGGGCGGCTCAGGCGCTCCTGGACGAGCGTGACCGTCCGGGTGACGACGTCGTCGCCGCCGACGCGCAACGCTTCGTACGCCCGCAGGGTTCCGGTCACGCCGCGGTACTCCCGCAGTTCTCTCGTCCGATCGGTGCACGTCACGGTGTCGAACCCTCGAGCCGGAGGCGGCGGAGCTCCTCGTCGCAGAGCTCGATCGGCCAGTCCGGGCTCTCCCGGGTCGTCGCCGTTCGCGATGTAGACGGCCCACTCGTCCGGCAGCCAGACGGTTCGGGTCTCGCTGCAGGGCGAGGTCGCTGGTCTGCTGCGGCCGGCGGCCATGGGAGCGCCGCCGCGGCGTGTATCTCGGACCACTCGTGCTTCCTCTGGCGGGGTTGCTCATCCTCGTTGGGCAGCATGATCGTGGCGACGGGCTCGGCGTCGTCGCCGGGGCCGATGACGAGCTTGAGGGTGCGGAGGCGCGGGTGGTCGTGGCCCGGTCTGGGCACGACGCGGAGCTCGTACAGCGGAGCTCGTACAGGAGCTGGTTCTGGCGCCTGCCGCGGAGGGAGCGGGCCTTGACGGCGGCGAGGTGGAGGACGTCCCAGAGGCGGCCGGCCTGGTCCTGGTAGGTCCGGCTCTGATTGGCGTCTTCCTGGGTCCACTCGATGCACTCGTTGAAGACGGCGGCCGTGACCGCCGTCGGGACCTTGAATCCGGCCTCCTTGGCGATGGGGGTAACGTCGACGAGGACGCCGTCGGCGAGGGCCTCGGCGCGGGTCTCGGGCATCGTGCTTCCCCTTGTGGTTGACGAGGGTCGTTGCGTGGTTCATTTTGCGGCGCCGGCCGGAGGCGCCGGGTCCGCGGGTTTCCCCGAACGGGGAGACGGTGAAGTGGACGGTCTGGAGGCCTTTCGGCGAGCTCCGGGCGGATGTACGCCCAGAGGGCGGGCCATGCGTCGAGCTTGCGGGTCTCCGGGCACGGGCCAAGTGACCAGCACGCATGTCCCTGCGCCGCCCTGACCGCGAGTAGTTTTCCCGGTAGCGGCCCCTACGCGGCGGGGCCTCCGCGCACCACCGCTGGCTCGGAGCCAGCGACGGTGAATTCCGTGATACGCTTCGCCAGCCGACAGCGGTCAGCGACGACGAGAGACGGGACGCCGATGCCTCGACCAGAGCAAGCGATAGTCGTGCTTGTAGCTTCACCTTCCGACTTGGAGCCTGAGCGCACTCAACTTGAGGAGGTGATTCGCGAATTGAATCTCTCCTGGTCCCAATCCCTCGGATATCGGCTCGAACTCGTCCGCTGGGAAACGCACGGACTTCCCGGCATCGGGGACGATCCACAGGATGTACTGAACCGCGAATTACCCGATGATCCCGATATTTTCGTCGGCTTGATGTGGAGCCGCTACGGGACCGCAACAGGGCGGGCTGGGTCAGGCACCGAGGAGGAATTCAACAGGGCACTGGAGCGCTACCGGCAAGATCCGGACAGCATTCGCATCATGTTCTACTTTAAGGAGGCCCCGCTTGCACCGAGCGATATCGATCCCGATCAGCTTCGTCGTGTTGTGAGCTTCCGCGAGTCCCTAGGCGCTGAAGGCACTCTGTACTGGACATTCAGAACGCTCGACGATTTCGTACGACTGCTGAGAATTCACCTGAGTCGCCAGCTTCAAGAACTCGCGGCCGTCCAGCCGCGGCGTGCCGAAGCGCCCCGGGCTGTTTCGCCGAGCCCCGAGACCGAGAATGACGACTTGGGGTTGCTCGACTTCTTGGATCTCGTGGACGACCACTTCGGGGTGCTGAACGAGATCACCGGTCGCATCGTCGCAGAAACTGAGACTATTGGCGAAAAGATGCGACATCGCACAACCGAAATGCAGGAAGCGGCGGCTCGCGCGGAGGGTCAACTCAGCCGGCGCCACGCCAGGAGTCTCTTCGAAAAAGCCGCGGCAGACATGATGCAGTTTGTTGCGCGAATGCAGGCGGAGATACCCTTGTTCCGGCACACCTTGCAGCAGGGTGCCGACGCGGCTGCGCAAGCGACGCTAATTGGCGCCACACTGGATTCGACTGAGAGCGACTCGGCGGCTGATGCCCGCCAGAAACTGGTCGAGTTCCGGGATTCACTCGTTCGCGCCCACGACGGGATAGAGTCATTCAGGACGAGCGTCCAATCGCTGCCGCGGATGACATCCGCTCTCAACGCGGCGAAGAGAGAGACCGCCAAGGTCCTTCAGGACCAACTGGAAAGTCTCGCTGAGGGCCGTCGCATCGTCACCGAAACGATCACGACTCTCGATGCTATTCTCGGCAATAGGCCATTCGCAAACGTATAGCTCGTGTCGGCCAGAAAACCCCCCTCCGCCGGGTGGAAATTGCGGGCGATACGCCGCGCTCGTGACGTGGTTTCACCATTGGGGAGGCGCTGGGCGGTGTCGCGGGGGCATCCGGCCATCAATCAAGGCTGCCCGCGGGCGTTCAGAAGACAGGAAAACCTGCCGGCCCTCGACCCGCAATCCGGAAGTCCGACACGCAAACGGTTCGTCAGGCAGCGCGTCGCAGTCGGTTGCGCTCCCGCTTCTGCAGGAGCAACCCGATGCGATGCAGGTTGGCGGCCAGTACCGACAGCGCAACCGCACGTGCAAAACCGTCAGCACCATGGCTGCGGACGCGGTCGAGCCCCCGATGCTCCAATCCGTTGATCGCCGACTCGATCGCTGGATGCGCACGCCGCGCCGACACAAACGACTCTTCCGATTCCCGCTCCCGGTTCGCTTTCGAAAGATAGCCGCTGCCGGGCAGGGCGTTGACGTCCAGCAAGGCGTCGAGTCGCACCCGGTTCGCGGGGCTGTGAAAACCCCGGTCGAAGCTGCAGGCCCGCAGCGCCGGATACAGGGCCTGCGCTTCCTCCACCATCGGCACCGCCACGTCCACGTCCTCACCCTGCCACAGGATCCGGTGGTGAAGGATGAACTGATGCTGGTCCTCGATGAGAGCGACAGGAACCCCGAGCTCGACCGGCGTGCCCGCCTTGCCCTTCGAAATCCAGCGCGTGTGTTCCTTGAAGATCGAGAAGACCTTCTCCCCGTGAGGAATCGTCTCATCCCGCAACAGGCGACGCTCGACCTGGTCGAGCTGCCGCCGGGCGTGCGCGATCAAGCCCCGGATGGATTGGCAGGTGCTTGCCGCGATGCCCTCGTCCCCAAGCGTGTCGACGGTCGCGACCGCCCGCTCGACCAGTCCACGGCAGCGCTCCACATACGCCTCAACCCGCTCCGGACGCCGCTTCGCCCGACGCGTGGAACGCACCCCGTTGAACAGCTTCCGGACCTCCCTCGACAGATGACGCCACTGGCGCCAACCGCCGACCGCATGCTTCACCGCCGCCCGACCCGTCTCCCGAATCAGACACCGCATCGCGTCCCACAACAGATTCACGTCCGTCGGGTAGTGCACGTCCGTCTCCACCACGAACGAGTCACACCGACCGCGCAATGGCTCGCCAGGCTTTTTTTTTGCGACCTTGTGGCCGCTCTCCACCACCAGTTGCCCCACCGCCGACAACAGCTCCGGCGTCAGCAACGACACGTTGTCCCGGATCGTCTGACACTCGTAATGCGTCTCGTCGCCGAAGTCGCCGTGTCCCAGGAACGCCCGCACCTTCCCGTGATTGTTCGCGAGGTCGTGAAGACGGTCGAAGTCGCAGCCCAGACCCTGCTTGAGGACCCCCAACACCAGGACCGGCCACAAGGCCATCCCCGGACGCCCGACCGCATGGTCCACCTCCGGCTGAACATGCTCCTCCAGCAGCGCGAACAGCCGCGCCCGAAGCGCCTCGTCCGACCAGATGTGCTGAAGCCCCTTCAACACCGCCGGGATGTCGTCCCGCGACTTGGGGTCGAGCCAGATCTGTTCAATGGCCACCTCGCCGAGCCGGAACTGTCGTCTGTGAACTTCTCTCATGGCGGTCGATGTCGCGAAGATCTCACTCGAAGGCGGCCGGCAGCGCGAGATCACCGGCAAGATCACCGGCAAGAATACGACTTTTCGGCAATCTTCGCCACTTGAATCAAGCACAAGTCCCGTAGAATGAAGTGGTTACGGTTTTCTGGCGGACACTAGCTCAGCGTACCACCGACGCCCCGTCGGGCGTCCACCGAGGGTCGACTGACCGGTCGTCGCGGCGCCCGGTTCACTTGGGAGACTTCTGTTCCCGTGGCCCCAGGGCGCCTTTGAGCTTCGGAATGTTGCGCTTTTGGACTAAGCTGTGATATCATGGGTTCCAGTGCCGGGGGAGCCCATGACGATCATCGAAGTGTTCCAGGCGTTCAGCACCCAAGAGCAGGCCATCGAGTACCTCGAAAACGTGCGCTGGCGCGGCGAGCCCGCATGCCCCTACTGCGGGGATTGTAGCGTGTCCCGGCACGCCAGCACCGACCGGAAGCGGCCCCGGTGGCAGTGCCACGGCTGCCGGCGGGCGTTCGCGGTCACGGTCGGCACCATCTTCCACGGCACGCACATTGCCCTGCGGGACTGGTTCATCCTGCTGGCACTGATGCTCAACGCGAAGAAGTCGATCTCGTCGTGCCAGGCGGCCCGCGACTTGGGCATCCGCCGACAGACCGTCTGGACGATGATGCATCGCATCCGCACGGCCATGGCGAGCGACCCCGATCAGGCGACCCTGCTGCACGGGATCGTCGAGGTCGATGAGACGTACGTCGGCGGCAAGCCCCGGAAGTCGAACCGACGCGACGGCGACAAGCCCGCCAAGCGCGGCCGCGGCACGTCGAAGACCCCGGTGATCGGCATCATCGAGCGGGGCGGCCGCGTCGTCGCCCGCCCCGCCGTCCCCGGCCAGTTGAACACGACCGGCCTGTCCCGGTTCATCGAGGCGCACGCGGACCCCGTGGGCACGATGCTCATCACCGACGAGTACGGCGGGTACAACCGGGTCGGCGAGAAGTTCCTGCACGAGCGGATCAATCACTCCGTCGAGTACGCCCGCGGCGAGGTCCACACCAACAGCATCGAGGGGTTCTGGAGCCTCATCAAGCGGGCGTGGTACGGCACGCACCACCACTACAGCCGGAAGTACATGCGGCTCTACATCGCCGAGGCGTGCTTCAAGTTCAACCAGCGGTTCGGCCCGCCGGACTTCCGCGCGGCCCTGGAGGCGGCCGTTGGGTAGCCCCGAGAACCGGCTGCTGTTCGGCGACAACCTCGGCATCATGCAGCGGATGCCCGCCGCGTCCGTGGATCTGATCTACCTCGACCCGCCGTTCAAGTCCGAGCGCAACTACAACCTGCTGTACCGGAACCTGACCGGCCGGCCGGTTCCCGAGCAGGTCGAGGCGTTCTGCGACACGTGGGAGCTCGACGCGCCGAAGCAGGAGATCGCCCGCACCATGCCCGTCCTGATGCGGGAGAAGGGCATCCCGAACGAGTACGTCGAGTTCTGGCGGCTCTGGATGAACGCCCTCCGGCACACCCAGCCCAAGCTGATGGCCTACCTCGTGTACATGGTGCAGCGGCTGCTGGAGATGCGGCCACTTCTCCGGCCGACCGGCAGCCTGTTCCTGCACTGCGACCCGACCGCGAGCCACTACATCAAGGTGATGATGGACGCCATCTTCGGGCACGACAACTTCACCAGCGAGATCGTCTGGAAGCGCACGAGCGCCCACAGCTCCGCGAAGCGCCCTGGGCCAGTCCACGACGTGATCCTGATGTACCGCCGCGGCGACAAGTTCGCGTGGAACCCGGAGCACCAAGCCTACGACCAGACGTACATCGACGAGTTCTATACACACGAGGAAGACGGCCGCCGATGGCGACGATCCGACCTGACTGGGGCGGGTACTCGGGACGGTGAAACCGGCAAGCCGTGGCGCGGAATCGACATCACCGCGAAGGGGAGACACTGGGCATGGCCGCCGGATGAGCTTGACCGGCTCGACGCCAAGGGGCGCATCCACTGGCCCGCCAAGGAAGGCGGGATGCCGATGTTCAAGCGGTTCCTCGACGAGCAGCCCGGCGTGCCGCTACAGGACGTGTGGTCCGACGTGCGACCGATCCACAACCTGTCACCCGAACGGCTCGGGTATCCGACCCAGAAGCCCCGCGCCCTGTTGGAGCGCATCATCCGTGCGGCCAGCAACCCCGGCGACGTGGTGTTCGACCCGTTCTGCGGGTGCGGGACGACCGTCTACGCGGCGCACGCCACGGGGCGGCGCTGGATCGGATGCGACCGTGCCATGCTCGCCGTGCGGCTCATTCAGGGCGTTCTGGAGAAGCAGTTCGGGCTCAAGAATGGCGCCGACTACGACGTGCGCGGTATCCCGGAGAGCGTAGAGCAGGCGGCCGCGCTGGCGAAGCAGGACCCCCATGAGTTCGAGTCGTGGATCATCGAGCGCGTGCGGGGGCTCCCATTGGGCAAGGCCGGTGACCGGGGCATCGACGGCCGTATCTGGTTCGAGGCCGGCTCAGAGATGGTGTCGATGGTGCTGAGCGTGAAGGCCGGACACGTGACGCCAGCCTACATCCGAGAGCTTCGGGGCACCCTCGAACGGGAGCCGGACGCCATCATGGGCGGGTTCCTGTCGATGGAGCAACCGACCCGGGGGATGCGCCAGGAAGCGGCCAGCGCGGGCATGTTCGTGTACGGTGGCGTGCAGTACCCGCGGATTCAGATGCTGACCGCCGCCGACATCCTCGAACGCGGGATGGACTTCAAGACGCCGACGAAGATGGGGACGCGAGTGACCGGCCAGATGACGCTGGCCGGTATCGACCTTGCCAAGGTGATCCGATGATATCCCGGATTAGTCCAAAACCGCAACATTCCGTTGAGCTTTTCCGTCCAGTCGATATCGACCTCGGCTGTGGAGAACAGGCTCAGCAGGTCGGCGTCGCTCAGGCCTTTGGTCTTCCCGCCGGCCTGTAGGTAATCGGCCTTGGAGTCGTAGAAGGCGGCCAAGCGCATGTTGTGACGGTAGATTGACGCGAGGGTACGCAGAAGGAACAGGAGCAGCACGAGTGCTGTTACTCCAGTGCCCGTTATCGTCCCGTCTGTGGACTGGTCCTGAGCCACCGTGAAGCCAAGAAGGGTAGCGGCGACCACCAGAAGGAACACGGCTGCTGCTCCTAGTTTGAATAGGCGGCTCCGGATGCGAAGGTTGCGAATCATCGGCGCCACCGAGTTGTCTGTGTGTGAAGTTGTCAGCGAGTCGTCGGGGAACGTCCGCAGGCGTTGGAGGAGCATTGGGACCAGAACCGGAGGTCCCACTACCACGATCGCGCAGACGATGGCGAGAATAGAGGCGGGGCAGACGTGGTTGACGCGCTTGATGGATCCCTGAAGCCGTCTCCCCACATATCGAAAAGAAGAGTACTACCCCCGGGTCTTCCACCAGCGACGGCGACACTATGTTGAGGGCAGTGAACAGGCCGAACAACACGAGTACATATGCGAACAACAAAGCGGACCCAATTGCCGCTCCGCCCAGCAATTTTCGCCACCGCGACTTGGGCAAGGGCGCGGTTGTCATGGCTCCGGGACCCAGGAGTCGGCCTCCTCACGGCTCATGTTGATCCAGCCCAGCGAAGGATTCGTGTTGCCGTCGTCCACGCGGACGTGCAGCCAGGCGGTACGCCGGCTCCAAGTGCTTCTGTCCACCCGTTCGCAGATGGTGAACTGCTGTCCGGTGGATATCCCCCCGATCAAGTGGACCTCGGAGCGGATGAGGGGCAGGAGTGGGAAGGGCCTGGGGTTGCTGTCGTACAGTAGCCACCCCCGGTCGGCGGTTCTCTGTGTCCCGCTGCAGCCCGGTGAGTTGTTCGTGTAGGTCATCCCCGGATCAGTCTGGCCCTCGGGGAAGTTATTTTGCGCCGGCGCCGGTGGCCCCGGTGCGGCAATGAAGCGCGCGGCGTCGGCCTCATGCGGGGGCATGGTGATCCAGCCGAACCCGCTGGTGTCGTTGCCGCCGTCCTCCACGCGAACCTGGAGCCAGGCGGAACGTCGGTTCCACGCGCTCCTGTCGACCCTGCCACAGATGGTGAACTCTTGTCCGCGAGGTATCTCCCCGATCTCCTCACCCTGGGAGAGGATGAGGGGTAGGATCCGGAAGGGCCTAGGCCTAGGGTCGCTGTCGTACAGCGTCCAACTCTGGTCCGCGATTGCCTGTACCCCTGCGCATTCCGTTGCGAGAACTGCTTCTTCCTCTTCGGCAGGAGGCTGGTCCTCGGCGGACCGGTTGTTTGCGAGTGCCGGTATTACCAGGAACGCGGCGAGGAGCGTCGGGGTTGTCATGCGGGTGACGTGCCCTGGCATCGGTGTGCCCTCCTGGGTGCCGCGGGACCGGTTTTGAGCCCTCTGGGTGGGCTCGCGTGCGGGTCCCCGGTCTTGCTGTGAGGCGCGGCACCCCAATCTTTCGGATCATGGCCGATCCGGTCGGGTGTTGCAACAGGAACGGAAGAACCGAGGCATCGCGCCCGATTCGGTGTCAACCGCGACCGGCGCCGCCTTCGCGGTTGGCTGCCGCTTCCGCTAGCGCCGGGGTCGGGAGGTGCCTCCGGACGGTGGCGATCCTGCAGGTGCACGTGCCGTCTGGTCCCACCGCGATCACCGCCTGGACCGGCTCGTCCCCGGGACACGTCGGCAACCTCGATGGCTTCGGGGCAGGCGGCGCCACGATCTCGGTCGTGCGTGTTCGGTTCAGTCGCCGCTGAGTCGATGCGGCGTCATGGCAATGCGTTCGACTCCCGGGTGCTCTCGCAGGCCGTCCTCGATCCGTCGGGCGAGGGCGCGGGCGAGACGGCGCGTCTTCGCGCGTCCCGCGCTGCTTGGGATCCTGGCCAGCGCCGCGTGGAGTTCGGCCGGCGCCGCGCGGCACACGACGCCGGCGCTGGTCGAGGTGCGTTGCAGCCGGTCGCCGAGGACGTCGCTCAACGCGAGTTCGAGATCGATGTACGTCCCCAGCGAAGTGATCGGTCCATCTATGGTCTTGGCGTCGGTTGGTTGCCTCATGCGGGTCGCCCTCCGATCGAGCAGGTCGGTGCGGCGGGGTACCGGCCGAGCGGGGCCGCCTAGCCAGGCTAGCCTGGCTAGACGATATGGAATGACCGGCTCGCAATCGTACCGTCGTCGTGCGCGAGCACGCGACAAGGTGGCCGAGGCCTCCTGCGATTCGCGGGTTGACACCTCGCGCGGCGTCAGAGCCGCAGCCGAAAGGAGCCGGTCATGAGCGAGCCTATCACCTACGTGGGAATCGATGCACACAAGGCGGAGTTGCAGGTGGCCATGTTGGCGCCGGACGCGGACGAGCCGACGATCTGGACGGTGCGGAACGAGGCGCGACTGGTGGACCGTCTGCGGCGGAGGCTCGAAAAGGTTGCACCCGGTCCCATCGCATGCTGCTACGAAGCCGGGCCGTGCGGGTATGCGTTGCAGCGACAGCTCGAGCGGGATCGGGTCCGCTGCGACGTGATCGCGCCGGCGCTGGTGCCGCGCAAGCCGGGTGAGCGGATCAAGACCGACCGACGAGACGCCCGGAAGCTGGCGGAATTGCACCGGGCCAGACTGTTGACGGTGGTACGGGCGCCGACGCCGGCCGAAGAAGCGGTTCGCGACCTGTGCCGAGCCCGCGATGACGCGCGCGCGGACCGCCAGCGGTGCCGGCACCGTCTGGGCAAGCTCCTGCTTCGTCGCGGGCTGCACTACGCGGGGCGTGCATGGACGCAGGCGCACCGGCGCTGGGTCAATGGTCTGACATGGTCTCATCCTGCCGACCGGGTGGTCGTCGACGACTACCTGTTGGCGATCGACCACCTCGAGGCCCGGCTGCTGGAGCTGGATGCGCAGTTGGTCGCCGTGGCGGGCACGGACCCGTATCGGGAACCGGTGGGCTGGTTGCGGTGCTTTCGGGGCATCGACACGCTGACCGCGGTGTTGCTGCTCGCCGAGTTGCACGATGTGCAGCGGTTTCCGACGGCGCGGGCGTTGATGGCGTATCTGGGCCTGGTGCCCGGGGAGCACTCCAGCGGCGACCGCCATCGCCGCGGGCCGATCACGAAGACGGGCAACAGCCTGGCGCGGCGGCTGGTGGTCGAGGCGGCGTGGCACTATCGGCACCGGCCCGGGGTCAGCCGGACCCTCGCCCAGCGACGCAGCGGACAGCCGCCGCGGGTGATCGCGATGGCCGACAAGGCGCAGCAGCGGCTGTGTCGCCGGTTCCGGCGGCTGGCCGAGCACAAGCCGGGTCCGGTCGTGACGGTGGCCGTGGCGCGAGAGCTCGTCGGGTTTCTGTGGGCAGCCTTGCATCCGGAGGCGGCGTGACCGAGAGAAACCTGTTCGACCCTCGGCGCACACAGGCCAATCGAGGCCAAGCTCGAAGCAACCGTGGCGCAGGCGCCCCAGGCGCAGGTGCGGAGACCACCGCGACGGGCGTCGCGTCAAGCCGCTGCGCGCCTCCTCCGCTTCGCTACGGCCCTTCGGGTGACCCGACACCCGCCGCAGTGGGAACAGCTCATATGGCCGGAAGCCAGCTTCCGGCCAGGAACTGACCGCAACCCGAAACGGCCTGAGGAGGGGCCGTGGAGACGGCGAATGATCAGAGGCACGATCCGGAGGACGGACGAGCTAGCGATGCGATCCGGACGGCATGGCCGCTCCCAACTCGCGACCACTAGACGGTCCACCCTCCCGACGAATCACCGTCATGCGTGCGCTGTCGTGGGCAACCGCGATAATCACCGAATAGCAGCGTGACTCGTCGTCGAAGAGCCCTTCGATCGTTCGTCGTCTCGGCGGCCCACTCCTGGGCTCATGACCGACGGAGCCCGGCGCTCGAGGGCCACAGCTGTTGACGAACGCATGCCAGTGTTGACACGGGGTCATTCCATAGCAGCTAGCCGGTGACGCCGTCGGTGTTCGGCGTCCAGGTGAGGCGGGTGCCGCAGCGGCCGCACCGCACGCCGCGGCGGAGCCGGGCCGTCAGGCGGTGCCGGACCCACGTGCGGCGGCAGCTCGCGCAGCGGGCGATCCATCGGCCGGCGCTGTGCGCGATGGTGGTGCAGCGCTCGGCCGAGCAGCCGATCTCGCGGGCCTTCGCCTTCCAGACGCGGTCGTGGTGGTGGGTCGGCCCCACGATGGCGTGTGCGATCTCGTGGAGGAGGGTGTCCCGGATGTCGCGTGGGCCGGCGCGCAGTGCGAAGCTGACGGCCATCGCGATGGTCTTCGTCCGGTGATGGCAGACGCCGGCGCGGTTGGCCGTTGCCTCGAAGTGGAAGCGCCACCCGGGGCCGAGGCCGCTGGCCAGCTCGTGGGTTCGCAGCAGGCCGGCGGCCAGCGCTTCGATCTCAACGAGGGTCGCGCCGCCTTGCGGGCCGGAGGTGATCAGGCGCAGGGCCGTGTAGGGGACGCGGTAGCGGCCGTCGTCGCCGGCGGCGACCAGGGCGTCTCGTGGGCGGAGCTCGGCCACCTTGCCGCGGATGGTCCGGCCGCGGCGGTCGCGGAACGCCACGATGCTGCCGACCGGGAAGCGCTGGCCGGCGAAGTGGCTCGTGATTGCGGGTTGTCGTGTCGTCATTTGGTTGGGGTCCCGTAGTAGTACTCGGGCCGGGCGGCGAGGGCCTGCCGCTCGAGCTCGCGCGCGAAGAGCGGCGCCTGGCGCTCGAGCCGCTTGCGCAGCCGCCGCCGGCGCAGCCGGTAGCGGGCCTGACGGGAGATCCGGCGGACCGGCTTCTCCGGAGGCATCAGCCAGCGGACGGTCAGTCCGGGGCGCCACCGGTCGAGCGCGGCCTGACCCGTCGCCAGGGGCGTGTCGCCGGCGTCGTCGTAGAGGCGGTAGCGCTCGACGTGCTCGCGCCGCATGGGCTCAGGCCCGGGGGCCGGCCGCCGGGGGGCGCTCCTCGTCGACGCCGGCGAACTGCTCGTTGAGCCACGCCCGCGCGGCGGCGACGGTCTGGAACCGCATGCCGTTGTAGGCGCGCCAGCGGTTGAGGCTCTCGAGGACGTGTCCCCCGCGGGTCTTGGCGAGGTAGCCCTTGCCGGTTCGGCCGATCCGGACCTCGCGGCGGCGTTCGCCGCGCGCGAGCGGCTTGATGGTGATGGTCATGCGCAGTGTTCTCCTCGTGCGCCCGGCGGAGGGCCGGGCGCCGGTGACTCGATTCGGGTCGTTCGGGACGGGGGGGTAGCGCGCCGGCGTGTCGCCGGCGGCTCAGGCGGCGGGCAGGTGCTCGAGGGCGCAGGCGTAGGCGTCGAACTGCTGAGCCGTGCCGCGGGCGATGTCGGCCAACCGGGCCGGGGTCAGCCCGAGGAGCTTGTCGGCGGGGACGATTCCGGCCGCGTGGAGGATCGCGAGCGCGATGGCGAGCTCGCAGTCTTCCTCGGCCCAGCTCGGGCCGTTGATGAAGGTTGCGCCGACGGCGCGGGGAATCGCGTCGAGGGCGGGTCCGGCGAGGTGCAGCCCGCCGTGGGAGGCGGTCTCGATCAGAGTGACGCCGGGGGCGAGGACGGTCGTGCTCTGCACGCCGCCCCAGGGGCTCGTGTGGATGCTCGTCATGTCGTCGGGCGTCGGTTCGGTAGTGTGTCGGCCTCGGCCACGTCGGCGGCGAGGATCTGCTCGACGCTTCGCGTGCGCTGGCCGGTGTCGTTCGGCGAGGCGGAGATGGTGAACAGGTGTCCGTCGACACCTCGGGTGTATCCGCCGTGGGCCTGCATTCGATGGCTTCCTTTTTCGCCGCCGTGGGGCGGCCGGGCGGGTTCGGCCTCGCGGGAGGCTCGGTGGGTGTCGGGAGGGGCGCTCGGGAGCGCGCGGCGGGCGGCTGCGCAGGCAGCGGCGAGGCGCAGCGCCGGGGGGAGAGACTGCCGCTCCGCCGCCGGCGTCGTTCGGGTCTCTCCGGACGGCGGCGGCGGTCGTCGTGACGGCTATCGCCTGCGGCGGCGGTCGCGTTGGGCGAGTTCCGCCTCCCTGACGAGCGGCAGTCCCGCGTTGAGCGCCTTGCGCATGATGACGCCGTCCTTCATGCGGTTGATCGCGGCGATCTCCTTGACCTGCTCAAGCATGTACTCGGACATCGCGACGGATCGGCGGATGCTGTAGCGCTTCCGGCGCAGGGCGGCCGGGTCGGGGTCGAACAGTTCGCTGTCGTCGTGTGGCATCGGCGGTGTCCCGGTTGACGGCGCCCTGGGGGTGCTGTTCGCGGGCTTGTCGTCGGCGTCAGCCGCGGCCGCGCCGCCCGGCGGCGAGGGCCGCCTCGTGCAGGCCGCTCCAGGTGACGAAGTCGCCGTCGGGCGCCTCGAACCAGGGTGACGCCTCGCGCGCTCCGGCGGTTCCGACGTTGATCATCTGCAGCCCCCGGCAGTTCCGGCACCGTCTGAGCTCGGTGTAGTGCCGGTGGGCGGCCGGCGCGGCGGGGGTTCTGAGCGGGCCTCGAAAGGGCCGGCGCCCGAGGACCGAGCTCCGGCCGTGGTCACAGGTCTGGAATTGAGGCTCCGCGTGGCTCGCGACGATCAGGATGACGCGCTGCGCGTACCGGTTCGTCCACGACGTGGCCGACAGCGGCAGCGCCGGCCGGAAGCCGTGGACGAGCGCCATCTGGGCGAGCTCGTCGTGGGTGGGCTCGTGGCGCAGGGTGTCGAGGTACTGCGCCTGGTTGTCGTAGATCTGCTGCAGCGACAGGTCGTCGGTGGCGGAAGGGGTCCTCGGTATCACGCAGATCATGGTCGTTGGGGCGACCTCGGGTTCGAGCGGCTCGGTCATTCGGTCCGTTTCGTGGCCGCCACGGCCAGCAGGCCGTCGGCGACGAGTCTGAAGTTCTGGTACTCGCGGCCGTCGTCGGCCTTGCGCTGCTCCATGGTCAGCGTGCCCATCACGTGGACGCGGTCGCCCCGCCGGCACTTGGCGAGGGCCGCCCCCTGGTGGCGGAACGCGGTGACGTCGAAGAACAGCGTGTGTTGTTGTCCCTCCAGTCTGGGCGGCGTCAGGTTGCAGGCGACGCGCGCCCGGGTGTAGGGGTCCCCCCTGTCGGACGTCCTCTCCTCGGGGTCCCTGGTGAGCCGGCCGAACGCCGATAGGAGTGCGTTCGGGGTGGACTGGCGCGTCCTCGTTTCGGCGCCTCGCTCCTGCGGCGCTGTCTCGTCGGACATTTGTCCTCCTTTCGCCTCGGATTGTAACCCTCGGCCGTCCGTCGCGGAGATCGGGGCGGGGCGGTCTCCGCTACGGACCTGGCTGTGCATGCACGCGAGTCCCGGCCGTCTGGCCAGCGTTCGCGTGCTGTCGCGTCGGGCCGGCAATGCCGGCGCCGGGCGTGGGCGCGAGCTGCGCGGCCTCTCGGAGTCAGGGAAGCAGATCGTCGACCGCGATCTGCGCGTCGGGGCGGGCGAGTGGCGCGACCTTGTCGCCGCTTCCATGGTGGGTGACGCTCCGGTAGCCGTCTCCGGCCGGGTTGCGGTAGACCTCGAGACGGCTGTCGGGGGGGGCGAGGATCCAGTACTCCGGAATCCCGCAGCGCGCGTACAGGCGCTGCTTGACCGTCCGGTCGTGCCGCAGTGATTCGTCCGAAACCTCGACCACCAGCACCGCGGACGTCGGATGGGCGTACCGGTAGTCACGGACCGTCCCGGTCACCACGGCTACATCCGGCTCCGGTTCGGAGTAGTCGTCGACCGCCAGCGGGTTCTGTATCCGCACAAAGAACCCGGAGCCGAACACTTGGCGCAGGCAGTCGGCAACGAGGTGCATGCCGGTTGTATGGGCGGTCCCCTCTGGTGTCATGGCGCGCAGGTCTCCGTCGATGAGTTCCAGCTTGGCGTCCGGCTCGAACGCGCCGGCTTCCACGGCACGGTCGTACTCGATCCGGCTCAAGCGGTAGTGGCGGATCGAGACATCGGACGCTGTGGCTCTCATGACGGCGCTTCTATCGTAGCGCGGAAACGGTCGCCGTGCGGCCCCGCCTGGATTCGGCCGCACCTGTTCGCCTTGCGGGTGCTCGGCGACCGTCCTGCGGCCAGGATTCGGGATTCCTGTGAAAGCACACTTAGCCGCGGCGTCAGCGCGGCGCGCTGCGGCGGCCGTCGAACAGGAGCCACGCGAGCCACTCGAGCAGGTCGGCCGCGGCGGGGTTGGTCTCGATGACGACGGCCGCCTCGGTCGGCATCTCGGTGTCGGCGTCCGGGGCGAACGTGCGCAGCTCGGGCGGGCCGATCGGCTTCTCGTCGTCGCCGAGCGCCACGTAGAGCTGGAACATCTGCACGGGGCTCTCCGGGTCGCAGTCGAGCGCGATCCGCAGCTCCCTCGGCTCCCGCGTCTGCCCGGCGCGCGGGGGCCAGCTCTGCCAGTGCGTGCGCCACCAGGTCCGCCGGACGGCCTGGACCTCGGTGATGTGGCGCAGCCATTCGCAGTCGGTCGCGCGCAGGCGTTCGCCGTCGTGGACGGCCCAGCGTCCGGCGCCGTCGGTCCCGGCCGCGGTCAGGTGTTCGCCCGGGGCGCTGCAGCCTTCCGGCCACGCGGCGTTGAGCAGCCAGTCTTCGGTCCGGTGGGCGTCCCATACGCGCCTGAGGTGGGGGACGGTTTCGGGCGGGGGAGCGGGGCGCTGCACGAGCAGCTCGTATCCGTTCGTGGGGTCGTTCATCGGCCTGTCCAGTCGCGGACGATCGCGCCGGGCCCGTCCGGCGTGCCGCCGGCGTCCTCGATGCATCCGGCGCAGACGAGGACGCCCGCGGGGGCGTACGGGACGTAGTCGGCGTCGATGAGCTGCATGGCTCCGCACTGGGCGCATCGCTCGCCGCTGATGGCCGCGCGCTCGTCCTCGTCGTCGACGCCGGCCTCGTCCAGCAGGGCCTCGATCTCGAGTTCGTAGCGCCGCCGCTGGGCTCGCTGCGCCGCACGCTGGGCATTGCGCCAGTGGCGGCGGTCTATTCCGATCGTTTGGGGCATCCGTGGTGGTTTCTCCTCAATGGGTCTCCTGGCGGGCGAGGACGGGGTAGGCGTCGAGGACCCGGCCGAGCGTGGCCGCGTCGGGGACGAACACGCGCGCCCGGTACTGGACGATCTCCGTCATGCACCCGAGCGTCTTGAGCCGCGCCACGATCTCCGGGTTGCGGTGCTCGATCTCGGCGCGCACGGCTCCCATGTGACGGCGGCCGGAGAGCACCAAGTCGCCGTCGAGCAGATACTTGCATCGGCGGGCCGTGAGCTCTGCCATCCGCTCGCCGGGGGTCATCTTCGGGACGTCGGAGGCCCCGAGGCCGAGCTTCATGCGCACGGCGTCCATCTGGCCCGCGGTCAGGACCCTGCCGATCAGGCTCGTGCCGCAGTCGGTCGTGAGCCGGTAGACGCGGACGTCGGTGCCCGGGAGCTTCTGCCAGATGGGGAGCAGTACGCCGGTGACGAGCCAGAAGTGCGACTCGCGGAACTCCGGCAGCGCCGCGCACTGCTCTACCCACGCCCTTCGCCACTCGTCGATCTCGACGGGCTTCCAGCCGGTCTTGAAGCTGTCCAGGGGTTCGGTCCGGCGGCTGGCGGGCTGGATGATGCGCCGGCGCTGCTGGATCGTGCCGTCCTCGAGGGTCTGCGAGGGCGCCCCGGTGCACAGCGCGACGTTGCCGGACCGCGTGTTGCGCAGCAGGACCGCCCCCGTGCCGGAGGAATTGTTCTCCGCTGCGTAGATCTCCAAGGCCGTCCCGACCGTGGTCGGCCTCAGCCGGTCGCGCCGGAGTATCTCGACGAGGTGGACTTGGGCTCCGCCGGGGGCCCCGGCCGTCTCGGTGGCCACCAGCTCCAGGCCGGCCGCGGTGATGCGTTCGACGCCGCGGTTGTAGGTGCCGGCCTGGATCGCCCCTTCGATGTTGGCGTCGACGAGCTGCTCGAGGTGCCCGAACAGGTGGTTCTGCTCGTCGATCTCGAGCGCGAGCAGGCGGTTTAGGAAGGTGTGCATGGGCGGGAGGTCGGTCAGGAGCTGGCCCTCGCTGTCGGTGATCGACAGCCCGGTCTCCTCCTCGAACGAGTCCGCCGACCAGCCGTCGATGCGGCCGGCGTAGAGGTCGTGGTAGAAGGCGCGCAGGGCCGCCTTGGCGTACTCGGACTCGAAGTTGTCGGCTTCGCGGAAGAGCGCCGCGTTGTCGTCGCCCATCCCGCTCTGCGAGTCCTTCTGCCCGCGCGTGATCGCCCCGAGGCTGTGGATGCGCCGCGCGATTGTGGAGGTGAACCGCCGCTCTCCCTTCACGTTGGTGGTGACGGGCGAGAACAGGGGCGCGCTCTTCTGGCGGGTGCGGTGGGTCCGGCCGAGCCCCTGGATGGCCTGGTTCGCCTGCCATCCCGCTTCGAGCAGGTAGTGGCGGCGGCGCTTCGTGTTCGCGCACGCCAGGTCGGCGTGGTAGGAGCGCCCCGTGTTGCCCGCGCCCGAGAAGACCAGCGTGCGCTTCTTGCCGTCCATGAACGCCTGGGTCTCGTTGAGGTTCGCGCTGGCCGGCCGGTTGCGCACGGCGAGCCGGTCGCCGCGGCCGTCGTCCGAGATCCGGAGCACGCGGCGGGAGCGCCCGGTGACCTCGGCGATGTCGTCGTGCCCGAAGTGGTGGAGGAGCTGGTCGAGCGCGGCGCCGATCGGCGGCATGCTGGCGAGCTTCTCGACGAGAGCGTCCCGCAGGTCGACGGCCTCCTGCGACAGGACCGGGTTGCCGTCCTTGTCGCGCGCGGGGCGCGTGTGGACGTTGCCCTCGTCGTCCTCGTACTCCTCGTGGAGGCTGACGGGGAACGCGTGCATCAGGTAGTCGAGCACGTACTCCCGCGGCGTGAGGTCGATGGAGAGGTCGTCCCACTCGCTGGTCGGGACCTGGGAGAGCCGGCGCTCGGTGAGGGCCTCCCCGGTCGAGACGACCTGGACGACGGGCGCGAGGTCGCTCTTGAGGTCGTCCTCGATCGACGCGATCAGGGTCGGACACTTCATCGCGGTCAGCAGGTGCGAGAAGAAGCGCTGCTTGGCGAGCTCGAAGGCGGAGCGCGCGGCGGCCTTGGCGCGGGCGTTGCAGACGTCGCCGGTGTCGATGCCGGTCGCCTCGAGCGCGGCGCCGAGGTTGTGGTGGATGATCTTGAAGGCCCTCGCGTACTCGTCGTAGATGGCCGTCTGCTCCGGGGTGAGGACGTGCTCGACGATGTCGACCTCGACGCCGGTGTAGGACAGCGCCCGCGCCTGGTAGCGGCCGAGCGCCTTGCAGTCCCTGGCAACCACCTCGAGGGCGGCCACGCCGCCGGCGTCCATCGCCTGCACGAAGTCGGCGCGGGCCGGGAAGGGCGTCTCGGGCGTGCCCCACAGGCCGAGCCGGCTCGCGTAGCAGAGGCCGTCGATGGTGCTGGCACCGGTGGCCGACGAGTAGACGATGCGGGCCTGCGGGAGGGCGTTCTGCAGCCGCACGCCGGCCCTTCCCTGCTGGCTGGGCGCGATCGCGCCGCGAGCGCCCTTCCCGCCGGCCGCGTTGGACATGGCGTGCGACTCGTCGAAGACGATCACGCCGTCCCAGGCATGCCGCGCCTCCTCGTCCGCGCCGCCGGCGAGCCACTCGATGATCTGCTCGAGCCGCGACGGGTTGCCGTCGCGGCCTGCGGACCGCAGCGTCGCGTAGGTCGAGAACAGGATGCCCGTGGTCCGGTCGATGGGGTCCTTCTGCCGCCACTTGTTGACGGCCGCGACGTCGCTCGCGCGTCCGCCCAGGGCCGTCCAGTCGCGCCGGGCGTCCTCGATGAGCTTGTCGGAGGCCGACAGCCAGAGCGCCCTGCGGCACCCCTGCAGCCAGCGGTCGAGGATGATGCCGGTGACCTGCCGCCCCTTCCCGCAGCCCGTCCCGTCGCCGAGCATCCAGCCGCGGCGGATCGCGGTGGGCTCGCTCCACGTCACGTTCGCTTCCGAGTCGGGGTCGCGGCGTGCGGCGTCGGTCGCCTGCGGGCCGTCCGGGCCGAGGTACCTCACGTTGTCGTAGTCGCTGTCGATCGAGTACCGCCCGGGCAGGTCGGCCGAGTGCGCCTCGGCGGCGAGCACGATGCTCTCGAGCTGCGCGTCGGACAGTGCGCCGTCGGTCACGAGTCGGGCCGGCAGGACCGGCCGCGCCGTGGGGCGCCGGTGGTCGACGGCGCTCATCGCCGCCGACTGCACCAGGGTCGTCGGGTGCCGCTTGGCGCTCTCGACGATCACCACCGAGGGCGTCCACGGGTGGTACGGGCGGTCGTCGTCGATGACGGCGGCGTCGCTGGTGCGCCGGCTGGTGTAGGCGAGCGGCCGGGCGTCCCGCCAGGCGGCGGGCTCGCCGGCGGCGGGGCTCGGCGGGGTCTTGCGGGACTTGGCGCGGCCGCGCGCTACGGCGCCTGCGCTCGCTTTCGGGGCGGGCGCCGCGCTGTGGAGGGGCAGGCGCGGCGGCAGGGCGTCGAGCGCCGCGGCGAGCAGGTCCTCCGCGCTCGCGGCGGGCTCCGTGATGGCGACGGTCCCCCGGCTTTTCTCGCCGGGCTTCTCGAGGACGGTGAGGCGGGTCTCGAACGTGGTCCCGCGGCTGCGGTAGAGCCGCCCGGCGATGGGGCTGGTGAAGAGCACGTCCGGCGCGGGCTGGCGGCTCGGGAACGCCTGCCGCCAGCCGCCGGCGCCGGGGTCGCGGTTGGCCGCGGTGATCGCGACCAGGCGTCCGCCGGGGCGAAGCGCCCGGTAGGCGGCCGCCACGTGGCGCAGGTCCGCTCCGACGGCGAGCTTCGAGGAGCCGGCCGAGCGGGAGAACGGCGGGTTCATGACGACGACGCTCGGCCGCAGGTCCGGCAACAGGTCGGCGATGTGCTCGGCGTCGTGGCGGCTCACGCCGGCGCCGGGGAACGCCAGGTGCAGCAGGCCCGCGCGGGTGCTCGTGAGCTCGTTGAGCGCCAGGCGTCCGCCGTTGGCCGCATCCAGGCCGAGCGCGGCCGCGGCGGCGAGCGTGCCGGTGCCGGCCGAGGGCTCGAGCACCACGTCGCGATCCGTCACGCCGGCGCAGGCGGCGACGCACCAGGCGAGCTCGAGCGGCGTCGAGAACTGCTGGAAGCGCTGCTGCACGTCGTCGCGGCGCGTCTGGGGCGGTTCGAGGCGGGCGATTCGCGCGATGAGGGCCAGCACGCCGGCCGGGCCGGCGGCCTGCGCGATCATGGCGGGACCGAAGCGGCGCAGCAGCAATGTGGTCGCCACCTCGCCCGCCTCGTACGCCTGCTTCCACAGCCAGGCCCCGTCGGCGTCCGTGCCGCCGAACGCGGCAGTCATGGCGTCCCTGAGCGCCCGGGCGTCGATGGCGCGGCCTGCCTCCAGGTGGCGCAGGAGCGCGGCGCCGGCGCTGAAGATGCGCTGCGCGGTTTCGGACGCCGTGGCGTCCGGTGGTCGTAGCGGTCCGTGCACGGTTGGTTCCTCCGGATCGGGTTCGCCCGAGGGCCGGCGCCGGGTAGCGCCTCAGCCAGACCGGGGCACTGCCCGGCGCTGTGGCCGGTTCTCGGGCAGCCGGTGGGGTCGGTGGTCCGTCAGTCGTTCATCCAGGCGGGGAGCTCGGCGGCGGGGGCGGTGTCGGCGGGACCAGCGTCGGCGGCGGGGTTGCGGGCGGGCTCGAATCCGGGCGGCGCCCAGCGGAGCGCCCGCTGGCGGGCGTCGTCGGCGAGCTTGAGCGACGCCGGCGGGGGGTTCTTGGCGAAGGCGGCGGCCATGGCCGTCGCGAGGGTCTCCTTGCGGTCGGTCTCGTGGGCCTCGGCCCACTGCTCGCCCAGCGTCTCGGCCGCGACCTGGAGCATCTCCCGGCGCCCCATGCGCCGCCAGAAGTGCTCGAGGTCGGGGCGGTACAGCTCGTGGAACGGGATGTCGAGCGCCTCGACCACGGCCTCGGTCTCCGGCCGCGCGTCGGGGTCGAAGGCGAGCTGGGGCGTGAGCGCCCGGGCGACGGCCGCGGCGAACTGCCGGCGCCGCTCCTTGGGCCTGAGCGCGCGGAACTGGAGCAGCCGCTCCCGCGGGGTCGGGGCTTGCAGCCAGTCGAGCTTCAGGCAGGTGGCCTCCGCGGCCAGCATCCGCGCCCCGGGGCTCCTCCGCGCGAGGGCTTCCCGGTCGTCGGGGTCGACGCCGTCGGGCACGTCCGGCGTGACGGTGATCTCGATCGCCAGGGGTCCGTCCGGTTTCCCGCCGAAGACGGCCGAGGCCATTTGGTACGCGGCGAGGTCGAAGGCGAGCTCCGGGTCGCACTCCAGGCACGCCTTGACGATGCCGGCGCGGATCAGCCGCAGGTCCTCGGCCAGGCCCAGCCGAAGGCCCGCGTCCTGGGTCGCCGCGGCGCGCTCGTCGGGCTCGGCCTGGTCGTACTGCGGCGGCCGGTATCCGGGGTCGGGGGGAGGCGCCGGGGGCGCAGCGTGGTCGTTGGCGGGCGTCGGGGGCGGCGGCCCGTCGTCGCTGGCGGCCGCGGCCGCGGGCTGGGGCGGCGTCGGCGACGGGTCCGGGTCCGGCTTCCCGCCGGCCGCGCCATCGGCGGGGGCTGCGGCCGCGGCGGTTGGGCCGGGGGGCGTGGCGGGGGCCGGCGTCGGGGGTGCGGGCACGAGGTGCTCGTCCTGGCGGCGCACCAGGCCGCGGTGAATGACCAGGTCGCCCTCGCCGCCGATCGTCACGATGCATCCCGAGCAGGCCATCAGCTCGGGGCTGTACGACTCGTGCGAGTGCATCTCCTCGTTGAGGGCGTTCGCCTCGGACTCGAGCTTCTCGATCCCGGCCTTGAGGCGGTCGCGCTCGGCGTCGCCGGCGCGGTCGTCGGCGAGCCCGTAGGCCGCTTGCTTGAGCCGGTCGATCTCGGCGGCCAGCTCCGCGAGGCGCGCGGTCTCGGCGTCGGTCGGGGGCTCGGGCTTGCCCTTGACGCGGCCGAACTGCCGGGTCACGTCCCACGGCGCCTCGAGGACGGTGTCGATCCAGCGCCAGCTGTCGCCGAGCTCGCGCCGCGCGCCGTGCAGCTTCCTGGAGGCGAGATCGCTGAGGAGCTCGACGTCGCGGATCAGCACGCTCCTCTCGTCCTCGGCCGCGAACAGGTCCTCCTCGACGGTCCCGCCCGCGGTCTTGTACGCCTTCAGGCCGACGAACCGCGCGCGGGCCGATGCCGCGGACACGAGGCCCTGCTGCAGCTCGTTGCGGATCCAGCCGGCGGTCGGCGTGTATCCGGTCTGGTTCCGCACCTTGTTCCAGACGTCGAGTTGCCGGCCGCGGTCCGGCGTGGCCGCGAACGCCTGGAGCTGGTCGAGCGTCAGGCGGTCGTCGCGCGCCTGGGCGAGGATCTCCGGGGCGACGGCGCCGAGGCGCAGCCGGCGCTGCACCGCCTGGACGGTCAGGCCGAAGCGGCCGGCGATCTCGCGGGCGCTCAGCCCGCGCTCGAGCATCGTGTGGAAGGCCGTGAACTCGTCGATCGGGTGCATGTTCACGCGCACGGCGTTCTCGGTGTAGCTGATCTCCTCGTCGATCGCGTCGTCGGGAAGGACCCGGCAGGGTATCGGCGTCGTCGTCCGGAACCGGCTCCGGCGCTTCTTCGCCAGCGTCCGGAGGGCCCTGAGCCGCCGGCCGCCGCCGACGACGTGGAAGGTCTTCTCGTCGTCGTGCGCACGCACCACGAGGTTCTCGAGGAGCCCGTGCGCTTCGAGGGACGCTTCGAGCTCGCGCATGGCTTCCGCCGGCGCCGCCGCCGTGCGCGCGTTGCGGTCGGACGGCTCCAGGTTCCGGAGGGGTATCCACCGGATTTCGTCGTTGTGCGGCATGTCAGTTCCTTCCGTGCGCCTGGGCGCGGCGGATCCCGATGTCCAGGCAGCGGTGGGCGTGGACCGTGGCGGTCATCATCACCAGGTCTCCGGGCACGCTCGTGTCGCTGAAGGCCCGCTCGGCGGCGCGCATCCGCTCGGCCAGCGCCGCGAGGTTCGCGGGCACGGTCGTGGCGCGCGCGGGTGGCGCCGCCGCCGCGGCCGCGGTCAAGAGGCGTGCGGCCTCGTCGGGGCTGGCGTCTCCGGCTTCGAGCTCGCGGGCGAGCTGCCGGCAGACGTGGCTGAGCGGCTCGGCGCCGCGCGCGATGGCCTCGGCGAGCAGGGCCGTCAGGTGGTCGTCCACCGTTCGTGTGGTCGTCATGCGTTCGTTGCTCCTTGCCCTCGGGGCTCACTGTGCCCGGGCGGTGCAGGGTGGCGGGGGGCCGTCCGCTTCGGCGGGGTCGGGTTCGGATGGTGTCGATCGCCTTCTCGAGGTGGCGATCGTCGCGGCGTGGCAGGTCTCGTCGTTGGAGCCGGAGACGGCGGGCCGCGAGCGGGCCCGGCGCGTCCGTGAGGCCGGGGTCGGCGTTGGTGGGGCTCCGGGGCTCGGCGGCTCGAGGCGGCGTCGGGTTCGGCGGGTGGTCCTGTTGCCGGCCGTCCGGCCCGCTCAAGGCAAGGGGGGGCGTGTCGCGCCGGCGCGCAGCAGCACGGCCTGGGTACTGGGCTCCAGCGGAGTCGCTTCGCGCAGCTCGCCGTTGGTTGTCGTGATCGACACCGGCTCCACGTCGTACGCGCCCAGCGCCTGCAACTTGCCGTCCGGGTCAGCTATCACGATCACGGTTCGCGCCTCGTCTCCCCGGGGCGCCGCGTGAAGCACGCCGGCCACGGTGACCGGCGGGGTTTCGTCGGTCAGGTCATCGAGCAGCGTGTCGTCGACGTCGTGCTGCGCTCCGGTGTGCGCGGAGATCGCCAGCCGGCCGTCCGGGGCCGCGTGCGGCTGGTACCACTCGTCCTCGTAGAAGCACCGGCTCCTGTCCTTCAGCCGTACCGGCCGCCCCCGGTCCGCGGCGTCCAGGAACTGCTTGCGGGTCATGGCGTGCCTCCTCGCCGTCGGCGGGCCTGGCCTCGGTTCGGGCATCGGCCGGGGAGGATCCGGGCTTGGGTCACGACGCCGCCTGCTTCCGCGCCGGGCCGTCCCAGGCCGTGAAGCCCGGCATCGCCCACTGCTCGACGCGCTCGCGCGCCTCGGCGTCGAGCGCGCCCCGCCCCTGCGGGTCGTTCCCGAAAACGGCGGCCATGTCGGCGGCGAGGTGCCCCTTCTTGTGCTTCCGGCGGGCCTTCGCCCACTCGGTGCCGACGACCGCCTCCGCGATCTCGAGCATCCGGGCGCGCGTCAACCGCTTCCAGAAGTACTTCTCGGTGGGCCGGACCGCCCCGGCGAAGTCGATGTCGAGGAGCTCGACCACGCGTTCCCCGATCGGCAGCGCCCGGTGCTGGTTGGCGGCCTGGTTGTGGAGCGCGGCCGAGACGGCGCGGGCGAACAGGTCCTGCTTCTCGGCGTCGGGGAGGGCACGGAACGCGTCGAAACGCTTCAGGTCGTCGCCGAGCTTCATCCACTGGCCGGTCGGCGGGCTGTCGAGCTTCTCGCCGGGGCTGGCGGCGGCGAAGTCGCTGTCGCCGTTGCGGCCCATCGGGCGCAGGCTCGTGCGGACGAGGCGGATGTCGGCGGGGCGCTCCGTGCCGCGCGTCGACGTGTCCATCACCAGGAGGTACGCCGCGAGGTCGAACGCCACGTCGAAGCGCTTGGCCAGCGCGGCGCGGACGATGCCCGTGCGGATCGCCGCGAGGTCGTCGATGACGGCCGCGGCGAGGCCCGCGGCCTTGGCGTGCGCCGCCTCGGGGCTCTGGTGGTTGCGCGTGCTGCGGGTGGTCCAGGGCTCCTCGAACCGCTCGTCGAAGCTCGGCGCCGGAGCGGGCTCCTCCCCGCCGTCCGCGGGCTTCGCGCCGGCCGCCTCGGGGCCGTTCGCCGGGACGTCGGCCGCGTCCTTCTTCCTGGCGGTCTTCTTCGGCTTCGGCGGCACGTCCTCCGGGAGCACGAGGCCCGTGATCACGTCCGCCCGCGCGCCCTTGAGGGTGACGATGCAGCCGGCGATGCGCATGTCCTCGGGCCGGTACTTCGTCCGGGCGGCGATGCGCGCCTCGAGCTTCTCGTGCTTGGCGTTGAGCTCCTGGCTCCGGGCGTACGCGTCGCCCTGCTCGGCCGGGCCCATCGGCGGGTTGTCGGCGATGTCCTGCATCTGGTCGGCGAGCTGGTCGAGGCGCTTCCGCTCGGCGGCGGTCGGCGTGCCGGGCTCGCCGCGAAGCTGGTGCAGCGTGTGGATCCGCTCCCAGTCGGCCTCGATCTGGATCTCGACCCACTTCCACCGCTTCGCGAGCCGGTCGGCGGTCTTCTTCAGCTCGGCCTCGGCGAGCTTCACGAGCAGGCCGCGGTCGAGCAGGTACACCGCCTCGTCGTCGAACTGGCTGAACAGGTCGCGTTGCACGCGGCCGCCGGCCTTCTCGTACGCCTCCAGCCCGACGAACGTGGCGAGTCCGCTGCTCCCGATCACCGCGCCTTCGGTGAGCTGGTCCCGGATGTGCTCGGGCCACGTCGCCCCGCCGCTGCGGGCCTTCGCCCAGACGTCGAGCTGCGCCTGGCGGTCGTCGGTGACGGTGAAGGCCATCAGCGTCTGGAGGTTCATCTCGCCGTTGCGGAAGGTGGCCAGCAGCTCCGGGGCCACCGTCCCGAGCCGCATCATCTTCGTGACCTGCCGCTCGCTGACGCCGGCCCGCGACGCGATCTCGGCCGCCGTCATGCCCTTGGCGCGCAGCCGCGCGTACGCCTCGTACTGGTCGGCCGGGTGCATCGGGGCGCGCTTCTCGTTCTCGTGGAGCGACACCTCGGCGGGGTCGGCGCCGCCGCCAAGGACGCGGCACGGCGCGACGCAGTCGGCAGCGATCTTGCCGGTCTCGGCGAGCCGCTGCAGGGCGGCCAGCCGGCGGCCGCCGGCGACTACCTCGAAGGTGTCGTTGCCGTTGGGGACCACGAGGAGGCTCTCGAGGACGCCCAGCGAGAGGATGCTCGCTTGCAGCTCCTTGTCGTCCTCGGGGTCGGCGCGCGCCGTGCGCACGTTGGCGGCTGACAGCGTCAGCCTGCCCAGGGGGATGTTCCGATTCGTGAGTTTCATCATTCCGTATGCCTCGTCTTGAGTTCGTTCAGCAGGGCCCTCGCGGCTTCGGTGAGCTCGAGGGCGGCGTCGTGCGTCCGGGAGACGGAGTAGCAGCCTTCGTCGTCGGACAGCGCCCGCTCCGCCCGTTCGACGGCGGCCCGTAGCGCGGCCTCCGCGGCGCCCGCGTCCGCGGTTCGCGGGGCGTCGGCGCCGGCGGGTTCGGCGAAGCGCCCCGCGGCGTGCCGCGCCCGCTCCTTGACGGGGCCCTGCCACTCGGGGTCGCCGCCGCGGGCGGGGTCGGTGTGTCTTCTCAGGCAGTCGAGCGTGTCGGTCCAGCGGGTCCGCAGGCGGTCGAGGAGGGCGTCGCGGGCGTTGCGGTCGGCGGGGCGTGTCGGAGTGGGGCCGTCGAGGACGCACTGGTGGGTGGCAGCGGCCAGGGCTAGCTCCTCCTCGAGGTACTGGCGCCTGGTGATGAGGTCCAGGGGAGTCATGCCGCTCGTGCTCCGGGTCTCGTCGTGCGCCGGACGAGGCGCTCGATGGGCTCCCTCGTCCACCTGGCGGCTTCCAGGCCGACGTCGGGCTCGGTCGCGGCCCAGGCCGAGGCCGCCAGCAGCACGTGGCCGTGGCACGCCAGCGGGGCGCACCAGCACACCAGCGGGCGGCCATTGAGTTCCGCGAGTTCGGCGCGGGTGACCCTGCCGATGCGCAGCCTGTGGACGAGGTCCGCGCGGTACAGGGCGATGACGCGGATCCGGTTGACGCCAACTGTCAATCTGAAGGGGTTGCCCCACTTCGAGGGCCGGCCGATGTAGGCCTGGCGCGGCCTCGGGCGGTCGGTGCGGCGGTTGAGGATCATGGCCGTCGGCGGGGCCTGGGGTTCACGGGGCAGGTCGCGCCCGTACGGGCCGCTTGGCGCCGTCGTTCGGCGGCGGGCGTCCCGGCGGGGCGGGCTCGCGGCGGCGCGGGCCGGCACGCGCGGGGCGAGGGCGCAGCCGGCCCTCGATGGGCCTTTCGGCATGTCTGGCTCCCTGGTCGTCGAGTTGTCGTTCGGGGGGCGGTTGCGGGTGAGCGTTGGTGGGGTGTACCGGTCTCAGAAGTGTTCGAGGTCGGCGGCGGCGGGGCCCACGGCGATCCAGGGGCCGAGGCGGTCGGCCACGTGCACCACGAGCGCGACGTCGGCGGTCGACGTCCCTTCTCCCGCCGCCAGGAGCCGCAGGTAGCCGTCGAGCAGCCCGCCGCTCTCCTCCGCGGCGCCGGTCAGCGTCACGAGGACGGCCGTGCGCAGCGCGATCACGGTTGTGCCGGCGCTCCCGGGCGGGAGCTTGCGGATCGCGGCCTCGCGCCGGGGGTGGCGCGGGTCGCCGGGCGAGGGAGGCCGGCCGAGCCAGTCGCCGATCCGCTCGTACGGCGTTCCCCGCCGGATCCGGACTCGCGGCCGCGGCGACGCGGAGTCCCGGCTGATCGCGACGATCGCGCGGTCGAGGGGTGCGCCTTCCCGGTAGGCGACGGCGTCCCTCATCCACTCGCCGGCTTCGCGGGCCGATTGCGCGAGCCCCGTCCTCGCGTGCCCGCGGCGGGTGATCACGGCGCTGCGGGTTGCCCGGCTCAGAGCCATCGGCACACCAGCTCGCGGGTGCGGCGGCGATCGGCGCGCGGCGGTCCCGGCGAGACGGCTGGGCGGGGCCGGTCCCCGCTCCCCGAGCGGCGCCGGAGCAGGTCGGCGATCCAGGCCGTCACCGTGTCGGCCAGCGCGGCGTCCGGCTCGCCGGCGCCGTCCGCCGCGGCCACCTGCCGGGTGTCGAGCTCGCGCGCGAAGTGCGCCATGGCGGGCTCGTCGATGTAGGCGGCGACCGACTGCGGGTCCGCCGCCTCGAGTCCGGCCGGCACCCGAAGCCCTCCGTCGGGCCACACGAGCCAGTGCCGGGGCGGCCGCCCGGGCGACGCCGTGCGGATCAGCGTCCCGACCGGCACGGGTTGCGGCGCCGAGGGGTCGAGCAGGGTGCCCGTCCAGGGGTGGGGTCCGGCGACGACATCGCTCACGACGATCGCGGGCTCGTCGATCCACGGGCGGGGCTCGGCCCAGTCGACGGCCGGGTTGCGCCGGTAGCCGCCGGCCAGCCGGGCCAGGCGCCTCGGCGTGAGTCCTCTCGGCCGCACGCGGCGGTTGCGCAGCGCGCGTCCGGCCCGGTCGACGGCGTAGTCGCCCGGGCGTGTCGGCGCTGCCGGATACAGTCCGAACATGGTCGGTTCTCCTTTCGGGTTGGCGGACGCACGGGTGCCTCGGGCGAAAGCGGTTCCGCTCGGGCGTGGACGTTGGGCGGGAGACTGCCGCCGGCGTCGGCGGCGGGCCCCGCCGGGCGCCGGGGGCGCGCGTGTCTTCCGCGGTTCGCGGGGGTGCGGCCGGCGGGTCAGGCTTCCGGCCGGGGGTCCGCCGGCGGGGAGTCGCTCCAGATGGCGGCGCCGCGGCGCCCGCCGATCACGCGGTCGAGGGCGGCGAGGACGGCCTGCTTGGGGATGGCGCCGAGGTCCTCGACCCACCGCGATCCGGCGCCGCAGAACAGGGCGTCCCGCGTGGCGGGGTCGAGGCCGAGGATGCGTGCCGCGACGTCGAGCACGTCGACGCCGGTCGGCGGGAGGTTCCGCTCCGCGGCGACCCGGGCGCGGGTCCGGGCGGCCTCGCCGGGATACCCCAGGACGGTGAGGCCCGCGAGGCAGGCGACGGCTCCGCAGCCGTCGGTGCGCAGGCCGTAGACGGTCGCCATGTAGAGGCCGCCGACCTCGTCGGGTCCGGCCGGGCGCCGGGGATCGAGGAGGCGGTGGGGCCACACGGCCGCGATGTCGGGGCCCAGCTCGCCGCTGAAGGCCGGCAGCCGCCGGGCGAGCTCGCGCAGGCGCTCGAGGCGGCCCTTGCGCCGCTTCGCGGCGGGGCGTTCGGATGGCGCAGTCACAGGCGTCCCATCTCCTTGAAGCTGCAGTACCGGCTGCCGGCGAGAATCAGGTGGTCGAGAACCTCGATGCCCATGATGTTGCCGGCCTCGACGAGCCGCGCGGTCAGGGCGACGTCGTCTGCGCTGGGCGACGGGTCACCCGACGGATGGTTGTGAAACAGCACGACCGCGGTCGCGCGGTGGGTTGCGGCGGCCCGGAAGACGAGCGCGGGGTGCACGAGGCTCGCGTCGATGACCCCGCTCGAGAGGATCGTGGTCCGCAGGACGCGGTGCTTCGCGTTCACGCTCACGATCCCGAACTTCTCGACGGGGTACGCGCCGTGGTGCGGGAGCAGGTAGCTCGCGACCTCGCGGGGCGACCCCAGCCGCGGCCGCTCCGGCGCGGGCCGCGTCAGCGTCCGGCGGCCCAGCTCGACGCCGGCGGCGACCACGGCGGCCCTGAGCGCCGTCATCCCGTCTATCCGGGCGAGATCGTGCGCGCTCTCGTGCGGCAGCGTCTGCACCGCGCCGCACTCCTCGAGAACGGCTTCGGCGGCCCGGCGGCCGTTGCGGCCCACCAGGATCGTCAGGAGCTCGGCGTCGGTCAGCGCGTTCGCGCCCTGCCGCTCGAGCCGTTCGACGGCCGGGAGTCCGTTCGCCGCGGTCACCGGCTGCGGTCCTTCCGGGCGCGTGCCCGGCGCCAGCGCCGCCGCGCCGCCCTGGAGCGCGGCTTCGAGCCCATGCAGCGCTCCGTCTTCACCCCCGCGAGCCACCGGAGCACTTCCTCCTCGCCGGCGTGCCCGGGCCGGGACTCGAGCGCCCGCCGCAGCGCCGCCTCGGGGCTTCTCGCCGCGGCCGCGTGGAGCCGGGCCAGCGCCGTCTCCGCGTCCTCGGGGCCCTGGCCGATCCACTCGTCGTAGATCACGCCGCCGCTCGGCGTAACGCGGTAGACGCGCCACCCCCGGGCGTCGGCGCCGTCGGTCCGCGCGAGCAGCGGAGCGCCTATCGGCACGGCCGGGGCCGCGTCGCGCGTCCCGCGCAGCGCGTTGCCGTAGGCGCTCGCCGAGGGCCGCTCGGTGCCCTGGGCGACCGTCAGGCGGCGCGTTGCCACGGCGCCCACCTTGAGCCGCCGCCGATCGCCGCCGCCGTCCGCCTCGTCCGCGGGGGCGCCGAAGATCGGCCTGCCGACGGCGCCCTCGCCGAAGGCGGCGGCGACGAGCAGCTCGGCCCCGGCCGGGACCTGCTGCGGGTCGAGTGTGACCTCGTGCATCTCGTTCTCCTTCCTGGGGTTGTCCGGCCCTTGCCGGTCGGGTTCCTCGTCGTTGCCCCGCTCAGCGGGGCAAAAAAAAAGCGCGCAAAGCGCGCGCGAATTTCTCCCCAGCGGCCGCCTGGCGGTGAAGGCGGCCGGGTAGAGGGGGGCGACGGGGCAAGGGGTCGGGTCACATGATGGATCGATCGTACCCGCCCCCGAGCCCCCCACCGTGCCCCCCAACGGGCCGGGTCTCCGGAGGTAGGGGCGCCGCCGAAGCGGCGCGGAAGGCCCCCCGGGGAGGCGGGTTCGGCGTGCGGCTGTCCGTTCCGTCGCGGGGGTGCTCAGGGTGCGCGGCTTGTGAGGCCCGGCGGATTGCGCCTTCGGTGGGATCTTGTCGGCGCTCAACGCGGCGATGTTGGCGTTCGCGCCGTCGAAGCCATCGCGGTCACGCTCGTTTCGGGCCTCGCGGACGCCAGACGGCAAGGGACAGGTCCTGCAGGTCGTCCGGGCGGGGCATGCGGCAGCGGAGCCCGCACGTTGCGGATGCGAGGCAAGCGTTCTGCAACCAGCCGCACGGGGCGGCACGACCGGGCGTGCGGGGCGGATCCTCGCCGCGTACGGCCCCGGCCCGCCGGAGCGGCAATGCGGGCGTCCCAGTCAGTCCGTCCGGCGGCCTGCATCACGTCATCCGTGGAGGTCGAAGAGGGCGGGGCACCTGCGCGCGAGCGGCTTGCGGCGTCCGTTCCCGGGTGAGCACGCCGCAGTAGGCCGGCGTCGAACTCGAACGAACACGTCGCCGAGCGCAAGCAGCGTGCGTGCCCGGCTTCCAGGAGCCGCTCGATGTAGTGGCGCCAGCCAGCCGAGCGCGATGACGTTGCCGGCGGCGGCAGCTTCGTGGCCGACACATTGCCCTGTCGCAGCACTGACGGCCCCGTGCCGGAGCTGCTTGCACTTTTATTGGCCTCTTCCTCTCCTCCGCGTACCTACCAAATGGGAGTATGGCAGCCGTCCCTTGGCGCGTGTACGATGCGTCGGTATTTTCCCAAGCCGGCATGGTCCGGGCTTGTGGCGGCGCCGGACGGCGCCCGGTAGTGTTTGTGGCAGGACGTACCATGAATCCACTCGATGCCTTCGACCGGATCCTTGCGTCGTTGCACCGGGCCGCGCTCGACGACGCCCACTGGCCTGCCGCCACCGCCCTGATCGAAGAAGCCTGCGGCGCCACGGGCAACGTGCTGACGGTCGGCGAGAGGTCCGGCGACGAGGTGCGCGTCTACCTGATCCGGTTGCTCTACCGCGGCGAGCTTCGACAGGACTTGGCGCGGGAGTATTGCGACGTCTACTACCCCCGGGACGAAGGGATGCCGCGCCTCCCCGAGCGGCGCGTCGGCCAACTGGTGCATGTTCCCGACCTGTACACCGAAAAGGAGTTGAGGACGTCGCCGGCGTACAACGAGGGATGGGGCCGCCGCCACGGCCATAAAGGCTTGGTCACGCGCCTCGACTACCTGGACGGCCTGAGCGTCGTCTGGGCCGTCGGGAACCCGATCGCGACGGGCGGCTGGGAGTCCGGTCAGCTGCAGTTGCTCGAGTCCCTGCTGCCGCATGTCCGCCAGTTCGTCCGCGTCCGTCAGGCGCTGGTCGCCGCCGACGCGCTGAGCGCCGGCCTGGCCGGCCTGCTGGACAACAGCCGGCTCGGCGTCCTGCACCTGGACCGCGGCGGGCGCGTGCTGGCGGCGAACGACGCGGCCCTGGATATTCTGCGCCGCGGCGAGGGGCTGTCTGAGCGCGACGGCACCCTGCACGCCTGGCTGCCGGCGGATGACGGCCGCTTGCAGAGGCTGCTGAAGGGTGCGCTGCCGGTCTTCGGGAGCACGACGCCGCCGGCCGGCGGCTCGATAACGATCCAGCGCCCCCTGCTTCGGTCGCGGCTGGAGCTTCATGTACACCCCATGAACGCGCAGGCGGACTTCGGGGGTCGCCGCGTGGCGGCGCTGGTGCTGGTGGTGGACCCGGCGAGCCGCCCGAGCATCGACCCGGCCCGGGTGTCGGCGCTGCTGGGCCTGACGCCGTCGGAGGGCCGGGTGTCGGCGCTGCTGGCCGAGGGCCGGCCGGTGCGCGAGATCGCCGCGGCCACGGGCTACAAGGAAAGCTACGTCCGCTGGCTTCTGAAGCAGGTCTACAAGAAGCAGGGCCTGTCCGGGCAAATCGCCCTGGTGCAGCGGGTCCTGGCCGCGTACGCCCTGCCGCGCCGCTGACAACCGGCGGTCCGTCGGCGGCTCCTCCCTTCGCGCTTCCTTCGTCCCCAGCCTGCTCTTCCTATCTCCAAAGTGGGATATGACAGGCCCTCCCATGTTGCGCTAGGTTGGCGTGCTGCAAGTGTGGACGCTTTCGACTTGCGGTTGTCGAGAGGTGTTCCGCCGAGGGGCTCTTGCGCCTCATACGCGTGTTTGCTGGTGCCGCTGACCGTGCGGATTTGGCACTCACGGCTTCACGGTCTTGTCCGAGGGGATGGCTCGCGCAGTTAGTTAGTTAAGTTAGGCGAGGTTCCGATCAAGGCGCAATGGTCGGCATTGCGGCTCCGCCTCAGACTGAGGAGCAGGCAGCTCTCGGCCTTTGCTGACCGGTCTGCGCACCCCCGGCGATTGTCGATGAGTGAGGTTGACGGCGATGATCAGCGGAGCGGTCGCGGCAGGGGTTGAGGGTGGCATGACTCTTGCCAGCCAGCCAGCCAGCCAGCCAGCCAGCCAGCCAGCCAGCCAGCCAGCCAGCCAGCATCCCATCCGTTAACCGTATCCTCACGCCGGGCGGCTTGGCCGGCGCCTCTCGCGCATCGCGTGGGTGACGCGATGGGCCGCACCGAGGAGCGCGCCGGCCGGCTGAGCCCCGGCCACCGCCGGTCGGCCCGTTCCCTTCTCAAACCGCGCCGCGCTCCTTCCCGGACTCTGGGCACTGCCTGCGCGCTCGTGGCCGCCCTCGCCCTGCTGGTCGGCGCCGGGGCGGCCGAGGCGCAGACCTCGGTCAAGCTGGTCAGCAACACTGGGCAGCGGGGCTCTGGGGGCGGGAGTTTTTCCAGCCACCACCAAGCGTTCACCACCGGCAGCCTAAGCTCGAAGCTGACCAGCGTGGAGCTCTTGGTTTCGGGGGGCGCTGTCGGGCCGAGTACCTACAGCGTGAGCATCCACTCGGACTCGTCCGGAAGTCCCGGCAGCAGCCTGGGCACATTGACGAACCCGACCCGCCTGCCGAGTTCCCACCGACTCGTCCAGTTCACGGCGCCCGGCGGCGGTATCGACCTGATCGCCAACACCACGTACTTCGTGAAGACCGCCGGCCCCTCCGGAAGCGCCCCCCCTTATTTCTTGGCAACGAGTTCAGACGCAGAGGATGCGGGGGGCGTGGCGGGCTGGAGCATTGCGGACAGCAGTTCGTTTCGCAATTCCAGAAGTTTCAGGATGGCCATCCACGGCTACGCGACGGCGGCGGACGCGGGCGACGACGTGACGGTCCGCACGGGGGCGCGCGTGGCGCTGGACGGCGCGGGCTCGGAGACGGGTGTGAGCGTTCTGACCTACGCCTGGACGCAGACCGGCGGGCCGTCGGTGGCGCTCGACGACGCGACCTCGGCGACGCCGGCGTTCATCGCGCCGTCGGTGAGCAGCCAGACCGACCTGACGTTCTCGCTGACGGTCAGGGAGGGGACGTATGTCCGCGAGGCGGACACGGTGACGGTCACGGTGCTCCCGTCGCGGATTGCGGGCGCGTCGGTGAACGGGTCGGCGCTGACGGTGACCTTCGATATGGCGCTCGACGCGACGTCGCGGCCCGCGGGCAGCGCGTTCACGGTGGCGGCCACGAAGACGGGGTCGAGCCGCAACATCGCCGGCACGAGTGCACTGGTCTCCATCTCGGGCAGGGTGGTGACGGCGACGCTGAGCGCGGCGGTGGCCGCGGACGAACGGCTGACGGTGCGCTACGACAAGCCGGCGAGCGGCAACGTGCTGAAGGACACGTCGGGCAACGCGCTGGCGAGCGTGGCTGCCCGCCAGGCGATCAACGCCGCCGAGACCACAGCGCCGCAGCTGGTCTCGGCGGTGGTGAACGGCACGGCGCTGACGCTGACCTACGACGAGGCGCTGAAGGAGAGCGCGACGCCGGGCCAGTTTGACTTCTGGCTCCGGGCCCCCAGCGGGGCGGAGATCCGTCCTGCCGCGGCCCCCGTCGTCTCCGGCAAGACGGTGTCCATGCGGGTGTCTCCAGCGGCTGCGTTCACGCACGGTCAAACGGCGCGTTTCGAATACGTCCCGGCGACCGACACGGCCAGGCGGATCCAGGACCTTGTGGGCAACCACGCGGCGGCGCTCGCGAGATGGACGGATGCCGTGAACAACACGCCGCCGGCGTTCTCGTCCGCGGCGGTGAACGGCTCGACGCTGACCATCAGGTTCGACGGGGGGCTGGACGAGGCGTCGGTGCCGGCGGGGAGCGCGTTCACGGTGAAGGCGACGCGGTCGGGGACGCAGAGGGACGTGAGCCTGGCGGACACCACCCCGGTGGCGGTGAGCGGCTCGGCGGTGACGCTGACCCTGGCCGAGGCGGTGTCGCGCATCGACGCGGTGACGGTGGCCTACACGGCCCCGGCGACGGGCAACAAGCTGCAGGACGCCGACAACCTGAAGCACCCGGTGCCGAACTTCCCGGCGAAGACCGCGACCAACAACACGCCGGCGGACACCACGGCGCCGACGTTCGTGTCGGCGTCGATGAACGGCACGGCGCTGACGCTGACCTACGACGAGGCGCTGAAGGAGAGCGCGACGCCGGGCCAGTTTGACTTCTGGCTCCGGGCCCCCAGCGGGGCGGAGATCCGTCCTGCCGCGGCCCCCGTCGTCTCCGGCAAGACGGTGTCCATGCGGGTGTCTCCAGCGGCTGCGTTCACGCACGGTCAAACGGCGCGTTTCGAATACGTCCCGGCGACCGACACGGCCAGGCGGATCCAGGACCTTGTGGGCAACCACGCGGCGGCGCTCGCGAGATGGACGGATGCCGTGAACAACACGCCGCCGGCGTTCTCGTCCGCGGCGGTGAACGGCTCGACGCTGACCATCAGGTTCGACGGGGGGCTGGACGGGGACTCGGTGCCGGCGAAGGACGCCTTCACGGTGAAGGCGACGCGGTCGGGGACGCAGAGGGACGTGAGCCTGGCGGAGACGAGCCCGGTGGCGGTGAGCGGCTCGTCGGTGACGCTGACCTTGGCCGCGGCGGTGCTGCGCATCGACGCGGTGACGGTGGCCTACACGGCCCCGGCGACGGGCAAGCTGCAGGACGCCGACAACCTGAAGCACCCGGTGCCGAACTTCCCGGCGAAGACCGCGACCAACAACACGCCGGCGGACACCACGGCGCCGACGTTCGTGTCGGCGTCGATGAACGGCACGGCGCTGACGCTGACCTACGACGAGGCGCTGAAGGAGAGCGCGACGCCGGGCCAGTTTGACTTCTGGCTCCGGGCCCCCAGCGGGGCGGAGATCCGTCCTGCCGCGGCCCCCGTCGTCTCCGGCAAGACGGTGTCCATGCGGGTGTCTCCAGCGGCTGCGTTCACGCACGGTCAAACGGCGCGTTTCGAATACGTCCCGGCGACCGACACGGCCAGGCGGATCCAGGACCTTGTGGGCAACCACGCGGCGGCGCTCGCGAGATGGACGGATGCCGTGAACAACACGCCGCCGGCGTTCTCGTCCGCGGCGGTGAACGGCTCGACGCTGACCATCAGGTTCGACGGGGGGCTGGACGGGGACTCGGTGCCGGCGAAGGACGCCTTCACGGTGAAGGCGACGCGGTCGGGGACGCAGAGGGACGTGAGCCTGGCGGAGACGAGCCCGGTGGCGGTGAGCGGCTCGTCGGTGACGCTGACCTTGGCCGCGGCGGTGCTGCGCATCGACGCGGTGACGGTGGCCTACACGGCCCCGGCGACGGGCAAGCTGCAGGACGCCGACAACCTGAAGCACCCGGTGCCGAACTTCCCGGCGAAGACCGCGACCAACAACACGCCGGCGGACACCACGGCGCCGACGTTCGTGTCGGCGTCGATGAACGGCACGGCGCTGACGCTGACCTACGACGAGGCGCTGAAGGAGAGCGCGACGCCGGGCCAGTTTGACTTCTGGCTCCGGGCCCCCAGCGGGGCGGAGATCCGTCCTGCCGCGGCCCCCGTCGTCTCCGGCAAGACGGTGTCCATGCGGGTGTCTCCAGCGGCTGCGTTCACGCACGGTCAAACGGCGCGTTTCGAATACGTCCCGGCGACCGACACGGCCAGGCGGATCCAGGACCTTGTGGGCAACCACGCGGCGGCGCTCGCGAGATGGACGGATGCCGTGAACAACACGCCGCCGGCGTTCTCGTCCGCGGCGGTGAACGGCTCGACGCTGACCATCAGGTTCGACGGGGGGCTGGACGGGGACTCGGTGCCGGCGAAGGACGCCTTCACGGTGAAGGCGACGCGGTCGGGGACGCAGAGGGACGTGAGCCTGGCGGAGACGAGCCCGGTGGCGGTGAGCGGCTCGTCGGTGACGCTGACCTTGGCCGCGGCGGTGCTGCGCATCGACGCGGTGACGGTGGCCTACACGGCCCCGGCGACGGGCAAGCTGCAGGACGCCGACAACCTGAAGCACCCGGTGCCGAACTTCCCGGCGAAGACCGCGACCAACAACACGCCGGCGGACACCACGGCGCCGACGTTCGTGTCGGCGTCGATGAACGGCACGGCGCTGACGCTGACCTACGACGAGGCGCTGAAGGAGAGCGCGACGCCGGGCCAGTTTGACTTCTGGCTCCGGGCCCCCAGCGGGGCGGAGATCCGTCCTGCCGCGGCCCCCGTCGTCTCCGGCAAGACGGTGTCCATGCGGGTGTCTCCAGCGGCTGCGTTCACGCACGGTCAAACGGCGCGTTTCGAATACGTCCCGGCGACCGACACGGCCAGGCGGATCCAGGACCTTGTGGGCAACCACGCGGCGGCGCTCGCGAGATGGACGGATGCCGTGAACAACACGCCGCCGGCGTTCAAGTCGGCGTCGGTGAACGGGGATGAGCTGACCATCACCTTCGACGGGGGGCTGGACGAGGCGTCGGTGCCGGCGGGGAGCGCGTTCACGGTGAAGGCGACGCGGTCGGGGACGCAGAGGGACGTGAGCCTGGCGGACACCACCCCGGTGGCGGTGAGCGGCTCGGCGGTGACGCTGAGCCTGGCCGAGGCGGTGCCGCGCATCGACACGGTGACGGTGGCCTACACGGCCCCGGCGACGGGCAAGCTGCAGGACGCCGACAACCTGAAGCACCCGGTGCCGAACTTCCCGGCGAAGACCGCGACCAACAACACGCCGGCGGACACCACGGCGCCGACGTTCGTGTCGGCGTCGATGAACGGCACGGCGCTGACGCTGACCTACGACGAGGCGCTGAAGGAGAGCGCGACGCCGGGCCAGTTTGACTTCTGGCTCCGGGCCCCCAGCGGGGCGGAGATCCGTCCTGCCGCGGCCCCCGTCGTCTCCGGCAAGACGGTGTCCATGCGGGTGTCTCCAGCGGCTGCGTTCACGCACGGTCAAACGGCGCGTTTCGAATACGTCCCGGCGACCGACACGGCCAGGCGGATCCAGGACCTTGTGGGCAACCACGCGGCGGCGCTCGCGAGATGGACGGATGCCGTGAACAACACGCCGCCGGCGTTCAAGTCGGCGTCGGTGAACGGGGATGAGCTGACCATCACCTTCGACGGGGGGCTGGACGAGGCGTCGGTGCCGGCGGGGAGCGCGTTCACGGTGAAGGCGACGCGGTCGGGGACGCAGAGGGACGTGAGCCTGGCGGACACCACCCCGGTGGCGGTGAGCGGCTCGGCGGTGACGCTGAGCCTGGCCGAGGCGGTGCCGCGCATCGACACGGTGACGGTGGCCTACACGGCCCCGGCGACGGGCAAGCTGCAGGACGCCGACAACCTGAAGCACCCGGTGCCGAACTTCCCGGCGAAGACCGCGACCAACAACACGCCGGCGGACACCACGGCGCCGACGTTCGTGTCGGCGTCGATGAACGGCGCGACGCTGACGCTGACCTACGACGAGGCGCTGGACGGGTCGGTGTCGGTGCCGAACAACGCGTACCAGCGGACCGTCGGCGGTGGCGCCGCCGAGAAATCGACCGCCGTCGCGATCTCCGAGCGGACGGTGACGGCGACCTTCGCCACGGCGGTGGCTCACGGACAGGCGGTGCGGGTGTCGTACATCCTGCCGACGACCGCCGCGAATCGGATCAAGGACGCGGCGGGCAACGAGGCGCCCGCGTTCAGCAACGAGGATGCGACGAACGACACGCCGCCGCCGGAGACGCGGATCGCGTCGGTGGCGATCGCATCGACGCCGACGGTTGACGCGGACGGCAACGGCACGCCGGAGACCTACGGCCGGGACGAGCGCATCCGGGTGACGGTGACCTGGTCGGCGGACGTGCTGTGGGACACCTCGGCGGCCGGGGCGGCGTTGTCGGTGGGGCTCGACGTGGGCGGGACGGCGAAGACGGCGGCGCTGGTGACGGGCGGCGCGACCGAGGGCCGGGCGCGCACGCTGACCTTCCTGTACACGGTCAAGCAGGCGGACCGGGACAGCGACGGCATCGGGCTGACGTCGACCGCGGCGGGCGACCTGGTGGCGCTGGCCGGCGGGGCGACGCTGAAGGACGCGCACGACCGGAACGCGTCCCGCGAGCACAAGGCGCTCTCCGGCGGCGCGGGCCACAAGGTGGACGGCTCGCGGACGTCGGGGCCGGACACGACGGCGCCGGAGCTGGCGTCGGCGGCGATCGACGCCGACGACGGGCGGCGGCTGACGCTGACCTTCGACGAGTCCCTGAAGACGCCGACGGCGCAGCAGCTCAGGAAACTTCGCCAAGCGTTCTTCATCGAGGGCTCGCGGTTCCAGGGGGCGCCGGTCACGCAGTCCCCCAGCGAGGTGGCCGTCGGCGGCGCGGCGGTGACGCTGAGGCTCGGCACGGAGATTCCCCCGGGGCAGACGGCGACGGTGACCTACATGGCGGCGGCCGGCGGCTCGGCCCTCCAGGATGTCCACGGCAACCCGGTCGCGGGGATCGAGGACCACGCGGTGACGAGGCCGGACGGGGGGCGGGGCGTGCCGCCCGTGGCGACGGCGGCGCAGATCGCGGCGAATAAGCTGACGCTGACCTTCGACCGGGCGCTGGACGCTGGTTCGGCGCCGGCGGGGCGCCGGTTCGAGGTGCATCACTATCCCGTGATCGGGCAGAACGGCCCGGTAAGCGTCGCGCGGGGCACGGGCGTGGCGGCGGTCAGCGGCGCGACGGTGGCGGTCACGCTGGATTCGGCGGTGCGGCAGGGTCGGCACGCGCGGGTGTACTACCGCCGGGGCGACGACCCGAACCCGCTGCGGGGCGCCGGCGGCGGTCCGGAGGCGGAGGACATCATCAGCTTCTTCGATACCCCGGTGGTCGACCGCACCGCGCCGGGCCTGAAGCGGGCGGTGGTGGCCGGAACGAGGCTCGTCCTGTACTACGACGAGGCGCTGGACGCGGGCTCGACGCCGGCGACCGGCGACATCACGGTCAGCGTGCGGACCGGCACGAACACTCCCACAACTCCGGGGGTGACCGGCATCTCGGTGGGCGGCAGCACGGTGACGGGGACGATCGGCGGGACGGTCGCGGCGGGCAGCACCGTCGCGGTGACCTACACGGCGGGGGCGCAGCCGATCCGGGACGTCGTCGGCAACCGGGCGGCGAACTTGGCGGGCAAGGCGGCGGAGAACCTGGGGCCGTCGAGCTCGGCCAAGCCGGCGCTCGCGGCGACCGACCCGGCGGTGGTGTCGGGCACGACGGTGACGCTCACGTTCGACCAGCCCCTCGACCCGGCGAGCGTGCCGGCGAAGTCGGCGTTCGCCCTGACCCCAACGGACGGGCTCCGGCATGTCGACTCGGTGGCGGTGCGCGGCTACGAGGTGGAGCTCGGGCTGGCCTACCCCCTCTATCCGTGCTACGCGGACCCGGTGATCGGCTACACGAAGCCGACGTCGAACCCGTTGCGCAACGTCTGGCGCACGCAGGCGGCGGACTCGTTCTCCGGGCGGTCGGCGAGAAACCTGCTCCGGGACTCGTGCAGGAGGGCGACGTTGCAGCGCGTCGTGGCGCGCCCGGACGCGACGTCGCTCCAGTTCGAGCGGGAGCTGAACCGGGACACACCGCCGCGCCCGGACGACTTCGTGGTGAGGGGCGACGGCGGCGGCCCGGGCGGTGGCGCGAACGCCCAGTCCGGGGCGAATGGCTTGTCCGGGGCGACGGCGGGCCCGCGCTCGCTGGCGGTCGACGACGCGCGGCTGTCCGCGGACGCCAGGGCGGTGGTGTTGACGCTGAGCCCGAAGCCGGTGGCCGGCGAACGGCTGACGGTGCGCTACACCGTGCCGACGGCGGACCCCGGGCTGTGGGACGCGGACGGCAACCAGGTGGCGTCGTTCTCGGTGGAGACGGTGGCGGAGGCGGCCGACGGGCCGCCCGCGGCGACCGGGGTGGCGGTGGTCTCGGACGCCGGCGGCGACGACACCTACGGGCTCGGCGACACCATCCGGGTGGCGGTGACGTTCGACGCGGCGGTGGTCGTGGACACGGCCGGCGGGACGCCCGCGCTGACCATCGACATGGACCCGGCGGAGTGGGGCGAGAAGCAGGCGGCGTACGCGAGCAGGAGCGGGACCACGACGCTCGTGTTCACGCACGAGGTGGTGGAGCCGAACGTCTCGACGCAGGGCATCGCGGTACTGGAGAACACGCTCGCGCTGAACGGCGGCACGATCCGCTCGGCGGCGGGTGTGGACGCGGCGCTCGCGCACGGCGGGTTGGCGCACGACCCGAAGCACAAGGTGGACTGGCGGCGGGCGCCGGCGGCGCCGAGCGCCCCGGCGTTCGACGACGGCGACGACGCGGCGCTATCCATCGACGAGAACCACGCGGACGGGGCCGTGGTCGGCACGGTCGCCGCCACGGACGCCGACGGCGACGCGCCGACGTACTCGCTCTCGGGCGACGACGCGGCGAGCTTCGCGATCGGCGCGGACGGCGCGATCTCGGTGAAGAGCGGGACCACGCTCGACCACGAGGCGAAGGCGAGCTACGCGTTCACCGCGGCGGTGACCGACGGCGAGGACGCCGACGGCGAGGCGGAGGAGACCGCGACGACGGACGACACGATCGCGGTGACGGTCGCGGTGAACAACGTCGAGGAGCCGCCCGGGGCGCCGACGGGCCTGACCCTGAGCGCCACGTCGGCGACGGCGCTGTCGGCGAGCTGGACGGCTCCGGCGGGCACCGGCGCGCTGGCCATCGCCGGCTACGAGCTGCGCTGGTACGCGGGTACAGCCGACCCGGCGGACGCGGCTGGTTGGACGGAGACCGGCGACGTCGGCACGGGGACCAGCGCGGCGATCGCGGATCTCGCGGCGGACACGGCCTACCGGGTGCAGGTCCGCGCGCGCGGCGACGGGGCGGGGCCTTGGTCGGCGAGCGCAGACGGGCGCACGGCCGCGCTCGCCAAGCCGGCGGTGACGGGCGTGGCGCTGACGTCGAGCCCGGCCGACGGCGACACCTACGCGCTCGGCGAGACGATCGAGGTGGCGGTGACGTTCGGCGAGGCGGTGGACGTCGGCGGGACGCCGCGGCTGACCATCGACATGGACCCGGCCGACTGGGGCGCGAAGGACGCGTCCTACGCGAGCGGGGGCGGCACGGCGACGCTGACATTCTCCCACGCGGTGGTGGAGCCGAACCTGTCGACGCAGGGCGTGGCGGTGCTGGCGAACACGCTGGCGCTCGGCGGCGGCACGATCCGTTCGAGGGCAACCGGCGCCGACGCGGACTTGGCGCACGCCGGCCTGGCGCACGACCCGAAGCACAAGGTGGACTGGCAGTACGTGGCGGGCCCGCCCCCGAGCGCTCCGGCGTTCGACGACGGCGACAACGCGAGCTTCTCCGTCGCCGAGAACCACGCCGACGGCGCGGCGGTCGGCACGGTGGCGGCGACGGACGACGACGGCGATACGCTGACCTACTCGCTCTCGGGCGACGACGCTGCGAGCTTCGCGATCGGCGCGGGCGGCGCGATCAGCGTGAAGAGCGGCACGACCCTGGACCACGAGGCGAAGGCGAGCTACGCGTTCACGGCGGAAGTGACCGACGGTGAGGACGTCGACGGCGCGGCGGAGGACAGTGCGACGACGGACGACACGATCGCCGTGACCGTGACCGTGACGAACGTCGAGGAGCCGCCGGGCGCGCCGACGGGCGTGGCCGCGACCGCGGCCTCGGCGACGGAGCTTTCGGTGACCTGGACCGCGCCGTCCGACAGCGGGGCGGTGGCGGTCGCCGGCTACGTCCTGCGCTGGGTCGCCGGCGAGGCGGACCCTGCCGACGACTCGAAGTGGACGGAGACCGGCGACACGGGCGTCGGCACCAGCGCGACGATCGCCGATCTGACGGCGGACACGGCCTACCGGGTGCAGGTCCGCGCCCGCGGCGACGGCGCCGGCCCCTGGTCGGGCAGCGGCGCCGGCCGCACGGCGGCCGGGGACTCGACGCCCCCGGCGCCGGAGAGTGCGACGATCGACGGACGCGCGGTGACGCTGACGTTCGACGAGGACCTCGCCGCGGTGGACGCGGAGGCCAAGCTGCACCAGTACCTGACGGTCACAGGCGGCGGCCTCGAGCAGCACCCGGCGCGGGCGACGGCGTCCGGCCGCACGGTGACGATGGAGCTCGGCTCCGGCAACCCGGCCCGGGCCGGACAGGCCTACACCATCGGCTACTTCGGCAACGGGCCGCTCGAGGACGCGGCGGGCAACAAGGTGGCGCGCTTCAGCGGCCAGGCGGCAGAGAACCTGACGCTGCCGGCGCTGTCGGCGGCGGACGCGCGCGTCGAGGAGGGCGCGGGCGCGACGCTCGACTTCCGGGTGACGCTCGACGCCGCCGCGTCGGGCGCGGTGACGGTGGACTACGCCACCGCCGACGGCACGGCGAGGGCCGGCGAGGACTACCGGGCGGCCTCGGGCACGCTGACGTTCGCGGCGGGCGAGACGTCGAAGACGATCGCGGTGGTGGTGATCGACGACTCGCACGACGAAGGCGAGGAGACGTTCGCGCTGCGTCTGTCCAACGCCTCGGGCGCGCAGATCGCGGACGCGGAGGCGACCGGGACGATCGAGAACACGGACCTGATGCCGGCGGCGTTGCTGGCGCGCTTCGGGCGGGCGACGGCCGAGCAGGTGGTCACCCACATCGAGGAGCGGATGGCGGCGCCTCGGCAGCGGGGCTTTACGGCGCGGTTCGCGGGCCGGGAGTACCAACGCGGCCAGGAACGGGACTTCGCGCTCGGCTTCCTGACGCAGTTCACCCAACCCATGGGCGCGGGTATGTCGGGCGCGGCCCCGATGGGCGGCGCGGCGATGGGTGGTGCGGCTCCGATGGGCATGGGTTCGCCCGCGGCCGTCGTCGGCGCCCCCGCAGCGGGCATGGGCGGCATGGGCGGCGGCGCGATGGGCATGCCCTGCATGGGCGGCATGAGCGGCGGCGCGATGGGCATGCCTGGCATGGGTGGCGGCGCGATGGGCATGCCTGGCATGGGTGGCGGCGCGATGGGTATGCCCTGCGAGGGACGCGCGACGGGCATGGGCGGCATGGGCGGCGCGGCGGCCGCGATGGGCATGGGGGGCCAGCATGCGCCGATGGGCGGCGGGCCGGGGATGGCCGGCCACGGGCCGATGGATGGCGCGCACGGCGGCGGTCTGGTCGGCACGATGCTGGGCTATGACCCGCTGTCGAACTCCGGGTTCGAGCTGAACCGCGAGAGCCGCGGCGGCATCCTGTCGGTGTGGAGCCGCAGCTCCCGGTCGCAGTTCACCGGCCTGGAGGATGCCTTGTCGCTCAACGGCGACGTTCGGACGACGATGATCGGGGCCGACTACTCGCGCGGCGCGCTGACGGTGGGCCTGTCGGTGGGCCGGACGCTCGGGCTGGGCGGCTACAGCGGCCCGAGCGGCGGGCAGATGACGACGTCGATGACCGGGTTCTACCCGTGGGTGGGCTACCAGCTCAGCGACCGGGTGTCGGTGTGGGGGGTGACCGGCTACGGCACGGGGTCGCTGAGCCTGACGCCGAACGGCGGGGGGGCGCTGGAGACGGGCGTGTCGATGGCGATGTCGGCGGTGGGGACGCGTAGCGAGTTGGCGGGCTCGCGGGCCACCGGCGGGTTCTCCCTGGCGCTCAAGGCCGATGCGCTGTGGGTCGGCGCGGCCAGCGATCTGCTCGACGGCGCGGCGGGCCGGCTGAACGCGTCGGAGGCGGGGGTGACGCGGGTGCGGACGGCCCTGGAGGGCTCGCGCGCCTTCAGCCTCGGCGCCCGGCTGTCGCTGACGCCGAGCGTCGAGGTGGGTCTGCGGCGGGACGGCGGCGACGCCGAGACGGGCGCAGGCATGGACGTGGGCGGCGGGCTCGCCTTCAGTGACACGGTCACGGGGCTGTCGCTGGACGTGCGGGTGCGGACGCTGGTCGTGCACCAGGCGGAAGGGTTCACCGAGCGCGGGATGTCGCTGTCGTTCGGGTGGGACCCCACGCCGTCGAGCCCGCTGGGCCTGACGGCGAAGCTGGCGCCGTCGTGGGGCGGTCAGGCGCAGGGCGGGGCCGAGGCGCTGTGGGGCAACCAGATGGCCTACGGCCTGGGCTCGCACCAGATGTACGGGTCCGGCGACCGTCTCGACGCGGAGGTGGGCTACGGGCTGTCGATGGGCGCCCGCTTCGTGGGGACGCCGCGCGTCGGCGTCAGCAACTCGGAACATGGCCGGGACTACCGATTCGGCTACGACCTCGCGGCGGATGACCAGGGAAGCGTGAACTTGAAGCTGCGCATCGAGGGGCAACGTCGCGAGAGCCCGATGCAGGCCGGCGCGGACACGGCGTTCCTCGGCATGGCTACGCTGGGATGGGGAGGCGGCTCCGGAGCCAGGGCGGGGCGCGCCGCGAATGGGGTCGCTTGGGGCACCTGACGAACCGGTGGGGCGTTGATGACCCCGGGAACCTGATGTCCCGCGCCCAGGTCGGCGTCTGCGTCCCGGATCCGGACCGTGGCTTCGACGACCCGGAGTCGGGACGGTTGCCGTCGCGAGCGAGGAGAGGGGTCAGTGACGGGTTCGTGGGGCGGGTCACGCTCGCGTGGTAGGCCGGCGTCCGGGAGCGCCGAACGCGATGCGCATGCGTAGGCCGGCACTGGCAGTCATGAGTACTCCGTGGGTGGCACCTTCCGCAGTCTTGGCGCGTCTCGCGCGGGCGCGCCGGGCTGTGTGCCTGCTCGCCGTCTGTCTCACCCTCGTGGTCGGCGCCGAGCCGGCGCACGCGCAGCGGGTGGCGCTGGAGCTCGCCGATCCCTCATCTTCGACTTGCGCGGACTGTCCGTATCCGCCGACGGGCTATGGGGTACCCGGTCCCGGCATCGGCCAGATCTCGATGCGTTGGCAGCCCTCGGGGTTGAGCGGGCGGCCCGAGGCGGTGCGATGGCATGTGTATCTTGCTGAAGTCGGCCGCCCTGACGAAGGAGTCGGGAAACTCTTTGGCAAGAACGCCCGAAGCACCACTTTCGCTGTGACGCCGGGGACGGAATACCGAGTGGTCGTCAGAGGCTTCTCGGCAGCCAACGAGGAAAGCCGGCTGTCACCGCGACGGTCAGGGCGAAGAGCTGAGATCACGGCGCCGGCCGCGGCTAGCGCGTCGGTGGACGGCGCAACGCCGAGGATCGTCATTGGCGAGACGCTGGACGACGGTTCGGTGCCGGGGACTGGCTCGACGGTGTTCGACGTGAGGTCGGGCGGGCGGCTCACGGTTACGGGCGTGTCCATCAGGGGCAGGCCGGTGACGCTTGGCTCGAGTCTCCGCTGACCGCCGGATCGGCAGTGCAGCTGTGGTACCGGAAGCCGGACGACAATCCGCTTCGCGACATGACGGGCGACGAGGTGGAGGAGTTCGCCGGGCGGTTCGGCCACAAGGACGGTCCGCGAGGAGCAAGCCGCGGATGCCGCGTTCGAGCCTTTTCATGGCTGGCGAGTACCTGGCGGACGGCCACCACGTCGATGACGCGGGGAACCTGATCGCCTGCACGTACGTCGACTTCCGCGATCCGGCGGAGCGGCTTCCGATTGCGGTCCTGCGGAAAGCGTCGTCGAAGCGGCACGCGATTCCGGGTTGCGAGACGATCCGGCTCTCGAAGCCGGCCTGCTTCCTCGAGCGGGGCGAGGGATTCAACGACGGCGGCGAATCGCACCACGGTACGAACGGCTGGATCTACTGCGCGTCGATCGAGCCGGAGACGGCCGAGGAGCAGGCCGCAGGGCGCTCGTTGATGCCGGCCGGCCGCGACGCCGTCACGCCCATCCGCCGACCGCGGGAATTCGCGCGGGCGCTCGGGGCGATGGTCGCCGAGCAGGCAGGGCCGCGCGGGCGGATCGTCCTGCTGCGGAACACGGTCGAGGGCCTGACGTTCTGCACGGCGCACAAGAGCCAGGCGGTCTACCACGGCCCCGTCGCCTACCTCGACGACCCGCGGCGGCGCCTGGAGAGCGCGTCTTCGGCGCTGGAGCTTGCACTGCTGCTCGTGTTCGCGAAGCACGCGGCGCACCGCGCCCAGCGGGAGTACCGATTCCTGGTGTGGGCGGAGGCCGAGCCGGCGGAGGGCGTGCTGGATCTCGAAGTCTCGCCGGCGCTGTTCGCCGCCATGTCGAAGTCCCGGCCGGAACTGGAAGACGGCGGGTTCGTGCGGCCCGGCGCCGCGGAGTACTCGGCGGTCGAAGACGCGGCTGGCGGCGGCCCTTCGGGGGCGCGGTCGCGCGTCGAGGTGTCGCCGGCCTTCCTCGGTGCCGGCAACCCGGTCGTGGCGCCGCGGTCGGCCGTTGCCGAGAGGGCGCCGGGTGATTCGCTCGAGACGGCGACGGTGGGCGCGTCGTTCGAGGCGCTGCGCGAAGCGGTCGACGGCGCGGCCGCGGGATGCCGGAAGGACGCGGCCGCCGCGGCGTGGCACGCTGAGGCGGTCGTGCGGTTCCTCTGCGCGACGTTCGGTTGCGGCGTTGACGGCGTGCAGGTAGGCGAGGACGGCTTCATCGTGGTCACGGCTGAACTGTCTGGAGACAGCCTGGTCGAGGTGAGCATCACCGTGGGGCCGGACGGCTCGTGTGCGGGCAGGGTCAGCGCCGGGGGTGCTCACACCGCGGCGACGGCAGCAGACGCCCGGTCGTTCGAGACGCTGCTGACGGAGCGTTTAGCCGAGGTCGGAGTGGTTGCTTCAGGCGACGGCCGCCGGCCCTGAAAAATCTGCGTCCAGCCCGTGCCGTCCAGAGTGCCGCGAGTCAGGCGGTCCACCGCACCGTGACCGGTCTACCGGCAAGCCATGACCCCCGCCCGGGTCAGCGGCAGCATCGACACTGACACAGTCCAGGCGGCGTCGTTACGCACACTACGGGACCGCCGCGAGGGTGCTAACTTTTCTGCTAACTTTTGGTGCACCGAACGGGCGTTTTGCGGCGTTTTCTGGCCGTTTCGGACCCGATGGGGAGCGACGATCCCCGGAGCCGAACGAGCCGGAAAACCCAATAAAAAAGGCCCTTTTCGTTGGGAAAAGGGCCTTGAGAGGTTGGCGCGCCCGACAGGATTCGAACCTGTGGCCTTCGGCTCCGGAGGCGCGCGGCCTCTCGGCCGCCGGCGCCTCCGTGTACCAACATGGCCGCGGGTCGACGTGCTGGCCCGCGGCCGCACGGGTGAGGGCGTTCCCGCCGCGCGACCAAGGTCGCCGTCCGGTTGCGGGCGGCGATTTCGAGGGCAAGGGCGCCGCGGTTCGGCGCGGAGGACTTGGCCGGGCGTCGTCGCCCCTGGCACCGTTCATGGCGTCGTGGCCGGGGGCGCCGAGGGCTGATTCTGAAGACCGTCTGAGCGAACACTAGCCGGTGAGCGGCCGAATCGCGCGTGACCGCTAAAGGAGCACAGGCCGCCGGTCGATACGTCCGGTGGGCCCATGGACGCCAACGAGCTCTACTACGGCGACAATCTGGACATCCTGCCGCGCTACGTCGACGACGAGAGCGTCGACCTCGTCTACCTCGATCCGCCCTTCAAGAGCAACCAGGACTACAACGTGCTGTTCGCCGAGCGCGACGGGACGCAGGCGGCAGCGCAGATCAAGGCATTCGAGGACACGTGGCGCTGGGACGAAGCCGCTGTGCGTGCGTACGAGGAGGTGGTCGAGCGCGGCGGACCGGTGGCCGACGCCCTGCGCGCGTTCAGGATGTGCGTCGGGCAGAACGACATGCTCGCTTACCTATCGATGATGGCGCCCCGCCTCGTTGAGCTGCGGCGGGCGCTGAAGCCGACCGGAAGCCTGTACCTGCACTGCGACCCGACGTCGAGCCACTACCTGAAGCTGCTGCTCGACGCGGTCTTCGGGCCCGAGAACTTCCGAGGCGAGATCGTGTGGAAGCGGAGCAGCGCCCACAGCGACACGAAACAGGGCAGCAAGCAGCCGGGGCGCATTCACGACGTGCTCCTCTTCTACACCAAGACCTCCGACTGGGCGTGGAACGAGGTCTACACGCCGTACGCCGACTCCTATACCGGTCGAGACTACCGGCTCGTTGAAGAGGGCACGGGTCGGCGGTTCAGGCGAGGGGACCTGACCGCGGCACGCCCAGGCGGAGACACCTCATACGAATGGCGGGTGAAGAAGCACGAAGGCGTCCGTGAGCGCTGGGTTGCCGACCTTGAAGACGAGCACCTGAGCCCCGTCGCGGGCTGGGAGTACAAAGGTGTTCGGCCGTACCCGGGGCGCTACTGGGCCTATTCCAAGGCGAACCTAAAGCAGTTCGCGCGACAAGGGCGGCTCCGGCACACTTACGACGGCATGCCCGAGTACAAGCGCTACCTCGACGAGATGCCCGGCGTGCCACTGCAGGATCTGTGGACGGACGTGCCGTCCCTGCAGTCCGGGACGGCCGAACGGCTCGGCTACCCCACACAGAAGCCCGAAGCCCTCCTCGAACGCATTCTCGAGGCTAGCAGCAGCGAGGGTGACTTGGTCTTGGACCCCTTCTGCGGGTGCGGGACGACAGTCGCAGCGGCCCAGCGCCTCAAGCGCCGGTGGGTCGGGATCGACATCACTCACCTAGCGATCAACCTGATTCGGCACAGGTTGCGCCATGCCTACGGCGACGGGACCGAGAAGACGTACGGCGTCGTTGGCGAGCCGGTCTCGGCGCCCGATGCGGCAGCGCTCGCCGCGGCAGATCCGTTCCAGTTCCAGTGTTGGGCCCTCGGTCTTGTCGGTGCACGGCCGGCGGAAACCAAGAAGGGGGCGGACAAGGGGATCGATGGGCGCAGGTACTTCCATGAGGCCGAGGGAGGCGCCACTCGGGAGATCGTCTTCTCCGTGAAGGCCGGGAAGACCGGCCCCGATCACGTTCGCGAACTCCGCGGCGTCGTCGAACGGGAGGACGCCGCGATCGGGGCGCTCATCTGCATGCGGCGCCCGACCAAGGCAATGCGCTCCGAGGCGGCGAGCGCCGGCTCGTACTCATCACCGTGGGGACGGCATCCGCGGGTGCAGATCGTGACGGTCGAGGAGCTGCTCGCCGGCGCCCAGCTAGACGCGCCGCCAACCCGGCAGGTCGACCGCACGTTTCGGAAGGCGCCACGGGTTGAGTCGCCGGACCCGAAGGCCCCACGACTGGACTTCTATGAGCCGCCACCAGCCCGGGAGGGAGATGGCTGAGGTCAGCAACCGGCCAACTCTTCTCTCAAGACCCAAGTGACCGAGGCGCGGTACACGGAAAAGCAGGTCGGCTCGCTGCCGAAGCAGGGTGCCGACGAGGGGAACAGAGGACGTCAATGCGCGTTGCGTCACTCACCATCGAGAACTTCCGGGGAATCCGATCGGGACGGGTGCATTTTCGCGATCACACCGTGCTTATCGGCCCAAACAACAGCGGCAAGACGACGATCATCGAGGCACTGGCGCTCGTGCTCGGCCGGGAACGTCTCGTACGCACCTTGACGGAACACGATTTCTTCGGATCGAACCCGCAACCAGCCGACCGCATACGCATAATTGCAACTATAACGGGGTTCGAGCCAGGCGACCTCGCGGCGCATCCTGAGTGGTTCCGCGATGGTCGGGGTGTGCCGAAGTGGTTCGACCCCGAAACAAGCGACGTTGCGCCGGAACCAACGTCGAGCAGCCAGGTACTAGCGTGCCAGCTTGCTTTCGCTGCGCGGTTCGACCGCGACAACCTCGAGGTCGAAACAGCTCGGTACTTCCACGACGATCACCACGGGGATGTGTTCGCGGAAGAGGGATTCGTGTCGGTACCCACAACGCTCATCCGCGACGTGGGGTTCTTTCTCATGCCAGCGGCGAGATCATGGGACCGCATGCTCTCCTTCAGTTCTGAATTGTTCAAGCGAGTCGTACGCTCTGGCGGGGGTCTGCCCGCAGAGACCGTTCTTGCCGAGCGCGACTCCCTGCGCTCGCCAGGGCAACCGCTTGAAGACGATCCTCAGCTACGGCCGATTGTGGAGCAAGTCAATTCGGAGATCATCACACTCCTTGGGCGCAACAATCCGCTGCGCCTTCGCTTAACCGCAACCGACAGCGCCGGCGTCCTCGAATCCATCGTTCCTCACTTCGTGACGGAAAAGGGACACGTGACACCCTCAAAGCGACAGGGGAGCGGGCTGATCTCTCTCCAGAGCCTTTTCCTCCTCTTGCATTTCTGCAAAAGACGTACGGAACAAGGCGAGAGCTTTTGTATGGCTCTTGAAGAGCCTGAACTCCATCTCCCGCCAGCCGCTCAACGACGCGTACTCTCGCGCCTGCAGTCTCTTTCAACCCAGACAATCGTCTCCACGCACTCTCCGTTAGTTGCGGGCTACTGCGAAGCCACGGACCTACTTGTAATTCGAAATGACGATGGAACACTGAAAGCGCGGCCATTGCTTGAGCGACCGCTCGGCCGGGATGCAATAAACGCTATTCGAAAGCTCTACCAGATCAACCGTGTCGATGTAGTGGCCGCCATGATGAGCGACTACGTGCTGGTGCCGGAAGGCAAACTGGACTTCGACTGGCTCACGCTACTGACGAGAGCGGTCGAATTGGGTGTCGATTCCGAGATCCCCTGTCTTTTTGGCAGTCGCATCGGCGTGGTTCCGACGAGCGACTCTCGCATCGGGGACACATGTGACGTCCTCAACCAAGCCCATCCTGCGATCATCGCATTGGTCGACGGGGATACGGATGGAGATAGGTACGCCCGGGACCTAGCCGACCGAACCCCTGTGGCCAGAATGGTACTGCAGTGGCCGAATGGCTGGACGATGGAGGACCTAGTTGGATGGATTATTTCGGCCGATGAGAAATCGGTGATGGCCCGCATGGAGCAGGAGTTTGACGGAGCACCATTGGACCGGGAAGCGCTAGTGGCCCGTCTAAAGTCGAACGATCGCACGCATGGTGGAGCGAAGGGCGACATCGTCGCGTACGAAACTGTCGCAAATATACTCGCGGACAGTCCGGCCTGCGTACAGCGAGCATGCACGATGCTGGACGCCATCGCGAACGCGGCGATGGGAACGGATGACCCGCATTGGGAAACGGTCCAGGACGGGCCCCTGCCGAGGTTGGTTTTCAAGCAATGCCAGTAACGGCGTTCGAAGGCCCCGCCGGAACGGGGAAAACACACAACCTGATGGCGCACCTCACGACTCAGGTTGATAGACGCGCGTTAAGTCCTCATGAACGGGTTTTGGCCCTGACGTTCATGCACGGCTCGAGACGACGACTGGATATACGCCTGCGGGACATTCGCGCATTGGTCGGGCGGTTCCAAGCCGTGACGGTGGATAGCTTCGCGCGGCGCCTCTGTCAGCGTTGGCGGTCGCTTGCTGAGCATCTCGGTTGCGGCGTTCCCGCCGACGACGATTATGATGCGGTCTGTGGAGCTGCTGCTGCCCTGCTGGCGCGGCCGGTCGTGAAATCGTGGGTCGTCGCATCTTATCCGTTCGTTGTGGTAGATGAAGCGCAAGACCTGAGCGTTGAGCGGTCGGAAATGATCCGGGAGACTGCGAACGCGTGTCACGTGCTGGTTGCATTCGATGAGTTTCAATGTCTCAACCCGGCGCTGCGCCCGATGCCAATTGGAGAATGGTTGTGGCACGTATGCGAGCCGATTGAATTGTGCACATGTCATCGTACAGAGGACGTGGAGCTACTTAATGCAGCACGAGCCGTGCGGGACGGGCGAAGTGTGAAGGCGAGCGGCAAACGGTTCAAGGTAGTGGTGACACCGGGTCACCCAAATCATGCAGCGACCTGGTTGGCGAATTTCATCGCTTGGCGACGTGGCGGAAGTGTGGTCGTGCTTACACCGGCACGCCGGGGCTTCGCGGAGGCCGTGGTTAAATCGGTGGCTTCCAACGCACTTGGAAAGAAGCGAAACGGTCCGTTTCCATTACGCTGGGAAAGCAGCGGCGAGGCGGAGTCGGATGCATTATGGAAAGCTCTGGCGATTCCGGCACGATGTACGATCAACGAGGCAGTGGAACGTATGGAGGCTCACGGCGGTGTGCCCGCGGTAAAGAGCTTGCGTGATTGGATACGCCGACGAAGCAGTGTGCTGGGTGTTGAGAGAGTTGCCGGTGAGGAGATCCGACAACGGATGAGACGAGAGCTGGCGACGCGGCGACACTACGGCGTGCGCACGGAGGCCAGCTTTCGTGCCATGACGATTCAGCAAGCCAAGAACCGGGAATTTGACCATGTCGCCGTGGTGTGGCCGTACACGGTTCCGAACGACGACGCGCAGAAAAGGCGACTTCTGTACAACGCGATTACTAGAGCACGGCGGAGCTGCGTAGTGTTGGTGCAGGCGGAGACGCTGGCGATGGTGCCGCCGTTCGTCGGACAGTAGGCGCATGCGGGAGATTTGGAACATTCTGGAAATCACACGTCGACCGCCATGCGGCGCGCCATGTCGAGGACCGTGCGGCTCCGCGCCGCCCCACCCCTTCCCGTCCTCGGCTTCTCCCGCGGGAAGTATGTCCCCTCCCTGATTGCCGGGCCGGCCTCGCTTCGTCCCCACGGCCGGATTGTGCGGCGGCGCCGGCTTCGCGCCTGAGTCTGGCGGCCGGCGAAACCGCTTCGCGGTCACCTTGGGCTCGTCGCGCAGTCCCTGCGTGATTGGCTTGCGCTACGGGTCCAGGGCGCTGGGCGGCGGCGGCCACACTCGCACCGGTGGCGTCGACCGGGCGATGGCGCGGCGCACGGTCTTGACGCGCAGCTTCAACTGTCGGGCGATCTCCTTCTTCGGCACTCCGTCCAGCAGATGCGGGTGCCGGATCGCGGCCCATTGGGTCATCCTGATCACCTTCGCGTCCTCCCTGGCTCGGGCGACGAGACGACGGCGGCTCGCCTCGTGCGGTCATCGCCAGGAGAGCGCCGTTTCGGAGTGCTCAGGGGTCCTTTTCAAGTGGCCACGGCGTCCTGTCATGTTGGCGCTAGCGCCTGACAGGCGTCGGTGCGGCGTCGGTCCTCGTTGTCGTCGGGTCCGTGTGCCCGCACGGGTCCTGGATGTCGGGAGGTCGGTCGCGGTGTGGCGCCACGTCGCGAAGGAGTGGCGGATCTGATACAGCATGAAGGGGCGAGGTTCGCCCTCCGGAGCGGCCGTGGGGATGGTCTTGTTCGGACTCGGCGGGGGACTAGGCGCCGAACGCGTCGCTGTCGATGAAGGTGCGTGCCGGCGTGTCCGCGTCCTCCAGCGGCGGCACCGCGGCGGGGCGACCACGCTTCTGGGGGACGGAGACGTACGGGAAACGGGGGAAGTCCGCGCGGTTCAGCCGTCGCATCTGTGACGGCCGCGTTTCTGGTCCAGTGCATCAACTCGAGGCGCACGCGCTGCAACGGGGGTGGCCGTGATTGTCGGCGTGTGCGGCCGGGCGCGCGAGCCGGGCCAACCGGTCCGGCACGGGGGCGCCGGCGATTGCGCGGGAAGCGCCGGTGGGGCGGCCGCTGACGGCGTCGATCGCGGATCGACGGCGGGGCGGGGCCGACATCGGCGGCGCGATGGAGCCTGCTAAACGCTCGCGGAAGCGGTCAAACGGATCACAGGGTGCCGGGCGAAGCCGGCCACGGGGAGGCGCTGACCATCGCCGCGACGGCGCACGCCCGTCGACCGACGCGGGCAGGGAGCTGTCGAACACGGCGTCGGTGACGGTGATTGCCCGGTCGGCATCTTCGCAACCGATGCGCGGGTGGAAAAGGGCGGCGCCCCGGTACCGACCCTTGCAGTCGCGCTGAGTTGGCGGCCACGAGTGCGTTCAGCGTTGCGGACGAAGACTACACGCCGGCGAGCGGGACGCTCCGGCCGTATTGCGGTCCAGTGCATCAACTCGGGGCGCACGCGCGGCGACTGGTGCGGGCCGTGGTCGGCGAGCGCGGCCGGGAGCACGAGCCGGTGCAAGCGGCCCGCCACTGGGGCGCTGGCGATTGCGGGGGAAGCGGCGGTGGGGAACGCTGACGGCGTCGACGGACGGCGCCGAGGACGCCGGCGAGCGGGCCGGGGGCTTCGCCTTCCACTGGGTCGGGGACCGATGGCGGCGCGGAGGCCGACATCGCCGACGCGACGGAGCCGCTAAAACGCTCGCTGGCCGCGGACGCGGTCAAGCGGATCAAGGTGCCGGGAGAGCTTCACCGAGGACGCTGGCCACGGGGAGGCGCTGACCAGCGCCGCGACCGCGCCGGTCGAGCGGCCGCCGCTGAGCGGGGCGTGCCGCGAGGTGCCGGCCGAGCACGGCGGGCAGGGGGTCGAGTTCGGCTTCGGACGCGAGTTCAGCGAGAACTTCCCGGGACGTAGCGGACGTGCGGCAGAGGTCAATGCGTGGTGGCGTACCGGCCGGCAGGGGTTCCGAGTCTGCCAGCCGTACTGCCAGCCGTTTCGGGCTCTGCCAGCCGATTTCCGACCCGTTCGGACCCACACGGACTACAGTTTATGCCAATAAATCCGGGACTCTCTGGAGTTTGCCTGAGATCTGGATCGGTTCCGGAGGCCGGCGGCTTGCACGGGTCCAATTCGTCGTCTCGGACACCAACGTAGGGCTCAAGCGCGCCCGTCGCGACGGGCGACCGGACGTCCGGTGTGTTCATGATGTCCGGTTCCCTAGCCCGGGCGACCCAGAAACAAAATCACGGAACGACAACAGCCCGTCGGCAATGTGAACCAGACGATCGAAGGTGTCACCCCGAAGTACTAGCCCGGAGCCGGTCAGCCGAGGCCACGCGAGGTAATAGTCGCTATTCTCATACTCAGTTCGCCAAGTAACCAACCCGAGGCACGGCCCGTTGTCGTCAGCAAGACAGAAGTCGCCAGCGGGCCTCAGACTAAGCGCACCGACAAACCACGCGGTCGGCGTGAGTAAGAGGCCGGGAAGCCCAAGTCCATGATGGCCATCCCCGGCCGCACGAACCGAAATGTCGCAGCCAACAATTTGTCCCGGCCGCGAAACTTCGATTGGAGTGCCGGACGGAGACGCGGTACACCAAATCCGGAGGTCGCCTGCGGTCGTTGGCGCGCGCCCGAGCGCGTGCGTCGCGTCCTTCCTGCACAACTCGACCACCCGCTCACGGACCGCGACCTCCTCGACCGTGTCACTCACGTGCGGTCCGCGGAGTAACCGTCGCTCGATTGTCGCCACCAGTCGCCACCCATCATACTGTCCGCCCGTCACGACAGGGACATCCTCGTGCGCGGCTATCGTCAAGGTGGCAAGGAGCCCGTGATCAGCGTGACCGGCTCCTCCGGCCGCAACCCCACCCGCACCATCGTCCTCCCTTCGGGCGAACAGTTCGTGCCATAACGGATCGTCCCGCAACGGCGGCGGCGGAATGTCGGGCCGCGGGCAACGAGTGTTTTCCACAGCCAAAGGCAAAGTCGGATCGTCCAGCAAGGCGTCGGCAAGCATTTGCTCGAATTCCACGGGTGCAGTGAGAGGCTGTGCATTCATCAAGCGCGCTGCGCGTGCACCCGCCGCGGCCAGTTGCACGGCATCCTCGACGGCCTCGCACGAAGCCAGAAACACGTCGGGTCCCCGGCGGCGAACGCTGTCCGCATAGGCTCGGAACTGTCCCCGCATCCTGCGCCCATGTGCATCGGACCCAAGCACCGCACCCAGTCGCCCAATCACGGCGCTCCTCAACCGCGGTAGAAGTCGTTCGGCCCTGGCCAGGCGAACCCCAGCCAACGCATCGACTACTTCATCTGGCTTGGTATCCTCCGGGTCTGGCGGACCGGTGCTGATTGGCTCCGGAGGACTCACAACAAGTCGGTCTAGGAGCGGCAGATCCGGATCCGACGGAAGTGGAAGAGGCAAGTCGCAGCCGGGCAGAAGGCGCCGTGCGAGCGCCCGAACCGTAAGGTGAGGGCGCCCAGCCAACCTCGTGAGGGCAGGCTGACATGCCGTCACGACCATTGTTGCCGTCTCGCGCCGAACTTCGATCACGCGAAGAAGCCACGTCAAGGTCGCAGGATCAGACAAAGTGAGCAGTGCCGTCTCAATGGCTGGAGCAATCGCGGCGGGCCGCTCGGCGAGTAGAAACTCCGTCGCCAAGAAGGCGCGCCTCTTTCGCTCCCGGCCGGCATGGGCCAGCGTTGCTACGGTGGCGCGGGCAAATGCCGCGTCAATGTCTCCAAGACAGGCGTCGCCGGGGTCCGCAACAGGCGCCTCATAGGCAGGTTCAGGATCGTCCGCCGGGGCGACTCGCGGTGCCCTATCAGCAATAACCACAAAGGCTTGGTCCCAAATGTCGAAGGCAAGTGACGGGCTCGCACCAAGACCACCCTGGGCGAACGCATGCACTAGCGCCTGCGCGATGCCGTTCGTTGCCTGGCCCTGAGAGACCACCCGTTCGATTTCGTCACCGACTATGCTAAGGGCAAGGCCTTGGTCCAGTTCCGCGGCGCGGCGAAGCGATTCGAGTTCGGTCTGTCCGCCAAACGCGTTCCAGCCGCCCGCGCCCCGAGCTCTCGTCCATGTCAAGGTGTAGGCCAGGCCCGCCGCGCGACGGTACCCATAACGTGCGAGCCCGTCCGCCAGTTGCCGAAGTAGCCCCGATTGGTCGGAAAACCTGCAGGCATCTGCGACCACTCTGAGGGCCGTCTCGGCGTCTCCGCTACGCCCCGCCTCGACGAGCTCAATCAATCGGTATCCCAAGAGGTTCGCGAAACGCGCGACAGACCAGTCACACTCGGGCGAATCGTACGGTCGTTCGCGCCAAGCCCGCGCCGCCGCGGCGACGCCACGGAGGCCGGTCGGAAAGGGCATAGCTGCCGGGTCGGGCCCATACGAAACGGTCACTTGGCGAGCGCTCTCGGTGGTCGTGGTGTGGGCATCTGCGGTCCGGCCCGGCTGCATGGGCAAGGGGCCGACCCGGGGGGCACCGGCGCGTTCCGCTATAAGATTGAGTGCCCTAATGCGCTCACGATCGCGGGCGAGAAGGTCATCGCTGTCACTCGTGCTGTACCGGACGGCACGTTCATCGAGGCGGGCGAGACTCCGTACAAGGAGCGCCGACAACGGCGTGCGATGCACTCGGGCAGCAACGTCGGCGAGTCGTGCGAGAGCGGCGCTGTCGTCTTCCTCCAGCGGCTCTTCGAGCACCAGGCGCAGAGCTGCTGCAACACTCGGCTCAGCTTGACGATGCCATGTTCGCCAGAGATCGGAAATGGCGCCGTGCAACACCCAGTCGGGCTCGTTGCACGAAGCCAGGAGCTCAAGCTGGACCAGATGCGCGAGCGCACAGGGGTCTGCGGCGGCCAGAAGCTGCCACCAGCGGCTCGGGACTCGCCGGGTGCCTCTACCATCGGTGTGTTGGGGCAGTCGTTCGCATAAGGGTTGAAGCTTCGCCACGGAAGCCCGTCCACGCGCCGGATCGAGCGCTATTAACGTGGGCAACGGGTCGAGAACCTCGTACACCGTAGAGTCCTTGTGCCAGCCATAGGCGACAAGTAGTCGACAAGCGTCCTCCCAATGGCGCCGCGCTTCAACGGCGTCGTCGGCGACCAAGGCGAGCCGGGCGGCCAGAAGGCGGTACTCCGCGAGGTCGGAGTAGTACCTGCGGCCGCCGCCGGTCTCGATTTCCCGGAGGACAAAGTCGCGGGCGGAGGTCCATCGAGTGGGGGTGGCAGTTCGTACGGTGAGGTGAAGCAGGTTATCGCGACGTATCGGACCACCGATTTCACCATCAATTGTTGTGGATATTGCATCACATACACGATGAAGACACGCCAGTCCTTCGGCCCAAGTACGGTCATCCAGTAGGGTGACGGCGCGTTCTATGGTCATGTGAATCAAGCTCTCTATCGAGTAGAGGTCGCACGCCCTGGGGTTACCAAGGAACGGGTCTTGTACCTCTGTTAGGATGCGCAGCGCCCGCAGGGCCGAATCCGATCGGGAGTCCGGCCCTTCAGTTTCAGCAATGACGAGCGCAATGGCGAATCGAAGCCAGCAGTAGTACCAACCGGGTCCGTCCAACCTTGCCTCGGCGGCGGAAAGCCCGAAAGCGTCGGTTCGTGCCGCCACAGTGCAGGCGTCGATCCACGCGCCAACGGGAGCGGAGTCGCGACCGAGCGGGGAGTCCTGCACGCGGGTCGTGAGGTCGAGCAGCGCCGCGCGGGCCTCCGGCATGGAAGGCGGGAGTGCAAGCTGCTCCGGCCGGACGCCCAGTGCAATCAGACGGAAGTTCTGGCCGGACCGAACGCCGCACTCGGCCGCGAGAGATGCCCAGCTCAGTGCATCGGTGCCAGAATCGGAAACGTGTCCGTTGGCGGCTGACTCCGCAAGGGCGAGATAGAAATCTCCGGGCAGGGCAAGTTTCGGGAGAAGTTCCAGTAGAGTTGACAGACCGAGCGTATGGAGTATCGCTCGGCAGACTCCCGCAGCGGGGAGTTGAGCCTCATCCAGGTGCTGCGCGAGTTTGTCGGTATCTATGGGTGCATAGAGGTGCCGGCGGGCATCGGCGTCGTGAATGTCAAGTTGTGTGGAGGAGTCACTGGGGCTGTCCGCGTGGCCCAGTGAAGCCAGGCGAAGGCGCCCTCGGAGCCGTGCCATGGCCACGGCTCGGTCCGAGTGCTCTCCATGGATGGTGTTGTCGTGGTCGGCTTCCTTGACAAATGCCCTCATGTACTCGGGCCACGGTGCGACGGCGCCAAGTTCGTCGAGAGCGGCACACATCTGAAGTCCGGATCTCGCGTTCATGACCGGTCTGCCGTCGTGGAGAAGCCTCATGGCCAAGGTATCGGGACCGAAAAGGGTACCGAGAACGTCGGCGAATCCAACGATGGCGGACTCGAAGCGCTCTTCCTGATAGGCTTCGGCGGACCTGCCCATCTCGACGTAACGGGCGACGGCAGGCCAGTCGTCGGAGCGTGCCGCACAGCCGACCGCGACGGCGAGATTCCGGAGAATGGCGGCGGCAGGGAAGGCAGCGGCTATCGCCTTGACGACGAAGTCAGCGTCAACGATGTCGACCACGCGTCGTGGTTGATTGGCATCAGAGAGCGTGGGTAGCAAGTGGTGGAAGGCGCGCCAATCTTCAAGTAGGCCCTTCTCCTCGAGCCAGCCGATAATGTGACCAAGTAGAGCAGTTCTAGCGTCGACATCGTCTTGGAAGGGCAACCGAAGGAAGCGCGCAAATGACTCATGATAGATGCGTGCACCGCCGTGTGTAGCGCGTTCAGACAACACCGGACGGAGTACTTCGAATGCGCGGTCAACGCGGTGTGCGGAGTCGGGTCGAATAGCCTTCAGGTCATCGCGGATCACGGGGAAGTCTAGTAGGGCGATGATGTCGGCCACCCAAGCGCCGTCTCCGAGCGACGAGTAGATGTGATGGTAATAGTTGAGTAGGGATCCATCGAACTGTGGCAGGCGGCGAAGCGTAGCGGATGGAGCCGCCATCGTGGTTACGTCGCGCAAGGCTTCGCGACAAAGGTAGGTAGCGTAGAGGGCATTGCCGGCAGATCGGCTCGATAAGGCCTTGATGAACTCACGGATGTCCTCTTCATCGGTCAATAGCGGTTCGGCGGGAGGGGAGTGAGAGGTGTCTGGCGGTCCAGTAACCAGGCCGCGTTTAGCCGCGAGTGCTCGTAGCTCAGCGTCAGTGAGTGGTGGTAAGCGTAGGGTGATGGCGCCGGCGGAAGTGAGGGGCGCCAAATGGGTGCCGGCTTGGCTCAAGACGATCAAGGTACTCCCGGGTGGGAGTCGAAGCGCGGCGAATGCCTCGGCGAGAAGGAGAGACGGGTCGGCGCCGGGAGCGGCGGCGGCGATGCGAGTGACGTGGTCCAAACCATCGACAACGAGGGCGACCGGGCGGTCAGGTGCGCTCCGACGCGCTCTGGCAACAGCGTTTTCGAGGGCGTGCTCGTCGGCGGCAAAGCGTGGGCGTTGGTCGGCGACTAGGTCGGGGTCGTGTTCGGAGAGCCAACGCAAGAGGCTTCCGAATACAGTTTCGGCGCGTACGCGGGGCAGGACATGACCATCGGCGTGGCCGAGGTAGCAGTAATGTTCCGCGACCAACCAGGCGTCAGTGGAGAGGCGGGCGAGGAGCTGATGACACAGCCAAGACTTGCCTTGTCCGGGCGGGCCGACAAGGAGAACGTTGTGACCGTCGCGTGCGGCAGCGGTGACTTGCTGGGCGAGGGTGGCGACCGCTGTAGAGCGTGGGATGGCGACGCGGTGGTCGACGGGATTGGCACGGGCGACGGCGCCGAAGTCGCTGCGAAGTTGGGTGCGGCGCAGGAGTTCAGTACGGGTGGGTGGCGGCGAGCCCTGGCGCGCGGCGCGGGCGCAACGGATGAGGGCCTCAGCGACGTCCACGGGCGCACGGCCTGCGTTGGGGTACACGCCGGCGCCGACTTCGGTTTGTACGCGGTGGATTAGCAATTGCTCTGCGGGGCCGGGGTCGGTGAGATCGAGGCTGGCTGGGGGCGCTGCGATTTCAAGGACGAGATGTTCGCAGATCCAGTCGAAGTCGGTCGGGTCAAGTGCTTCGACCGGTATCTGCGGGAACGCTATGGGAATTGTGGTGTTAGTTGGTCGGGGCGCTGTGGAGCGGGACTCTAGTCGTAGAGCGTCCGGACGGAAGCGCATGCGAAGGCTGTGCATTCCGGGCAGGAAGGGGCCGGGGTCAGGGTGGGCGGGCGCGAGCAAGGCGACCATTCGGGGGTCGGTCGGGGGTGCATCGGGCAAGACGATGCGGAAGAGGAGGTCGGTCGCGGCGGCTCCTGGTCCGTCGCGGTCGGCCAGTGCCGTTCGGATTACACGGTCGAGGCGGAGGCCGCGTTTGTCGTTGGCGAAGGTGGCCAGTGACAGAGGGGGACCATCTCGTTGTGTGTGCTTGAACTGGGAACGTTCTCGAAGGCCGGCTGAATCGACAGTGGTGAGGTCGTCGAAGACGTCATCCGGGACGAACTTGGTGTCCACGCGGCAGTTGAGTACGGTCCCGAGCAAGAGGTCGACGAGCCTAGCAGCGACGAGTAGGTCTTGGTACTCGTATCCTCGATGGGCCGGGGCGAGCGGCATTGCCGGGGAGTGGTCATGAGTTGGAGACATGTTCGTGGATGTCCATGTGACATCTGGGGGGCGTCAGGCGGACGGCGGATTCGCAGTGTGCCATCAGTACTGCAGCCGTCTTGGGGTATTGGCAGCCGTTGTCGGACGCGGTGGGAGCTGTTCGGCTGGCGGATTGGTCAGCAAGCGGGGGTTCTGGTCCCTCGTCAGCGCGAGAGTGGATTCAGCGTCTGTCGCGCGTTGAGTTAGGGGTACCCACCATCCGACTCCCCATAATATAGGGTAGCACGCGTCGGCGGCGAAGCGGGACGCGTGGCAGCAATCGGAGGGAATCGTGGTGGCCGGAGGCTGGACGCCCGTGAGCCCTGGGCTTCGATTGGGAGTCAGGAGGCGCGCGAAGGTCGGGGACGAGCGGAGGCGGGCCGAGGGTTCGGCGCGGTGAGCGCGCGAGGCAGGCGCGGTCGGCAGGTCGGGTTGTGGTCTGAGTGCAGGCATTCGGGAGGTCGTAGACGGCGAAGTGGTCTGCCGTGACGGACGGTGCTGGCTGCGAGACTGCGGAGCGGAGCGGGAGAGGTGAAGGCGAGGGAGGCGGCCGTGAGCCGCGTCGGGACCGGGCTGGAGGGTTTGCGAGCCGACACACTGGCCGGCGGGTTGTCGCTGACGCCAGCGTCGAGGTGGCTGACAACGGCGCCGGCATGGATGGACGGGTGCGGGCCTCGCCGGGTGGGGGGAGGGGGTATCGTCGGGTGTGGAGGCGGTCGCCAGATTCTCAGTCTGGCGCTCCGTACTGCCAGCCGTACTGCCAGCCGTTTCGGGTACTGCCAGCTGTTTTCTGACCGGTTGGGACCTGCTGGGGCGACGAAACGGCCAACAAAACCGGGGTTTTCTGGGATTCGGGCTGCGGCGTGAATGGATTAAGAGTCTGCTGCTCTACCAGTTGAGCTAGCGGCCCACACCGTTTGGAATCAACGACTTGCGAGAACCCGCCGAAGTACTGCCAGCCGGTGCCGCCGCGCCGAACGGCACCCGACCCGGACGGCAGCACTCTGGAGATCGTAGCATGCCTGAACGGCCGTCTTGTTGGCTGCGCCACAGGAAACGGAAAGGCGGGTGTGGGCGCCGAGACCGGCGGAGGCCACCGACACGCGTCGGTGGCCCCGCTATCAGGCTCTAGGGACAACTGGACCCGGTTCGCTCCCCGCGAACCCACCCGGCCAGCATCTGCCACTCCGGGTCGTCACGACTCTGCCAGCGTCGCGGACCGTTGTGGGTATAAGCGCCGCCGCCGTCGGGATGAAGGGGCTTCAGCATGAACCGGCTCTGCTCGGGGTTGCCCGGCGTGATCACGCGGGTGATCAGTCGATAGGCTCGCTGGGCCTCTTCGTCGCTCCACTCGTCGCCGCGTCCGGGAGCCGGCGCGAAGCCGATGAGACCCCCGGAATGGCAGTTGCTGCAGCGGAGCTGCCCCTCGCGCGGGTTCGCGAAGACGGGCTGAACGCACGCGCGGAAGAACTCGAAGTCGATCTCGGGCTCCGGCGGAGGGACGAAGGCGTCGTCCGGCATGCTTCGAATCCAATCGAGCAGCGCAACGTACTCGGGGTCGTCGGCGGAGGTCCAGTAGGCCCCCCCGGTGTGAGTCAGTCCGCCCGCGTCGGGTGACAGGGGCTTCAGGAGCAGCCGGCTGCTCTCGGGGTCGGCGGTGTTGATGAGCTGGCTCACCACCTCGAAGTTGCGCATCGACTGCTCGCTGCTCCAGCCGGCATTGGAGCTCGGGGTCTCCAGACTGAAGCGCACGCTCGTCTGCCACGTGTGACACATCACGCACGACGCATAGCCTCGAGTCGTGCCCCCTCGGTCTTCCATGAAGACGCTCTCGACGGTGCCGCGATACGTCTCCAGCTCGCCGGCGCTCAGGGGCTGGGCGGCGACCGGCGCGACAAGGCCCGGCGGCAGCGCCACGGCCGCCGCCGCAGCCAGACCGCAGATCAGCCCCAGGCGGATTCTCGTCATCATGATCCCTACTCCTCCTCCGACCGCATGTTGGTGCCCTTGGGATTCACGCGGTCGGGGGGCAGGATGACGGTGCTGATGCGGGCCGGCCGCGCGCCGGTCGTGATGGTGGCGACCACCTCGAGCTTCTCCAGATCGACCGCGAGCGTCTGGTCACTCCCGGACACCGCGACGTACATGGTCTTGCTGTCGGGTGTCGACGTCATCCAGTTGGCGCTCGGGCCCACCTTGACGCCGCCGATGAACTCGAGGTCGGGCAGGCTCCAGCCGTAGATGCGGCTGTCGAGCCGGCTCGAGGCCCACACGGCGGAACGATCCGCCAGCACCTCGAGACCGTGCATGTCACCGGTCTGTATCCCGTCGGCGTTCTTTTCCCACAAGGGAAGCTCGGGCGGCCACAGCATGTCGACGACCTCGCGGCTCTCCCAGTCGATGACCCACACGGCGTTGATCCCGGTCGCCTGCGCGAAGATCCGCTTGGTCGACCCGTCATCGTTCGCCTCGAAGGCCATCGGCCGCACCTCGTGGTGCGTCCGGCCGTATTGCTCGTATCCGCTCAGCCCGAGCGACCAGGCCACCGTGTCGGTCTCGGGGTCAATCACCTGGATCGTCGGATCATCCGGCCCGGCCGGGCCCCTGAGACCGGTCACGACCCACCGTTCGTCGGGGGTCACGAAGACGTTGTGCACCGGATAGTGCACCTCGATGCTCTTGACGGTCTCGTGCGTGTCGATGTCGATGACATCGACGAGCGCCGGCGACACCTGGTTCGGATCGACCTCGACCCCGGGACCGACTGGATTCATCGACCGCCGTGCGATCCCCGCATAGATCTTCCGGTGCTTCTTGTTGACCGCGACCTTGTTCGGTCGCTGCGACAGCTCGATCTGCTCGACCAGCTCGAGCGTCTTCGTGTCGAACACGTCGACCGTGTGGTCCTGCTCGTTCGCGCAGTAGTAGTAGAGCGCGTCGGGATGCATCGTCAGGTTGTGCGGATTCGGACAACCCCTGATCAGCCCTACGACCTCGTTCAACTCGGGGTCGATGACGTGCTGGATGGTGCCCGCGTTGTTGCTCTGCAGGATCCGCACGACCACCCCGTCGTAGGAATCGAGCTGGGGCACCGCCTGCGCCGCCGCGGACGAGGCGACAAGCAGACTGGCGACGACGACCGAGAGTGCGCGGCCGAAGAGTGAACCTGTCATCTGAACCTCCGTGTCATGGCCCATGGCGCACCGGACTGCCGCGCCGCACGACCGACCTGGCCCTGTCCGGACAGCTTGCGGAGACGGACATCCGGCGTCCTGCCCACACGAAATCCCGAAGCGGCAATCCTACCATGCCGCGCCGGTGAAGGTGCGGGCAGCCGGCCACTCGGGGTGGTGAGCCGACCCGGCGGCCGCGCGTTCAGATACCGGATTGAGCCTGATAGTTGACTCAATCCAGAATACGTGATGAACTGTGCGTGGTGAACGAGGACGCCAAGCGGCTCCTGAGACGGCACGGGCTGCAGGTCACCGCGCAGCGGATGGCCGTGCTGCGGGCCGTGTCGACCCACCCGCACGCCACCGCCGACGAGCTCGCCGACGACGTGCGGGGGAGCATCGGGTCGATTTCCCGGCAGGCGGTGTACGACACGCTGGGAACGCTGGTCGACCGGGGTCTGGCCCGGCGGATTCAGCCGGCGGGGTCGCCCGCCCGCTACGAGGACCGCGTCGGCGACAATCACCATCACCTCGTGTGCCGCGCCTGCGGCGTCATGGTCGACGTCGACTGCGCCGCGGGCGCGGCGCCCTGTCTCACCGCCGAGGACGATCACGGCTTCGCGATCGACGAGGCCGAGATCGTCTTCTGGGGGTACTGCCCCGGCTGCCGCCAGGCGCGCGCGGCCACGAACGGAACCATCGAGAACAGAAAGGGTTGAACGACATGCACGACACGGCTGAGGGCAAGACCGCGAGCCAGGGCGGGTGCCCGGTGATGCACACGGCGGCCGGGGCCGCCGCGAACCTGCGCTGGTGGCCGGATCAACTGAACGTGAAGGTGCTCCACCAGAACTCGCTGGCGTCCGATCCGATGGGCGCGGCGTTCGACTATGCCGAGGCGTTCAGGTCGCTCGACCTCGCCGCGGTGAAGAACGACGTCGAGGCGGTGATGACGACGTCGCAGGACTGGTGGCCGGCCGACTACGGCCACTACGGGCCGCTGTTCATCCGCATGGCGTGGCACAGCGCCGGCACCTACCGCATCCACGACGGCCGCGGCGGCGGCGCCTCGGGCACGCAGCGCTTCGCGCCCCTCAACAGTTGGCCCGACAACGGGAACCTCGACAAGGCGCGCCGGCTGCTGTGGCCGGTCAAGCGCAAGTACGGCCGGAAGCTCTCGTGGGCCGACCTGATGATCCTCGCCGGCAACTGCGCCATCGAGTCGATGGGCCTGAAGACGTTCGGCTTCGCCGGCGGGCGCGAGGACGTGTGGGAGCCCGAGGAGGACATCGACTGGGGCTCCGAGACCGAGTGGCTCGGCGACGAGCGCTACAGCGGCGACCGGGACCTCGCCGAGCCGTTCGGCGCCGTGCAGATGGGCCTGATCTACGTGAACCCCGAGGGGCCCAACGGCGAGCCGGACCCGGTCGCCGCGGGCCGGGACATCCGGGAGACGTTCGGCCGCATGGCGATGAACGACGAGGAGACGGTGGCCCTCATCGCCGGGGGACACACGTTCGGCAAGACCCACGGCGCCGCCCCGGACACGCACGTCGGCCCCGAGCCCGAGGGCGCGGCCCTCGCCGAGCAGGGCCTCGGCTGGAAGAGCAGCTTCGGCAGCGGCAAGGCCGGCGACGCGATCACGAGCGGGCTGGAGGGCACCTGGACGCCCACCCCGACCACCTGGGACAACAGCTTCTTCGACACCCTGTTCGGCTACGAGTGGGAGCTGACGAAGAGTCCCGCGGGGGCGCACCAGTGGGTGCCGGCGAACGGCGGGGGCGCGGGCACGGTGCCGGACGCCCACGATGCGTCGAAGAAGCACCCCCCGGTCATGCTGACGACGGACCTCGCCCTGCGGATGGACCCGATCTACGCGCCGATCTCGAAGCGCTTCCACGAGAACCCCGACGCGTTCGCGGACGCCTTCGCCCGGGCGTGGTTCAAGCTGACGCACCGCGACATGGGGCCGGTCTCGCGCTATCTCGGCCCCGAGGTACCCGACGAGCCGCTCCTGTGGCAGGACCCGGTGCCCGCCGTCGACCACGATCTGATCGACGAGCAGGACGCCGCCGCCCTCAAGGGCCGCATCCTCGCCTCGGGCCTGACCGTCGCCCAGCTCGTCTCGACCGCGTGGGCGTCGGCCTCGACGTTCCGCGGCAGCGACAAGCGCGGCGGCGCCAACGGGGCGCGCATCCGCCTCGCCCCGCAGAAGGACTGGGCGGTGAACCAGCCGGCCGAGTTGGCGAATGTCCTGGGCGTCCTGGAGGGAATCCAGAACGACTTCAACGGCGCCCAGGCCGGCGGGAAGAAGGTCTCGCTTGCGGACGTCATCGTCCTGGGCGGGTGCGCGGCGGTCGAGCAGGCCGCGAGGAACGGCGGCCACGACGTCGAGGTGCCCTTCTCGCCGGGGCGCACCGACGCGGTGCAGGAGCAGACCGACGTGGAGTCGTTCGCGGTGCTCGAGCCGACCGCGGACGGGTTCCGCAACTACCTCGGGAACGGCAACGGCCGGGCGGCGGAAGCGCGGCTGGTGGACCGGGCCCAACTGCTGACCCTGAGCGCGCCCGAGATGACGGTGCTCGTGGGCGGCCTGCGCGCCCTCGGCGCGAACGTGGGGCAGTCCGCGCGGGGCGTCTTCACGAAGCGGCCCGGCACGCTGACCAACGACTTCTTCGTCAACCTGCTCGACATGAACACCGCCTGGGCAGAGAACGGCGACGGGTTCGAGGGGCGCGACCGCGGGACCGACGAGGTCAAGTGGACGGGCACCGCCGTCGATCTCGTCTTCGGCTCGAACTCGCAGCTCCGCGCCATCGCCGAGGTCTACGCCTGCGACGACGCGCAGGCGGCGTTCGTGCGCGACTTCGTGGCCGCGTGGGACAAGGTGATGAACCTCGATCGTTTCGATCTGGCGTGATACCGACGCCATGATCACCCCGCGGCTTGCCCGGATGCCGACGGGTTCGGAGGATCGAGTGGGCGAACATGGCCCCGCCGGCCGTCACCCTCGGCCGGCGGGGCCGAAGAAGCGGCGCCAGCTCATGGCGACGCCGGTCCAGACCATGACGGCGGCGCCCAGCGACACGGCGCCGGCGATCGACTGCCCGATGACGCCGTACACCTCTCCGGTGTGCGCGTACCGCAGCCAGCGGCGGACCTTGAAGCCGGGGCTGAAGGTGGGATAGCCGCCGCGCCCGACGAGCTCGCCGGTGGCCCGGTCGAACAGCAGGTCCTCGCTCTTCGACGGCTGGCGGCCGTTGCCGCGGTCGACCGCGACCACCACGGGGTCGCGAGTCGATTCGGGCAGGCTGATGGTGATGGTTCGCCATCCCGGCGTCCCGGCGACGGCCTTCGCGGCCAGTGCCTGCAGCGCGACCGGCGGGGCCGCCGGGTCCGGCGCGAGCGGCGGATCGTCCCGCGTCATGGACGCCGACGACCGCGGCGACTGCTGGAACGGCCGCGCGTCGCCGGCCACGAGGTGAACGAGGTCGGCGGCCCACTGGTAGGAGATCGTGGCCCCGCTCCAGACGATGACCGCGAGCGGGACCGCCGACCAGAAGCCGATGACGTTGTGCCAGTTGAAGTCGCGGGCCCGTCCCCCGAGGCCGCGTCGAAACCACAACGCCTGTCTCCAGGCGGCGCGGCTTCCCCGCGAAGGCCACCACAGGTAGATCCCGCTGACGAGCAGGAACAGGAACCCGAGGTTGGCCGTCGCCATGATCGTCCGGCCGACGATGCGGTACTCCCCTTCGAGGGCGAACCACCGGTGGACGTACATGACGCCGCGGAGGAAGCGCCCCGTCCGCGTGTCGCCGTCGCCCCGCCGCTCGCCGGTGAAGCGGTCGACGCGGACGGTGGCTCCGTCGCCGAGCCCGAGGACCGCGGGCTCCCGCGGATCCCGGCTCAGGGCCACGGACGCGACGGGGCCGCCCGGCGCCTCGCCGCCGGCGCGAGCGACGAGCTCGTCGAGCGCGAGCGGGGCGGCGCCGGGCGCCGGATCGGCGCGATGGCCGCGAAGCGCCCACCGCTCGAGCTGCGCCTGGTAGGTGAGGAGGACGCCGGTCGCCGCCATCACGAGGACGGCGACGGCGGCGGTGACGCCGACCGCCAGGTGGATCCAGAAGATCGCCCTGCGCAGGGACATGTCCGGTCGGATCTCGGGCCGGTCGGCGGCCGCCAACGTCGTCGGCCGGCCCCGGGCGAGGCGGCCGACGCGTTTCGCGGGTTGGCCGTCGCTGGGCCCGCCAATCGCGGGTTGTGCCCGGTCGACCTTCCAGGAGACCGTGCCGTTCGTGGCCCGGACTCCTGGCGCGGCGGGTGTCGCGAGCGTTCCTACGGGTTGCCGTCGGAATCGGTCGCCTGATCGGAATCGGTCGCTTGGTCGGAATCGGTCGCCTGGTCGGAGTCGGTCGCGGGCGAGCCGGCGTCACCGCCCCCGTCGGAGTCGGTCCCGCCGGGGCAGGCCGCGGTCAGGGCCGCCGCCGCCGCGACCGAGCCGGCCGCGACCGCGCGCGAGAGAAACGAGCGGCGGTCCACCCGCACGGTGGTGATGTCCTCGTCGGTCAGCGACATCGGCGATTCCGGGGCATCCGCGCCGAGCTTCCGATCTTCCGGGTTCCGCATCACGCTTCTCCTGAGTCTGTAAAATGAAAACGAGTCTCAGTATCGTAGTGGGGTGATCCACGGCTGTCAACCGTGATCCGCCCCCTGGCCCCGTGACCCGGCCGGCGCCGGAAGCCACGGTCGCATTTGCACGGAGCGCTCTCATGACGACGGACCACACAGAACCCGAGCCGGCGGCCCACGGCGGCAGCGCCGCCGACCGCGACTGGTACGCCTGGCTCATCGACCCGCTGCCGACCGCGGAGTTCGAGCGCGACTACTACGAGCAACGGCTCCTGCACGTTCCGCGCGCGGCGCCGTCCTACTACGCCGAGCTTCTCTCGGTGGCCGACCTGGACGTCGTGCTGGGCACCCACTCGGCCGGCCACGGCGACATCGGCCTGGTCCGGGGCGATGGGAACGTCTCCCGCCGCGAGTACACGAACGACGCCGGCCGGGTGCATCCGCTCGAGGTCGCGAGGTTCTTCGACGACGGCGCGACCGTCGTCTTCAACCAGCTCCACAAGCGGGTGCCGGCCCTGGCGCGGCTCTGCGTCGCGCTCGGGCGGCGCTTCTCGTCGCGGGTCCAGACCAACGTGTACCTGACGCCGCCCGACGCGCAGGGCTTTGCCCCCCACTGGGACACCCACGACGTCTTCGTGCTGCAGATCAGCGGCACGAAGCGCTGGACGATCTACGACACCAAGGTGAGGCTGCCGCTCCGGGGGCAGCGCTTCGAGCCCGGCACGCCGCCCGGCGACGTCAGCGACGAGTTCGAGCTCGGCCCCGGCAGCGCCGTCTACCTGCCGCGCGGCCTGATGCACTCGGCCCGTTCGACGGATGAGGTGTCGCTGCACGTCACGCTCGGGCTCACCGCGTTCACCTGGGCCGAGTTCCTCGTCGAGAGCGTCACCGCGGCGGCGCTCGAGGAGGAGTCCCTGCGGCGGAATCTCCCTCGGGGTTTCGCCGGCGGGGAGTTCCCCGCCGCCGAGCGGGAGCGCCTGTTCGGCGAGAAGCTGGCGTTCGTGCAGTCGCGGTTCGACCCCGAGGCGGTGTGGCGCCGCTTCGCGGACGAGGTGCTGGCCACCGACGTCCCCCTGTTCACCGATCTGCTCGGCCAGCGGCTCCGCCGCGACCCGCTGACGCCCGGCTCGCGGGTTCGGCGCCGGGCCGGGCTGATCACCGAGGCGGTGACCGAGGGAGAGACCTGCCTGCTTCGGTTCTGCGGCCGCGAGCTCCGGCTGCCGGTCGCCGTCTGGCCGGCGTTGCGCTTCGCGACCACGGCCGACGAGTTCGCGGTCGAGGACCTGCCCGACTGCCTGGATGCCGAGGGAAAGCTGACCCTGGTGACGCGCCTGGTCAGGGAAGGGGTCCTGCAGCGGAGCCCGGTCGAGCGCTTCTTCGCGTCGGTCGACGAGCGGGAGGGCTCCGGTCACGAGCCCGACTGGGAGCAGCACCTCGCCGTCATCAGGGAATCCCGCGGCCGCGGCGCCGCCAACGAATGACGTTCGTCGACACCAACGTCATCATGTACTCGGTCGGCCGGCCGCATCCCCTGCGGGAGTCCGCAGGCCCCACGCGATGCCGAGGTGGGCCGGCAGGGCGAGAACGAAGAACATCGCGTTCGGCTGGACGGAGGCCGGCGCGAGCTGCCAGAGGAGGCCGGCGAGCCCGAGGGTCGCGACGGCGGCGGCGAGGGCGCGGGCGCGTCCCCGCCAGGCCTCGCTCCGGGTGGACAGCGGCAGCAGGACGGCGAGGCCCAGCAGCAGGGGATTGAAGAGAAAGAGGTTCTCGTTCCACCACGAGAAGACGTGGTCCGTCGCGAGCAGCAGGACGAGGATGGTCCCGGTCCCGCCGGCCGCGAGCGACCACCCGGCCGCGAGGGCGAGGACGCCGCGGCGCAGCCGCCGCGAGGCCCGGACCCGAGGGGTCCCCGCCGCCGCGAACAGGGCCCCGAGCAGGAGCCCCAGGGCCAGGTAGCGGCCCAGCCACGCCGGCGGGGCGGCGGGCTCGGGGGGGCGGCGGGCCCGGTAGAGGACCTCCTCGGACTGCACCAGGGGCCGCGTCTCGCCGTCGCGCGTGATGCGGACGGACCGCAGGCGGTCGCGCAGCGCCAGGGGCAGGAACAGCTCCTCCCACGCCGAGATCTCCCGGTCGGCGGGGGCGCCGAGGGCGAGGTCGGAGCCGGCGTGGACGAGCGGGTCGACCTGCGTGAGGCGCCGCGCGTGGTCCCGGTAGCTGAGGCCCGTCCCGCGCCCCTCGAACGCCTGCCGCAGGGCCCCCCCGAGCACGCGGTCGAGCAGGTCGCGGACCCGCGTCGAGCAGTTGTCGAGGAAGTACTGGTAGATGAAGTCGCGGTTGTGGGGCAGGGCGTTCTCGTGGGCGGCGTCGCGCAGCGTCAGCTTCTCGGCCGCTGTGAGGTCCAGCTCCTGGAGGACCACCTCGCGGTCGGCCTCGCGGTACTGGTCGAGCATGACGTCGGTCCGCAGGGACGCCACCATGTAGAGCATGCGGCCCTGCAGGAAGCGCGCGATGAAGTCCGCCTGCCGGAAGTCGAAGAAGCCCCAGTTGTAGGACACGTCGCGTCCGGTGCGGGTATCGAGCACGCGGAGGGCGTTGTGGCCGTAGTGCTCCCAGACCGCGTCGCCGGGACCCGCCGTCACCAGCCAGACGCGCAGCTCGTCGCCGCGTTCGCGCGGCCCCGGCGGCGCGCCCGCGGCGGGGCTCGCGGTCCCCTGGTCCTGGGCGCCGGGCCGGGCCCCGCCGGCCGCGGCCGGCCCCGCGCCGGACAGCAGGAGCGCGGCCAGCAACAATCGCGCGCAGGGCCCGGGCCGCGGGGGGCGCGACCGGGGGGGGCGGCGGACCGGGAACAGGACGGGGCGCGGTGTCGTAGACATGCTCGGTTCATATAATCTCCCGGAGACGGTGTTTCCGCAGCCGGGGCTGCGGCGGGGAACGTCGCGGAACCCGGGAGAGTCGGCCGGCGGCCGTTGCGCGACCCCGCGGTCGCGTTCGGAGCTTCGCGGGAGCGAACCCCGTGGCGACGATTCCCGGGAGAACAGTTGGGAGGAGACCATGCCGCGTGCTTGTCGAGTGCTTCTGGCGGTGGGGTTGGGCGTGGTGTCCACCACCGCCGCGGCCCAGGAACGGACGTTCCGCCAGACGATGGAGTTCCAGGCCGGCAGCCGGCTCGCGCTGGAGGCCGACCGGGGGAGCGTGCGGCTGACGTCGTGGGATCGGCCGTCGGCCGAGATCGTCGCCCGCATCGAGCCGCCTTCGGGCGTCGATGACGACTACGCGCGCGAGGCGGTCGACGGCACCGCCATCGAGGTGCGGGGCAACCGGCGCTCGGCCCGCGTCCGCACCGACTACCGCGGCGTGCCGCGGCGCGGGGGACTCTTCGGGAACCGCCGGCTGCCGCGCGTGCACTACGAGATCCGCGTCCCGCGGGAGCTGGACCTCGACCTCGACGTCGACCGGGCGGCGACGACCCTCGAGGGATTCGAGGGGCGGCTGCTGCTCAACCTCGATCGGAGCGACCTCGAGCTCCGGGACGTCGACGGGGCCCTGACGCTCCAGTTCGATCGGGGGAGGTTCCAGGCGAGCGGGCTCAGGGGGTCGATCTCCATCGGTCTCGACCGTGCCCGGGAGGTCGTGCTGGACGGGGTGCGGGGCGATCTGCGGCTGGACGCCGACCGTAGCGACGTCCTGCTGCGTGACCTCTCGGTCGAAGGCGACTCGGCGGTGGAGATGGACCGGGGCGACCTCGACGTCGAGCTCGCCGCCGGCGGCGGGGTGACCGTCGACGTTTCCACCACGCGCCGGTCCGGCTTCTCGAGCGACCTGCCGGCGACCTTCGAGTCGCGCGACGGCGACTTCCGCGGGGACGTCAACGGCGGCGGCCCGGTGCTGCGCATCGAGGCCGACCGGGGCGCGGTCCGCGTGCGGATGCGCGAAGACTGATGCTTCACGCCGCCGGAGGCCGGCGCCGGCGGGGGCGCGGTCGCGCCACGTGGCCGTCGCCGGCGTCCCGGTAGCCGAGGGCCTCGACGACCGGCCGGATGTCGGCACGGGGGCAGGAGAGCCGCCGGCGCACCGGTTCGGCGGGATCGAACCGGCCGTGCCGGGCGAGGCGCCGGAGGTCGCGGGCGAGCCGTTCGAGGACGTCGGCGCGGACGGCGCGGACGCCGGCTAACGGGAAGCCGACCGCGGCGTAGAGGGCGGCCGGCCGGTCCGGCTCCGCCGGCACCGACACCGCCGAGGGCGAGGGGTGGACGGCCTCGGCCTCGGCGCCCCAGAACGCGGCCGCCAGCGCCGTCCGGCGCGCAACCGGTCCCGCCTTCAACGCCTCCCGCAGATAGACCACGTGCAGTCCGAGACGGATGCCCGCCTGCTCGAGGAGCCGGCGCTCGGCCGGCGTCAGGGCCTGCAGTTGCGCGCGCGCGTCTCGGGCGAGGATGGTGCCCAGGCCCTGCTCGAGCTGGTAGACGACGCCCCGCCCCGCCGCCCCCAGGTCCCCGAGGCGGTCGGTCCGCAGCGGCGCCAGGACCTCGCCCGCGAGGTCGCGGGCCGCCGCCACCAGGCGCCTCTCGACGCGGCGGCGAAGCCCCCGGGAGGGGGTCACGCCGTCCGACAGCACCACGTTCGGACGGAGGAGGTCGGCCCCCCGCACCAGGCGCCCGACGAGTTGTCCCGCGAAACGGATGCGCGCCCCCGCGTCGATCTCGATGCGCTCGTGCGGCGCGTCGATGAGCTGCTCGAGCCACTCCGCGGGCCGCGCGGACGCGGGGGAGGCGTCGGGCACGAGCCGGGCGAGGACCGCGAACGGGCCGGCGTCGCGCAGCCCCGCGTCGTCGCGGGGCGGGGCCGCGCGGGGGGCGGCGCGGCGCGGGTCGACGAATCGCTCCACGAGGCGCTCGTGCAGGGCGTCGCTCAGCCGGTCCTCGATGGCCCGCGTGCGCTCCTGCCAGTGGCCGGAGTCGGCGACCCAGGCGGGGCGGTGGGCGATGTACGTCCACGTGCGGATGAACGCGAGCCGCGTCAGCAGGTCGTCGACGTCCCCGCCGGTCTGGTCGAGGCGGCCGATGCGCTCCGCGAGCCAGTCGGCGGAGAGCCGACCCGACCGGCCGGTCAACTGGCGGAAGACGTCGCCGAGCAGCGCCGCGTGGTCCTCCAGCACGAGCTGCCGGTAATCGGGTACCTGGCAGACGTCCCAGAGGAGCCGGACCCCCGGCTCGTCCCGCGCGCGGTCGCGCACGACGGGGTCGAGGGCGAGGCCGCACAGGGCGTCGCGGTCGGCGCCGCGCGTGGCCAGCCGCAGCCCGGGCCGGCCCGGCCGCCGGTGGAGCGAGGCGACGAGGGCGTCGAGGCCCGAGAAGTCGAGCTCGCGGTTGCGCCACATCACGCTCCGGGCGGCGGGAAAGCGGTGGTTCTCGACGGCCCGGACCACGCGCGGGGCGAGCTCCTCCGCCGGCGCGAGGACGCCGAAGGTGCCGTCGTTCAGGTGGCGGCCGGCGCGGCCCGCGATCTGGCCCAGCTCGACGAGGTCGAGGTTGCGGCTCGTGCGGCCGTCGAACTTGGTGAGCTCGGCGAAGGCGACGTGGTCGACGTCGAGGTTCAGCCCCATGCCGATGGCGTCGGTGGCCACGAGGTAGTCGACCTCGCCGCTCTGGTAGAGGGCGACCTGGGCGTTGCGCGCACGGGGGGACAGGGCGCCGAGCACCACGGCGGCCCCGCCGCGGCGCGCCCGCACCCGCTCCGCGAGGTCGTAGACCCGGGCCATCGAGAAGGCGACGACGGCGGTGCGCGGCGGCAGCCCGCCCACCTTGAGGCGGCCCCGGTGGCGCAGGGTCGAGAGCCGGGTGTGGCCGCGGACGGCGACGTCGGGGACCAGCGCGGTCACCATTCCCCGCACCGTGTTCGAGCCCAGGAACCAGGTCTCGCGCCGGCCCCGGGCGTGCAGCAGCCGGTCGGTGAAGACGTGCCCCCGCTCGGGGTGGACGGCGAGCTGAATCTCGTCGACGGCGAGGAAGTCGACGGTGCGGTCGAGGGGCATCGCCTCGACCGTGCACACCCAGTAGCGGGGGGCGGCCGGCACCCGCTTCTCCTCCCCGGTGACCAGCGCCACCGCCTGCTCGCCGGCCCGCACCGTCAGGGTGTCGTAGACCTCCCGGGCGAGGAGGCGCAGGGGGAGCCCGATCATGCCGGTGCGATGCTCCAGCAGCCGCTCGACGGCGCGGTGGGTCTTGCCGGTGTTGGTCGGGCCGAGCAGGGCGACCAGCGGCGGGCCCGACGGAGAAGGTTGGACAGGCACGGCGATGCCGTTCTCGAGGCGCCTGACGGTTCCCTCGACGCGCGGCCAGCCCTCCGGGATGCCGCACTCGCGCCGCCGCGGGGGCTCTTGGCGTCGAGAGTCGGGCAGGGACTCCGGGGTGGTTTTACCACGGACCGTCGACGCTCCCGAATTTGCTAGAATAACGAGCTACGCGCCGGGCTCGTCCGCCTGCCCGGCTCGCTGCTTCCAAGTACATCCATCGCATGAGATTACGTGCTTCCACCGGCCGGCGCGCCCGTTCGGTCACCGCGGGCCTCGCGCTGCTCTGCATGCCGGTGGCGGTTCCGGGCGCGGCGCAGCCGCCCGTCGCCGCCATCGTGCCGTTCACCAACGTCAGCCGGCAGCCTGCCGACGACTGGATCGGGGCGGGGATCGCCGACACCGTCGCGGCCGACGTGCAGCGGGTCGGGATGTCCGTCGTGGGCTGGGGCGGGGGCGCCTGGTCCGGCGCCGCCCCGGGCGCGGCCGGGGCCCGCGGGACCGGCGCGATGGCCGCCTGGCACGACCGGGGCGTGAGCTGGCTCGTCGACGGCACGTTGCAGCGGGTCGGCGACCGCCTCCGCGTGACGACCCGGGTCGTCGACGTGGCGTCCGGCGCCGTCGCGTTCAGCACGCGGGTCGACGGCACGTGGCAGGACCTGTTCGAGACGCAGGACCGGGTCGCCGCCGCCGTCACGGACTGGCTGGCGTCGCGGGCCGCGTCGTCGTACCGTGCCGCGCCGCGGCTCTCCCGGGTCGCCCCGGCGCCCGAGGCGTTCGCCGCCCGGCGTCCGGACGCAGGGGCGTCGGCCGAGGCCGGCGCCGCTCCCGCCGCGGTGGCTCCGCCCGGCCGGGTCGCCCCGGCGCCGCGCACGGCGCCCGCGCCGATCGACCCGCCGGGCTCGTCTCCTGGGGCCGGTCGAGTCCCGGCCGGGGTCGGCGTCGATCCCTTCTCCGGTGGCGGCAGGGCCGGATCGGGGAACGGGGTGACGGGCGCCATCGCCATGCCCGGCGCGGCCCGCGCGCGACCGCCGAGGGCCGGCGATGCGCCGCCGCCGCGGCGGTCCGTCGGGGGCGGGTTCGCGCCCGGCCTTCTCGAGCGGCCGACGGTGGCGCTGTCGCGGACCGCCAGCCCCCCGGAGATCGACGGCCGGCTCGACGACTCGGTGTGGGAGACCGCGACCCACCTCACCGACTTCGTGCAGATCGCGCCGGTGGAGGGGGCGCCCGGCTCGGAGGACACCGAGGTGTGGATGGCCTACGACGAAGACCATCTCTACTTCGCCTTCTACGCGCACTACTCGAACCCCGGCATCATGCGGGTCAACCGCGCCGACCGCGAGGAGATCCGCGGGGACGACCGCATGGCGGTGCTCTTCGATACGTTCCTCGACCAGCAGCGGGCCTACCAGTTCGAGGTGAACGGCTACGGCGTCCAGGCCGACTCGATCGTCAACGCCGACGGCAGCACCGGCTTCTCGCGCTCGAGCTCCAGCTCGTCGGCGCGCCGCGGCTCGAGCGGCGGCCGGCGGGGGCGCAGCAGCAGCAGCGTGTCGGGGCAGTTCGGCATCCGCGGCGACGAGTCGTGGAACGCCCTGTTCGACACCGCCGGCCGCATCGTCGAGGACGGCTGGGTGGCCGAGATGCGGATCCCGTTCAAGAGCCTGCGCTATCCGTCCCGCGCGGCCGGGGTGGACCACCGCTGGGGGTTCCAGATCACCCGCATCATCCGGGGCAAGTCCGAGGCGCAGTCGTGGTCGCCGATCTCGCGGGGGGTGGCGGGGCAGATCACCCAGTTCGGGCAGCTCGACGGGCTGTCGGACCTGTCGGCGAGCCGGAACCTCGAGTTCCTGCCCGAGGTCACGGGGTTCCGGACGGGGGCGCTCGACACCGCCGACGGGACGTTCACCGACAACGATCCGGACGGCGCGTTCGGCCTGGGCGTCAAGTACGGCATCACGCCCAACCTGACCGCGGACTTCACCTACAACCCCGACTTCTCGCAGATCGAGTCGGACCGCCCGCAGGTCGAGACCAACCAGCGGTTCGCGCTGTTCTACCCCGAGCAGCGCCCGTTCTTCCTCGAGGGGCAGGAGATCTTCCAGACCGCGACGCCGCTGACCCTCGTCCACACCCGCACCATCGTCGACCCCCTCTTCGGCGGGAAGCTCACCGGCAAGGTCGGCCAGTCGACGGTCGGGGTCCTCGTGGCCGACGACGTGACGCCGGGCGCCCTGCTCGACGCAGGCGATCCGCGGGCCGGCACGTCCGCGCAGACCGTGATCGGCCGCGCCCGCTACGACCTGTATTCGGAGTCGTACGTCGGCGGCATCATGACCGCCCGCGAGTTCGGAGCCGACTACAACCGGGTGGCGGGGGTGGACGGCCGCTTCCGGCTGGGGCGGAATCACCGCGCGAACTTCCTGGCCATGGCGTCGGAGACGGTGGACGGGGAGCTGGGTTCCCATTCCGGGCCGGCCATCGAGGCCGACTTCTCGCGCGAGGGCCGCAACCTCAGCTACAGCGCCGCCTACAGCAGCATCGATCCGGGTTTCCGGACCCTGACCGGGTTCCTCCCCCGCGTCGACCTGCGCCAGGCGAGCGGCAACGTCGGCTACCGCTGGTGGCCCGAGTCGTCCATCCTCACCTGGGGGCCGTCGCTGACCTACCTGCGGCTCTACGACCACGCCGGGGTGTTGCAGGACGAGCAGATCCAGGGCATGGCCAGCTTCTCGTTCACGAACAACATCTCGTTCACGGGGATGGTGAACCACGACCTCGAGCGGTTCCAGGAGGTCGACTTCAAGAAGACCGGCTACGGGTTCTACAGCGGCATCAGCTCGCGGCTGTTCTCGCTGTTCGGGGGGTACAACTGGGGCCACGGCATCCTCTACGACGATGTCAACCCGTACCGGGGGCAGTCGGTCTCGGGCAACGTCAACTTCCGCGTGCAGCCGACGCCGCGGCTGCGCACCGAGCTCCGCACCGTGTTCAGCGACTTCGTCGACCCCCGGAGCGGCGCGGAAGTCTACGACGTGAAGATCTACCGGGGGCGGACGACCTACCAGTTCACCGACCGGCTGATGCTGAGGCACATCCTCGAGCACAACACCTGGCAGACGACCCTCGGCAACAACCTGCTGATGACCTACCGCATCAACGCGGGCACCGTCCTGTTCCTCGGCTACGACGACCGCTTCCGCGACGGGCTGGAGCTGAACCCCGTGATCTTCCAGTTGGCCGCGCTCCAGCGGACCAACCGGGCGTTCTTCGGCAAGGTCTCCTATTTGTTCCGCTACTGAATGGGCCGTCTGCGGGAAAACTGCCCATGCCCGGTGCCGTTCTCGTGTGTGTGCCGGGCGCGATTCGACGATGACGGACACCGAATCGAGGCCCCGCCTCACCATCCGCGGCCTCACCGCGCGACCCGTGCTGCTGCCCCTCGAGCGCCCGGTGGTCGCCCGCATCGCCACCATCCGCGAGTGGCCGATGGTGCTCATCGATCTCGAGACCGAGGAGGGCGTCGTCGGCCGCGGCTACCTCGAGCCGTACATCCCCAAGGCGATGCGCTACCTCGTGCCGGCCCTCGAGGACCTCGGCGAGCTGCTGCGGGGGCGGGCGGTGGCGCCGGTCGACCTCTACGAGACGAGCCGCAAGTCGCTGCACTTCGTCGGCTACGAGGGGCTGTCGGCGATCGCCGTGTCCGGGGTCGACATGGCGGCGTGGGACGCCCTGGCGAAGGCGGCCGGCCAGCCGCTGTGCGTGCTGCTGGGCGGCTCGGTCGCCCCCGTCCGGGCCTACAACAGCAACGGGCTGTGGCTGCACGAGCCCGCCGCGGTGGCCGACGAGGCGGTCGCCCTGCGCGAGGAGGGGGGCTTCGAGGGCCTCAAGCTGCGCATGGGGCGCGCGCGTCTCCGCGAAGACCTCGCCGCCCTCGAGGCGGTGCGGCGGGCGGTGGGCGACGACATGCACCTGATGGTCGACTTCAACCAGGGGCTCGACCTCGCCGAGGCCCTCGAGCGCTGCCACGCCCTCGACGACCGGGGGCTGACCTGGATCGAGGAGCCGGTGGTGTACGACGACCTCGACGGCTACCGGCGCCTCGCGGCCGAGCTCGACACCCCGCTGCAGATCGGCGAGAACTTCTACGGCCCGCGCTCGCTCCACCGCGCCCTGCAGGCGCAGGCGTGCGACTTCGTGATGCCCGACTTCATGCGCATCGGCGGAGTGACCGGCTGGATGCAGGCGGCGGCCATCGCGGCGGCGGCGGGGGTGCCGGTGTCCACCCACCTCTATCCCGAGGTGGCGGCGCACGTGATGCGCGTGACCGAGACCGCGCACTGGCTCGAGTGGCAGAGCTGGGCCGACCCGGTACTGCAGCGGCCCTACGCCGTGTCGGGCGGGGAGCTGCACATTCCCGACATGCCCGGGGTGGGGCTCGAGTGGGACGAGGCCGCGGTGGCCGCGCACCGCGCGTAAGCGGTTGCGGGCGGAACCGCGGTAGAGGGATACTATCGGGTCTGATCCGCATGCAGTCGGCCCGTGTCTTCGAAGGAGAGTCTGCGATGAGCGCCATGCGTGTTTCGGGACTTCTGGTCGCCGGTGTCGTCGGTTTCCTGCTCATGGCCCCGGCCGCCGCGACCGCGCAGTCCGCACCGGCCGCCGCTGACGCCGAGGTCACCTACGCGCGGGACATCGCGCCGATTCTCCAGCAGAGCTGCCAGGAGTGCCACCGGCCCGCGTCGGTGGCCCCGATGTCCCTGCTCACCTACGCCGAGGTGCGCCCCTACGCGCGGGCCATCAAGACCCGGACCGCCCTGCGGAGCAACCGCGGCGCGATGCCTCCGTGGTTCGTGGAGCGCGACATCGGCATCCAGCACTACAAGAACGACATCTCGCTGAGCGAGGACGAGATCGAGCTCATCGGCCGCTGGGTCGACGCCGGCGCGCCCCTCGGTGACCCCGCGGACATGCCGCCCCCCCTCGACTTCGGCGACGAGAGCGAGTGGGAGATCGGCGAGCCCGACCTGATTCTGGAGTCGCCGGTGGTCACCGTGCCCGCCGCCGCCCCCGACAAGTGGACCAACCTCGGCACCATCCCCACCGGGCTCACCGAGGACCGCTACGTCGCCGCGGTCGAGGTCAAGGAGTTCAACGACATCCCGCCCGACGGCACCGGAGACACCGTGGGCGGGCGCTACGTGTTCCACCACATGACCTACGGGGCGGTGGTCCCCGAGGGGGCGGATCCCGCCGACGCCACCCGGTTCCCCGTCCACGAGGTGGGGCGGAACGCCGACATCTTCCCCGACAACGCGGGGCGGCTGCTCAAGGCGGGCTCGTCGCTCGAGCTCGAGACGGCGCACCTGCACTCGAACGGGCGGGAGACGAAGTCGCACCTGAAGTTCGCGTTCAAGCTGCACCCGAAGGGCTACGAGCCGGAGATCCGGCACGCGCGGACCCTCGTCGGCAACGGCGTCGACATCGACATCAAGCCGAACCAGACCTCGCAGGAGCTGCACGCCTACCGGGTGCTCGACCAGCACACCCGGATCGTCTCGTTCGAGCCCCACCAGCACGCGCCGGGCACCCGCATGTGCCTGGAGGCGATCTGGGGGCACAACATCGAGACCCTCGCCTGCGTCGGCTACGACCACAACTGGGTCAAGCAGTACATCTTCGACGACGACTACGCGCCGCTGCTGCCGAAGGGCACGATCGTCCACATCATCGGCTGGCTCGACACCACGGTGGCCAACCGCAACGTCGCCGACCCGCGCAACTGGTCGGGCGGCGGACGCCGCTCGGTGGCCAACATGTTCATCGACCTCGGCGAGGCCCTCGAGCTGACCGACGAGCAGTTCGAGCGCGAGATGGCGGAGCGCCGCGAGCGGCTCGGCCTGCAGCTCGGGGATCACCTCATCGGCTGCCCGCTGTGCATGGCGGACTTCCCGTCGCAGCAGGCGCAGGTGGACGAGGGCAACGACCAGCCATGAGGGTGAGCGGGAAGCGATTCGTCCGGGCGGTCGCGGTCCTGGCGCTGCTGGCCCTCGCCACGGCCGCGACCGCGCAGACCCGTTTCACCTACTCCCGCGGGCAGAGCGTGTCGCCCGCCTACGAGGGGTGGTGGCCGAACGAGGACGGCACCTTCCGGCTGTTCTTCGGCTACATGAACTCGAACTGGGAGGAAGAGCTCGACGTGCCGGTCGGGCCCGACAACCACATCGAGCCCGGCGGGCCGGACCGGGGGCAGCCGACCCACTTCTACCCCCGCCGCAACATGTTCCTCTTCACGGTCGACGTGCCGGCCGACTTCGGGGATCGGGAGGTGGTCTGGACCCTGACCACCCACGGCCGGACCGAGCGCGCCTACGGCTCGTTGCGCACCGACTACCTGCTCGACGCGCAGACCATCGCGACGGAGATGGGCGCGAACTTCGGCCGGGTCCGCGACGAGTGGCGGGAGAACGAGTTCCCGGAGCTGACCCTCGGGGTGGACCAGCCGCGGACGGTGCGGGCCGGGCAGCCGCTGACCCTGGTCGCGTTCACGAGCGACGACGGGATCCCGTCGGGGAGCTACACGCCGCCGGCGGTCGAGCCGGGCGAGCCGCACCCCGCCTACCGGGCGGTCCAGCAGATCGTGCCGGGCAACCCGCCCGGGCTGCGGTTCTCGTGGATCGTCTACCGCGGCGACGCGTCGAAGGTGAGCTTCAGCCCGCGGCAGTTGAAGACCTGGCAGGACACCCGGGTCTACTCGTACTCGTCGTGGTCGCCGCCCTACATCATGCCCGAGGTGCCCGAGGACGGGCGCTGGGAGGTGTACGCGACCTTCGACGAGCCCGGCACCTACGTGCTGCGGGCGATGGCCGGAGACGGGGCGCTGACGACGAGCGAGAACGTGACGATCACCGTGACCCCGTGACCGGGAGGACGGAAGCGGCGGCGCCGGAGACGGCCGAAGAAGGAGACTGACGACGATGAGGAAGTGGCAGAGCGCGCGGACGGGTGTGTTGCTGACGGTGCTGGCGCTGGCCGCCGGCCCGGTGGCGGCGCAGGAGGTGCCGCGCGCCTTCGACGGAAATCCCGATCTGAACGGGGTCTGGCAGGCCATCGGCACCGCCCACTGGGACCTCCAGGACCACCCGGCGAGCGCGGGGCCGCCCGACACCGGCGCCATCGGGGCGATCCCCCCCGGCCAGGGCGTGGTCGTGGGCAACGAGATCCCCTACCGCCCCGAGGCGCTCGCGCAGAAGCAGCAGAACTTCGAGAACCGGTGGACCGAGGACCCGGAGGTTCGGTGCTTCATGCCGGGGGTGCCGCGGGCCACCTATCTGCCGTACCCGTTCCGCATCATCCAGGGCGACCGTAAGATCATGTTCGTGTACGGGTTCACCGATGCGAACCGGACCGTGCACATGGACCAGGAGAACCCCGAGCCGCCGCCCCTCGACACGTGGATGGGGCGGTCGCACGGGCACTGGGAGGGCGACACCCTGGTCGTCGACGCGCAGGGCTTCAACGGCGAGGCCTGGTTCGACCGCGCGGGCAACTACGCGAGCAACGGCCTGCGCGTGACGGAGCGCTACACGCCGATGGGGCCGAACGCCATCCTGTACGAGGCGACCATCGAGGACCCCAACGTCTTCACCCGCCCCTGGACCATCGAGATGCCGCTGTACCGGCGTCTCGAGGCGAACGCGCAGGTGCTGGAGTACAAGTGCGTCGAGTTCTCGGAGGACCTGGTTTACGGGCACCTGCGCAGGGTGCCCACCCGCTGACCGCCGGCGCATCCCCGGGAGCCGCCGCGAGACCGCGGGGCTCCCGCCAACGGGCTCCGAGCTGTTGATGAGAGGCATCGCACGATGAAACGGACCAGAAACGTCTTGCTCGCCGCGGCCGCCGCGGCGCTCCTCGCGCCGGCCCCGGCCCTTGCCGCCGAGTACCACCACGTGCAACTGACGACGTCGAACGCCACCGAGGCGGTGGGCTGGTACACGCGCTACCTCGACTGCGAGCCCGTCGCCGACCGCGACGACGCCGTCCTGTGCGGCGGCGCCGAGCTGGTGTTCGACTCGCGCCCGACCCTCGGCAGCAGCCAGCGGACGGGCATCGACCACATCTCGTTCTCGTACCGCGACCTGACCGCCAAGATGGGCGAGCTCGAGGCGGTCGGCGTGCGCGGCTCCGGAGTGCGGCTGCAGCGGTTCGCCGACGGGTCGACCCTGCGCGACGTGCCCGGGCTGTACCAGCACGGCTACATCTTCGACCCGTGGGGCACCCGCATCGAGCTCGTCGAGGACGCCGACACCCTCGGGTTCCACCACATCCACCTGAGCGCCACCGATCCCGCGGCTACCCTCGCGTGGTACCGGGAGCGGTTCGGGGGCGAGAGCGCGCGGCTGCGCGACCAACTGGACGGCGTGCGCATGGGCGACGTCTGGCTCTTCGCGATGGAGGCCCCGGCGCCGCCGGCGCCGACGGCGGGCCGCTCCATCGACCACATCGCGTTCGCGGTGCCCGAGATGGACGCGGCCGCGGCCGAGCTGCGGGCCGACGGCGTCGCCTTTCTGAGCGAGCCGGCGGTGCCCGAGGGCGGCCGCACCGCCGCCCGGCAGGCGTTCGTCAGCGGCCCCGACAACGTCCGCGTGGCCGTCGTCGAGGAGGGCTTCGCGGGGGTCGACGTCGCGTTCGACGCGCCGGTCGACATCACCACCGAGCTGCGGGAGTACACCGTGCCCCGCACCCCCTGGGGCGTCCCCGACTTCCAGGGCGTCTGGACCGGCGACGCCGCCCACGGCATTCCCCTCGAGCGGCCCCAGGACCTCGCCGAGACCGAGGTGCTGACGGCCGAGCAGGCGGCGGCGCGGCGCGAGCGCGGCACCCTCGGCAGCATCTGGGGCTACGAGTCGGAGTGGCGCGACACCACCCTCGGCTACGTGCGGTCGGCGCCGTCGCGGCAGGTGGCGATGGTCATCGACCCGCTCGACGGCCGCATTCCGCCGCGCACCCCCGAGGGCGAGCGGCTGCTCGCCGCGGCCCGGGCCGCCCGCGTGTCCGTCGCCGCGGGCCCCGAGGACCTCAGCTCGTGGGTGCGCTGCATCACCCGCAGCCTCGTCCCCACCCCGGGCGTCTACAACAACGGGATGCAGATCGTGCAGGGGCCGAACCACGTCGCGCTGCAGCGCGAGATGATCCACGAGACCCGCGTCGTCCCCACCGACGACAGTCCGCACGTCGGGGACGACATCACGTCGTGGCTGGGCGACGCCCGGGGCCGCTGGGAGGGCGACACGCTGGTCGTCGAGATCCGCAACTTCAACGGCAAGGCGCCGTACCAGGGGTCGAGCGACGCGCTGACGATGACCGAGCGGTACACGCGCACGGGTCCCGACACGCTGGAGTACCAGTTCACCATCGACGACCCCGTGGTGTGGACCCGGCCGTGGACGGGCATGTTCACGTATGTCAGGGACGAGTCGCAGTACGAGCTCGTCGAGTACGCGTGCCACGAGGGCAACTACGGAATGACCAACATCCTGAGCGGCGCGCGGGCGCGCGACGCGGAGGCGGCGGGCGACGGCCGGTAGCTCGAGAGCGACCGCACGATCGCCTGCGACCGATGGAACGACACGGTGACAGTCCGGTGGGACATTTCAGGAGCGAGGTGGGGGCAATGCGAAAGAACGTAGTCATGGTGGCCGTGGTCGTCGGGATCAGCCTGCTTGCGGCGACCGCCCAGGTCGTGGCGCATCACGCTTTCGCGGCCGAGTTCGACGCCAACCGGCCGGTCCGGCTGCAGGGCACGATCACCCGGATGGAGTGGATCAACCCGCACTCGTGGATGCACCTCGAGGTGACCAACGAGGACGGCACCGTCGAGAACTGGATGATCGAGGCGGGCCCCCCGGGAGCCCTGGTGCGCCGCGGGTGGCGGAAGGACTCCGTGATGCCCGGCACCGAAGTGATGGTGGAGGGCTACCAGGCCATCGACGGCGCCTTCCGGGCCAACGGCCGTGACGTGACGTTCCCCGACGGCCGCCGGCTGTTCGCGGGGTCGTCCGGCACCGGCGCCCCGCTCGACGGGCGCGACCCGACCGAGCCGCGCCGATAGGGCGGCTCGAGAACATCTTCGACCGGCTCGACGGGCCACCCCTGTGCGGGGTGGCCGGCCGGTCTGCGCGCGGTGCCCGCGGGTCTGGAGGCCGGCCAAGGGCCGGCTTGGTTGCCGGGGAGTCAGAACCGCGCGTCGGCGGTCGTCTCGCCGCCGGCCGCCGCCGGCCGCCCGCGCGCGGTCAGCTGACGGCGCGCCCGCGCTAGCTGATAGGCCGCCTGCATCCGCATCCAATGGTCGGCGGTTCCCCAGCCGATGCTCTCGAGCCCCAGGGCCATGTTCGCGGACACCCCTGCCCTGCCGTTCAGCACGCGAGACAGAGTCCCTCGCTCGCAGCGCAGGCGCGTCGCGGTCTTGCCCACGGTCCAGCCGGCTTCGTCCATGCTCTCGCGGATCAGTTCGCCCAGGTGCGGGGGGTTCAGCATGGGGCCTACACGCTCGTCGTCGGTGCGGGTCATCAAACCTGCTCCTCGTCAGTGGTAGTCGATCAAGTCCACGTCCACGACCTCGGCGTTCTCGAAGCGAAACACGACGCGCCAATTCCCGGATACGCGCACGCTCCACTGGCCGGCCCGGTCCCCTTTCAGCGGGTGGAGCCGGAAACCGGGAGCGTCCGCACTGCCCGGATCAGTCGCCTCCTGCAGCCTGAACAGGATGCGCCGCAGCCGTGGCGCAAGATCGGCGGGCACCCGCGCGCGGTCGTCGCGTTCGTGCAGTGCCCGCAGTCCCTTGTGCCTGACCCTCATCGACCGACTGTAGCGTATGGCGCCTCACGCCGCAAGGTGCGTCAGCCGTCGCCCGGACGTGGCTGCACCCTCAACGGGCGTGAAGGGGTCGCGCGCTTGTCATCGTGGCGACGCTTCCAGGGCCGGTCCGCCCGATTCCGACACCGCGTGTTTCGCCTTCGCGCGCCGGCCAAGCGCCGTGCGAACCTGTTCGACGTCGACCGATTCACCGCCGGCGTACTCGGACAGCAAGCTCCGGAGCGGCCGCGGCTCGCTCTGGACCCGGCTTACCGGTGCTGTCAGCGGGCAGGAGCCCGGCGTCAGCGCTCCGAGTACCGGGTCAGGTGGTCGACGAGCAGCGACGACATCGCCTCGGGCGCGAGGTCGGGAATCCAGTGGCTGACGCCTTCCAGGACCTCGAAGCGGTACGGCCCCTCGACGTACTCCTCGGTCAGCAGGGCTCCGTCGATGCACAGCGCGGTGTCGGCGTCGCTCCAGGTGAACATCGTCGGCACCTCGACGGGGCCGACGGCGCCGCCCTGCAGGTTGCGGTCGGCGACGTTGGCGCGGTACCAGTTCAGGGCGGCGCCGAGGGCCGGCTTCGTGCCGAGCACCCGCACGTATTCCTCCACCGCGTCGGCGTCGATGCCGGCGAAGACGCCGCGGAGCAGGGCGTGGTCGTTGGCGAGGAAGGCGTCCTCGGAGTCGGGCTGCACGAACACGTCGAAGTAGGACGACGCGGCGACCTGGCACGAGTCGGGGTCGCTCAGCACCCGCGCGAAGGCGTCGGGGTGGGGCACCGACACCGGGTTCGCGGTGATGACGCGCTCGCGCGCGGCGATCGCCACCCCCCACGCCACCGCCGCCCCCCAGTCGTGGCCCACGACGTGGAACCGGTCGGCGCCGATGGCGTCGGCGAGGCCGATGACGTCGCCGACGAGCAACGGCAGCGCGTAGTCCTCGACGCGTTCCGGCCGCGCCCCGGGCGAGTAGCCGCGCTGATCGGGGGCCACCGCGCGGAACCCCGCCTCGCCGAGGGCGCGGAGCTGGTGCCGCCACTCGTACGACGTCTGGGGGAATCCGTGGAGAAGGAGCACGACCTCGCCGTCGTCCGGCCCCGCCGTCCGGACGTCGAACGTGAAGTCGCCGACGTCGATCTGCGTCATCGTGATCCCGTCGTCGGCCTGACTCGTGCCCGCGCCGGCTGCGGCGACCGGTTCGCCACCCGCCACGGTCCGCCCGGCCACGTCTGGCGCGCCCCACCCCGCGACGGCCAGTCCCGCGACGCAACAACCCACCGCCATCAGACGAATCGATTTCTGCTTCATTGCTCGCTCTTGCGCTTCAGTGGCCGGGCTCCGGATCTGCCGGGCCGGCGACAAGTTCGGTTCGCGCTTCGCCTGGCACGAGCCTCTCGGCTCACCGCGGCGGTCCGCCACGCGCCCACGCCGAGCCCCGCCTTCGCCGCCGGCTCCCCAGCGCACATCGTCGTCTCGTACGGGACGCCCGGTCAAGCACGACGGCCGTCCGCGACGGCCGGTCGGCCGTCGCTGCTATCCTAGCCGACAGCCTGGCGTGACGGGCGCAGCACGCGCCGCGAAGCACGCCGGGCCGGAGGATTCATGCAGCGAACGTCCAACCCGGCTCGCGGCGTCGGTCGGTCGGCACTCGGCCTGGTGGTCGCGCTGGCCGTGGCCGGCCCCGCGGCGGCGCAGTACGGCGCGCCCGCCAACGGCGAGTGGCGGACCTACGGGGGCGACCTCGGCAGCACCAAGTACTCGCCCCTGGATCGGATCGACCGCGGGAACTTCGGCGATCTCGAGATCGCGTGGCGGTGGCGGTCTGCGGACGCCGTGCTGAGTCTGACCATGCCCGACGGTTCGGAGTGGCGCGCCGACTCGCGGCTGATCTTCGCCGAGCTGAACCGCCGCGACCCGGAGCGGTGGCGTGACGGCCAGCCCCCCACCCTCACCAACCTCAAGGCCACCCCCCTGATGGTCGGCGACCGGCTCTTCATCAACATGCCGACGTCGGCGGCCGCCGCCATCGATGCGCGGACGGGCGAGACGCTGTGGGTCTTCAACCCCAAGAGCTACGAGGAGGGCACCACCACGATGAGCGCCCGCTGGAACCAGCGCGGCGTGGCGTACTGGTCGAACGGCCCCGACCGGACCGACGAGCGGGTGTTCTTCGGCACCGGCAACGGGTATCTCGTCTGCGTAGACGCCGGGACCGGGCGGCCGTGCGCCGACTTCGGAGACGGCGGCCGGCTCGATCTGATGGAGGACATCCCCCGCGCCACGCGCGGCGAGCGCGACTGGTTGAACGCGCTGCTGTACTCCGTCCAGTCCCCGCCCATCGTGTTCGGCGACACCGTCGTGACGCCGATGTCCATCTCCAGCTACAACAACCGCAGGGAGATGCCGCCGGGCTGGATGCGCGGCTTCGACGTGCGCAGCGGCCGGACCCGCTGGACGTTCCACACGATTCCGCAGGGCGACGAGTTCGGCAACGACACCTGGGGCGGCGATTCCTGGCGCGAGACCGGCAAGGTGGGGGTCTGGACGATGATGAGCATCGACCCCGAGCTCGGCTACATCTACCTGCCGCTCAACACGGCCGCGCCCGACTACTACGGCGGACACCGGCCCGGCGCCAACCTGTTCGCCGAGAGCCTCGTCGCCCTCGACCTCGAGACCGGCGAGCGGGTCTGGCACTTCCAGGTCGTGCACCACGGGCTCTGGGACTACGACCTGCCGGCCGCGCCCAACCTGATCGACATCACGGTGGACGGGAGGCCCATCAAGGCGGTGGCGCAGATCACCAAGCAGGGCTTCACGTTCGTCTTCGACCGGGTGACCGGCGAGCCGGTCTGGCCCATCGAGGAGCGCCCGGTGCCGACCGACACCGACATCGAGGGCGAGGTGCCGTGGCCCACGCAGCCGTTTCCGACCCGGCCGGCGCCGTTCGACTACCAGGGCGTGGCCATCGACGACCTCGTCGACTTCACGCCCGAGATACGCCGGATGGCGATCGAGGCGGTCGCCCCGTACCGCATCGGCCCCCTGTACACGCCGCACAGCCGGCGGGGCACCATCGTGCGGCCCGGGTTCAGCGCCGGAAGCTGGGGCGGCGCCGCCGTCGATCCCGAGACCGGCATCCTGTACGTGCCGTCGGGAAACCGCTACACCGTCAAGCACTTCCGAACGCCGGAGGCGGGCGAGGACACCACCCTGGCGGTGCTCGAAGCGCGCGGCGCGCTGACCCACCGCCCGCAGCTCCCGCAGGGCCTGCCGCTGTTCAAGCCGCCCTACTCGCGGATGACGGCCATCGACATGAACACGGGAGAGCACCTGTGGATGCGCCCCATGGGCAACGGCGACCGGATCCGCAATCTCCCCATGCTGCGCCATCTCGACCTGCCGCCCCTCGGCGGCGACAGCGGACGCGTCGGCCCCGTGCTGACGAAGACGCTGTTGATCTACGCGCTGACCACGGGCGGCGCCGACGACGGTCCGCGCCTGGTTGCCTTCGACAAGATGACGGGCGAGGAGATCGCGTCCGTCGATCTGCCGGGCGGGGTCATCGGCACGCCGATGACCTACCTGTCGGGTGGGCGGCAGTACATCGCGCTGACCGTCGGTGGCGGGCGCGTGCCGGAGCTGATCGCGCTTGCGTTGCCGGCCGCCGATCCGGACAGTTAGATCGGCGGGCTATACGCCCACGAGCGGCGCCAGATCGGTGATCGCCGACACCACGTGATGCGCCTCGAAGCCGAGCTCCTCGGGGGGCTCGCCCGCCGTGCGCTGAATCCAGAACGTGGTCAGCCCCGCCGAGGCGGCGCCGGCGACGTCCCACGCGTTGGACGACACGAAGCCGAGGGCGGACTGGTCGACCCCGAGCCGCTCCGGGCCGAGGTTGTAGACGCGCGGGCTGACCTTGAAGATCTTGACCGCCTCGACGCTGATGATGGTGTCGAGGAGGGTGTCGATGCCGGCGCTATGGGCCGCCGCCTCGAGCATCTGCGGCTCGCCGTTCGAGAGGATCGCCAGCTTCACGCCGCGGTCCCTGAGCGCCTCGAGCCCCGGCCTCACGTCGGGGAACGCGGCGAGCGTGAGGTACGCCTCCATCAGCCGTTCGCGCCGCGCCGGGGTCAGGTCCAGCCCGAGGCCCGCCGCCGCGTTGACGAGGGCGTCGCCGGTGATCAGCCAGAAGTCGCGGTGCCGGCCCATGAGGCTGCGCAGCAGGCTGTACTGGAGCTGCTTGGCGCGCCAGCGCTGGGCCAGCGCGTCGCCGTTGCCGGGGAACAGCTCCTCGCAAAGGGCGGTCACGGAGAACACGTCGAACAGGGTGCCGTAGGCGTCGAACGCGAATGCCTCGATGCCCTCCGCACCCCCCTGGGCGCGAGGGGCGGGAGCAGCCTGATGGCGCCGCGGGTCCAGGAAGTCGAAGGCGAACGGCGCGGTCCCCGCGCCGCCGGCTCTCCCGGGGGGCGCCGCCGCGATTCCTGCGACGGCTACCGGCAGGGCGCCGGCAGCCGCGCCCACGGTCTTGACGAACCTCCTGCGGCCGGTCTGCATGGGTGTCTTCCTCGCGGCGCAAGCATACTCCGGGGTGCGGTCGGATGGAAGGCGGGCCGCAGGTCGAGCGCGCCCGAGGGCCGTGTGCGACGAGCTCACAAGCGGGCGGATCCGATGTCCGCGTTGCACATGGATAGAATGTGCTGCGCCGTTGACGCGCTAGATGGCGCACACGCCCAACTCGGGACCACACAGATGATCGGGACGAACATCAACATCAGGGTCGACGCGGATCTGGCCAAGCATGCCAGGGTTCTCGCGGCGCGGCGAGGGATGTCGCTCAGTCGTCTCGTCGCGGAGCAGTTGGAGGCGCTGGTCCGCGGCGAGCAGATGACCTACGCGGCAGCCAGACAGAGGGCGTTGGCTTCCCTGAGGCGTGGCTACGACTTGGGAGGGAACCGCCCACTGAGCCGGGGCAACGTGAACGACCGTGAAGGTCTTCGTTGATACGCGGCCCCGCCGGCCGGTCAGAGCAACGCGACGACCGCCGCCGCGAACGCCCGCAGGTCGCCGAGGTCTCGTCGGATCAGCGCATGCACCTGCTCGTGATCGACCGTCCAGTACACGTGGACCAGGAGGTTGCGGAACCGGGCCATGCGCTGCAGACGCTCCGTGAGGTCGGGGGCGAGGATGCCCGCCTCGCCCAGGATGACGAAGCAACCGGCGTAGTCCTCCGGGGTCTTGCGGAGGCGGCGGGCCGACACGTGGTAGCAGAGCGCGAGCGCCGCCTCGATGGCCACGAGGAGGCGGTAGCACGCCACGTCCCTGGCGTCCCGGTCGGCGAGAAAGTCGGCGAGCGGCGTGTTCGCGAGCGCTTCGAGGCGCTGTACGGACTCTTCGATCTCGTTGCACCGCGCGCGCACGAGGTCGGGGTTGAGGGTCACCCGCCGAACGCCTCGACGGCAGCCCGCCGCGCCAGGGGGGCGATGTCCAGGTACTCGCGCATCGTCCGCTCCATGCAGTCCGCCAGCCTCTCGTCGTCGCGGCTGAGCAGCAGACGGCCGGTGCGGAAGACGTGGAAGCGGAAGGCGAGCGGGGCGTCGTCGAGCGCGCGCACGTCTACCGGGAAGCCGGCCTCGCCGGTCAGCCGCGCCGCGAGGTCGAGCGCGCGCGACAGGCGCCCATCCGCCGGCGCGGCGAATCGGACACCCACGTCGACGTCGTGGAAGGCGCCGTCGGTCAGAAACGAGCCGTGGAGGTAGGCGAACACGACATCCGGCTCGGTTTCCAGCGCGGAGGTGACCGTGCGCACCACCCTTGTCCGCTCGGCGGCCTCGGCGCGATGGAGGCGTCGCATGGCGTCAACCTGATCAGGCCGGCCCACCCCAGACAGGGTACCCCGGCATCCCCGTCCGCGACGGCCTGCCCCGACTGCCCCAGCGCCTCCGCGCCCCTCCGGATGGCGAATGCAGGGGACGTGCTCGCTGTTGCGCCCGCCTATGCCAGCGACAGCACGTCGAGCCGGCCGGTGCTGATGCCGACCTGCTCCATCGGGACCCCGAGGGCGTCCATGACGGCGACCAGCAGGTTGGCCATCGGGGTCTCCCGGGAGTACTCCAGGTGCCGGCCGCCGCGCAGGCCGCCGCCCGCCCCGCCCACCAGCATGATCGGCAGGTTCACAGGCGCGTGCGCGTTCGAGTTCGACATGCCCGCGCCGTAAAGCAGCAGCGAGTGGTCGAGGAGCGAGCCGTCGCCGTCGGGGGTCGACCCCAGCCGGTCGACGAACTCGGCGAAGAGCGACACGTGGTAGGTGTTGATCTTCGCCATCGTCGCGATCTTCGTGGGGTCGTCGAGGTGGTGCGACAGCGGGTGGTGGGCGTCGGGGATGCCGATCTCGGGGTACGTCCGCCCGCTGATCTCGCGGCCCACCATGAAGCTGGCGACCCGGGTGAGGTCGGTCTGCCACGCGAGGAGTTGCAGGTCGAACATCAGCCGCATGTGCGCCTGGAAGGTCGCGGGCACCCCGGCCGGCTGCTGCACGAGGGGCAGGTCGCGGTTGCTCTGCTCCTCCGCCATCTGGATGCGCCGCTCGACGTCGCGGACCGCGTCGAGGTACTGCGCGAGCTTCTGGCGGTCGTCGGGGCCGAGCCCGCGCTCGAGGTCGGCGGCCTTCTCGGTCACCGAGTCGAGGATGCTGCGGTCCTCGTCGAGCCGGGCCCGCCGGACGGCGGGGTCGGTCGAGCCGCTGTCGCCGAAGAGGCGCTCGAAGACGGCCCGGGGGTCGTTCTCCATCGGCAGCGGGGTGGTCGGGGTGCGCCACGAAATGGTGTTGGTGTACGCGCAGGCGAACCCGGCGTCGCACGAGCCCGCGAAGTCGCGGCTGTCGAGGCCCAGCTCGAGCGACGAGAGTTGCGTCTGGCGGCCCAGCGTCTGCCCGAGGAGCTGATCGATGGACGTACCGGACTGGATCTCGGCCCCGTCGGTCTTCCGGCCGGGCACGCCGGTGAGGAACTTGGTCGACGCCCCGGCGTGGGCGCCCCCGCCGGGGCCGGGGTTGAGGCCGGTGAGCACCAGCGTGCGGTCGCGGTGCGGGGTCATCGGCTGCAGGATCGGCGAGAACGCGAAGTCCCTGCCGGTGGCGGCCGGCGTCCAGTGCTCCATCGCCATGCCGTTCGGCACGTACACCACCCCGAACCGGCGCATGCCGCGGGCCGGCGTGTTGCGCACCGCCGAGAGGGCGGGGACCATGCCGTCGAGCAGGGGCAGGGCCAGCGTGGCGCCGAGGCCGCGGAGGACGGTGCGGCGGGGTATCGCTTTCCTCGTGATGATCATGAGCCTGTGCTCCGCAGTTGGAACGGGGGACTCTGGACGACGCCGAGGACGACGGCCGACCAGCGATGGCCGTCGGCGGCCGCGTCCCGGGCGATCTTGCGAATCGTGGGGTAGTCGTAGTGCTCGATGCGGCGGCCGAGGGCATAGGCGAGCAGCTTCTCGGTGACCGTCCGCACCAGCGGCCCGGGGTCGTCCACGAGGAGCGCCCGCAGGCCGTCCAAGCCCTCGAAGGCGTCGCCGGTGGGCATGGCCCCGCGCGCGTCGATGGCCTCGTGCCCGTCCGTCGTCCGCCACCGGCCGATGGCGTCGAAGTTCTCGAGGGCGAAACCGAGGGGGTCCATCGGCGCGTGGCAGCCGGCGCACGCGGGGCTCTCGCGGTGCATCTCGAGCAGCTCGCGCACCGTCGCCGGCGCGCCGCCCGGCCCGCGCTCGGGGAACGACGGCACGTCGGGCGGGGGCGGGGGCGGGGGCGTGCCGAGCAGGTTCTCGAGCACCCACTTGCCCCTGAGCACCGGCGAGGTCCGGTTCGGGTACGAGGTGACGGTGAGCAGGCCGCCGTGGCCCAGCAGGCCGCCCCGGCGGCGGTCGAGGGTCACCTTGCGGAAGCGGTTGCCGTAGGCGCCGGGGATGCCGTAGTGGGCGGCGAGCCGCTCGTTGACGAACGTGTAGTCGGCGTCGAGGAGGTCGACGAGGCTGCCGTCCTCCCGCATCACGTGCTCGACGAAGAGCTCCGACTCGCGCCGGAACGCGTTCCGCAGGTTCTCGTCGAAGGTCGGGAAGATGTTGGGGTCGGGGGTGACGCTCGGGATGTTGCGCAGGAGCAGCCACTGCCCGACGAAGTTCTCGACCATGGCCGACGACCGCGGGTCGGCGAGCATCCGGCGGACGTGCCCCTCGAGCACCCCGGGGTCGCGCAGCTCGCCCCGGACCGCGTCGTCGAGCAGGGCCTCGTCGGGGATGCTGCTCCACAGGAAGAACGACAGCCGCGACGCCAGGGTGAGGTCGCTCACCGGATACGCGGTGCCGGGGGCGGCGTCGACGGGGTCGCGCTCGACCCGGAACAGGAACTCGGGGTCGGTGAGCAGCCGCTGCAGGGCGAGCTGGACGCCCGCCTCGAAGCCGTCGGTCCGCCGCCGGCGCTCGTAGAACCCGAACAGCAGGTCGACGTCCTCGTCGGTGACGGGGCGCCGGTAGGCCCGCCGGGCGAGCCGGTCCAGGATGTCGCGGGCGCACGCGTCGGCCGCGTCCCCCCGGTCGGGGTGACAGGTGAAGACGGCGCGGCGGCTCGCGGTGTCGCCGGGGCCGTCCACCCGGTAGGGCCCGCCGATCTCCACGCTGTCGACGGCCGCGTTCCCCTGCCAGCGCTCGTTGATGGCGAGGGGGAAGCCGGTCTGGCGGGGCTGGAGGACGCCCTCGGTCTCCCAGTGCTTGCGCTCGAACGAGACGCCGACGACCCGCTCGCCCGCCTCGGCGTGGAAGCGCACCTCGAGGTCCTCGTCGGCCCCGAGCACGTAGGTCTCCCAGTCGGGATGGCCGAAGAGCGGCGTGTTCCCGGCGAAGCTGGCCGGCGCCGCGGTGGCGTGGGCGGGCGCGTCGCCGCCGACCGTGAACCGGGTCACGAGGCGGCCGTCCACGCGCACGTCCAGGTGCTGCGGCGAGCCGAGGCCGCGGATGTAGTCGGTGTAGGTGCGCTGCAGGCGCAGCCGGACGGAGTACTCGCCGTCGACCGGGAAGCGGTGGCGCACCGCGATGCCCCCGCGCGAGCCGAACGGGAGGTCCTCGCTCAGCCGGTCGTCCTGGTAGAGCAGCAGGGGGATGCGGTGGGTCTCGACGCTCGGCACCGGCGGGGCCAGCCCCACCGCGAGCCGGGTGATCTTGCGCGCCGCCGACAGGTAGCGCTCGAGGAGGGCGGGCGAGACCGACAGCACCGCCGCCATGTTGTCGAAGCCGTGCTCGTCGGCGTCGTCGGCCGGAAGCAGGGCCGAGACGTCGACCTCGACCTGCAGCAGGTCGCGCACCGCGTTGCGGTACTCGGCCCGGTTCAGGCGGTGGAACGTCTCGGTGCGGCCCACCCCGGGATCGAGGGCGGCGGCGCGGTCGAGCCCCGTCTCGAGATACGCCACCAGGGCCCGCGCGTCCCCGCGGTCGGGCCGGGGCCGCCCCGGGGGCGGCATCGCGCCGATGCGCAGCTTGCGGATCACCTGCTCCCAGATCGCCGCGTCGCCCGCGACATCCGACAGGTCGGCCGCGTCGAGGGCGAGCCCCGCCGTGCGCAGCCGCTCGTTGTGGCAGACCACGCAGTAGCGGTCGAGCACCGCCCGGTGCGGCGAGGCGTCGGGCGCGGGCTGGGCGCTCGCGACCGCGGCGCCGACGGTTCCCGACAACAGGGCGGCGAGGGCGGCCGCGGCCGGCGCGCTCCGGGCGGAAGGGGTGGCTCTCATCGGGCTTCCAGGCGGTCCGGCACACGAAGAACGGCAACAGGACGACGGTCGGTGAGGCGCTGCCCGGGGGCGCCCTCTCCGCCCCGCCAATCCTGCCCGAATCCGCGCCGCCCGCGCGAGCCCATGGTCCCCGATGACTCCGCCATTGTCAACGGACTCGCTCGTCTCCGGCCGCGTCGAAGAGTGGCCGCCGCCGCGGGTCACCGGGTGGCGTTGTCAATGAGCGAGGGCCACGGTAGCATGGGCTCCATGAAGGCAGGAAGCGGGCTGGCTGCGCGGATGGCCGTGGTCGTCGCTGGTCTGGCGCTGGTGCTCGCCGGCGCGGGTCCGGTCCGGGGTCAGAGCGGAGGGAGCCCCGTCGCCGACGCGGCCAAGCGGCAGGACGGGGCCGCGCTGCGCGCGTTGCTGCGCGACGGGGCCGACGTCGACCGCCCCCAGGGCGACGGAGCGACGGCCCTGCACTGGGCCGCGTACCGGGACGACGTCGAGACGGTCGGGTTGCTCCTCGCTTCCGGCGCCGCCGTCGATCCCGCGAACGCGCTGGGGGTCACGCCGCTGTGGCTGGCCGCCAACAACGGCAGCCCCGCCGCCGTCGAGGCGCTGCTCGCTTCCGGCGCCGACCCGAACCGGGCCCTGCCGTCGGGCGAGACGCCGCTGATGACCGCGTCGCGCACCGGCAATGCGGCGGCGGTGCGCGCCCTCCTCGCCCGCCGGGCCGATCCCCACGCGCGGGAGCACGCGCATGGGCAGACCGCGCTGATGTGGGCGGCGGCCCAGGGGCATCCCGAGGTCGTGCGGCTGCTTCTCGCGGCCGGGGCCCGGGTGGACGACCGTTCCAGGGTCTACCCGCAGGTCGTGAGCTCGTCCGGCAACGCCGACCGCAGCGGGGTCTTCGAGGTCATGCAGGGCGGCTACACGCCGCTGCTGTTCGCGGCGCGGCGCGGCGACGTCGCGTCGGCCCGGCTGCTCGTGGGCGCCGGGGCGGACGTGGACACCGCCGCCGCGAGCGGCACGAGCCCGCTGGTGGTCGCCGCCCACAGCGGTCACGGCGCCCTCGCCGCCTTTCTCCTCTCGTCCGGCGCCGACCCCGGCGCGGCGGACGCCGGCTATGCCGCCCTCCACGCGGCGGTGCTGCGCGGCGACCCGCCTCTCGTCCGCGCCCTGCTCGCCCACGGCGCCGACCCCGACGCGGTCCTGGTGCGCGGCACCCCGGCCCGGCGGGTCAGCGCCGACTGGCGGCTGCCCCACAACATGATCGGGGCGACGCCGCTCTGGGTCGCGGCCCGGTTCCGCGAGCCGGCGATCCTGCGTGTTCTCGGCGAGTACGGCGCCCACGCGTCGCACGAGGTCGGCGGCGCGACGGCTCTCATGGCCGCCGTCCAGGGGGGCTCGACGCGGGGCCGCTTCGGCATCGCGCCGCCAGATGCCGACGAAGAGGCCCGCCGCACCCTCGAGTCGGTGGCCGCCGCCCTCGATGCCGGCGCCGACCTCGACGCCCGGAACGGGAACGGCGACACCGTCCTGCACATCGCCGCGTCGCGAGGGCTCGACGACGTCGTCGCCCTCCTCGTCGAGCGGGGCGCGGCGCTCGACGCCCGGAACGAGAACGGGCAGACCCCCCTGGGGCTCGCCTCGGGCGCCACCGCGGTGCTGCTCGCCGAGCTCGGGGCGACCGACGGCGGGGCGGGGGCCACCGTCACGGCTCGCTAGGAGTCTGCGCCGTATCGGAACCAAGGGCGATGGAGACACGATGGGTCGGCGCCGACGGCGCCGTGCGGCGCGCCGCGATCGAACGTCGGGCGCGGGCGCTCGGGAAGCTGTTTGACGCGCAGGCGGTCATTCTGTTCGGGTCGCTGGCGCGGGGCGACCACGCGGAACATGCCGACGTGGACCTCATGGCAGTGACGGCGGACGGCCCCGGATCGCGGGGAATCCGGAAGTACAGCCACGAGACGGACGTGGTGGTGACGACGGTGACCGCGCTGAAGGAGAGCATGCTTCGGCCCTGGTCGGTGGAGGCGGAAGCCGTTCGCCACGGATGGGTGCTGTACGACCGGGAAGCGCGCGCAGTCCCCTGGAGGACGACGGCGGCGGGATGGACGAAGCCGGCGAGGAGACTGACGACGGAGATGATGACGCGGCGAACGCGGTACGGCCTGGAAGAATCGATCAGGCTGCTCCGGAGCGGCGAGCGGAGCCTGGAGCGTCTGACCTCGACGACCGAGGGCGACCATGACTGGATCGCGAGGGACAGCCTGCATGCCACCGAAATGGCCCTGAAGGCCTGGCTGGCGGCCAAGGAGCGGGCGGTGCCGCATGTTCACGACGTGAACCGGTTGCTGCAGGATGCCCGGAAGAACGGGCTGAAGAACATGCCGGCGTGGGACAGGAGAGACCTGGAGAACCTCCGGCTCGCGGGCCACGTGGAGGGGTACGACGAGCCGCCGTACGTGAAGGCGGTGGACGACCGTCTGTTCAGGGAGATCGCGGAGACCGCGGCACGGGAAGTCCGGCGGCAGCTCGAGCCCATCTGGAAGGGAGCGGGCATCGACGAGGAAGCGATCGTCAGGCGGAACGAAGAGAGAAGTCGGGAACGTCGCGCGGGAATCCGACGATGAGGAGGCAGGAAGCAGCCGCGGGAGCGCCGCCGACCGGCTCGCGCGACCGCCGGCAACGACTGCCCGCGGTAGGCGCCTCGAGCCGGGGGCGTCGCGCCGCGCGATGTCCCCGCCAGTCGCGTCCGGGCGGCCGGTCCGCGCCCGCTACCGCCGCGCCGCCATGAGCTCGCCGAGGAGGGCCGCGGTGTGCGGGGCCTCCTTGAACGTGGCAGTGCGGAAGACCCCCTGGGCGATGCGCAGCGGGGTCCAGCCCTCGACGTTCTCCTGGTCGTAGGTGTCGGCGCCGTGGGCGACGAGCAGGTCCACGATGGAGTTGGCGCCCCGGTAGGCGGCGCCGTGCAGAGGCGTCTCCCCGCGCTCGTCGACGGCGTTGGGGTCGCCGCCGAGCTCGAGGGCGAGCTCGACGCAGGCCAGGGCCTCGGCCTCGGTGCCGGGGTCCTCGCCGGGGGAGTGGATGCCGACGCCGGAGGCGACCATGAGCACGGTGGTGCCGTCCTCGTTGGTCAGGGTGGGGTCGGCCCCGAGGTCCACGAGCACGCGCATGAGGGGCGCGTCGGCGAGCCGGGCCGCCATCAGTAAGGGGGTTGCCCCGACGCGGTTGAGGGCGTTGCGGTAGCCGTTGCGCGGCTCGGCCGTCATGCGGGCGTCGACGTCGGCCCCGCGCTCGACGAGGGCGCGGGCGAAGGTCAGGCTGTCCATCGTGCCGGTGGTCACCGGTCCCGGCGGGTTGAAGCCGAAGTTGGGCATCCGCACCCAGGTCATGGCGTGCAGGGCGGTCCACCCCTGCCCGGCGCCGTTGGGGTCGGCGCCCAGGTCGACGAGGAGCACGCCGAGCTCCCAGTGGGCGTTGGTGGCGGCCAGGACCACGGTGTTCATGCCGTCGGGGAGCTCGTCGTCGGGGTCGGCGCCGGCCGCGATGAGCGCGCGCACGGCCTCGATATGGCCCGCCCGTACTGCGAAGAGCAGGGCGGTGAAGCCGTGGGGAGCGGGGCCCTCGAGCCCGGTGCGGAGCGGCGTTTCCGGAACCACGGTGCGTGCGTCGACGTCAGCCCCCGCGTCGATGAGGGCCTGCAAGGTCTCGATGTGGCCCTCCGCCGCCGCCCACATCAAGGCGCTCTGGCCCGCCCGCTGGGCCGCGTTCACGTCTGCCCCGTGGGCGACGAGAGTGCGCACCGCGTCGGCCCGCCCCGCCCGCCCCGCCGTCAGCAGGGCCGTCTCTCCGCCGGCCCCCGCCGCGTTGGGGTCGGCGCCCGCCCGCAGCAGCATGTCGAGCATCGCGGCCGAGCCGTTGACGGCGGCGAGGCCGAGGGGGGTGACCCCGAACGCGTTGGCGGCGGTAGCGTCGGCCCCGGCATCGAGCAGGATGCGCGCCACGCCCGGAAGGTCGAGACGGGCCGCCCAGTGCAGCGCCGTCGCGCCATCCGCCGCGGGCCGGTTCACGTCCGCGCCGTCCGACAGGAGGAGCGACCGCACTGCGGCCGCGTCGCCTTCCCTGACCGCGTCGAGCAACGGCGGATCGGCCGCGGCTCCGGCGGCCGTCCCTGCGGCCAGCAGGCAGACGAGAAGGCAGGCCGTGGCGAGCGGACCCGATACGGCCGGATCGTGGCGTCGAGTGCGGGACGGAAGAGGCATGGCGTGCTCCTTGGACGATGCGCCTATCCTACCGCGACTGCGCGACCTGCGGTCGCGTTGGGAGTTTCGCTGACGCGAGACTCCAGCGCATGGTCATTGCGGTCATCCGGGTGGCCGAGGGGGCGCCGGGGGGCTTGGCGAAAGGGGGCCGGCGACGATTGCATGCCGGATGCCCGCGAGGCCGGATTGACGGCGGGTACGTCGAGTGTGTAGCCTACACACTTGGGAAGCGGCGAGGTCATCAAGCGGCTGGTGCGCGAAGGCTGGACGCTCGCGCGCCAGCGTGGCGGCCATCGGCAGTACACGCACTCGGCGCGGACCGGCCGGGTGACGGTACCGCACCCGCGGAAGGAGATCCCGACCGGCACCCTCCGGAACATCTACCGGCAGGCCGGCTGGTCGTGGAAGGGGCGGCCGTAGACATGCGATACCTGGCCATCGTGCATCACGACCGTCCGGAGGGGCCTTTCGGCGTGACCGTGCCCGATCTGCCGGGTTGCTTCTCCGCCGGCGACACGCTGGCGGATGCCCTGGAGAACGCACGCGAGGCGATCGCGCTGCACGTCGAAGGGCTGCTGTCGGACGGGGAGCCGGTACCCGACCCGGCGCCGACCATCGACGCCGACGGGGGCATCGTGGCCGCGGTGAACGTGGACGACAGCCTGCTTTCGGACCGTGCGGTGCGGCTGAACATCACGCTGCCGAGTCGCATCGTGGGCCCGCTCGACAACGCGGCGCGGCGGGCGGGAACCACTCGATCCGGTTTGTTGACGCGGATCGCTCTCGCGTACCTGGCGCGCGGCGCGGAGGGGACGGTTCGCCGCCGTCGGGACGGCGCCGGCGGCGACTGAGCGCAACCGCGGCTGCCGACCGGGCTCGACACGCTTGTGGCCGTTCGCCTCGTGAGTCGGTAGAATAGCGGTCAGCACTTGGAGGGGTCCCGCTCGTGAAGCAACTCTCTGCTCCGGTCGCCGCCGTCCTGATGCTGGCCTCGCCGGCCGCCGGCCAGCCGTCCGACACGGCGGAGCGCGCGCTGCTCGACCGCTACTGCGTGACCTGCCACAACGACGCCCTGCGGACGGCGGGGCTGGCCCTCGACGCCCTCGATCTCGACCGCGTGGGCGACCACGCGGACATCTGGGAGAAGGTCGTCGGCAAGCTGCGGGCGGGCATGATGCCGCCCGCCGGGAGGCCGCGGCCGGACGGAGAGGCGTCGGGCCGGCTCGTCGCGTACCTCGAGGCCGAGCTCGACCGGGCCGCCGTCGCCGACCCCGACCCCGGAAGGAGCGCCGCGCTGCGGCGCCTCAACGGCACCGAGTACCGTAACGCCATACGCGATCTGCTCGACCTCGACGTCGACGTCTCCACGCTGCTGCCCGCCGACGACTCGAGCGCCGGCTTCGACAACGTCAGCCTCGGGGGGCTCGACCCCGGCCGTTTCGAGCGCTACCTCGCGGCGGCGCGCAGGATCGCCCGGCTCGCGGTCGGCGCCCCGGTGCGGTCGCCGGTCGCCGACACGTTCGTCGTGCCGTCCGACCTGAACCAGACCGGCCACGTCGACGGCATGCCCTTCGGCACCCGGGGCGGGGCGCAATTCGACTACAACTTCCCGGTCGACGCCGAGTACGAGCTGCGGGTCGAGCTGGGCAAGAGCTGGAACAACAACCGCATCGGTGGCCTGCGCGAGCCCCACGACGTCGCGATACTGCTCGACGGCGCCCCGGTCGAGGTGCTCACGGTGTCGCCGCCGGCGCGGCGGCAGGCCGCGACGCAGAGCGTCCTCTACCAGACCGCCGACCGGCCGGCCGACGCCGACCTCTTCGTGCGGGTACCGGTCACGGCGGGTCCCCACACCGTGGGCGCGGCGTTCGTCAGCCAGGGCGGCGAGCTCGTCGAGCGCCACCGGCAGCCGTTCCTGAAGGTGCACATCACCGTCGGCGGCGACCAGCGGACGCAGCCGAACGTGTACTCGATCTCGGTGACGGGGCCGTTCGAGGCCACCGGCCCCGGCGATACCCCGAGCCGCCGCCGCATCTTCTCGTGCCGGCCGGCCGACGACGCGGGCGTGGCGGCCGAGCGGGCGTGCGCGGCCGAGATCCTGGGCACCCTGGCCCGCCGCGCCTACCGGCGCCCCGCCACCGGCGACGACGTCGACCTGCTGCTCGGCTTCTTCGACGAGGGCCGAGCCGACGGCGGCTTTGAGCAGGGCGTCGAGATGGCCCTGCGCCGGCTGCTCGTGAGCCCCGAGTTCCTGCTGCGGGTCGAGCGCGACCCCGCCGGGGTCGACGGGCCGTACCGGGTGAGCGACCTCGAGCTGGCGTCGAGGCTCTCGTTCTTCCTCTGGAGCAGCCTGCCCGACGACGAGCTGATCGAGGCCGCGGCCCGCGGCGACCTCGGCGACCCAGCGGTGCTCGAGGCGCAGGTCCGGCGCATGCTCGCCGACGAGCGCTCGGCGTCGCTGGTGACGAGCTTCGCGGCCCAGTGGCTGTACCTGCGGAACCTGCCCGCGGTTTCGCCCGACTTCATCGTCTTCCCCGACTTCGACGAGACCCTGCGCCGGGCCCTGCGCCGCGAGACCGAGCTCTTCTTCGAGAGCGTCGTCCGGGAGGACCGGAGCGCCCTCGACCTCGTCACCGCCGACTACACGTTCGTGAACGAGCGGCTGGCTCGCCACTACGGCATGCCCGGCGTCGCCGGCAGCCACTTCCGGCGCGTCTCGCTGCCCCCGGGCAGCCCCCGCGGCGGCCTGCTGGGGCAGGGCAGCATCCTTGCGGTGACCGGGTACGCGACCCGGACCTCGCCGGTGGTGCGGGGCAAGTGGGTGCTCGAGAACCTGCTCGGCACCCCGCCGCCGCCCCCGCCCGCGAACGTGCCGCCGTTGAACGAGGAGAAGTCGGCGGCCGTGCTCTCGATGCGCGAGCGGATGGAGGAGCACCGCCGCAACCCGGCGTGCGCCGCCTGCCACGCCCTGATGGACCCGGTGGGGCTGTCGCTCGAGAACTTCGACGCCATCGGCCGCTGGCGCACCCTGACGGCGGGGCTCGCCCCCATCGACGCGACGGGGGGGCTGCCCGACGGGACCGTCTTCGACGGGGCGGCGGGGCTGCGGCAGGCCATCCTCGACCGCTCCGACCAGTTCGTGCGTACCCTCGCCGACAAGCTGATGACCTATGCCCTGGGCCGCGCCACCGAGCACTACGACGCGCCCGCGGTCCGTGCCGTCGAGCGCGAGGCGAAGGCCGGCGGCTACCGGTTCTCCGACCTCGTCCTCGGCATCGTCCGCAGCACCCCGTTCCAGATGCGGCGGCCCGACACCGTCGGGTCGGTCGCCTCGAACGGGCCGGTCGCTCCGCCCGCTGCCGTCGCCGCGTCGGCCGCCGTCGCTTCACAGGCCGCCGTCGCTGCGTCGGCCCCGACCGTCTCCGTCGTCGCGGCCGCCCCGCCGGCGGCGGGGGCTGCGCCGCCCGCGACCGCCGTCCACCAAGCGAGACCGATCCCATGATCATCACCAAGACGCATCTGCCTCGACGGACGTTCATCCGGGGGATGGGGGCCACCCTGGCCCTGCCGTTGCTCGACGCGATGGTGCCGGCCCTGACCGCCGCCGCCAAGACCTCGGCCAACCCGGTGCGCCGGCTCGGGTTCATCTACTTCCCGCACGGCTCGGTGACGTGGGCGCCCGGGGGCCAGAACCAGTGGACGCCGCCGGGCGAGGGCGGCGCGCTCGAGCTCTCGCCGATCCTGCAGCAGCTCGCGCCGGTGCAGCACCAGACGCTGGTGCTCACCAACATGGAGCACAAGAACGCGCAGGGCAACGGCACCGACGGCAACGCCGAGCACACCCGCTCGAACGCGAGCTGGCTGAGCGCGGCGCGGCCCAAGATGACCGAGGGCGCCGACGTCCGGCTCGCCACCACCGTCGACCAGATCGCGGCGCGCGAGCTGTGCCGCGACACCCGCCTGCCGTCGCTCGAGCTGACCCTGGAGAACAGCTTCCTCGTCGGCAACTGCGACAACGGCTACAACTGCGTCTACGTCAACACCCTGTCGTGGTCGTCGCCGACCACGCCGCTGCCGATGGAGAACAACCCGCGGATGGTGTTCGAGCGGCTCTTCGGCGACGGCGGCACCGCCGACGAGCGGCGGGCCGAGATGCGGCGCGACCGCAGCATCCTCGACTCGGTCTCCGACGACATGGCGCGGCTCGTGCGCAGCCTCGGCCCCGGCGACCGCGCGCGGGTCGACCAGTACGTCGACGCGGTGCGCGAGGTCGAGCGTCGCATCCAGCGCGCGGAGGCCCAGGCCGGCGAGTCGGCCCTCGCCCTGCCCGACCGGCCCGTCGGCATTCCCGAGACCTACGACGAGCACGCCCGGCTGCTGTTCGACCTCCTGCTCCTGACCTGGCAGGCCGACATCACCCGCGTCTTCAGCCTGCAGCTCGGGCGCGAGCAGAGCGCGCGCACGTTCCCCTGGATCGGCGTCAACGAGGGGCACCACGCCGTGTCCCACCACCAGGACAACCCCGAGAAGATCGCGGCCATCGGCAAGATCAACGCCTACCACGTCGCGCTGCTCTCGTACTTCGTCGACAAGCTGGCCGCGAGCCCCGACGGCGACGGGTCGCTGCTCGACCACTCGATGGTCCTGCACGGCAGCGGCATGAGCAACGGCAACCTCCACGACCACAAGAACCTGCCCCTGGTCCTCGTCGGGGGCGGGGCGGGCCGGCTGCGCGGCGGCCGCCACATCAAGTTCCCCGAGCTGACCCCGATGGCCAACCTGCTCCTGGGCCTGCTCGACAAGGCGGGGGTGCCGGCCGACCGCTTCGGCGACAGCACCGGCCGCGTCGACCTCGAGCCGCTGTCGCTGACGTCGGACGGCTGATCGAGAGGGCCGGGGCGGTCGCCACGGCCCTGCGGTTTGTCCTTTACACAGTGACCAATTCAGGGATATTGTCACTCCTGTAGTGACAATATCCCGCGAGACCCTGCGCGCCAAGCTTGAGGAGTCGCTGGCCGCCCCGCGCCGGCGTCTGACCCGACGGGACGTGCGTCTTCCCGCCATCCCCGGCAAGGCGTTCGCGGTGATCGGCGTGCGGCGCAGCGGCAAGACGTCGTTTCTGGCGCAGCGCCGGGCCGCACGTCTCGCCGCGGGCGCCCTTCCCGAGTCCCAGTTGATGCTGCTGCTCGAGGACGAGCGGCTCGCGGGTCTCACCGTCGCCGACCTCGGCTGGCTGCTGGAGGAACACGTCCGCCGGTTCCCGCACCTCCAGGGCGCGGACGGGGTCACCGTATACCTGGATGAGGTCCAGGTCGTGCCGGGATGGGAGGGGCTGGTCCGCCGCCTGATGGACACCGGCGGCGTCGAGTTCTTCGCCACCGGCTCGTCGGCCCGACTCCTGAGCCGGGAGGTGGCGACCAGCCTGCGCGGCCGGGCGATGGAGGTGCTGGTCCATCCCTTCAGCTTCCGGGAGGCGTTGCGGCACGCGGGGGACGAGCCGCCGGCGCGCGCCGGCGCGGGGACGGGGACGCGGCAGTCGGCGGTCCTCGACGGGCGCCTGCGGCGCTATCTCGTCGACGGGGGCTTTCCCGAGGCCCAGGGCGCGCACCCCCTCGATCGGAACGCACTGCTCGGCGGCTACGTCGACGTCGTCGTCCTGCGCGACGTCATCGACCGGTACGCGGTCACCAATCCCCTCGCGCTGCGCTGGCTGCAGCGGCAGTTGCTGGCGCACCCGGGCGGCGCCTTCTCGGTCAAGAAGCACTACGACACCCTGCGCTCGCAGGGGGTGCGGGTCGGCAAGGACACCCTGCACGCGTACCTCGGCTACCTGGAGGACGCCTTCCTCGTCCGCACCGTCTCCCTGCACGCCGCCTCGGAACGGCAGAGGATGGTCAATCCCCGCAAGGCCTATCCCGTGGACCCGGGGCTGATCTCGCTGTTCGCACGGAGCGGCCGCAGCCATCAGGGCCGCGCCCTGGAGACCGCCGTCCTCCTGGAGCTGGAGCGTCGCGGCTGGACCGTCTCCTACTTGCGCACGGCCGAGGGGTGGGAGGTCGACTTCTTCGCGCAGCGGGCGGGAGAAGCGCCGCTGCTCGTGCAGGTCTGTCTCGACACCGCCGACGACGCGACCTGGGAGCGGGAGCTGCGCGCGCTCCGGTCGGCGGGCCGGGCCCACGATGACGCGCGCCTCCTGCTCGTGACCCTCGACGCTTCTCCGCCGCCACGCCCGCTTCCCGATCGCATCGCCTGGGCCCCGGCCGCCCGCTGGCTGCTGGAGGACGGGGGCTGACCCGTCGCCGCGCCCGACCGCAGCGTTCCGTGGCCGGAGGCCCCCGCGTCCCGAACCGCGCCGCCGCTCCCGTCCGCCGCTTCGGCGCCTTCTGCGTGCCGAACGGCATGGCGATGAAAGCACGGCGAGGGGGGCGGGCATCGCGGCCCGCGCGCTCCCTGACGTCCGGGGGTAGCCCAGACGAACTCCACGCCTCGGTCCAGCCGCATGGCGATCGACGTTCGGGTCGCCGGGCTCGACAGCCTTCCCCCGGGGGAGGGACCCTACGTGAGCTTCGTGACACCGGGTTTCTTCCGGGTGGCGGGCCTCGCCATCCGTGACGGCCGTGGCTTCCTCGAGCGAGACGGCGGGGGTGCGCAGAGGGTCGCGGTGGTCAACACGGAGTTCGCACGGCGGGCGTGGCCCGGTCGCCGCGCCATCGGCGGGCGCCTGTTCGTGGGTGGCGAAGACACCGACGGGGCGACGGTCGTAAGGGTCGTGGAGACGCCGGTCGAGCGAGGCCTGGTGTTGGAACCCATCCCGCAGTACTACCTGCCCATCGCTCAGGCCGCGTCCGATGCCGCCACGGCCGGCATGGCTTCGTCATCGCGCGCGCTCGTCGTTCGGACCCGCGGCGACCCCGGACGGATCCCCGGCAGGCCCTGCAGGCGGAGTAGACTTGCTGGAACGGCGCCAGGAAGACACGATGGAGATCGAGGGCTACCGGGTGGTCATACGGTTCGACCGCGACATAGACCTGTTTCGCGGCGAGTTCGTCGGTCTGAACGGGGGCGCGGACTTCTATGCGCGGGGCATCGCCGGGCTGAGGAGCGAGGGCGAGACGTCGCTCCGGGTGTTTCTCGACATGTGCCGGGAAGACGGCGTCGAGCCGCGTCGGCCACGGATCGCTTCTGCCGGATGGGGTAGCATGATCCCGAAGGTGGCAGTGTGACTCATCCTGCGAGCGAAGCCGATCTCCTTCGTCGAATCACCTCGAACCCCGACGTATTCGGCGGCAAGCCGATCATCCGGAACCGCCGTCTGGCCGTCGAGCACGTACTCGGGATGTTGGCGGCCGGCGATACGCCTGAGGTCCTCTTCCAGGGCTACCCGTGGCTGGAGCCCGACGACATTCGTGCATGCCTGGTGTACGCCAGGCGCCTGGTCCCCCCGGCCGCGCCGCTCGTCGAGGCCATCGGCTCGGCGGCACCCGCCTGAGGCTTGGTCCGCCAATCGTCGCCTGCGACTCCACTGGCGCCCCAACCAACCCTACCCGGAGTCCGCGCCGTCCTACGGGGCAAGACTCCCTGCCCGGAGGGCGTCGCCTGCGGTCTCACGAGCCGCGCGCCCTCGGTGGTGTTGCGCCAGCGGCGCTTGGCGTCGAAATCTCGGGTCTCGATGACGAGGGGTCGCCCTCCCAGCGGCCGCGCGAGTCGCCCGACCACTGCCGGACGCCGGCGTCGAGCCGGGGGCGGGGCCGGCACGGCCTCCGGTCGGTGCGCGGAGTGTCCACTCGTGAGGACGTTCCGCACTCCGAGGTAGCGTGGCCATCCGATGAAATCCCTTGGTTGCAGTGGGATACGAAGATTAGTACCTCCACGCCAGAATTGGCACACTTCATGCTTCTGATTCCTGTCAGGAACGCCGTCGCGGGTCGGGGGGCTCCGCCCGCCGGTCGGTCGCGGCGGTTGCGATGTCTCGGAGGAATCGGAGGAAAGACCATGACAGCGACGGTTCGCAGGCGAGTGGGTCGAGTGGGTATCGCGGGGACGACGGCGGGTATGCTCGCGTTCACGCTGGCGTTGACGCTGGCCGCGACGGGCGCGGCGGCGAACGACACGGACGACGCGCTGCGGCACGCGGTGGAGCGGCGGCTCGCGGACGAGGCGGCGGTGGCGGACCGCGTCGAGGTCAGCGTGCGCGGCGGCGAGGTCACCCTCGCCGGCACCCTCGCGACGCTCTGGGACAAGGAATGGGCGATCGAGCGGGCGCGGGGGACCGACGGCGTCCGCGACGTCATGAGCGATCTGATCATCGGCACGCCCGAGAACGACAAGGAGCTCGGCAACGCGGTGGGGCAGGCCATCGTTCGCTACCCCTACTACTCGGTGTTCGACTACGTGGACGTCACCGTCGAGGACGGCGTGGTGACGCTGCGCGGCGACGTCACCGCGCGTCCCGACAAGCCGGCCGACCTCTACGAGCGCATCTCGAAGGTGCGCGGGGTGCAGGCGATCGTCGACGAGCTCGAGGTCCTATCGCCGGGCATCCACGACGAGCAACTGCGCCACCGCATCGCCCGCGCGCTCTTCGGCCACCCGCAGTTCGACCGTTACCTCGGGCTCGCGCCCCGGATGTCGATCATCGTCAAGAACGGCTACGTGACCCTGAAGGGCGTGGTCTTCGACCGGGCGGACCGGATTCTCGCGGAGAGCACCGCCCGCCGGACCTTCGGGGTGGTCCGGGTGATCAACGAGCTCGAGACCCGGCAGGAGCTGATCGACGCGAGGGAGCGCGAGGAGCCTGCGCCGTAGCCGGGGGCCCATGGTGAACCCCTCGTTGCGCCGCGTCCGGAAGCGCCGCCGGCTGCCGAGGCGCCCGCGTGGCGAGGCGCGACGAGGGGCGCCCATCGGGCATGTGCGACCGGGAAACACCGCAGCCGGTCGACGGCAGCGGGGCTCTCGCCACGGGCTCCCAGGGTGCGAGTTCCGGCAGGACCGGTTGAGCGGCAGGCGACGGTCGTCCGTTCAGCCGGCTGCGCCGGCCCCGGGTCCACGCCCGGAGCCGGCGCCGGCGTCATGTGACACGGCCCGGGCGGATTTCCGCGATCTTCCCACCGGCCGCCGGCCGTTACCGGGCGTCAGGCTCCTCCGGCAGGGCGAACGCGTAGACCGCGTTTGTCCGGTTCCCGCCGACCGGCGCCGCCACGTACTGCCGCCCATCCACCGCGTAGGTGATCGGAAAGCCCTGCACCGAGCCGGGCAGCCGGGTCCGGAACAGGACCTCGCCGGTGGCCGCATCGTGTGCGTAGAAATGGCGGCGGGTGTCGGCGCCGACCACGAGGCCACCACCGGTGGCGAGGGCGGCCGCTCCCGGGCGGGACGACATCGAGTGCCGCCAGCGGATCTCGCCGGTGTCGATGTCCATGGCGATGAGGTGGCCGGGGAAGTCCGCGCTGTCGGGGTGCACCCGGCGCGTCCGCGCCCGGAACCCCCGGTTGGCGTAGTAGTCGTTCCCCAGCTCCTGCGGCAGCTCGGTGAAGGCGCCGGTGACGCAGGTGGGGTGGATGGGAATGTAGAGCAGCTGCGTCGCGGGGTGATAGGCGCTCGCCCGCCAGTTCCGACGCCCCCAAGGTCAGGGCAGAACTCCAGCTCGACGCCGTGCACCGGGATCATGTCGGGCCGGTAGGTCACCGCGCCGGTCGCGGGGTCGACGCTGTTCGTGTACAGGGCGTCGCCGTCGGTGGCCCGCGATATGCGCGCCCACGGCTTGGCCTGCGAGGTCGACCAGTAGGTGAGCCCGGTCCCGGGGTCGTAGGCGCCGGGTATCCACGAGTCCGAGCCGGCCCGGAACATCAGCGGCAGGTCGCCCCAGGTGTCCCCGCCCGGCTCGCCGGGCCGGGCGACGGTCGACGTGCGCCACACCCCTCGCCGGTCTCGGCGTCGTGGGCGGAGATGAAGCAGACGTCGTTCTTGTAGTTCTGGCAGCCGGTCATGCCGGCCACGATGCGCCCCTCGACGATGACGTTACCACGATTGCGGTTCGGGCGAGAGGGGTCACGGTCAGCGTGCTATTCTCCAAAGAGTCCGTCGGGACGAATCATGGGGCTGATACATACCGAAGTGGAGTTGTCGAATCCTCGCAACCGCGAGTTGGCCGCTCTCCGGGTGATGGCGTTGGTCGACACCGGGGCGATCACGCTCCGCATTCCCGAGCATGTCGCCGTGCAGTTGAGCCTGTCGGAGCTGGAACGGCGGGAAGTGACGACGGCGACCGGGAACCGCGTCTCGGTGCCGTATGTCGGGCCGGTGCAGGTCGGTTTCGGAAACCGGTCCTGCTTCACCGGCGCGCTTGTCCTGGGCGAGAGCGTGTTGCTCGGGGCCATTCCCCTGGAAGACATGGACTTGGTGATCAACCCGCGAAGGCAGGAAGTGACCGTCAATCCCGAGAGCCCCAACATCCCGTCCGCCGTGGTCATGATCGCGGCCCGATAGTCGTCGCCCCTTGCTGCCGCGCTTCCCGCGGATGACCGCCGTCAGGACCTCCTAATGCCTGTCAGGAACGACTTTCCCATGAGCCGGCGGTACCGGGCGCTCCTGGCCGCGGTGGCGGTGGCCGCGCTGTGGATTGCCGGGATCGCCGACCTTCGCTCGCAGCCGGCGGCGGACCTCCTGCTCGCCGGCGGTCTCGTCCACGACGGCTCGGGAGGGCCGCCGGTCCGTCAGGACGTCGGCGTGACGGGCGAGCGCATCAGCTTCATCGGCGACGCGGCGGCGGCCGGCCTCGCCGCCGCCGTGGTCGTCGACGTCGAGGGGCTGATGGTCACCCCGGGCTTCATCGACATGCACTCGCACGCCGAGCTGACGGAGGACTACGGCCGCGACGCGCTGCCGTTCCTCCATCAGGGCATCACCACGGTGGCGATCGGGCTCGACGGCGAGGGCACGCCCGACGTCGCCGAGCTGTTCGCCGGGCTCGAGGGCCGCATCGGGGTGAACGCGTTCACCTACGTGGGTCACGGCGAGATCCGGGAACGGGTGATGGGGGTGGACGACCGCGCGCCCACGCCGGCCGAGCTCGACGAGATGCGCGCGCTCGTCCGGCAGGCCATGAACGAAGGGGCGTTCGGCCTCTCGACCGGGCTCTTCTACGTGCCGGGCTACTACGCGACGACCGAGGAGGTCATCGAGCTGGCGCGGGTCGCGGCCGAGTTCGACGGCATCTACGACACGCACGATCGCGACCTCGGCGCCAGCTACCGGGGCGTCGGCTATCTGAACTCGATACGAGAGGCGATTCGGATCGGCGAAGAGGCAGGGGCGCGCGTCATCTTCAGCCACTTCAACGCGCAGGGCGCGCACAACTACGGCCGCGCGCCCGACGGGGCCCGCCTGATCGAGGCGGCGCGCGCGCGGGGCGTGGAGGTGGCGGCGGCCCAGCACGTCTACACCGCCACCCAGTCGAGCCTGGCCGCCTACACGATTCCGCGGTGGGCCTCGAACGGCGGGCGCGACGAGATGCTCGAGCGGTTCCGCGACCCCGAGACCGTCCGCCGGCTCGACGTCGAGACGATGGAGATGCTGGCGATCCGCGGGGGCGCCGGGAAGCTCCTGTTCGCCGACCCGCGGCCCGAGCTGAACGGCCGGACCCTCGCCGTGGTTGCGGACGAGTGGGGGCTGACGGTGCCCGCGACGGTGCGGCGCATCCTCGACGACGGCAACGCGGCGGTGATGAACCTCGACCTCTACGACATCGAGAACACCCGCTACCTGGCCCCGCAGCCCTGGATGATGACCTGCACGGACGGCCGCACCCCGTCCCCCGCGCAGAACGTCACGCACCCCCGCGTCTTCGGCGCCTTCGCGCGAAAGCTCCGCCAGTTCGTGCTCGACGAGCAGGTCATCGCGATGCCGTTCGCCGTCCGCAGCATGACCGGCCTTGCCGCCGATTTCCTGCGCGTGGACGACCGCGGGTACCTGCGAGAGGGCGCCGTCGCCGATGTCGCGGTGTTCGACCGCGACCGCATCCGCGACCGCGCCACCTACGACCAGCCGAGACAGCACGCCGAGGGGACGGTGCACGTGCTCGTCAATGGCCGCTTCGCGATACGCGACGGCGCCGGGACGGGCGCGCTGGCTGGCCGGCCGATTCTCCGGCCGACGCGGACGCGCTGACGATGGATCCCGCCTGATGCCCGCCGCGGTCCGGAGTCAGTGATTGACTCGATGCCGTGAACGAGGACGCCGAGCGGCTCCGAGGCGGCGCGGGCTACAGGTCACCGCCCAGCGGCTCGCGGTGCCGCGGGCGGCGTCGGCCCAGCCGCACGCTACCGCCGACGAGCTTGCCGACGACGTGTGCGGGAGCATCTACGGCGTGCCGCTGCCGTCCGGGCCTTCGCCACCCCTGCCGTACTTCCCCTTCCACTCGTCGATGTGCGTCCGGTCCGACAGCGGGACGTTCATCCGGTACGCCGCGCGCGCGATCGCGTGGGCGGCGACCGGGGCCGTCACCAGCAGGAAGACGATCGTCAGGACCGCGATGGCGGTCTCGGCCGTATTCCTGAAGTACAGGGCGGCCGCGCCGAACACCAAGCCGACCCCCAGCGTGCCCGCCTTCGTGGAGGCGTGCATGCGAATGAGCACGTCCGGCAGGCGGAGGATGCCGAGTCCGGCCACGAACAGGAAGAAGCCTCCGGCCAGAAGGCACGCGGCAACGATGAGGTCCAACCACGGCATGTCACCGGTCATCGGTCTCTTCCACCCTGTCGGCGGCCCCGTTGTCGCGATTGCGCAGCTCGGTCGTGCGCTCGGCGTACCAGGCGAAGGCGACCGTCGCCAGGAAGGCCACCAGCGCCAGCGCCACGGCGATGTCGAGAAAGTCGGGCTCGGTGTACGTGATGGCGAGGAGGCCCGCGATGGCGACGGCCAGCACGGTGATGAGGTCGACCGACACCACCCGGTCCGGCAGGCTCGGTCCCTTGACGAGGCGCACGAACGAGAAGACCAGCCCCAGCACGGTCAGGGCCATGGTGGCGTTCACCGCCCACACGACGACCTGCGACTGCGCCTCCGGACCCGTCACTGCATGGCCTCCCGGACCAGGCGTTCGAAGCCCTCCTTGATCCTCTTGCGCGTCTCGTCCGGATCGTCGACGAACATCTCGTGCACGTAGAGCGTCGTTCCGTCGGGGCTGACGTCGAGGCTCAGCGAGCCGGGCGTCAACGAGATGAGGTTCGCCAGCACCGTGATCTGCATCGGCTCCTCGAGGTCGAGCGGCACGGCCACGATGCCCGGGCTCGATCCCTGTGCGGGGGTGACCACGTCCCACGCGACCTGCAGGCTCGAGACCGTGAGCTCGTACAGGAAGTAGGCCATCAGACGGGCCGCCAGCAGCACGCGCCTGAAATAGGCGGTCTGCCCGAACATGGGGCTCGACAGGCTCAGGGCCGCGAACGCCAGGACGAAGCCCGGCAGGAAGGTCCCCAGGTCGAAGGTCCCGAACAACGCGCACCAGCCGCCGGCCAACAGCAGGTTGAGTTGGAAGAGTTTCATTCCGCGTCGTCTCCGTCGCCGGGCGCATCGACCGCCGCACCCCCCCCGCCGAGCACCGCTTCGACGTAGTGCGAGGGGGCCATCAGCTCGTCGGCCGCCCGTTCCGCCAGCACGTAGAGCGGCCGGGCGTAGAGGCCGATGGCCAGCGTGACGCCCGCCAGCGTCGCAATGGGAGCCAGCAGCAGCCATCGCCGCCGCGGCGCGACCGGGGGCGGCGGCCCGGCGTCGTCCGGGCGGGCCTTCCAGAAGGCGTTCAGCCAGATCTTGGTCATGGAGTACGCGGTCAGCAGGCCCACCGTCAACGCGACGCCCGCCATGACGAGCTCGTCGCTCTCGATCGTGGCCTGGATGAGCAGCAGCTTCGCCCAGAAGCCGGACAGCGGCGGAAAGCCGGCCAGCGAGAACGCCGGCACGAAGAACAGCGCCGCGAGCAGCGGCCGGTCGCGGTAGAGCCCGCCGAGCCTCTCGAGGTCGGTCGAGCCGGCCAGCCGATCGACGGCGCCGGACACGAAGAAGAGGTTCGCCTTCACGATGATGTGGTGGATGACGTAGAAGATCGCGCCCAGCAGCCCGAGCGTCGTGAAGAGCGCGAGGCCCAGGATCATGTAGCCGATCTGGCTGATGATGTGGAACGACAGGATGCGCCTCAGCTCGTTCCGCGACGCGGCGCCGAGAACGCCGGTGACCATCGTCAGGCCCGCCACCCACAGCAGCAGCTCGTGCGTGTACCCGACGTCGTGCCGGAAGATCAGCGTGAAGAAACGTATCAGCGCATAGACGCCGACCTTCGTCAGCAGGCCGGAGAAGACGGCCGAGACCGCGGTCTGCGGCGTGTGGTAGCTGGCCGGAAGCCAGAAGAAGAGCGGGAACACCGCCGACTTCAGGCCGAACGCGATGATGAACACCATGGCGACCAGGGTGAGCAGCCCCTGGTCTTCGACTTCCTGCACCCGCAGGTGCAGGTCGGCCATGTTGAGCGTGCCCGTCAATCCGTACAGCAGTCCGATGCCGCTCAGCAGCAGCGTCGTCGCGATCAGGCTGAGGGCGGCGTAGCGCACGGCCCCGTCGAGCTGGGCGGGCCTGCCTCCCAGCACGAGCAGGGCCAGCGAGGCGATCAGCATGACCTCGAACCAGACGTAGAGGTTGAAGACGTCTCCCGCCAGGAACGCGCCGCACACGCCCGCCAGCAGCGCATGCAGCAACGGGTGCAGAGCACGGGAGAGCGGGCCCTGCGGCGTGTCTCCGAAGGCGTAGATCACGGTGGCCAGCCCGATCAGGGCCGAGACCGCGACCATCGCCGCGCTCAGGTGATCGGCGACCAGCGTGATGCCGTAGGGGGCCGGCCACCCGCCGATCTGGACCGACGCGATGCCCTCTCGCCACACCGTCGACAGGAGGCCCGCGGCCGCGGCCGACAGGCCGAGGGCGCCGACGAGGCTCACGGCTCGTTGCGTCCGCTCGCTGCCGCGGCCCGCGAAGCCGATGACGGCCGCGGCCAGCGGAATCACGATCGGACAGACCAGCAGCCAGCTCAATCGACCGCCTCCTGCGCCGCATCGGCCCGTGCCCCCGCCGGCGAGGGTTCCGCGGCCCGCATGCGGTCGGTGTCCACCGTCTCCAGCTCCTGATAGGTCCGGAACGCGAGCACCAGGGCGAAGGTGAGCAGGCTGAAGGAGATCACGATCGCGGTCAGCATCAACGCCTGCGGCACGGCGTTCGAGATGCCGGGCGGGGGAAGGGCCTCTCCCGGCGCAATCAGCGGCGGCCGGGCGCGCGTCATGCCGCCGCTGGCGAAGATCACCAGATTGGCGGCATGGGAGAGCAGCGCCAGCCCGAAGATGAACCGCACGAAGTTGCGGCTGAGCATCAGGTAGACGGTCGCCGCCATCAGGACGCCGACCAGCACCGCGATCATGGGTTCCATCAGTGATTCCCCTGCCGCCCGCCCGGCTACCGCTCCTTGATGCCGATGACGAAGGTCAGCACCACGCCGATGACGACGAGGTAGACACCGACGTCGAACATCACCGGCGTGCCGATCTTCAGCCCCGCCAGGGTGCCCCATTGGCCGGTCAGGAACGGGGCGGTGTCGCGCATCGATCCGACCAGGCCCGACGCGATGGCCACGGCCAGGCCGACGGCGCCGACCGCGCGCGGGTCCGCGCGCAATATCCCGCGGGCCGCCCGCGGGCCGAAGACGAAGGCATACAGGCTGAACGCGATCGCCGCGACCAGCCCGCCGACGAAGCCGCCGCCGGGGTGCTCGTGGCCCCGCAGCAGCAGGAACACGGAGAACACGAGAATCAACGGGACCAGCCGGCGGGTGGTCTCCCGCAGGATCATGGTGTTCATGATGCCGCCGTGCCACGCCACGGCGCGCGCCGCCGCTCTCCCCGCGCCCGGGAGCGGCGCGCCCTCCCGCCGCCGGGGACCCGGCATCAGGAGGGCGAAGACCGCCGCGCCGGCGATGGCGAGCACCGTGATCTCGCCCAGGGTGTCGAGGGCCCGGAAGTCGACCAGGATCACGTTGACGATGTTCCTGCCCTGACCGCCCGGCACGGCGGTGCGCTCGAAGTACTCTCTGAGATCGGGCTGGGGAGGGGACCCGGTGACGGCGAGCAGGACCAGGGTGACGCAGACCCCGACCGTGACGGCGACGACGGCGTTGCTCAGTCGCGCGGGTCTCGAGGGCCAGATCTCGTTTCTGAAGTCCGGGAGCTTGAGCAGCACGATGGCGACGATCACGGTGACGAGGGTCTCGACGACCATCTGCGTCATCGCGACGTCCGGGGCCCCGAAGGTGAGGAAGATCAGCGCCGTGGCGACCCCCACCACGCCGAGCGCGCAAATCCCGAGCAGACGGGACCTCGAGCGGATGATCACGAGTGACGCCGCCGCCACCAGGGCGGCGAGCGACCAGTCGAGGAACGTGGCGTCCGCCAACCGTACCGGCCCGGGGACCACGTCCTTGATCCAGAGGGTCGCGGCCAGGCCCAGCCCGAGGGTGGCGAACACGATCAGCAGATAGTGCCGCTGGACGCCGCACTGCAGCCGGCGGGTCTGCCAGGCGGCGACGGCGGCGATGCCGTTCATGGCCGCGTCGTAGGCGCGGTCGCCGCTGAACGGAACCAGCCTTCCGCCGCCGGCGAGGGCTCGAGCGACCGCCGCCCGCTTCCAGAACGCGAGGGCCGCCGCGGCCAGCGTCGCGAGGGTCAGGGCCAGGGCCCCGCCCGTGCTGTGCCAGGGCGCGGGGTCGACGGGCAGGGGCCGCCCCGTCACCATCGTGTCGGCGGGCACGAGCAGGCTCGTGAACGGGAACCCCGGCGACAGCCCCCACCAGAGGCCGGCCGCCCCGAGCACCACCGGCCCGCACCAGAGCGCCCAGTGCCCCTCCCGCCCCGGCTTGGGGTAGTCGGGGCGCGGGCCGAAGAACGGCCCTACCGCAAGGACCATCGCCACCGTCGCGACCGGCGCGGCGGCGAGGAACACCGCCCACGGCAGCCAGGCGGCGGCGCCGGGCGCGAGGCCGACGGTGTACAGGAGCTCCTTGCCGATGAACCCGACCGAGGGGGGCACGCCGGCCATCGAGACCGACGCGGCCACCGCGGCCGCGAACGTGACGGGCATGGCCTTCCTCAGACCCCCGAGCCGCGTCAGGTCGCGGGTGCCGGTCGCCTTCTCGATGGTCCCGGCGACCATGAACAGGGCCGCCTTGTAGAGGGCGTGCGCGACCAGGAACGCGAGCGCCGCGAGGACGCCCCGCGACGGCTCGCCCTGCCCCGCGGCGGGGGGCGAGCCGAGGAACATGACGCACACGCCGAGGGCCATGACCGTGGTGTAGGCCAGCACCTGCTTCAGGTCGGACCTGCCCAGCGCCACGACGGCCGAGTACACCGCCGTCACCGCGCCCACCGCGGTCAGCGTCTCCATCCAGAGCTCGGTCCCGCCCAGGACCGGCGTCAGGCGGGCCAGCAGGAACACGCCGGCCTTGACCATCGTCGCCGAGTGCAGGTAGGCCGAGACCGGCGTCGGGGCCGCCATCGCGTTCGGCAGCCAGAAGTGGAACGGGAACTGCGCCGACTTGGTGAAGGCCCCGAGCAGCACCAGGACGACGACGGTCGCGTACCGCGGGTGATCGGCGAAGGTTCCCGGGTCGGCCAGCATCTCCCGCAGGCTGAAGGTGCCGACGGCCTGGCCCAGGATGACGAAGCCGGCCAGCATCGCCAGGGCGCCGGCGCCGGTGACGAGCAGCCCCTGAAGGGCCGATCGCCGGGCCGTGGGGTCCTCGTGCGAGTAGCCGATGAGCAGGAACGAGGTGATCGTGGTGAGTTCCCAGAAGACGAACAGCGCGACGAGGTTGTCGGCCAGCACCAGGCCGAGCATCGCCAGCATGAAGCTGACGAGAAAGAGGGTGAACCGGCCGCGTTGCCGGTAGCCCTTCATGTACTCGCCGGCGAACAGGAAGATGAATGCCCCGATCCCCGTGATGAGCAGGGCGAACAGCAGGCTCAGGCCGTCGACCACGAGGTCGAGGTCGATGCCCTGCTGCGGCAGCCACGCCATCTCCCACACGAGGACCGCGCCGCCGGAGACGGCCGGAATCATCGTGCAGAACCACACGAAGAGGACGACGGGCAGGACGACGGCCAGACGCACGTAGAGCGGGTTCGTCACACTCGATTCCCCGGGCGGCCGTCCGGTTCACCGTTCTGCGCGGCCGGCGAAGACGGGCTTTGGGTCGGCATCGTCGTCGTCAGGTGGTTCGCGACAGACCCCGCACCGCCGCCGGCCGTCTGCCCGCGTTCGTCGTCATGGCAACCTCGCGCCCCTGCGCCGTCGGTACGGCCTGGTCGGATTCGGTGCGATGCCTCGGCCAGGGTCCGACCCTCGACCTTACCACGACCGCGGCCAGCGCAGCCCGCCGGCGGTCGGGGCCCGGCGTTCGGGAGCCCGCGCGGCGGGACGGCGCGGCTTCCTGCGGGAGGCGCCGATTGCGGGCAGCAGCTCGGGTCGACCGTGTTCAGCGTGTCGACCGGGAACAGCTCGGCCGGCACCCGTCTGAACCCGCCGCCGCGTCGCCCAGGAAGACCCGGCTAGCTTAGCTCGCCGAGCCCCGGCGCGGCATGCGATAGCCGACGCCGCGTTGGGTGAGGATGTAGGTCGGCTGGCTGGTCTCGTCGCCGAGCTTGCGGCGCAGCCGCCTGACGTAGGCGCGCACCAGCTTCGGATTGGCGTGGCTCCGCCCGCTCCACACCTGGCGCAGCAGCGCGTCGTAGGTCGCGACCCGTCCCGCGCCGAGCGAGAGCACGCGCAGAAGCCCGTACTCGGTGGCCGTCAGATCCAGCGGGTGACCACCGAGGGTGACGCAGCGGTGGGTGTAGTCGATCGTCAGCTCGCCCAGCACGAACAGGTCGGGATGGGCGCGGCGGCGCAGAGCCGCCCCGATCCGCGCCGTGAGCTCGGTCTGTGAGAAGGGCTTGACGACGTAGTCCTCGGCGCCGGCTTCGAGCGCCCGCGCGATGGTCTCGTCGCGCCCGTAGGCGGAGATGAAGATGACCGGCAGGTCGGCAAGCCCCGGCACCGTCTCCAACAGATCGATGCCGTCGGCCCCGGGCAGGATCAGGTCGAGCAGGGCCAGGACGGGCCTCTCGGATTCGAGGAGATCGGGCAGCTCATGGTGGTCGGCGGCGACCACCGGGGCATAGCCCGCGCCGAGCAGCGCATCGCGCAAGTAGCGCAGCATCTGGGGATCGTCGTCCACCACCAGGATTCGCGGCCGCTCTCCGGTCTCTTGCGGCACCGCGCGCCGCTCGGATGGCGCGCCGACGCCGGTCGCCTCCCCGGCCACCGGGACCGTGAAGGTGAACCGCGAGCCTTGGCCAGGCCCCGCGCTCTCGGCCCGGATGCGCCCGCCATGCGCCTCCACCAGCCCCTTGCAGATGGCGAGGCCCAGCCCGCTCCCGACCCCGCGCTCGCCGTCGCCGGCAGGGCCGTATTTCCGGAACAGGTGCGGCAGCCGCTCCGGCGACACCCCGCGGCCCTCGTCCGAAATAGAGACCGCGACATGCATGCCGTCGCGCTCCGCCGCGATACGGATCGGCGCGGTCTCCGGGGAATGCCGCGCGGCGTTGCCGAGCAGGTTGTTCAGCACCTGTACGATCCGCCCCCGGTCCGCCATCACCCGGGGAAGGTCCTCCGGAAGGTCGATGAGCACCGTGTGCCTGTTGTCGCCGGAAAGGAACGCCGTCCGCGCCTGCTCGACCAGCTCGCCCACCGCGGAGGGCTCGGGCGCGACCGAGAGCGTGCCGGCATCGATCCGCCCCGCGTCGAGCAGGTCGCCGATCAGCGCGCTCATCCGGTCGGCCTGCTCGCCGATGATGCGGAAGAACTGCCGGGTCTCCGTCGGGCCGAAGCTCTGCGCGGTGTCCAGCACCGTGGAGGTCGAGCCCTTGATGGCGGCCAGCGGCGTACGCAGCTCGTGGCTCACCATCCCCAGGAAGTCAGCCCGCATCCGGTCGATCGCCTCCAGCGGCGCCAGGTCCTGCGCCGTGGCCACCAACGACCGGACCGTGCCGTCCTCGGCGTGGATCGGGGTCGCATTGAGCAGCACGCGGATGCTGCCCCCGCCAGGGGTCGAGACCACCATCTCTTCGGCGCGCACCGTCTCGGCACGTTTCAGCGTCTCGACCAGCGGGAATCGGTCGAGCTCGATCTCGCGCCCGTCGGCGAAGTGGCAGGTCGCGACCTCGAGCACGTGCTCGCGAGGGTGGTCGGGAATGCTCAGGACCTCGAACATGCGCCTCGCCTCGCGATTGAACGATGTCGGATGGCCGGTTCGTGCATCGAATACCACGACGCCGACCGGCGAGGTCTCGACCAGGGTCTCGAGGTCGGCGCGGGCGTTTTGCTCGGCCCGGTAGGTGCGGGCGTTGACGATGGCGGCTGCCGCCTGCGCCGCGAACAGAAGCAGCACCTCCTCGTCCTCGTCGGTGAACTCGGCCTCGCCCTTCTTGTCGCCGAGGAAGAAGTTGCCGACATGGGTGCCCAGATGGCGCATCGGCGTGCTCATGCAGGCGCTCGACAGCACGACGTCCCAGGTCACGCCCAACGAACGCACGAAGGCGGCGAAGTCCGCGATCCTGAACGGCCCCGGCAGGTTGCGGAGCTGCTCGAAGAGCCGCGGGCCGTCGGGCCACTCCGCCACCCGGCGGTGGTCGTCCTCGGTCAGGCCCGAGGTGACGAAGTCTCCAGGTGTTCCCGATTCGTCGACGGTGACGATGCAGCCGTAGCGCGCACCCGTGAGCTCGCAGGCGCCGTCGGCCACTTCCTGCAGGACGGTTTCCAGGTCGAGGCTTGCGCTGATGCGCAGCAGCGCCTTGCTCAGGACGGACAGGCGTGTCGCGTCGGTCGCGGGGTTCGCCGCCGGGACGTCGTCGGGGCTCGTCATCGCGCGGTCCTCACTCCATGTGCGTCGCCTTGGGCGGGCTGTAAGATGCCAGTTTGGTTGCGAGCACCGCCAAGAGTGGCCCTTTGTTCGCTCTACTGGCCATGAAATTAGCACTATATTCACGAAAAAGAAATGTATAATTCCGGCCCGCTCGACACGGGCGCGAGGCCCCTCTCAAACCTGAACGGACGTGCCATCGACGGGAGGTATGAACATGGCAGCACCCGGCAGGGACCAGGTTTCTGTCGTCGCGGACGGTTTCGGCATCGAGGTGGAGCTGGAGCAGCGGGTCAAGGCGCAGGCCGCGAAGTTCGAGACCTCCTACAAACGCACGGTGGAGGAGGCGTGGAAGCTCGGGCGCGAACTACGCGAGGCGAAGAGCCAGGTTCGCCACGGTCAGTGGATCCCATGGCTCGAGAACAGGGTCGGTCTGACCCCTCGAAGTGCCCAGAGACTCATGGCCCTCCATGAGGCGTACCCGCAAATGCGACACGTGTCGCATTTGCGGAGCGTTTCTCGCGCCTTGAAGGTGCTGCCCTCCGGGCCGAAGCCCGAGGTGCCGGCCGCATCCGAAGCGGCTTCAGGGCTCGGAGCCGTAGCGGGGTCGGGGGGCACGTCGCCCCTCGGAGGTCAAAGGGCGGTGGACTCCGGTGGCGATCGCGTCGCGGCCGCGGTACGGGAGCTGTCTCGTGTCGTCGAGCGTCTCGAGCCGATTCTCCACGACGAACCTGGGATTTCGGCGGCTCGGCAGCCGCTTCCGGTTCTGTGCGAAGCACTGCAGACGATCATCTCCGCCATGATCGGTTGGGCGGAGATTGCGACGGACAACCAACCGGGGCCGGCGAAGGAGCTCGTCAGGTCCCTGGAGGCGGCCCTCGCGAAGGCGCGCGAAGTCAGGGGCTCGATGCTGGTCGAGAGGGAGGCGCAGCCCCCGCTGGATTGACCACGACAACCGCCCTCAGTCTCGCCGGCTTCTGATTCTGAACCTGAACCGCTTGTCCGGAACGAAGGAGGGAAAGAGAACCCAACGCTCCGTCTTCAGCTCATAGGTCGGCGGAACCAGCTCCATGTCGACCTCGCGCAGCAGGGTCGCGACAATCAACGGCAGTTGCGCTTCGGCGAACCCGCGGCCGGCGCAGTGGTGCACGCCGACGCCGAAAGGCACGAACACGCCGGGCCGCTTGTGTTCCTCCCGCCCCGGAAGGTACCGGTCCATGTCGAACCGCTGCGGATCGGGAAAGTGCTCCGGCAGGTCATGCGTGACAAAGAAGGCGAGGAACAGATCTTCGCCCGCGGGAATCCGGTGACCGGCGAAGTCGAACGAGGTGGTCACCTTGCGTTGAATCCCCGGGACCGGCGTATACATGCGCAGCGCCTCCAGCATGACGCGGTACAGGACGTCCAGCTCGCGCACCTGCGCCGCGTCCGGCGTGCCGCCGGCGAACAGGGCATCCGCCTCGGCCTGCGCCCGTGCCCGCAACGCGGGGTTCTTCAGCACGGCGTAGAGCATGCAGGCGCCGATGCTCCCCACCGTCTCGATGCCGGCGAACAGCGGCAGGAGTGCCGTGAGCGGCAGGTCGCACTCGGGAAGGAACGTCGGGTCGGCGCGGTGCAGTGCAAGCACGTGGTCAATCGGGTTGGGCCTGCGGGCGTGCTTCTTCAACTGGTGTCTCGTCAACCACTCGTCCGACAGTTCCGCGGCACGGCGAAGGGCGCGCCGCAACCGGGGCGTTCTCGGCAATCGGGGCGTGTGCAGGAAGCCGCGGGTCACGGCCTCTCTCAGGACCAGGCGCACGTCGTCGATGTACTCCCCGGTCGACGACTGGGCGACGATTGCGCTCGTGGTCTCGCCGACCAGACGGAGCATGGCGGGCAGACCGGGCAGTGGCGCGTCCCGCGGCATCTCGGCCAGGGACCGCCGGATGACCTGTACCGCTTCGGGGATCTCCGATTCGATGAGCTGGCGGGAGAACCCGTCCCTGGTCTCGCGCCGCATCCGGACGTGGTCCTTGCCGTCCATGTTCAGCACGAAGCGCGAAGCGCCGAACTCCGCACAGAGCGGGTCCCACATGTCGGAGGTATGCAGGTGCATGCGCTCCGAGCGTGATACGAACAGGTTGGCTTCCTGTCCGGCCATGGCGACGAGGTTGCGCGTCAGCGTCCTGACCTTGAAGACAGGTCCCAACCGCAGGTACTCCCGAACGAAGAACGTCCTCGGGTCCCGGGCGACGGAGAACGTGCTGCCCACCAGCGGCAAGCCGCGGGCCAGTGGCAGACCGGCGGCGCGCTGGCGCGCGGCGCGCGCCGTCGGCCGCACGATTCGCACGAGCGTCGCGACGGCCCGCCCGATCAGGTCCAGGCGGCTGACGAGCTCGATTCGCTTTCGCGCCCTGGCGAGCTCCTCTGCCGTGAGGAGCTTTCGCCAGACGTCGCAGGCGTCCACCAGGCTGATGATCACGATGTCCGCGGGGTCCGGGATGTCGTCGCTGAAGAGGACCCGCATGATGCGAAGCCTGACGTGCTCCGGCGCCGCTCCGTTCGTCGATGGATAGCGCCGCGCGTGCGCCACCTCCGGCGTCAGGGACAGGAACGCGTCGTCGCCGGGCTCGCGGAGGATGCCCCGCGAGACCAGCCGGGCCGTCGCCCGCTCGCGGATCTCGGGCCCGCGCCGGGCCGTGCGTTCCACCCAGTACGGCGCATCGTGCGTCTCTTCCGCGCCGACGATCTCGGTCAGCGTGGGGTCGAGCACGTCGTCGCCGAGCGGCGTTGGATTGCTGGGCGTCAGGTTGTCCAGGTCGGTGTCGATGCGATTCGCCAACTGCAGGTCCATCAACACCGCGCCCGCGAGAACCAGATGCTCCGTGCGTTCGGTCATCGGGAGAAGGGTGCCGTTCTGCTCGTCCAGGAGAAACAGCAGGAGCTCTTCGGCGGCAAGCAGCATCACCCGCGCTCCCGGTCGGTCACTCGACGCGCCGCGGCGTTCGGGTGTGTGCGATCCTGGCCGCCACCGAGCGCCTCGAGCGCGCGGTTCTCGACCTGCAGCCGTGCGCGGAGCACGAGCAGGTTCAGCGCGGTGGCGGTTGCGGCCAGCGTCCAGGCACCGAACATCAGCGGCACCACGGCCATCTCGCCGCACACGATGACGTAGTTGGGATGCCTGAGGTAGCGGTACAGGCCGCTGCGGATGGGCGCGGCGCCCGGCAGCACCACGACGCGCGTCGTCCAGCGCGAGCCCAACGTGGCGATCACCCATGCGCGTCCGTACTGCAGCAGTACGAAAACGGCGAGCAACGGCAACGACGGCGCCGTCCGCGGATCGATCGTCGCCGCCAGCGCCAGCAACCAGCCGGCGTGCAGGGCGACCATCGCGGGGTAATGCCCTTGGCCGACTTCCACCGCGCCCCGCGCCAGGAGCGCCCGACGGTTGCGGCGGGCGAAGCCGAGCTCGGCCAGCCGTTGAACCACGAGGAAGCCGACGATGACGTACAAGGCGGGCATCAGGCCGACTCCAACACCAGGTACCCGATCGAGAAGCCCGGCCCCAGGCCGGTCATCAGATACCGTCGTGCCCCACCGTGCAGCCCGTTGTCGGCGGCCGCGGTGACGAGGGCGCGCTTCAGGATGAAGAGCACGGTGGCCGCCGACATGTTGCCGTAGTCGCGCAGAATCTCCCGCGACGCCCCGAGGCCGCCGGACGGGAGACCGAAGGCGCCTTCGAGCGCGTCCAGCACCCTGGTCCCGCCGGGGTGGCAGATGAAGTCGTCAACGTCCGCGAGCCTCAGACCGATGGAAGCGAGAAACTCCTCGGTGACGCGCCTCACCCGGTGTCGGGCCACGTCGGGAACGCCGCGCGACAGTCGCACCTCCAACCCGTTCTGCGTGACGTACCAGCCCATGACGTCGAGGCTGTGGGGCCAGGTGTGCTCGCCCCAGGCCCTGACCGCGGGCCCCGGCCCGTCCGTGGTCAGCACCGCGCCCGCCGCGCCGTCGCCGAAGAGGGCGGTGGCGACGACGTTCGCGGTCATCCGGTCGCCGCGGCAGAACGTCAGGGTGCAGAGCTCGACGACCAGGAACAGGATGCAACTGCCGGGCTGGGCGCGCGCCCAGGCGGCGGCGCGCGCCAGCCCCAGGGCTCCGCCCGCGCATCCCAGGCCGAACAGCGGCAGGCGCTGCACGTTGCGCCGAAAGGGCAGCTCCTCCATCAGCCGGACATCCAGCGTGGGCACGGCGACGCCGGTCGACGAGACGGTCACGAGCGTGTCGACGTCACGGCACGTCCGGCCGGCGACGGTCAGACCCTCGAGGGCCACCTGCTTGAGGAGGTCGACCGCCCTGTCGATGTACAGATTGTTCTTCACCTCGAAGCTGTGATCGCGCTCGTACCAATCGACGGGAGCAGCGGCGTACCGCGTCTCGATATCGGCGTTCAGGAAGAGCTGCTTCAGTCGGCCCCGCCTGGCCGGCGGAATGTCGAAGGACCGCTGGAAGAACGCCATCGCCTCGTCCCGGGAGACCCGGTGGGGCGGCACGGCGGTCGCGAGCGACGCGATACGCGGCCAGGGTTGGTTGGACCCTGTCGTCATCGGGTGAGCTCCGCCCGGGTCGGGGCGCCCGACGCGCATCGCGGGCGGGCGTCGCGCCGACCCCACGCGAACAGCCACCGGGTCAGCCTGCTTCGCTTGAGACTGCGTCGTCCGAACGCCCCGACCGCCAGGCCCCAGCCGACGGACCGCAGCAGCGCGCCCCACTGAACCGGGTCGAGCCAAGACCGCACCCCCGCCGTCCACATGAGCGTCAGGCGCAAGGCGACCAGGTGTCGGAACATCCGAAACAACGAACGCGGGATCTCGTCGTCGCGGCAGTGCTCGAACCACGAGTGGTTGAGCGCGAAGGCCGACTGCGCCCTCACGTCGGCGCCCGCCGATCGCGCGGGGCGTCGCGAGGCGGCCCGGGCAATGAGCGGCTCGAAATCGGTCAACTGCCGGTCCAGCCCGTGGGCGGGCCGTCCCAGACGGGCCATCATCGCCGCCCCGACGGCGTCGGCGTGATACCCGTTGAGTAGCAGCGGCAGCGCCATGTGAAAGAAACCGACCACGTGGAGGTGCATGCGCAGGCGGCACTCATGGCCGGCCTGCATGACGTCGTACAGCCTGGCGACCTGCCCTTCCCCCAGCTCCTGGAAGCCGGCGTAGGCCCGGTCGAGCCTGCTGACGAATCCTTCGGTCAAGCTGCCGGCCAGGTCGCGGCGAATGATGGCCCCCACCTGCTGAATCGCCATGGTCGCCAGTGCAAGACCGGTGCTGTACAGAGGATCCACCGTATCCGCGGCGTCCCCGACAAGGAACCAACCCCGGGAAGAGTATCGCCGTCGGGTGCGGTACATGTAGTTCCGGTACAGGTTTGTGTCGACGACCCAGCCGCTCCGGACCAGGTCTACCAGGATCGGGTGCTCGTCCGCCACCCGGTCGAGGAACTCCGGTATGGACGTCACGGGCTCGGGAAACAGGTCCGGCCGGCAGGTCAGCCCGACGCTCATCATCCGCCTGCCCGTTTCCCCCCGCACCGGTATCAACCAGATCCAGTTGCCGCGCCCGAAGAAGTGATGCGCGGCATAGTACGCGTCGGGGCGCGGAGTATCGTTCGTAACGGCGTCGATGCGGTCGAGAATGGACGCGTCGAAGTCGGCCAGGCGGAACCAGAACGAGCTGCGCTGGTGCGTAACGCTGTCCCCGAGATGCAGTTGGCGCGCCAGCAGTCGGCGCCGTCCCGTCGCGTCCATCACCCAGCGGGCCGTGTGCCTCAGTTCCCTCCCGTCGGCATCCCGCACCGTGACCCTGTGCCGCGCGCCCGAGCCCAGCTCGACCCGTACCACCTTGCCGTCGACGTGCTCGACGCCGTTGTCGCGATTGAGCTGCCGCAACGCGGCGTCCAGGGTGAACCGGTTGACGAGAAACGACGGCAGCGGGGGATTGGTGGGGACGGCGTCCACGACGTAGCGCGGGTCCGCGCGAACCGCGGGGTCCAGCTTGTAGTAGAACGTGAGGCCATACTTGGGAAGCTGTTCCTCGACGAGATGCCGTCCAAGACCGATTTCCTGGAGGAGTTGCGTGCTGAGCTCGACCAGCGATTCGCCCACGACGGGCAGAGTCCGGGTCGCCGGTCCCACGACGTTGACGTGCAGAGCGGGCATGTATCGGGCGAACCAGGCAGCCGCGAGGTTGCCCACGATGCCGTTTCCCATGATCAGCACGTCACAATCCACTCTGGCCACGTGGCGCTCCTCGAACAGGCGGGCTGCCTTGGCCACGCCCGCACACTTCGGGCGGGCCGCGCTGAGGTTGGCAGGCGGTTCCCTGTAGGCCGAGCTCGTTGCCCGTCATCCGCACCCGCTGGTCGGGCGCGACACACTCCGGCCCCGTCGGCGCGCGGGTCGATTTCGTCGCTCCGGACGGTTTGGTGACCCGGACGCGATAGTACATAGTCTAACGGCACAATCGCGCGATGCAACCCGTTCAATTGGTGTGTGGTGAAAGAGATGAATGCACCTCATTTGAGGTGATCGATCAATCATCGGGAAGGCGAGCGCGGCCGGCACGCCGCCCGGTGCATTGGCCCTCCCGGATGGGAGCGAACCTCGTGTGAGAAGGCCTGGAGAAGCCGAACGACTTCCCGAGGGCCCGGGCTTCGGCCAGCGCGGTGCCCTGGCTACCGGGCTTGGCGTCGGCGCTGCGAGCCCCACCTGGGAACGTGGGTGTGGAGTCCCACGTCCACTATGCTGTTTCGCACAACTCCGGACCCCGGCGGACACCTGTTGGTCATTCGCAACGATAGCACGAATACGGCGAAAAACCCCCGGATCCATTGGTGTTTCTGTCAGGACGCGTCGGGCACGCCCACGATTCCACCCACGCGCGAATCGCCGCCATCGCGGGTCACCGGGAGCCCGGGGCGTCGGGGCGTCGGGGCGTCGGCGTCTGGGGCGTCCGGGCGTCCCCGGGGCGTCCGGGCGTCCCCGGCGTCCGGGGCAGGGGGGCCGGAGGCCGTCCGGGCCGGGCGCGTCACGCCAGATACAGAACGCCGCGCCCCGGTTGACTTGGCCCGCCATCCCACGATCCGCTTCACCGTCCCAAGGTCATCGGTCACCCACGGACCGGCATTCGACGGTCGACCAGTCGGTGGCGAATACCTGCAAGACCATCGCCTTCCACCACACCTTGAAGTCGTCCGGATTCAGCGAGATGCTGCTGTCACCGGGCAAGAAGCCCCCGCTGGGCAGGCCGTCTTTCGCGACCGCAATCGCGGTCAGCCAAGGAAGTCCTCGCGCTCGACACACTTCGTCTCGGATATAGCCGAGTGGCTGTCCTATTCCGACCGCCGCCAAGCCCACGTCGCTCGCCAATTCGATATACCTCACGATGCGCATGTCGCGGGCCGCACTCGCGAGCCGATGGAACACGTCGTCCGTTTTCGCTGGCACCGTCTCCCAAGGTGGGACGCTACGACGACGAATCGACAGGTCGGCGGGCTCGTAGACGGCCTCGAACGTCGCCCGCGGGCAGACGTGCTTTTCGCTGTCCTCAGTCGTGATCAGCCAGTCGCCGGGCCTGCCGCGGCACCGCCCGGTCTTCGTCTCGAACTCGGTGTCGCTCACGAGCTGAACGGCGTCTACGACCATCGGCTTGTGCTTGAACTTCATGCATCACCACTCGTCTGGGCGCCCGGCCCGTCTTGCCGGCAACACCATCGTCCCGCTTCGGGGGCTGGGCTCCCCGGGCGCCGCCGGCACTTGCAACGCAAGGCCGCCGCGAAGATGGATGCGATCCGCACTCAGGCCGCCGAGTCGCGTTGAGAGGTGGGGCAAGGGGCGCTGGGAGAAGGCGCCCGCCGTGGCCAGCCGCTCCCGCCCCGCGGCAACAGGGCTGCCCATCGGCTTGGCAACCGGCGCGGACCGTTTGGTCACGACCCGCCCCCCAGTTCCGCATCTGCGGCCTCTTGTGCAGCTCGCTGCGCCGTCGCGTCAGGACACCCCGCCCTCATCGGCGGTCGCCGTGGCCGCCTCCACGGCAGCCTGGGCACCGTTCCCCCATATCGCCGCGACCCGCGCTGCCTCGGTCTGCAGCTGCTTCGCGTGCGCCCCCAGCCCCCTCCGCTTCCACGTTCCGGCCCCGCGACCGCGCTTCCTCCGCTTTCGCGGCCGCCGCGCGCGCGTGCCTCACCAAGTGCGCCTGTTGCGCCTGCCGATCCGCTTGCCTCATCGTTTCGACCTCGCCCGCGTCACCGCGGCGACACCGACGCCGAGCGCCCCCCAGCGAACGGACTGCCAACTGCTGCCATTCTGTCGTCGAATGTCCACGGGAGTCCGGGGAGCGCACGGAGGGTGCGGCACGTCACGGCGAACCCTACCGAGGGTACACTCATGTCGTCGATATGCTTGATTCGTCCAGCAACTCCTTCAGCGTCGTCTCCGCCGGAAACTCGTCGTCCTTCACTTCGGCTGTGAATTCCGGCGGTGTGAAGAGCGGGCTTCCCGGCGACCAAAGCTCGACGCTCTCGGCGTGCTCCTCGTAGTAGGTGGGATTCGTGGTCACCCGCAGGCGTTCGCGCATTCCCGGTGCCAGCAGGCCGTACTCGCGGCGGCCGAGCGGTTGGATGTCGGTTCCCGGCGGCATCAGATCGGGCGAAGAGATCACTCGGTCGAGATCCTCCATGGCCACCGGCGACGGCGCCCGCGCCGGCACTGTAACCTCCGTATCCACCGTCGCGTCGATGTCGAAGCCGCCGCTTCGGGCGTCCCTGACCTGACGCTCGATGGCCTCGACGACGTCACCCCGACCACGGGCCTGCGAGTCGGATGCCAGCCCGACCGCGGACGGGCCGGCGTCCTGATCCCGGCGCCCCCCGCCCCCGAGGACCGCACCGGCGATGGTGCTCGGAAGCCGGGCCAGGATCGGCTGCAGAGGACCGACCACCGACTCGAACAGGTTGATGCGGGTGCGCAGCGCGTTGTAGACGTCGGTCTCGACGGTTCCCGCGTAGTGCAGGTTGACGATGCGGATGGCCGGATGCGCCTGCCCGAGGCGGTCGATGCGACCGATCCGCTGCTCGACCCGCATCGGATTCCACGGCATGTCGTAGTTGATCAGCGCGCCGCAGAACTGGAAGTTCAGGCCCTCCGCGGCGGCGTCGGTGCACAAGAGGAGGTCGGCCTCGCCCTCCCGGAAGCGGCGCTTGACCTCGTCGCGGCCGATCGTGCTCCAAGCGCCGCCGGCCGAACGGACCTCGCCCCCACGGCCTGAGAAGCACATCAGGCGTAAGGCGCCCGCATGCCGGTCCGTGGGCTGGGATCCGACGGCCGGCGACTCCGGTTGAGGCCGGTCAGCTCTCCCGGAGTCCCGATTCTGCGACGCATCCGCGCGCGCCTCGGGAGCGCCCGACCTGGTCTCGGTCGGCACAGCGCCCCAAGCGCCCAGTTCCTCGCGCAGGAAATCCATCGTGTCTGTGTACTGCGTGAACACCATCGCCTGCGCGAAGCCGTCGCGGCGCAGCTCGAGGACCACGCGCTTCAATTCCTGCACCTTGCCGTCCGGAGGCAGACCGCGGATGCCGTCGAGCAGTCCCTGGATGTCGGCGGCTTCCTCGAAAGCGAGCGCCTGCTGCTCGAGCGCCGCCACCTCGTCGACGTCTCGCGCCTCGTCCGACGTCTCGTCGTCGGACACGTCCTCGTCCAGGGTGGCGAAGAGCGTGGCCGGCGCATCGGACGCATCGGCGCCCACGGCGCTGTCGCCGGCCGCGGCCACCGCGCCCAGGTGCCGTTCGAGCGTCGTGCGCAGGGCCTGGAAGCTGCTGGCCAGCCGGCGGCGGTAGATGGTCATGACGAACCCCACCGCGGTGCGCTCGTCGGCGGCCGCCTGGTTGTAGGTGGTGGCGATGTAGTCCTCCACCGCGTCGTACAGCGCCCGCTCGTCGGCGGTCATCTCGACGAAGCGATCCTCGACCCTGCGTACGGCTATCGGCGTCGCCAGCAACCCGTTCTCGTGATAGCGCCGCAGCAGCTCGCGGGTGTGGCGTGAAACCAGGTGCCGTACCGGAGTGTGCGACCGCATGAGCGTCAGCGCCGCGCGCCGCTCCGGCGTTTCGAGCTGACGGCGGGGAATGCTGGCCGGGTCGCGCAGCGCACGGAGCACGCGGTTGGCCCGCAGGGGCGACAGCCCGGCAATCCGCCGGGCATCGGACGCCGCCATCGGTCCGAACCCCCGCTCCGCCGCCCGGAACAGCCCCGCCATCCGCTCGACGGCATCGGGGGACGGGCTCGGCTCGCCGATGTCCTCGAAGAACCGCAGAAACGCCGGCCCGCTCCAGTCGCCCGGCAGGCCCAGCAGGTTCAGGAGGTCCCAGACCTCGATGGGATGCACCTGCATGGGCGTCGCCGTCAGCAGCAGCAGGCCCGCGGCGCGGTCCTTCAGGCCCTGCATGAGCCGCAACAGCGCGTTCGGTCCCCCTTCCTGCGCCGATCCCGCCGCTCGCCGCCGGGCGTGATGGGCTTCGTCGAGCACCACCAGGTCCCACGGCGGCGATTCATCGAGGAGGACCTGCGCCCGGTCACGCCGCCGCATCAACTGGCTGGACGCGATGACGACCGGCTCGGCGTGCCACGCATCCGGGCCGACGGGGCGCTGCTCGCTCCCCCGCCGAGCCGGGGAGGCGTACCAGACGAGCTGGCGCCCGTCGTAGATGGGCCAGTTCAGGTTGAACTTCTCGCGCAGCTCGATCTGCCACTGGCGGAGCACCGCCTTCGGGGCCAGGATCAGGATCCGCTTCGCGCGGCCGGCGAGCCACGCCTGCCGCAGCAGCAGGCCGGCCTGGATGGTCTTGCCCAGCCCCACCTCGTCGGCGATGAGCAGCCGCGGCGGCCAGTGCGCGTAGAGCCGCTCGAACGCCCGCACCTGATGCGGCCACAGCGTGACCGCGGCCGTGGCCTCGCCGACGCGCGCACCCCCATCGGGCAGCGCCGGCGCGCGGCCGATGAAGGCCCAGACCCGACTGCGCAGATCGACCGCGGGCTCGCGGTCTTCATCGGCCTGGTCGCCCCCTTCCGGGGCCGGAACGACCGGGACCGCGGGCGGTGGGTCCGGCCCCCCGCCCCGCAGACGCGCGGGCAGATCGCTGTCGGGCATGAAGCGCATCAGGTCGCGGCGCACCGCCTCGGGGGTGTCGAGCACGATTACCCGCTTCGCCTTGTCGGCCCAGATGCGCCCGAAGTTGGCCTCCTCGTCGTCGACGCGCTTCGGCTCCGGCCCCCAGCTCGTGTAGACGTTGATGCTCTCCCAGTTGTGGCGCCAGCCCGCCGCGGTCTCGTTGAGGCTGCCGTTCCAGGCGAGCCGGTCGCCCGCGCGGTCCGCTACGATGCCGGCCTTCTCGTGGAAGATGCCGTCCTCGGGAATCGGTCGGCGCTCGACGTCGCACGGCACCGCGACCTTCACGTCGAGATGGCCGCGCGCCACCATCCACGCCAGCAGCTCCAGCGCGTCGGCAGCGACCTGGTCCGGCGGCGCCAGCGGCACCTCCGCAAGATGGCGCTCGACCCGCTCGCGCAACGCGGCCCCCCGTTCGATGGCTTCGATCTCAGCCGGCGGCAGGGTGCAGCCGACGACGAGGCGCATGTTGCCGCGGTTGCGGACCAGCCCCTCGATGCCGCGGGCGGCCAGCGCGAGCGCGCCGGCGTTGAAGTAGCCGGTCAGGCGGTCGTACCGCTCCGCATCCTCGAGCGCCGGGACGTAGAACAGCCGGACCAGGTCGCCGTCGTCCGGGGTGTACTTGCGCTGCCACGAGCGGCCGGCGAGCATCCGTCAGCTCTGCCCGCCTCTACGACGGGCCACGCCCTCCTTGCCGGGGCGAACGACGGGCCGAGGCGGGTAGCGCACACAAGGGCGGCCAAGAGTACGCTCCAACTCCTGGGCGTGCCGGACGAGGGCCGCGATGTCGTTGCCGTGCCTCGCGAAGATCTTCGCCCGCACGCGCCGTACTTCCGCGACGATCGGATCATCAATGCGGCTACTCATGCTCCATCTCCCTGAGCTGGCTCGGCGTGCAGATGACCGGCGGCTCGCGACCCGCATCCCGGCACACCCGCTCGATGCGGGCCGCCGCGACCGGATTCGCGAGATGCCTCATGTTCCACGTCACCAGATAATCTACTCCGTTCAGGGCCGCGATGGCGGCATGAACGGCATCGGCGGCGGCATCGGCCGGAAACGCATGCGCATCGACGAGAACACGGCCCAACGCCATAGCCTCGTCGCCGACGCGGATCACGCGCACCGATTCCAACGCGGCGAGACGGGCGCGGGCCGCCTCCGGGTCGCCGTCGCCCGCCTCTTCGATCACGAGGGAAGAAGCGACCAGCTCGAACCGATTCGCCGCCCCACGCCACCACTCCCGCGTGGCGACCTGGTTTCCCAGGGTCACCACGTCGCGCGACGGCCACGCGGTCAGATAGCTGACCACCGACGTCTCGACGTACACCTTCGGCTTCACGTCGTCACCACCTTCGGCTTCACGTCGTCACCACCAACGAGCAGATGCGGGCGCCCCGGCGCGGTGCGTACCCCCGCCGCGGGTGAACCGCGCTCATCGATCAGCTCTCCTCCCGCCACAGACGCAACTGGTCTGGCTCGTCGATGCGGTCGTCGTAGGCCAAGCGGTACAGGTTGTAGAGCGCCTCGAAGTCGCTGCCCGACGCCTCGACCGCACCCTCGAGGGCGATTCCGGTGAAGGTCTTCGACGGCGGCAGGACCTCCAGCACGGCTTCGAGGGCGGCGAAGAACCGCGGCTCGCGGTCGAGGCCGGCGCGGGCGAGCATCTCAGCCGCGGCGGCGACGGATCGTGCGCGGGCGGCGTGGGCGGCGTGATGCAGCGCGTCGATCATGCCGCGCGAACCGTCGGCCGGCCCGAGCGCGCCGGCCGCAGCGCGCCGGGCACTGTCCCACAGGTGCAGGTCGCTCGCCTTCTTGCCCGCGACCCGGCCGACCACGCCGCCCTCCAGGTCGACGCCGACCGCGCGGGCCAGCCGGAGCGCCTCGTCGTAGGCGAACACGGGAGCCTTGAAGGCGTCCCAGGCCAGCACGAAGAACGCGGTCAACGGGTCAAGGTCGTCGTCGGCCTTCACGTGCGTCAGTTGGCTCAGCCGCCACCGCTTAACCTCTCGCCGGGCCGCGTCGAGCGCATCCTCCGGCGTGACCGCGTACGGATCCCACGGCTCCTCGAACAGCACGCGCTGCCGCTGCCGGCGTTGCTCCGGCTTCTGGCGAGGCGTGCCGCGGCGCAACGGCCAGTGGCGAGAGAACTCCTCGAGGGCCGGCCCGAACGACGCCAGATACAGGTCGACTCCGCTGATGCCGGCGTCCTGAAACTCCACGACTCGCGTCCGTACCGCGCGCGCGACGGCAGGCTCCACTCCCTCCCAGTACACGGTCGGAGCTTCGTCCTGGGCGTCGTCCCCGTACGCGGGCCGACGCTCGCGGACCGTCTCCGCGACGCCGCTTGCGCCCGCCTTCGTCTGCCGGGAACGGCACACGAGGAAGATCGTGGTCTTCGCTGCCGCCTTGTCTCGGATGTGCAGGCTGCCCTCGGCTTGAGTCTTCACCGGCCACGACGCCGTGATGACGAAGCCCGCCTCAATGAGGCCGGTGGTCAGCGCGTCCCACGCGCCGGTCGCCTTGTGCGTGAACATCACTGTCATGATGCCGTCCGGCTTCAGCACCCGCCGACACTCCGCGAAGATGGCCGCCATTCGCTGCTGGTAGTCGCGCCCCGCGAGCGCCTTCGCGCCCCGTTGTCCGGCGAAGCGCGCCGGGTTGGCCACCGCCTCGTTCTCCTTGTCCGTCAGCTTCCGGCGGAAGAGCTCCGGGAAGACGTGGCCCGCCGTGCGCTTCAGCCAGACGTAGAAGAAGTCGGACAGCTCGGCGTACATCACGTTGTCGTAGTACGGCGGGTCCATCACCACGGCGTCGATGCTCGCGTCGGGAATGTGGTCGAGGGCGTCGCCGGGCTTGCAGGTGATGGTGACGGGTGGCGGTGCCGTGGTCGCCCCGGCTTCGGGCCGGGCTCCGTCGAGCCGGTCCCGGGCATCCCCACCGCCCGCTTCGGGAGAGAACAGAGTCGCGTCGAGGAGGCCGCCCGCTCTGGCGGCACCTGCTTCGGGCCGGATCAGGGCGACCAGCTCACCGATGCACTTGGCCGTCTGCCCGATGGCCCAGTCATAGCCGAGGCCGACGACCAGAGGAGCCATCTCGACGTAGGACCACTTGAAGGAGAAGTCGTGCCGATCGAACGTCCCGGCCACGACCTGACGGCCAACGTGCCAGTGCGTCAGCCGCGAGTTGTAGTCGCGCAGCTTGTCCAGCGAGAGCGCTAGATAACCGTAGGCCGCCCGCCCGACATCGTCCAGCTTGCCCGCCGCGCGGTCGGCGTCGAGCATCTCCCGGAACACCTCCACGCTCGTGCCGTGGCAGAGGAACTGCCGGGGCGAGAACAGGTCGCGCCAGAGCGGCATGCCGTAGCGGTGGGGCTCGGCCGTCTTGTTGCCGTCCGGGATGCGCTCGCTCGGCACGAGGTCGAGCGCTTCCCACTCCGGCAGCTTCTCGGTGAGCCGTTCCCGGATCGCCGCGCCGTTGTTGTCCTCGGAACGCGGCGCGCGGTAGCCCCGCACCCACTTGTCCCGACCCCGCTTGCCCGACTTCAGCACCTTCCCCGGCACCCGCCGCTTGTAGACGACCCCGAAGAGCTGCTCCCCCATCGACCCCGCCTGCGCCTGCCGCTTGATCTCGTCGCCGTCGATCACCCGGCCGCAGTCCGAGTACGGGCAGTGCCCGTCGCCACGGGCGCGACGCGGTGTCGGCCCAAGCGGGCCAGCAGCATCCCGAGCTCCAGCACGACGTTCTGCCGCGCCCGGAACGCCTTCTCGTCAGGCTTCTCTGCGATGTGTCCCTCGTCGTCGGGAGTCGCTAGGAGTCTGCGCCGCAGAAACCGGGATGCGACAATTGTAGACGAGCCGCCGACGAAGGGACTGGATGTCGACTACATTCCGCCGCTACGCCCCGGAGCAGTCGCTGCTGTTGCCGCCCGATGTGCGGGAGTGGCTGCCCGAGGGTCACTTGGCGCACCACATCAGCGATCTGGTTGACGGTCTGGATCTGACGGCGTTCTACGCGCCGTACGAGGGGGACGGTCGGCGCAACGCGCCGTACGAGCCTCGGATGATGGTGAAGGTGCTGCTCTACGCGTACGCGACGGGGGTGTTTTCGTCGCGGGGGGTCGCGAAGAAGCTGGAAGAAGACGTGGCGTTCCGGGTGCTGGCGGCGGGCAACTTCCCGCAGCACCGGACGCTCTGCGAGTTTCGACGCCGGCACTTGGCGGATTTCAAGCGGCTGTTCGTGGAGGTGGTCGGTCTGGCGCGGGAACTGGGTCTGGCCCGATTCGGAAAGCTGTCGATTGACGGGACGAAGGTGCGGGCGAATGCGAGCAAGCGCAAGGCGATGAGCTACGGTCGGATGCAGGAGGAGGAGCGGCGTCTGGCCGGGGAGATCGACGCGCTGTTGCGTTCGGCGGACTCGACCGACGTGGCCGAGGACGTTCGGTTGGGCCCGGAGGTCCGTGGCGACGAGTTGCCGGCGGAGTTGCAGCGACGAGAGGACCGTTTGGCGGCGATCCGGGCGGCGAAGGCGCGGTTGGAGGCGGCGCAGCGGGCGGCCGACGACGCGCGGGGTCGGCAGCCGGGCCAGACGCGGAACCCGAAGGGGGGTCGGCCGTACAAGCGGGCGTATGGCGAGCCTGACGAGAAGGCGCAGAGCAACTTCACGGACCCGGAAAGCGGGATCATGAAGACGAGCAACGAGGGCTTCCAGCAGTGCTACAACGCGCAGGCGGCGGTGGACGCTGAGCACCAGTTGGTGGTGGCGACGGATGTGACGGCGAACGCGAGCGACCAGGGCGGATTGCCGGTGTTGCTCGACCAGGTGGAGGAGCGGTTCGACACGCAGCCGGAGACGGTGCTGGCCGACTCGGGATTCTGCAACGAGCGGGACTTGACGGAGCTGGAAACGCGGGGTGTTGACGGGTATGTGGCGGTGGGCCGGGAGGACAAGCGGGTCGCCGCCCGCAATCTGAAGAAGCACCCGGCGACAGGCCGCATGGCAGCGAAGCTGTCGACGCCGGCGGGCCGGTCGGCGTACGCGGAGCGGAAGTGGTTGTCGGAGGCGCCGTACGGCTGGATCAAGCACGTGCTGGGCTTCCGGTGCTTCAGCCTGCGTGGACTGGCGAAAGTGCGAGGCGAGTGGGACTTGGTGTGCCTGGCGGTGAACGCAAAGCGCCTGCACGTTCTGATGGCGGCGTAACGGGGGCGATTCTGGCCCCACACTGCCCGAGAATCGGTCACGAATCGCGGCGTTTGGGCCGTGTACGGCCTGTTCTTCGGTTCCGTGCCGCCGATCGGCCGAGGATCACCGGCTCGTCGGCCGGCGGCCTACGCCCCGACGCCGTGCGTCACGACGCAGACCGCCGGGGTTCCGCGAACTCCTGCGGCGCAGGCTCCTAGCACGACGCCGAAGTCGACGCCCTCCTGGTAGTGCTCCAGCTTCTCGATCACCGTCTTCCCCTCACTCGGGAGGCGGCGGAGAATCAGCGGCTCCAGATCCCAGCGACGCAGCATCACTTCGAGCTGCGCGAGCGCCTGCTCGTCCCGCCCGTACACGACGAAGACCTTGCGGCCTGCGGGCTTCCCGGCCGCGGCGCCGGCAAGCAGGTTCTTGACCGCCCCGCCGGGATCCTTGCCCTGGACGTTGTAGTTCCCGGTATCGAACACGTTGACGCACTGGCCGGACTTCAGCCTGAGCTGGCAGCCCGTGCCGTTGGGGAGCCGGGCTTCGGCGGCGATCTCGTAGCCAGCATTCAGGACGGCGTTCTTCGCTTGGTCGAGCGTCATCGGATCCTCCCAGCGCCTGTTTGTGTACGCTCGTGACCTCGGAGGACGCTTCGCAACGGGAGATGGCCACCGGACGGGCACCAGAGCGGTACGATGGCACGGTCAGATCGTTGCGGCGGGCCGAGGATCTCGTCCGAAGCTGCCGCGAGACGTTCAAGAGGGCCGACGCCTCCGACAGCTGGGAACGCACAGGAGGAGCAGGTCCTAACGCCGATGCTCGCCGCGTGGTGCCCGGTCGAAGAGGTGGTCGAGGCGCTCAAAACGATCGAGAGCTGCCGCCGCCAGCTGGACCGGGCTCGCGGCGACCTGAAGAAGTTCGGCTTCGACCCCGCCCGGTGATCCCGCCGGGCGTGCCGACCACGCCTCGTGTTCGTGTTCACCGCGTCCCTTCACTCACCAGGAACGAGGCTACCACGGCCGGACCCGAGGCGGGCCGGGGGCGAGATTTCACAGTCTACAGTACCGAGCGTGGGTGCGGTTGCGTTACCGTCCCCGACTGGACGTGCAAGGGAGAGGACACCGCGAGCGCCGCCGAACTGACGCGCACCTCGCCCGCGGTCCCCCGGACTCGGGAGGGCACCAGCCGCGCCACCGCATCCGCTATCGGCCAGGCGGTGAGCGATCTCCGTCGCATCTGCGGGTACCGACCCATTCATCGACAACCTCCTGGAGCCAGCGAGGGGTCGCCGCCCGGAAGCCGGATCGGTGCGGCCGGGAACACCCCGATTGTCCAGCATCTTGTACATGCTCGACCGCGAGACGCCCAGTTGACCACCAACCTGTTGTACATGGTCGACCGCGAGACTGTACATGGTCGACCGCGAGACGCCGAACTGACCGCCAACCTACTTGACCGTCAGGAGCCGAGCCATCGCCAGTACCTCCCGTCGTCAATGGCACTCTGCCCGGTCCAGCGGTGAGACGGAAGTGGAGATCGTCTCGCCGCCGCAGTCCCCCGATGCAGGCTGCCGACGGTTACGTGTATATACCGAAATGGATCAAGACCACAGAGATCCAACAAGATGCACGTTCGTCCTGAGAGGCGGTGTACTTTCCGGTGTGACGACCATCAATTTCGCGGAGGCGGTCCGGCGTCGGCTCGCGGAAAGGGGACAATCCCGGTACCGGGCCGCCGTCAACAGCGGCCTGCCGCAAGACGCCATCCGGTCCGTCCTGAACGGGCACGTCCCCCGCCTGAACCGCGCCGAGCAGATCTGCCACGCCCTTGGTCTGGAGCTCTACATCGGTCCCGCGCGGGATGTTCAGGTGGAGGCCGACGGCGCGGAACCGTCCCGCCCGCTGACGCGCTTCGACCCGAGCGTCCAACTGCCGGTGCGGGTGTTGTCGCAGCCGTCGCCGGAGGTCCACCTGACGGAGAACGAAGAGGCCGATCGGACGAGGCCGGCGCCGGTGGATCTCGACGACCCCCAGGCGTTCTACGTGAGCTGCTACGGCGACTCGATGGTCCCGGCCGGCATCCGGTCGGCGGACCTCTGCCTCGTCTCGCCGTGCGCGAAGTTCGAGCCCGGTCAGCGGATCTGGCTCCGGGACCGGAAGGGGCACGAAGGGCTGCGGTGGCTGATCAGGCTGACGGCGACCACCTACGAGGTGGCCGCCTGGGAAGCGCCCAAGCCGAACGGCCACCAGGACCTAGTCCCCGAGCGCTGGGATCGCAAGGACGTCGACGACCGCGGAGTCATCCTGGCCGTGTACCGCGGCGGGCTCGTTCCGTCGGATCAGGTGTACCGGCTGCCCGACTGGCGCCCCGGCCGGCTCACCGGTTTGTGGCGGGCGCTGCTCGACGAGGAGCCGGAGCTCCAGGCGGCGGTGGCGGAGCATCTCGAAGAAACGACATCCTCCCTCAACAAGAGGATCGCGGGATGGCTCAAGCACGGTTCGGTCCGGCGCTCGGACATGCAGGATCTCCTCCAGGTCGAGGACGTGAAGCAATTGGCGCAGTTGCTGTCCCGGCGATCGGCAGCGTCCCGCAACGAGTCGGGAGCGGGTGGCGAAGAAGTTGACCGGCCCGCCGGCGGGCGCGGGCGCGGGGACGAGGGAGCGGTGACGGATCCCGCCCTCGCGTGACGGCGCCCGCCGGCCGATCTTCGTCCTCGACGACCTGCCCTTTCGCTCACTTCCCACCGCGGGCTCGACACTGACGACCCTCACGAACGGACGCCTGCCGGGCGGCAGTCGGCGGCCCGCCCGGCGCCCCGGGCGCACGAGTCCTCATCGTTCATCGGGCCCCGCCTGCGCGTTGACGCGGTCGAGCATCGTGCCGAGCAGGGAGGTCGCGTTTGCCTTGCCGAGCTGTTCGAGCCCGGGCTCGTCGGGGTCGACGCCGAGCTCCCGCGCGAACTGCGGATGCTCCTCGACCAGCTTGGCCAACAGCTTCTTCTGGCGGGCGGTGATCGGGGCCAGTCGCGCGGCTGCCGGCTCGGCCTTGTCCGCGTCCGCGGGGTCGGCGGACGGCTCCGCATCGAGACCGAAGAGGGCGCGGTCGTCGGACCGCGCTCCGGTCGATCCCGCTGGGCCGGCGGCATCTGTCGGCGGCGGAACAGGCCCGGGCCGGCGGTGCTGCGGCGGCGGCGCCGACCCCGGCCGCGCGCGAGTCGATGGTCCGGGCGGCGGAGCAGCGGGTGAGGGAGGAGCTCGACCGGCGCGAGGAACGGGTCCTCGCGGGCACGGGGCGACCGGCTGCTGGCCGAAGCGGCCGTGGAGCTGACGGAGCGCGGCGCGGTCTCCGGCGACGGCGGCTTCGCGGAGCGGGCGCGGATCATCGACAGGGCGGAGGACCTGCTCGGGGAGGAGCGCGCCGAGCTCGAGCTCGAGGAAGCGGATCTGCTGAAGGACGCCGCCGGCGAGGAGTTTCTCCGCAACGCCCGGCGCGATGTCCTCGGCGCCGCCGGCCGGAGGGCGCAGGCGCTCGCCGACGGCTGGGCCGTCATCGACCGGGCGGCCGCGGCGAAGGCCCGCGTCGAGGCGCTCGGCATCGGGGGCATGGACCTGTACCACGCCCACCTGGCGGACGTCGATCCGAGGTGGGGCGTGGACGGGAACGCCGCGACGACGCGCGGGAACCAGGATGCGGCGCTGAGCGCGGCGGAGTCGGACGCCGCGCGCGGCGGGCGCCTTCGCGCCGTGCTGTCGGACGAGGCCGCCGCCGCCCGCTACCGCGAAGTCCTCGACGACAGTCCGGGCCGGTTCGACACGGCGGTCCTCGACAGGGCCCTCGCGGCGGGCGAGCGGGAGCGGGAGGAGCTCGTGGCGGCGGCGTGGGCCGTGCTGGCCGCCCGCGAGGAGTCGGTGCTGGCGACGTCGAAGGGCGGGCAGTGGCTGGACGAGGCGCACCAGTCGGTCCTGGCCCGCGCCGGCGGCCGTCTGACGCCGGGCGAGAGGGAACGCGCCGTGGGGACGGTGGAAGACCGTCTCCGCGCGGACCTCGCCGACCGCGAGGAGTCGCTCATGGCGACGTCGACCGGTTCGACGTTGCTGAGGGAGGAGTACGGGGAGGCCGTCGCCTCGGCGGCGGCGGCGCAGAGCTTCGCGAAGCGGGAATCCGTTCTGGAACGGGTCGCGCAACGAGTCGACGAGGATCTGGCGGCTCGCGAGGGAGCGCTCCGGTCGATCCCGCTGGGCCGGCGGCATCTGTCGGCGGCGGAACAGGCCCGGGCCGGCGGTGCTGCGGCGGCGCCGCCGACACCGGCCGAACGCGAGTCGATGGTCCGCGCGGCGGAGCAGCGGGTGAGGGAAGCGCTCGACCGGCGCGAGGAACGGGTCCTCGCGGCCACGGGCGACGACCGGCTGCTGGCCGAGGCGGCCGAAGAGCTGGCGGCGCGCGGCGCGGTCTTCGGCGACGGCGGCATCGCGGAGCGGGCGCGGGTCATCGACAAGGCAGAGGACCTGCTCGAGGTGGAGCACGCCGGGCTGGAGCTCGAGGAAGGCAATCTGCTGAAGGCCGCCGGCGGCGAGGAGCTTCTCCGCAACGCCCGGCGCGATGTCCTCGGCGACGACGACCGGGAGGCGGAGACGCTCGTCGACGGATGGGCCGTGATCGACCGGGCGGCCGCGGCGAAGGCCCGCGTCGAGGCGCTCGGCATCGGGGGGATGGACCTGTACCACGCCCACCTGGCGGACATCGATCCGAAGCGGGGCGTGGACGGGAACGCCGCGACGACGCGCGGGAACCAGGATGCGGCGCTGAGCGCGGCGGAGTCGGACGTCGCGCGCCTTGGGCGCCTTCGCGCCGTGCTGTCGGACGAGGCCGCCGCCGCCCGCTACCGCGAGGTCCTCGACGACGGTCCGGGCCGGTTCGACACGGCGGCCCTCGACAGGGCCCTCGCGGCGGGCGAGCTGGAGGCGCGCACGGCGGCGGCGCAGGCCGCGCCGGCGCGGTCGAACGTCGACTTGCGCCCCGCCGCTGTCCATGCGGTCTACGAGACCGGCGAGACGCACGCGGCCGGTCTCGCGGCGGTGGAGCGCACGACCGAGGCCCTCGACGCCGCGGCCGACCAGCGTCTCCCGGCCGGCACGGTCATCGACGCCTGGACCGCGAACCGTTCGGCGCCTGGCGGGATAGCGGCGGCCCTTGCCGCCGCCGCCACCGCCGCCGCCCGCCTCGAGGAGGAGCGGACCGAGGCGCGGCGCCAGCAGGCCATCGAGCAGCGCAACTCTCGCGTGAAGCAGCTGTTGGCCAACCCCGCGTCGGCCGACGCACTCATCGAGGCCCTCGAGGCGGAGGACCCGTCGTGGCGGTCAGGGACCCGCCCGGCCCGCATCGACCGGGCGCTCGACGTCGCCGAGCGGGACCCCGGCCGCCGGGAGGTCGCCACTCGGCGACACCGGGAGCACGAGGTGGTCCTCGAGACGGAACAGCGCTTCCCCGACGCCACCAGCACGGCGTGCCAGGGCGTTGGCGGCCGTTTCGACGGGACCACGGAGGTCGGCCGTGCGGGCCGGCGCGTCTCGCAGGATCTCTCGGACCGCGCCCTCGTGAGAGCGTTCGCGGCCGAGAAGACCGAGCCGTCGGCGCCGCGCAACTTCGTTCAGCGGCTCTACGACTGGCTGCGGGCTCGGATCGAGCGGCTGTTGGGCCGTTCGTCCGGTCCGCCCGCGTCGGCCGCCGCGCGAGGGCCGGCGGCCTCCGCGGAGCGCCCGGCCCGGGGGCGGCCTCCACCCACCGCCTTCGAGGAGCGGTACTGCCGGGAGTGGCCCGGGCACGCGGCCGACATCCGCCGTCCGGACTTCGGGAAGCTGGCCGCGGGCGCGTCAGGCCGCAACCGGCTCTTCGAGCGGGAGGAGCCCCGCTCGTCGAGATGGACCGCGGTCGAGCCGGGCGAGTTGCCGGCCGCGCTCGCCAAGCCCCAGCCGGCCTGGAGCGACAAGGCCGTCGAGGAGGTGACGCGGCGGGCTACGGCCTTCGGCCCGGACCGGACCGAGGGCCGGCGGGTCGCCGAGGCGCACCTGGGCGGCTACGAGAGCCGGTTGCCGGCGCAGTACTCGGATTCGGCGGAATGGCGGGCCGTCCTGAAGCGCGCGGAGGAGGCGGTCTGGCAGGTTCATGACGGCTGGCGGTACAAGCGGGCCGACCGCCGGAAGGACGACCGGAAGAAGCGGGAGCTCGAGGCGGCCGCGATCAACCGCGCCTGCGGCCGCGACGCGCGCCGCCTGCACGGGAAGATGATGGCGGCGCGCGAGGCCGCGCGGCCCGGCTGGGAGGTCACGGTCAGGGTCCGGGCCGTTCAGGAGCTCATCCGGAGCGAAGAGGCGGCCCGGCTCAAGCAAGCGCAGGCACGGGAACGGGCGCGGGAGCGGGAACGCGCCGCCGACAGGCCGCCGCCCGAGCGAAAGCGGACGAGAGACCGGGGCCGCGGCCTGGATCGATGAAGACCGTTGCGTCCGACCACGTGGAGCGGGAAGACCGTCGCGCAGCCCCGGCGCCTCGCGCCGCCCCAGAGACTGCCCCGCCGCGGCTCGCCGCCGCGGGCCCGCCGCCGCGCTGGTCGTCGACTCCACCCGCCTCCCGCAGACAACCCGCTCCTGCTCACGCGGCGCAGGCCTGAGAGGCTGGCTTGCACGCACAGTCGTCCCATCCGCCCCCGGAGCGGGGTGGAGAGCGACCCCGCTCCGAACGCCGGCAGCCGCCGGCGGGGCGGACGCCGCCCCCGGCCGGACCTGGAACTGCGGTCCGGCCTCCATCCCGTGGCCGTGAAGACCATCGGCCGCGGGATGGGCGGCGAACCCCTGCCCTTGCGACGGCGCACCCGGCCGGCCTGAACGGCGGGCCGGCCAGACGGGTGCGCCTTCCGCAGATTCCGGCGTCAAGGACGACGGTGGCGAAGAGCGACCGTCGCCGCTGAACGCCCGGGGCATCGAATCTCCGCTTTCCACCTTGCCGGCGCCGGCAAAGAACGCGGCTTCGCCGCAGGCCGGCACTTCCCCGCCACCACGACCGCCGTGCCCGACGAGGGCGCCGCTCTCTCAGGCCGGCCGGCCTGAACGCCGGCGCCGAAAACCATCGGCCGGTCGATTAGACACCCCGGGCAGCGGTCCCCTGCGGGGCTCCCTGACTCCGGAATCGCGGGCAGGAGTCCCGCGGCCGGACGTGTGCGCGCGAGCGCCAGCCGGCATGAGGCCGGACGCGACTCGCCGCGAGAGGGAGTGACCGATGGCCACTACTCGCGTCCGCAGCTTGAGGAGGGACCGGTTCCGGGACGGCCGGCCGATACGAGTCGGCTCCGAGATTGTTGTCCGCTCCATCGACCACGGCGGCTCGACGATCCGCGCCTTGCGGCTCACGGCGAAGCTGCGCTTGCAGGGCTCCGCGCTGGCCGCGGCGCTGGCGAGCCCCGCCGTGAGCTCGGCTCTCGCCGACGTGTCGTATCGCACCGGCGCCGGCCACACGACAGGCCTGTCGGTCGTCTACCAGCAGGTCGAGCCCCTGACGACGGTCGTCCGCGAGTCGGCCGTGAGCGCCGGGCGGGAGTTCGAGGTCGCGTGGCGGGGCGCCGACGGCCTCCTCGACCAGATGCCGGACCCCGAGCCCATCAACGGCAGCCCGACGCGCGCGGCCGTCGATTGGCACGAGCTGGCGAAGCACGCATCAGACTTCTACGACGACGAGCGGTCGATGCCGGCCCTCGCCGACCGGCAGGTGCTGCGCCGGCGCGGCCGCGTGACGGTGAGGCGCGGGTTCCTCCGCCCGCCGATGTCGGCCGAGGCCGTCGCGCGCATGGTCGAGCTTCGCGCCCAGGGCCTCGGCTTCAAGCGTATCGCGCGGGCGGTCGGCTGCGCGCCCATCACCGTGTCCCGCTACCTGCGCACCTTCGAGGAGGAGAGCCGCTGACCGTTTCCGGGTAGCGCTGAACGTCCCGCGGCCGGACCGGCCGAGCCGCGGGACTTCGCTGACAAACGACGCGCTCCGGCATGGTGCCGGGGCGTGATTTCCCCAGGTCGGCCCGCCCCGAACGCTGAGCGGCGGGACGACGGGCTGACCTTGCGAGGGTGGCTGCCCGACCGGCTGCTGGAACGCATCGAGCAGGCGACCGCCTCCGGACCGTCAGGCAGACGGCGAACGAGCCCCGCGGGGCCGTCATCCCGACCTCCCGGAATACGGCGCATACGCGGCACAGGCGGGGGCGGCGTCGGAGGCACGACCGACCCATCATGTAACCCGACCCCTTGCTCCTCGCCCCCCGTCCACCCGGCCGCCTGTCTTCGACAGGCGGCCGGGACGGGAAATTTCCTCTCCTATGCGGAGCTCCGCATAGCCCAGGAAGCGATCATGCGGTGGCTCGCCGGCCGGGAGACCGAGCGGCCGAGCGCCCCGGCGAAGCCCCGGTCGCGGGCGGCCCGGCGGCGGTGGCGTCGAGCCCTCGCCCGGAAAGGCGGCCGCGCATGACGCGCCTCACCGGGAGCCGCGACGCCCCGCAGTCGATGCCGGCCGTGGCCCGTGGGGAGCTCCCGAGTAGGGAAGGCAGAAGCAGCCTACCGCCGCCGGATTGGCGAAACGGTGCCGTTGTGGGAAACTGTACCCGGGTAACTGGAATGCTACAGAGATTCAACCGACACGCCATGGAATCGGAGCTGGGGACCAAGGTCGATGGGATGGTCGTGGTGCCGAAGCCCCAGAACAGAAAGCAGGGGCGAGCGGAGCGAGGTGCGTCACGCTTCTGTTTCATCTGCCTGAATCGCGGGGAGTCCGCACCGCCCATCACGCACGCGCACGTGTTCAACAGAAGTCAACGAGCGGAGTGGCCGCCGGCGTTCGCAACATGGAGTGACCGTCTGCGCAAGTGGACAATTCTACCGACAAACCTTATTGTCAACCACGCGACCAAGCTCTTCATTGGTGGAAGATGGGAGGAACTGCAACGTCTTTCCCTGCCAGTCTGCGAGAGATGCCGGCAGGTGGAACAAATGCCCGATTCGGATTGCGCAGCAGGCCGAATTAGTTCGTGGCATCAACGACGGATGGGTGACGATCACTGGGTTGCCAGCGAATGGGACCGTGAGGGCGGGGTCCGTAGTGACGATAGAAGACTGGCGCCCATTCGCGCGAGAGATTGTGAGGATAAAGACGCAGTACTTCGTGGATGCGGTGACGGTATGCCTAGGCAGCCCGCCACAAGATATCCAGTGGTGGCGCCGGTTCCTAGCACTTCACCCTGCGCGTCAGCTCCTCCTCGATGGGTTGAACCACGACTATTTCCAAAGAGCGCGAATCGTCGCCGGAGACAGAACGGAGCCGTGGTCAAATCGAGTACTTCGGCCACAGCCGAAAGGGCGGGGCGCTATCCGGACCAGATGAATGCCCAGACGGGAAGGGCAAGCCCTTGACGGCGCGTCGGAGGCGATGCGTAATGAAGGGCAGCTGGGTGGCGAGTGCGACCCGTTGCTCAGGCATCGCCGAGGACACCGGCCGCTCGAGCTACCGGATCAGGCCAGCTCGAGTCAACGAATGTCTGGAGGATCTTTTTTGGTAGGATTCGGAGAAAGGCATAAGGCACATGCGCAACATACCCATCGGACTACATCAAGCCAGAGTGCTCTGCAATATGGCGCACGACGATCGTCTTTCGTTCTTGGCCGACGGGCTTCCCGAAATCCTGGCCAGCGCGCAGAGCCTCTGGCGAGGATCTTGCGAGCTTTCCGCCGAAATGAAACGCGAAGCCGCAGTACTGCGTGGGCTCGCCTCCGAGGAGGCCGCAAAGCCCTTATCCTTATGGACGCAGTACGGTGTCCCAAACACGTCGTAGACAGACGCATAGGCGAGATAGCGCGATGGTTCTACAGCCATCTCGCTCGACTACTCTATGCCACAGCATGCCAGTGGCGGCCTTCCAAACTAGCGGACTTGCGTGAATACGTAGACCACGAACGCAAGACTCACTATTTGGAAGGGGAGTTTAGTGAATATATCGCCCCGAACTGGGCTCTCCATGAACGAGAGAGCGTGCTTTACGTCGATATAGAGGGTACCGAACATGGCGGTCCACGCTGGAGTAACCCGCATGAGGCTGTTTCTGTGTATGGGAGCACCTACTCCCATCAGCCGGACTCGCTATGTCTAGTTGAGGCGATGGATAAAGTTGGCATCTTTACGCTTGCGGGCCTAAAGGCCACTTCGGAGGTCTGGGGGCAAGTTGAGTTCATCGAAGAGGAAAGCCGGGTAGACGACCACAGGCTAAAGGTCCAACTGTTCGAGCGCCTTGACCGCGGGAAGCTACCAGCGCCCGGCGTGACAGCTCGGCATATTCGAGCGCTGGTTGATCTGTGGCGGCTACCTATGTATCATCTCGATTTTCGAGAAGTGCCCACATCATTGGACGAAGTCGAGGAAGAGAGGGAATTGGTACGACACGATCTAGTCTAGTAGCGGCCTTGTGTCCAGTGGCTGCCGGATGTGAGAAAGAGATTCCGTGGAGAACGCGAAGAAGCTACGCGGCCATAATCTCAACCTAGTTCGGGTGCCAGTTCGACGACTCGCTTCCGTGGCCACAGCCCGCCGTGGACGATGGGTGGGAATTTGTGGGTACTGATTGGCGTAGTCTCGACCATGTCGCGGACAGGGACGACACGACGCGTTCCGCCGGCGACGCCGGTGTCGCGGCTGTCAGTCACTCTGTCCTAAGCCAATCTCCCTGAGAAGCAGACTTCCAAGATTCGTAATGTCATAGCCCTGCACCTTTTGTCGACCACTCCAGTCGTCGAACTCGGGCTGTTTTGTCTCGATGTCCGTTTCATATGTGGGCATGAGCAGGTTCAATTGCGCAAGGTGCTGCGTGTAGCTTTTCTGCAGCGTCATTCTGTCCAAATCTCCTTGTGGGGCACCAAATGCGGCGTCGGCAGGCCGTAGGATTTCAGCGTGGGCCTCTCGGAAGTTGTCGTCGCCGCCTACGGTTGGCTCCCGGTAATAGCGCAGCCAGATGATCTCTATATCGTTCAGCTGGTCAAGAACACGCAGGAGGTGCCGGGATTCGATATACGCTATATTCCTGGAGGACAAGCTGTTACAGATGAGGGATGCAATGTACTGTCGTCTCTCATCGCTGAGCGATCGTGCGGACTGACGAAGGCCCTCCTCGAGCAGATCGGTGAAGGTCTCGTCGCTGAGTTGCTCAAGGATGGTGGCCGGAGCCTCAAGGCTGCGGATTCTTCGATCCAGCTCGACCAAGAACTTCGCAATTCTGTCCAGCCGCTGATTTGGAATGACGACGCCAACGAGTTCGCTGACGAGAGGGCCGACGATCGGAATCGGTCCCACGGCAGCTTTGGCAGCATTGAGGACATAATCGACCGCACGGTTGTCCAGGGTGGGGGCCTGGGCAGGGGCCGGGGCTGGGGCTTTGGGTGGTTCGGTCACAGTTTTGCCTCCCAGTTCAATGAGCCGCAGGAATTGGCTGGTGTAGAGTATCGGCGGGACGGCTCAGGATGGGGCGGCTTTTCGCCCGTCGTGGAGTGGCTCACCTCTGGGCCGTGGCGCTGTTGGGAGTCGGCGTCCATCGAACCGGACATGCAGATTCCCCGCAGTCGGCTCTCGGACCAGATCATGCCTTCGTCCGCCCATCCGGGGGCGGGACTCCAGGGTTGCCACCGGCGGAGCCTCACGACTAGCGGGTCACGAACGCCGCCCATCGGTCCATCAGCCCGCGCCGCTGGTCGAACAGATCGCTGCGCGCGTAACTCCGCTCGACTGCCCCGCCCACCACGTGGGCGAGGGCCAGCTCCGCCACGTCCCTCGTCGCCCCGGAACGCTCCGCCGCCCATGTGCGGAAACTCGACCGGAAGCCGTGAACGTCCGCATCCGTAGCCGTCGCTCTCCGCAGCGCCTTGATCAAGGTGTCGCCGTTGAGCCGCCGCCCGCCAACGCCACGGAAGATCAGCGAATCGGCCGCGCCGTCGGAACGCGCCCTCATGCCCTCCAGCACCGCGACAGCCGCATCCGACAACGGCACCCGATGTTCCGCCCCGCCCTTCATCCGCGATGCCGGTACGCGCCACTCCCGCACCGCAAGGTCGACCTCGCCCCACGTCGCCCCGCGAGCCTCGCCCGACCGGACCGCCGTCAGCGCCGTGAAGCCAATCGCCGCCTTGACGACCGGACCGGCCGAGGACGCCTCGACCGCCGCAAGCGCCGCGGGAACGTCCGCGTACGGCAACGCCCGCCGATGCGCTGGGGCCTTCGGAGTCTTCGGCAAGGCCGCGTCGATCACTTCGCCCGCCGCGTTCACGTCGACATGGCCGAGAGCCTGCGCCGCAGCGAGCACGCCCCGGACCCAACCGCGCAGGAGCTTGCCGGTCGCGGGCTTGTCGCGGTAGACCGGCCCGAGCACCGAGAGCACCGCCGCCCGGTTGATCTGATCGACGGGCCGGCCCATGAGACGCGCCGCGTACCGCGCCAGCGTCCGCCGCCGCGTCTCCCGGGTCCGACCGCGCCACTGGCCCCCCCGGTCGACCTTGGCGGACACGTCCGCGAACGTCGGCACGGTCGACGCACGCCCGGTCGGGTCGCCGCCCCGCTTCGCCGTCAGGCGATTGTCGTGTGCCCGCTCCCGAGCCTCGGACAGCGTGACGGCCGGGTACGTGCCGATGCTGATGTCGCGCCGCTTCCCTTGGACGTGGGGCCGTTGAACCCACCGCTTGTTGACCCTGCCCGTCCGGCCCTTGGCCACGACCAGGTACACCGTGTCGCCCGCCTGATACCGGGCCGGCTTCCGCAGCGTCTCGGCCCGCTTGGCTGTCAATCTCTCCATTGAATCAGCCCCTTTTGATCAAAACGGTACACCCACGATACGCCCACAGTCAAGCCTCGGATTTGGGCGGATCGCCCCGGACCGGCTCGGACCCCCAAGACGGGCAATTGCGCAAAATTTGGCTCATAAACCTGCTTGTTTGAACAGATGCGGACCGCCACGGACCAGATCCAGCGTTAAGGCAACGCGAAAACGAACAGCGTGTTGCTCCCGCTCGGGCTGGTCAGCTCGGGCGTGAGCTGCAGGAACCCGGTGCCCTGGGTCAGGCCGCCCGACCCCACCGCGAGGTACTGGCGCCCGCCGACGCTGAAGGTCATGGGCCGGCCGCTGACCGGCCCGTTGAGGATCGTCTGCCAGAGCACCTCGCCGGTCTCGGCGTCGAACGCGCGGAAGCGGCGGACGACGTCGCCCGAGAAGAGCAGATTCCCGCCCGTGGCCAGCACCGACCCGTAGATGGGCGCGCGCTGCTCGTAGAGCCAGAGGGTGTCGCCGGTCGACGCCGACACCGCCTCGAGGCGGCCCACCGGCGCCGTGTCGGGGTCGACGTCCGGCCGGTGGCGCACCTGGACCCGCACGTCGTAGCCGTCGCTCGGCCCCGCCACCTCGACCGACATCGCGATGTCCATGCAGGCGTTGTTCAGGGGCATGTAGAGGGCGCCGGTGTCGGGGCTGTAGGCGCCCGACGGCTGGTTCTTGCCGCCGAGCAGGTGGGGGCAGGCGAACGCCGGGTCGCGGACCGACACCGGCGCCGTCGACTCGTCGAACGCGGGGCGTCCCGTCGCGAGGTCGAGCCCGGTCATGATGTTCTGGTAGACGGTGGGCCGCGCCCAGAGGAACTCGCCGGTGGCGGCGTCCAGCGTCCAGATGAGGCCGGTCTTGCCGGGGATGCCGGTGATGACCTTGCGCCGCTCGCCCGGGGTCACCGCGGGGTTGATCCACGGCACCGATGCGGGGTTCGGCGACACCTCGGTCTCGACGATCATGCGCTCGTAGACGTGGTCGAGGTCCCAGTTGTCGCGGGGCAGGTGCTGGAAGTACCAGGCCATCTCGCCGGTGTCGGGGTCGAGGGCGAGGGTCGAGTTGGTGAAGAGCAGGTCCGCCTTGCCCGCCCCCCGCAGCGACTCGGGCAACGGCGCCGGCGGCCCCGTGCCCCAGTAGACGAGGTGCAGCTCGGGGTCGTAGCTGCCCACCATCCACGCCGAGGCGTGCCGCCGGGCGGCGCGGGGCAGCCCGCCCCAGGTGTCGCCGCCGAACTGGTCCGGCGTCGCCGCGGTGTTGACGCGCCACAGCTCCTCGCCGCTGTCGACGTCGTGGGCCGTGATGAAGCAGCCGCCGGGGCGCGGGCTCGACGGGTTGCAGCGCGAGCCGTTGATGACCTTGCCGTTGACGATGGTCGGTCCCGCCGTCTGCGCCACCCGCTCGCGGTAGTCGGCCCGCTCGGTCTCCCACACGAGCTCGCCGGTGCGGGCGTCGAGGGCGACGATGTAGGCGTCGTTGGTGGCGAGGAAGATCTTGTCGCCGTAGATGGAGACGTTGCGGTAGCGGTAGCGGGTGCCGGTGACGTTGGCGATGTTCTCGGGCAGGTTGCGCCGGTACTGCCACAGGAGGTCGCCGGTGGTGGCGTCGAGGGCCTGCACGATGTCCTCGACGTTGGCGAGGAACATCACCCCGTCGTGGACGATGGGCTCGACCTCCTGGTAGCCCTCCTGCATGGCCCGCGACCAGACGAGCCGCAGCTCGCCGACGTTGCCGGCGTCGATCTGCTCGAGGGGGCTGTACCCCCACAGGGCGTAGCCGTTGCGGAAGCCGATCCAGTTCTCGGGCGCCGGCTCGCGCAGCATGGCGTCGGTGACGGGGACGAAGTCGCGGAGCATCTCGGGCACCGGCGCCGGCTCCGGCTGGGCGGCCGCGCCGGCGGCGAACGCGAGCAGGCCGGCACTCGCGAGCAGGCTGGCGCCGGGGAAGAGTCTGCGCTGGCTGGTCACCATGGGTCCACCTTCCGATCTGACGGGTCCCGGGATGGAAGCTCGATTGGTCCGAGGATTATATGACCGGCCGCCCCTCCACATCACCGATGCGGCCGACCCGTGGCAAGATCGCCCCGCTTCCGCGGCCGGCCGTCCGGCGCGGCGGGTCGCCGCGTGCGGCGCGGGGTTGGACCGGCGACGGAGGCGCGGCGTCGGGGCCGCGTGCGTCGCTTCCGCGGCCGGCCGTCCGGCGCGGCGGGTCGCCGCGTGCGGCGCGGGGTTGGACCGGCGACGGAGGCGCGGCGTCGGGGCCGCGTGCGTCCGTCCGAGACGAGGAGTCGAATGAGAGTGTCGAGTGGAGCGAGGGGACTGCTGGTCGTCCTTGCCGTGGCCGTGGCGCCGTCCGGCGCGGTCCGCGCCCAGGAGCCGGAGGCCGCGCCGGGGCGGGACGGCGCGCGGGCCCTGGTGTTTCGGGAACAACTGGCCCCGTTCGAGGAGCAGGCGCGGCGCATGCTCGGCGCCGATTGGGAGCGGTTCCGCGCCACCCTCGCCACCCTCGCCGCGCAGGAGGCGCGGCAGCGCGGCCTCGCCGGCGACGTCGACTTCAGCTTCAGCGCCGACGAGACCGGCGACTTCAGCGGCGGCCCCGGCAACGAGACGCTGTTCGGGCTCCGGGCCGGCGCCCGGCTCGGCGGCGGCGGCTATCGGTCCCGGGTCGGGCTCCTCGGCGACATGCGGGCGCTCATCCACGACAACGTGTTCGAGCAGGACTTCAGCCGCGTGCGGCTCGGCTACGACCACCGGCGCACCGATCACATGGGGGCCTTCGCGTTCATCGAGCGCTACTCGGACGACGCCATGAGCATCGCCTCGCGCTACGAGATCGGGGGTGGGGTCACCATGGGCGTCGATCTGTGGCCGCGGCGGGACGACGAGGCGGGGGCGCGGGCCCTCGCCCACCTCGCGGCCGATGGCGCCAGCGGGTTCCGTTGCGGGGTCGAGCGGCTCCGCGCCGGCTTCGATCCCGCGGGCGGGGCCGCCGCCCCGCCGGCCTGCATCACCGGGACGCCGCCCGGCGCCCCCGCGTTCCGCCCCGCGCCGGGTGACCCCCGGCCGGCCCCCGACGTCTTCGACAGCCTCCTCGATGTCGTCGATCCGCTCGAGCGGGGCCTCGCCGGCCGGCAGGCGATGGTGTCGCTGTCGCTGGGGGTCGGGGTCTTCTCCGAGTTCGAGAACGCGCTGATCGAGACCCCGGTCTCCCCCCTCGACCCCGTGACCGGCGGCCCCGCGGCCTCCGCCGTTCTCCCGCCGCCGCGCTACCTGCGGGTGCCGGGCCGGCACCGCTACCGGTTCCTGCTCTGGCCGACCATCGCGATGCGGCCGCTGACGAGCCTCTCGATCGAGTTCATACCGTCCTTCAAGCTGCCGATCAGCTCCCCGCGCCGCCTTCCCGACGGCCTGCTCGCCTACCGCATGGACTGGTTCGCGCGCATCGACTGGTGGCCCCGCCGGGACGACAGCCTCGCCGGCCGGACGAGGCTGTTCGTGAAGTTCGACTACTACAAGAACCCGGGGCCGCCCGTGATCGCCGAGGCCCTCACCCCCGGGGCGGCCCTCGAGCCGCTCTTCTACCACCGCACCGGCGCGTCGAAGAAGCACCGCTTCGTCTCGCTGGGGATCTCGTTCGACCTGGGCTCCCCCTGAGCGGGGCTGGTCTATGATGGACCCCGGTTCCGCCCCTGGAGATCGGGAGACCCGCGGCAGCAGAAAGGAAGACCCATGGCCTCTTCGAGACGACGGTTCCTGACGACGTTGACGACGGCGGCGGCCGGCAGCGCGGCCCTCGGCGGGCGCGCGGCGGCGTGGGGCGGAAACGCGGCCCGGCCGGCCGCGCCCGACACCCTCTCGCCGGCCGAGCTGCTGGAGCGGCAACTGTCCCCGCCCGTGGCCGCCGGCGCGCCGGGAGCGGCCGCCGCCGCCCAGGCCGATCCCCGGATGCCCACGCCCGAGGAGGTCCGGTCGTGGTACACCGACCTCCGCAACTGGGGCCGGTGGGGCGACGACGACGAGAAGGGCGCCATCAACCTCATCACCGACGAGAAGAGCGCGGCGGCGACCCGGCTCGTCCGGACGGGACGGAAGGTCTCGGCGAGCCGCGTCTTCGAGCCCTCGCAGCAGTTCATCCGCAAGAGCGCGCGCGAGGGCGGCGGGGGCGCGGTGTCCGACTACTACGGCTTCATCTACCACGGGCAGACGGTGACCCACATCGACGCCCTGTGCCACATGTGGGAGAGCGACGGCATGTGGCAGGGCCGCGACCCCGACGTGGAGGTGACCACGCAGGGGGCGTTCTTCGGCGCCATCGACGCGTGGTCGGACGGCATCATCACCAAGGGGGTGCTGCTCGACGTGCCGCGCCACCGCGGCGAGCCCCACGTCACCCCCGACAACCCCGTGCAGGGCTGGGAGCTCGAGGAGATCGCCCGCGCCCAGGGGGTCGAGGTAGAGCCGGGCGACGCCCTGCTCGTCTACAGCGGGAAGGACTCGTTCGTGCGGGCGGGCGGCGAGTACGGGGGCGGCGACCGGCCGGGGCTCGGCGTGACCTGTGCCAAGTTCATCCGCGACCACGACGTGGCCCTTCTCGGCTGGGACATGATGGACGCGCGGCCCGACCCCTACGGCCTCACGTTCCCGGTCCACGGCGTCCTGTTCAACTACGGCGTGGCCCTGCTCGACAACGCCCTGCTCGAGCCGCTGGCCGAGGCGTGCGCCGAGGAGGGGCGCTACGCCTTCATGTTCATGGCCCTGCCCCTGAAGGTTGCGCGGGGCACCGGCAGCCCCGCCAACCCCATCGCGATGTTCTGATCGCGTGGCCGGTCGCGCGCGTCCTCCTCCGTGCACGGACCGAGGACGCGCGCGGACCATCGGTCGCGCGCCTACCCTTCCTCCGTTGGGCACCGAACGCGAGGAAGCGCCGCGGGTTGTCGACGAGCATCTGGTGGATGGCCCCCTCGGGCACCCCCGGCGCAGCGCAGCTTCGGCACGAACTGCATCAGCACTGACGACCACCCGTGGCCGTAGTACGGCTTGAACTGGCTGGCTGTTCAGGCGGACAGCCGGGGCGGCAGGATACAATGCCGGTCCTGTCGTAGCGAGGCCGGTTCGAGGTTCGCCCGGGCGCGCCCCTGCCGGGCCTCGACCTGCCCACGAGGAGGTTGCCATCGTGAAGCGCACCATGCGGTCGGCGGTCGTTCTGGGCGTCGCGGGGGCCGTCTGGCTGCTCGCCGGCGCCGGCGGGGTCGGGGTGTCCGCGCAGGGGAGCGGGGAGCAGGAGGCCGCCGCGTCCGACGCCGGCGACTGGCCCATGTATCGGGGCGACCCCGCGGGGACGGGGTTTTCTCCCCTGGACGGGATCACCGCCGCCAACGTGGCCGATCTCGCCGAGGCGTGGACCTACCCGCTGGCGGCCGTCGACGAGGGCGCGCGCGGGCCGAACTCGCAGGTCACCCCCATCGTCGTCGGCGGGGTCATGTACCTGCCCGCGGCCGACCGCGTCGTCGCCCTCGACGCGGCGACCGGCCGCGAGATGTGGCGGCACGCCCTCGACGGGGCGCGCCCGTCGCGACGCGGCGTGGCCTGGTGGGCGGGCGGGGACGGCGAGGCCCCGCGCATCATCTTCACCACCGGACAGCACCTGCGCGCGCTCGACGCGGCGACCGGGGATCCGGTCGAGAGCTTCGGCGAGGGCGGCGCCGTCGACATGGTCGTGCCCTACAACTCGGTGCCCCTCGTGCACGGCGACATCGTGGTGGTGGGCGCCAACACCCCCGCCGGCACCATCGGCGGCATCGGCAACGCCCGCGCCTTCGACGCCCGCACGGGCGCCCCGGTGTGGGAGTTCAGCTCGGTCGCGCAGCCCGGCCAGCCCGGGCACGACACCTGGGGCGGCGACAGTTGGCAGGGGCGGCTCGGAGCCAACGCGTGGCCGTTCTACTTCTCCATGGACGTCGAGCGGGGGCACGTGTACCTGCCTCTCGCGTCGCCCATCCCCGGCGACTACGGCGGCGACCGGCCCGGCGACAACCTGTACGGCAACGCCGTCGTCGCGGTGGACATCGCCACCGGCGAGTACCGGTGGCACTTCCAGACCATCCACCACGACCTGTGGGACGCCGACCCGCCGGCCCCGCCGGCCCTCTTCGACATTCCCCGCGACGGCGGAGCGATCGCCGCCCTCGGGGTGACCACCAAGTCCGGCTATCTCTACATCCTCGACCGCGAGACCGGCGAGCCCGTCTACGGGGTCGAGGAACGCCCGGTGGCGGCGAGCGACGTCCCCGGCGAGGCGACCTCGCCCACCCAGCCGATACCCCTGAAGCCGGTCGGCCTGTCCAGGCTCACCTGGGACCCCGACGACCTCGTGACCGCGGAGGACACCTCGCCCGAGCACGCCGCCGCGTGCCGCGACCTCGTCGACAGCCTCGGCGAGATCTACAACGCGGGCCCGTTCACGCCGTGGGTCTACCGCGCCCCGGGCGCGCCGTTGCGGACAACCCTCTCGTTCCCCGGCGGGGTCGGCGGCGCCAACTGGGGCGGGGTGGCGGTGGACCCGGCGACCGGCTATCTGCTCGTCGTCACCCAGGACCTCGGCGCCCTCGGCTACGTCGAGGCGGCGCCTCCGGACCATCCCGTGCCCTACCGCAAGGGGGCGCAGCGCCCCGCCAGCTTCGCGGTGGAGCTGGGCGGCGCCAGTCTCCCGTGCCACCGGCCGCCGTGGGGGCGGCTGACCGCGGTCGACGCGGCCACCGGCGACGTTGCGTGGCAGGAGGTCCTCGGGGTCACCGACGGGCTGCCCGAGGGCCGGCGGGCCACCGGACGGCTCATCCGCGCCGGCGCCATCACTACCGGCAGCGGCATCGCGTTCGTGGCCGGCACCGACGACGGCCGCCTGCGCGCCTTCGAGTCGGCTTCGGGCCGCGGCCTGTGGGAGGCGCGGCTGCCGGCGCCGGGGAACGCCAACCCGATGACCTATCTGGCGTCGGACGGCCGGCAGTACGTGGCGGTGGCGGCCACCGACACCCTGGTCGTTTTCGCGCTGCCGTGAGCCCGCGCCCCGCCGTCGGCAGACTGGAAGCAGGATCCGGCAAGACGCAGGGCGCGGGATGGGGTGATGACCACGTCACCCGCGCCCTCATCGGCGGGACGGTGCGGGCAATCGTCGACTGGGAGTCTGCGCGGTAGAACGGCGCCGCCTCCGGAGGAGGCGCAGGCTCCCTGCAGGGTTGTTGGGCGCCCAGCGGAGTCGTAGGCGGCGATGGGCGGGCCAGGTCCGAGGATAGAGGGGACTGCTCCATGACCGACCGTCAATGTGCACGGAGAACGCCGGTGCTGGCCGCGGTCGGATTCGCGGCCGTCGCCGCGGTGGCCGCGGGCCGGGCGCAGGACCTGGCTCCGCCGGCCGATGTGCGGGCGGTGATCGAAGGGACGTGGGAGCTCATCGAGTGGCACGTCGGCGACCGGGTGCTGCGGCCGCCCGAGATGGAAGGGCGCTGGATGGTCCACGACGGCCTCGTCATGGCGACGCGCCACCGCAACGGCCCGGACGACTTCGAGTCAACGGCCGGGTACGGGGAGTACCGCTGGGGCCCCATGACCTGGACCTACGGCTACGAGCGGTCGGAGGACCTGCGCGGGCCGTCGCCGGACGACGCCCGGGTGACGGTGACCGGCTCCGACCCGATCCGGATGAGCACCTTCCGCATCAGCCGCGAGGGCGACATGCTCGTCCTCGACGGCGAGAGGCTGCGCTGGGAGTACGACGTGCCGGGCGGAACGTTCCTGCTCAAGACGAGCGGCGGGCGGCCGATTCGCAAGTACCGGAAGATCGCGTCGCCGGCTCCGTGACGGTCGGAGCTCCGCAAATGACGTCGGTCACCCGCGCCCTCATCGACCGGATGGTCCAGGCGATCGTCGACGAAGTGGATCCCGACCAGGTGATCCTCTTCGGTTCGCGTGGGCGCGGGGACCACCGGAACGACTCGGACGTCGACTTGATCGTGGTCGAGGCAGAGCCGTTCGGACCGCAGCGCAGCCGTCGCCGGGAGACGGTCAGGCTCTACCACGCCCTGGCGGCATTCCCCGTCGCGGCCGACGTTCTCGTCTACTCTCACGAAGACGTCGACTACTGGCGCGACTCTCTCAACCACGTCCTGGCGCGGGCGCTCCGGGAAGGGCAGGTCGTCTATGACCGACCCTAAGTGCGCGCGGGTGCTGCTCGAGGCCGCCGGGCGCGATCACGGCGCATTGCGGGTCATGCGCCGCTCGGACGAAGTCTCCGACGAGGTGTTCGGCTTCCACGTGCAGCAGGCGGCCGAGAAGGCTCTCAAGGCGAGGCTCGCGCTGCTGGGCGAGACGTACCCGCTCACCCACAATCTGGAGGCGTTGCTGGACCTCCTCGAGAGCCGCAGTGTCGATACGGGGCCGTACCGCAAACTGGTCGGCTACACACCCTATGCTGTCGAATTCCGGTACGAGGGCGTTGATTTGGGCACCGAATCGATTGATCGGAACGAAGCGCTGAACCTCGTTGAGTCGTTGCTGGAAGAGGTCCGGCGGCAGTTGCCCGACGCCGGGAAGGGGTAATCCGAGCCGGGTTCATCCCCTGGAAGGGTCGCCGCGCTCCTCGAGCAGCGCTTCCAGCTCGGCGAGGGCGTCGAGGTCTTTCGGACGCCCAGCGGCGCGCTTCACGCGGATCAGCTCCGGCAGGTCAAGGCACCGGCATCGGCAGCCGAAGATCTCGACCCGGGCGCTGTGGGGCAGAAGCGCCTCGTAGTCCCCGCCACCGGTGATCTCGCCGAGGAGGTCGATGTCGCCAATGGCGGTCGTCAGGGTGAAGTTGAGGCCCCGCTCGATCGTCGCCCGGCTCCAGTCGAAGGGCAGGCCGGGCGGAGCACCCCGGGGGTACGGCGCGTGGGGTCGCAGGGCGGAGACGACGCGGTCGATGTTCGTCGGGGTTCGCGCGTAGACGAAGTCGACGTCCTGGGTGAGCCGGGCGGAGCCGTGAATCGTGGCCGCAAGGCCGCCGACGATCACGCACTCGATGCCGGCGCCGTCGAAGAGCTGGATGACCGCCCTGAAGTCGGTCACCCGTCACGCTCCCGGGCCCGCCCTGCCCGTCTCGCCTCCGCCGCCAGCTCCTGCAGGGCGATCAGGTTCTTCACCCGCTCCGTGACCGACCGCCGGAGGTTCTGGCGCAGCAGCGTGCGGTCGACGTCGCGCTTGTAGGCCTCAACCATCGGGTCGCGGCCAGCCTCGCCGGCTCGCGCCGTCGGCCGGGGGGGGGGAGCGGGATCGGACTGCATGCCTTCCCGCAGTCTAACCGGCCCCGGAAGGCGGCGTCGAGCCGAAGAGGACCTCCGGCATCGGGTATCATCGGAAACCGCGTGACGGAATCGCATGCTGCCGCGCGCGCCGCGCGTGAACGCGGGAGCGGCGTCATCGACGACGTGAACGAGCTCGACCGCGACGCCCTGCAGCCGGGCCGGACGACCGACGGGCTGTAGGGCGCGCCGGGACGCATCGGATGCTGACCAGGCTCGTCATCCGGGACTTCAAGCGATTCGGCGAGGTCGAGATCGATCTCGGCAGCCCCGTCGTCTTCATCGGGCCCAACAACTCGGGAAAGACCTCGGCCATGCAGGCGCTGGCCCTCTGGGACGTCGGGCTCAAGCGCTGGAACGAGAAGCGGGCCGGGAAGAGCACCCCGGAGAAACGGCCCGGGGTGACCGTCAACCGGCGCGATCTCGTGGCGGTCCCCATTCCCGATGCCAAACTGCTGTGGCGCGATCTGCACGTGCGGGACGTGAGGCAGGTCGATGGCCGGCAACGCACCAGCAACATCCGCATCGCTCTCGTCGTCGAGGGCGTGAGCCGCGACCGGCGTTGGAGGTGCGGGCTGGAGTTCGACTACGCGAACGAGGAGTCGTTCTACTGCCGGCCCTTGCGGTTGTCCGAGGACGGTACGGCCGGTAGTATGCAAGTGCCGGACGACGCGGGACACGCCCGCATCGCCTTCCTGCCCCCGATGTCGGGGTTGGCCGCCACCGAGACGCGCCTGGATCAGGGCGCCGTCAACGTTCGCATCGGCGAGGGCCGCACCGCCGAGGTGTTGCGCAACCTCTGCTTCCGGATTCACGAAGAGGAATCGTCGGCCTGGACCGCGCTCGTCGACCACGTCCGGAGTCTGTTCGGCGTGGAGCTGGACGCGCCTCGCTACGTCGCCGAGCGCGGTGAGATCGCGATGGCTTACCGTGAGCGCGGCGCCGGGCTCGATCTGTCGTCGTCGGGCCGGGGCCTGCAGCAGACGCTGCTCCTTCTGGCGTACATGTACGGGAATCCGGGCGCGGTCCTGCTCCTGGACGAGCCCGACGCGCACCTGGAGATTCTCCGCCAGCGCCAGATCTACCGGCTGCTCACCGACGTGGCGCGCGAGACCGGCAGCCAGATCATCGCGGCCAGCCACTCCGAGGTGCTGTTGAACGAGGCGGCGGGCCAGGACGTGGTCGTGGCGTTCGTCGGCCGGCCGCACCGCATCGACGATCGTGGCAGCCAGGTCCTGAAGGCGTTGCGCGAGATCGGGTTCGACCAGTACTACCAGGCCGAACAGACCGGTTGGGTGCTCTACGTGGAGGGTTCGACGGACCTGTCGATGCTGCAGGCCTTCGCCGGGCGGCTGGGGCACGAGCGCGCATCGCGAGCGCTGGAGCGGCCATTCGTTCGCTACGTGGGGAATCAGCCCCAAGCCGTACGGAGCCATTTCCACGGTCTGCGCGAGGCGCTGCCGGAGCTTCGTGGCGCCGCCCTCTTCGATCGGATCGGAGAGGAGGCGCCCGGCGTCGAACCGGTCGAGCCGCTGATGTGGAAGCGCCGGGAGATCGAGAACTACGTCTGCACGCGAGACACGCTGGAAGCCTATGCCGCGGCGCCGCCCGATTCCGCGCTCGGGCCGCTGTTCACGGCGGCCGAGGTCGACCGGCGCCTGCGGGCGATGCGCGAGTCCATCGACGAGATCGAGTCCGCGTTGCAGACATTGGGCAAGGGGTCGCCGTGGGACGCCGACGTCAAGGCGAGCGACGAGTTTCTCGATCCGCTCTTTCGTTCGTACTTCGGGAAGCTGGACCTGCCGAACCTGATGGCCAAGAAGAACTTCCACGAGCTGACGGTCTACGTCCCGGAGGGCGAGATCGATCCCGAGATTCGCGAGAAGCTCGACGCCCTCGCGGCCGTGGCGGAGAAGGCGGCGCCGATGGGCGACGACGGCTGAGGTCGGAGACGCGTGGGCCGTCGGACCGCGTGCTATCGTGCGGGATGCGCCGGGCGGGTTTCGATCCGGCGTAATCAGGAAGCGTAGGGGCGAGATCGAGCGGAGACATGCAGGAGCATCGCCTGGAAGCGGTTCTTCCGGACTCCTCGGCGGGAGCACGTGAATAGCGGGCGCATCGCCGTGGTCGGAGCCAACAGCGCCGTCGGAGCGGCGTTGCTGGCGCAGGTCGCCGCACGGGACGCGCTGGAAGCTGCCGCCGTGGTGCGGCGCCCGGAGGTGCTGGACGGGCTGCCGCAGTCGCCCCGCATCACGCCCCGGGTCGTGGACTACCGCCGGTCCGACCGCCTGAGCGAGGCATTCGCCGGGGCCGGGACCGTCGTGCACCTCGCGGGCATTCTCTTCGAGAGCCGGACGTCCGACTACCGGTCGGGCAACGTCGAGGTCACCCGCTCGGTGGTCGAGGCGGCGCGGGCCGCGTCGGTGGGGCACGTCGTCTTCGTCAGCTCGCTGGGCGCCGACCCGCGGTCGCGGAACGGCTACTTCCGGTCGAAGGGCGAGGCGGAGCGCCTCGTGGCCGAGTCGGGCCTCGGCGCCACCATCATCAGGACACCGCTGCTGCTGGGGCCCGGCACCGCGGGCGGGCGGGCTCTCGTCGCGGCCGCGAAAGGGCCGTCGGCGCGCGTCCTCGGCGGCGGGGCGCACCGGCTGCGGCCGCTCGACGTCGACGACCTGTGCCGCGCCGTCCTGGGATGCTGCGAGCGGCCCGCGTCGGACGTGCGGACCTGCGACCTGGTCGGGCCGACCACCCTCACCCACCGCGAGCTGATCGAGCGCACGGCGGACCGGCTGGGCCGAGTGATCTCGTTCCGCTCCACCCCGGTCTCGCTGGCCCGGCTGGCCGCCGGCCTGGCCGGTCTCTTTCGCAAGGGCGGCCTGACCCCCGCCGTGATCGACGTGATTACATCGGACGAGACGGTCGACCAGAACGCCGCCGCCGAGCTTGGCGTCAGCCTCACCCCGTTGTCCGATACCCTGGCCAAGCTGTGTCGGACCGCCCCGCGATGAGCGCCGCTCCCCCCCGAGTCGGCGTCCGGCGACCAGGGAGTCGGGCGCAGCTTCCGCTATCCTGACCGAGTCATGTCAGACACACCCGCGATGAACGCCTCGTCCGAGACCGCGCCCCACGCGCCCGAGACCGCGTCCGAGGCACCCAGGGCGCCCGAGACCGCGCCCGGGGCGACCGAGTCTGCGTCTCCCGAGACCCCCGGGACTCCGCCAGGGGCGCCCCCGGCCCGCAGCCGGGCCGGCCGCGCCGCCTTCCTGCTGCTGGGCATCGCCTGCTTCGCCTATCTCTACACCCGTCTGGACGGCGCCGCCGCGCGCGAGGGGCTGTCGCTCGCCGCCTACATGGCGCAGGTCTTCGAGAACGTCCGTTGGGGGGCCTGGGCCGCGCTGATGGTCGCCTACTCGGGGCTCTACTTCTGCATCGACACCCTGGTCGTGAGCCGCGCCCTCAACTGGTTCGTCGCCCCCATCCGCTACCGCGACATCCTGCCCGTCCGCGCCAGCGCCTACATCATCTCGGTCTTCAACGAGCAGATCGGCAAGGGCGCGATGGCCTACTACCTGAACCGGCGCCACCGGGTGCCGGGCTGGGAAGTGGGCTCGGTGATGCTGTTCATCATGTTCTGCGAGGTGTTCTACCTGCTGTTCTGGGCGACGGTGGGCTACCTCGCGGGGCCGGAGCTGCCGCCGGCGTTCGCCCTCGTCCCCTGGCTCGCGGCGGCCGCGGTGCCGGTGTTCGCGGCGTGGGTGCTGTACTTCCGCGGCGCCGTCCTGCCCGCCAACCGCCTGCGCGACCAGCCCATCTTCCACGCGTTCAGGACCGCCGAGCTCCGGCACTACGCGCTGTTCCTCGTTCTGCGCTCGCCGGCCCTGCTCGCCGCGGTGGTCGTGTACACGACGGCGCTGAACCTCTTCGGCGTCGACGCCTCGTTCCTGGCCCTGCTCGGCTATCTGCCCGTCGTCTTCTTCGCCGCCGCCGTGCCGACCCCGATGCGGGCCGCCGCCATCACCTTCTGGGTGGTGCTGTTCCCCGAGAACGAGGGGCAGATGGCCGCGTTCGGCTTCGTGCAGCACAACTTCTTCATCCTGTTCAACGCCCTCATCGGCGCCGCCTTCTGGCCGCGGGCCCAGCGCGAGCTGTTCGGCTAGGCGAGAGCCGGGATGGCCCACCTGCTGACCGGCGTCCGGCTGGGGCTGGCCGTTCCCCTGGCCGTCGCCTTCGCCCGGCCGGACTTCCTGGACGCCGGTCTCGTCGCGGTGCTCCTGGCCGTGGCCCTCGCCACCGACTACCTCGACGGCATCGTCGCCCGCCGGCGGGGCACTGCGTCGGCGTCCGGCCAGCTCTTCGACCACGGCACCGACTGCCTCTTCGTGACCGCCGGGCTCACCGGGGCCGCGCTCGCCGGCCTGGTCCCGCTGGCCCTGCCGGCCCTCGTCGCGGTCGCGTTCTGCCAGTACGTCTTCGACTCCTACCTCGTGCACCGACGGAAACGGCTGCGCATGAGCACCATCGGGCGGTGGAACGGCATCGGCTACTTCGTCCCCCTCGTGTTGCTCGCTGCGGCGCGGCTGGAGGTGGCGCCAGTCCTGACGGCGGCGCTGGCGCCGGCCGCCCGTCTGACGGCGTACGCGCTGGTCGTCTCGACCCTGGTCTCGATCGCCGACCGCGCGACCGCCGCCGTCGCGGTGCGTGGAGAGTAAGGCGGAAGGTCAAACGGTATGGACGGGGACGATATGCGCCACGTCCCTCAGGTCCTTGGGATTCCGCGTATACAACGGCAGGCCATGAGCCAGGGCGGTGGCGGCGATGAGGAGGTCGGCGAATCGACCGCGGGTAGGATGACCGCTTCCCTTCAGGGTGGCGAAGATGCGGCCGTAGGCCCGCGCGACGTCCACGTCGAGGGGCAGGGGATCCCATTGCGAGGCTGCCCAGTGCAGGCGATCCTGTCGGCGACCCCGTTCCTGCTCGTCGCGGGCGGCGTGCGGTCCCGCCGCAAGCTCGGCGAAGGTGACGGCCGATATCGCGGTCTCGACCGGCAGCCGTCCGCTGTCGATCACGTCGATATCGATGACGACGGACGTGTCCAGCAGACCGCGAAACCCGTCGGTATCGGTCGGAGGAAACGGCCGGTCAGACATCGACGCCTTGATCGACGAACGCGTCGAGGTCTGCGCGGAACCGTCCGGCGTCGATCCGTGGCGCGGTGGCCGCCGCCTGCGCGATGACGCTGCGGGGGACGAACCGACGCGGCGACACCGGCTTCAACTCGGCCACCGGGGTGCCGTTGCGGGTCACGATCATGGACTGACCGGCCTGGACGTCACGCAGGATGGCCGCGGACTCGTTACGGAGTTGCCGCTGAGTGATGGTGCGCACCCGAGCAGTGTAGCGCCTGTAGCACGTCGTAGCAATCCAGCGCTCGATGGTGGCGACGAAGGCCGTGTCGGCGAGCCGGCCGGTCTCGACCTCGCTCGCGCCGCTCCGGGGCCACGGCGCGGGATCGCCAGCGGCGAGGGTGCTGCCGATCCTCTCGTTGTCGATGAACCGGTGCAGGTGCACGCCCGCGAAGCTGGTGCTGAGGACGGCGTCGCGATCGGGATCCGCGCTTGGACGGTCGCGCGGTCGGGCCGGGTCATCGCGCCGGGGCTACGCTTGCCGCCCGATCCGTCCCGCCGGGAATCCGCGACGCCGCCGCTGCCCTACCCGCGTGGAATCCACCGCCCGCCCAGTACCGTCCCGGCCGGGAAGAGCCGGTAGCGGTCGGTCCGCACGTTCTCGTAGTTGTCGACGAAGTCGAACACGCCGACCCGCAGGTCGAGCAGCGTCAGGTCCGCCCGCGCCCCCACGTGGAGGGTGCCGCGGTCGTTCAGGTGGGGGAAGACCCGCGAGGCGTTGACGGTCGCGCACGCCACCACCTCGTCGAGGGGCATTCCCGCGTTCAGGAACTTCGACATGACGTTGGGCAGGTCGACGACCCCCGGCACCGACCGGCTCGTGGTGTTGCCGTCGGTCGAGATGGTGTCGGGCCAGAAGCCCGCCGCGATGACCTGGTCGACGATGTCCCAGCGCACGTGCCCGACCCGGCCGTTGGCGACGTCGAACCACACGCCGCGGCGCCGCGCCTCGAGCACCGCGGGGTCCATTCGGCCGGCGTCGTCGACGATGGCGTTGGGGGGCGGGGCCAGCATGTGGGTGACGACGTCGCCGGGCTTCAGCAGATCGAGCAGGGTGGAGAGCGGCGACGCCGTCTGGCCCATGTGGATCATCACCGGCAGGCCGAAGGCCGAGGCCGCGGCCTGGGTGCGGCGCAGGACCTCGACGTCGTCGGCCGCGACGCCCTCCGTCAGCCGCGCCTTGACCCCGACGACGATGTCGCGGTGCCGCTCGATGGCGCCCATCGCGGCGTCGACGTCGGCGAGGTCGAGGTCCATGGTGTCGCCGCCGGGCAGGATGCCGGCGCGCCCGATGTTCACGAGGATGCGGCCCTGCTGCGGCGCCGCCCGGGCGATGGCGACCTGGCCGTCGATGGCGTCGGCGCCGGCCGAGCCCGCGTCGACCCACGCCGTCACGCCGTCCTCGAGGCAGATCGCCGGACCCTCGAGGTCCCGCGCATAGTGGGTGTGGACGTCGAGCAGGCCGGGGACGACGAACCGGCCGCGCGCGTCGACGACCTCGGCTGAGCCGGCGGGAATGTCCGCCTCGACCGCCGCGATGCGTCCGCCGGCGATGGCCACGTCGAGGGCCGCGTCGACGTGCAGCGAGGGGTCGAGGACGCGTCCGCCCTTGACGACCATGTCGTACGACTGCGCGAGCAGGCCGGTCGCGCGGGCGCCGACGGCGGCCCCGGCCGCGGCCCGGACGAACTGGCGTCGATTGATGAGCATCTCTGGCCTCCCGGTGGATGTGCCGCCATGGTGTGCGGCTTCGACTGGCGTGTCAACCGCGGCGGGAAGGCGCAAAAGCGAAACACGCGGCGTTCACTGCGCGAGCAGGAGATAGCAGGCGATCGAGCAGACGCTCACGAAGACCGCCATCGCTCTCGCGTGCTTCCAGGGCGTCATGTCCACCGGTGCCGCACCGGGCTCCGCCTCAGCGCTTCGGGCGGGCCGGAGCCTGGCCGAGACCAGCATGAACGCGGCCACCACAACGAAGACGATCGCGAGGAAATGCAGGAAGTGGATTTCGTCGTTCGTGCCCAACATGCCCTGCAGGAACGACTGCACCGGATCGTCGAACGAGAAGACCGTCAGGAAGAACAGGACCGGGCCGCCGACGAGACCCGTCTTCGCCGCGAACGCCGAGACCCGGGCCGAGAACATGCCCAGCAGGATCACGGCGAGCATCGGACCGAAGAACGCCGCGTTGATCGTCTGCAGGTAGTTGTACAGGCTGCCCGACGTGTCGAGCATCGGCGCGACGAGCATCGCGGCCGCCGCAAGCCCGATGCTGCACGCGCGGCCCGCATGAACCAGCTCGCGCGGGGAGGCATCCGGCCGGAGGACGGGACCGTAGATGTCGCGGCAGAACAGCGTGGCCGACGAGTTCAGCACGCTGTTGAACGTGCTCAGCACGGCACCCACCATGACCGCGGCGAAGAAGCCGGTCAGCCAGTCCGGCAGCACCGCCTTGACGAGCGTCGGATAGGCCAGCAGGTAGTCCTCGGGCCCCAGGGTGTCCTTGAACATGTGGTACGCGATCACCCCCGGCAGCACGACGACGAGAGGGCCCACCAGCTTGAAGCACGCCGCGATCAGGACTCCCTTCTGCCCTTCCTCGAGACTCCTGGCTCCCAGGCCGCGCTGGATGAACTGCTGGCCGGTGCACCAGGCGAAGACCTGGTTGACGACCATGCCCGTGAACAGGGCGCCGAACGGCAGGAACGAGCCCGGTTCGTCGCCCGTGATGTCGAACTTCGGATGCTCCTCCACGTACACGGTCTCCAGCCCGGTCCAGGGATTCCCGTCTCCGATCTGCATCAGCGCCAGCAGCGGGATCAGCAGGCCTCCCACGAGGAACCCGACGCCGTTGATCGTGTCCGAGATCGCGACGGCCTTGAGGCCCCCGAGAATCGCGTAGAGCGAACCCAGGGTTCCGACGCCCCAGACGAGGAGCCAGATCACCTGCGCCTGGCTCAGGCCGAACGCCTCCTGCAAGCCGAACAGGCTGTCGATGCCGGTGGCCCCGGACAGCAGCACGACGGGCAGGATGGCGAGCACGTACGAGAACAGGAACAGGCTCGCCGCGATCACCCCGGTGGCCCGGTCGTAGCGGGCGGCGAGGTACTCCGGTATCGTCGACAGGCCCATGCGCAAGTAGCGGGGCAGGAAGAAGAGCGCCGTCGCGACCATCGCGATCGCCGCGGTCGTCTCCCAGGCGGTGACGGCGATGGTGTGGTTGAAGGCGTCCCCGTTCAGGCCGATCAGGTGCTCGGTCGAGAGGTTGGTGAGCATCAGCGAGCCGGCAATGACCCACGCCGACAGGCTGCGGCCTCCAAGGAAGTACGCGTCCCAGGTCGTCATCCGGTCGTGTCGCGTGCAGGCATAGGAAATCACCGCGACCAGGAGGGTGAAGCCCACGAACGACACGGTAGTCACAAGCACGTCGCTATCCTCGCTGACCGATGAAGTGGTCTCGGATGTCTGGACAGCCCGAGGGCTCGGGCCAGGTCGACGACCTGTCGCGCCGCCGTGGCGGCACGCCATGCCGGGGCTTCATTCTCGCCCGCGTGGCCGCGACGGTCCCCACGTGGTCCTCGACATCGATCGCGGGCACGCGTCTCCGAAGACGACGAAGCTCCACGACCGGCCTGCCACACCGACGGCGCCGGCGCATGCGCATGCGGGTGTGCCTCGACCGGAAGCGCGAGTGTAGCACCGGCATTGCGTCGCGGTTTCGCCGCCGGCTGCAATCAGAGTCACCCCTTGTTCGGGTATGCCGCGAGACGTACCATATGCACATGAAACGCACAAATCTTGTGCTCGACGAGCAGGTCCTCGAGGAGACGTTGCGGATCAGCGGCGAGCGAACCTACTCGAGAGCGGTCAACCGCGCGCTGACCGAGTTCGTCCGCCGCGCGCGGGCCGGGCGCATCTTCCAGCTCGAGGGCTCGGGCTTCTGGGAGGGCGACCTCTCCGCCATGCGCGGCGACGGGCCGCCGAACGCGCAGGCCAAACGCCGGGCTCGCCGTGTATCTGATTGACACGTCGGTCTGGATCGACGTGTTTCACCGGCCGCGGAGAATCGACCTGCGATCGCTCGTCGACCCTGACGACATCGTCACCTGCCTGCCCGTCGCGCAGGAGGTGCTGCAGGGATTCCGCGACGACCGCGCGTTCCGCGTCGCCCGGGACGCCATGCGGGCGATTCCGACCGTGGAGGAACCGCTGGGGCGGACGGCGTTCGAGGATGCGGTCGATCTGTACCGACTCGCAAGACGGGCCGGCTTCACGGTGCGGTCGAGCGTCGACTGCCTGATTGCGGTCTGCGCGGTCCGAAATGACCTCACCGTGCTGCACCGCGACCGCGACTTCGACCGAATCGCGCGGATCGCGCCGCTGCGGTGCTGGAACGTCGGTCGGCCTTGAGAGCGACGGGATTGGAGCGTATGCGGCGGAGGAGCGCGGCTGGGGAGCCGGCCTCGCCACCCCGCGCGCTGGCCCTCCGGGTGTACCGACGACCGACCCCGCTCACGCCGGCCGTGCGCGGGTCGCCTCCAGGCCCTCGACCACCGCGCCGGTGATGGTGTCGAGGCCCACGCCGTTGGTGACCTGGGCGAACACGAACGGGCCGTCGCCGCGCATGTGGCGCGAGTCGCGGGCCATGACGTCGAGGTCGGCGCCGATGAGCGGGGCGAGGTCGGTCTTGTTGATGACGAGCAGGTCCGACTGGGTGATGCCCGGGCCGCCCTTGCGGGGGATCTTGTCGCCGCCCGACACGTCGATGACGTAGATGGTGAAGTCGGCGAGGTCGCGGCTGAATTGGGCCGCGAGGTTGTCGCCGCCGCTCTCGACGAAGAGCAGCTCGGGCTCGACCCTGGCCATCAGCTCGCCCAGCGCGTCGAGGTTCTGGCTGACGTCGTCGCGGACCGCGGTGTGGGGACAGCCGCCGGTCTCGACCGCGGTGATGCGCCGGGTCTCGAGGGCCTCGTGGCGCACGAGGAACTCGCCGTCCTCCTTGGTGAAGATGTCGTTGGTGACGACGCCGAGGCTGTAGCGGTCGCGGAGGCGCCGGCACAGGGCGAGGAGCAGGGCCGTCTTGCCGCTGCCCACCGGCCCGCCGATGCCCACCGTGAACGCGCGCTGGCGATAGTCGCGCGCGTGGGGCCCGTCGCGGTCCGCGAAGACGCCGGGGCCGTGATCGTGGGGGTGGTCGGGTGTGAAGTGCATGTCGCGGCGTCCTCCTCGGCGGTCCGCGGCTTCGCGGCAGGCGCGGACTCCTGATGCGATTCTACGATTGGAACAGGCGCGAATACAGGCGATCGTGGGCGCCCTGCAGAAGATCGACGATGGGCGCGGTCTGGCAGATCTCCTCCGGCGCGAGCCCCGCGCAGGTCTCGAGCGTCGCGTCGAGGCAGGCTTCCGCCCCGTGCTGCAGTTGCTGCGCGCGGTAGCTGCCGACGATGCCGAGCCGGACCGCGGCGGCCAGCACGCCGCGGGCGGCGCCGTAGAGAACAACCCTGCCGGCCGTCTCCCGGGTCAGCCCGATAGTGCGGAAGACGACCCCCGAGACCGGCGCCACGTGCGCCCGTCCCTCCCGGACGCGGGCCTCGATGGCGGCCGTCGCGGGCGAGGGCCACACCCGGGCCGCGGTAGCGGCGAGGGTGCGCCCCTGCACCCGGCTCGCCCGGTTGGCCACGGCGTTGGTGAGGAACGCGTGGTTCAGCAGGTCCAGCTCCTCCAGCCGCCCGGGCTGCCGGTATGCGGCGTTGACGAGGGGAAGGGCGCCCCATCCCGACTGCTGAATCGTCTCCGTCAGGAACCGCCGCAGCGTCGCGTCGCTGTCCACGTGGCCGGCCTGCCACGCCGCCTCGAGCCCCCAGGAATGTGCGAACGTTCCGACCGGGAACGCCGAGTCCACCACCTGCCACGCGAGCCAGTCGGACATGACGGATTCCTGGTCGACTCCCTCGTTGCGCCTTGTCGCTCGATCGTCCGGGGTCCGCCAGCGCCCACGCCGGTCCAGACGCAACGCGGGGTGTCACCAGCGGTCCTGGTCCTGGTGGACCGTCCTGGCGCTGCGTGCCCCATCCGGCCGCGGCCGCGCACCCCCAACCGTCGAGTGCACCGGGCATGGACGGCGTTCACGAGGGACGGTCCATCAGAACAGGCAGTACCGCTGCGCGAGCGGCAGCACCGGCGCCGCCTCCGCCGTCAGCACCTCGCCGTCGGCCTTGACGACGTAGGTCTCGGGGTCGACCTCGATGCGCGGCAGCGCGTCGTTCAGCTTCATGTCGCGCTTGCCGACGGTGCGGCAGCCGCGCACCGCCGAGAGCTGCTTGGTCAGCCCGTAGCTCGCCGCCGTCCCCGAGTCGAGGGAAAGCCCGGACACGAACGCCAGCGACGTCGCCCCCGTGGCCCGCCCGAAGGCCCCGAACATGGGGCGCATCAACTGCGGCTGCGGGGTGGGGATCGAGGCGTTGGCGTCGCCCATCTGCGACCACGCGATGAACCCGCCCTTCAGGACCAGCTCGGGCCTGGCCCCGAAGAACGCCGGCTTCCACAGCACGAGGTCGGCGAGCTTGCCGACTTCGACCGAGCCCACCTCGTGGGCGATGCCGTGGGCGATGGCGGGGTTGACGGTGTACTTGGCGACGTAGCGGCGGATGCGCAGGTTGTCGTTGTCGCCCTGCTCCCCGTCGAGCCGCCCGCGCTCGTGGCGCATCTTGTCGGCGGTCTGCCACGTGCGGGTGACGACCTCGCCGACGCGCCCCATCGCCTGGCTGTCGCTCGCCATGATGCTGATGGCCCCGAGGTCGTGCAGCACGTCCTCGGCCGCGATGGTCTGCCCGCGGATGCGGCTCTCGGCGAAGGCGACGTCCTCGGGCGCGTTCTTGTCGAGGTGGTGGCACACCATGAGCATGTCGAGGTGCTCGTCGAGGGTGTTGACGGTGTAGGGCCGCGTGGGGTTGGTCGAGCTCGGCAGCACGTTGGGCTCGCCGCAGACGCGGATGATGTCGGGCGCGTGCCCCCCGCCCGCGCCCTCGGTGTGGTAGGTGTGGATGGTCCGGCCCTTGAACGCGGCGATCGAGACGTCGACGAACCCCGACTCGTTCAGGGTGTCGGTGTGGATGGCGACCTGGACGTCGAAGCGGTCCGCCTCGGTCAGGCAGCAGTCGATGGCGGCCGGGGTCGAGCCCCAGTCCTCGTGCAGCTTCAGCCCGAGGGCGCCGCCGCGTATCTGCTCCTCGATGCCCTCGGGCATCGACGTGTTGCCCTTGCCGAGGAAGCCGAAGTTCATCGGCAGCGGGTCGTTCGCCTGCAGCATGAGCCGGACGTGGCGGCTGCCCGGGGTGCACGTCGTCGCCTTGGTGCCGGTGGCGGGCCCCGTCCCGCCCCCGATGAACGTCGTCACCCCGCTCGCCACCGCCTCGAAGACCTGCTGGGGCGAGATGAAGTGCACGTGGGCGTCGATGGCCCCGGCGGTCAGGATCATCCCCTCGCCGGCGATGGCCTCCGTCGTCACCCCCACCACGAGGTCGTCGCCCACCCCGGCCATGACGTCGGGGTTGCCGGCCTTGCCGATGCCCGCGATGCGCCCGTTCTTGATGCCCACGTCGGCCTTGCGGATGCCGGTCCAGTCGACGATGAGGGCGTTGGTGATGACGCAGTCGAGCGCGCGCTCGTCCGACACCCCCGCCGCCTGCCCCATGCCCTCGCGCAGGACCTTGCCGCCCCCGAACTTGCACTCGTCGCCGTAGACGGTGGCGTCGTCCTCCACCTGGGCCACGAGGCCCGTGTCGCCGAGGCGCAGGCGGTCGCCGGTGGTGGGGCCGTAGAGGTCCGCGTAGTGACGCCGGTCGATGCGGTGGGGCATGGCTACTCCGGGTTCTCGAGCTCGCGGGTCTCGTCGACGGGGCCGCTTGCCCACGCATTCCCCCCGCGGACGACGCGGGCGCCGGCGATGGGCACCAGGCTCACGGTCTTGCCCTCGCCCGGCTCGAAGCGGACCGCGGTGCCGGCGGGGATGTCGAGGCGGCGCCCGTAGGCGGCACGCCGGTCGAACGTCAATGCGCGATTGGTCTCGTAGAAGTGGTAGTGGCTGCCGACCTGGATGGGCCGGTCGCCGGTGTTGGCGACGGTCACCGCGACGGCCTCGCGGCCGTCGTTCAGGGTGATCTCGCCGCCCTCGGCGAGGACCTCGCCCGGCGCGCCGGCCAGCGGCGACGCCGGCCGCCCCACCGCCGCCTCGGGCGCCTCGGGCGCGAGGAAGCTGCCGTAGAGGGCGAGGGCGTGGTCTCCGCGCTCGGCGACGATGGGGTTGTGCACGGTCACGAGCTTGGTGCCGTCGGGGAAGGTGCCCTCGACCTGCACCTCGTCCAGCATCTCGGGGACGCCGTCGAGGACGTCGCGGGTGCCGAGGAATCGGCGGCCGAGATCCATCAGGTCGGCCACCGACCGGCCGTCGCGGATGAGCTCCAGGAGCTGCGTTGCGATCAGGGCGACTGCCTCGACGTAGTTCAGCCTGACCCCGCGGGCCAGCCGCTTCTGGGCGAGGAACCCGGCCTGGTGCAGTATCAGCTTGTCGACCTCGCGGGGTGTCAGATGCATATCGTCACCATTTCCGGGCCCAGGGGTCGTCGCCGAGGAGCCGGGGCACGAAGCCGAGCAGGTCCTCGAGCGCGCCGTCCACGTCCTCCACCGTCCGCCCGGCGAGGCGCAGGATACACCCCGCGTCGCCCACCGGCGAGGCGGTGACGAGCCGGTCGGCCCGCTGCCGAACGGGCTCGTCCCGGACCCGGGCGTCGATGCGCGCCACCTCCTCCTCGAGGCCGCGGCCTATCACCATCGCCACCGCCAGCACGTCGTATGGGCCGAACCGGTCCGCGAGCGGGCCGTCCGACGCCCGCAGGGCCGTCGCGTCGTGCACCACGAGACGGCCGCCGAAACGGACCACGGTGCGGTTGACGTACTCGTCGAAGCGCCAGCGCTCGCCCGACTCGCGCCGGCCCGAGGTGACGCGGTCGACGAGGACGAGCCGGCCCCCGGGGGCGAGCGCGATGTGCTGCGTCTGCCGGTAGCGGGACCCCGCGAAGCACACCACCGCATCGGGGGCCGCGACGAGCAGGCCGTCCTCGCCGACATCGGCGTCGAGGGCGGTCCGGGTGCCCCGCGGCGACCGGTAGACCTTGGTGGCGGACTGCGTCGACAGGAATGCGGCGGCGCCGGCCCCCACCGATGCCTCGACCGCCACGTCGTCGCCGTCGACGAGCCCGCCCCCGTGGCTCGACGCGTAGATCCAGGCCGCGTGCCCGTGGTTCCTCGGCGTCAGCAGGCGTAGCGGGCTCGTCGCATAGGCTCTGCGCACGACGCTACGGCCGCCGATCCGCTCTACCGTTATGCGCCCGCGGCCCGGGCGCGCCGCGTCGCGGGCCCGGCGTGAGTCCTCCGCCGCGTCCGCGTCGACCGCGGGCTCACACCGTGAGGTGCCTGCGGATGTCATCGTCGCTCAGCGCCTCGATCGGGCCGCCGGCCACCGAGCGCCCCTTGTCGAGGATGTGGAACTCGCTGGCCACGCGGCGGGCGAACGGCAGCTTCTGCTCGACGAGCAGCACCGTCACCCCGGCCTCCCGGTTGAGCCGGACGATGATATCGCCTATCTCGTGGACGATGTTCGGCTGGATGCCCTCGGTGGGCTCGTCGAGAATGAGCAGCCGCGGCTCGAGCACCAGGGCGCGCCCGATCGCGAGCTGCTGCTGCTGGCCGCCCGACAGGTCGCCGCCCCGCCGCTGGAGCATCTGTTTCAGCACCGGAAAGAGCTCGAATACGCGGTCGGGGATGCCCCCGCCGCGGCCGCCGCGCCGCGCCCCGAGGCCGATGCGCAGGTTCTCCTCGACCGTGAGCTGCGGGAAGATCTCGCGCCCCTGGGGCACGTAGCCGATGCCCAGCCGCGCCCGGCTCTCGGGGGGGCGCGCGAGCAGGTCGGCGCCGTCGAAGCGGATCGTGCCCGATTCGACCGGTATCAGCCCCATGACGCACTTGAGCAGGGTGGTCTTGCCCATGCCGTTGCGCCCCATCAGGCACAGGCGGGTGCCCGCCGCGACGTCGAGGTCGATGTCCCACAGGGTGCGGCTGCCCCCGTAGGACTGGGTGAGACCACGGATCTGCAGGAGGCTCATGCGCTCGGGTTCACCAGGTCGCGGTCGACGCCCCGCGGGCGCGGCGTCAGCCGGCCAGCGGGGCGAGGCCGCGGAGACCGGGCAGACTCACGCCCCGAGGTAGACCTCGATGACGCGGGGGTCAGACTGTACCGCGTCCATGCCGCCCTCGGCCAGCACCCGTCCCTCGTGCAGCACCGCGACCCGCCGCGCGATCGACCGCACGAAGGCCATGTCGTGCTCGACGACCACCACCGAGTGCCGCCCCGCGAGCGACAGCAGCAGCTCGCCGGTGCGCTCGGTCTCCTGCGGGGTCATGCCCGCCACCGGCTCGTCCACCAGCAGCACCTTCGGTTCCTGCATGAGCAGCATGCCAATCTCGAGCCACTGCTTCTGGCCGTGGGCGAGGGTGCCGGCCGGCGACCCGCGCTTCGACGCCAGCCCCGTGGTCTCGAGCACCTCGTCGATGCGCTCTTGCTCCCGGCCGGTCAGGCGGGCGAGGAAGGTGCGCCAGAACGACTTCTCGCCGGCGAGGGCGAGCTCGAGGTTCTCGAACACGGTGAGGAAGTCGAAGACGGTGGGCTTCTGGAACTTGCGGCAGATGCCGGCCTGCGCGATCTCCGGCTCGCTCAGCTTGAGCAGGTTGGTCATGTTCCCGAAGAACACCCTTCCGGCGTCGGGCCGGGTCTTGCCGGTGACGACGTCCATCATCGTGGTCTTGCCGGCGCCGTTGGGGCCGATGACGCAGAGCAGCTCGCCGGGGTCGACGTGCAGCGTGAGGTCGTCGAGGGCCTTGAAGCCGTCGAAGCTCACCGTCACCTGCTGCAGGTAGAGGACGTCGCCGGTCAGCACCGACGGCTGCCGCCGCGCCGCCGCCTCGCGCTTCTCGCGCCAGTCGTCGCGCCGGCCCGCGGCTGCGCCGGAACGGGGGTCGTCGGGACCAGGATCGCCGGGACGAGGATCGTCGGAACCAGGGTCGCCGGGACCGGGTTCGCCGATCATGCGCCCCCCTTCCTCCCCGGGACGAGGCCGGCCAGCCCGCGGGGCAGGAAGACGGTGACCCCGATGAACATCGCCCCGAGCGCGTACAGCCACACGTCGGGCAGCGCCCCCGTGAACCAGGTCTTCGCGTAGTTCACGAGCACCGCCCCCGCCGCTGCGCCCCACAGCGTCCCGCGCCCCCCGACCGCCACCCAGATGACCACCTCGATGGAGTTGATGGGCTCGAACTCGCTGGGGTTGATGATGCCGACCTGCGGCACGTAGAGCGCCCCGGCCACCCCCGCGAGCACCGCCGACAGCACGAACACCCACAGCTTGTAGTCCTGCACGCGGTAGCCGAGGAACCGGGTGCGGCTCTCGGCGTCGCGTATCGCGCGCAGCACCCGGCCCGCCCGCGACGCGAGGACGGCCCGGCACGTCCAGTAGCTGCCCCCGAGGGCGACCGCCGTCGCCGCGAGCAGGGCCGAGCGCGTGGCGTCGCTCTGGAGGTCGAACCCGAGGAGGTCCTTGAAGTCGGTGAAGCCGTTGTTGCCCCCGAAGCCCATGTCGTTCCGGAAGAACGCGAGCATCAGGGCGTAGGTCAACGCCTGCGTGATGATCGACAGGTAGACGCCGGTGACCCGCGACCGGAACGCCAGCCATCCGAACACGAAGGCCAAGGCGCCGGGGACCAGGGCCACCATGACCGCCGCGAACCAGAACTGGTCGAAGCCGTGCCAGAACCACGGCAGCTCCTCCCAGTTGAGGAACACCATGAAGTCGGGCAGCTCGGGGTGCCCGTACACGCCCCGGGTGCCGATCTGGCGCATGAGGTACATCCCCATGGCGTAGCCCCCGAGGGCGAAGAACGCCGCGTGTCCAAGGCTCAGGATGCCGCAGTAGCCCCAGATGAAGTCGACGGCGAGGGCGAGCATCGCATAGCTGAGGTACTTGCCGATGAGGCCGACCGCGTAGCTCGACAGGTGGAGGGGCGAAGACTCCGGGACCGCCAGGTTGAGGAGCGGCGCGATCAGGGCCACCGCGGCCAGCGATGCGAGAAACGCCACGCTGCCGCGATCGGCGATCACCGCCGGCAGTCGCAGCGCCGGCACCTTCGCCGTGCGACCGCCGCCGTCCGGCTCGTCCGGGGGAACCGCCGTTGGGGACGGCGCCGGCGTCGGCCCTGCCATCACACGCTCTCCGCCGCCCGCCCCGTCTGGGGGAACAGCCCGCGGGGGCGGCGCTGGATGAAGAGGATGAGCACCACCAGCACCAGGATCTTGCCGAGCACCGCCCCCGCGAACGGCTCGAGCAGCTTGTTGACGATGCCCAGCGACATGCCCCCGATGAGGGTGCCCCAGAGGTTGCCGACCCCGCCGAACACCACCACCATGAACGAGTCGACGATGTAGGACTGGCCGAGGTTGGGGCCCACGTTCGTCAACTGGGTCAGGGCCACCCCCGCCACCCCGGCGATGCCCGCGCCGAGGCCGAACGTCATCGCGTCGACCCATTCCGTCCGGACCCCCATCGCCCGGGCCATCGCGCGGTTCTGGGACACGGCGCGGATGTCGAGGCCGAGGCGCGTGTATCGCATGACGGCCAGCACCAGGGCGAACACGATGAGGGCGAAGAGGACGATGTACAGCCGGTTGTAGGTCAGCGCGAACGCCTCGTTGAACCGCAGCGCCCCGCTCATCCACGCGGGGGTGGTGACGGCGCGGTTGTTGGCCGAGAACACCGTCCGCACGAGCTGCTGCAGCACGAGGCTGACGCCGAACGTCGCGAGCAGGGTCTCGAGCGGGCGCCCGTAGAGAAAGCGGATGACCGTGCGCTCGATGAGCACGCCCGCCGTTCCCGAGACCGCGAACGCGGCCGGCACCGCCACGAGGAGCGAGATGCCGATGTGCTCGGGCATCCAGAGCTGCACGACGTAGGTCGTGTACGCCCCGAGCATCATCAGCTCGCCGTGCGCCATGTTGATGACGCCCATCACCCCGAAGGTGATGGCGAGGCCGATGGCCACCAGCACCAGCACCGACCCGAGGCTCAGCCCGAAGGCCGCCGTCTCGAGCACCGAGTAGACGTTGCGCCGCGAGTCGATCTGCCAGAGGGCGTCGACGGCGGCGGCTCGCACGGCCTCGTCGGGCTCGGCGAACCCGCCGTCGTCCGTGGTCCTGACCAGCGCCGACAGGCGGTTGTGGACGACGGGGTTCAGGCGGCCCGAGAGCCGCTCGACGGCGCCGAGCCGGACTCTCTGGTCGGGGTCGTCGAGGGCCTCGACGGACAGCGCCGTCTCGATCTCGAAGGCCACGTCGGGGTCGGTCTCGACCGCCGCCCGCCCGCGGAGGAGGTCGAGGGTGGCTTCGTCGAGGCTGCGCAGCAGCTCGCGCACCGCCTCGAGGCGGACGCCGGCGTCGGGGCTCGACGCGTCGAACCGGGCGATGCCGGTGCGCAGGAAACGCCGGAGCCGGTTGTTGGTGATGATGCGGCCCAGCCGGTCGCGGGGGACCGTCCCCGCGTCGGCCAGGGTGGCGGGATCGAGGAGCCGGAGAGAGGTCAGGCCCTCGTCGTTCGACTCGACGACGAAGACCCGCCCGTCGTCCTCGCGCTCGAAGAGGCGATCCTCGAGCAGGGCCGTGAGCACCTCGCGGACGCCGCCGTGCCCGGTGGCGAGCAGTCTCCCGGCGATCTCCTCCTTCTCCCGGAGACTGGCGCCGGCGAGCTCGCCGACGAGGGCGCGGAACGCATCGTCGCCCGTTTGCGCCGGCGCCGGGGCGGGAAGGACGGCCAGGCACCCGGCGAGCAGCAGCCACGCCAGCCGCCGCCCTCCGGGGGGCCTGCCTGCTGGTCCTGGCATCGTCGCCCTTACGGCTCTCATTGCGTCGCAACCCACCTTCCGGGGACTCGGCGCCGCCTCGACGGAGGAGGCGCCGAGCCATCGCACGCACGTCTACTCGTAGTTCTGCCCCGAGCACGTCTGCGTCTCGGTGTTGTAGTTCCCGCAGTTCAGGTCGACCCAGTCGGCCTCGGTGACCTCGCTGACCGGCAGGTAGTCCGACCAGGCGTCGCCGGGCACGGTGCCGTCGGTCTCCCACACCACGTCGAACTGCCCGTTCGCCTGCACCTCGCCGATGTACACCGGCTTGGTGATGTGGTGGTTGGGCAGCACCCGCGCGATGCCCCCGGTCAGGTTGGGGGTCTCGGTGCCCGGCAGCGCCGTCAGCACCGCGTCGACGTCCGTCGTGCCGGCCTTCTCGACCGCCTGGGCCCAGAGGTTGAACCCGATGTAGTGGGCCTCCATGGGGTCGTTCGTGGTCCGGTCCTGATTCTCGACGAAAGCCTTCCACTTCGCGATGAACTCGCCGTTCGCCGGCGACTCCACGCTCTGGAAGTAGTTCCAGGCGGCGAGGTGCCCGACGAGGGGGGTGGTGTCGAGGCCCGAGAGCTCCTCCTCGCCCACGGAGAACGCCACGACGGGAATGTCGTCGGCCGAGACCTCCTGGTTGGCGAGCTCCAGGTAGAACGGGACGTTGGCGTCGCCGTTGATGGTGGAGACCACCGCGGTGGGCTTGCCGGCCTCGCCGAACCGGCGGATGGCCGCCACCCGGGTCTGCCAGTCGGAGTGCCCGAAGGGGGTGTAGTTGATGTCGATGTCCTCGTCCGCCACCCCCTGCTGCTTCAGGTACGCCTCGAGAATGCGGTTGGTGGTGCGGGGATAGACGTAGTCGGTGCCCTCGAGCACCCAGCGCTCGATGCCGACCTCGTTCATCAGGTAGTCGACGGCCGGGATGGCCTGCTGGTTGGGGGCGGCCCCGGTGTAGATGACGTTCTTCGACGACTCCTCGCCCTCGTACTGGACGGGGTAGAAGAGCAGGCCGTTGTTCTCCTCGAACACCGGCAGCACCGACTTCCGCGACACCGAGGTCCAGCAGCCGAACACCACGTCGACCTGCTCGGACTCGAGCAGCTCGCGCGCCCGCTCGGCGAAGAGCGGCCAGTCCGAAGCCGGGTCGACGACCACCGCCTCGACCGGCCGGCCGAGAAGGCCGCCCTGCGCGTTCTGCTCGTCGACCATCATCAGGATGGTGTCCTTCAGCGTCGTCTCGCTGATGGCCATGGTGCCCGACAGCGAGTGGAGGACGCCGACCTTGATGGGATCGCCGGCGGCTCCCGACGCCGACTCGTCCCCGGACCCGCCGCCGCAGGCGGCGAGGGCGGCGGTGAGGCCGGCGGCGAGAAGTGCTTGCTTCAGTTTCATCTCTGGCTCCTGTGAGTGAACGGGTCGCTACATCTGCAGCTGCAGGCCGACCCCGACCTGGAGGTCGTCGGGGTTGACGGCGGTGAAGGCGGTGTCCTTGACGAAGATCATCACGCGCGCGTTGAACTGGCGGATGACGTAGTTGAGGTTGAACTCGGTGGTGGTCTGGTCGTAGTCGGGGGTCATCCCGTCCCGGAACTGGGCGGTCATACCCCCCCGGAACCGGGCGCGGGCGAACTTGCCGAGCAGCTCGAACTGGCCGTCGCCGACGCGCTGCGGGAACAGGTAGGCGGCCAGCAGGTAGCCCCCGTCGTTGGTGAGGTACCGCGGGTCGTAGCCCCCGAGCCCGTCGTAGCGGGCCCACTCGGCCTCTAGGGTCGCCGCGCCGCCGTCGCCGACCATGCGCTCCACGAGGACGTCGACGGAGTACGCGGACCCCGCGTCGGCCTGGGTCTGGCCGGCGAGGCCGAGGGCGAGGATGTTCCTCTCGCCGTAGTAGGTGCTGTTCAGGTAGTACCCCGGCTCGGCGTCCCAGAAGTCGACCTGGATGCGGCCGGCCCCGATGAGCGACGAGTTGCCGGTCGACGACAGGCCGTCGAACGCGCCCGCCGACAGCTTGACCTTGTCGAACTGTCCCCACCACGCGGCGCCGTTGTCGCGCCCCTGGAAGACGAAGGGATAGCCGTCCTGCACCCCGTCCGAGTACACCGCCCAGTGGTGGGCGTAGAACGGGCCGTAGAGGTTGGCGCGGTCGCTCGGGGGCAGGAACCGGCCCACCCAGACGTTGAACGTGTCCGACATCTCGAACTGGGCGACGGCGTCGAGGATCTGGAACGAGGTGTCCTGGGGCCCCGGCGCACCGAGCGAGCCGCCGTAGGCGATGTCGGTGTTCACCATGAACTTGATCTTGCTGGTGGCCGCCCCGTTCAGGTACATGCGCAGGCTGTTCACGCGGAAGTGCTGCGAGGCGTCGGCGTCGTCCGACGTGCGGTGCAGGAAGCTGGTCTGCAGGCCGCCGCCGATGGAGACCGGCGGGGGCGGGGCCGGCTCGTCGGCGTCGGCCTCCTGGGCGTGGAGCGGACCCGCCGCGGCGAGCGAGCCGGCCAGGGCCAGCAGGAGCGCCGCCGCCGTCCGGCGGGGCCGCCCGCGCTCGACGCGGCGGCTGCGGTCTTCGTGTCTGTGACTGGGCACGAACGATACTCCTCCGTTGCGTGTTCCGGGTTGCCGGGAGGCCGGCGGGCCTCCGATTACGGCGATGTTGTAAAGCAAGGCTCGTGCCGTTTTTCCCGCGCCGCCGGCCGCGCGGGGGCCGTCGGCGCGTTTTCTCCCCGCGGGAACGCGATTTTCCGGGCTCTGACCGTCGCCCGGGGCCGCCGGGGCGACCGGGGTGGAATCGACATTGCTGTAGCCGTCGCCGCGCCGCATCGACGTTCGTGTCGACGTCGACGAGGAGCCGCCCGGCGGACCTGGGGCGAGCCCGGCGCGGCGCGCCCATCTGCTACCATTACGGTCCCGCCAGCCGTTGGCGGCGTCTCGAGAGAGTTCATCGCAGTAGTGACAAGGGGAAGGGAATGAGAGTCGAAGAACGACGCAAGATCGCCCGGCCGTCGTCGGTCATCCTCGCGCTCGCGGCCGCGTGCGGCCTGCTCGTCCCGGGCGCGGCGGCCCAGGGGCCGGGGACCGAAGACGGCGCGTGGACCTACCTCGGCGGCGATGCCTGGCACACGCGGTACACGACGGCCGACCAGCTCGATCCGTCCAACTTCGAGCAGCTAGAGGTGGCTTGGCAGTGGAACGCGACCAGCTTCGGCCCCGCTACCGCGCGGGCCACGCCGTCCCTGGTCGGGGGCAAGCTCATCACCGTGGCCGGCAACCGGCGCCACGTGGTCGCCCTCGACCCCGCCACCGGCGAGCTGCTCTGGAGCTTCCGCGAGCCCAACACCTACCGCTACGAGTACTCGATGCGCAAGGGCTACGGGAAGGGCGTCGCCTACACCGAGATCGACGGCCGCGGGGTGGTGTTCATCACCTCGCCGGGCTTCTTCCTGCACGCCCTCGACGCCGACACCGGCCTGCCCCTCGAGGGCTGGGGGCGCCCCGTGCCCCTAGACGGCTTCGGCGACACCGGGGCCGTGGACCTGGTGGAGGACCTGATCGCCGACTGGGGCCCGTGGACGAGCATGGACCGGCCCTACGACCCCTACATCGGCATCCCGCGCGAGATCGGCTACATCACCGCGTCGTCGCCGCCCATCGTCGTCAACGACACCGTCGTCGTCGGCAACTCGGCCGAGCAGGGCTACCTGCAGACCCGGGTCGAGAACGTCCCCGGCGACATCCTCGCCTACGACGTGCGGACCGGCGACTTCAAGTGGAAGTTCCACGTCATTCCCCGGCCCGGCGAGTTCGGGCACGAGACGTGGGAGAACGACGCCTGGCAGTGGATCGGCGACGTGTCGTCGTGGGCCCCGATGTCGGCCGACCCCGAGCTCGGGCTCGTCTACATCGTGACCAACGGCGCCACCATCGACTACTACGGCGGGCACCACCCCGGCGACAACCTGTTCAGCACGAGCATCATCGCCCTGGACGCCGACACCGGTGAACGGCGGTGGCACTACCAGATGGTCCACCACGACATCTGGAACTACGACACCCCGACGGCGCCGGTCCTGATGGACGTGACCGTCGACGGGCGTGAGGTCAAGGGGCTCTTCCAGGCCACCAAGCAGGTCTTCCTCTACGCCCTCGACCGCGAGACCGGCGAGCCCATCTGGCCCATCGAGGAGCGCCCCGTCCCGCCGTCCAACATCCCCGGCGAGGTGCTCTCCGAGACCCAGCCGTTCCCGACCCGGCCCGCGCCCTACGACCTGCAGGGGCGGACCGAGGACCACCTGATCGACTACACCCCCGAGATCAAGGAGATGGCGCGTCAGGTGGCGCTCGAGAACAGCCTCTTCAACGAGCTGTTCGACCCGCCGACGCACACCGACGACCCCGCGGGCCCGGCTTGGAACTGCCCGGGCGGCGGGGGCGGCACAAACATCACCGGGCCCGCCGTCGGCGACCCGACGACCGGCGTGCTCTTCGTCAGCTCGCAGAGCGGCTGCTTCCGGTTGCAGGTGATGCCGGGCGTGGACTCGCCCCTCGAGGAGCTCCCGCAGTCGGGCACCACGCACACCGACTTCGCCGCGGTGGCGACGACGGTGCGGGGCAGCATCGAGGCGTTCACCCTCGACGGGCTTCCCATCTGGAAGGGGCCCATCGGGCGCATCACCGCCATCGACATGAACACCGGCGAGCACCTCTGGGTGGCCCCGAACGGCGACTCCCCGCAGGCGACGCAGGACCGCATTCGCAACCACCCCCTCGTGCAGGGGCTCGACGACGTCGAGATCAACCGCGGCCGCGGCGGCAACTCCGCCATGGTGGTCACCCCGACCATGCTCCTCGCCGGCGGCCAGACCGCCGACAACACGCCGTCCCTGTTCGCTATCGACAAGCGGACCGGCGAGCGGCTCGGGGCGGTGGAGATTCCCGGCCTGACCCGCTACGGCATGTCGAGCTGGTCGCACGAGGGCCGGCAGTACGTCATCATCCAGCTCCGCGACGGCCTCGCCGCGATGGCCCTGCCGAGCGAGGACGACGACGTCGGCGGCGGGCACTGAGCGCTTCGGGAAGGGATCGGGGGCTCGTCTGCGTTGGGGAACGCGCCCCCGGTTTCCTTCACATCCGCGAAGAGAGAACGCCTGTCGCGGCTCCCGGCGCGGTCGCCGCGCCGCCTTCGGTCAGCGCCTTCATGGGCTGGAGCACTCTCGTGAGCGCCGCGGTCCGGCCGTCATGCCCACGAGAGTCTCGTTGGCGACGCTGCGCACGGCGCCGAAATGGCCCTCCGCGCCCGCCGCGATCTCGCAGGGAGTCCCGAACCACTCCCGATGTCACGATACCCGCCGGCTGACGGCAGGCGTTGCGAGGACCCATGAAAATGTGAGAGGACCCATGAAAAAGGCAATCACGCTCGCTCTGCTGCTCGGCTCGCCCATCGTTCTGACCGGCCAGCAACCCGACGACGTCGACGCCCCCCGCACCGCCTGGGGCGCCCCGGATCTGAACGGCGTGTGGAACTTCTCTTCCAACGTCCCCATGCAACGACCGCCACGCTTCGGCGACCGCGAGTTCATGACCGCGGAGGAAGTGGCGCAGCTGCGCGCGCGCCTCGCCGCGGCGGATGCCGCATCCGACCAGGCCGTGCCTCAGCGAGAGGGTGGCCCGGGCGGCTACAACGACTTCTGGGTGGAGAGCGCCGGAATCACCGACTACATTCGCACGTCCCACATCGTGTACCCCCCCGACGGCCGCCTGCCCGACGTCGTGGACGGCGTGGAGCGGATCGCCGGCGGTCTGGGACCCGACATCAGCGGGCAGCGACCGGTCCGTTTCGTCGTGGGCGGCATCGGCAAGGACGGCCCCGAGGACCGCGGCCTGTCCGAGCGCTGCATCGTCGGCTTCAACTCGGGCCCGCCCTTCACCCCCAGTCTGTACAACAACAACATCCAGATCTTCCAGAGCGAAGACTACGCGGTGATTCTCACCGAGATGGTTCACGACGCCCGCATCGTGCCGATTGGAGCCGGTGCTCCTCCGCTGACCGATGCGATCAGGCTCTGGTCGGGCGCCTCGCGCGGCCACTGGGATGGAGATACCCTGGTGGTCGAGACCCGGAACTTCAACGGCCTGACCCAGAGCTTCGGTGCGTTCGGCACCTCGGACGGCAAGCTGCTGACCGAGCGCTTTTCCCGGGTCGATCGCCACACCGTGAACTACGAGTTCACGATCGACGACCCGGCCACCTTCACCGACAGGTTCACGGCGATCGTGCCGATGACCAGGGTCGCGGGCGAGCTGCACGAGTACGCGTGCCATGAAGGCAACTACGGGATGGAGAACATCCTGCGGGGCGCCCGGGTCGAGGAGCGGACCGCCGCAGGAGGCGCCGGGCGATAGGCGCCGCCGATGACGGGACGTTTGGCACGGGCGCCCCTATGGCCGTTGAACGGCTTGGGATCAAGCGATGCGGCATGAGAGAAACCTGCCATTCGTTCTGTTGCTGACGTTCGTCGTGTCGGTGCTCGTGGGGAGCGCCTCATCGGCGGGTGCTCAGGACATCGAAGAGCTCCGGCTTGCCGCCGAACAGGGAGACGCTGACGCCCAGTTCAGCCTCGGTGCGGCGTACGTCCAAGGGACGGACGTAGGGCTGGACCTCGTCGAGGCGGAGCGCTGGTTCCGACGCGCGGCCGAACAGGGCCACGCTGGCGCACAGACCGTACTTCGTGAGCTGTACCGATTCATTCGACCTTTGCGGAACAGGGAAACGCTGGCGCTCAGGCCGCCCTCGGTGTGGCGTACGTTCAAGGAACGGGAGTACCGCAGGACCTTGTCGAGGCAGTGCGCTGGTTCCGCCGCGCGGCCGAACAGGGCCACGCCGGCGCACAGGGTCGGCTCGGTATAATGTACTTTCAAGGAACGGGAGTACCGCAGGACTTTGCCGAGGCGGTTCGCTTGTTTCGACTCGCGGCCCAGCAGGGCAACGCCCACGGACAGTACGCCTTGGGTGTTATGTACTTTTCCGGGCTGGGAGTGTCGCAGGACTACGTTTCCGCGCACATGTGGTTCAATCTCGCGACAGCGGGTGGCTACGAGGAAGCCCGCGAGTTACGCGATTCGGTTTTGGAGCTCATGACGCGCGCACAGGTTGCGGAAGCGCAGAGGCGGGCACGAGAGTGGAACAGGAACGCGCCATGACAGTCGACACCGTCGACGGACCAGCGATCATCATCAAGGGAAAGTTCGTAAACTGGCCCGGCGAGGCCAGGACCCTGACCCCGTGCCTCCCTCAGCGAGAAGCGAACGCGCAAGTTTATTCGTTCGGAGCGGAACTCGACCAAGGGAACGACGAAGTGTGGTTCCGGATTGCCCTTGAGGCGATTCACCGCATGAAAGAGCAGACACCTCACGCTCGCGGCAACCGCTTGGTCAACACGCTCATCTCCTGGATGACGCCAGAGCGGTCGCTCGATCCGGGTCTCAACTGCTTCGAGGTCTGGGTTTCCGAGACCGGTGACACGTGGATCGAACGGCAGTAGATCTCCAGGGTGGCCGGCGATAATCACCACCCAGCGCCGCCAGGGTTGCGATGCCAACGGGTGCGAGGGCAACCATTCGTTCCCTCAATTCGGCTCGTCCTCCTTCACCAGAACGGACTTCTGGTCACGTACTTCGGGTATCTCTTTGGCCAGTTCGTCGAACCTCGAGCCCACCTGCAGGGTAACCTTGACCACCTCGTCCGGGCGGACTCGACCCTGGGTGACGAGTTTCTTCAGGAAGTCGATGTACGGCCGCGAAAGTACGCCGAGAGTCGGATCAGCGCCTCTCCGTCAGCGATCTGGCGGAGCACATCGATTTCATCCGGCGAGAGATCGTCTTTGCTGGACATCCCGTCCAGTATACCGGCAGCGGTTCGACCGGGGACAACACGCCGTACCTCTTCGCCGTCGTCAAGCGGTCGGGAGAACGGGTTGGGGGCGTTGGGGGAGGTGGAGATCCCCGGCCCGATCCGCCAATGACGTTCAGAAGCTCGCCCGGCCCTACTGCGGGGGAGCCTCCGTCGACGAAGGCGCCGTCAGAGGGCCGTGCATCCCGGGCGCGTTGACGTGAGCGATCACCGTGTCGCTGGTGATCTCCAGCGTTCCCCGCAGCTCCGCAACCTCCTCGCGCAACTCCGTGATCTCAGCCGACAGGACGCGACCGGTGTTCCACGATTGGAACGATGCGAATAGCGCTGCCGCCGCGCTCACGCCGATCATGAAGTCCCGAAGCGTCTCCCGCATCCTCGCACCCTCCCCGTGTACCGGCGTACACCCCCCTCGGTCGACTGTCATGCCGCGCTTCCGCTGCGACTCCGAGCCGTGGCCACCGTCCCCGCTGCCTCGTCCATGGACTTGCCGGGCGCGCTGGGCGTACCGCCCCAACTGCGCCGCGTGGCATGAATGAGTGTAGCAGGTTGAGGATGGCGACGCATGAGACCGGGACACCGGCCCCGACACACCCCCACGCCGCCCTGTACGGCGGCATCCCAACCCAACACCGAATCGACCCGCCGAGTCGGGAGCGCGTGGTATCGTGGACGCGGCGGGACCGTGGGCGGGGCGCGAGGCCGGGCCCGGTGAGCGGATGCGAGCACGGACCCGCACCGGCCGGGCCATCCGCGAGGTAGGCGACGAATGCCGCTCACGGCCTACGAAGACCACAGCGGACCCGAGATCACGACGCCCGAGAGCGGGGGCTATCCGAGGGAGCCCGACCCCGTTCCCGGAGACCCCGACTACGTGCCGGGGCTGGACGGGGCCTGGGACGTGCCGAGGCTGCTGCCCGCGCGGTTCTTTGACGACCGCCGGTGCGAGCCGGCGAAGGCGGAGGCCGAGGCGCGCCGCTCGCCGGCAGTCGCAGGCCGGCTGGCCAGCAGTTGCTGCGGTTGGACGCTGCCGCACCCCACCGCCGACGACTTCTACGAGGCCGTGAGGGCAGAGAAGCCGACCGCGGAGCAGGAGATGCTGCTCGGCGTCTGGATGGATGAAGCCACGGCGGACGAGGCGTTCGACGCCTGGCGCGAAAACGTCTATACCTGGCGCCAGCTCGCCGAGGCGTGCCGCCGCACCGGCCGGCGGCGGTGCCGCCTCTACCGAACGCTCAACACCCACTCGCTCTGGGTCGGCGACGAGGACCCCGACGAGCTCTGGAAGGAGACTTGACCGGTCCGGAGGGTCACGCAGCCGCGGCCTCTTCGCGCCATTGACACGATCTTCGTGTCCTACTATTCTCGTGAAATGAAGAACGTCACCGTCACGCTTCCCGAAGACACCGCGCTGTGGCTGCGGGTGCGAGCCGCGGAGGCGAATCGCAGCGTCTCGGGCTGGCTCGCGGACACCGTCGAAGAGATGAGGCGTCGCGAGGACGATTACGAGGTCGCGATGGCGCGGGCGTTGGCGAGAAGGCCCCGGAAGATGACGTGGATCGATGGCCGCAAGCCGACTCGGGACGAGTTGCATGACCGGACGGGTCTTCGTTGACACCAACGTCCTCGTCTACCGTTCCGATGCTTCCGATCCCGTGAGACAGGCCCGGGCCGATGTCTGGTACAGGTTCCTGTGGCGTTCGCGTTCCGGGCGGCTGAGCTTTCAGGTCCTGTCCGAGCTGTATTCGACCCTCACGCGCAAGTTGCAGCCGGGCTTCGACGAACGGGAAGCGCGGGAGATCGTGCGTGAACTGACCGCTTGGGAGCCGGTTCCGGTAGATCTCGGCGTCCTGGAGCGGGCGTGGTCCTTGCAGGAGGGCCATCTCTTGTCCTGGTGGGACGCCCTCATCGTCGCGGCGGCGCAGCTTTCCGAATGCAGGGTGCTCCTGACGGAGGATCTTCAGCACGGTCGGGAGTTCAGCGGGGTTCGGGTCGTCGATCCCTTTGCGGTGCCGCAACGGACGCCGGCGGAAGTGCTGGAAGCTCTGGAGCCGTGATCGTCCGGGGCGGCGTCGGGGCGTCCCCCGGGTTCCGCCAGACCTGCAGGCAGCACCGACGAACCGCGGCCGCCGCGGGAGGAGGACACATGCGCATCGTGACGCGGCTGGGGTTCGGCGCGGTCCTGATCGGCTGCCTGCTCGCCGGGGCGCCCGCCCCGGCCCAGTCGGTCGCCGACGGCTACACCCCGGTGACCGGGGCCATGCTGCTCGACCCGCCGCCGGAGGACTGGCCGATGTGGCGGCGGACGTACGGCCACTGGGGCCACAGCCCGCTCGACCAGATAGACACGTCCAACGTCGGCCGCCTGCGGCTGGCGTGGGCGTGGACGATGGGGGAGGGCCGGCAGGAGACGACGCCGCTCGTGCACGGCGGGATAATGTTCCTCGTGCAGCCGTGCGACTTCGTCGAGGCCCTCGACGTGCGCGACGGCTCGCGGGTCTGGGAGTACCGCCGGGAGCGGGTCGACCACGCGGCCAACCTCGCCTGCGTCAACCGCAACGGCGCCCTCTACGGCGACAGGCTGTTCATCGCCACCCACGACGCCCACCTCGTCGCCCTCGACGCCCGGACCGGCGAGGTCGCGTGGGACGTCGCGGTCGGGGACTGGACCATCGGCCAGCACTACTCCGGCGGCCCCATGATCATCAAGGGGCGCGTCGTCGCCGGCATGTCCGGCTGCTATCACCTCAACACCCGCTGCTGGGTGTCGGCCCACGATGCCGAGACCGGGGCCGAGGTGTGGCGCACCTACACCATTCCCGGCCCCGGCGAGTTCGGCTACGAGAGCTGGGGCGACGTGCCCGACGAGGACCGGCGGGGCGGGTCGGCGTGGAACTCGCCGAGCTTCGACCCCGGGCTGAATCTCATCTACACCGGCGTCGGGGTGCCCATTCCGTGGGGGTCGGTGCAGCGGGGCACCGGCGACGGCGACGTCCTCTACACCAACTCGACCCTCGCGCTGGACGCCGACACCGGCGAGATCGCCTGGTACTTCCAGCACATTCCCAACGACGAGTGGGATCTCGACCATCCCTTCGCGCGGCTCGTGGTCGAGACCGAGGTCTCGCCCGGCGACGTCGAGTGGCGGAGCGGGTCGATCGTGCCGGGGCGGCGGCGGAAGATCGTGACCGGGATCCCCGGCAAGACCGGCATCGTGTGGGCGCTGGACGCCGCCACCGGCGCCTTCCTCTGGGCCCAGCCCACCAACGTGCAGAACGTCATCGCGGACATCGACGCCGAGAGCCGCCGGGTCATCGTGAACCAGTCGCTCAAGTTCCCCCAGGTGGGCGAGCCCGTCTTCGTCTGCCCGAGCGCGCTCGGCGGCATCAACTGGCAGGGCACCGGCTACCACCCGGGGACGAACGTGCTCTACGCCCCGACCAACAACGTCTGCATGGACCTGACCCTGAACGAGTTCCGCTACCGGCCGGGCCTGCACCACGGCTCGGCGCGCATCGCGCAGGTGCCGGCCCCGGACATGGGCGGGCAGATCGGGCAGTTCAGCGCCATCGACCTGACCACCGGCGAGCCGCGGTGGGTGTACCGGCAGCGCGCCGGCATCGGCGGTTCGGTGCTCACCACCGGCGGCGGCCTCGTGTTCGTCAGTGACGACGCCCGGCGCTTCCGCGCCTTCGACGCCGCGACCGGCGACGTCCTGTGGGAGCAGATCCTCAACTCGAGCGCGGGCGGGTTCCCGGTCTCCTACATGCACGACGGGGTGCAGTACATCGCCATCGCGGCCGGCGGCGGCATCAACTTCCGGGGGCTCACCCCCGAGATCCGGCAGCCGGGCGGGGGGAACATGCTCTTCGTCTTCAGGCTGCCCTGAGCGGGTTGCATTCGGTTGCCGTTCGGCTACACTTTGCGGACCGACAAGCGGAAGTCGCGCAACGGCTCGAGCCCGCGTCGGCGGGCCTGCGAGGAGAACCGAGGATGACTGGAAGGACACCGGACACGAGTTCCCCCGACCGCGCCGCGAGCCGGCGCGAGTTCTTCAAGCTGCTCGCGGCGAGCCCGCTGCTGGGCGTGGCCGCGTCGGGCCTGCCCGCGAGCTGGCAGCGCGCCCTCGCGCACGAGGCCGGGCGCCGCGCAACGGCGGGGCCCGCGACGCCGCACTGCCCCGAGTGCGGATCGCAGATGCCCCGGTCGCTGGTGCAGCCTCGCTTCACCGCTTTCCAGGAGCCCGAGCTGCCGCCCCAGAACGCCCTGGAGGACCAGTTGACGGGGCAGGTCATCGAGTCGCTCGACGAGGCCGTCAACGTCTGGGACCTCGAGCGCGCGGCCCACGCCACGAACCTCGCCCAGCACTGGGACTACCTGCACATGGGGGTCGGCGACTACGAGACGCGGCGGGCGAACCGCGAAGGGTTCCAGCGCCTGATGATCCGTCCCCGGCGGCTCGGCGGCGCGCCGCTGGGCGAGCTCGACACGTCGACCGAGCTCTACGGCCGCCGTTGGCCCTCGCCCCTCTTCCTGTGTCCGGTCGCGAGCCTCGAGGCCTATCACACCGAGGGCGAGAGCGGCGCCGCCCGCGCCGCCCGGTCGCGGGACATCCTGCAGATGCAGTCGCACCAGAGCTCGCAGTCCTACGCCGACATCGCCGAGGCCCGCGGCGAGCCGCACTGGTTCCAGATCTACACCGTGCCCGACTGGAACGTGAACAAGCGGGTCATCGACCGGGTCAAGAGCGCGGGCTGCCCCGCCCTGGTGTGGACCATCGACCTCCTCGGCGGCAGCAACCGCGAGCTGCAGCGGCGCACGCTCTCGGGCGAGGGCTATGCGTCGGTGCTCTGCCAGAGCTGCCACCAGCACCACCCCGACTACCTGCGGCCGATGCGGGCGGGGCTCGGGGGCCCGGAGGGTCCCCGCTATCCCTACACGTGGGACTACGTGAAGCGCCTCAAGGACGCCAGCGACATGAAGCTCATCCTGAAGGGCATCATGACCGCCGAGGGAGCCGAGGAGGCCATCGAGCACGGCGCCGACGGCATCTTCGTGTCGAACCACGGCGGCCGCGCCGTCAACAGCATGTGGTCGTCGATCGACTCGCTGCCCGAGGTCGTCGGCGCGGTCCGGGGGCGGGTGCCGGTGTTCATCGACAGCGGCGTCCGCCGCGGCACCGACATCTTCAAGGCGCTGGCCTTGGGCGCCGACGCGGTCGGCATCGGCCGCCCCTACGTGTGGGGCCTCGGTGCCTTCGGCGAGGACGGCGTCGCCAAGGTCATCGACCTGATTCTCGCGGAGCTGCGGATCGCCATGCGGCAGACCCGGACGACCTCCGTCGAGCAGATCACGTCGCGCTTCGTCATGGAGGGGAAGAACCCCATCATGATGCGCGACAACCGGTTCGGCTTCGGGCTCTGACCGACTGAATCGGCCGGGGAACGACTGGAACGGGCCGGGGGCCCCGTCGGATCCTGCGGGGCCGCCAGCCGGGGACCGCGAAGGCCCCGCCCCGGGGCGGCGTGGCGCGCTTCTCGCGTCCGGTCGGTTGCACGCCGGCTCCGCGCACGAAGCGCGCCGGCCCGACACTTGGAGGAATCAGGATGCAGGTCGTACGTCGAACGGGTCTCTCGCTGCGGTTCGTGACCGCCGTCTGCCTCGGTGTCGCGTTGCTGGCCGGTTCCCCGGCGGCGGCGCAGCCGTCCACGGTCGAGTTCATCGTCTCCGGCACCTCGACCATCCGGGGATGGACCTGCACGGTGAGCGGGACGGCCGAGGTGACGGCCGGCTCGCCTTCGCCGGCCCCCGGCTTCGCCGACGGCGTCGGGTCGGCCGCCCTCACCGTGCCGGTGGCCGACTTCGAGTGCCCCGACGAGACGATGACCGAGCATCTCCTCGACGCGATGAAGCCGGCCGAGTTCCCCGAGATCACGTTCGAGCTCCAGGGCTACGAGACGTCCAGCGGGGGCGCCCAGGCCAGCGGTGCCCTCACCATCCACGCCGTCACCAGCCCGGTCAGCTTCCCCATCTCGCTGTCGCCGTCCGGGGCCGGCGTCGAGATCGCGGGAGAGGTGAGCCTCGACATGACCGCCTACGGCGTGGAGCCGCCCGTCGTCATGCTCGGCCTCCTCAGGGTCCGGCCGCAGGTCCGCATCCAGTTCGAGGGGCTGGTGGTTCCGTAGAGCCTGCGCCGGAGAACGGCGCGGACTCCGGGAGGGTTGCTTGGGCGCCCAGCGGGGCCGAAGGCGACGATGGGCGGGCCAGGGCCGCGACCCTGGGTTCGTTGTAGTCTGGTATCGGGTCGCGAGATTCACACGCGAGAGGGGCAGCCACTGGCATCGACGACGCGGTTGGTACGTCGTTCCCGCTCCCCGGAGGCCCGCGCGATGCCGGCCTACACCACGGCGGAGGCGTCGAGGTACGCCAGAATTCCCCACCGAACGCTCCACGATTGGGTTTCCGGCAAGAGCGACTCCAGCGGCAGGCGTTCGCGGCCTCTGGTGAGCGTCGCCGACCCGTCGCAACATCTTCTGCCCTTCGAGAACATGGTCGAACTGCACGTGCTGGCCGCCCTCCGGCAAGTGCACGGCGTTCGAATGCGGGTGATCAGGCACGCGCTCGATTACCTGCAGACCCGACTCGGCGTGGCGCGCCCGCTGATCGACGAGCAGATGCACACGGACGGCAGAACGATTCTCGTTCACCGCCTCGATCAGCTCATCGATGCAGGCCGCGGCGGGCAGACCTCCATGCTGGCGTTGCTCGACGTGCACCTGGACCGGATCGAGCGCAACGCGTCGGGTATCGCCACCAGGCTCTTTCTCTTCACGCGGAAGAGCCCACAGGATCAGCACGCCGCGAAACATCAGCCACGCGTCATCTCCATCGATCCGGCCGTCGCGTTCGGACGGGCCGTGATCGCCGGGTCGCGCGTCTCGACCGCGGAGGTGGCGGACCGCTACAAGGCCGGGGATTCCATCATGGACCTGGCCGAGGACTATGGGCGAACGCCAGCGGAAATCGAGGAAGCGATCCGATGCGAGCTCGACCTCAAGGCAGCCTGAGCCCGTCTTCCTGATCGATCACAACCTCGGCACCCGGCTGGTCCCGGAAGCCCTGCACCACGCCGGCGCGACGGTTGAAGTCCTCACGGATCACTTCGATTCCAGCACGGACGACAAGGAGCTCCTCGCCGCCGTGGGAGCGCGCGGATTGGGTGTTCCTGTCCAAGGACCGCAACATCCGGCGCCGCACGCTGGAGCGGCAGGCGCTCATGGACGCGGAGGTCAAGGCCTTCCTGCTCGCCGCAGCCGACTTGTTGGGAGATGAGCAGGCGGCGGTGCTCGTCAAGGCGCTTCCCCGTATTCGGCGCATCTGCCAACGGCCCGGTCCGTTCATTGCCGGCATCACGGCGACTGGCAACGTGACCGTCGTCGAGGAACGGCCGAAGCGTGCTGGTGCAGGCAGACGCTCGGGGAATTGATCAGGCCGACCTGGAGCCCCAGCAGCGTGAACCCCATCGAGTCGCCGTCGAGTCGTAGATCGGCGACGTCACTCGGCCGGCTCGATGCGGAGCAGGGCCGCCTCGCCCAGGGCGGGGTCGCGGCCGAGGAAGCTGCCTCCCGTCAGCACGTAGAGCAGGCCGTCGGGGCCCTGCTCGACGTCGCGGATGCGCCGCCGGAGATCGGCGAGCAGCCATTCGCGCCGCTGCTCCAGGCCCCGGCGGTTGAACTCGATGCGCTCGAGGTGGCCGGTGCGGGCGACGCGGCCGGTCATGAGCGAGCCCGCGAAGAGGTCCCCGCGCCACGCGGGGAACAAGTCGCCGCTGTAGAACACGAGCCCCGACGGGGCGATGGACGGGATCCAGACGATCTCCGGCTGTTCCAGCTCCTCCTGCCACGGCCGTTCCGACACGCGCAGCCCGGTGTACTCGCGAGAGTAGGAGACCTCGGGCCAGCCGTAGTTGCGGCCCGGGAGGATTCGGTTGACCTCGTCGCCGCCCATCGGGGCGTGCTCGCTCGCCCACACCTCGCCGGTTTCGTGGTGGATGGCGAGGCCCATCGGGTTGCGGTGGCCGAGCGAGAACACCTCGGGCGCGTGGCCCTCCCGCCCCGCGAACGGGTTGTCGTCGGGCGCGGAGCCGTCGTCGCGCAGCCGCAGCACCTTGCCGACATGGCTGGCGGGGTCCTGGGCGAGGGGCCGGGCGCCGCCGAACGCCCCGCCCACCGACATGTAGAGCGACCCGTCCGGGGCGAACGCCAGCCGCGACGCCCCGCCGTTCAGCTCGGCGTCGGCCACGAAGACGTCGCGGACCTCGGAGAGCGCCCCGCCCTCGAAGCGGCCCCGCGCCAGCGCGACGGTCGAGCCGCTCCCGGTCGGCTTGGAGTAGGTGAGGTACACGAAGCGGTTCTCGGCGAACCGCGGATGCGCGGCGACGTCCATCAATCCCGCGAGGGGTCCGCCGGTGAAGACTTCGGGGACGCCGGCGACCGGGGCCGGGTCGAGGACGCCGTCCCGGATCTGCCGCAGGGTCCCCAGCCGCTCGGTGACGAGCACGTGCCCGTCGGCCAGGAACGCGAGTCCCCACGGGTAGGTCAGCCCGTCGGTGACCACCGAGACGCGGATGCGCAGTCCCGCCGCGGTGTCGTAGACGACGGGGGCGTCGGGGAGCGGCACGGCGGGAATGCCCTCGGCTGCGAAGGGCTGCGCCTGCGCTTCCTGCGCGTTCGGCGCGGACGGCGCCATCAGAGCCAGAGTCGTCAGCCCGGCGAGCAGAAGGGCGGATCGATGCATGGGTGTCCTCCGTGCCTCCATTCTGACCCGTCTTGCTATTCGAGCGCGACGACGGCGGCGCGCAACTCCGTCAAGTGCACGGCCCTGATCACGGTTGCCGCCGCCGGCGTCGGATCACTCCAGCGCGGCGCCGATCGACCTGCCGCGGCGTACGCCCGCTCGAGCGCCGTCCGCAACTCCAGCAGATGCACGAGCCTGACGGGCGTCACGCCGGCGACCAGCACCGGATCGGTCCACCCGTACGGTAGCAGACTCGCTGCCTGCCGAGCGCTGTCGATCCGCGACCTCAACTCCGTAAAATGAACGGCCCTGACGGGGGTGACCCCGGGCCGGATCGGGTCGTCGGCGAACGGCCACGACGTCGACACCGTCACGGCCAGCGAGTGCGCGGCGCTCAGACCGCCGGGGTCGGTCGCCGTCACCTCGATCGTCGAGCTGCCCTCGCTGACGGCGGTCAACGTGACTCGTGCGCCCGCCGTCCGCGCCGTCACCACGCTCGGCGCCGACGACGAGGCGGCGTATGTCAGGGCGTCCCCGTCCGGGTCGGCGAACGCCTGCGACACGTCCACGACCTGCGTGGAACGGGGCGTCAGATTCCGAGGGGGCAGCGTGCCGATCGCCGACGGCGGCCGGTTGGCGCCGCCGACCGGAGGATCGGCGGCGGGCCCGGGGGGGCGGATGACCTTGACGGTTCGAGGCTCCGTCACCATCGTGCCGAACTCGTTTACCCGTCCGGTAAAGTAATCGACGGTCTCCTCGCGAGCCAGCGCCATGAGCTCGCGCCTCAGCCTCGCGGCGCCCCAGGAAGGATTGGCGAACGACAGATTCGCGGCGTAGGCGGCCAGCACCGGCGTGGCATGCGAGGTACTGCCGTCGGGAGATTCGACGTAGATCGCGTGCGGCGCGAAGACGCCGTCGGCGCGAATGGCCCCTGATGCGTAGTCATAGTTGGCATCGAGGGCGCCCACGAAGAGGACGGTGTCGAGCCCGACGCCGGAATGCGCGACGTAGTCGTCGACGACGCCGCACAACGGAATCCACCAGTCCTCTTCGTCCAGCTCGAAGTCGTCGCAATAGTCGGGGACGTACCCCTCCGGCGTGAGTTTGCTTGTGGCGTTCTCCAGGCTGCTGATGAAGAGCACGTTCTGGTTCCGCATCCAGTTGGCGAACTCCCGCACGTTCTCAGGGAACGGGCGACCGTTCTCCACGAACCACCCCGGCCGACCGGGCCAGTACGCCGGGGAGTCATCCGTTGCAGTCCAGAAGATGCCTTCGCCACGGGTCAGCACATGCCTGATGTAGCCCGCACTGTTCGTGCCGCCCAACGAGTGACCATTCAACCGGTATTCGCCCCATCCTCCTATCTGCACGAGCGCCGCGTGGCGCGTGTGGTCCAGAAACGTCTCGGTGATCCGTTCCCCGTGCGTGCCGGGGCCGAAATCGTCTACCACCGAGACGACGACGCCGTCCGGGTCGCCCTTCGTCGTTTCCACGAAGCGGTCTACCACCGGCACCGGATCTCGCCGCGGCTGGGTGGACACGTTCGCCGAGTGCTCCGTCGAGCCTTCCGGCAGACTCGTCGCCTCCAGCGTCGTGGCAGCGGGAGTCTCGTTCGACAGGAGCCCGGTCGGTGCGATGAGATGGCTCGCCAAGGCCGTCCCGATGATCAACCCCAACCGGGCCCAGCCGCCCCTCCTGGTCCGGGTGAACGGATACCCGGAGCCGGTCGTCTCCCTCGCCATCTGTTGGTCCTCCGTCGTCCGAGCGCCGTCTTCGGAGTCGCCGTCAGCGTTGATCGGGCTCGCGTGGTCGATGTCCGCCCGCCGGTGCCCGTCGTCATGCCAACCCTCGCTCGGTCGGCGATCACCCCGCGCGCGCCCGGGCCATGGCGGCCGGTCTCCGGCCGCCCGTCGTCTTGCCACCCTCGGCGGGCGATCGCGTCGCCTTGGCCTGGCGGTCCGTCTCCGGCCCGCCTGTCGTCTTGCCACGCTCGAAGGGCCTTCACGCCGCCCCGGCCCATGGCGGCCCGGTACGGCAGCAAGAGCCCATTGCCGCGGGCATGGACGCCTGCCGCGCAAGGGTGATCGTCGGCGCCCGCAACTTGGCGGCCATCCGGATCAGACCCCGTAGCGTGCGTCAATCATGACACAGCCGTCGTCCTGGTGCAGCGCGGCGTGCTCGCCGGCAGGGGACGGGCGGCCAGCGGGGTCTGCCGCCAGTGGGGATGCGCTCGACCTCGTCGCGGCCCACTCCGGGCGTGCTCGCCCGCCTGCCCCCTCGACGGCGAGCCGGCGTTCTCGTGGAAACGGCTCCGCACGGGCGGCACGCGCGGGGTCGAGCGCGGCGGTTGCCGCCGGGTGCGATTGGTGGCAGGATGATGGCTCGTTGAGTGCGGTCTCAGCCAGAGTTGGGCCCGGGACGGCGGCCCCCGTTGCGAGTGGCAACCGACGATTGGATTCGATGCGATGAACGGAAAGCGACTCCTGCCGGGAACGGGACTCGTCCTCGCGTGCCTCGCCGTGCTGGCGGTAGTGATGGCCACGGTCCGGGCCGTCGACCAGCCGAACGTCGTTCTCCTGATGGGCGACGACCACGGCTGGGAGGAGACCGGCTACAACGGGCACGCCTACCTGCAGACACCGGTCCTCGACACCATGGCCGCCTCGGGCCTGCGGCTGGACCGGTTCTACGCGGGGCACCCGTCGTGCTCGCCGACGCGCGGGAGCGTGCTGACGGGCCGCCATCCGGTGCGCTACGGCACGTTCGCGCCGAACTGGTCGATGCGCCCCGAGGAGATCACCATCGCCCACGTGCTCGGCGAGGCCGGCTACGCGACCGGCCACTTCGGCAAGTGGCACGTCGGGACCGTGAAGGCCGGGTCGCCCCTCAACCCGGGGGCGATGGGCTTCGACGAGTGGCTGTCGCACGACAACTTCTTCGAGCTGCACCCGACGCTGTCGCGCAACGGGGGGCCGCCGGAGCGGTTCGAGGGCGAGAGCTCGGCCATCGTCGTCGACGAGGCCATCCGGTTCATCGACCGCGCCGCGGCCGACGGCAGGCCGTTCCTCGCCGTCGTCTGGTTCGGCTCGCCCCACGAGCCTTACCAGGGGCTCGTGGAGGACCTCGCCCTCTACAACGAGCTGCCCGGGACGTACCCGGACCGGATGGTCCCGCTGACGTCGAACGAGACGGGTCTCCAGATCGAGCGCCCGCTCGGCGACGTCCTGCGCGAGCGCTACGCCGAGATCACCGCCATGGACCGCGCCATCGGCACGTTGCGCGACCACCTGGACGAGGCGGGGCTGCGCGAGAACACCCTGCTCTGGTACAACGGGGACAACGGCACGCCCCGCAGCGGCCTCGCGGAGACGCCGCTGCGGGGGCTGAAGGGGACGATGTACGAGGGCGGCATCCGCGTCCCCGGCATCATCGAGTGGCCGGCGCGCATCGCTGCGCCGCGAGCGACCGACGTCGCCGCGGTGACCAGCGACATCCTGCCCACCCTGGCCGCCCTCGCGGGGCAGCCGCTCCCCGACCGGCCCCTCGACGGCATCGACCTCGCGCCGCTCATCGACGGCCGCATGATGTCGCGGCCCGCGCCCGTCTTCTTCTGGAGCTTCGACGTGGGCGGCCTCGCGGGGCGCGATCACGACCCCTGGCTCGACCCCGCCCTGCAGTCGGGGACGACGCCCCTCGTCAAGCTGATGGACGGCATTGCCACCCGGAACTTCCGGAACATCCGCTACCCGGCCGTCGACGAGCGCGACTTCGCGGGCGCGCGCGTGATCATGGACGGCGGCTACAAGCTCGTCGTCGACGGCGCGCGCGGGACGGGCGTCGAGCTGTTCGATCTGCGCGAGGACCGCGCGGAGAGCCGCAACCTCGCCGAGAGCGAGCCCGCCGTCACCGCGGACCTGGGGAGACGGCTGCGCGAATGGCAGCACGCGGCGCTGGCCAGCCTGACGGGCGCGGACTACCGCGAGCACCACGCGCCGTAGTTGACGGCGCGTCGAACAAGAGAGGGGAACCCTCCTGGCGGCGATAGTGTGTCTCGAGGCGACAATCCACGCCGTGGGGTATGTCGCAAGCCGGTTGTCGTAACCAGGGCGTCTCGCGCAGCCGAAGCGCGGATCGGACGGCTACAGGATCTCGTCCGTCTCCAGGCTGAATCCCGGCAGCACGGGATCGGCCGATACGTTCGCTGGCGCTTCGAAGCGTTCCGGCGGCGAGTCGGGGCGGTACACGAAGACCTGCCGGCCCGGCGGGTCGATGAGCCAGCCGAGCCTGGCGCCGTTCTCCATGTACTCGCGCATCTTGTCGTGGACCGCGGTCAGGCCGTCGCTCGGCGAGCGCAGCTCGACGACGAAGTCCGGGCAGAGGGGGATGAACCTCTCGCGCTGCTCGTCGGTGAGGGTCGCCAGGCGGGCGCTGGCGATCCACGAGGCGTCCGGGGCACGGACCGCGCCGTTCGGGAGCCGGAAGCCGCCGGAGGAATCGAACGTCGTGCCCGTTCCGTCGAGCTTGGCCCAACGGCGCAATTGAAAGGTGATCTCCGCGTTCCTGCTGCTGGATTTGCCGCCCGCGGGCACCATGATCGACAGCTCTCCATCGGCGGTCCGCTCGATGCGCAGATCGCGGTTGAGCCGGCAGAGCTCGTAGAACCCGTCGTCGGTGAGGCCCAGGGCCGGCGGGAACCTGACGATCAGGGCGGAGTTCGTCTCCGGCGCGTGCGCGTCCACTGGACGGACCGCAGTCTCCATGTCTTCCCCCCGCCCCGCGGGTGCCGTGGTCGTTCAGGATCAGGGCAGGCGCTCAGGCTGTCGGCCCGGATGCTCGCGAAGCCGCGCTTCCAGCTCGGCCACCCGTGCCTCGGCGGCCCGGCGGGCGGCGGCTTCGGCCCGGCGGGCGGCGGCTTCGGCCCGGCGGCCCTCCGCTTCCTCGTCGTGGCTGCGCAGGTCGGCGCCGGTCGCCGGGTCGCGGAAACGCATCTCCCGCCCCGGTCTCGCCCGCAGCTCGAGACCCAGCGTCTCGCTGCGTAGCGTCAACGTGCCGTCCAGGTCCGTCGCCGCCGGTTGCCGCGCATAGCCCGAGGGCGTCAGCCGCTCCCCTTGCAGACGCGCCGGCAGGTGCCCGCCCGCCGGGTCGTACTGCCAGTACTCGCGCACGCCGAGGTCCGCATACACCGACCGCTTCCACCCGAGGTCGTCGCGCCAGGTGCTCGGCGAGGCCACCTCCAGCACGAAGGCCGGCGCGCGTCCCTCCTCCCACAGCTTGTAGTTGGACCGCTCGCGCTTGTCGACACCGAACACGACGAAGACGTCCGGGGCGATGGACAACCGCGGGTTCCCTTCCTCGTAGTAGATCAGCAGGTCGCCCGAAACGTACACGTCCCGCCGGTCCTTGAAGTGGCGGGCCAATGCACCAATCCCGTACATGATCGCGTTGCGCTGGGCATCGTTCTCCGCCATCGGCCGGCCGTCCGAGCTCGGATAGTGGAGCGGGACGGCGGCGGGTGCGGGGCGGATCATAACGGGACCTCTGACCGGTGAGCGCCGTGTGCGTGACGCGGCAACGCCCGCCTGTCCAAGCTACCACACGCCGCGGACTCCGCTCCATATCGGGGCGTCCGTGGGGATAGAAGCATGAGTCGTGCCGGGCTTCGCGCCGTTCTGCGGCGCAGACTCCTAGCCGCGCCACCGGACGCGGAACGTCCACCAGCCCTCGGGCCGCGGTGAGCCCAGCGGCACCGGCGGGTTGGCCGGCTCCTCCAGGGAGTGCAGCTTGTCGAGCCTCGCGACCCACGCCATGTCGAGCTCGGCGGGGTCGACGATCCGGGTGAGGTGGACCGGGTAGACGTTGCGGTCGAGGCGCAGCCACGCCCGGGGGTCGCGGATCGCGAAGCCGGACCAGAGCTTGCCGTCGCAGCTCGAGCAGCTCAGGTAGAGGTTGCCCTCTTCGTTGGCGAAGCAGTTGAGGTTGATGGCGTGCGGCCGGAAGCCGGCGTTGATCTGGATCTGGCACAACGTCACGTCGTTGGCGAGGGTCCAGTCGTTGACGGGAAACTGCTGCTCGTAGCCGAAGAGGATGGCGCCCGGCGTGCGTTCGCAGGGACAGGTGAACGACCACCCGTAGAACGCAATCACCAGCAGCACCAGGAGGGCCGCCGGCCCCCCGATCGCGGGTCGCTTCAACGCGTTCAAGAGCCGTTCGCCGATTGAGCGGTCGTCAGTCATCGGTTCCTTCTCCTTGCCCGGTCCGACTCGTCACGCGGGCCGTGGACCGGGGATCGGGTTCGGTTCGTTGCGGGTTCGTGTCGCCTCTCGCGTCCAACGATGTGGCGTGAACCGGGGCCCGGCCTCGACTCTGAATTCGGCCTCGGTTCGTCGCCGACGTGTTGTCATCCCTCGCGGCGCGCGGTTTCGCCGCCCCCAGCCTCGAGCCCGGGCCTGACCAGCGCTTCGCGCGCGCCGGAGCGCGCCCACGCCGGGCTCGGCGTCTGCACGACGGGCCGCAGGTCGGCGGCGCGGAACGACCGGGCCACCTGCCCGGACGGCGGCTCGCCGTAGGTCGTGGACCGCTGCCTCGGGGTGCGGCCGGACCCTGCGATAACCGCCTCCATTTCCTCCGGCGTCAGCTCCTGGCCGAAGCCTGCGCCGGCCGCCCGGGTGATGCTCTCGTTCATCAGGGTGCCGCCCAGGTCGTTCACCCCCGCCTCGAGGCAGGCGCGCACCCCGCGCGGCCCGAGCTTCACCCACGAGGCCTGGATGTTGGTCACCAGCGGGTGCAGCGCGAGGCGGGCGACCGCGTGCATGAGCAGCGACTCGCGGAACGTCGGGCCGCGCCGGGCGCGCCCCTTCAGGTAGATCGGCGCCTCCATGTGGACGAAGGGCAGGGGCACGAACTCGGTGAACCCGCCGGTGCGCGCCTGCAGCGCGCGGATGCGCGCGAGGTGCCGCGCCCAGTGCCGGGGGCGGTCGATGTGGCCGTACATGATGGTCGCGGTGGTCCTGAACCCGACCCGGTGCGCGGTCTCCATCACCTCGAGCCACTGACCGGCCGTGAGCTTGTCGGGGCACAGGTCGCGGCGCACCTCGTCGTCGAGCACCTCGGCCGCGGTCCCCGGCAGGGTGCCGAGCCCCGCCGCCCGCAGCCGTCCGAGGAACACCTCGAGTGGCACGCCGAGGGTCGCCGCGCCCTGCCACACCTCGAGCGGCGAGAACGCGTGCACGTGCATCTCGGGGACCGCCGCCTTGACGGTGCGGCAGATGTCCAGATAGGTGGCGCCGGTGTACTCGGGATGGATGCCCCCCTGCATGCACACCTCGGTGGCGCCGCGCGCCCACGCCTCGGCGCTGCGGCGGGCGATCTCGTCGAGGTCGAGGTCGTAGGGTGCCCCCCGCAGGTTCTCGCTGAGCTTGCCCTTCGAGAACGCGCAGAACTGGCACTTGAAGTAGCAGACGTTCGTGTAGTTGATGTTGCGGTTGACGACGTAGGTGACGTCGTCGCCGTTGACCTCGCGGCGCAGCGCGTCGGCCGCGCGCACGACCGCCACGAGGTCGTCGCCCCGCGCCGAGAAGAGCGCCGCGATCTCGGCTTCGTTCAGTTCGTCGCCGCGCGACGCCTTCTCGCACAAGGCGCGCACCGTCGGAACGGGGGCCGGCGCGTCCGGGCGTGCGAGGCGATCGAGCAGCGCGGCGGGCAGCACCGCGTCCGGGTCGCCGGGCGACCAGGCGCCCTCGCGCGCGAAGCCCTCCGCGTCGGATGCCTGCACGACGGCCGGCCGCAGCGGCTCCGCCACCCACGCGTCGAGGCGCCTCACGTAGGCGGGGTAGACGGTGAGCCGCTCGGTCAGCGCCTTGCCCGCGCGCGCCGTCTCGCGCTCGAGATGCTCGAGGTGCGGCCACGGCGCCTCGGGGTTGACGTGGTCGGGCGTTACCGGCGACACCCCGCCCCAGTCGTTGATGCCGGCCCGGACGAGGGCGCCGAAGCTGCCCGGCGTCAGGTTGGGCGGCGCCTGGATGGCCATGTCGGGGCCGAAGATCAGCCGCGCGCAGGCGATGGTCCACTGCAGGTCTTCCAGCGTGGGCTCGGGCGCCCGCGCCATGCGCGTGTCCGGCTTGGCCCGGAAGTTCTGGACGATGATCTCCTGGACGTGCCCGTGCTCGTCGTGGAGGTCGCGCAGCGCGAGCAGCGACTCGATGCGCTCCTCGCGCGTCTCGCCGATGCCGATGAGGATGCCCGACGTGAACGGGATGGCCAGCTCGCCGGCCGATCGCATCGTCGCGAGGCGCGCCTCGGGGTCCTTGTCGGGCGAGCCATGGTGGACCTCGCCGCGTTCCAGCAGGCGCCGGGAGGCGCTCTCCAGCATCAGGCCCTGCGACGGGCACACCTCGCGGAGGGCGATCAGCTCGTCGCGGGTGACGACGCCGGGGTTGGCGTGCGGCAGCAGGCCGGTCTCGTCGAGGACGGCACGGGCCGCCGCGGTCAGGTACGCGATGGTGGTGGGGTGGCCCAGCGCCTCCAGCTCGTCGCGGGCCTGCGGGTAGCGCAACTCGGGCTTGTCGCCCAGCGTGAACAGCGCCTCGCGGCAGCCGGCGCGGGCACCCTGCCGCGCTACGTCGAGGACCTCGTCGAGGGTCATGTAGGCCCGCTCGCCCGGCCGCGGGGGCCGGGCGAACGTGCAGTAGTGGCAGACGTCGCGGCACAGCTTGGTGAGGGGGATGAACACCTTCCGCGAGTAGCTGACGGCGCGCCCGAAGCCGGCGTCGCGCAGCGCCGCGGCCCGCGCCATCAGCGCCGGCAGGTCCGCCTCGCGCACCAGGGCCAGGGCGGCGTCCCGCGACGGTCGGGCGTACGGCCGCATGTCCATCACGGGCCCTTATAGCACGCCGAAAGCGGCACGAGAACCCGGCCGGGGCCGGTTTCCGTCGGCTTTCCCCCGTGCACGGCAGTGCTCAGCGGTCGGCCCCGGCCGAGTACACCTCGTCGGTGACCGGCTCCATCCACTCGATGGGCAGCGGCTCGCCGGCGTCGTTCGGGAACGTCACCGAGACGTGCGTCAGCGGCGCGTCGGGGGTCGCGCCGTGCCAGTGGCGGACCCCCCGGGGCAGGTACGTCGTCTCGTTCAGGCCGATCTCGCCGACCGGCTGGCCCTCCACCTGGTAGCGCAGCCGGCCCTCCTTGACGAACAGCAACTGGGCGCTGTGGGTGTGCCAGTGGGTTCGGGCGCCCGCCTCGAAGCCGCGTGACGAGACGTTGATACCCTCCGATCCGACCCGGAACGAGGTGCCGGTGAAGGTGGTCTGTTCCTGCCGGGCGTGGCCGATCCAGACGGCCGACGCGACCGCGACGACGCACGCCGCGAGTCCCGGGCGCCACCGATCCAGTTGCTTCCGATGCATCGCAGACCTCCTCGTCTCAGGGGTTGAAGCTTCGGATCCGACCGCGAATCCGACCGGTGCCACCCGCCAGGAATCGGCGCCGTCGCAAGGCGCCGTCGCCCGTGTGGCCCGGGTGGAACCGCCGAGCGCCCGAGGGGCGCCGCGGCCGGCCCGGCGGCGCATCGACGTTGACGCGGCCGGCCCGATCCGGGAGATAATAGGTCAATTCGTCCACAACAGGGAGCGGTCATGAACGCGACGTCGAATCACGGAGTGCAGGTTCTCTCCCGCTGGCTCGCCGGCATGCTGGTGGCGGTCATCGGGTTCGCGGCGGCGCCCGCCGCCGAGGCGCAGTCGGAGTCCCCCACGTTCACCCGGGACATCGCGCCGATCCTGCAGCGGAGCTGCCAGAAGTGCCATCGGCCCAACTCGCTCGCGCCGATGTCGCTCATCACCTACGAGGACACCCGCCCCTGGGCGCGGTCGATCAAGCAGCGGACGGGGCTGCGCAACCGCATGGGGGTCATGCCGCCCTGGTACATCGAGAAGGACATCGGCATTCAGCGCTTCAAGGACGACTGGTCGCTGAGCGACGCGGAGATCGCGACCATCGCGGCGTGGGTCGACAACGGCGCCCCGCGGGGCGAGCCCGCCGACATGCCCGAGCCGCCGCCGTTCATCGACATCGACGAATGGGAGATCGGCGAGCCGGATCTCATCGTCTCGTCCCCGACCTTCGAAGTGAAGGGCGAGGCGCCGGACTGGTGGGGCGTGCTCGGCCAGGTCGAGTCGGGGCTGACCGAGGACCGCTACGTCGCCGCCATCGAGTACAAGGAGCGCAACGACCTGCCGCGCGGCGTGCGGTCCGACACCGTGGGCGGGCTCTTCGTCGTGCACCACTCGGCCCTGACGACCATGCCGCGGGACGGCGGCCCCGCCGACGCCTACACGTGGCCGGTGCACGAGGTCGGCCGCAACGCCGACGTCTTCGACGAGGACGCGGGGCCGATCCTGCCCGCGGACTCGATGGTGATCTTCCCGTCGACGCACCTCCACTCGAACGGCATCGACACCACCGCCCGGCTCGAGGTCGGCTTCAAGTTCCATCCCCGCGACTACGAGCCCACGAAGAAGATGGAGCTGCTCTTCTTCGGGAACGGCCCCGACATCGACATCCTGCCGATGCAGGACAACCAGCGGATGGACGCCTACTTCACGCTCCCGGAGAACACGAAGATCAGCGTCTACGAGCCGCACATGCACGCCCCCGGCGTCAGGATGTGCCTTGAGGCGGTGTGGGGCGACACCGTCGAGACGCTGAACTGCTCGGGCTACGACCACAACTGGGTGCGGGTCTACAAGTACGAGGACGACGCGGCGCCGCTGCTGCCCGCGGGCACCATCCTCCACCTGAGCGGCTACTTCAACAACACCCCGACCAACCCCAACGTGGTCGATCCCCGCAACTGGTCGGGGTCGGGCCACCGGTCGGTCGACAACATGTTCATCAACCTGATCCAGGCGATCTACATGGACGACGAGGAGTTCGCGGCCGAGGTCGCCGAGCGGGAGCGGCTGCGGGCGGCGGACGGGCGGTCGGACCTCGGCTGCCTCGTGTGCGGCAGCGACTACTTCGAGGCGCCGGCCAACGTCGACGGCGGCGGCCAGTAGGCGGGTTCGGGGCGTGAGCATGCTTCGGAGAACCGTCGGCCGCCTGCCGTCACCCCGCGGGGTGGCATTCCTGGGCCTGCTCGTCGCGCTGGCGGCCGGGCAGGACGCCCGCGCCCAGCAGTCGTTCGCGAGCGGGCAGAGCATCTCGCCCGCCTACGAGGGCTGGGTGCAGAACGAGGACGGGTCGTTCGACCTCGTCTTCGGGTACATGAACCGGAACTGGGAGCAGGTCGTGGACGTCCCGGCCGGGCCGGAGAACACCATCGAGCCCGGCGGCCCCGACCAGGGCCAGCCGACCCGCTTCCAGCCGCGCCGGAACCGCTTCGTGTTCAGCGTCCGGGTGCCCGCCGACTTCGGCGACCGAGAGCTGGTGTGGACCCTCACCGCCAACGGCGAGACCCAGCGCGCCTACGCCACCCTCAGGCGCGACTACTACATCGACGACCTGGTGATCCAGGCGAACTTCGGGGCGGCCGGGGCCGCCGGCTCGACCCCCGAGCTCGCCGACAACGCCGCGCCCGTGCTGACCGTCGAGGGCGAGCCGGCCCGCGCCGCGCGGGTGGGCGAGCCGCTGGCGCTGGCCGCGACGGTCACCGACGACAACGTCCCCCGGGCGCGGCCCCTCGCCGCCGCGAATCCCCGGCGACCGGGCCGCATCACCACCGACACCGCGACCGGCCTGCGGCTGTCGTGGTTCGTCTACCGGGGCGCTGGCGAGGCGGCCTTCGACCCGCCGCAGATCGCGACGTGGGAGGACACCCGGGTCGGCCGCGACTCGCCGTGGTCGCCGGGCTGGTCGACCCCCGAGGCGCCCGAGGACGGCCGCTGGGAGACCGCCGTGACCTTCGACCGGCCCGGCGAGTACGTCCTGCGCGCCCTCGCCCATGACGGCGGCCTGCAGACCTACGAGGACGTCACCGTGACGGTGACGCCGTAGCCGGGCCCTGCTCTTCCGACTTGAGGCGTGGCGGGGTTCGCGGCGGGAGCCCGTTGCGCCTGTGCCTACAGGCCGAGCCAGAGCACCGCGGCCCCGCTTGCGGTGACGACGACGCCGGCGGCGGCGTGCGCAAGCCGTTCGCCGCCGTGCCGGGCGGATTGCCCGAGCCAGCCGATGCCGTGCCATGCCGCGGCGACCGCGGCCAGCATGATCCCGATCGTCAGCAGCCCGAAGACCCCGGCCACCGCCGCCACCGCCAGCCAGTCGCCGGCGAGTCCCGGCACCACCATCAGGGGTATGAGCGGCTCGCACGGGCCGAGCACGAAGACCACGAAGAGGGCCCACGCGGTCAGTCCGCGGATGTCGCCCGCTCGGCCGCCGCCCGCATCTCGCCCGGCATCTTCCCCCGGCGCCGCCCCGGGCGCTGCTTCGAGTCCCTCGCCGCCCCGGCCCCGGGTCTCCGGGGTCTTCCCGTCCTCGCGGCCCCGGCGCCGCGGCCACAGCGCCCAGGCGGTGTACGAGAGGCCGAAGGCGAGCAGCAGGGCGGCGGCCAGCTCCCCGCGGAACGACTCGATCCGGAGCAGCGAGTCGGTCGCGACGCCGAGGCCGACCCCGGCGGCGCCGATCACGATCGACGACGCGACGTGGCCGGCGCCGCAGACGCCGGTCACCAGCAGCGTCCGGCCGAGCGCCCAGCCGCGGGCGCGGCCGAGGGCGGCGAGCGGCAGCGAGTGGTCGATGCCAATCAGGGTGTGGACGATCGCCAGCGAGGCGGCGGTTCCGAGGAGGACGGTCGTGGTCTGGACGGGATCGGGCATCGTGGCGTGCAGGGCCGCGGCGGTTCGGCGGCGTGGAAACGGCGTGATCCGGCGCCGGCCGTGGGGCCGCGCGGTCTGCGCCTGACGACGGGGTTCCGGCCGGTCTCAGGTCAGGACGGTCATCGGTGGCGGGCCGCCGACCGCGCGCGGCGGCGACCCCTCTTCTGCGTCTGCGCGGCGGCGGGCCTTGCCCGCCCATCGTCGCCTTCGGCTCCGCGGGCGCCCAACCAACCCTTCAGGAGTCCGCTCCGTTCCACGGCGCATTCCTGGTTTCGTGCCGAACCGTCCGGCCGCGCTGCAGGTGCTTCGAGGATGGGCATGCGGCGTTCATGGGCGATGGCGGAGCGGGCTTCTCACTGATCGGTCCGGGGCGCCGGGGAGACCTCGCGGAACATCTCCTCCACCGGGACCACCCGCACCCTCTCGGGGTTGACGGCGACCTCGAACGCCTCTATCAACGCGTCCTCGGCGCGGATCGCGTCGGTCACCGCGGCGTTGTAGCTGGGCGGCGACGGCTCGTTCGCGAGCAGGCGGTCGCGGAACGCGGCGGCGTCGCGGGTGACGACGGCGACCGCGAGGTCGTCGGCCTGCAGGTGGCGGCGGATGGCGGCGTTCACGTCGTCAACGGTCAGCGCGGGCAGCCGGCGCTGGATCTCGTCGATGAAGTACGCCGCGCCGTACGCCGCCGAGTCCATGTGGTACCCGAGGCGGCGGCTGCTCGTCTGCACGTACAGCTTCGAGTAGTTGACGAGGAACTCGCGAGTGGCCTCGAAGTCGGCCGCGCTCAGGCCGTCGTCGACGAGCACGCGCAGCTCGCGCAGGGCCTGCCGCAGCGCGAAGTGGGCGTTGTGGTGCGGCACGGGCCGGATCCAGATGCTGAAGAACTGCTGGCGGCGCGGGATGTTCGGAATCGGCAGGCGCGACCCGCCGTCCTGCACGAAGTGCTCGATGTACGAGTAGTCGCCGTAGTTGAGGCCCCGCTGCCCGCGCATCTTGTTCATCAGCAGCCCGTTGAACGTCCGGTGCTCGCCGAAGTAGGAGTTGGCGACCATCAGCGCGTAGAAGTCGTCGTCGGCGCGGGTCACGTCGACGGGGTAGCCGATGGAGATGGCGGTGGCGATGGCGTCCTTGTCCACCAGCAGCACCTCGACGCCGTCGAGGTCGCGCGGGGCCGGCAGATCGCCCGGCGCGTCGCCTCCCGCCGGCAGGCGGTCGAGCAACTCGCGCTCGACGCGCTCCGCGAAGCCGGCGGGGTAGCCGCCGGCGATGCCCGCGAGGGCCCGGGCCCGGGTGTAGTGCCCGCGGTGGAACGCCCGTACGTCGTCGAGGGTCAGCGCGGCCAGGCCCTGCTCGGTGCCTACCGCGGGGGCGGCGTAGGGGTGACCCGCGTAGAGCAGGGCGTTCAGGGCCTCCTTGCCGAGCTCCTCGTCGTTGCTGCCGCGCAGCGTCGACACCACGGTGTTGGTCAGGAAGTCGCGGTTCCGATCGAAGTCGGCGGGGTCGAAACGCGGCGCGACGACGAGGTCGCGCACTATCTCGAAGAACGGATCGAGGTGGTCCCGGTGCACCTCGCCCACGATCACCGTCATCTCCTTGTCGAACTGCGCCCGGATCGACGCCGACCACGGATAGAGCGCCCGGGTGATCGCCTCGTAGGCCATCGCCTCGGTGCCGCCGCGGCCCATCGTCAGGGCGGTCAGGGCGTTGAGGCCGTTCTTGCCGGCGGGGTCGTCGACCGACCCGGTGCGGAAGCCGATGCGCAGGGTCACCAGCGGCGAGCCGGGCGCGGGCAGCGTGACGAGGGCGGAGTCGGACTGGCCGGCGGTCGATACGCCGGGGCCGGCCGCCACCATCGCGAGCACGAGGACGAGGCCGGCGGCGGCGAGCAGCGCCAGCCGCGCGCGCCCGGTGCGCGTGGTCCTACCGCCGGCTCCCGGGCTTGGGGTGGGCGCCGGGTGGCGTCGAGACCCCGGCGTGCATCGGGAACGCGGCGCGGAGCGGGAACCGGAACCGGCGGCGACGGCCCGGCGGCGTCGAAGAAGGACTGCGGCGGTCATCGGGCTTCCTCTCTGGGTCGACACGACCTCCGTCCGGTCGGCGTCGGTGACGGCCTCGACAGGGTCGCGAAAGGCTGCGGCGGTCATCGGGCCTCCTCCTGCGTCAGGACGACCTCCGTCCGGTTGGTGTCGGCGAAATACCGGTTGGCCACCATCCGGATGTCCTCCGGCGAGACCGCGTCGTAGAGCGCGTAGACCCGGTTCACGGTCTCCGGGTCCCGCGTGAGCTGCAGGTAGTGCCCCAGCGTCTGCGCGATCGCACCCGGGTTGTCGAGCCCCATCGCGAAGGCATAGCGCATGTGCGACTTGGTGGCCGCGAGCACCGCCTCGTCGACCGGCTCGGTCTTCAGCCGCTCAATCTCGGCGACGACCGCGTCCCGGACGTAGTCGACCCTCGCCGGGTCGGTGATGCGCGCGATGATCGTGAACAGCGGCGCGTCGCGGCTGTCGAGGGCGCCTCCCTGCAGGGCGTCGACGACCTGTTCCTCCAGGTACAGCCTGCGGAAGAGCGGCGAGGTCTGCGAGAACAGGAGCTGCGAGAGGACGTCGAGGGCGGGCATGGCGATGCGCCGGTCCGAGAACGCCGGGGCGTGGTAGCCCATCATCAGGAACGGCAGGGTCGGGTTGGGCCAAGAGATGCGGGTCGCGCGCGCCTCGGTCTGCGGCGGCTCCGCCGGGATCTCCGGCTCGAACCCCCCGCGTTCCCACCCCCCGTAGTACTCGCGGGCGAGCCGCTCGAGCTCGTCCTGGTCGAAGTCGCCCACCACGACGACGATGCAGTTCTCGGGCCGGTAGTAGCGGTCGTAGAACTGCAGGCTGTAGTCGTAGTGGTTGGGCATGTCCCGGATGTCCTCCAGGAACCCGATGGTCGTGTGCTTGTACGGATGCGTCGTGTAGGCGAGGTCGTGCAGGGTCTCGCGCAGCAGCGCCACCGGGTTTGAGAAGTTCAGGTTGTACTCGCCGAGGATTGCGCCGGCCTCGGTGCGGAAGTCCTCCTCGGAGTAGCGCAGGTTGCGGAAGCGGTCGGATTCGAGATCGACGATGGTCTCCAGGGCGTCCGAGCTCGCCACGATGTAATACGTGGTCCAGTCGGTGGTGGTGAACGCGTTCGAGTCGGCCCCGATGCGCTTGACCACCGCGTTGTAGGCCTCGGTCGGGTACCTCTCGGTGCCCCGGAACATCATGTGCTCGAAGAAGTGCGCGTAGCCGGAGAAGCCCGGCTCGACCTCGTTGCGCGAGCCGGTGCGCACCACCGTGTAGTAGGCGACGATGCCGGGGCTGTCGTAGTCGACGCCGACCACCGTCAGCCCGTTGTCGAGCTTGAAGGTGGTGACGGGGAACGGGAAGACCTCGCGGCCAGCCTGTCCCGCGGCCGTGGTCGCGGCGGCGAGCACGAGGGCGAAGACGGCGAGGCTCTGACGCATCCATCGCATGATGACTGTCTCCTGTCGCCGGGCTGGGCCCATCCGCGGGGCCGAACCCCGACTGCAACCTCCAAGTATACCGATTCCCTTCCTCGTCCTGCGCGAGCCGCCGCCACCGCCTGCGCGTCGTGAGCGGTTGCCTTCGAGAGCGCCTGCAACGCTCGGGCGCGGGCCGGAGCCTTCAGGCGGCCGGCCGGTTGTCGCCGTGCTTTCCCTGGCATAGACTGGGAGCGGGGGGTCGCCGCCTGGCGCGCCTCAGGACCGTCGTGGCGTCGAAGCCGGCGCCGTTGCCGCCAAAGAGGAACCGGAAAATGCATGGCGCTTCGCGACTCGTCATCGTGTCGGCCCTTGCGGGGGTCGTGATTCTGACCGGGGGCCGGCCTGCCGGCGCCCAGTTGTCGCCGGGAGAGCTGCCGGTCGCGGTCGGCTACTCGACCGGCTTCGACGAGCTGCGGCAGTGGGATGCAACGCTCGACGGGATGACGCGGACCGGCGAGCTCGTCGTCGTGTCCCGCGAGGCCGACCGCAGCCTGCCGGGGCGCAGCCACGAGTACCTCGCGCAGTTCCACGAGGGCGTGCAGGTGCACGGCGGCGGCGTGTCGCGGCAGCTCGACCAGGGCGTGACGGTCTCGCTCTTCGGCACCCTCTACACCGGCATCGCCGTCGACACCGCGCCGGCCCTGACGGCCGGCGAGGCCGCGAGCCGCCTCGCGCAACGGACCGGCGCGGCCGCGGCGTACGGCCTGCCGCGGCGGCCGGTCATCATGCCGCTGGTCGGCGGCTCGTACGAGCTTGCGTACTCCCTGACGGCGGACGACTGGCACACCTACTTCGTTTCCGCCGTCGACGGCGCCGTCGTGCACAGGGAGGCGGCGTTCCACACCCAGTCCGCGGTGGGGACCGGCGCCGGGTTCCTCGGCGACACGAAGAAGATCAGCACGACCGAGACGGGCGGACGGTACGAGGCCCGGGACGGCCTGCGGCCGGGCGAGATCGTGACCCTCGACGCCGGCTTCGACGTGGATCGCCTCGTCGAGCTGGTCGTGCCGGGGCCGCCCGGCGTCCAGCGCTGGACATCGGGCGACATCGGGGCCGACGCCGACAACGTCTGGGACGACGCGGCGGTGGTCGACGGCCACGTGCACATGGGCTGGACCTACGACTACTTCGCCCAGCGCCACGGGTGGCAGGGGCTCGACGGCCGGAACGGCCGCATCATCGGCATCGTCAACAACAGCTTCTTCAACGCTCTCGCCGCCTCGCCGCCGCTCGGCCCGGAGGGCAACGGCGTGTACGTCTTCGGGCAGCGCGGAATCCCGGGCTCCGAGGCGACGCAGCCGCGCATCGCCCTGCACACCGTCGCCCACGAGCTGATGCACGGCCTCACGTACTTCTCCGTCAGTCAGCGGACCGGCGGGGGGCTGATCAACCGTCTGAGCGTCGTCGGCCGCCTCGGCCCGGCGAGCTTCGAGTGGGAGGGCGAGACCCATACCTGCCCCGAAACCAGCTTCCCCATCGAGCTGGAGCCCGACGTCTGGGAGCCGATTCCGGCCCTGTGCAGCGAGGACGGCCGGTTCGTCCTGGCGTCCTCTCAGGCGGGTGGGGTCAACGAGGCCTATTCCGATATTTTCGGCGTCTCGACCGGGTTCTTCCACGAGGGGGCCGGCGCTCTGGGCACCTACGAGTACGGCGGCGAGTACGCGGCCGGGACGCTGCGGTCGCTGTCGGACCCGTGGTCGAACCTCGACTCGCCGGCCTATCCGTTCATCTTTGAATTCCCGGTCGTGATCGTCGAGGAACGGTTCTTCACTTACTCCGGGGCCCTGTTCTTCGCCGGAGAGCTGGTCCGTTGGCGCCAGGATGTCTGCTGCTACGGCGCCCAGCACTGGAACTCGACGCTCCTCAGCCACGCGTTCTATCTCGCGGTCGAGGGGGGGACGAACCTGGTCACCGAGCTCACCGTCGAGGGCGCCGGCGCCTCGAACCGCCCGCAGATCGAGCGCATCTTCTTCCGTGCCCTGACGGAGCTGATGCCGCAGGCCACGTCGTTCCCGCTGGCCGCCGACGTCATCCGGCAGGCCGCCGCGGACCTCGCCCCCGGCACCGCCGTCCAGCGGGCGGTCGAGGACGCGCTGATCGCCGTCGGCCTGCCCCCGCTGCCCCCCGAGCCCGCCGGCTGACGGGCCCCGGCGCAGACGAGCCTCGGACGGACTCGCCCGGTGTGGCGACGGGTCTGGTCCGAGGGTGGCTACTGCCGGACCTCCGAGCCCGGGAGCGTGCCGCCTGCGAGGGCCAGCAGCGCCGTCCACAGCTCGGGCAGGCCGTCGCCCCGCTTCGCAGAGACCGGCAGTACCGGGTGCGCCAGGGCCTGCTCGTGCCCCCGCAGCCTGGCGTGACGGGCTGATCGGGCGAGGCGGTCGATCTTGGTCGCGGCGACGACGAGGGGCAGCTCGAGGCCGGTCAGCCAAGCAAGGGCATTGCGGTCGTTCTCGAGTCCCGGGTGCCGCGCGTCGACGAGCAGGATTGCGCCGACCGGCGCTGTCGGCGCCGGTGGCTCCTCTCGACCGGACTCTCCCCGCTGGTTTCCCGTCGTCGTGGCTCGGCGGAAGTACCGCTCGGTGAGCCGGTCGAAGACCCGGGTGCTCTCCGCCCCGCCGCGGGCGTAGCCGTAGCCGGGGAGGTCGATGAGCAGCAGCTCGCCGCGGTGCCGGGCGAGGACGATGCGGTAGACGTTGAGGAGGCGCGTGGTGCCGGGGGCGCCGCCGGCCCGGGCGATCTTGCGGCGCGCGAGGGCGTTGATCAGGGTCGACTTGCCGACGTTCGACCGGCCGATGAGGCTGACCTGGGGCACCCGCGGGTCGGGGAGCGGGCTGTCGGCGCCGACGCTCCGGACGAACTCCGCGGTGTGGATCTTCATCCGCCGGCGACCGGGGGGCAGGCGTTCGCGCGGCGAGGATGCTGCGCGGACGCCGTGTCAGGGACCGGGCGGAAACGCGGCCGCGAGGGCGGCGGTTTTCCGCTAGTGCATCACGCCGCCGTCCGTGGCGGTCGCCGATTCGACGTCTTCCCCGGCCGAGAGCAGCGAGACCAGCGGCTCGGCGAGGGCGATCTTCAGCACCTCGTCCATCGACTCGACGAGATGCAGCTCGAGGACGTCGAGCACCGGCTTGGGGATGTCCGCGAGGTCCTTCTCGTTGTCCTTGGGGAGGATGATGGTCTTCACGCCGGCCCGGTGGGCGGCGAGCACCTTCTCCTTGACCCCGCCGATCGGCAGCACCTTGCCCCGCAGGGTGATCTCGCCGGTCATCGCCACGTCGCGGCGCGTGGGCACGCTGGCGAGGTTCGACACCAGGGCGGTCGCGAGGGTGATGCCGGCCGAGGGCCCGTCCTTGGGAATCGACCCCTCGGGGACGTGCACGTGGACGTCGGTCCGCCGGTGGAAGTCCTTCTGAATGCCGAACTCCTCGGCCTTCGACCGCACGTAGCTCATCGCGGCCTGGGCCGACTCCTGCATGACGTCGCCGAGCTTGCCGGTCAGGGTCAGCCGCCCCTTGCCGGGCATCAGGGTCGACTCGGTGAGGAGCAGCTCGCCGCCCGCCTCGGTCCAGGCGAGGCCCGTCGCGATGCCGACCTCGTTCTTCTCCTCCGCCACCTGCGGACGGTAGCGGGGGACGCCGAGGTATCCCGTGATCTGCTCGCCCGCGATCGCCTCCGAGAACTTCTTGCCCTCGACGACCACCTTGCGCGCGACCTTGCGGCAGATGGTGTTGATCTCGCGCTCGAGGCTGCGGACCCCGGCCTCGCGGGTGTAGCGCCGGATGATGGTCTCGAACGCCTCGTCCTTGAACTGGATGTTCTTGTCGGTCAGCCCCGTCGCCTTCACCGCCTTGGGGGCGAGGAACGTCCGGGCGATCTCGATCTTCTCGAGCTCGGTGTAGCCGGCGAGCTGCAGCACCTCCATGCGGTCGCGGAGGGCCTGGGGGACGGTGTGCAGCACGTTCGCCGTGCACACGAACATGATGTGGGACAGGTCGTACTCGACGTCGAGGTAGTGGTCGAGGAACGTGTGGTTCTGCTCGGGGTCGAGGACCTCGAGGAGGGCGGCCGACGGATCGCCCCGGAAGTCCATCGACATCTTGTCGACCTCGTCGAGCAGGAACACCGGGTTCATGGTGCCGGCCTTCTTGATCATCTGGATGATCTGGCCCGGGAACGCCCCGATGTAGGTGCGGCGGTGGCCGCGGATCTCGGCCTCGTCGCGCACCCCGCCGACCGACAGCCGGACGAACTTGCGGTTGGTGGCGCGGGCGATTGACTTCGCGAGCGACGTCTTGCCGACCCCCGGGGGCCCGGTGAACGTGAGGATGGTGCTCTTGGGCTTGCGGACGAGGGTGCGGACGGCGAGGAACTCCAGAATGCGGTCCTTGATCTTCTCGAGGCCGTAGTGGTCGGTGTTGAGGATCGCCTCGGCCTTCTTGAGGTCGCGGCTCTCGCGCGACTTCTTGTGCCAGGGCACCGCGATGAGCCAGTCGAGGTAGTTGCGCGAGACCGTCGCCTCGGCCGACATGGGCGGCATGCCCTCGAGCCGCTTCAGCTCCTGGACGGCCTTCTCCTCGACCTCCTTGGGCATGCGCGCGTCCTCGATCTTCTTCTTCAGCTCGTCGAGCTCGCTGCCCTTGTCCTCCTTGCGGCCCAGCTCCTTCTGGATCGCCTTCATCTTCTCGTTGAGGTAGTACTCCTTCTGCGCCTTCTCCATCTGCTTCTTGACGCGGGACTGGATGCGGCGGTCGACCTGCAGCTTGTCCACCTCGGCCTCGAGCAGGGTGGCGATGCGCGTGAGGCGCCCGAGCGGCTGGACGATCTCGAGCAGGTTCTGCTTCTCCTCGACCCCCACCGCGAGATGGGCGGCGATGGTGTCGGCGAGCTTGCCGGCGTCGTCGACGCGGACGGCGGCGATCATGGCGTCGTAGTGCAGGTTGTTCGAGAGCTTCACATACTGCTCGAACAGCGAGACGACGCGGCTCATCGCGCCCTCGATCTCCTCGTTCGTGTCATCGGGCTTGGGCACGAGCTTGGCGACGACGCGATAGAACCCCTTGTCTTCCTTCCACTCCACCGCGCGGGCCCGCTCGAGGCCCTCGACGAGGACCTTGATGTTGCCGTCGGGCAGCTTCAGGCTCTGCACGATGTTGGCGACGCAGCCCATCGTGTAGATGTCGGTCGGCTTGGGGTCGTCGACCACCGCGAGCTGCTGCGCCGCGAGGAAGATGCGCTTGTCCTTCATCAGGGCGTGCTCGAGGGCCTGCGTCGACGACGGCCGCCCGATGACGAACGGGATCATCATGTGCGGGAAGACGACCACGTCGCGCAGCGGCACGATCGGGAGCGTTTCGTAGACTTCCATCAACCAGCCTTTTCGATGACCGTGATCGGGTCGCCCTTGGCCTGCACGACCTCACGGGTGATCACGCACTCGCGGACCTTCTTCTGGCCCGGGAGGGTGTACATGATGTCGAGCATCAGGTCCTCGATGATCATCCGCAGTCCCCGCGCGCCGATCTTCCGATCGAGCGCCGACTCGGCGATCGCCTCGAGGGCGTCCTCGGTGAACTGGAGCTTGACGTTCTCGTACTCGAACAGCCGCTCGTACTGGCGGGTGATGGCGTTGCGCGGCTGGGTGAGAATCTGCATCAGGGCCGGCTTGTCGAGCTCGTGCAGGGCCCCGATGACGGGCAGCCGCCCCACGAACTCGGGGATCAGCCCGTAGCGGATGAGGTCCTCGGGCTCGACGAGCTCGAGGGTGGCCCCGAGGTCGCGCTCGCGCGAGGTCTTGATGTCGGCCCCGAAGCCGAGCATCTTGCGGCCCACGCGGCGCTGAATCGTCTGGTCGAGCCCGACGAACGCGCCCCCGCAGATGAAGAGCACGTTGCCGGTGTCGATCTGGAAGAACTCCTGGTGGGGGTGCTTGCGCCCCCCCTGCGGAGGCACGTTGGCCACCGTGCCCTCGAGAATCTTCAGCAGCGCCTGCTGCACGCCCTCGCCCGAGACGTCGCGGGTGATCGAGGGGTTCTCGTCCTTGCGGCAGATCTTGTCGATCTCGTCGATGTAGATGATGCCCTGCTGGCACTTCTCGATGTCGCCGCCCGCCGCCTGCAGCAGCTTGAGGACGATGTTCTCGACGTCCTCGCCGACGTAGCCGGCCTCGGTCAGGGTCGTCGCGTCGACGATGGTGAAGGGGACCGACAGGAGCTTGGCGAGGGTCTGGGCGAGCAGGGTCTTGCCGGTGCCGGTGGGGCCGATGAGCAGGATGTTCGACTTGGTGAGCTCGGTGTCGTTCCGGTTGCGCGACTGCTTCTGGATCTCGACCCGCTTGTAGTGGTTGTAGACGGCGACCGAGAGCTTCTTCTTGGTCTGCTCCTGGCCGACGACGTACTCGTCGAGGAACTTCTTGATCTCCTGCGGCACCGGGAGCGACGACCGGCCGCCGCGGGTCTCGAAACGGCTGTCGTCGGCGATGATGTCGTTGCAGACCTCGACGCACTCGTCGCAGATGAAGACGGTCGGCCCGGCGATCAGCTTGCGGACGTCGTTCTGGTCCTTGTTGCAGAACGAGCAGCGCAGAATCTCCGGCTCACCGGTTTTCTTGGCCATCTGTCACCCAACGCCCGGCCGGGCAAGGTGGATCCACCCCTTGGGCGGCGACCGCCTCGCGGGGGACGCCGCCGCGGCGTGCGACCGGCCCGGTGTTCCCCCTGACACGGTGGTTCCACGGTCGCTTGCTGCGGTGCGGTCCCTCGTCACGCCCTGCCGGGCGGGGCGTCTCGGCGCGCCGGGGCCCGCGGGGTCTCGCCGCGGGGCGGCTAGGCGCGCTGCCTGACCACTTCGTCAATGATACCGTATTCGCGGCTCTGGTCCGCGGTCATGATGTAGTCGCGCTCGGTGTCCTCCTCGATCCGCGCCAGGTCCTGGCCGGTGTGCTCGACCAGCATCTCGTTCAGCCGCGTCCGCATGCGGATGATCTCCTTGGCGTGGATGTCGATGTCGCTCGCCTGACCGGCCAGCCCCGACATGAGGGGCTGGTGGATGATGATGCGGGAGTTGGGCAGGCTGTAGCGCTTGCCGCGGGCGCCCGCCGCGAGCAGCACCGCGGCCATCGAGGCCGCCTGTCCGATGCAGTAGGTCTGGACGTCGGGCTTGATGAACTGCATCGTGTCGTAGACGGCCAGGCCGGCCGAGATCGACCCCCCCGGACTGTTGATGTACAGCACGATGTCGCGGTCGGGGTCCTCCGCCTCGAGGAAGAGCATCTGGGCGATGACCAGGTTCGCGATGGCGTCCTCGATGGGGGTGCCGATGAAGATGATGCTGTCCTTCAGCAGGCGCGAGTAGATGTCGTAGGCGCGCTCGCCACGGTTGGTCTGCTCGACGACGACGGGAATCAACTGGTTGTGGACCTCGGACATGTCGGTTGCGCGTGGGTTGTCGGGGTTTTTCCGGCGCCCGCGGTTCGATGATCGCGTCGCGGCCGAGGAATGGCGGCGGGAGCGGAGCGCAAGCTCACGCCGTCACGATGGTAGCACGCGACAAGAGCAAGTCAATCGCCTTCTCGCGCCGCAGGCTCTCCGACAGCCGGGCGATGCCTTCATCGCGCTCGAGCCGGGCCCGCACCGCGGCCGGGGTCTGGCCCAGCTTCTCCGCGTGCCGCGCCACCTCCCGCTCGACGTCTTCGTCGCTGACGCTGACGTCCTCGCGCTTCGCCACCTCGTCGAGCACCAGCGAGGCCCGCACCGCCTCGATGGACGGCTCGCGCTGCTCCTCCTGCAGGGTCTTCCAGTCGACGTTGGCCGACCGCGGGTCCATGCCCTGCTGGGCCATCGCCGCGGCGACCTGCTCCAGCCGCCGGGCGATCTCGCGCTCGACGAGGGCGTCGGGCACCTCCGTCGTGAGCCGCCCCGCGAGCTGGCGCAGGAGGTCGCGCCGCACGCCGCGCCGGGTCTCTATCTCGGCCTCGCGCCCGACGTCGTCGGCGATCCGGGCCTTCAGCTTCTCCAGCGACTCGAAGCCGCCCACCGACTTCGCGAACGCGTCGTCGAGGTCGGGGAGCTCGCGCCGGTGGTGCTCGCGCACAGTCACCTCGTGGGTGACGCGCCGTCCCGCGAGCTCGGCCGGGGCCGAGCCCCCGGGGTAGGTCAGCTCGAACGTCTTCGAGTCGCCGACGGCGAGGCCGGCGATCTCGTCGTCGAACCCCGGCGGGTTGCCCTCGACCCCCAGCTCGACGGTCGCCCGCTGTTGCGGCTCGCGGAACCCGCCCGACTCCCCGTCGCCGGCATCCGCGCTCCGCGTCAGGTCGAGGATGGCGATGTCGCCGGCCTCGAGGGGGCGGTCCGTTACCGGCACCACGCGGCTCGCCCGCAGCCGGAGCTGCTCGAGCGCGCGTTCCTCGGCCCCCGCGTCGGGGGTCACCGGCCGGCGCCGCAGGGTCAGCGCGTCGTAGTCGAGCGCGGTGATGGACGGCATCACCTCGAAGAGAGCGTGGAAGGTGAGCGGCTCGCCCTCGTCGATCGAGATTTCCCGCACGTCGGGGGTGTCGACGGTGCGCACCCCGTGCTCCTCGAGCGCGGTGTCGACCGCGGCCGGCACCAGGTCGCTCGCCGCGTCGTGCAGGATGTCTTCCTTGAAGCGCTGCCGCACGATGCGCATCGGGACCTTGCCGGGCCGGAAGCCGGGCACGCGGGCGCGCCCCCGGTGGCGCCGGGCCAGCCGGTCGATGGCGGCGTCGACGTCGTCCGCGGGGATCTCGACGTCGAGACGCCGCCGGGTCTCGCTGAGCTCGGTGATTCCCGACTTCATCTGCGGTTCATCCGGACTGGTGCGAAAGGGGGGACTCGAACCCCCACGGCCTCTCGGCCACCGGATCCTAAATCCGGCGCGTCTGCCAATTCCGCCACTTTCGCGGGGACGCGCGCCGCCCGCGCCGGCAACGTCCGCGCGCCGCACGTCGGGGCGGGCCCGAGCCGTGTCTCAGGCTACCACAACGGTCTTCGCGGTCCGGCCGGCCTGCCCCCTTGGCTCCCCGGGGCGGGCTTCCGGCCGCGGGCCGCTGTGGTACCCTTTCACGACCGCGCGGCGCTCCCGCGGGCCTCGGAGAGCCTCGCGCCGTACCGGGAGCGGCGAACGGCAGGACGCGGCGAGCGAGCCGGTCCGGGCATCCCGCGAGGCTCGGAGCAGCCCCGGGGAACGAACACGGCGCGCATCGCCGGTCGATGGCCGCGGGGCCTTCGCCACGGGCTCGTCGAGACGTCGGCCGCGGGGAGGACCTTCGCATGGATCGGGCGCGTCAGCCGGTGGTCGACAGGGAGGCCTGCATCACCTGGTTCCGTAACACCCGTGAACGCACGGCCGGCCTCTTCGACCTGCTGAGTCGGGACGCCTACTACGAGCAGCCGATACCCCTCCGGCATCCCGTGGTGTTCTACGAGGGGCACATCCCCGCGTTCAGCGTCAACACGCTGATCAAGCGCGGGCTCGGGCGGCCGGGGGTCGACCCCGGGCTCGAGGTGCTCTTCGCCCGCGGCATCGATCCCGAGAGCCAGGCCGCCGCCGACGGGGCCGCGGTCGCGTCGTGGCCGAGCCGCGAGGCGGTGCGCGGCTACGCCGACGAGGCCGACCGGTTGATCGTAGACGCGCTCGAGCACGCCGACGTCGAGCGCGAGGGGCATCCCGTGCTGCACCGCGGCCAGGCCGTGTTCACCCTGATCGAGCATGAGGAGCTGCACCAGGAGACCCTGGCGTACATGTGGCACCGGCTGCCACCGGCCCTGAAGCGCCGCCCCGCCGCCGCCGGGCCGGTGACCGGGGGAGGCGCGCCCGCCGTCGACCGGGTTCGCGTTCCCGCCGGCCGGGCCACGCTGGGAGCGGAGCGCGACGGGATTCCGTTCGGATGGGACAACGAGTTCCCGACCCTGGCCGTCGACGTGCCCGCCTTCGACATCGACCGGCACAACGTGACCAACCACGCGTTTCTCGAGTTCGTGGAGGCGGGCGGCTACGCGGACCGCCGCTGGTGGACGGAGGCGGACTGGGCCTGGCTCGAGGCGGCGGGGGTCCGGCATCCCGCGTTCTGGGGGCGCGAGGGCGGCGCCTGGCGGTGGCGGGGGATGTTCGAGACGGTGCCGCTGCCGCCGGCCTGGCCGGTGTGGGTCACCCAGGCCGAGGCGGCCGCCTACGCGGGCTGGAAGGGGGTGCGGCTGCCGACCGAGGCCGAGTTCCACCGCGCCGCCTACGGGACGCCGGACGGCGCCGAGCGCCCCCATCCGTGGGGCGACGGGCCGCCCGACCCGACCCGCGGCCACTTCGGCTTCCGGGGATGGGACCCCGTGCCGGTCGGCTCGTTCCCCGCCGGCGCGAGCGCGTGGGGCGTGCACGATCTCGTCGGCAACGGCTGGGAATGGACCTCCACCGTCTTCGACGGGTTCCCCGGCTTCGCGCCCATGGCGTCGTACCCGGAGTACTCCGCCGACTTCTTCGACGGGCTGCACTACGTGATCAAGGGGGCGTCCCCCGCCACCGCGCCCGGCCTGATCCGGCGCAGCTTCCGCAACTGGTTCCGGCCCCACTACCCGTTCGTCTACGCGGGGTTCCGCTGCGTGGAGGACCTGTCGCGGTGAACGGGGCGGTGGCGGTCCGCGACCGCTTTGCGGCCGACGTGCGGCGCGATCTGGGCCGCCCCCGGAAGCAGCTTCAGCCCCGGTATCTCTACGACGCGCTGGGGTCGCGGCTCTTCGAGGCGATCTGCGCCCTGCCGGAGTACCGGATCACGCGGGCCGAGCAGCGGCTGCTGGCCGCCCGCGCCGGCGAGATTGGCGCCGGCCTCGCCGCGCCGGTTACGATCGTCGAGTTGGGGGCGGGCAGCGGCGAGAAGCTCGCGCAGATCGTCGAGCCCCTGCTGGAGTCCGGCGTCCCGGTGCGGGTCGAGCTCGTCGACGTGTCGGCGACCGCGCTCGAGCTGGCCGCCCGGACGCTGTCCCGCTGGCCCGACCTGCCCGTGACGGGCCACCGGACGACCTACGAGGACGGGATCGAGCGGGTGGCGTCGGCACGGCGCGGTGACGGCGCGGTGCTGGCTGCCTTCCTGGGCTCGAACATCGGCAACCTCGACCCCGCCGAGAGCCTGGCGTTCGTCGGCGCGGTCCGGTCGGGGCTGCGGCGGGGCGACCGCTTCCTCCTCGGCACCGACCTCGTGAAGCCCGAGGCGGAGCTGGTGCTCGCCTACGACGACCCGCTGGGGGTGACGGCGGCGTTCAACCTGAACGTGCTCGCGCGCCTCAACCGGGAGCTCGGGGCCGGCTTCGATCTCGACGCGTTCGCGCACCGCGCCGTCTGGAACGCGGCGGAGTCGCGCATGGAGATGCACCTCGAGAGCCTGCGGGCCCAGACCGTCGACATCCCCGGCGCCGACTGCTCCGTCCGCTTCGCGGAAGGGGAGTCGATCTGGACGGAGAGCTCGTACAAGTACGAGACCGACGGCGTGCGCGAGCTCGGGGCCGCCGCCGGGCTGGCCGTGACCCGGCAGTGGGTGGACGAGCGCGACCGGTTCGCGCTCACCGCGTTCGAGCCGCGGTGAGCGGAGGAGCAGCGCCGTGAGCCGCGAGGAGCTGTTGCCGCGCCGGGCCATGCGCTCCCTGGTGATCGCCGCCAGCGCGATCGTCGTGGTGGCGGGTCTGCGCGAGGCGAGCGAGATCCTGCTGCCGTTCCTGAGCGCGCTCTTCATCGCCGTCGTCAGCCTGCCGGTCATGGCGTGGCTCCAGCGCAACCGGGTGCCGACGTGGCTGGCCGTCATGCTCACCGTCCTCGCCGCCGCCGGGGTCGTCAGCGTGCTCGGGGTGGTGGTGGGGCAGTCGGTGGGCGAGTTCGCCCAGGTCGTCGCCGACTCGCAGTACAACCAGCGGTTCGAGGAGCTCGCCGGCCAGCTCAGCGCGTGGGCCGAGGAGGTCAACCTCCCGTTCGCGGACCGGACGCCGTTCGAGCTCGTCAACCCCGAGGCGGTGGTCAATCTGCTCGGCGGCACCCTGGGGGCGCTGGCGGGGCTGCTGCAGGATGCGTTCCTCGTCCTCCTCGCGGTCATCTTCATCCTCGTCGAGGCGGCCGGGTTCCGGTCGAAGCTGCGCGTGGCGTTCGGCGAGCGGGGGACCAACCTGGAGCGGCTCGGCGAGATGGCCCAGCAGGTCCAGAAGTACCTGGCCGTCAAGACCGTGGTCAGCCTGGGCACCGGGTTCCTCGCGTTCGCCTGGGTCTGGACCCTCGGCATCGACTTCCCCCTGATGTGGGGGCTCGTCGCGTTCCTCTTCAACTTCATCCCCAACATCGGGTCCATCGTCGCCGCCGTCGGCCCCTCGGTGCTGGCCCTCGTGCAGGTCGACCTGGGTCGGGCGCTGGCCGTCGCGGCCGGCTACGTGGTCCTCAACATCGCCTTCGGCAACATCCTCGAGCCGACCCTGCTGGGGCGCAAGCTTGGGATGTCGGTCCTGGTGGTGTTCCTGTCGCTGGTGTTCTGGGGGTGGGTGTGGGGGCCGATGGGCCTGCTGCTCGCGGTGCCCATCACGATGACCTTCAAGATCGCGTTCGAGAACACCGACGACCTGCGGTGGATCTCGGTGCTCCTCGACGCCAACCCGGCCCGGCAGCGGGCCGCGCTCAGGACGCCGGCGTCCGCGTCCCCGGCGGTCAGGACGCCGGCGCCCGCGTCGCCCGCAGCGAGCGCAGGACCGTCCGATGCTCCGCGTGGGCCGCAAGCGCCGACGCGTACTCCGGCTGCGTGAAGCCCAGCTCCCTGGCGATCTGACCCGCCTGCGACTCCTCGATGGTGCTGATGGCGCCGTCCGACGCCGCGACCGCGAAGACGCAGTCGAGCAGCTCGAGGCGCTGTTCGTCGGTGGCGATCTCGCGGAACTCGCGGGTCACCAGGTAGTTCTCCGTCCCCCCGAACAGCCGTGCCTGGTGCTTGGCGATCTCGACCACCAGGACCGCCTGCGCCGCCGGCAGGTGCCCCAGCTTGCGCACGATCTCGCGCATCGCCTCGGTCTCGTCCCCGGTGATGCGGGAATCGGCGTGCGCCACCCGGCTCAGCACGTAGGCGAAGGCCGCGAGAAAGCGCGCGCGCCCGGCCGGCAGCGAGTCGAGTTCGGCCACGATGCGCTTCACGGTGTCGGTGTCGCCGCGTTCGGTGGCGGCCGGCGTCGCCGGAACCGCCCGCAGCACGTCGAGGATGCCCACGTTGAATCTCCCCCGGACTCGTCGTCGATCGGTCGTCGGGCGCCCCCCGTGGCTCCGGAGTGCCCGACTCTTCATGGTACAGGTTCGCCGCCGGACCGGAGAAGCCTACGGGGGAGGGTGGGGAGACGCCGTAGCGTGCTGGAGGCCATCGAGATGACCGGCGGCAGGGAGCCACAATCCGACGAGAACACGGGCCAGTTCGCCCGGCAGTTGGCTCCAATGCACGGACTCGGGGCCGTGAAGGCCGCCGCATCGGGCGTAGGAACATCCGGACTCGGCCCAGTCCACTGTCCAGGAGGCGAAGGACCTTCCGAAGCGCCGACCTCGGGAGCCCGGGCGCGTTCCCCTTTCTCGACGCCTTTCCGACGGCGTGCGGGGTCCTGGACCCACCCTCGAGACGGGGCTTCAGAAGTCGACGGCCATCCCGACGTGCACGCTCACCAGGTCGACGGCCGACCGTGTCGGCTCCAGCGTCACCCCGCCGTCGTGGCGATTCACCGCACCCTTCGTCAGGTACTCGACGTCGCCGCCCGTGAAGTAGCGGACGCCGAGGTCGAGATTCAGCGTCGCTTGCGGTGTCGAGACGAGACCGACGGCCACGCCGCCGCCGGCCCCGGCGCTCGGCGCGAGGTCGCCGAGCAGGGTCGAGCCGGAGCTCCCCTCGTCGGGATTGCGGAACGAGGTGCGCGTGAACACGTAGCGGAACCCCAGCAGCCCCTCGACGTACGGCCGTACCCGCCCGGTCTGCGGCTGCAGGCGGACGAGGGCGTGGGTGTGCACGAAGTGGTTGGTGGTGTTCACGTCGGACAGCACCTCGGGCACGGCCGGGGTCAGGGACAGCCGCCGCGTCTCCTTGCCGTACTGCAGGTAGCCGAGCTCCGCCCCGACGGCGATTGGCGTCCGGCCGATGCGGCTCGTGAAGTCCAGGCCCAGGCCGGGACTGGTGCCGACGCGGTCTCCGAAGTCGCCGATGGGGACGCCGCCGAGCGGCGCCACGGCGAAGCGGAAACGCTGGAACGCGGTCGGGCCGGCTCCCGGCGGGGCGGGCGGCGCCGGCTGCCCGGCCGTCGGCGGCGCCGTGCCGGGCAGGGGCTGCCCGAGGGCCGGTGACGCGCACGCGAGCAGCAGGCAGCCGGCGAGACCGCCGATGCAGCCGGTGATGCGCGCCAGGTGTGACCGGTGACTCGCGGACCAGGGATGTTCCCTCACGGCGACCTCCCTCCTGCGACCTCGCGGGTGGACACAGAACCTCGGTCACCTGGAGAAGCAAGGCCTGTGCCACCGGTCCAGGTAGCATCCAAGTCCCGTGCTGTGAACAGGTTGGCCCCGGTTGGGCGTGTCGGCGTCGACGAGACCGGGTGACCTGTCCAGGGGACGCTCCTCGTCCTCTTCCTGCACTGCTGTTCAGAAGCTCGACCGTTCAGCGGTGCTTCCACGCCGGATCTTGACATCGAGGGGCACGACCATCAGGATGCCCCGGGCGGGGACGCGTCGGAGCCGCTGACGGTGACCGACGCCCGAGTCGCCATTCGAGTCATGCAGAGGTGATCCCATGTTCCGGAACGTGACGGGTAGCGTGTTCGCAATTGGTCTGGCGTTGGTCGTCGTCTGTCTTGCCGGCGCCGGCGCGGCGCCCGCGGCGGGCCAGGACGGCGGCGGGGTCGTGACCGTCGAGGGCGGGCGGCTCGCGGGCGCGCCGTCGCCGCTCGGCGACGAGGTCATGGTCTACCGGGGCGTGCCGTTCGCGGCGCCGCCGGTGGGCGATCTGCGGTGGCGTCCCCCCGAGCCGCCGGCGGCCTGGGAGGGCGTGCGCGACGCGACGGCGGCGGCCCCTGCGTGCATGCAGAACCCGCTGCCCGCCGCGGTGAGGACGTTCTACGACGCGGGCGTCGACCGCATGGACGAGGACTGCCTCTACCTGAACGTCTGGACGGCGGCGGGGCCGGACGACCGCGCTCCGGTGCTGGTCTGGATCCACGGCGGCGGGCTGTCCATCGGCAACGGCGCCGACATCACCTACGACGGGACGCGGCTCGCGCAGCGGGGCGTGGTGCTGGTCACCATCAACTACCGTCTCGGCGCGTTCGGCTATCTCGCCCACCCGCTGCTGAGCGCCGAGTCCGGGCACGGGGCGTCGGGCAACTACGGCCTCCTCGACCAGGTCGCGGCCCTCGGCTGGGTCCGGCGGAACATCGCGGCGTTCGGGGGCGACCCGTCGCGCGTGACCATCTTCGGCGAGTCGGCCGGCTCGTGGAGCGTCAACCAGCTCATGGCGACGCCGCTCGCGCGCGGCCTCTTCCACGCCGCCATCGGCGAGAGCGGCGGCGGCTTCGGCCCGCGGGGCGGGGCCGCGCCCAGGGCCGAGATCGAGTCGGCCGGCGAGCGCTTCGTCGAGGCCCTGCTCGGCGACGGCGCGGCGCCGTCGCTCGAGGCGATGCGGGCCGCGAGCGCGGAGGCGGTGCAGGGCGTGGCGCCCGACCTGGTCCGGTCGACCGCGAACGTCGACGGCTGGGTCTTCCCCGACACCGTCTACGACATCTTCGCGGCGGGGCGGCAGCACGACGTGCCGGTCATCGTCGGCTCGAACGCCGACGAGATGACGATGCTCGGCGGCGCGGCGGGGGCCGAGACCCTCGAGCAGTACCGCGAGACCATACGCAACGAGTACGGCGAGCACGCCGACGGGCTCCTCGCGACTTTCCCGGCCGCGACCGACGAGGAGGCGCGGCAGGCCCGGATGGCGAGCGGCACCGACGTCACCTTCGGCTGGGAGATGCGGACGTGGGCCCGCATGATGGAGACGGTCTCGTCGCCGGCCTACCTCTACTTCTTCAGCCGCGTGCCCCCGGCCTCCGACGCCGACCGCTACGGCGCGTACCACACGGCCGAGATCCCCTACGTGTTCGACAACTTCGGGGTCAGCCCCCACCCCTACGCCAACCGCGACTACACCGACACCGACCGGCGGCTCTCCGACATCCTCGCCTCATACTGGGTCAACATGGCCGCCACCGGCGACCCCAACGGCGAGGGGCTACCGGAGTGGCCCGCCTACGACCCCGAGGCCGACGCCGCCCTCCACGTCGGCGACACCATCACCGTCGAGCGGGGCATCCGCAAGGAGCGCCTCGACTTCTTCGACCGCTACTACGCGGCGCAACGGGAAGGGGGGGGAGTGAGGTCGCCGGAGGGGCGAGCGGAGGTAGGGCAGGAGTGACGGAGGAGTGCGGGCCGCGCCGACGGTCAGCGGCCCAGCTCGTCCTGAACTATCGACGGCCGCTTGTCGATCAGCGCGAGCAGCACGCGCGCCGGCCCCTCCGGACGGCGACGGCCCTGCTCCCAGTCAACGGCGTGTCCTTGAATACAGTCGACGCTTGTTCAAGGTTCCCGCCGACCCTGACCGCCGCAACCGGACCGAGCTCACCGCAGCTTCTCGTCGAAGAACGCCAGCGCGCGCGAGCGGTACAGCTCGGGGGCGGCCGACCAGACGCGGTCGTGGCTCGCCCCCGGGAAGATCCACAGGTCCCAGAGGGCCGGGCCGGCCGCGTCGGCGATGCGCCGCGCGTGGTCGACGGGAATCAGCCGGTCGGCTTCGGCGTGGACCACGAACAGCGAGCGGGGCGGCAGGCCCGCGACCGCCTCCACCGGGTTGAGGATCCGCGTGTCGAGGCCGTAGCGCTCCCGGCCGAAGTAGAGGATAGCGGGGTTGAAGAAGCCGGGCAGGCCGCTCTCCCTCGGCAGCTCCCGCGCCAGCAGGTCCTCGAGGCGGGCGAAGCTGCTGTCGGCGACGATGGTGCGGACGTCCGGCGAGGCGCCGGCCGCGAGGAGGACGGTGGCCGCCCCCATCGAGTGCGCCCAGAACCCCAGGCGGTCCGGGGCGAACCCGCGGCTCTCGAGATAGGCGACGGCCCCCAGCACGTCCCCCTGCTCGTCCGCGCCCAGCGTGTAGCGCGTGCCGTCGGACAGCCCGTGGGCGCGGAAGTCGAACAGCAACACGTTGTAGCCGCCGTCGACGAGGGCGGCCGCCTGCGCGACCAGCTCGCCGTTGTCGCCGGTGCGGGACGAGCTGCGGCCGTGGACGACGAGCACGGCGCGGTCGCTGCCCTCCGCCGGCAGGAACCATCCCCGCAGGGTCGTGTCGTCGACCGTGCTGGAGAAGGTCACGTCCTCGTGGGTCAGGCCGAGCGCGGCCGGCGACGAGGCCAGGGGGCGGCGGTACGGCTTGGTCAGCCGGTCGGCGACGACCATCGATACGCCGACGTAGCCAGCGACGGCGACGGCGATTCCGATCGACAGACCGACCAGGAGACGGGCCGCGCGGGTTCTCACCATCGAAGCGGATTCTAGCGGACGCCGCAGTCATCCATCGTTCTGCCGGGGATCGCCGGTCCGCAGGTGGTTCGGACCTCGTTCCAGCTCGGCTTCACGGGAGCAATGGTGCACCCGGTGGTCGGGACCTTTCCAGACGTCTCTGCGGCGCGACGACGCGGCCGTGGCCCGGGAGGGGAGCGAAGGTCATCGACGGATGCGCATTCTCTTCTTGACAGGCCACGGGTCCCGGCCTCATATTCCTGTGTGATGACCATAGGAGAGGGGCGGACCGACGTGCTCCAGGGCACGCTGGACCTGATGGTGCTCAAGACGCTCGACGTCATGGGGCCGCGGCACGGCTACGGCATCGCCCGGCGCATCGAGCAGGTCAGCGACGACCTGCTGCACCTGAACGAGGGCACGGTGTACGCGTCGCTCCTGCGGCTGCGGCAGCAGGGCTGGATCGAGGCGAGCTGGGGGCGCTCGGAGAACAACCGGCGCGCCCGGTTCTACGCCATCACCGCGGCGGGCCGCCGGCGGCTCGCCGCGCAGACGGAAGACTGGGAGCGCATCGCCGGGGTCATGGCGCGCCTCCTGCGGCTGTCTCCAGACCCATGAGCTGGCACGATCTCCGCTTCGCGGCTCGCGGCCTCGTTCGCCGACCGCTCGCCTCGGCGGTTGCCGTCGGGACGCTGAGCCTCGGCCTCGCGTCGGTGACGGCGTTGTTCGCGGTCGTCGATGCGGTGATTCTGCAGCCGATCGGCGACGGCGACTCCCCGCTCGTCCGGATATGGAAGGACGACGCCGAGCGGGGCAGCGGAATCCTGTTTCCGATCTCGTATCCCGAGTACCTGGTGTGGAGGGACGAGGCGACCGGCATCGAGGCGCTCGCGGCCATCAACTATGCCGACGGCGCGACGACCGCCGTCCTCGTCGACGGCGAGCCGGTCACCGCCAACCGGGTGCTGGCCTCGGCCGGGCTGCTGGACGTGGTCGGCGCGAGGCCGGCCCACGGGCGTCTCCTCGAGGCCCGCGACGACGTCGAGGGGGCCGAGCTCGTCGCCGTCGTCAGCCACCGTTTCTGGCGGCGCGTGAGCGGCGACCCGTCATTCGTCGGTCGGCGCCTCAGGTTCCCCGGAGATGCCCCGTTCACGATTGTCGGGGTCCTGCAGCCCGACGTGTCCTACCCGGTCGACGCCGACATCTGGCTGCCGCTGGTTCCCGCGTTCGGTCGCGACCTCGACGCGCCCCTGGACAGCCCGCGGACCCGGCAGTTCCACGTCGTGGGACGACTCGCGCCGGGCGTCTCGATCGGTCAGGCGCGGTCGGAGCTGGGGGTCGTGCACGGGCGCCTGAGCGCGGAGCATCCCGAGGACTACCCGCGGATGCCGATCGTGGTGACGCCGCTGCTCGACACCGTCGTCGGTCACGTTCGGCCCACCCTCGTGCTTCTGCTGGCGGGCGCCGCCCTCGTGTTCCTCGTGGCGGGGGCCAACGTCGCCATCCTGCTCCTCATGCGGGCCGAGTCGCGGCGCGTCGAAATGGCGGTGCGGTCGGCGTTGGGCGCGACTCGCGGGCAGCTCTTGAGACAGACCGTGATGGAGGCGCTGGTTCTCGGTGCGGGGGGCGTGGCCGGAGCGCTCATGCTGGGGCGCGGACTGATCGCGCTCGCGAGGGTCGTCGATCCGGGGCAGGTGCCGCGAATCGGCGAGGCGTCGCTCGGCCCCGAGGTCGTGGCGTTCACCGTCGTCGCGATGACGGCGTGGGTCCTGGCGTTCGGCACCGCGCCCGCGTGGCAGACGCATGCGGCGAGGCTGCGCGGCTTTCTCGCACACCGCTCCGCCGAGCCGTCCCGCGGGGCCGGTCGCCGGCTCCAGGCGATGGCCGCCGCCCAGATTGCGTTCGCGGTGGTGGTCCTGGTCTCGGCCGGGCTGTTGACGCGATCGCTCTGGCAACTGCAGTCGATCGACCGCGGGCTCGAGACAGGCGGCGTCGTGGCCACGCGCATGTTCCTGCCGTGGCAACGCTACCGCACCCCCGATCAGTTCCGCGCGTTCTACGACCGCACGGTCGAAGCGGTCGAACGGCTCCCCGGCGTGATCTCGGCGGCGCCGTTCCACCTGCCGCCGGGAACGGGCACGACCGGCATCAGCTCTCCGTTCCAGTTCGAGGGTCAGACCCCGGACGAGTCGGCCGCGAACGAGTGGGCCAACTGGGACATCGCGACGCCGCGGTACTTCGAGACGATGGGGATCCCGATCGTGCGCGGGCGCGCCTTCGCGCGCACCGACACCGCCGATGCGCAGCGCGTGGCGATCGTGAGCGAGAGCGCCGCCGCGCGCTACTGGCCGGGCGAGGAGCCGATCGGCAAGCGGGTCCGCCTCGGCCCGCGGTTCGAGTGGACGACGGTGGTGGGGGTCGCGGCCGACCTGAGGTACCGCGAGCTCACCAACAACTGGATGACGGTCTACTATCCGGCCGCGCAGTCGTTCCACTTCCAGCCCGGCAACCTCGCGGTTCGCACCGGGCGGCCGCCGTCGACGCTGTTGCCCGCCATCCGCGGCGCGATTCAGGCCATCGAGCCGGCGATACCGATGGAGACGATGACGCCGATGGACGAGCTGCTCTCCGCGGAGCTCGCCCGGCCACGACTCGCGATGCGGATCTCGATCGCCTTCGGGCTGGTGACGCTCGCGCTGATCACGGTGGGCCTGTTCGGAACGGTGTCGTTCGACGCCGGGCAGCGACGGGTCGAGATGGCGATACGCTCGGCGTTGGGAGCGAGCCCGCGCGCGCTGCGGCGCCTCGTCGCGGGGCGGGGGCTGCGGATCGCGGCGGCGGGCGTGGTCGCGGGCCTCGTGGCGACCGCCCTGGGAACGCGCGCCCTGGCCGCGGTGCTGTTCGATGTCGCCCCGCTCGATCCGGTCACGTTGGCGGCGGTCTCCGGCGGGCTGGCGCTCCTGGCCGTCGCGGCCTGCTGGATTCCCGCGCGGCGGGCGGCGTCCGCCGACCCCGCGGAGGCGCTCCGAGGTTGCGAATGAGACCCATGAGCCCGTGGCGAGCTGTCGTCGTGTTCGTGTCGCGCCTGCGGGACCTGTGCGCGCGCCGCCGCCTCGCGCGGGAGGCGGAGCAGGAGATCGAGATGCACCTCGACCTGCTCGCGGCGCGGTACGTCCGCGCGGGGAACGCTCCCGCGGAGGCGCGCCGGCTGGCCCGCGCGAAGTTCGGGGGGGTCGCGCAGATTCGCGAGGAGCTGCGGGAGCAGGCGGGCTTTCCGATGCTCGAATCGTGGGTTCGCGATGTGCGGCACGCGGCGCGGGGACTGCGGAGGGACCCGGGCTTCAGCCTGGTCGTCATCTTGACCCTGGGAGTCGGGGTCGGCGCGAACGCGGCCGTCTTCAGCTTCGTCAACGCGGTGCTGCTGCAGCCGCTGCCCTACGTCGAGGCGGATCGGCTGGCGGCGGTCCAGGAGACCAATCCTCCCGCGCCCTTCCTGGTCACGCCGGGCGACTACGTCGACTGGCGGGAGCGCACCGAGGTCTTCGAGACGCTGTCCGGGTACCTGTACAGCGTGTCGGGACTGACCACGCCGGCCGGCGACGCCGAGCTGATGTACACCGTCGCGGTGTCGGCCGACTTCTTTCGGACCCTCCGCGCGCGGCCCCTCCTGGGGCGGACGTTCCTGCCCGGCGAGGACCGGCCGGGTCGCGACGGGGTCGCGGTGATCGGTCACGGCCTCTGGACGCGCCGGTTCGGGGGAGAGCCGGCCATCGTCGGGCGCGAGATCGCCTTGGACGGGCGCCCGTTCACCGTAATCGGCGTGATGCCGCCGGAGTTCGAGTTTCCCCCGGGGGGCCGCGACGTGTGGACCCCGCTGGTGTTCACCGAGGCGGACCGGAACGACCGGCGGAACCACGGCGTGGTGACGGTCGGCCGGCTGCGGCCCGGCGTGACCATCGAGCGGGCGCGCGCCGGGATGGCGGCGCTCGGCGACCGCCTCGCGGCGGCCCATCCCCGGACCAACACCGGCCGCGGCGTCGAGGTCGTCGAGCTCCGGCACCAGCAACGTGGCGTCACCGGTCCGTTTCTCCTCCTCGGCCAGATCGCGGCGGTGCTCGTGCTGCTCGTCGCGTGCGCCAACGTGTCGAACCTGCAGTTGGGCCGCATGACCTCCCGGGCCCGCGAGATGACGGTCCGCGCCGCCCTCGGCGCGGGGCGATGGCGCATCGGGCGGCTGGTCGCGGTCGAGTCCCTGCTGCTGGCGCTCGTCGCCGGCGGCATCGGCATCGCGGTCGCGGCGTGGGGTGTCGGGGTGCTCAAGGACAGCATCTCGCCCGAGATGGCGAGGTGGATCCAGGGCTTCCGCGACATCGCCGTCGACTGGCCGGTCCTCGCCTTCTCGCTAGCGGTGGCGGCCGTCGCCGGTGTCGCGTTCGGCCTGGCCGCGGCGTCCGCGGCGTGGCGGCCCGCGGTGATGGACGCGCTCCGGGAAGGGGCCCCGACGGGCACCGCCCGCCGGGCTGCGCTACGGCGCGTCCTCGTTGCCGCGGAGGTGGCGCTGGCCGTCGTGATCACCGTCTCGGCGGGGCAGGCGGTGCAGGGCTTCCGCGCGCTCCACGCGGGCTCGCGGGGCTTCTCCCCGCAGGGCGTCGGGACGATGCTCATCCGGCCGCCGGATGCGCGGGTCGAGGACTCGCGGCGGGTCATCGAGTTCTACGACGACGTGCTGGCGCGGGCGTCGGCAGTTCCCGGCGTCGAGAGCGCGGGCCTCGTCTCCCAACTGCCGGCCAGCCTCAGGCACGGTCCGACCGTCGAGCTCCGGATCGAGGGGCGGCTCGAGTCCGCGCCCGGCGAGACCCCGCTGGCCGACGTGCTCGTCGCGAGCGGCGGCTACTTCCAGACGGCGGGCATTCCGCTCCTCGACGGGCGCACGTTCGACGCGCGGGACGATGCCGGGGAGGACGGCGACTTCGCGGTCGTGATCGGCGAGCGCCTGGCCCGGCGGTACTGGCCCGACGGAAACGCGCTGGGGAAACGGCTGCAGGTGCCCGCCATCGCGGCCGGCGGGGCGTGGGCGAGCGTGGTCGGCGTCGTGGGAGACGTCCGACAGAACTGGTTCGAGGCCGAGCGCCCCTTCCTGTACCTGTCGGCCGGTCAGGTCGCGAACCGCCAGATGTACCTGACGGTCCGCGGACGGGGAACCGTGGAGCGCCTGCTGTCCGACGCTGCCCTCGCCCTCCGGCGCATGGATCCCGCCCTGCCCATCTTCGAGGGAAGGCCGCTGAGCGTCGCGGTCGATACGGGGGTGGCGGGGGTTCGGGAGGTGGCCGCCGTCATGGGCGTGTTCGGTGTGCTGGCGCTACTTCTCTCGGCCATCGGCGTCTACGGCGTGATGGCGTACTCCGTGGGTCAGCGCGAGCGGGAGCTCGGCATCCGCATGGCGCTGGGCGCCGCGCCCCGCGCAGTGCTCGGCGCGGTCGTGAGGCAGGGCCTGGGGACGGCGGCCGTCGGCCTCTGCATCGGCGTGCTCGCGGCGATGGCCACCACCCGCCTGTTCGCCGGCCTGCTGTACGGGACCAGCGCCGACAGCGCGGCCGTCACCGCCGTGGTGTCGGCGCTGGTCTTCGCGACCGTGCTCGTGGCGTGTTGGCTGCCCGCCCGGCTCGCGGTGCGCGTCGATCCCGTGCGGGCGCTCCGGGCCGACTAGACTGGACGCGAAGCCGCTGACCACCTCGCCGGCCCCGGCCCCGTGATGCCGGTCGCAACCGCCGCGCGTCTCGTCTAACCTTACGAGGACGCGGTCGGCCGTCCGATGTACGGCGACGTGCCCGCACCCGGCATCGCGCGTCCCGCGCTGATCGCGATGGAGTTGCCCGACCACGCTCGGGTGCAGCCCTTCTCCGCTTGCGCGCCTGACACACGGCAGGGAATCCGTCACCATTCTGACCGTCAGACCCGGATCACATGCACAGCGAGAACCTCCGCACCGGCAACGTCTTCCACGCCGCCCATGCCGAGTCCATCGTCCAGGGCCCGGGCGGCGAACCCTCTGCCGACGGGCGACCGCGGGACACTCCCGAAGCACACCCGCAAGAGCACGTGCTCACCTGGGACCAGGCGTTCGCGGCCGGCTCCGCGGTGGTCGGGGGCAAGGGCTGGAACCTCGCCCGCCTCGTGCGGTACGGCTTCGCGGTGCCGCGCGGCGGTGTCGTGGCCGCCTCCGTCTACGCCGAGCTGTTCCGTACGCCGGACGTCGCCGCCCTGGCCGCGCCGCTCGCGGCGGTGACCCCGGACGAGGTCGGTAGCGACGACGTGCAGGCACGTCTCGCCGAGCTGTGCGACCTCGTCGTCCGGACGGGCCTGCCTCCGGCCGCCCGCGTGGCGGTGGGCCGTTTCCTGAACGAGGCCGGGCTGGAGGGCCGACACCTCGCGGTCCGCTCCTCCGCCGCGGCGGAGGACGGGGCCGGCGCCGCGTTCGCCGGCATCCACGAGAGCTTCCTCGGAGTGACCGGGGTGGACGCGGTGTGCGAGTCCGTGTCGCGCTGCTTCGCGTCGCTGTGGACCCCGCGCGCCGTCGCCTATCGGCGGCGGCTGGGCGTCGCCGACGACGCCACGCCGTGCGCGGCGGTGATCTGCGAGATGGTCGGCGACCCGCGAGACGGCCCCGAGGCGGCCGGCGTCGCCTTCTCGTGCGACCCGGTGACGGGAGAGCGGCAGGTCGTGACGATCGAGCTGGCGGCGGGGCTGGGAGACGCCGTCGTCCGGGGGACGGTCGCGCCGCAGCGGTACGCGGTTCGCCGGTCCGGCCCCGACGCCGAGGTCACCCGGGTGGATGCCGCGGGCGGCGCCCCCGTCCTCGACGACCGCGAGATCGAGGCGCTGGCCGCCGTCATCGTGCGGGTCCACTGGGCGCTCGGCGACGGCGACACGCCGCAGGACGTGGAGTGGGCCTGGGACGGGCGGAGGTTCTGGATGCTCCAGTCCCGCCCCGTCACCCGGCTGCCGCGCTGGACCTTCCCCGGGGTTCCCACCGAGACCCCGACCTGGTCGGACGCCAACATCCGGGATTCTCTTCCCCGGCCGCTGACCGTGGCGACCTGGTCGATGCTCGATGCGAGCGCGCAGACCGTCGTCTACGCCTCGGCGCGGGTGGCGGGCTATCCGCTGCCGCCGGGCATGCAGGTGCTTCGTCGATTCGGCGGGCGCCCCTACTTCGACCTCGACAGCCTGCAGTGGAGCCTCTACGACTCGATCGGGATCCTCCCGGCCGAGACGAACCACACCATGGGCGGGTTCCAGCCCGAGATCCCGGTGCCGGGCGGGCACCCGCTCCTCGGACGCGCCGGCCCCGCGCGCCTGCGGCGGTCGCTGCGGCTGCTGCGTCGCCTCTGGCGCTTCCACCACGACGCCCCGCCCCGGATCGACGCACTGATCCGGCGGTTCCGGGAGGGCCGCGCGACCGATCTCCCGACGCTGGCCGACGACGTGCTGCTGGCGCGGTTCCGGGACCTGCTGCGGCTGGGGGTCGACTATCAGCCGGTGCTCCAGCTCGCGGCTACCTACTACGGCCTCTGGGTGAAGCTGTTGACGGACGTTCTCGACCGGGTCGCCGGCGATGACGCACGGTCGCTGGTCAGCCGTCTACTGGCCGCGTCGGGAGAGGTCTCGAGCGCCGAGCACGGATATCGCATCCGCGAGCTCGCCGACGGCGCCGCGGGAGACCCCGCCGCGGTGGCCGCGCTGCGCGACGCCGACCCCTTCGCCTGGCGCAGGCTGCCGGCGGACGCCCCGTTCCGGATCGCGATGGAGGACTACCTCGACCGGTATGGCCACCGGGCGGTCTTCGAGATGGAGATCGCCGGCCCCCGCTGGGCCGACGACCCGCGCTACGTGCTCGAGCAGGTGCGCTTCCACCTCGACCACCCGCCGGCGCACGACCCGCGGTCGCGGGCGGCCGAGGTGCGGCGCCGGGCGGAGACGGACCTGGCCGCGGTCCCCGCCTGGCTCCGGCCGGTCGCGCGGCGGATGCTGGCTCGCGCCCGCCGGGGCGCCGCGCTGCGCGAGAACGCCAAGTCGGGGTCGGCGGCGGCCGTCGCCCTCGTCCGGCGGATCTGGCTCGAGGTGGGGCGGCGGATGCAGGCGGCGGGCCGCATCGACGCCGCGCGCGAGGCCTTTCACCTGAGCATCTTCGACATCGAGGCGTGGCTGACGGGAACCTGGGACGGGACCGGCGCGCGCGCGTTGGTCGGCGACCGCGAGGCAACCCTGGCGGCCCAGCAGGAGATGGAGCTTCCCGGGGTCATCGAGGAATCGCCGACGGCGCCGGCGGCGGCACGCCCCCCATCGCCCTCGCCGGCGGCCGACGTGCCGGACGGCGACGCGTGGACCGGCGTGGCGGCGGCGTCCGGAGCGGCCGAGGGCGCCGCCTGCGTGCTGCGCACGCCCCACGACGGCGGCCGTATGCGCCGCGACGACGTGCTGGTGGCGCCCTCCACCGACCCCGGCTGGACGCCGCTGTTCCTGCGCGCCTCGGCCGTGGTGACGGAGACCGGCGGCTACCTGTCGCACGGCGCCGTGGTGGCCCGCGAGTTCGGGCTGCCGGCGGTGGTCAACGTGCGCGACGCCATGCGGCTGATCGCCGACGGCGATCGGCTCCGGGTCGACGGCGACGCGGGCCGGGTGACCCGCACCGATCGAAGCCCGTCTCGAAGCAGCCCCTGAGCGCGTGGTCCGCATGGGAAGGGTACGTTTCTGCCGACGGCGACCGGCTCCGGGTCGACGGCGACGCGGGCCGGGTCACCCGCACCGATCGAGGCTCGCCCCGACGCAGTCCTTGAGCGCGCGGTCCGCAGGGGGAGGGTGCGTTTCTGCCGCGCGCGCCCGTCGTCCCGCGGAAACGCCCGTCGGTCCCATCCAGCGGTGCGCTTGCCGGTCTCTCGGCGAACTGTGGGAGTGTGTGCGGGAAGTTCAAGCTCGCCACGGTTATGCAGCGGTGCGCTTGCCGGTCTCTCCGGGGGCTGTCGCAGCGGGCGCGGAGAGGCCGGGGCGCCCACGCGTGAGAAGATCCACCGGTGAGCGAACCGCGGAGTCTGACTGCCACCATCGACCGGTTCCCGAGGGTCCGGCTCGGTCACGCGCCCACGCCGCTCGACGCCGCCCGGCGCCTCGGCGCGGCCCTCGGCGTCGAGCTGTGGGTGAAGCGCGACGACTGCACCGGCTTGGCGCTCGGCGGCAACAAGGTGCGCCAGCTCGAGTTCCATCTCGGCGAGGCGCGCGCCCGCGGCGCCGACACGGTGCTGGTCACCGGGGCGGTGCAGTCGAACCTCGTCCGCGTCGCCGCGGCCGGCGCGCGCCAGCTCGGGATGGACGCGCACATCCAGCTCGAGGAACGCGTCGACGAGGCCGGCCACCTCTACCGCGCTTCGGGCAACGTGCTCCTGGACCGGCTGCTCGGCGCGACCCTGCACTCGCTGGCCGTCGGCGAGGACGAGGCGGCGGCCGACGCCGCGCTCGGACGCCTCGCCCGGGCCCTCGCCGCCGAGGGCCGCCGGCCGTACGTGATTCACTCCGCGCCCGCGCACCCGCCGCTCGGCGGCCTCGGCTACCTGCTGGCCGCCGAGGAGATCGTGACGCAGGCCGCGGCTCTCGGCGTCGCGTTCGACGCGGTGGTCTGCGCCTCGGGCAGCGCGCTGACCCATGCGGGCGTCCTGGTCGGGCTGCGGGCCCTCGACGAGATGATGCCGGTGCACGGCATCTGCATACGCCGCGATGCCCACCGACAGCGTGCCCGAGTCGCGAGCGTGGTGGCCGAGCTGGCGGCGATGATCGAGCGTCCGGCGACCCTTGCGGAGGGCGACGTCGACCTGTGCGACGCCGTGCTCGCACCGGGCTACGGCCGGCTCAACGACGCGGTGCGCGAGGCCTTGGCGCTGGCCGCGCGGCACGAGGCGCTGCTGCTCGACCCCGTCTACACCGGCAAGGCGATGGCGGGCCTCATCGGCCACGCGCGCTCGGGGCGCATCGCCACGGGCAGCCGGGTCCTCTTCCTCCACACCGGCGGGCTGCCGGCCCTCTTCGCCTACTCGGACCGGCTCGAACCCTGCCTGTCGAAGGCCGCTTGCACGCCGACACGCTGACGGAGCTCGCGTTACCGCTGGCCGCGAGCTCTCGCTGCTCGGCCGGTCGCTGAGTCAGATCGTGACGATCCCCGACGCTCTCGCGAAGGCCGGGGTCGCCTTCGTGGCGCTCAAGGAGAACATCCGGGTCGAGGGCAAGCGCGACATCCAGACGAAGGTCATGACCACGCTCTTCGCGCTGTTCGCCGAGGTCGAGCGCGACCTGATGAGAACGCACCCGCGAGGGTCCGGGCGCCCGAGGGGCTCGCTGGGCGTCTCGCGGCACGACGGCAAGGAGGACGAGAGCCGGCGCTCAGCGATCTCCAGGCGGGCCGGATAGGCGGACGAAGGCGGTGTGGTGGATGTCATCGGTTGGCTCCAATTTCTCTAACCACCACCACCACCACCACCACCAACAACAACAACAACACCCTGCAGATGGTGGCCCACTTCGTGCGCTGGTACAGCCACCCTTCCGACAACTGCGGCCAGTGCCCCGGCCAGAGGCCTGCTCTTCACGGCAAGCGACGACGGCTCGAGTCGGAATATCCATATAGCCGGCAGGTTCTATCTGTCAAGGTACTGTCGCCGGTGGGGTGCACGTCAAGAAAGTTGGGGATTTGGGGTTGGGGTATTGAGCGAGGACGGATCGACCGATGGCTCGGGTAGGAGGATTCAGACCTTGCCCGAGGCGCAGTTGACTGAACCGCTCGATCACGCGGCCAAAAAAAAGGGCGTCCAGGAGCTGTTCGCCGCGTTGGAGGCGGCGGTCAAGGCCGATGTGGACGCGTTTCACCGACGAGGAGACGCGAATGCCCAGGACTTCGAGACCCTCTTGCAGACGGTTCACCGTCGAGCGCTCGCCACGGCCAGCCAAGCCGCCAAGGTGATTGGCGCGCAGGGTTCGTAGCCGCGCTCGCGGCTGAAATCGGTGTCCTCGTCGGGCCGGGGAACGTCGACGCGCAGGACTTCGAGGCCCTCGAGCAGGCCCTCCGTCGCCAAGCCCTCGGCCTCGCCGCGCAGGCGTTGGGGGAGTACTACGACGCAGACGATTCCGACCATTCGGGTTCGACGATAGTGTGCGCCTGCGGCCAGACGGCGCACTACGCCGGCCGCCGCCCGAAGACCTTCACCACGCTGTTGGGACCACTGACCCTGCACCGCGCCTACTACCACTGCGCCGCCTGCCGGCGGGGAACCTGGCCCCGCGACCGGGCCCTGGGCCTGCAGGACACCTCGCTGTCGCCCGCCACGACGCGGCTGGTGGGCTTGGCGGCGACGAGCGTCAGCTTCGCCGAAGCGAGCGAGTGGATGGGGGAACTGGCCGGCGTGGCGGTTGACCCCAAACAGGTCGAGCGCACCGCCGAAGCGCTGGGCCGCGAGGTCGCCGACGACGAACGCAAGCGGGTCGAGCCCGCACCCGCCGCGGCGCCGACGATGTATGTGGGGCTGGACGGCACCGGCGTGCCGGTGCGCAAGTCCGAGGTGGAAGGCCGGCGCGGCAAGCAGCCCGACGGCACCGCCAAGACCCGCGAAGTCAAGCTCGTCACCGTGTGGACGGCGGAGACCCGCAACGCCGACGGCCTCCCCGAACGCGACCCCGGGTCGGTCAGCTACAGCGCCGCGGTCGAGAGCGCAGCCAGCCGCGACACCGACCCGCAGCCGGCCGCCTTCCCGCAACGCGCCCATCGCGAGGCGCAACGGCGCGGCTTCGTCACCGCCGCCCGACAGGTCGTCATCGGCGACGGCGCCCCCTGGATCTGGAACCTGACCGGCGAGCATTTTCCCGACGCCATCCAAATCGTCGACATCTACCACGCCAAGGGTCATCTGTGCGATGTCGCCAAGGCCGTCTACGGCCCCGGTACGGACTTGGCCGCCCGGTGGGGCAAGGCCCGGCGGGACGAGTTGGACGCGGGGCGGATCGATGCGATCCTGGCCGAACTGCACGCTCACAGCGAGAAGTGCGAGGAGGCCCGCAAGTGTATCGATTACCTGACCCGCAACCGCCACCGGATGCGCCCTGCGGTGCTGCAAGCTCAGTGGCCGCTTCGAGGATTTCTGGGAACGACGAGCCGGCAGGGCCGCCTGACAGGCCTCTCACGAATCTGACGTGCACCCTCGCCGGTGTCACAGGGCTCGGGTGCCCCAGAATATTGGGTGGTCGAACTCAATATACTGGTAGCAACTGTTATCAATTTCCCCCAAGATTGGTAGGACCAACAACACTGGCCATTGGCCTGCATCTTGTCTCGGGGGGGTCGAGAATCAGTCGCCAACAGGGCGTGCATGACCACACGTGGAGTCTCTCGGACGCGGCGGCGGACACGGCAGAAGGCGGATTGGCCCAGCGAGCTACCGCGTCATTGATGATTCTGAAGAAGATCGGCTTCGCCGCCAACCGACGCGTGCTCGGCGTCCAACGCCTCCGCCACGACTGCACTCTCGGAGCCGGGCCAGGGAGTACAGCCGCGCCAGGGCGTCCTCCACCCCGTCGAACCGCACCTCGATCCGGCGGCGCTCGACCGACACCTCTCGGGCGAGTCGAGACGAGAGCGACGGCTCAACGTGGCATCTTGACATCAAGAGTCATGGCCATCATGATGCGCACATGAGAACGACGTTGACCCTGGACGATGACGTGGCCGATTTCCTCAAGGCACAGAGCCGGCTGCACGACAAGCCGTTCAAGCAGGTCGTGAACGAGGTGCTGCGCCGCGGCATGGCGCCCGCTTCGCCCGGGTCCCGGCCGCCGCGATTCCGGGTGGTTCCCAACCGTAGCGGACTGGTGCCGGGTGTGGATCCGTTGAGGCTCAACCAGCTCAACGACCAACTGGAAGTCGAGGACTTCGTCGCGGAGAGCGAGCGATGATCGTGCCGGACACCAATCTGCTCGTCTACGCCTACAACGACGCGGCACCGTGGCACGAGGCGGCCAGACACTGGTGGGAGGGGCTGATCAACGGCTCGGAGAGAGTCGGCGTGCCCTGGGTGGTCTCGACCGGTTTCGTACGGCTGATGACGCATTCGCGCGTGCTGACGTCGCCCATCACCGTGGCTGACGCCGTGGGCCACGTCAGCGACTGGTTCCGGTACGCCCATGTCACTCCGATCAACCCCGGCGCCGACCACCTGACGCATGTGCGGCGCAGTCTCGATGCCTGCGGGGTCGGAGGCGATCTGGTGACCGACGCTCATGTCGCGGCGCTGGCCATCGAGTATCAAGCGGAAGTGCATTCCAACGACTCCGACTTCGCGCGGTTCCCGGGCCTCAGATGGCGCAACCCCCTCTGAGCGGGTCGCCGGACGGTCGCGGCGTCGGATCGGCCGCGAGTTCCAGGCCGAAATTGTGCGCGCCGGCCCCGGGGATGGGAGAAGAGGCCCGGGGCGCGGCGACGAACGCGGCAACGTGCACATATCGGAGCATCGGACCCACCAAGGGCGTTATGCCAAACGCCAACCCTGAACCGGAGAATCGCGTCGAGGTGGGCCATGCCCCGCTCCAGGGCAGGCTTGTGCAGGGCCGAGGCGGCCGACCCGGCCCGGTGACGCGGGAGTGGTTTCGGCCAGAGTCCCGGGCGGTCTCCTACGGCCACAGCATCTGCCAGTCGGCGAGGTACTCCGCCCGTCCCCAGGCGATGCGGAGCGTCCCGGAGGGGACGGCTCCCTCTTCCGCCGGCAGGTCCGGCTCGAGCGTGACCGCGAGGCTCCGGACCGGCTCCGCCAGCTCCCGCCGATGGATCGGCGTCCGGCCGAAGTCGAGCGACGGGTCGTAGTCGGTGCCCCAGTGCCGGGTCTGGCGGCTGACGATCAACTCGCCGCCGTCCTCGCGCGGGAGCATGAACAGGGTGTACTCGCCCCGCGGGACGTCGAGGTCGCCGAAGCGAACGTCGAAGTCGAGGGTCAGCCGGGTGGCCCAGTTCGCCCCCAGGCGCCAGACCTCGCCGTACGGCACCAGCCCCCCGAAGATCGCGCGGCCCCGCGCGTGCGGCTGGCCGTGGTCGATGGTGATGCGCGACGGGCCCGAGTGGGACGGCGTATAGGTGAACCACCCGCCGTCGCGCAGGACGCGCCCGTCGAAGGTCACGCTCGTCGTGACCCGTCCGCTCGGCGCGACCTTGGGGACGGGGCCAGCCCCGTCCTGGGCGGCGAGCGGGGTCGCGATCAGGAGGACGGACAGCGCGGCGAGATGGCGCAAGGTGCACATGGCGTCATTCTACGGCCAGTCGCCTGCATCGGTGCGCGGGCGTACGGATGGGAACCGCGTTCAGCGGGCTCCCGGCGGCGACTGGCCCGCACCTCGGCCGGACCGACCGGCGCTGGCCACCGCTTCGTGCGCCGTGCCGCAAGCAGCGGGGCGGGCAGCACTCGGTGCCGGGGCGGCGCTGGCCGCGGCGTCGAGGTGGTCGTCGTGGGACGCAACCCGGCGCGAGCATGCTCGCCGCGGCTCGCGGCGGAAGTTGCAGTCGCGGGCGGCGATCGCGAGCGGACGGACGTGGCGCTCGAAGCGGGTGCCGAGTGGATCGAATCGGCCGGATCTGACACAGTACGCGCAGTCTTGGCCTCACATCAGAGCGCGAGGCGCCCATGCGATTCCTGCTGCGACTCTTGACCTGTGTGGCGTTCTGCCAAACCGCCGCGGCCCAGGATGGTCCAAGCCGGGGAATTCACGAGACTGTCGCCGCCTACTTGGAACAGAGCGCCCTCAAGGTCGCCCTGAGTGCCGAGGGAGGGCTCGAAGGGCCTGCGGCGGAGTGGTTTCGCACCGAGGCGGCCGAGGCCCAGTTCGTATTCATCGGCGAGGAGCATGACGTCCGGGAGGTCCCGATTCTGGTGGCCGCTCTCTGGCGGGAGCTCGTCCCTCTGGGTTACAAGCACGTAGCCATCGAAGCTGGCCCCTGGCTCGGCGACAGGCTCGACAAGTTCGCAAGATTCGGCGATCGGCAGGCCCTTGCTCACTTCCGGGGAGCAACGTTGCCTCGTCTGCCGAACAATAGCGTGCCGCCGATCTCGGAGGAGGACGTTGCCTTCTACGAGACACTCGGCAGCGTCAGCGGCCCACACCGCAAGTCGGCAGCGCCCTTGATCTGGGGAGTGGATGCCGAGTATCGAGCCGCTCCATTGCTGAAGAGGCTGGCGGAGCTGTCGCCACGGCCCGCGAAGCGACAGACGGCACAATCCTTGCTGGAGCGAGTCGCGGCGGCGGAGGGAAGCGGGGATTACGACACCCGTGCCTTCCGAGATGCCATCGAGCAAGTCACTCAACCGGCGCAAGCCGGGCCGGAGATCGAGCTGGGCTACATACTCGACGCGTTGCGTTGGCGAATTGCCGCCCCCCGGGAACACGCGAGCCGGAGCCTCAAGAAGGAGCTCTTCTTGCGCCAATACCAGGCTGCGAAGGAAGAAGGCGAACCGAAGCCGCGCGTGATGCTCCGGCTCGGCGCCTACCATGCCGCCCGCGGATTGATGCACGATTTCGGCTCCTCCACCCTCGCGAATTTTGTCGCGGAATTGGCGATCGCTGAGCGAACAGGGATGCTGAACCTCGCGATTATCAACTGCCAGGATACTTCTCCCGGGGACTTTCCCAGACCTTGCACCTGGGAGCAGCAGAGAGCGCTACGGCCATTTCGCTCCGCCGCCGTAGCGGACTGGACATTGTTCGACCTTCGAGGGCTGCGGGCCCCGCTGAGGCAGGCGCGACTGAACGCATTGCAGGCCTATCCGGCCGGGTGGGAGTATTGGAATCTCGTGATGTCGTTTGACGCCGTGGTGCTCCTGGGCCGTTCGGAGCCAAGCCGGCTTCCAGGCGAATAGGGAGTCGAGGCGAGGGTCGGCGGTCGCGCCCTCCGCGATCTGCGGTCCCGCCGTCTCGCGCACGTCCGCCCGAGGCCGCCTACGGGAGAAGCCGCAGGAAATCGGCGGCGACCTCCGTGGGATCGGCGCCCCGCTCGTCGACGGCCAGGTTCATCTGCCGCATCGCGGGGGCGTCGATGGCGCCGTCGAGCCGGCCGAGGGCGGCCAGCACGTCCGGCGCCGCGCGGGCGAGACGGGCGCTGACCAGGACTAGGGCGTCGTAGGGCGGAATCGCCCCGCGGTCGTCGTCGAGCAGGGTCAGATCGAACGCGGTGATGCGCCCGTCGGTCGTGAAGGCGCTGATCAGGTCGACCGCGCCCTCGGCCGCCGCCTGGTACATCAGGGCCGGGTCCATCGGCCGCCGCTCGCGAAGCTGCAGCCCGTAAGCGTCGCGGATCGCGGTCCATTCGGGCCGTGAGAAGAACTCGTAGTCGCCGCCCATCGACAGTTGCGGCGCGACCGGGGTCAGCTCGCTCAGGCGGGTCAGGCCGCGCGCCGCCGCGTCGTCGGCGCGCATCGCCACCGCGTAGGCGTTCTCGAACCCGAGGGTCGCCGCCACCACGATGCCGTAGTTGTCGCGGAGATGGTCGGCGACGCCCGCGAGCACCGCCGCGCGGTCGACACCCGCGGTGTCGCGGCCCAGCTCGTTGGCCCAGAGGGTGCCGGAGTAATCCACGTAGACGTCGACGTCGCCCGCCGCGAGGGCGTCGAAGACGACCATCGACCCGAGCGACTGGAGCTGCGTCGTCTCGCGCCCGGTCTCCTCCTCGATCAGTCCGCCGATGAGGTTGGCCAGGATGTACTGCTCGGTGAAGGTCTTGGCGCCGATGGCCACCGGGCGCTCGCCCCGCGGCGCGAGGGCTGCGGCGAGGGTGATGCCGGCGTAGAGATACAGCGCGGCGACGGCCGCCGCGGCCGCCGCCTGGCGCGTCCGGCCCCCGCGGCCCTCCGCCGCGAGGCCCCGCACGAGGCCGTCGAGGACGAGGGCGAGCACCGCGGCGGCGACGCACCCCACGAGCACCGCCGTGTAGTTCCGGGTCTGCAGGCCGCTGAAGATGTAGTTGCCGAGGCTGGTCGCCCCCACCGGGGTCGAGAGGGTCGCCACCCCCACCGTCCACACCGTGGCGGTGCGCAGCCCGGCCACGATGACGGGCATGGCGAGGGGCAGCTCGACGCGGCGCAACTGCTGCCATGGGGTCATGCCGACGGCCCGCGCCGCCTCGGTCAGGGCGGGGTCGACGCCGGCGATGCCGGTGACCGTGTTGCGCAGGATGGGCAGCACGCCGTAGAGCGTGAGGCCGATGAACGCCGGGAGAAAGCCGATGCTCTGCACGCCCAGCCCCGCCAGGAGCGGCACCATGACCGCGAGCAGGGCGAGGCTCGGCACGGTCTGGATGACCGCGGCCACCCCCAGCACCGGCCGCTCCAGCCACCGCACGCGGGTCACCGCCACCCCGGTCGGCAGACTCACCGCGGTGCTGCAGAGCAGGGCCAGCAGGGTGAGCTGCAGGTGGGCGGTGAGGTATTCCGGCAGCAGCGCGAGCTGTTCGCTCATGCGTCGGGGCTCCCGGAGGCGAGCGGCGGGCCGATGGGCCGGGCGTCGCGGCACGGCGTCTCGCCCCGCGGCGCCACCTGTGCCGTCATGAGTCACCGCCTCCGGACGCGAGGAGCGAATCGACGAGCCGGGCGTCGCGGCACGGGGTCTCGACGAGCTGGCGCACGTAGTCGTCGGCCGGCGCCCGCATCAGCGCCGCCGGGGTGGCGACCTGCACGAGCCGGCCGTCCCGCATGACCGCGACGCGGTCGCCCAGCATCACGGCCTCGACCATGTCGTGGGTGACGAAGACCGCGGTCACCCCGAGCCGTCGGCGGATGCGGACGAACGACTCCTGCAGCCGCTGCCGGGTCAGCGGATCGAGGGCCCCGAACGGCTCGTCGAGCAGCATCACGCGGGGCCGGGCCGCGAGGGCGCGGGCCACCCCCACGCGCTGCTGCTGGCCGCCCGAGAGCTGGTCCGGCCGCCGGTCGCGGACCGCCGCGGGGTCCAGCTCGACCAGCTCGAGCAGCTCGTCGACCCGGCGCCGTACGTCCGCCTCGCTCCAGCCGAGCAGGGTCGGGGTGACGGCCACGTTCCCGGCGACGCTCATGTGGGGGAAAAGGCCCACCTGCTGGAACGCGTAGCCGATCCGCCGGCGCAGCTCGTGGGGCGGCAACGCGCTCACGTCCGCGCCGTTCACGCGCACGCGGCCGCCCGACGGCTCGATCAGGCGGTTGATCATCTTGAGGGTCGTCGTCTTGCCGCTGCCCGACCCCCCCAGCACCGCCAGCAGCTCGCCCTCGGCCACCGACAGCGACACGTCGTCGACGACGGCCTGGTCGCCGTACCGCTTGGTCAGGTGCTGGAGCTCGATCATGCCGGCGCGGACTCCCCGTCCGCCGAGGCCGGAGGCTGGAGCTCGATCAGCAGCGGGTGCTCCAGCCGCTCGGCCACCCACCGCAGGAAGCGCACCGCGTCGGCGCCGTCGATGAGCCGGTGGTCGTACGACAGCGACAGCGGCAGCATCGGCCGGGGCTCGAACCGGTCGCCGGCCCACACCGGCGCGGGCGCCGACCGGGACATCCCGAGGATGGCCACCTCGGGGTAGTTCACGATCGGCGTGAACGCGGTGCCGCCGAGGCCGCCGAGGTTGGTGATGGTGAACGTGCCGCCCTCGAGGCGCTCGCGGGGGAGGCCGGTGGTGCGCGCCGCCGCCGCGACCTCGGCGATCTCGGTGGACAAGGCGGGCAGGCTCTTCCGGTCGGCCTCGGGAATGACCGGCACGATGAGCCCCCGCTCGGTGTCGACGGCCACCCCGATGTTGACGTACCGCTTGTAGACGATCTCGTCGCGCGCGACGTCGATCGACGCGTTGAACTGCGGGAACTCCCTGAGCGCGGCGGCGCAGACGGCGACCGCGAATGCGGTGACGGTCAGCGGCAGATCGGGCGCCGTGCGCTTCAGGGTCCGGCGCACCGCCTCGAGCTCGCCGACGTCGGCCCGGTCGTGCTGGGTGACGTGGGGCACCGTCTGCCACGAGGTGCTCATCCGGCGCGCGACGGTCCGCCGCACGTTGCGCATCGGCGTGCGCTCGATCGGTCCCCACCGGGAAAAGTCGGGCAGGGCGGGGGCCGGAGGCTGCGCGGGAGCGGGCGGCTGCCCCGGACCGGCGGGTTGGGGCGCGGGCGAGCGCAACCGCTCCAACGCCCGTCGGGCGTGGGCCTTGACGTCGTCGAGGCTCACCCGACCGTTGGCGCCGGAGCCCTCCACGGCGTCGATGTCGACGCCGATCTCTCGTGCCAGCTTGCGCACCGACGGGGCGGCGAGCGCGCGGCGCCGGGGTGTCGTGGACTGCGGTTCGAGGGTCGCCGGCGCGGCCGGGGAGGGAGGCGTCGGGTCCGTCGCCGGGCTTGGTGCGGGCTCGGCGGCGGGCATCTCCGCCGCCGGTGCCTCGGCCCCGGCCTCGGCCTCGGTCGGCGCATCCTCTACCGGTCCGTCTCCATCCGCTTCGAGGGAGGCGATCAGCCCCCCGACGGCGAGGGTAGCGCCCGCCTCGGCTGCCACCGTGGTGACGGTGCCCGCCACCGGAGACGGCACCTCGACCGTCGCCTTGTCGGTCTCGATCTCCAGCAGCGCCTGGTCGACCGCCACCGTGTCTCCCGGGGCCACCAGCACCCGCACCACGTCGGCGCGTTCCACCCCTTCGCCCAGCTCCGGCAGCCTGACCTCTGTCGCCAACCGTCCTCTCCGTGCAAGTCGCGCGGGCCGTTCCGCGCTGCTCGTCAGCTCACCGCCGGGTCCGGCTTGTCGGGGTCGATGCCGAGATCCGCGATGGCCCGGGCCACGACCGCCGGCTCCACTGCGCCGTCAGCGGTCAGGCCCTGCAGCGCCGCCACCGCGATGAACCGCGCGTCCACCTCGAAGAAGTCGCGCAACGCCTCGCGTGTGTCGCTACGGCCGAAGCCGTCGGTGCCGAGCGTCACCAGTCGCTGGTCGAGCCATCGCCCGAGCGCGTCGGGCAGCGCCTTGACGTAGTCGCTCGCCGCCACCACCACCCCCGGGGCCGGCCCGAGGCACTGCGTCAGCCAGGGCACCCGCGGCGTCTCGAGCGGGTGCAGCCGGTTCCAGCGGTCGCAGGCGTGGCCGTCGCGGTGGAGCTGCCCCCAGCTCGTGACGCTCCACACGTCGGCGGCCACGTCGTAGCGCTCGAGCAGCGCCTGCGCCGCGAGGGCCTCGCGCAGTATCGCGCCGCTCGCGAGAAGCTGCGCCCGGTGCTTCCTCGGCTCGCGGGCCGGCCGCAGCCGGTAGAGCCCCCGCAGGATGCCCCCGCGCGCCCCTTCGGGCATCGCCGGCATCGGATAGGCCTCGTTCTCGACCGTCAGGTAGTAGAACACGCTCTCGCCGTCGACGTACATGCGGCGGATGCCGTCCTCGACGATGACGGCCAGCTCGTAGGCGTAGGCGGGGTCGTAGGCGAGCAGGTTGGGCACCGGGCTCGCGAGCAGGTGGCTCTGGCCGTCCTGGTGCTGCAGGCCCTCGCCGGCGAGGGTCGTCCGCCCCGCCGTGCCGCCGACCAGGAACCCCCGGCAGCGCGAGTCGGCGGCGGCCCAGATGAGGTCGCCGACGCGCTGCAGCCCGAACATCGAGTAGAAGATGAAGAACGGGATGGTGTTGACCCCGTGCGTCGCGTAGGCGGTGCCCGCCGCGATGAACGACGACATCGACCCCGCCTCGGTGATGCCCTCCTCGAGTATCTGCCCGTCCTCGCCCTCGCGGTAGTAGAGCAGGGTGGCGTGGTCGACCGGCTCGTAGAGCTGCCCCGCGTGGGCGTAGATGCCCACCTGCCGGAAGAGCGACTCCATGCCGAACGTCCGCGCCTCGTCGGGCACGATCGGCACGATCAGATCGCCGACGACGGGGTCGCGCAGCAGCCGGCTCAGCAGCCGGGCGAAGCCCATGGTCAGCGACGCCTCGCGCCCGCCGGTGCCCGCGTGGAGCTCGGCGAACGGCTCGGCCGGCACCTCGCGCAGGGGCGCGGCCCGGCTCCGGCGCTCGGGAACGGGCCCCCCGAGGGCCTCGCGGCGGCTCCGCAGGTACGCCATCTCCGGCGTGTCGCGGCCCGGCGCATAGAATGGCAGCTCGGCGATCTCGTCGTCCGACAGGGGGATGCCGAACCGGTCGCGGAACGCGCGCAGCTCGTCCTCGTTCAGCTTCTTCTGCTGGTGGGTGATGTTGCGGCCCTCGCCGCCCTCGCCGAGCCCGTAGCCCTTGATGGTGCGGGCGAGGATGACGGTGGGGCGGCCGCGGTGGGCCGCCGCCGCCGCGAACGCGGCGTGGACCTTGGCGGGGTCGTGCCCCCCGAGCCGCAGCTTCTTCAGCTCGCCGTCGGTCAGGTGGTCCACGCGGTCCTGCATGCCCGCCCAGAAGTGGTCGCGCATGTACGCGCCCGACTCGACCGCGTACTTCTGGTACTGCCCGTCGACCGTCTCGCTCATGCGGCGGACGAGCTGCCCGTCCCGGTCGTCGGCGAGGAACGCGTCCCAGTCGCGCCCCCAGATGACCTTGATGGCGTTCCAGCCCGCCCCCCGGAACGCCGCCTCGAGCTCCTGGATGATCTGCCCGTTCCCGCGCACCGGCCCGTCGAGCCGCTGCAGGTTGCAGTTGACGACGAAGATCAGGTTGTCGAGCTGCTCGCGGGCGGCGAGGGTGATGGCCCCCAGCGACTCGGGCTCGTCGGTCTCGCCGTCGCCCACGAACACCCACACCTTGGCGTCGGACGGCGGCAGGAGGCCCCGGTCCTCGAGGTACCGCTGGAACCGGGCCTGGTAGATGCCCATGATGGGGCCGAGCCCCATCGACACGGTGGGGAACTCCCAGAAGTCGGGCATCAGCCACGGGTGCGGGTACGACGACAGGCCCGGCCCCCGCAGCTCGCGCCGGAAGTTCTCGATCTGCCCGGCGGTGATGCGCCCCTCCAGGTACGCGCGGGCGTAGACCCCCGGCGCCGCGTGGCCCTGGTAGTAGACGAGGTCGGCGGGCTGCGTCTCGGTGGTCGCCCGGAAGAAGTGGTTGAACCCCACCTCGTAGAGGGTCGCGGCCGACGCGTAGGTCGAGATGTGCCCGCCGATGCCGTCCGCCTCGCGGTTGGCGCGCACCACCATCGCCAGCGCGTTCCAGCGGACGAGGCTCTTCAGCCGCTGCTCGAGGTCGCGGTCGCCGGGATAGGCGGGGTCCTCCTCGGCCGGGATGGTGTTGACGTAGGGCGTGTTCGCGGTGAACGGAAGCTGCACCCCGGCGTGCTCGGCCCGGCGGGTCAGCTCCTGCAGCAGCCTACCGGTCGCGGTCAGCCCGTGGTGGTCGATGACGGCGTCGAGCGAGTCGAGCCAGTCGCGTATCTCGTCCCGGTCGAGGCCGGGAAGGTCCCGTGTCGTGTCGGTCATTCAGCTCAGCGGCTTGCTGGGGGCGGGTGGGGGGCCATGCTCCGACGCACCATGACGGCCAGTGTAACATCGGCGGATGAGGCCCCCACCGACCGCGGGCGCGCGGGCACGTCAGGCCTCTGACGCGATCGGCACGCCGGTGACGAGCGGGTCTTGACGAAACGGATGTCCTCGTCGAGCGTCCCTTCGCGACCGCTTCCTCCGGTCCGAAACCGGTGCGTCAGATGGGATTGCGCAAATTGAAAGTAGCACTTTCAATTCAACACAGATTCGCCTAGCATCCCCTCGTGGTCCCCCGCACGATTGCGCCGCTGCTCGAGGATCTGTTCCGCCGGTACCCGTTCGTCACGGTCACCGGCCCGCGGCAGTCGGGCAAGACGACGCTCTGCCGGACGGCCCTGCCCGACCTCGCCTACGTCAATCTGGAATCGCCGAACCACCGGCAGTTCGCCGAGGAGGACCCGAAGCGGTTCATCGCGACATGGCCGGGCGGCGTGATTCTCGACGAGATCCAGCGCGTCCCGTCGCTGCTCTCCTGGCTGCAGGTGTTCGCCGACGAGCACGGCGGGAACGGCCTCTTCGTGCTGACCGGCAGCGGGCAGTTCCTGCTGTCGGACCGGATCGACCAGTCCCTCGCCGGCCGGACCGCCCTCCTGCGGCTGCTGCCCTTCTCGCTGGACGAGCTTCGGAACGCGGGTGCGGCCACCGGCGTGGACGACCTGCTCTTCGCCGGCTTCTATCCCCGCATCCACGACCATGGCCTCGACCCGACCCAGGCCCTGGGCGACTACGTCGAGACGTACGCCGAACGCGACGTGCGCCGCCTGCTGGAGATCAGGAACCTCACGGCATTCCAGCGGTTCTTGCGCCTGTGCGCGGGCCGGGTCGGGCAGTTGCTCAATCTCGCCTCCCTCGGCGCCGACGCGGGGGTGACGCACGCGACCGCGCGGCAATGGCTTTCGGTGCTCGAAGCCAGCTACATCGTGTTCCGCCTGCCGCCGTACCACGGCAACCTGACCAAGCGGCTCGTCAAGTCGCCCAAGCTCTACTTCCACGACGTCGGGCTCGCGAGCTGCCTCCTGGGCATCGAGAGCGTCCGGCAGGTGCAGACGCATCCCCTGCGCGGCGCCCTCTTCGAGAACGCGGTCGTGGCGGAAGCCCTCAAGCACGGCTACAACCGCGGGCGCCGGCCCGAGCTCTCCTTCTTCCGCGACAGCCGCGGCCTCGAGTGCGACCTGCTGTACCCCTCCGGCGGCCGCCTGCTGGCGATCGAGATCAAGTCCGGGGCCACCATCGCGTCGGACTGGTTCGGCGCCCTCGGGCGGGTCGTGCCCCTGCTGCCCGGCTGCGAGACCGGCGCCGTCGTCCACGGCGGCGACGAGCGCCATACCCGCACCGCCGGCGAGGCGGTCCCCCTAGCCGACTTCAGCCGCCTGCTCGCGCGCTTCGACGCAGCCGACGCACCAACGAGTGAAGATCGTCTCTCATAGCGTCGACCGTCTTCCAGTTCGACGCGCCGGTTCGGCGAGTCCCGATGGAACGGGATCCGCTCGCCGAACCTCTTCGAAAGCGGCATGCGGATCCCGCACCTCAGCCACTCCGGTTCACCGCCGCCGACCGGCTCCTCAACTTCCTGGAAAGCCTTGACTATGCGGAGTACCACTGCAGGCAAATCTCCGAGTTCAACGCGGCCCGCCGAGCCAACTCCGCATAGTCCCGAGCTCCGCAGAGTCCGCCGGTGTTCGCCCGCCGCCCGCGCGCCGCACCCGGTCGACCTGGACATCGCGCTCGACGAGCTGTCGGCGGCCGGTGGCGACGGTGGACGGGTCGATGCCGAGGAGGGCGGCGATGCGCCGGTCGCCGCCCCACCCGCACTTGAGCGATTCGAGTCCGGCGAACAAGCGGCGCTGGCGCTCGTCGAGCAGGCTGGCGAACAACACGATGGCGGCGCGCAACTCCTCGGGCATCAGGTCGGCGTCGGGCAGAGGCCGCCCGAGTCCGGGCGTGGCCATCAGCAGTCGTCGGGTGCGGAGTTGATGCGTCTTCTGTGTGTGGTCCGCCGCGCAGTAGAGGAACTGGCCGGCGAGCTTGTGCCGCGTCAGGCGGCCGTCGCCGACGAGCTTGCGCAGGGCGTCCTGGGTGCCGACACCGAGCCGGTTGTCCAACTCGTCGACGAAGTGCCCGCCTTCCGCGTCGTTGACGAACGCCTCGGCGGTTGCGACGAGGGTGCCGGCGCGGGAGAAGCGGACGCCGGCGAACGCCCAGAGGCCGTGCTCGTCGAAGTCGGCGAGCTCGTCGAGCGTGTAGTAGCCGCCGCGATGGGAGTAGCTGGTGCGGGCGTCGAGGTCCCTGAGCTTGCGGAACGCGGTGCGCCTGCTGACGCGGGGGCCGAGGGCGGCCATCACGTCGGGCAGGGAAGCGACGGTCTGCTCTCGGAGCAGTGCGACGACGGTGTCGGCGGAGAACTGTGCTGGTCTCATTGTGTCATCATTACGGGTCACTGATTCCGTAATGATGCCACAATTCCGAAGTTGATTGTACCCCAAAATCCGACGAATGCCACTCGGATCTAGTTCTAGTGAAAGTGGAGCCGGACAGGGCGTACGAGACCGCTGTGCCCTTTACTGCGGCACTACTGCCACTTCCAGGAAGCTGTTTTTGTGCGGACCCTAACGTACTGCTGTGGTCGCCTTCCGATGCTCCGGCTTCCTCGAGCTGATTCTCATGCTGCGCGTGCAGTGGGTCACGCTCGATGTGTTCGGTGCCGGCGTCGCGCTCAGCCGGCGCTTCCGGTTGTCGTACTGGGACGGAGCGATTATGGCGGCTGCGAATGCAATTGTGATGCCGTGTATTCCGAGGACCGGAGGGATCGGCAGGACTACGATGGCATGCGCGTGGTCAATCCGTTTCGCGGGCCGGCCGATGCGCGGTGAGCGGCCTTGCCGCGTCTAGTGCCTCCGGCAGCGACGTGACCTCGCCGTCGAGCTGCCGCTCGTAGACGGCCTTGAGGATCCGGCCGATCTCCGGCCCCGGTGACAACCCCATCTGCAACAGGTGGCGCCCGAGCAGGAGCGGCGGGGGTGCTTCATGCTCCACGCCGAGCGCCCGGGCGCGGTCGAGGAACCAGTCCAGCGTCGCGGCGCAGTCGAAGTCGCCGGTGCGGCCGAGGCAGTCGGCGGCGGACAGCCGCGCGAGCAGCTCCAGGTCCACCTTGCGGGCGAGGCGGCGGAAAGCGCCGTCGCCGACGGGGTCGTTGCCGCGGTGCCACGTGCCGGGCTTCAGGTGGTGGGCGACGAGACCGAGCACCTGGCGGCGGACGTCGTAGCCGGCGAGGGTGTGGACGTCGAGGCGGTCAAGGAAGTCGCGGGTGGGCGGTACTCCGGCCTCCTCGTGGCCGCGCGAGCGGATGCGGCCGTCGACGAGCTCGGTCGTGGCGGGCTTGCCGAGGTCGTGGCAGAGGGCGGCGAGCATGAGGGTGAGCTGCTGCGGGCGGTCGAGGTCGTCGATGCGGGCGCGGGCCTGGTCGATGACCATCAGCGTGTGCACCCAGACATCGCCCTCGGGGTGCCACTCGGGCTCCTGCTCGCAGCCGACCAGGGCCTCGAGCTCGGGGAAGAGGCGCTCGACGACCCCCAGGTCGAGGGCGAGCTCGAAGCCGAGCGACGGCCGCCGGGCCTGCAGCAGCAGCTTCTCCATCTCGCCCCGGATGCGTTCGGCGGGGAGGTCGTCGAGGGCGATGCCGCGGCAGATGCGGGCGGTGGCGTCGTCGGGGGTGAGCTCGAACCGGGCCGCGAGCTGCACGCCGCGCAGGACGCGCAGGCTGTCGTCGCCGAAAGTGGCGGGGTCGACCATCCGCAGCCGTCGGCGCTCGAGGTCGCCGCGGCCGCCGAAGGGGTCGATGTACTCGTTGGCCCGGGGATCCCAGGCGATGGCGTTGATGGTGAAGTCGCGCCGTCGGGCCGCCTCTTCCACCGGCATCCAGGGGTCGCCGGTGACGACGAAGCCGCGGTGGCCGCGGCCCTGCTTCGACTCGGTGCGGGGCAGGGAGACGTCGACGCCGCCCACCTTGTAGACGGTGAAGCTCTGGCCGACGGTGTTGACGGGGCCGATCTCGCCGAGCAGCGCGCGGAGCCGGTCGGCCTCGATGCCGTAGACCTCGAGGTCGATGTCCTTCGATTCGTCGCTGTTCTTCGACTCGCCGTCGAGCAGGCGGTCGCGCACCCACCCGCCGACGTACAGGGCGCGGCCCCCGGCGTCGTGCACGCGGTCCGTGATTGCCTGCGCAAGCTGGGCGTCGGTCATGGTGCGGGGCTCTTCGTCAGGACGCGATCGACGGGGGCTGCCGCCGTCGCGGCGTGGAGGGAATCGCTCATGGCCCGGGGTCCTGGTCGCGACGCGGCTGGCGGGCGGCGCCTCCGTACCGGTTCGCGGCGGGAATCGCTCACGGGTCGAGGTCCTCTGTTCCGACGTGCGCGCCGTGGCTGCGGCGTCGCTGCCTCTTGGAGGAGTCGCTCACGGGTCGAGGTTCTCTATCGCAACCGGCTCGATCGCGCCGGCCGGGCTGAAGCCGAAGACCCGGCCGTAGAAGCAGAGTTCCGCCTCGGCCGCGCGCCGGATGTTCGCGGCCTGCCGGAACCCGTGCTGCTCGCCCTCGAACATCAGGCACGCGACGGGGAGCCCCTTCCGGCGCAGCGCGTCGGCCATGCGCTCGGTCTGGTCGGGGGGCACGACGGCGTCCTCGAGGCCCTGCAGGAAGAGCACGGGACAGGCGAGGCGGTCGACGGCGTGGATGGGCGAACGTTGCTCGTAGAGATCGGCCCGCGCGGGCCAGGGGCCGATCAGGGCGTCGAGATAGCGCGACTCGAACTTGTGGGTGTCGCGGGCCAGGGCGGCGGCGTCCGAGACGCCGTAGTACGACGCGCCCGCCGTGAACACGCTGCCGAAAGCCAGTGCGCAGAGCGTCGTGTAGCCGCCGGCGGAGCCGCCGCGGATCGCGAGCCGGGCGGGGTCGACGTCGCCCCGCCCGACCAGGTATTGCGCCGCCGCCTCGCAGTCCTCGCGGTCGACGACGCCCCAGCCGCCGCGCAGGAGGCGGCGGTAGGCGGTGCCGTACCCCGTCGACCCGCCGTAGTCCACGTCGACGACGGCGAACCCGCGTGTCGTCCAGTACTGGACGGCCAGCTTGAACCCGGGGTCGGTGCTGCCGGTGGGCCCTCCGTGGATGAACGTGAGCAGCGGCGGCCGCTCGCCCTCGGGGGCGCGGAACGCGGGATTGCGCGGCGGGTAGTACCAGGCGTGCGCGGTTCGGCCCTCCGCGCTCGGGTACGCGACGGGCTCGGCGCGCGACACGTACGACGGATCGAGCCTCTGCGCCGAGCCCCGGCGCAGCGTTTCGACCTCGCCGCTGTCGGCGTCGATGGCGACGAGGGCCGGGCCGGCCTCCGCGCTCGCGGCCGCGCACATCAGCCGGCCCCGCGACGCGGCGGCGAAGAAGCCGAACGTCTCGAACGGCGTGGCGACCTCTCGTACGCGTCCCGCCGCCACGTCGATGACCCCCAGCCGGGTCCCGTCCGCGTTCCCGTAGTGCGCGACGACGCGGTCCGCGTCGAGCACCGCGTAGCGGGACATGCCGAACAGCCACGGCGGCAGGCCGAGCTCGGCCTCCATCGGCAGCACCGGCGCCAGCCGCTCCCCGCCCCAGCGGTGGAGGTTCCACCAGCCCGAGACGTCGGAGACGCAGTACAGGGTGCCGTCCGGACCCCACGCGGGCTGGAGCACGGAGGCCTCGCCGCCGGTACCGCCGGCGATCCGGCGCGGCGCCGTCAGGGCGCCGTCGGCCCCCACGTCCGCGAGCCACAGCTCCGTCGCGTCCCACGGCATGTTCGGGTGGTTCCAGCAGACCCAGGCGAGCCGGCCGCCGTCGGGGCTGAGGCGCGGCGAGGCGTAGAAGTCGAAGCCCCGGTGCACGGGCACCGGCGCGCCCCCGCCGGTGGGGACCGCCACCAGCAGGTTCTCGGGTTCGCGACCTGCTCGGCGGTGGTCCTCGGCCACGCAGATCAACCGGCCCCGCGCGTCGTCCACGGCTGCGTCGGCGTAGCGCACGGCGATCGCCGGCGTGATCGCAACCGGCGCTTCCGACCCGTCCACGGACCGGCGGTACAGCCGTTGATCGGAGAAGTTCGAGAAGTACGCCACGTCGTTGGAGACCGCCAGCGCCCCGCCCCCGTACTCGTGAACCCGGGTCCGGGCGTTGTGCGCGGGCGTCGTGACCTCTGACAGCACGCCGTCTGCGGTCAACCGCATCACCGCACACCGGCCTGCCTCGTCGGGGCGCGACTCGACCCAGTACACGTCACCGTCGTCGACGGCGATGCTCTCGAACCGCCGCGCCCCGGCGGTCAGCATCTCCGTGGTGACGGGGGACTGCCAGGCGCCGAACGGCGCGATGGTCGGTTCAGTCTTCACGGATCTCTCTCCCGTCGTCGACGGTCCCGGGCCGTTCCGGCCCGACGCGCGTCAGAGCGATTGCGCGAGCCGGAACCCGTAGTCGGTGTAGCGCAGCGACGGGTCGAGGCTGCTGCGGGCGGCGGTCCGGTTCAGGGTCAGCGCGTGACGCCACGCGCCGCCCCGCGAGGCCCGCCGCCGGCCCTCCTCGGGCCCCACCGGGTTGACGGCGGGCGCGCGCTCGTAGAAGCCGCGGTCGTGCCAGTTCGAGCACCACTCGTGGATGTTGGCGGCGATGCCGTAGAGCCCGAACCCGTTGGGCGTGCCGAGGGTGACCGGCCACGGGCCGTCGAGGGGGCCGCGGCCCCGGTTGGGCACCCAGTCGGGGACCTCGTCTCCCCACGGATACCGCCGGCCGTCGGGCCCGCCGCGGGCCGCCCGCTCCCACTCCGCCTCGGTGGGCAGCCTCACGGCAGGGCGGCGGCGCGAGCGCCAGGCGCAGTACGCGGTCGCGTCGTGCCAGCTCACCCCGACCACCGGCAGGTTGCGCCGGCGGAACGCGGGGTTGTCCCACTCGCGCGGGGGGGCGTGGCCGGTCGCGTCGAGGAACCCGGCGTACTCGCGGCGGGTCACGGGGTGGACGGCCATCCGAAACCCGTCCACCCACACCCGGTGGACGGGGCGCTCCGACGGCTGGCCCTCTTCGCTCCCCATCAGGAACCAGCCCGGCGGGATGGTGACGAACTCGGACATGGGGGGCGGCGGGGGCGCCAAGCTACATCAGCGGGACCACGACGTCCTGCATGTCGCCGTCGCGGTAGCGGTAGATGGTCACCTCGACCTCGTCGCCCGGTTCGTACCGGTCGAGCACGAGGCGCAGGTCGCGTAGCGACTGCACCGGTTCGCCCTCGATGCGGACGATGATGTCGCCGACCTCGTCGGCGTTCGGGTCCGTGCCGCGCAGGCCGACCCGGGCCGCCCCGGATCCCGGGGTGACCTCCGTGATGAGCACCCCGTTTACACCCAACCGCCTGGTCACGTAGCCGCTCAGGCGCTGTTCCGTCGAAATGCCGATTCGGGCCGGGGTGTACTCGCCGTGGGCGATCAACTGCGGCACGACCCGCGTCACCGTGTTGACGGGAATGGCGAAGCCGATGCCGGCGGAGGTGCCGGAGGGGCTCGCGATCTGGCTGTTGATGCCGATCACCCGGCCGCGGCTGTCGAGCAGGGGGCCGCCGGAGTTGCCGGTGTTGATGGCCGCGTCGACCTGGATGACGTCCTCGATGATGTCGCCGGTCAGGCCCTGGATCTGGCGGCTGAGGGCCGAGATGATCCCGGTGGTCAGCGTGGCGCTGTAGCCGAAGGGGTTTCCGATGGCGTAGACGCTCTGTCCGACGCGCACCCGGTCGCTGTCGCCCAGTCGGACCTGGCGTAGCGACTGCGTGGGAGCGTCGACCCGCAGCACCGCCAGGTCGTGTCGGTCCGACCGTCCGACGTACTCCGCAATGTAACTGGTCTGGTCGTGCATGACCACGCGTGCGTTCGACGCTCCCTGCAGCACGTGGGCATTCGTGACGATGTGGCCGTCCCCGTCCCAGACGAACCCGGTTCCCGTGCTCAGCGGCACCTCGCCCGTGGAGCGCCCGAAGATATCGCGGCGGCGAGTGACGGTGCTGATGTAGACGACCGACGGGCTGGTGCCCTCGAAGAGATCGACGATCGCCTGCTCGTCCGGCCGGAGGTCCGTGTAGGGCTCGGGCGCCGGCCCGCGCTGCGCCGCGAACGCCGGCCGGGCCTCGCCGGGCTCGCCGGCGGCGTTGGCCGGGACCAGCTCGAACGTGCATCCGCCCGTCGCAACGGCGAGAAGGGCGGTCGCCGCGAGGCTGCGCGCGGTCGGATGATGACGGCGCCGATCGAGCTCGTGTGACATGACGACGTCCTGCGAATCCGGGGCCCATGGTCGGACCCGGCCCTCGCTCCCGTCGTACACGGGCGTGGGCGGGGCCGAGTCCGAGCCCGGAGATTGTCGCCCGCGGCCCCGATCCGCCCGGCCGCCGACCCGGCAGGGACCGGGGCCTGCGGACGGCCGCGGGTCGCCCGCCCATCGTCGCCTTCGGCTCCGCTGGGCGCCCAACCAACCTTGTGGGAGTCCGCGCCGTTCCGCGGCGCGGATCCTACGCGGACTCCTGCGCGACCTTCGCCTCGACGTGCCGGTCGAGCAGCTCCGCCAACTGGTCCTTGCCGGCCACCCCGACCGTCGCCTCCACGACCTCGCCGCCCTTGAAGAGCAGCAGGGTGGGAATCGAGCGCACGCTGTACTTCATGGGCGTGTCCGGGTTGTCGTCGATGTTGAGCTTGCCCACGACGACGCGGCCGTTGTACTCGTCGGCGAGCGCGTCGACGGCGGGGGCAATCATGCGGCACGGGCCGCACCACTCCGCCCAGAAGTCCACCAGCACCGGTTTGTCCGACTGAAGCACCGCCTGCTGGAAGTCGCCGTCGGTGAGGGTCTTCGTGTGTTCCGAGGCCATCGTTGGTGTCTTCCTCCGTCTTCTCCGGCTGGTGGACGGTCCGTCCTGGCCGGCCGGATCGGGGCCGGGGTCCGCGTCCGGGATACAACCGCTCAGTATACTTCGCTTGGACGTTGCCCGGCCCTTCCCGGTTCGCCCGCCGTCCGGGCAGCGGGGGGCAGGCTCGGGCGAGAGCGCCGCGTTGCGCCTCGGGGTGTCTTCCCGGCGCCCGCGCCGCCGGCGCCTATGGCTCCCCGCCGGGGCGAACCGCCGCGCACCGACTCACCCGCGGACGGCGCCGCGGCCTCAGCCGTTCTGCCCCGGCTCGTCCGCAGACTCCTCGGCCTCCTCGAAGGTGGCCAGACCCTCCACCTGCCACTCGGCCAGGGGCTGGGGCCCCGCGGTGATGCCCTCGAGATCCGGGTCGCCGGCGGCGCGTGGTTGCGTTGCCGCCTGCGCGCGGCGTTCCTTGGCTTCCGCCCGCCTCGCGTCCTTCAGCTTGCGCTGTTCCTGCCGGGCGCGTTCACGCTGCCGTTTCTGCTGTGTCGGTCGTCCACGAGTTGCCAATCGTCACCTCCTTGGAAGGGGTGCGGATCGGCCTGAGCAGACGGACAGGTCTGTCGAAAGTGACGCGCTGAGGGTAGAGCGGTTGGAGACCTGCCGGCTCAACGGATGGGGATACCCACCACGAGCCGATCTTCATACGAGTCCGTCCCTGGAGTTTATCAGCGCCGGGGCAGAAAGGCAAAGCCGGTGCCGACCCCGCCCCGCCGCCCCGGGGGCGGGCTATAATTCCGCTTCGGGCGTCTCGATTCAGCGTCCCGGCGGACACGGGACGGCCGCCCCCGCCATTCATGGACGGACTCCGCGACAGCCTCCTGGCCCTGGGCATTCCCGGCCTCTTTCTCATCGCCTTCCTCGACTCGGCCGGCGTTCCCCTCCCCGGCGGCGTCGACGTGGTGGTGCTGCTGCTCGCCTGGCAGCAGCCCGCGCTGTTCGTCTGGATCGCGCTGGCCGCGTCGGTGGGATCGACGCTGGGGTGCCTGGTGCTCTATCGCATCGGGCGCACCGGCGGAGAGCGCGCGGTCCGCCGCCTCGACCCCGGGAAGCGCCGCTGGGTCACCGACAAGGTGCGCGAGAACGACGTCGTCGCCATGCTGGTGGCGGTCCTGGCGCCGCCGCCGTTTCCGGCGAAGGTGTTCATGCTCGTCGCCGGCGTCGTCGGCGTGTCCTGGACGCGCTTCGCCGGCGCGGTCTTCGTCGGACGCATGATCAGGTTCACCGGCGAGGCGTACCTCGCCGTCCGCCTCGGCGACCGCGCGGTCGAGACCCTGCAGCAGCACTATCCCACCATCGGTGCGGTGCTGGCCGCCTCCGTCCTCCTGTATCTCGCCGTGAAGTGGATGCGGAAGCGCCGGCGGCTCCCGGTCGCAGGCTGAACCGGCGCTTGCGCGGGTGGGCGGACGCGTCTATGGTTGGCGGTGCGGCGGGTTCGCGTGCCGTCCCGGTGCGCCGTTCACCCTGTCGGCGCGCGCCGCCGCCGGATGCGGTTCGTGCTCGGCCTCGGGCACCGCGAGGCCGGGGTGAGAGGGTCCATGAGCCATTCGAACTTCGCTGGAATCCGGGGCGGACTGCTCGGGCCCGCGCTCGCGGCGGTCGTGGGCGCGGCCTGCGGCGGCGGGGCGCCGGCCGTCGAGGTGCTGCGCGCCCCCGAGGGAGCGAGCCTGCCCCAGGCGGCGATCGCCCCCGACGGGCGTCTGCACCTCATCTACTACACGGGGTCGATGAGCAGGGGCGACCTGTGGCACGTCACCCGCGACCCGGGGGCGGCGGCCTGGTCGGCGCGGCAGCGGGTGAACAGCCGGCCGTACTCGGTCACCGGCCTCGGTCCCGTCGACGGCGGGCAGCTCGCGGTCGGGCCCGACGGCCGCCTGCACGCGACCTGGTTCCACCACGACCCCACGTGGTTCCACTACGCGGGAACGGACGACAAGGGACGGTTCGAGCCCCAGCAGACGCTTTCCGCCGAGGAAGAGGGCGGCGTGGAGGCCGGCTCGACGGTGGCGGTGGACGGTGCCGGCAACGTCTATGTCTTCTGGCACGCCGATCCGGTCCAGGACGCCGACCGCCGCGTCTATCTCGCGGCGTCGGGCGACAACGGAAAGCACTTCGAGCCGCCGCGGCCCGTCGACCCCGCCGCCGAGGGGGCGTGCGGCTGCTGCGGGCTGCGGGCGGCGGCCGACGGCGCGGGCGCGGTCCACGTGTCGTACCGCGGCGCCGGCGACAACATTCACCGGGGCATGCGGCTGCTCACGAGCACCGACGGCGGCCGGACCTTCGGCGACCGGCTGATCCAGCCTTGGGACATCGGCGCGTGCCCGGTCGCCACCACCACCCTCGCCACCGGCCCGGACGGGACCCTGGTGGCGTGGGAGACCGAGGGGCAGGTCTACGTCGCGAACGCCGAGCGGCTCGACGAGCCGTGGTCGCCGCCGGGAGAGGCGCAGTTCCGCCGCAAGAACGCGACGGTGGCCGTCAACGACCAGGGTGACGTCCTGCTCGCGTGGGGCGACGGACCCGGCTTTCAGTCGGGGGGGAACCTGCACTGGCAGGCGTTCGACGCCGGCGGCCGCCCCCGCGGCGAGACCGGGCGCGCGCAGGCGCCGATTCCCGCGCGCAGCGTGCCCACCGTGGTCGCGCGCGCCGACGGCTCGTTCGTGATCGTCTACTGAGGAGCAGACACGGTGAATGACAGGTTGAACCGGTGGCGGTCGTTCCTGTTCGGGCTTGCCGCGCTGGCGGCCCTCGTCGTCGGGTACCAGTCGCTGCACGCCGTACCGGCGGCCGCCGTCGAGGCCGAGGCGGCCCGCGACCTCGCCGTTGCGGACCCGGAGTCGGTGGGCGTCTCGGCCAGGCGCCTCGAGCGGCTCGACGCGGGCATGCAGGCGATGGTCGACGACGGAAAGCTCGCGGGCATCGTCACCATGCTCGCGCGGCACGGCAAGGTCGTCTTCAGCGACACCGTGGGGAGGCTCGACGCCGGCAAGGACGACCCGGTCGAGCTCGACTCCATCTTCCGCATCTTCTCGATGACCAAGCCCGTCGTCGGCACCGCCCTCATGATGCTGCACGAGGAGGGCCGGTGGCAGCTCGACGACCCGGTGTCGCGGTTCATCCCCGAGTTCGCCGATCTGCAGGTCTACACCGGCGTCGACGACGACGGCGTCATGCGGGTCGAGCCCGTCGAGCGCGGCCGGCGCATCACCATGCGCGACCTCATGCGCCACACCGCGGGGTTGGGCTACGTCCTCAACCCGCGCCATCCCGTTAACCGGGCCATCATCGACGGCCGCGTGCTCGACACCGGGGCCCCGCTCGAGACGATGATCGACAAGCTGGTGCGCATTCCCCTGCTGTCGCAGCCGGGCACCGAGTGGGCGTACAGCATCTCGGTCGACGTGCAGGGGTACCTGGTCGAGGTGATCTCCGGCCAGCCCCTGGACGCCTTCCTCCAGGAGCGCATCTTCGGGCCGCTGGGCATGGTCGACACCGCGTTCCACGTGCCCCCGGACAAGATGCACCGGCTGGCCGCGCGCCACACCCCCGGTCCCGACGGCAGGCTCATGGCCCCGCCGGGCGGCGCGCAGGCGCCGAACGCGCCCCTCGCGGGGCCGTCGGGCGGCGGCGGGCTGTACGGGACCGCCCCCGACTACATCCGGTTCGCCCAGATGCTGCTGAACGGCGGCGAGCTCGGCGGGGTGCGCCTGCTCGCCCCCCGCTCGGTGGAGCTGATGGCCGCCAACCACCTCACTGATGCCCAGCAGGCCACCTACCGTCGGCCGGGCCAGGGGTGGGGGCTGAACTTCTCGGTGGTGACCGACGGCCCCATGTCGGGCGAGTCGTGGTCCACCGGCTCCTACTACTGGATCGGCATCGCCGGAACCTGGTTCTGGGTCGATCCGGCGGAGGACCTGACGTTCGTGGGGATGATCCAGAACAACGGCGGGGCGATCGGCGAGGTGCAGCGGCTGTCGCGCAGCCTCGTCTATCAGGCAGTGGTCGGCGACTGATCGTGGTCACCGCGTGGCACGACAACTCGACCGGCAACCGCGAGAACCCCGACCCGCGCCAGTGGGTGGGCAACGGCTCGCGCACCGTCGACGAGATGGCCCACGCGTGGGTCGACGTCACCTGCCTCGAGCAGGACGAGTACGAGCAGATGGTCGCCGAGCGCGAGGAGCTGGCGGACAACGACTAGGAAGCGGCCGGACCTCCGCCGGCGTCGATCCACACGGCCGGGCTCTCTGACGAGGGTCCGGCCGTTTTTCGTGCGGGCGCGTCGCAACACCTGCGTTCCTTCGCACGCCAACGGCTGGCAACGGGTGCCAGCCCGATCTCGCCGAGTGAGTGCGTTCCGCGGCAGGGCCGCCGTCCGGCGCTGGCACGCGCGATGCAGGGGTGGCGTGGCGGGAGGACGACCATGACCACACGCCATCGAAGCCGCGCATCCCTTCGCCGCTACGTCCGGCTCGTGCGCGCCACCTTGCAGATCGACGACGACGTGCTGGAGGCGGCGCGGTGCATCGCCGACGACGAGCGTGTCAGCGTCGGCGAGATCCTGTCCAGGCTCGCCCGCCGCGGCCTCGAGCCGCGCCCCGACGAGCCGGCCTGGGCCCGGCTTCCGCCGTCCCTCGCCCCGCGCGCCCCCGCGGGGCCGCAGGGTGGCGCGATGGGGCGGCCCGGCGTGGCCTGGGAGCCGTGGTGAGGCCGCCGCCCGGCCGCGGTGTGCCGGGCCCGTCACGCGTCTGCGATATGCTCCGGCGATGTTCATGCGCCTGATCGCGTGGGTCGTCTTCGTCGTCCTCCAGGTCGCCTTCCTGCCGCTGGCGGTGCTGGGGACGCTGATGGTCACGTACCGGCAGCTCGTCGTCAGCCGGCGGCTGGGCAGCTCGGCGACCGCCATCGAGGTCATCAACGGGCGCTGGACCATGGACTGGTTCGGGATGCGGCGGGACCCGGCGACGGTGCGGCTGCTCGGGGTCCTGCCCAACTCGTCGATCCTGGGGCTGAAGCTCTTCCTGTTCCCGCTGTGGGTCAAGCACAAGCTGAGCGGCGACTACTTCGCCTATCCCCGCCTGCCGCCGCCGGACGGGGCCGAGACCTTGGCGGATCTCGTCATCACCCGAACGTTCTACTTCGACCGCGTCCTCGAGCGGGTGCTCCCCGAGGTCGAGCAGTTCGTGGTGCTGGGGGCCGGCCACGACACCCGGGCCTTCGGCCCGCTCGTGCCCGACGGCGTCGCCTGCTTCGAGGTGGACCATCCGCGGGTCCAGTCGCTCAAGCGGTCCAAGCTGACCGAGGCGGGTATCGAGACATCGGGCGTCACCTTCGTGTCGGTCGACTTCAGCCGCGAGGACGCCTTCGAGAAACTGGCCGCGAGCGGCTACGACCCGGGGCGAAGGGCGGCGTTCCTCTGGGAGGGGGTGACCCTCTACCTGAACGAGGACGACGTGCGGAGGACGCTGCGGGGCGCCCGCGAGCACGCGGCGCCGGGGAGCGTGCTGGTGGCGGACGTCTACGCGAAGCGTTTCGCGCGGCTGGCCGGTGGGAAGGCCGTGAGGAAGACCCTCGACTACACGGACGAAGGGTTGGCCTTCGCGCTGGACTTCGGCGCGGACTGGGAGCGGAGCCTGCGGGGCTTCCTCGAGAGCGAGGGCCTGACCCTGGGCGAGGCCTGCTTCATGGGCCGGGCGAACCCCAAGGGACCCTTCACCGTGGTGGCCGAGTTCATCGTGCCCGCGAAGCCGCTGCCCGGGGAGGAGGAAGGCGGGCCTGCCGGGGGGCCGCGCCGCTGATGGCGGCGCCGGGCCCCCGGCCGGTTCTTCACTCGACGGTGACCGTGATCGTCGAGCAGAGCCCCTCGATGGTGCGGTGCTCGTCGTCGCCGAGCTGGACGGCGAAGGTGTGCTCGCCCGGCGGCATCAGGCTCTCGAAGACCGAGGAGCCGTCGCCGAAGTGGACCCACGGCGCCGACTGGGGGATGATCTCGCCGGCCGGGAGGCACTCGGTGGCGATGCCGATGTGGTAGTGGCCGACTCCCCACCGGGGCGTCTCGACCTCCTCGGGGACCGGCAGCAGCGAGAAGCCCTCGCTGCCGAACTCGAACTGCACCGGGCTCGACACCGTGGCGCCGTCGGCCGGCGACACGAAGAACACGCGCGGTCCCTCCTGGGCCTCGCCGGTGATCGACCCCGCCGCCAGCACCGCCGCGCCGGCCAGCACCGCCGCGCCGAGCACTCTCGTCTTCCGTTCCTTCATGTTCAACACAACTGCTCCTTGATGACTGGTGGAAGATGACGACCCGCCGGCCGGACGTTTCCGCGCCGCCGTCTCGCCGGCGGGGGGACGCCGACCGGCGGAATACCGGTGAATCCTAGTGTCCCCGGGCGGGTTTCGCAACCCAAAGTGTGCGACACTCAGAAGAGGCTGCCGGCCGGGCGTTCGTCGCTCCCGATCCGTCGGCTGCCGGCCGCCGCCACGGGCGGCCACGCCTCGAAAGGAGCTTCGTCGCATGCCGCCGTCCCTCACGCGATTCTCGTCCACCGTGAAGCCCGAGGGGGCGTTCACGGTGCTCGCCGCCGCCCGGCGCGTCGCCGCCGCTGGCAAGGACGTCATCGAGCTCGAGATCGGCGACAGCCCGTTCCCGTCCCCGGAGGCCGCCGTCGAGGCCGGGATCGAGGCGATCCGCGCCGGCCGCACCACCTACGGCCCGTCGGGCGGGCTGCCCGAGCTTCGCGCCGCCGCCGCCGCCTACGTCAACGAGGAGCACGGCCTGTCGGTGACCGCCGAACACGTCATCGCGGGACCCGGCGCCAAGACCTTCGAGCAGCTCTTCTGCGACGCGTTCGTCGAGCCCGACGACGGCGTGCTCGTGTTCAGCCCGTACTTCCCGACCTACGCCGCGAACATCGGCCGCCGCGGTGCGCGCATGGTGCTCTCGAACCTGCGGGCGTCGCGGGCGTTCCGGCCCGACCTCGACGACGTGCGCCGCTTCCTCGAGGACGACCCGCGGCCCAAGGCCATCTTCCTCAACAGCCCCCACAACCCCACCGGCGGGGTCGCGACCGACGACGACCTCCGCGGGCTCGCCGACCTCATCCGAGGCCGCAACGTGGCGGTGTTCGCCGACGAGCCCTACGACTGCATGGTGTGGGAGGGTCGGCACCGCTCCCTGCTCGCCCAGCCCGGCATGCTCGAGCAGACCGTGGCCGCCTACACGTTCAGCAAGTCGTTCAGCATGAGCGGCTGGCGTCTCGGCTACGCGGTGTCGAGCCCGGAGACGATCAAGGTCTTCGACCTGCTGACCAACGTGGCCCTCTCGTGCGTGCCGCCGTTCACGCAGCTCGCCGGGGCGGCCGCCCTCGAGCGCGGCCGGCGGTACCGCGACGAGCGGATGCGCGAGTTCCACCGCAAGGTCGAGCTGCTCGTAGCCGGCGTGAACACCGTCGAGGGCGTGAGCTGCCTCATGCCCGGCGGCACCTTCTACGTCTTCCCGTCGGTGGCCGAGGTCTGCAACCGGTTCGGCATCACGTCGCACGGCCTCGCGATGTACCTGCTCGAAGGGGCCGACGACGCGGTGGGCGTCGCCTGCCTCGGGGGGGAGTGCTTCGGCGAGGCCGGCGGCGGCTTCCTGCGCCTGAGCTGCGCGCAGCCCGACGAGCGGCTCGTCGAGGCGGTGTCGTTCATCGCCGAGGCGGTGACCCGCCGCGACCGCATCGCCGGGTACCTCGACGCCCACCCCGACCACCGGCTCGCCGCCCCCTACCCGATCGACGCGCCGGTGACGGGGTGAGCGGCGTCGAGAGGAGATGACATGATCGCACGGTCGACCGGGCTCCGCGGGCCCCGTGTTCGCGCCGTCGGCGCACCGGCCCCGCCGGCGGCAGCGGCAGTCGACCGCGGGCGGAAGATGGACCTGTTCGGGCGCTACGGCGTGCCCGAGTAATGGATCGCGGATCTGATCCGCCGGCAGGTGGAAGTCCACGTCCTGTCGGACGGCGTCTACGAGCAGGACCAGGTGGCGCCGTCCGACGACACCGTGCGCCCGGTTCTGCTCCCGGACCTGACCCTCACTCTCGCCGACGTCGTCACGTAGTCGTAGTCGTGGTGGCCCGGCGCCAGGCAGTTCCTGCGGCGCCCGGCGGGGTCCTACCGCGCATGGTCCGCCAAGCGGGCCAGGAAGCGCACGAGGTCGGCCGGGCCGTCGGTGGCCGCGTGGTGAACGCGCCTCATGTCCAGCGACTCGTAGGCGTGGGCCACGAGGTTGCGGAACCCGGCGGCGCGCACCAGGCGATCGGCGAGGGCGGCGTCGACGATGCCCGCCTGTTCGAGACGCCGGAACGCGTCCGCGTAGCTGGCCGGCGTGCCCAGGCGCAACGCGAGACAGGCGCCCATGGCGACGTCGATCACGATCTGGGTGGCCTGCCAGAGGTGGAGCACGACGGCATCGGAGGCGTCCGTCGCGGGCTGCAGGGCCGCCGGCGATGGCGGCAGGCGCTCCGCCACCCGCGCGAGATGCCGCTGGGCGGCCATCGTGCGCTCGGCCAGCACGGCCCGATCGAGGACGCTCATCGCGGCAGCGACTCCAGGATCTCGTCATACCCGGGCTCGAGGACAGGCGCGTTGTCGCACCAGAACCGGGCCGCCTCCAGGCGGTATCGATCGAACAGGCCGGCCGACGCCTCGTGCACCAAGCGCCCGTCACGGGCGGCGCGATAGCGAAGCAGTCCCCCGGCCGTGCGCAGGTTCACCAGATCGATACGGTCGTTCCCGAGCGCCTCGACCAGCGCGGCGAGCAGCGCGGGTACGTCGAGCGTCTCGTCGCCCAGGTACCCGCAGTCCCAGTCGGCGCCGGGCCGCGCGTCGCCGCGCGCCCGCGAGCCGAAGAGGATCAGCAGCCCGAGACCGCGGCTTGCCCTCGCGGCCGAGACCAGCGCGTCGGACACCGAATCGTGCGGCGTCGGCGGCATGCCTGGATGGTACACTGGCTCCGCGATGTCTCCCCACCTGGACGGCGGTCTCGACTACCCCGTCCTGCTCGCGATGATGCTGGTCGCTCTGCTCCTGCGGAGCGCCCTGGGAGTTCCGTCCGTGGAGTTCCGGGCGTGCTGCCTTCCCCCGGGAATCTGGCGGGCGCGGCCCGGAATCGTCCTCGGGCTGATTCTGGGGCTCGGTGGTCTCCTCCTGCTGCTGGCCGTGTGGTCGCTGCGGTGACGGGAGCGTTTCTCGGAGCGTGGTCGGCCGTTCGTGAGCGGTTGCCTTGATCACCGAGGGGTTCGGCCGCTTGCGGCGGCGCCGTCGGCCTTCCGAAGCGGTGGGTCGACCGTCTCCGACGGCCGGCGCGCGGAGCATCGACGGCGTCCTGGCAGGGCGCGAGAAGCGGCGGGTGGGCCGCCTCCGCTACTGACGCACCAGCTCCAGTTGCTCGGCCCGCATCCAGCCCACGGCGCCGTCCTCGAGCACGATCTCCACCCAGTCGTCCGCGCGGCGGTCCACGACCACCTTGGTGCCGGCGTGGACCGCGAAGACCTGCAGCGCCGGGTCGTCCGAGGGCGCGCTCTGCACCTGTGCCTCCTCGGCCATCACGACGGCCTCCTCGGCGGCGCCGAAGCCGAGCTCGCGGACGACGAGGTTGACGCCGAGGACGAGGGCCACGGCCGCGGCGGCGAAGGCGGCGCGCCGCGCCCAGGCCGTCAGGCTCGCCCTTGGCCGGAGCACGACGACGGCGGCGCCCCCGACGGCCGTCACCCAGGCCAGGGCGACGAGCCAGATCAGGACGGCGCGCGGCAGCAGCCCGATCCACCAGCCGATGACGCGGAAGAGCCAGAACTCGGGCCTCGGGGTGATGTCGTCGGCGGTCATCGACCGCGCGAGGGCGAGGTTGGCGAGGAGGTCGTCGTCGCCGGGCATCAGGCGCCGGGCGCGCTCGTAGTTGAGGATGGCGGGCGCGAGCTCGCCGAGCCGGAAGTGGGCGTTGCCGATGTTGTAGTAGAGCTCGCCGCTCTCGAGCCCCTCGTCGAGGATGCGCCGGTAACGGTCGAGGGCGCCCTCGAAGTCGCCGGCCTGGTAGAGCCGGTTGCCCTCGTCGAAGAACGCGCTCTGGGCCGGTGCCGGTGCCGCCGCGAGCAGGAGCAGCCACAGGGCCCCGAGGGCCGCCGCCGCGAAAGACGTCGGGCGCTTCTCGGTCATGAGGCGATCAGGGCCGCGTCGAGGTCGGTCATCGCCCGTCCCGCCTCCGCGAGCATCGCCTGCATGGCGGCGGGGTCCGGCTCGGTGGGGGCGAAGCGCTCGCGGTCGCAGCGTTCGAGACAGTCGAGATAGGCGTCGGCGACGTCCGTCTCCACCCCGCGGGCGGTGAGGGCGGCGCGTATCTCGTCGTGGATGAGGCCGGCTTCGGCCACGTTCAGCTTGTCGCCGAGGAACCCCTGCATGGCGCGGCCGACCTCGGCGTGGAACTCGCGGTGCCGGTCGGGCGAGCACAGCGACTCGGCCCGGGCGAGGCGGCGCCGGGCCACCTTCGAGGCGCGCCGGCTGCGCGCCCAGGCGACGTCGCCGGCGAGGCGGTCCCGGTGCCGCCGCACCGCGACAGCGCCGGCGAGGGCGACGAGGGGGAGCACCGCGACCGTCCAGAACGCGGCCGTGCGGAAGAGCGAGCCTCCCCGCGCCCGGAACGTCGGGGCGGCGATGCGGATGAAGCGAATATCCTCGCGCTGCAGGTCCACCCCGGTGCGGGCGCGCCCCCCGGGCAGGATCGACACGGGGGCCGGGTCGCCGGTGACGGTCAGGTCTATCGGGTCGGACGATGCCACCGCGTAGGCGCCGCGCCCGGGGTCGAGGTACGCGAGCTCGACAGGCGGAATCGTCATCCGGCCCGGCTCGCGCGGCACGATGACGTACTCGTAGACCCGGCGGCCGCGCACGCCGTCCGCGGCCGGCTCCACCTCTTCGCTCATCTCCGGGGGGTAGACCTCGAAGGCGGGGGGGAGACTCAGGGTCGGCTCGGGCAGGGTCCGGATGTTGCCGGTGCCGCTGACGTCGAGACGCAGGGTCAGGGCGTCGTTGGTCTCCGCCTCGGTGCGGTCGACGCCGGCCGAGACGGAGAGGGAGCCGACGAAGCCGGAGTACGACGCGGGGGCGCCGGGCGGCGCCGGCAACACCTCGAGGTCGAGGGCGTTCGACGCGACCGAGACGGGCACGCGGCGCCCGAAGAGGCTGTCGCCGAAGAAGTCGTCGAACGGGTCGCGCCCGAAGGGCGAGCGCCGCTGCACGCGCACCTGCGCCTCGAGCACCAGCGGCTCGAGCCGCTTCGGCCCGGCGCTGGTGGGGAACAGGGCGACGCGCCGGAAGACCCCGCCCGTGTACCGCACGCCGTCGCGGACGACCTCCTCGGACAGTTGCGGAGTGGGCAGCTCCTCGACCCAGAAGCCGGCGGTGCCGGGCTGCCGGACGATGTCGAGGCCCTGGACGTCGACCCGCGTGAAGATGCGGTACTCCACCACGACGGGCTGGTTGACGTAGACCTGCTCGTCGCCGAGGGTGGCGGTGACGAACAGGGCGTCGGCGGAGACGCCGTCGCCGGCCCCGGCGCGCGCCCCCCCGCCGCCGCGCCCGCCCGCGGCGGCCGCCGGGGCGGCGGAAATCTCGATCGTCAGCGGATCCGTGCGCAGCTCCCCCCCGTCGACCCGCACCGTCACCGGGCCGATCTCGAACGTGCCTTCCTGCGTCGCCAGGAACCGGTACTGGATGGTGTGCGACGTGGACATGCGGCCGTTGACGAACTGCATCGACGTCGACGTGCCCGAGCCGAGGTAGTCGGCGAACGCCGACAGGTCCGGCAGGGCGGGGTTCCCGTCGGTGCTCTGGCTGCCGGTCACCTCGACGTTCAGCACGAACTGGCCGTTGACGGGCACGGGGTTCTGGCTGAGGAAGGCCCGCACGGATTGCGCCAGCGCGCCGGCCGGAAGCGCCAGGATGGCCACGCCGGCAGTAAGAGCCAGCGTTCCCGGTCGCCACCGCGCGCCGGCCGGGCCGCCGCCGTTGCCGGCCGCCGGCACGGCCGGGCTCGGCGCCGCCGTCGCGAGCCCGCGGGCCGCCGTCGCCAGCCGGCCTGCGCCGTCGTGGCGATCTGGTCCTCGAAGCGCCGGCGCGAGCCCAAGAGTCACCATCACCAGGGCCTCCTCGGCGGCCGGGCCGGGGTGGTAGTACGCCGGCGGCGCTGAATCTGGTCGGGGTCCTCGTCTATTGCTTCCAACAGGCGCTCCGCGTCCTCGCGGCTCAGCTCGCCGGGCTGCGGCTGCGGCTCCTCGCCGGGCTGCGGCTCCTCGCCGGGCTGCGGCTGGTCCTGCTGCCCCTGCTGCGGCTGGTCCTGTTGCTGCTCCTGTTCCTGCTGCTGATTCTCTTCCTGTTCGTCCTGCTCTTGCTGATCCTGCTGCTGATTCTCTTCCTGCTGATTCTGCCGTTCGCCGGGCGGCTGCTCCTCCTGCTGATTCTCCTGGCTCTCGTCGTTCTCGTCCCGCTGGTCCGAGGACTGCTGCTGTCGCTGTTGCTCCTGCTCCTGGAGCTGCTCGAGGGCCAGCTCGAGGTTGTGCTTGGCGTCGAGGTCGGCGGGGTTGCGGCGCAGGGCCTGCTTGTAGGCCTCGAGAGCCGGCTGGAGCTGCTGCTGGCGGTAGAGGGCGTTGCCGAGGTTGTACCAGGCCTGCGCCTCGACGGCGGGATCGCCGCTCTCGGCCGCCTCCTGGTAGGCCTCCATCGCCCGCTGGAACTCGTCGGTCCGGTACAGCGCGTTCCCGTTGTTGAACGGGACGACGGGCGAGTCGGGGGCCGCCCGCAACGCTTCCAGGTACTGCTCGTGGGCCTCCTCGAACCGGCCCTCCGCGTAGAGCCGGTTGCCGGCCTCGACCGCGCTCCGGCCCGGCTGCGCGGCGGCGAGGGCCGGCAGCAGAGTACCGGCCACGCAGGCGAGCGCGGCCGCGACGTGCACGGCCCTCGGCAGGCAGGCGAGCGCGGCCGCGAAGTGCATGGCCCTCGCCGGGCACCGACGCTCTTCGGCCCGCCGCACCCGGTGGTCCGCCGGCGCCCTCGGGGCGCGGCGCACTCCGCGGTCTGCCAGCGCCCTCGGGGCGCGGCGCAACGCGGGGTTCCGCCACGAACTGTGACCACGTCTCACTTGAACCTCCCCGACCATTCGGCCCGCACCCGCCGGCGGTCCGGTATCAGGATCTCGGCCGCCAGGAGCGCGAGCGCGAGGCCCAGAAAGAGCTGATACTGCTCGTCGAACAGCGTCACCTGCTCGGCCTCGAAGGCCTGCCCCTCGCCCCCCGTCACCTCGGCGGCCAGCGCCTCGAGCTCGTCGCCGGCCGGCGACGCCCGGTAGTAGAGGCCGCCGGTGCGCTCGGCCATCGCCTGCAGGACGGTCTCGTCGAGCCGCGTCGTCACCACCGTCCCGTCCTCGTCCCGTCGGAAGCCCCGGGAGCGGCCGGCCTCGTCGAGCTCGGGAATCGGCACCCCCTCGGTGGAGCCGATGCCGACGGTGTAGATGCGCACGCCGGCCTCGGCGGCGCGGTCGAGGGCCTCCTCCACCTCGCCCTCGTGGTCCTCGCCGTCGGTGATGAGGACGAGGACCCGGTGGCGGCGCTCGGTCTCGGCGAATGCGTCGAGGGCGACGCCGACGGCCTGGCCGAGGTTGGTGCCCTGCACCGAGATCATGTCCGTATCCATCGCGTTGAGGAAGAGGGCAGCCGCCCCGTAGTCGCTGGTCAGGGGGCTCTGCACGAACGCCTCGCCCGCGAACGCGACGAGCCCGACCCGGTCGCCCTCGAGCCGGCCGATGAGGTCGGCGACGGCGAACTTGGCCCGGTCGAGCCGGTTCGGCGCGATGTCCTCGGCCGTCATCGAGGCCGACAGGTCGAGGGCCACCACGATGTCCTGCCCCTCGCGCCGCACCGTCTCGACCCGGCTCCCGAACTGCGGGCGGGCCAGCGCGGTGACGAGCAGGGCCACCGCGGCGAGCAGCGCCGCGAGCTTGGCGGCGCGGCCGCGGCGGTCGACGGTGGCGGTCAGGCGGTCGAGGAGATGGCGCTCGCCGACCAGCGCCAGGGCCCGGCGCGTGCGCGCGCGGGCCCACCACGCGAGCCCCGCAAGGGCCGGCACCAGCAGGTACGCGAGCAGCACCTCGGCGGCGGCGAACCTGAACATCTAGGGTATGTTCCCCCGCGCGGCGCGGGCCGGCGTCGTCTCCGGCGTCTGCGACATCACGGTACCTTCCTCAGCACGGTGCGGGCCAGGGTCATCTCCAGCACCAGGAGCACCAGGCCGGCGGCCAGGGGCAGGTGGAACAGCTCGCCGTAGCGGGTGAACTGCTCCACCTCGATCTCGGTCGTCTCCAGCGTGTCGATCTCCGCCCAGATCGCCTCCAGGCTCTCGCGGTCCGTCGCCCGGAAGTAGCGGCCGCCGGTGAGGTCCGCCGTCTCCTGCAGCGTCGGCTCGTCGATGTCGACCCGCATCTGCGCGTAGCGGCGGCCGAAGAGGGGGTCGTCGACGGGCACCCGCGCCATCCCCCGGGTGCCGGCACCGACGGCGTAGATGCGAATGTCCAGCGCCGCCGCCAGTTGGGCCGCGGTCACCGGGTCGATCTCGCCCCGGTTGTTCTGCCCGTCGGTCAGGAGCACGACGACCTTCGACTCGGCCGACGAGTCCTGCAGCCGCTTGACGGCGGTGGCCAGGCCCATGCCGATGGCGGTGCCGTCCTCGAGGATGCCGGTCTCGAGCTCGCCGAGCACCGTGGTCACGATGCCGTAGTCGAGGGTCAGCGGCACCTGCGTGAACGCGTCGCCGGCGAACACGACGAGGCCGATGCGGTCGTTGCGGCGGCCCTCGACGAAGCCGGCGGCTACCGCCTTGGCCGCCTCGATGCGGTTCGGCTCGAGGTCCTCGGCGAGCATCGAGGTCGACAGGTCGAGGGCGAGCACGACGTCGATGCCCTCGGTGGTGACGTTCTCGGCCGTCACCCCGGTCTGGGGCCGGGCGAAGGCGACGACGAGGGCGGCGAGCCCGAGGCCGCGCAGCACGAAGAGGGCGTGGCGCCAGCGTCCGGTGCGCCGCCGGTCGGCCCGCGCGATGGCGGCCAGCGACGAGTAGCGCAGCGAACCCGTCCTGCCGCGGCCGCGGGCGACGTACCACCAGGCGAGCAGCGGCACCCCGAGCAGCAGCACGAGATACGCCGGGTCCGCGAACCTGAGGATCATGCCGCCCGCTCCATCATGCCGTCTGCTCCGCGGGGACGGCGGCCGGCCCGGCCGGGGCGGGCTCGACGGGCGTGGTGACGTCCACCACGCGGCGGGCGAGGGGGAACAGCTCGCGGCACTCGGGAACCGCGGGCCGCAGCTTGGCGAACTTCACGAGGTCGCAGCGGTCGAGGAGGCGCCGCACGTCGGCGACGGCGCCGCGGTCCGCGTCGGTCCGGAGCAGGCCGTCGAGAACCTCGCCGGTGGTCATCTCCATCGCGTCGACCCCGAAGCGGCCCTCGATGTACATCCGCAGGATGTCCGAGAGCCGGATGTGCCACGTCTTGATCTCGCCGCGCTCCAGCAGCCCCGCCGCCTCCAGGGCGTCGAGGGCCTCGCGGGCGACCTCGTGGGCCGGCCGCGGGGGCAGGGCCGGCACCAGGGCATCCGGCGTGGACTGCCGCCGGTAGCGCCGGTAGAGCCACGCCGCGGCGGCCGCGACGGCGAGCAGGGCCGCGATCCACGGCAGCAGGGTCACGACCGCGAACGGAATGGCCAGCGGCCCCTTGATGTCGCGGATGTCGCCGCCCTCGTCCCGCCCGACGCTCTCGATGGCGACGGCCATCGCCTCCGTCGCAAGGACCGTCGCGCCGCCCCCGGCGTCCACCACCTCCACTGCCAAGGGGGGAAACGACAGCTCGCCGAGCTCGAACGCGGCGACCCGCAGCTCGAGGCGCGACTCGACGCCCCCGTCCGCCGCCGTCGACTGCGCCACGGGCGGGTCGAGGAGCTCGAACGGCGCGACGTCGACGGGGTCGGGCCACCGCACCTCGGCATCCGCCGCGTGGCGCACCGTTACCACCACGGTTAGGGGGTCGCCGACCGCCGCCGCGGCGGCCGAGACGGTGGTCTCGACGGTGGGCTCGACCGTCCCGGCGGGTGGCGCGGCGTCCTGGGCGGCCGTCGGGGCCGCGGCCAGGGCAACCGTGATTGCCGCCGTCAACGCCCGGGTCGTCATCGGAACCTCTTCGCGCGCTCGCGAAAGAACCGCATGAGCCGGTCGACGTAGGGACGGTCGGTGGCAATCTCCACCACGTCGACCCCCGTCTGCCGGAACTCCCGCTCGCGCGCCTCTCTCGCCTGGGCCACCTCGCGATCGAACGCCCGACGGAACGCGGGGTCCGACACGTTCACCGTGAGCCGCTCGCCGGTCTCGGCGTCCTCCAGGTCGAGGTAGCCCACCGGCGGCAGTTCCTGCTCGCGGGGGTCGCCGATACGTATGACGACGGTGTCGTGCCGCCGGCCGGCGACGGCCAGGGCCCGCCGGTAGCCGCCGGCGAGGAAGTCGGAGACCACGAAGGTGACGGCCCGCCGCCGCACCACGCGGGCCAGGTACTCCAGCGCCCCCGCGACGTCTGTGCCGCGCCCCGCCGGCTCGAGGTACAGCAGCTCGCGGAGCACCCGCAGCACGTGGCGCCGCCCCTTGCGGGGCGGCACGAACTTCTCGATGCGGTCGCTGAAGATGATCAGGCCGACCTTGTCGTTGTTCTTGATGGCCGAGAACGCGAGCACCGCGCAGATCTCCACCGCGACCTCGCCCTTCATCCGCCCCGACGAGCCGAAGTCGCCCGACGCGCTGACGTCGACCACCAGCATCACCGTCAGCTCGCGCTCCTCGTCGAACACCTTGACGAAGGGGGCGCCGGTCCGCGCGGTGACGTTCCAGTCGATGTTGCGGATGTCGTCGCCGTAGTGGTACTCGCGCACCTCGGCGAAGTTCATGCCGCGGCCCTTGAACACCGAGTGGTACTCGCCCGAGAAGACCTCGTTGACGAGGCCCCGGGTGGCGATCTCGACCCGGCGCACCTGCCTCAGGATCTCCCGCGGTATCACGGCACCTCGATGCTGTTCAGGACCCGCTCGACCACCGTCTCCGCCGTCACCTCCTCCGCCTCGGCCTCGTAGGTCAGCAGCACCCGGTGGCGCAGCACGTCGGGGCCGATGGAGCGCACGTCCTCGGGGGTGACGTAGCCGCGCCGCCGCAGGAAGGCGTGCGCCCGCGCCGCCCGTGCGAGGTTGATGGTGGCGCGGGGCGAGGCGCCGAACGCGATGAGGTCGGCGAGGTCGGCGAGGTCGTAGTCCTTCGGGGCCCGCGTCGCGAAGACGAGGTCGACGATGTACCGCTCGACCTGCGGGTCCATGTAGATCAGGTCGACCGCCTTCCGGGCCCGGAGGATCTCGTCGGGTTCGACCACCGCCTCGACCTCGGGGGCGGGGCCCCCGGCCATCCGCCGCAGAATCTCCAGCTCCTCGTCCTTGTCGGGGTAGGTGACGGCCAGCTTCAGCATGAACCGGTCGACCTGCGCCTCGGGCAGGGGATAGGTGCCCTCCTGCTCGATGGGGTTCTGGGTGGCGAGGACCAGGAACGGCGAGTCGAGGGGGTAGCTGGCGTCGCCGATGGTGACGGTCCGCTCCTGCATCGCCTCGAGCAGGGCCGACTGCACCTTGGCCGGCGACCGGTTGATCTCGTCGGCGAGGATGATGTTCGCGAAGATGGGGCCCTTGCGGGTCTTGAACGCCGACCGCCGCGGGTCGTAGACGAGGGTGCCGATGAGGTCGGCGGGCAGCAGGTCGGGGGTGAACTGAATGCGCCGGAACGTGGTGGCGACGGCGTCGGCGAGGGTGCGGACGGTCATCGTCTTGGCGAGGCCGGGCACCCCCTCCATGAGCACGTGGCCGTCGGCGAGGAGCCCGACGAGCAGCCGCTCGATCATGGTCCGCTGGCCGACGATGACCCGGCCCACCGCGTCGAGCAGCCGCTCGACGAAGGCGCTCTCGGCGTGGATGCGTTGCTGAATCGCTTCGATGTCGTGATGCATGGTGGTGTCGTCGCGCGCGTTCTCCGGTCAGCCCTACATTGTAGGAAACTCGGGGGGCGGCCCCCAATCCGCGGACGGAAACGCCCCAACCCCGGGGCCGCCGGCGAGGTCGGGCCCGTCCGCGGACGCGTCAGCGGACGGGAAAGAAGATGTCGGTGCGCCACTTCGTGGGGTCCGGCTCCCGGCCGGGGTCGGTGACGTAGACCTCCCAGGGGGCCCCCGCGGGCTCGAGGCCCTCCGACTTCATCCACGCCGTCAGCGCCTCCCACGTATGTCGGAGCTGCTCGTAGTGGCCGGTGTGGGTGACCGTCGCCGCCTTCCCGGAGGGCAGCTCGCCGGCCCGGATGCGGTCCGTGCCGGCCAGCGGGGAGGCGACGGGCATGCCGCACTCGAGGTCGACGGTGCCGCCGTGCATCTCGTGGTAGATGGCGAAGGGCATGCCGGCCGGCGGCTGCCCGCTCTGCTGCACGTAGCCGTGCAGCTCGCCGAAGAGCATCCCCATGGTCTCCGCGATCTTGTCCATGGTGGTCTTCGTCCGGATGCCCACCATGGGCTGTGCCTCCAACTGGGTGGTGCCGAACTCCGATGTCATCCGCTGTCCTCCTCGATTCGCCGTCCTGCCGCCCCGGGGACGTCCCATCCGGCCGCGAGACCGCCGTGCGCTACCTGGAAGTTATCGGAATCCGATTGACGGATTCAACCTGGGCGTCATGCAGCCCGCGCCGCGGCCCGTGCTGTTAACATGTCAACGTGAACACGGTGCTCTGCGTCGGCGCGGGACGCGCCGCGGTTCGACACCTGGGGGAGAAGCCGATGAGAACAGTGCTGATCGCGGTGTGTCTGCTGGCGGTTCCGTGGGTCGCCACGGCGCAGGAGGGTGGCGTCGCGGGCACCGTCACCGACGACACCGGCGGGGTCCTGCCGGGGGTGACCGTCGAGGCTTCCGGCCCCGCGCTGGCCGCCCCCCTCGTCGCGGTGAGCGACGGCGACGGCCGCTACGCGCTCACGGGGCTCCCCCCCGGCGGCTACGTCGTCACCTTCACCCTGGCCGGCTTCGAGCGCCTGGAGCGCGAGGTCGTGCTGGCCGAAGGGGGCACCGCCACGGTCAACGCCGACCTGCAGCTCGGCGGCCTCTTCGAGGAGGTGACCGTCGCGGTCACCGGCACCGCCATCGACGCCCCGGCCATCAACATGCCCCACGCCGTCACCGTGGTCAGCCGCGAGACGCTCGAGCAGCAGGGGGCCACCCAGCTCGTCGACCTCTTCCGCAACCTGAACGTCAGCCACGGCGTCGTCGGCGAGCGCAACAGCTGGTACAACTCGAACCAGCCGTCGACCCTCACCGAGAACGTCGCCAACGTCAACCTGCGCGGCCTCGGCGCCTCGCGCACCCTGGTGCTCATCAACGGCCGGCGCCACGTGCCGGTACCCGCCCGCCTCATCGGGGGGCGCTTCGTCGACGTCAACACCATCCCCGCCATCGCCGTCGGCCGGCTCGAGGTGCTGAAGGAGGGCGCGTCGGCCACCTACGGCTCGGACGCGGTCGGCGGCGTCGCCAACTTCGTCACCCGCAGCGACTTCCGGGGCTTCGAGATGAACGTCTCCCACGATTACTTCGACGGCGGGGGTGACACCACCGTGGCGGGCATCTGGGGCGGCCGCATCGGGGCCTCGAGCGCGGTCCTCTCCATGGAGCGGGTCGGCCGCCAGGAGCTCCAGATGGCGGAACGCCCGTGGGCCCTCGGCCGCCTGAGCGAGTACCCCTCCGGCACCCGCGGCGGCTGGTCGAGCCTCGGCAACCCCGGCACGTTCTCGGTGGGGGCGCCGGTGCCGTGGACGGCCGACGTCTTCGACCCCCGCTGCGCGGAGTTCGGGGGCCTGGACGAGGGCTGGACGTGCCGGTTCCGCTACGCGCCCTTCGACAACCTGGTCGACGAGCAGCGGCATACCCGGGCGTTCCTCGAGCTCAACGGCCCGTTGAACGAACGGACCAACTACCACGTCGAGGCGCTCTGGTCCGACGCCGTGATCCCGAACTGGTACACGACGCCGTCCTATCCGCCGTTCCCGCTGACGAGCACCACCATCCAGGAGGTGGCGGCGAGCCACCCCGGCCGCCAGCAGTTCTGCGGCAGCTACGCCGGCGACCCGAAGGCCGATCCGATGGGCGCCTGCGCGGGCGGCGACCCGTGGTACTTCAACGGCCGCCCGTTCGGCAACTCGGGCCCCGGGCGCCGGCTGTCCCGCGAGTCGCAAACCCAGCGCTTCGCCGCCTCCGTCGACGGCGACTTCCTGCTCGGCGGGCGCGACGCCAACTGGGACGTCGGCGTCAGCTACTCGCGGGCGCGCGGCAACCTCAACCTGCCCGCCGTCTACACCGACCGCATCTTCCGCGCCTTCCGAGGCTTCGGCGGCCCCGACTGCGGCGTGGGCGTCGTCGCCGACCCGACCTCGCCCGCGGGCATGCGGCTCGGGGCCATGGGCGGCGCGGTGGCGGGCCAGGGGCCGTGCATGTACTACAACCCGTTCAGCAACGCCATCGAGTACTCCGCCCAGCCGCACTCCGCGTTCGAGAACAGCGCGAACCCCGACTACGTCGCGGGCCTCGCCAACCAGGAGGCCCTGCGGCTGTGGCTCAACGAGGAGGTGGACCTCCTCAGCACCACCGACATGATCGTGGCCGACGCCACCATGAGCGGCAACATCGTCCCCAACGTCGCCGACTTCGCGGTCGGCTACCAGTTCCGCGGGGTGAACGCCGACGGCAACCCCAACGACCCCGGCGACGTCACCGTGAACCCCTGCCCGGTGGCCGGCGACATGGGCTGCTCGCCCGGCAAGCGGTTCGGGCCCTACCTCTTCACCAACGTCCACCGGCCCTACGCGGCCGACCAGCAGGTGCAGCGGTTCTTCGGCGAGCTGGCCCTGGGCATCGGACCCCGGCTGGACACCCAGCTCGCCGCCAACTACGAGTTCTACAACGTGGCCGGCCGCCGCGTGAACAGCATCGACCCGAAGATCGGCTGGCGCCTCGAGGCGGCCGAGAACCAGCACTACTCGCTGTCGTTCCGCGGCTCGGTGCAGACCACCTTCCGGACGCCGTCGCTCGACGACCTGAACACCAGCCCCCTGACGACGCTCGAGTGGATCAACGAGACCGGCGCCTACCAGGCCGTCGACCGCTTCGGGCGCACCGATCTGCTCCCGGAGCGCGCGTTCACCTACAACGCGGGCGCGATACTGTTCCTCGAGGGGGGCGTCGAGGCGACCGTCGACTACTGGCACTACGACTTCGACAACGTGATCGGCTCGATGCCCTACGACGCCATCAGCAGCCTCTACGCCAGCGGCGACCCGGCCGTCCAGGACGCGGTGTCGCCGTTCATCATCTGCCCCGGCGGCCGCGCCTCGGACCTCGCGCCCGCCGACCGCTGCGTCGCCCAGAACCTGCAGCGCATCCAGATCGACCTCGTGAACTGGCCGGGGCTCACCAGCTCGGGCATCGACACCCACCTCGCGGCGCGGACCGACGCGGGGCCGGGCCAGCTCTCGCTGAGCTGGGACTCCACCTATACCGTCGGCTACGACACCAAGGAGCTGCTGCTCGAGGGCACCGACCTGACCCTCTACGCCGAGCGGGAGGCGGCCGGCTACCTGAACTTCGCCCACCCCATCGCGGTGCCCCTGCCCCGCTGGAAGAGCCGCTGGTCGGCGTCCTACGACTGGAGCCGCTACAGCTGGGCCAACTACGTGAGCTACATCGGCGCCTACGAGGACCGGGGCAACGACGTCGTGCCCCGCATCGACCCGTTCCTCGCCTGGGACATGAGCTTCCTGATGCGCTTCCCCGGCACCGGGATGAACCTCACGATCTACGGCATGAACCTCACCGGGCAGATCCCGCCGTGGGCCAACGTCGAGCAGGCCTACGACGGCTTCACCCACGACCCCAAGGGGCGGCGCATCAAGGCGGCGGTGAGCTGGCGCTTCGGCGGGTGAGCGGTCTCTTCGCGGCGCGGTGTCACCGGGCGGGCGCCTTCAGCCCTCCCGCACCAGGATGGCGCGCGTGTAGAGCAGCTCGAAGCCCTGGCGCTGGACGTTCTGCTGGGACTTCGAGCCCGGCTGGGCGGTGACGACGGCGACGTCGCAGCCCTGGCGAGCCGCCTCGGCCAGCCGGGCCGCGAGCAGCGCCCCCTGCACGCCGCGGCGCCGATGCGCGGGCGCGGTGGCGGCGCCGCACAGTTGCGCGACGCTCTCGCAGACGCGCAGGCTCGCGCCGCCGGCCAGGACGCCGTTCCGGTGGGCGAGGTAGCGGGTGAACGCCGGGGCCGTGGCCATGTCGCCGACGGTCCGGTCGAGCACGTCGCGCGAGAACTCCTCGTGCGACGGGACGCCCTGCGCGTCGGGGCTGGCGAAGCCGGCGGCGATGACGTCGAGCCAGGCTTCATGGTGCGTCTCGTCGCCGACCGAGACGTCGATGCCGTCGCCGCCGCCGGTCGGGCACACGGCCGGGAGCCGCAAGCCGAGCACGTTCTCGAAGTTCCGCAGCACGTAGCCGCGCCCCGTCAACCGCGCGGAGACCGACGGATCGGCGAGGCTCGCGACCTCGGCCTGCACCGGTGCGCCGCGCTCCGCGAAGGCGCGCTCCACGTCGGCGAGGCCCTCCTCGTCGACCGCGTCCCCGAAGCCGAGGCCGGCGAGCTTGTTGAACGGCGAGTCGGGCCCGGTGTAGGTGGCGACGCCGCCGGCGAGCTCCTGCACGAAGGCCCGCGAGTCGGGGCGCCGCCGCGCCGCCGCCGCGCCGCAGTCGGCCAGCAGGCGGCACTCCGCGAGCTCGATGCGGGCGGCGAGGGCGATGTCGGCGAAGAGCATGTCCATTGGTCCCGCTCGCTGGCCCGGTCGTCGTGCCGCCACCGGCCGCGGGGGCGACGCGAACTTCGGATGGGCGACGGGGGTAACCCCCGCACGCCCATCACGAGCACTGTGCCGGCAACGAGTCAGGGTGATGGGGTGGCGGAGAGAGTGGGATTCGAACCCACGGTAGAGTTTCCCCTACACACGCTTTCCAAGCGTGCTCCTTCAACCGCTCGGACATCTCTCCGGAAACGAGGCTCGCACGGTCTCGGCGACCAGTCTATCACGGGTGTTTCGGCGTTCCGGGGCCGGCGGCGGAGGGGCGGGACGCTCGATCGGCGCCGGGCCGGGGCCGGCGGCCGGGGGCGGGCCGGACGCTCGATCTGAGGCGGGGCCGACGCCCGCGGCGGGGCGGGCGCGGCTGCTTGATCGGCCCCGGGGCTGACGGTACACTGAACCTGCCGCCGGCCGATCGTGGCGGGCGGCGGCCGTCCAGGATGGCGGGCCGCAGCGCGGCTCGGACCCTGTGCAATCTCAGCCTGCGAACCGCGTCAGGGCCGGAAGGCAGCAGCGCTAAGCAGTCACTGACATGTGCCGCAGGTTCTTCCGGGTCGCGGCTGGGGCCCGCCGCCCCCGCACCGCATGGCCTATCAGGTTCTCGCCCGCAAGTGGCGGCCGCAGCGTTTCGACGACGTCGTCGGCCAGCGCGGGGTCACCCAGACGCTGCGCAACGCCATCGCCCGCGAGCGGGTCGCCCAGGCGTTCGTGTTCGCGGGGCCGCGGGGGGTCGGCAAGACGACGACGGCCCGCATCCTCGCCCGCGCCCTCAACTGCGTCGAGGGGCCTACGGCGGACCCGTGCGGCGAGTGCGACGTGTGCCGCGAGGTGGCCGAGGGGCGCGACATCGACGTGCTCGAGATCGACGCCGCCACCCACACCCAGGTCGACAACGTCCGCGAGGTGATCATCTCGGGGCTGTCCATCGCTCCGGTCCGCGACCGCCACAAGATCTTCATCATCGACGAGGTGCACCAGCTCTCGTCGAGCTCGTTCAACGCCCTGCTCAAGTCGGTCGAGGAGCCGCCGCCGCACGTCGTCTTCATCATGGCGACGACCCTGCTCGACAAGATTCCCGACACGATCCTCTCGCGCTCGCAGGTCTTCGAGTTCCGCACCATCGGCACCGCCGCCATCGCCGAGCAGCTCCGCAAGATCGTGGAGACGGAGCGGGTCGCCGTCGACGACGCCGGCCTCGCGCTGGTCGCCCGCACCGCCAACGGCAGCATGCGCGACGCCCAGAGCGCGCTCGACCAGGTGATCGCCTTCGCGGGCGAGTCGATCGGCGCCGACGAGGTGTCGGCGGTGCTGGGGCTGGTGGCCCGCGACGCGGTGCTCGACGTGGCGGAGGCGGTGGCGGCGGAGGCGGCCGACGGGGTCTTCGATCTGGCCGGCCGCTTCGTCGAGGCGGGGTACGACTTGCGCTCGGTGTGCCGCGAGCTCGCCCGGCTGGTCCGCGACCTGATGGTGCTGAAGGTGGACGCGCGCCGCATCGCCGACCCCGAGATCGCCGCCGAGGCGGAGCGAGAGCGCCTGCAGGCGCTGGTGGACCGGTTCTCGCGGGAGGACCTGCTGCGCGGGTTCGACGTGCTGTCGCGGGCCGAGCTCGACATCCGCAGCGCCACGCAGCCGCGCTACCACTTCGAGATGGCGATGCTGCGCTGGATCCACCTGCGGCGGCTCGTGCCGCTGACCGAGCTGCTCGGCGGGGCCGGCCGGCTCGATTCGGCGGGGGCGGCGTTCGCGGCGGGCCGCCCGGGCCAGAGTCCGCCGGCCCGGCAGGTTCCTAATACCCCGGCGCGGCGCCCCTCGGCGTCGGCGGGGTCGCCGCCCGCGAGCGCCCTACCGGCGAAGGAGGCCCGCCGTCCGGCGGTTCAAGCCTCGGCGCGCTCGGAGTCCACCTCGGGGCCCGTCGCGGGCTCGCCGGCATCGCGCCCGGCCCCGGCCGGGGCCGAGGCTGCGGCGGCCGGAGGCGCCCCGGCCGCCGCTTCCGCCCCCGCGCCCGCCCCCGGGTCGCCGGCCGGCGTGAAGGAGCGGTTCCTCGCCGAGCTCCGGCGGCAGCGGAAGTTCTTTCACGGGACGGTGGCCGCCCAGGCCCGGGACGTCGAGGTGGACGACGGGCGGATCACGTTCGTGTTCGCCCCCGTCCAGCGCACCCTCTCGCAGCAGGTGGAGAAGGCCCGCGGGTGGCTCGAGCCGCTGGCCGGCGAGGTGGCCGGGCGAAAGATGGCGGTGGGCGTCCGGCAGATTGGGGCGGCGGATGCCTCCGGCGCGGGATCCGCATCGGGTGGGCCGGAGCCGGGAGCGGATCCGCATCAGCCGACGCTGACGGAACCGCCGCCGGAGCCCCCGCCGCCGACCGGGCCGCCGGCCGGCATCGAGCCGCCGGCTGCACCGGAGCCGCCCGCCGATCTCGCGCCGCCCGCCGATCTCGCGCCGTCGCCGCTCGGGTCGCCGGTGCGTTCCGAGCCTTCGGCAGACCCCGCCGTCCCGCCGCTCGGCTCGCCGGTACGGTCCGAGCCCGCCGCGGACTCTGCCGCCGCGCCGCTCGGCTCGCCGGTGCAGTCCGCCTTTCTTCCGTCGGGGGCCGAGCCGCCCGCGGACTCGGCGTCCGCGCCGTTGGGGTCTCCGGTGCAGTCCGGGTCGCCACCACCCGCCGAGCCCCCGGCAAGGCGGGGCGGTGCCCCTCGAGCTTCACGAGGGAAGCGCGAGGCCCCGGCGCGGGGGGGCGGTGAGACCGACGACCTGCTCGCGCAGGCCCTGGAGGACCCCGCGGTGCAGACCATGCTCGACGTGTTCCCGGCCGAGATCAAGGAAGTCGAAGAGATGTGACCGCCATGAACATTCAGAAGATGATGCAGCAGGCGCAGCAGATGCAGGAGAACCTGCAGAAGCAGCTCAGGGAGGCCACCGTCGAGGCGACCGCGGGGGGCGGCATGGTGACGGTGGTCATGAACGGGGTCAAGGAGATCCAGCGCCTGCGCATCGACCCCGAGGTGGTGTCGCCCGACGACGTGGAGATGTTGCAGGATCTCATCGTGGCCGCGGTGAGCGACGCCCAGCGCCGTGCCGACGAGCTCGCGTCGCAGCGCATGGGCGGCATGATGGGCGGGCTCAAGATTCCCGGGCTCTCCTGAAGACCCCGCCCGAGACGCGATGACCCGCATCGAGCCCCTCGTGCGGCTGACCGGCGAGCTCCAGAAGCTGCCGGGCATCGGGGCCAAGAGCGCCCAGCGGCTGGCGTTTCATCTCCTGAAGCAGTCGCGCGAGGAGGCCGACCGGCTCTGCGACGCCATCCGCGACGTCAAGGAGCGGATCGTCCACTGCTCGGTGTGCTCGAACATCACCGACTGCGACCCCTGCTTCTACTGCACCGACGCGGGGCGCGACCGGCGCCTGCTGTGCGTGGTGGAGGACCCCCACAATGTCGACGCGATCGAGAAGACCGGCGACTTCAGGGGCGCCTACCACGTGCTGATGGGGGCGCTGTCGCCCCTGAAGGGCGTCGGACCCGACGACCTGCGCATCGCCGGTCTCCTCCAGCGGGTCGGCGGGGGAGAGGTGGCCGAGGTGATTCTCGCCACCAACCCCAACGTCGAGGGCGAGGCGACGGCCATCTACCTGGCGCGGCTGCTCAAGCCGCTCGGGGTCCGCGTCAGCCGCATCGCGATGGGGGTGCCGGTGGGCAGCGACCTCGAGTACGCCGACGAGATCACCATGCTCAAGGCGATGGAGGGCCGCCGCGAGATGTGAGGCCGGGGCCGGGGTGCAACCGCGCGTTCAACCTGGGCCCCTGGCCGCCAGCTCGTCGAGCACGGCCGCGGTGGCGGGCGCGCTCGTGCCGTCGCCGGCCAGCGCGGTCCGCAGCGCGGCGAGGTCCGCCGCGTCGTCGACGTCGCGCCACGAATCCAGCAGCTCGACCCGGAGCCCGCACCTCTCGGCCGCGGCCTCGGTGTCGGCGCGGGTCCACGCGCTGCTCCAGCGGATGCCGGTGAACAGATCCGGCAACGGGTCGCCGGCACGCGGGTGCGCAAGGCCGATCAGGTAGTAGCCGCCGTCGGTGCTCGGTCCCAGCACCACCGTACCTCGTTCCGTGGCGAGCCGGGCCAGCGCTTCGCGAATGCGTGCCGGCGGCAACGCCGGCAGGTCGGAGCCGACCACCACCACCGGCGAGAACCCGTCCCGGAACAGGTCCTCGAAGATGCCGCGCTCGCGCTCGCCGAGGCCGGCGCCCCGCTGTGGCATCAGTTCGTCGGCGTCGATCCCGGCCGGGGCGAACCCGTGCGGCCCGCCGTCCGGGGTGTACGCGATCCGGAGGGCGGCTCCTTCCACGGTGCGGCACGCCGAGACGACGTCGGTCAGAAACGCGGCGTACAACCGTCGCCGGTCCGCCTCGTCCGGGAACACGGCGGCCAGCCGCGTCTTCGGCGCCCGCCCGCCGCTCGGCGAGCGCGCCATCACCACCACCGCCGGGCCGCGGCGTGCGCGGGCCTCCCGGCCGCGGCCCGCCCCCGCCGGGTCTCGCCTCGCCCCCGCGGGGTCTCGCCCGGCGCCTGAGCGATTCGCGATGTCCGCGTTTCTCTCCGGGCTGTCCGCCGCCGTCCCTTCTTCCGCGCCGGCCCGCGCGGTTGGGTTCGAGGCGCGGGTGCCGTCATGCCGGCGTGCGATATCCGCGTTTCTCTCCGGGCCGTCCGCCGCCGTCCCTTCCTGCGCGCCGGCCCGCGCGGTTGGGTTCGAGGCGCGGGCGCCGTCATCCCGGCCCGGGAGCCCGCGGCGCACCAGCAGCAGTACTCCGGCGGTCATCCAGACGAGCATGCGTGCCTTGCGCACGATGGCGAGGGTGACCCCGGTGGCGCCGCCGAACCCCAGCAGCCCGGCCACCGCCGCGGTGCCCGCCTCGTCCACCCCGATGCGCAGGGGGACGACCTTGAACGCGGCGGCGAGGAGGCGGTTCGCCGCCTCGAGGACGAACGCGTCGAGCAGGGTCGGCGGCACGTCGCTCACGAACGCGAGCACGACGTGGATCTCCAGGACGGCGAGGGCGTGGAAGCCCAGCTCCCAGCCGGCCACGGCGGCGAGGCGCCGCGGCGCGCGGGGGTACATGTCGTGGACGCGGCCCTCGGCCCAGCGTACCCCGTCGGCCCAGCCCGCGAGCCTTCCCCCCGCCGGGGCCCGTCGCGCGACCGCGTCCAGCAGGGCGCCGGCGGGATGCAGGCGCCGCCAGATGACCGCGTGCACGGCGCCGGTCAGCAGCACCAGCGCGCCCACCAGCGCCGCGCCGGCCGTCCACCAGCTTTCGGCCGGGCCGAGGCGGAACGCCAGCGCGATCGCCCCGCCGGCGACGACGAGCGCCGCCGACAGCGTGAAGAAGAGGTTCTCGACGGCGAGGGCGGGCAGGGTGCGGGTCGCCGGCTCGCGGTCGCCCGCGAACAGCGTCTTCGCGGGCTCGCCGGCGAGGGGGCCCAGCGGGGTCAGGTTGCCCAGCGTGTCCCCGGCGACCATGGCCCGGAACGCGTGCCGCCGGGTCAGCCGGTGCGGGTGGTCGAGGCAGCTCCGCCAGGCGAGGGCCCGTGCCGCCAGCCGCAGTCCGCCGAGGGCCGCGACGGCCGGGAAGGCCCAGCCGAGGCGGCCCGCCCCCGCCGCGACGTCCGCGGCCCCGGTGCGCCGGACGAAGTAGACGAACAGGACGACGCCCGCCGCCGCGATCAGGCCGGGCACCGAGAGCCGCCGCCGGCCGGCCGGGGCCACCGGGCCGCGCATCGCGTGTTGCGGCGTCTCGACACGCCCCGTCATAATGCGCCAATGGCCTTCCTGTCGCCGCAGGTCGTGGCGGCGGTCATTCTACTCGCTGGCGGACTGGCGGCTTGCTTCCTCGGCTACCGGTTGTTTCGTTGGCTGCTCGTGCTGTACGGGTTCGCCGGCGGCGCCTACGTCACGTCGCTGTTCGTCGGCACGTTGTCGCCGTGGGCCGCGGCCGGAGTGGTCGTCCTGGGGGGGCTGGCCGGCGCCGCCGTCTCGTTGGTGCTCTATCTCGCCGCGGTGGCGGTGGCGGGCGCCGCGGTCGGGGTGCTCGTCCTCAATCTCTCGTGGTCTCCCGCCTCCGGCGATCCGCAGGCCTGGATGGTGATCCTCGCGTGTCTCGTCGGCGCGAGCCTCGCGGTGGTGCTGCAACGCTACGTCATCATCGTGGGGACCGCCTTCGGGGGCGCCTGGACCGCCCTCGTCGGCGCCCTCGCCCTCGTGGGGCACCCCGGCGCGCGGGCGGTCACCGACGGCGACCTGTGGCAGATGTACCCCCTCGCCCCGGCCCGGGGCCAGGTGCCGTTCGCCATCGGGTGGCTGAGCCTGGGGCTGCTCGCAGCGGTGTGGCAACTACTGGGGGCGCGATCGGCGCAACCGCCGCAACCGCCGCAACCGCCGCAACCGCCGCAACCGCCGCCGCCCGAGGCCGACATTTGACGCTACCGCGGAGGTGCTCTAAGATCAGGGTTTCGCTTGGCGCCCCGCCCCTGCACCATGGCGCCGGGCCGCACGCGCTGCCACGTGTTCCTCAGTAGCTCAATTGGCAGAGCATCCGGCTGTTAACCGGAGGGTTGTTGGTTCGAGTCCAACCTGAGGAGCCACCCCCCGCCTTCACACGGTTTCAGGACATCCCAGTTCGGCCCGTAATCATTGGCATTTTTGCCGATGTGTCGTTTCAGCACGTTTCGATCACCCCCGTCCTGTTTCAATTCTCCGTGGTATAATCCGTGGTAGATCGAACGTGGGAAAAGGGAGTCGAACCATGGGACGGCTGACGGTTGCGATGGTGCGCGCGTTGGCGAAGCCCGGCCGGTATGGCGACGGCCGCGGCTCGACGCTGTATCTGGTCATCGCGCCCGGCGGCAGCAGGAGCTGGGTGCAGCGGGTCACGATCAACGGCAAGCGCCGCGACATCGGCCTGGGCGGCTGGCCGCTCACCTCTCTCAAGGAGGCGAGGGAGCGGGCCTTCGCGAATCGCAAGCTGGCCCGCGACGGCGGCGACCCCCTCGCCGCGAAGCGCCGGGCCAGGGTGCCCACCTTCGAGCAGGCCGCCGCACGAACGTTCGAGGCGAACCGGGCGCGGTGGCGCGGCACCAAGACCGCGGCCAACTGGGCCGGGTCGATGGCCAGGTACGCGTACCCGGTCTTCGGCGACCGACACGTCGACCAGATCGGCCGGGAAGACGTGCTCCGCGTCCTGAGCCCGATCTGGTCGTCGAAGCACGCTCTCGCCGTCAAGGTCCGCGGGCGCGTCCGCGCCGTCCTGTCATGGTGTCAGGCACACGGCTACGTGGAGCACAACGCGGCCGGCGAGGGCATCGACGGCGCGCTGCCCAAGATGGCGGCCGTCAAGGCGCACCACCGGGCCCTCGACTACCGCGAGGTCGCGGACGCTCTCGACACCATCGAGGCGTCGACGGCGGGGCTGTCGGCGCGGGCGTGCCTGCGGTTCGTGGTGCTGACCGCGTGCCGGTCCGGTGAGGCGAGGGGGGCGAGCTGGGACGAGATCGACCTCGACGCCCGGGAATGGCGCATTCCGGCGGCCAGGATGAAGGGCGGCGCCGAACACCGGGTGCCGCTGTCCGACGCGGCGGTGGCCGTGCTGGAGGCCGTGGAGCTGCTGCGGCGCCCGTCCGGGCTGCTGTTCCCCTCGCCGTCGAGGCCCGGCAAGTCGCTGTCGGACATGACGTTGACGAAGGTGCTGCGGGGCTGCGGGTTGGCGGAGCGGACCACGGTGCACGGGCTCCGTTCGACGTTCCGGACCTGGGCGAGCGAGCGGACGAGCGTCCCGCACGCGGTCATGGAGATGGCCCTGGCGCATCAGGTAGGCTCGGCCGTGGAGCGTTCCTATGCGCGGAGCGACCTGTTCGAGAAGCGCCGCGGGTTGATGGATACGTGGGCAGGGTACGCGACTGGCGACTGTGCGAAGGTGGTTCGCCTCTGAAGAGCGTCCAGTTTCATCTGGTTCAGGCTACAGGTAAAGAGCGCCAGAAATCGCATTTCTGTCCGCCTCGCGTGCCCGTTTCGACGCCGATTTCTGTCCGGTTCGTGTGCCGGGCACAACAAGTGGGCACAAACGGGCTCGAGGACCCCCAACCCGGACCCAGCCCCGGATTGGGTTGACCCCCCCAACCCGGACCCAACCCGCTGCGGGTTGGGGGTCGTTTGCGATCTGGAGGCCGAAAACAGCAGGTTGGGGTGCCAAAGCGGAAAACCCCCGCTAAAACGGGGTTGAACCTCGCATTTCACGGACCCCAACCCGGACCCAACCCGCCTGCAGGTTGACCCTGAGCGACCCCCCAACCCGGCCCCGGCTACCGCCGAGGTCCGGTTGGCGTCGCGTCACGCCTGCCGGCGCGCCGCGACGGGGTCGCTCAGGGTGGTATTTTCCCTCCGGGAAGGGTTTGGAGGGCCACCTCTTGCGAAGATTTCGGCCTATTTCTGTCCGCTGTTTGTGCCGCTCTCGATCGCTCGCGAGCTGGACCTGGACGGGAAGACGGTGCGCCGCTGCCTGCGGCAGACGGGGTGGAAGCTGCGTTGCAGTCTGGCGCACGCTCAGCGCGCCGGGGCCTCGGCCCGGTCGCCGTTCCGGCGTCGCCTGGACGGTCGGTCCCTCGTCGCGGTCACGTCGTCGTCATCGCCCACGGGATCCTCTCGACGCCCCTCGACCTCTCGGAGTCAGGGGAGCAAGATCGTCGGCGACGATCCGTGCGGCGGGGCGAGCGAGGGCCCCAGTCCTCACGGGGAGCTACCTGCGGACCACCGGCGCCAGAAGAGCCGGATGAAGCCGCCCTCACGCTGCGCCCGCTGCAGAAGGACGAGGCTCGCCGCCAGGCACACCGCGATGGCGAGCACGGAGCCTTCCACCCCGAGCGCGCCCCCGGAGAGAACGTCGCGGGGCGCGGCCCGCCCTGGCGACCGGCCGATCGCTGCCTCGGCGACCGGCAAAAATAATTGTCGTTGATCACGGTTCGCTGTCGTGCCGGGGGACGGCTCGGCGGGACGGTTCGCTGTCGTGCCGGGGGGCGGACCACGTCGCGGATGACGATGGTGCTGACCATGTCCGCCAGCATCTGGTCGACGACCAGGTCGCTCAGGTCGGTGTGGAGCAGTCCGGGCAGGCCGCCGATGCGCAGGTAGAGCCGGAACAGCTCGGCGTCGTCGGCCCCCGCGCCGGGACGCTGCCGATACAGCTCGCCGAACTCGGCCAGCGTCAGCGGAAACACCTGCAGCGTGACGCAGCGGCCGGCGATCAGCGTCGCGAGCTCGGCCGACAGCAGCGTGGCGTTGGAGCCAGAGATGACGACCTCGGTGCCGTCCTCGCCGTTCAGCGAGGCGACCGCGCGTTCCCAGTCGGCAATCTGCTGCACCTCGTCCACGATCACCACCCGCGGCTCGCCCCGCCGCGTGGTGGACTCCACGACGCGCACCGCATCGAACTGAAGGGCCGCTCGATGCGACGGACGCACGACGCGCTGCGCCGCCCGCGGTTGCGACCTCGGGTGATGCCTTCGCCTGACCGAGGTCATCACCGAGTCCATTCTCCCTCGACTCTCGACGAGGACGGCTTACGGATCAGAAGGGCGGCCCCGCGCGGGGCGCCGATTCCGAGCCAGGGCGTGCCACTGATTGCCCGGCGACGAGCCCTTGAAGCTCGGTGCGGTCCAGGAGCAGCCCGCCGACTACGACGGCGGCAATGCGGCGCGTGTTCGTAATGTCGGCGAGCGGGTCGCCGTCGAGCAGCACCAGGTCGGCCCGTTTGCCGACCTAGATGGTGCCGACCTCGTCGATCGGCCCCAGGAAGGCGGTCGCCCGGCTGGTCGCGGCGGCGATCGCCTCCGCCGGGGAAAGCCCGGCCTGGACCAGCAGCTCGAGCTCGCGATGGAGCGACGCTCCGTCCGGCGCCTGGTCAGTGCCGGCGATAATCGGCACGTCGCCGTCGCGCATGAGCCGGACCATCTCCCGGTAGCGGCCCGGCACGCGGTCGGCCGCCCGCCGGTCCTGCTCGGTCATGCCGTCGGCCTGGGCATCCCAGACGCTGCGTAGCGCCACGAGCGTCGGCACCTGGGCGGTGCCGCGGTCGGCGAAGGTGCGGAACAAAGCCGCCGCCTTCTGCGGGCTGAACGAATCCGCCAGCGGCCCGGTGAGAGCGGCACTAAAAGGTGGGCGTCTGTGGCCGCGTCACCCTGGCGAGCCGCGTCGAGGAGCGCCCGGACGCGGCGCGTGAGCGGGCCTTCCTCGGACGACGCCACCAGCAGCAACCCGTGAAAGCGGGCACTGCCGAAGTGCTCGATGCTCCGTTGGCCGGCGAGAGCCGCGTCGACGGCGCCGATGGCGACGGGAAGGTGGCCGACGACCGGCAAGCCGCGTCGGCGCGCGGTCGGCCAGTGCGCGGTACGCATCCGCGGGCACGGTGTCGCCGACCTTTGATGAAGTCGACGTCGGCTCGATGCAGGTCGTCGACCGCGGCTCGCGCCTCGGTCGGTCCCCCGACGCTTCGGACTAGCGGCAGCTCGAACGGCAGTGGACCCTGCAGGATGGGCCCGCGGCGACGAGCCGCGGACCGCTCGGTGACGCGTTGCGCCAGCGGTGTCGCAGGGTCAGGATCTCGTCGAGGGGGGACCCCATGTCCCGGACCCGGTCACGCCGTGCGCGATGAACGCCGGCTCCCGCTCGCGTCCCGGTGTCGAGGCCCCGAGGTGGACGTGCATGTCCCACAGACCGGGGATGAGGAACTGGCCCGACCCATCGATGGCCTCGGCGCCGGGACCACCATCGCACGGACGTTGCCCCCCCGGCAGGGCCGACGGCCGAGATTCGCTCGCCGGTGACGGCCACCGACAGGCCGTCCCGGGCGGGAGCACCAGTGCCGTCGATAACGGTGACGTTCTTCAGGAGAAGCGCCGATTCGGTCGTCGCCGCAGACTCGGTCAGCCGACTGCCGCAGCCGGTGCACACCAGGAGAACGAAGACCGCCCACGGGCCGAGACGAACCCGGCGTCCTGATCGTGTTCGGCGGACGACGAAGTGACATCGGCGCGCGACCTCCTCTCACCTGCGATCCCGAGGGAGCTGGCGGAGACTGTCACAACCCTCGCCAACGCCCACGCCCGGCCGATGCGGCTCACGCTGACCCTGACGCGGGCGTCGAAAGACCGCGCATGAACTGGATCACGATCGGCGACATCGACGTCTCGGCTCACTGCGATCGCGCCTGTGCCATTCATCAACACGATGGAAGGATGGGAGAGCCAGCCCTTCGAGGACAGCGGCCACGAGCGCGGGAGCGGCCTCAGCGACAGGACGCATGTCGCGGACGTGTGCCCGCGCCACGCCGCCTCCCGACCGGCGAACCCAGGTTTAACTGGTAGTCCCGTGGAGCCGCGGCCGGCCGTACGAAAGTCTCGACTTGAGAAAGTGGAGACCCAGCCCCACCATGAACGCCGTGTCGCGCACCCGCCGATACACCCGGGAGCGCCCATGAGGAAACGCCAGGGCGGTGGAATCCGCCCCTCGACGAGGGGAATCGAGGCACCCGAGAAGGCACGAGAGTTCCCGAGTGAGCTCCAGAGTGGTCCTCCGCACCGCGAACCCCGACCCCTCCTCACGCTGGATGCTCCATCCACCATCGGCACGCAATTCCAAGTCGCCGTACGTTAGCCGTGCAATCTCCTCCGCCTGGAGCCCACCACCGACGTACAGCGCGAACAGCGCCGCGTTCCGGCGCAACCACTCCCCCCACTGTTCGCTCGACTTTCGACGGGGCTTGAATAGGGACGGATCCCCGCAAACGAGATCGACTTGCTCTACGAGAGCACCGCTACCTGCCGCGTCCCTCCTCGAAAGCCGGTCGACAAACCGCTGAACCTGAGTGCCCACGGCACGCACCGGCACCCCACCAGTCCCCGAGACCGGATGACCACCCGCCCGTATCCCCACCAGTAACCACCGGATCTCTACCGAGGGAACGGCGCGCTCATCGAGGAGCTTCACATACGACAACAACAAGGCGCACGTCGGCCGCCGGCCGGCGAGCCACACATGGTACGCCCCAAGCGCCTCCTGCATCCGCGACGCAGCACTCGCCGACCGTGACGCGAGCAGATCGCTCACCCCAAGAGAAGGCCGGGCGCGGGGCGGGGGCGTGGACCACGATCCAGACTTGGACACCATGTTTGGCAACCTTCAAGAGGTGATCATTATGACCAGGTGATTGGAGTGCGCCCCTGTGGGTGGACAGGGTCAGGCCGCCGTCTTGACAGGGCGCGGGGCGTGTTGATTCTCGAACTGCACCGGGCTCAGATAGCCTAGCGCAGAATGCAGTCTGCGGGTGTTGTAGACCTCCTCGATGAACCTGGGCAGCTCGGTGCGGATGTCCTCGAACGTCTCGTAGTCCGCCAGGTAGACCGCCTCGACCTTCAGGGTCTTGATCAGGCTCTCCGCTTTGGCGTTGTCGTACGGGTTGCCGCGGCGGCTCATCGACCCAACCAGCCCGTGATCGGCGAGCAGCTCCCGGTAGCGCGCCGAGGCGTACTGCGATCCGCGGTCGGTGTGGCAGATACAGCCGGACGGCGGTCGGCGCGACGCGACCGCGGCCTCGAGCGCGGCCACGACGAGTCGCGCGTCGATGGACCGGCCGACCGCGTAGCCGACCACGCGCCGCGACCAGGCCGCGAGAATCAGCGCGACGTAGACGAACCCCGCCGCGACGGCGACGTAGGTGATATCGCCGTTCCAGAGCTGGTTGGGGCCGTCGGGCACGAGCTCCCGAGCGAGATTCGGGAACACCGGCAGGTCATGGGCGCTGTCGGTCGTCGCGACGAAGCGCCGGCGCCGTCGGGGCTGCAGTTCGTGTTCGCGCATCAACCGACGGACCTTCTTGCTGTTGACGACGACCCCCTGCTGCCGGAGGGCCGCGCCCACGCGGCGGTACCGTACGTCTCGAACTCGTCGCAGATCGCCTGCATGCGACCGACGACCTCCACGTCGTCCGGCGCGACGTCGGGGCGTCGTAGAAGGTGGAGCGTGGCAGGCCCATCAGGCGGCATCTTTGGGCGACGGAGATTCCACGGGGCCGGCAACGACGGATGCACGCTCGCTTCTCGGCGACGCTCCGTTTTCTGAGCCCCCTTTAGGAACTCGACCGCGCAAGGCTCTGGCGGGAGGTCGGCGATATCGGCTTTCGTCGCCATCTCGGCGGGCGCGTCGTCCACTGGCGCACGGCGTCAAGGATGGCGTCGGCGTGGTCCGACTGTGGAGCACGGGTTCAGAACCCATCTCCGTCTCTCACCTTCTGCGCGATTGCGGTCCGGACCTGCGGCGAGGTCCGGCCGGTCACTTCTTCCTCGGGAAGGGCAGCAGCATCTGCTGGCCATCTCGACCGCGCTTGCCGCCGCGCGGTGCCTTGGGGCGTGAGCGCCGATCCTCGATCCAATCATCGACGTCGGACTCGAGCCATCCCACGCAGCCCGGGCTGATCTGAACCGAGGGCGGGAATTCTCCGCGGCTCTCCATGCGCCAGAGCGTGATGCGGGAGACGCCGACCCTCTTGCAAACCTCACTCTGGCGCAGAAACCGGGAGGGTACGTGAGCGGACTTCCCGGCGGACGAGGCGGCCGCAAGCGACTCTCTGTCCGGGGTTTTGGCTTTGGGGCCGGCGACGCGACCACGGATGACCGGCGCCGGTCCCGAGTCCTCGATTCGAGATCCCGGAGGTCGCTCCTGCCCATCAGGCCGACGGCCTGTCGATCTGGAGGCTCTCTCCACGGAGGTCGGGCGACGAGGGCTGCGAAAATTCATCCGGTTCTAGTATGTAGATGCGGAATCCGCTATGTCAAGGTGTAAAAACCGCTATTGGCGCGGATCTGGATTTAGTAGAATCGTACCGGAATCGACGCATGGACATCAGAGAGCAACTCCTGGCGGCGGTCGGCACAAGCGGCTACTCGGACCGCAAGCTCTCGATGCTGGCAACCGGAAGCCCCGACACCATCCGCAACCTCCGGCGAGGTGCTGCCCCCAGGGCGGACACGCTCGAAGCGCTCTGCGAGGTCCTGGGGCTGGATTTTCGGATTGGTCCGCGTGGGGCCGAGCCGCCTCCGGGAGCTCGGGGACGACTCAGCCAGCCCGACGAGGACGACACTGCATCGGCACCGCGACCCCTGGCGGAGTTCAGCGACAGCTTGGCGTTGCCGGTGCGAGATTGGGCGGACGGTCGGGACGGAAGCTCGATGCAGGAGGCGGAGCTCGAGCCCGAGCCGGTACCGGCTCCAAAGGGCCTGGCGGACCCGCAAGCCTTCTACGTGCGGGCCCTGGGGCCGTCGATGCTCCAGGCCAACATCTGGAAGGACGACTACTGCCTCGTGTCCCCCTGCGCTGCCCTTGCAACAGATCGGCTGGCGTGGTTCCGCAACCGATCCGGCGCGCAGACCGTCAGGTGGGTGATGCGCGTCGGGACGGATGCATTCGATCTCGGGAGCTGGGGGCCGGCCGATGATTTCGGTCATCAGGAACTGAGCGTGGAGAACTGGCCGCGGGCGGAGGTCGTAGAGCGTGGTCCGGTGTTGGCGGTGTACCGCGGTCGGCCCTCTGTGGTCATGCCTCCACATCTGATTCGCGACTGGCGGCCCGGCCCGACTGCCGAGCTGTGGCGTTCGGTGATGTTCGATCGCGACGAACGTCTCAGAGACGCGGTGAAGCAAGTCGTCGACGCCGTGTCGGCCGTGGGAAGAACGGAGATGCGGATCAAGCTCCTGGCGGGGAAGGGCGAGTTCTCGGATTCCCAACGGGAGCTGCTTCTGCGTGCTCTTGAAGAGAAGCTGGAGTACTCGCTGCAGAGCATCCGCTCATCGGTGGAACAAGCTCAGTCCCAGGAGAGTACCGGTTAGAGGGGCGTGGCGCACGAAGGCGAGCGCGACTGATTCGGTTCCGCGAGGTGCCTCGGGTCGGGCTGTCGGGAGACGCTACCGGAATGCGTTGACTGTCGAGCGTGGATTGGATTCATCAGCCGCTGCCCCTCGGCCACGGACGACGACAGCCAGAATTCGACAAGGCCCGGGTCTCGCCCGCTACCGGCAGACCGCGTCGGCCGCGACGCCGCGGGCCGGTGGCAAGGTGGCGAGGACCCACGGCCAGGTCAGCGAAGGGACGCGCCTGGGCGCCCTGAAGCGCGGCCAGCTCGACGCGGTGAGCGCCCTGCGGTGGGCCCACGTCGCCCGCCCCACGGCCGTGTCGCTGGCCCATCGTTCCCCGTCGACCACGGGGTGCTCTCGGGCGTGGCAGGGCGGCGGGCTGCAGACTCAGGCGCCTGGCGGGTGTCGTCATTCTAGCGGCGCGCCGTCAGCCGCGGCCGGGGCCTGCCTCGAGCACACCGAAATCCTGGCCGTACGGCAGCCACCGAACGGTCGCTGAGCACCAGCCAACCGGACAAAGTGCGGCGGCAAGCGGGGAGAAGCGGGGGCGCACGATGACGGTTTCCGCGCTACGATAGAGACACCGTCATGAGAGCCACCGAGTCCGACGTCTGCCACTACCGCCTGAGCCGGGTCGAGTACGACCGTGCCGTCCAAGCCGGCGCGTTCGAGCCGGACGCCAAGCTGGAACTCATCGACGGAAACCTGCACGCCATGACACCAGAGGGAAGCCGCCATGCGCTCGGCATGGACCTCGTCGCCGACTGCCTGCGGGCGGTATTCGGTTCCGGGTTCTACATACGGATACAGCACCCGCTGGCGACCGACGACCACTCGGAACCGGAGCCGGACGTGGCCGTGGTGAGCGGCCCGATGCGTGATTACCGGGACGCGCATCCGACGTCGGCGGTGCTGGTCGTCGAAGTGTCGAACGAATCACTGCGGTACGACCGGACCGTCAAGCAGCGCCTGTACGCGCGCTCCGGGATTCCCGAGTACTGGATCCTCGCCCTCCCCGAGAAACGTCTGGAGGTCTACCGCGACCCGGCTGGAGACGGCTACCGGAGCGTCACCCACCATGCAGCCGGGGACAAGGTCGCGCCGCTCGCTCGCCCCGACGCACAGATCGCAGTCGACGATCTGCTTCCCTGACTCCGAGAGGCAGCGCAGCTCGCGCCCATGCCCGGCGCCGGCGTGGGCTGGCCCGGCGCGACAGCACACGCACGCTGGCCGAGCGGCCAGAATTCGCGTGGATGCACACCTGGTCAGGCAGGGGAGTCGGGGCGCCGGACAGGGACCGAGGAAGCGCACGGGAAAACCGTCAGCCGCATGGGCCTCGTGCCCGCCCGACGCCCGACGTCACCCCGGCGGCCGCCGGCGACGGGATGCTGGTGACGGTTCGGCGCGGGAAGACGAACCCGGAGGGCGAGTCGCGGGACGTGCGGTTCGTGAAGGGCGACGTCGCCGACGCTCTCCGGACGCTGCATGATGCGTCGAGCCTGGGGGCCCGAGGACCGCGTGGTGCCGCTCTCGCCACAGATGGTGGGTCTGCGGTTCCAGACGTCGGCACGGGCGGCGAGGGTCGAGGCGCGGGTGACCGCCCACTCGGCCCGTGTCGGTCTGGCGTCGGAGCTGACGCGTCGGGGCGCGTCGACGATCGACGTGATGCTGGCGGGGAACTGGAAGACCTCTCGGATGGTGGCGCACTACTCGTCCGGGGCGACGGCCGAGCACGGGGCGGTGGCGCAGTACCTCTGAACCCAGCTTGGCACCCCGGAGGCTCCACCGCCGGCCAGTGCCTCGACGATGCCGAGGCACTGGGCCAGCGTCGCGAGCACCACCGCGCGCACCGGGAACGGCGGGCGAGGGGCGCTCAAGCCCGCACCGCGGCGGGATTCTCGTCCGAGCATTCTGTCGAGGGCCGTAACGGTCAGCCGCGCTCCGGCGGGCTTGGCGACGCCCGGCAACCCGCGGCCCGATGCTCGCGCGGCCCGCACGAGGGTCCGCCGCCCTGGGGGGCCACACCCCATCACCCGCCGCCCGACGAACCATTCCCCTGTCCGCTCGGCCTGTCTGCTGCCGGACTTTTTCTGTCTTCCTTGACATGCCATGGGCGGCCCGGAAATACTCGGGGCGCCACACGTCTCCGGGATTTCGATCGGTGTCTCCTGACGCCGGGTTGCTCGCCGACTACAACACCCGCGCCATGCGGGAAACAGGCGGGATCCCTGCAACCGGACACCGGTCCCAGGAGATGTGTGGCAACCGGCCCGGCGACCACTTCAGGTCGCTGGGGAACGTCCCACCCTGTTTCGGGGTGGGGGAGAGGAGAGCCACACCGATGCTGAGACCAACGATGTTGCTGTGGTTGTTGCCGCTGGCCCTGACGTTGGGCTGCGCCGGCGCCGGGTCAGACGACGGCAGCGGCGTCAACGAGCCCGCCGACGAGCTCGCCGGAATCATCGCTGAAATCGAGGACGTCTACGACCGTGCGCGGCCATTTCTGGAGCAGCAAGCGGCGGAACTCGCCGCGGCCGAGGAGGCCTACAACAACGCTCCGGGGCGGCGGTTCTCATCCCGCCCAACAGCAGAAGACGCCGAAAAACGCCGGTTGGGTGAGGAGTGGAACCAGCTGCGGAATCGTTACGGTAACCCACAACAGATCCTCGAGAACCACTCGGAGGCTCTGGAGGAGATTCGCATCGCCTACGAGGACGATACGTGGGACTTGATGACCGGGGGCATGGTGTCTCCCCGCTCGCTCCTGATAGACGACCGGCGCACGGCGGAGAGGCGGTTGATGCGGCTCGAGGCCGGCTGTGGGGCAGTGGCACCGTTCGGCGCCGACGATTGTGAAGTCGAGTGAGTCGATTTCTACGGTACCCCGATTCCGAAGAGAAGGGTCGTGAAGATGAACTTGCACCAGAGGGTCAACAGGCTCCTGGCGGAGTCGGTCAGCGCGATCAACGCGCTCGTGGCGGTCGGGCTCCCGTTGGTGATGGGTCTGATCGTTGGCGGCGTGTCTGACGGGTTGTTCGGTTTCGTCGGGGGCTTTCTCGCCGGGGTAGTCGGGGGCGCCCTGGTCGCCGGTGTGGCATGTGGCGTGCTGGCGGTGTTGATCGATATCCGCAACTCGTTGGCCAACCGCTGACTGGGGGTGAACGGCGCAGCCTGCTGGCGGCGTCCTCGCCACCTCCCATCGACCGCGGGCGTCGCGAGCGCGGCGTGGAGTCCGACGAGGTCGCCCTGAAGCGCGGCCAACTCGACGCGGTGATCGCGGGGGCTGCTCTTCATGGCGGGGCTGCGGCGCAACGAGGTGAGCACCCTGCTCTGGGGCGACTGTCGCTGAGGCGGCCTCCGGCGACGGGGTGCTGGCGTCCGCCGCCGGTGGGAAGACGAACCCGGAGGGCGAGGCGCGGGACGTGCGGTTCGTGAAGGGCGACGTCGCCCGCGCCCTCCAGACGCTGCGGTCCGCGTCGAGCCCGTCGCCCGAGGACCCGGTCGTGCCGCTCTCGCCGCAGATGGTGCGCCTGCGGTTCCAGGCGCCGGCCCGGGCGGCTGGCGTCGAGGCGCGGGTGACCGCCCACTCGGCCCGTGTCGGTCTGGCGTCGGAGCTGACGCGTCGGGGCGCGTCGACGACCGACGTGATGCTGGCGGGGAACTGGAAGACCTCTCGGATGGTGGCGCACTACTCCGTCGGGGCCGCCGGCCGAGCGGTCGTCGCCGTCGTCTCGGTCGGCTCCGTCGGCGAGCGTCTCGACGATGCCGACGTAGAGGGCGAGGGTGGCGAGCGCGGCCGAGCGAACCGCCTCGCGGAAGGCGGCCGAGGGCGCCCACGCCCGCACTGCGTCGGGGTCGTCCTCGGGCATCTCGTCGAGGACGACGACGGCCAGGTGCTCGGCGGGCGTGGCGACGCCACGTCGGACGCGCTCGGCGATGAGGGCGCGGGCTGCTTGCACGCGGGTCCGGAACCCGCTGCCGTCGTCGGCCTCGATCAGGAAGAGGCCTCGGCTCGGCCCTGTGCTCACGCGCCATCGACGCTCAGTCATCCCTTTCGTCCGGGGCCGCGTCAGTCTGGCCCATCGTCCCCCGCGCCGCTAGACGACAACCCCGCCCCCCGAGGTCTGAGTCCGTCGCCCTGCCGTGCCCCGAGAGGAACCCCCGTAGTCGACGGGGGAGCGGGCTGTGCCCGCTCGGTCTCCCCTCAAGCCCCAGCCCATCGCCCTGCCCTCAAACCCCACCGCCCTTCCGAGTGGCGGGGGGGGAGCTATGCTCCCCCCCGCCGGTGACCTGGAGCCGGTCACTTGTGCCCTCGGCCGCCGGACCCCCATGTTCGGCGGCATCAACTGCGCGGCCGGCCGCAAGTCTTGACGGTGATGGTGGTGTCGGTTCTGTCGACGACCTCCGTGAGGGTCGTGGTCCAGGACTCGCCCCTCTTGTCGGTCACGACGATCGGGGTGCCGGGCAGCTGATTGTCGTCGGGGAGTCCGGCGACCCCCGGGCCCTCGAGCAGGGCGCCCCACTGGCCATCGGGGAGTCTGCGCGGCCTCCAGCCCTCGATGGGCGTCTTCTGCGGGTCGGGTTCCTGGACGTCGGAGAGGCGCCCCGCCTCGGCCTGGTCCGCGGGCGCCCTTTCGCGGTCGTCGCTGGACTCGATGGGCGTCTTCTGCGGGTCGGGCTTCACGGGGTCGGCGAGGTAGTCGACGAAGTCGGGGAACTCCTTCTCGAGGGCTTGCTGGACGAGTTGCCGCAACCAGGCGGACGTGTTGACGGCCTTTTCGGCGCGGAGTCTGGCGAGGAGCCGCTTGGTAACGGCCTCGGCGCCACCGCGACCACCCACCACGGGCAGTCGAACTTCGCCCGGGTCCGCAAGATGCGCTGGCCACGCACCACGACCGGCACCGTGAACTGCGCCGTCTCGACGATCTCCTTGAGCGTCTCGCCGTACCGCTCGACGTTGTAGCGGAACTCGACCCGCTCGGTCATCATCTACTGGAACGGAGCTCCGGGACCACGTGCGTTTCAGCTCGAGGTCGTGTCTCCTCCTTCCGAGCGCTTCCGCTCGCGGTGGCCGCTCAGGTCGACGATGTCCCCGCGGTCCTGCCGCGCGGGCTCGCCGCCGCCCCTGTCGGGAGTCTTCCGGCTGGCGTCCCCGGGCACGGCGGGCTGCGTTCCGCGCCGCCGGACGAGAATGTCGGCGGCCGGGAAAATGCGCTCGCGGAACAAGATCACAGCCAAGCACGCCAGGTAGAGCGCGCACGCGAGAGCGCTCCCCACCGGGAAGCCCCAACTGGAGGCGAGCGGCACGCCGACGAGGGCCAGTATCGCCGCCGCGAGCAGCGCCCAGAGGCTGATGCGATGGACGGCGGCGTACCAGAGCGTGTGCGGCCGGAGCAGTTCGAGGACGGTGTCCACCACCTCGCGGCACCATGCCGCGTCGGCGGCATTCACCTCGACCGTCGCGGCGCGGCCGCCGCCGTACGCGCCGAAGCGGACCTCGCGGCTCTCCTTGCCCCAGGACGAGACCGCGAGGGTGTAGGCCCGAAGCACGCCGGGGCCGCCCGTCGCCCGCCGCAGCTCGTCGACGCTCTGATAGTCTTGCTCGTGTTCCTCCGGCGTGCGGCGCCCCGCGACCCGCACCGTCTCGCGAACGGTGAGCCTGTTCACCGCCGGCTCCTCGCCCGCCCACTTCGCTTCGACGCCGCGCCACAGCCGCTCGAGGGCGTCGTCGTCGATCCGGAAGGCGGGTACTTGCTCGGTCAGCTTGACGGACATGGCGTCCTCCCAGGGATGGCGACCCGCGCTGCGCCGGTCACGACCCGCACTCCCGCCGTACTCGCCACCGCGCGGCCCGCAACGCGTCCATCGCGCGCGAGACCGCCTCCTCCGCCCTCGTCAACGCCGACCGGGCGCTGCTGCGGCCGAGGTCGGCGTGGCGGGCCGCATCCTGCGCGTGCCGCTGGGTGGCCAGCGCCCGCTCGTAGGCGGCGCCGGCGTCGCCCTCGCAGGCGAGGACCGCGCCGCGGTCGTCGTCCAGGAAGCGGCACACGTCGAACGCCTCGGCCCGTTCACGCGCGGCCCTCGCCGCCCGCCTGTTCTCGCGCTCGCGCCGCAGACGGGCGGCGTCGGCCTCCGACCGGGCCGCGATGTGGCGCTCGCTGGCCGCCGTCTCCTCGAGGACGGCCAGGTCGGAAGCGTGCCGCGCGGAGACGAGCGCCTGCCGCGCGTTGAAGCAGTCGGCGCAGGCCGGCGCGGCGCCGAGCACCAAGAGAAGCCCTGCCGCCATGGATTGAGGCATACCTGTTCACCTTTTCGTACTCGCGTAGGTCGTATGGAATGGCGACGCTCCTCCCGAAGAAGAACGCACGCCGGTGAACCCTGCCCCGCCTCGCCCTGCCAAGCCCTGCCAAGCCTGTCCCGCCGCGCCAAGCCATGCTCCGCCTCGCCCCGCCACGTCCTCGGCCGCCGGAACCCGCTCAGGCCGCACTCCGGACCCAGAACCGCTCGAGGCTCGCGGAGTATTCGTCGTCGCCGCCAAGCTTCACAGGGCGGAGTCCGTTTCCGCCCCCGACTCTTGCCGGACCTGGGCCGTCAGGCCGTCAGGACGAGTCCGTGAACGACCCGCCGTCCCAGTTCGCGTGGTAGAAAACGTCCCTGCCCCGCCAAGCCGCGCCTAGCCATGCCAGGCCCCGTCCCGCCAGGCCATGCCACGATGCGGGCCCTGCAACCGGACCGCGCTACGCGTGCGTCCGATGGTGGCAATCCCGGCCCCGTCACGCTGCCCCGCTCCGCCGCGCCCGGCCGCGTTTCCCGGCCGAAGACGAGCGCCGGCCACGGGGCGAAGGCTACGCCGCCGCTGCGGGGGGCAGCTCGGTCACGTCCTCGACGTCGAACCGGCCGTAGAAGCCGCTCTTCTCCGGCCGCCAGTCGCCCAGGCCGATGCGCTGGCCGCCCAGCACCAGCCACGCCGTCAACTGCGCCTTGTCCACGAGCTCCTCGTCGACGTCGGCCACCCCGACCACCGACCACGGGCAGGTGAACTTCGCCCGCGTGCGCAGGATGCTCTTGCCCGACACCACGACCGGCACCGTGAACTGCGCCGTCTTGACGAGCTTCTCGAGCGTCTCGCCGTAGCGCTCGACGTCGTAGCGGAACGAGACATCGGGCTCGATCAGCAGTCCCCCCCGGACCTGCGGGCCCTGCCTCAGCTTGCGGGCGGCGGCCTCGATCATCGCCCGAAGCGCTGCCGCCGGTAGCGTGGGCTTGCCGTCACCGCCGAGATAGAGGGACCGCTGACATTCGAGCTCCTGGAGCCGGAGGTCGTCGGCTGCGGTGCGGTTGCCTCCCTTCTTCGCAGCGATCGCTGCGATCTCACGGCTGCCAGGACTTCGCGTGTCGAGTCCGGCCGCGAGGTTGTGCTGGATGAGGTCCGAACGGCCGGCAAGGGTGAATTCAATTCGCATTTCGCCACTGCCTCGGAATAGTGCGCTAGCAGGAGGTGCCGCGACCCGCCGGCGCGCGTGAACCGGCGGGTCGCGGTCGTGAGGCAATGGCAGTCAGCACAGAGCGCTGTCAGGTCGTTGGCCGTCGTGGCGTGCGCGGGCGGGTACTGGAGAGCCCAGTGGTGCGCTTCGACGGCGGGCCGCTGGCCGCACCCCTGGCAGACGCCGCGCGAGCGGGCGAAGGCCTCCGCCCTGGCGCGCAGGTAGACGGGGTCGCGGTAGTCGAACCTGGGAGGGTGGTACGATGACGCAGCGTCTGGCATCGTGGCTATACCCCACGAATGTTGGGCGCGTCGGGTCGCCGTTCCAGCGGCGGCCCGACACTTTCGACTGACATTCGCACCATATCACATCCCCGCGCCCGCGGGTAGCCCCAGGTTTTCTGGGCCACGTTGCGGCTGTTCGCGCCCTCCCCTGGCCGCGGCCGTGGGAAGGGCCTGGCCATCCTCGGCTGCCCTCGATGCCCGTACTTCTACCCACCGGCCAGACGGAGAACCCGTCGACGGTTGTGTCGCAGTCGCGGTCCCTCGCCGAGCAGATCGCCCGCCAGGGTCAGGCGCCGGCCGACCATCTGGCGCAACTGTTGCGTCTCGACCTGACGGCCGCCGGGGCCACCGCAGCCACGATGTCCTCTTCCCGATGCTCAAGACGCTGGACGCTTCTCGTTCGACGCGCCGCCCGACCCCTCGACCGCAACGCGGTCCCGCATGTCTCCGCCTGCCGCTTCGTCGCCCCCACGCCGCCAACGTCGCGTTCGTCGGCGGAGTGGATCCCCCGCGAACCGCCGGCGACGCAGGTTCGTTGACCGGGTGATGGGTTCAGGCCGTGGGTCCTCGACGCCAGGCGGCGGGTGGCGGCTCCCGTCGGCCGTCCGCGCGCTGGAGAGCGGCGCTGGACATGGAGCCCTTCGGCGGGAAAGTACGCCGCCGAGGCGGCTCGGCAGGAACGGGTTGTCCGCGGGCCGCAGGTCGGCTCGGTGATTCCGGCCGAATCGAATCCCCTCGATCGACGCGCAGGAATCAGTGGCCGGCCGTTCGCCCGGCGCTGCAGGTCGTGGCAACCGCCCCGATGCGCTGGCCCAGCCACCGACCGCCGCTGCGCATCGCCCAGCTGGCCGCCATTGATCGTCCGGTCCCCTTCCGTATACGCTTCACCTGCCACATTGGACGTGCGCGGCCCCTGACACCGGGCCGCCCGCTGAATACGCCCGGTCTCCCCGGGGAATAGGCGGGGATCGCGCTACGCGTGCGTCCGATGTGGCAATCCGGCCCGGTGACCAATCCCGGTCACCGGCGCGATCTACAGGAGGATTGCCATGAACGGACAACGCTGGATCGTCGCCGTCGGCATCGTGGTCCTGTCCGGATGCGGCGGCAGCGAGCTGCGCCGCGCCTTGAACGACATCATCGACCAACGCGAAGCGGGTGCGGCGGACCAGGCCGAGATCTACGAGTCGTTCGAGGCCGAGCTCGCCGACGAGCTCATGACCGAGTGGGGCGCGACCCCGGACGGCGGGTGTCCCGAGCTGGAGGACCTGCCTCCTTCGGGGCCGGGCGAATCGTTCTCGTTCTCGGCGCTCACGGGGGCTCCCCCTTCAGCGCGCGAACGGGAGCGGCAGCGTGCTCGCGAAGAGGCGCAGGAGGCTCGCAAAGCGGCGTGGGTGCGGAATGTTCCCGGCGAGCAGTGTCGATGCCTGCAGAAGACGATCGTGAGCGTTCGGAGAGCTCTGGAGCTGGCCCGCATCGATCCAAGTCGGTTCGAGGAAGAGCGGGAGCAGCTGGCGGAAATGACGGAGGAGGAGCTCCCGCTGGCGGCCCAAATGATCCGCGGGTCTGCAGATCAGTTCTCGCCGGACGGCGTGCTTGAGCGCGTGGAGGGCTGGAAGTCGCGGCGCTACGGAGAGGACGGGGAGCCGGGGTGGCAGTCGGCGGCCGAGCAGGTCGACAGAGCATTCGGCGGCAGCATGATGTCGCCCAGCCGCACGATCTTCGGTTCGTGCGACGGGTTCTAGAGGCTCCCCGGATCCCGCGGCCCGAGTGACCATCATCGTCTTGTTCCTGCTCGTCCTGGCGCCGCCAGCGGCCGCCCAGGATTCCGACGAGCCCGAGAAGTACGTGCTGCTGGCCACGAGCCGCACGGGCACCATGGAGGAGGAGCTCAACGAGGCCGGCGCCCGCGGCTACCGCTTCCTCGCGACCCAGGGGGGCGAGACCGCCTTCGGCGGCAGCGAGGCGGTCGTCGTCATGTCCCTGGACCCGGAAGGCCGCCGGTCCGCTACATCCTGCTCGCCACGAGCCGCACCGGTACGATGCAGCGCGAGCTGAACGAGGCCCCGCCGGAGTACAACGTCGTCGACATGACGGTGTTCTCGACGCGGTTCGGCGGCAAGGAGGCCGCCGTCATCCTCGAGACGGAAATCACCGACGACTGACGCATCAACTGCAGGGTCGGAGCGCTCACGCCCGGGCGCTCCGGCGCTCCTCTGCGCCTCGGCCAGGTCCGTCGCCCGCATTGGACATCGCAGGACTTCCCGTGTATATTGGGTCGGTCAAGGACATCGTCCCTAGCCAATAGCATCCGTCTCCAAGCCATTGCGCATCGCCGTCCCTAGCCAATAGCATCCGTCTCCAAGCCATTGCGCATCGCCGTCCCTAGCCAATAGTATTCGTCTCACGCCATCGCGCATCGTCCCTACCAAGCATTCGGGTTAGAAGCTACGTGCACTCGTCGTCGTCGTCGCCCCGCTGCCTCGTCAACTCCGAGGCGCTGACCTTCGCGCTCTCGTCGAGAACGTGAGCGGCCTGAACGGGGGCGGATTGCCACATCGGACGTACACGCGTACGGACTTCGAGGGCTTCGGCGAGGCGTGTCCCGCCGAGGCCCTCGGAGGGACAACTCGTCGGCCTCGAGACTGGTCGCTCCTGCCAGTGAGGACCACGAGGCCTAGGGTGATCACGGCACGCAAGGACTGTCAACGCGATGACCGAATCGAAGACCCTTCTGAAGACCGGGAGATCACGAGTCAACCGTGGGACCTACGAGCGGATGTTCCGGCTGGCCCACCGAGTGTGGCAGCGAGCGGAGGAGCCGGATCCGGAAGCGGCGAAGGTGAACGACGTAGTGCGGGGCGTCGGCCCCCGCGCCGGGAGGAGAGCAGAAGCATGACTAAGGAAGTTCAGACGAGCGAAGTCCAGTCGAATCCGGTCCAGGGTGGCGACGGCAAGACGCTCCTGGCGGCGCTGTACCACTTCAGGGGTCGGACAGAGCGGGTCGTCTTCCCGCGCAGCGAGCAGGAGTTCCGGGAGTGCGTGGCGTCGAGGACTCGGACGATGATGCTCACCCGGGAACAGGTCAAGGAATGGGACGCGCACATCGACGTCCGGGAGGTGCCCGGGGGCCATTCCCTCGAGCTGTTGTTCGCCGATGACGACGAGTTCTACGAGGCTCTCGTCTTCGACAACCACGATGCTCTCGGTCAGCCGGAGTCTGGAGACGTTGCCCATCGTGGGCGAGGGAGAGACGGGGGTTGCGGCGCGTCGGCGCCCGTGAATGCGGTGGAGAAGAGCCAGGAGTCGGACCTTGGCTGAGTCCAGCGCTAAGGCGCGCGAGCCTATCGTCAAGGGGCGGTAGAAGCGCCCCGCCCGCTTCGCGTCCGACCGTCCGGAGGGGATTCGTGCGACTCGTCACCCCCACGAGCCGCCGTCGTCCGTCGCCGACGCGATGACGCTGACGCCGGCCCAGGAGGGCGGCGAGAAGCTCTCCGAGCGGCTGGCCGTCCGGAATGCCATCGACAGTCGCTGGCCCGCGTTCGCGTTGTCCTCGCCGGGCCGCTCGCGTGGGTCGTGCCGCACACCCGGCTCGGCCTCCAGCCGCAGCCTCAGCTCTTCGTACCGCTCCCGGTAGAGGGCGGCGAACTCCTCCTCTGAAAGCCGCGGCCCCGCACGTGCGGTCTCGGCCTGGGAGGTCGCCACGAAGCACCCGCCGGATGCCGGTCACCGCTGTTCCGGCTCTACCTGCGCTACGGCGGCCTGCCCGGACTGCTCCACACCGACCTGAGCGACCCGGTCGTCGACCAGATGCCGGCGGACATGGTCAGCACCATCGTCATCCGCGACGTGGTCCGCCGTCACCGCATCGGCGACGTGGCCCTGTTCGAGGCGATCACGCGGTTCGCGGTCGACAGCGTCGGCAGCCTCGTGTCCGCGAAGCGAATCGCCGACTTCTTGAAGAGCCAGCGCAGGACGACGGCGGTCGACACGGTGCTCAACTATCTCGCGCACCTGGGCGACGCATTCCTGTTGACGCCCGTTTCCCGCTTCGATCTGCAGGGGCGAAGGCTGCTGCAGGTGAACCGGAAGCACTACCTGGGCGACATCGGCCTGCGCAACGGCATCGTCGGCTACCGCGAGAGCGACATCGGCGGCGTCCTGGAGAACCTGGTCTTCCTGGAGCTGCGCCGCCGCGGCTACACGGTCACGGTCGGCGTGGCGGGACCGCGAGAGATCGACTTCGTCGCGGAACGGCGGTCGGGCCGTCGCCACGTGCAGGTCGCCTACCTGCTCGAGTCGCCCGCCACCATCGAGCGCGAGCTCGCGGCTTTCGCGGCGGTTCGCGACGCCTACCCCCGGGTGCTGCTCTCGCTCGACCCGCACCAGCCCGCCGACCTCGAGGGCGTACGACACCACTCGTTGACCGACTTCCTGCGCGGTGCCCCGCTGGGTGCTTCGATGGACGACGGGCAATGATGACGTGTCGGCTGGCGGCTGGCGGAGACACTCGTCAGCGGAGGCGACAGGCAACTGGAAGTCGACATCTGGCAGCGGCCGACATACGGTTCCGGCAGTGCGCGCCACGGGCCGGCCGTCGCCGCCGAAACGCTCCTAGTAGCACGCCGCCGGGCCGAATCCAGGCGGGGCCGCATGGCGCCGGTTCCGCGCTACGATAGAGGCGCCAACATGAGAGCCACGGTGTCCAACGTCTCCATCGGCCGCTACCGCCTGAGCCGGGTCGAGTACGACCGTGCCGTAGAAGCCGGCGCGTTCGAGCCCGACGCCAAGCTGGAGCTCATCGACGGAGACCTGAACGCCAAGATACGGGAGGGAGTCAGCCACACGACCGGACTGAACCTCGCCGCGCACTGCCTGCGGCGCGTCTTCGGTTCCGGGTTCTACGTGCGCGAACAGCACCCGCTGGCGGTCGACGACTACTCGGAACCCGAGCCGGACGTGGCCGTCGTGGCGGGCGCGATCCGCGACTACATGGAGGCCCATCCAACGTCGGCGGTGCTCGTCGTCGAGGTCTCGAACGAATCACTGCGGTACGACCGGACCGTCAAGCAGCGCCTGTACGCGCGGTGCGGGATTCCGGAGTACTGGATCCTCGCCCTCCCCGAGGCCCGTCTCGAGGTCTACCGCGGCCCGGCCGGAGACAGCTACCAGAGCGTCGCCTACCATGCAGCCGGGGACAAGGTCGCGCCGCTCGCTCGCCCCGACGCACGGATCGTCGTCGACGATCTGCTTCCCTGACTCCGAGTCGAGGACATCGAGAGAATCCCATGGGCGATGACGACGACGTGACGGTGACCAGCGACCGAACGTCGAGGCGACGCCGGAACGGCGACCGCGCCGAAGCCCCGGCGCGCTTCCAGGCCGACTGCCGCACACTGGCCGACGCCATCGCGAACACTGGGACGAGGCTTCGAATCGCCCTGACGGCCGAGACCGGCGCCGAGCCGTTCCTGATCCACGCCAGCTACGACATCGGAAGCCGGATGCACGTCTACGGCGAAGCGGAGACCGAGAGGGCGATCACGAGTGGACTCGAACCCGCCGGCTCGACGAGCCGGGAGTTCCTGGAAGAAGCCGCCGAAGCCGGACGGCGTCTCGCGATGCCGGAGGTGCCGCTGCCCGTCGTCTGGGACGAGCCGGGTCTCGTGATCGCCGGGATAGCCCCCGGAACCGTCGCGCGCTGGCGGAGACGCCGACTGGAAAACACCGATCCGGGGAGTGGCAGCGCGTGAACGGCGAACGCTGGCTGGCCGACGACCTGGTCGACCCCGACGTCTACGCGAAAGGGGTGGACGAGGGCTGGACCGACACCGAGCTGTACCGGCTGATCGTGCGCCAGCTGCAACGCAGCTTCCACTCCGGAACGGAAGCCGACCGGCGGACGATGCTCGCCAACCGGCCCCACCTGACGAACACGAAGTGGGACGCCGCCCTGGCCGCGGTAATCGAGCACGCGGCGCTCACGCACGGCTACGACGCACCCGCCTGGGTGGACGAGCCCGAGCGGTTCCTCCCGGACCCCGTGAAGCTGACCGGGTTCGAGACCGACAGCGATCTCGCCTGGCAGCCCGGCGCGTTCCTCCGGCGAGGGGTCAGCATCGACAGCCGGGATCTGGACGGGAGGACCGGGGATGGTCGGCAGTGGACCGCTGAACTCTGAGAACGTAGCCGGTCTCCTCCGAGGAACTCGACAGAGAGTTGCACCGGGCCGGCGGACGGGCCGAGCTGTACCTCGCCGGGGGAGCCCGGATGCTCCTGGGATGGCGAACCGACAGGCGGACCAGCGACCTCGACGGCGTGATGCGCACCGGCCAAACAGTGTGATGACGGCCGCAATGAAGATCAGCCGCAGGCACGGGCTCGAACCGACCTGGGTGAACCCGGCCGTAACCTACTTCGTCCCCAGCAAGCCGGATCCCTCCCGCAGACCGCGAACCGCGCTTCGTCATGCGGTCGTCGAGCTGCCGGCCATGTCAAGCCCTTGTCAGGGCCTCGCGGCCGGCGAACGCGACCACGTCGCCTCTCCCGGAGCCCCGACGACCAGGACTTGGCCACGTTAGTTTTAGTTTTGGTCGCGCTGTCGACCCGTCCCGACGTCTTGGCGATGCTTCTCCCGATAGACCTTCCGATAGTCTTCGTCCTGGCAAATGCAGCAATTCCCCGCACGTTTGCGCGCGGGATACACCTGAAAACGTTCCTGACGCTTCAGTACGTCGTACTGCGCCACAACGCTGCCCGCGCATTCCCGTACGCTCATTTCCACAGCGGCAGCCGCCAACAGCACACCAGCTAGTGCCGACTGGTGAGCCAACGGAACGTGTACATCGTCGGCGGGCGCGCCGATCTCGCTCAATGGAATCACCGTCCCACCGCAAAAACCGTCCGCATACAGGTTCCGCAAGGGCTGGCCCTCGAAGCTTAGGAGCTTGTCGAGGGCGATCTTCCGCGCTTTGGCGATCGCCTCGATCAAGCTCTTTGGTGCCCCACCGTTGCCGTGAAGCAATACTCGCACCTCCATGAGCCTGTCGGGCACACCGAGCGCTTCCGCGACAATCTCATCATCGTTCCTCCGCCTGCCGTCCGGCAGGTACAGGCAGTTGACGCACGCCCCGTCCAGGAAGTCGTGCCGAGAAACCCCTAGGTCACCGGGCTGCGTCCATGCGTTCGCTATGTGGCGGGGCAACGAAGCCTGGGCACCCCGACGATCCTTTGCGGAGTCGAGCGCCAACAGGAGGTTCTCCACCTTGTGATGCTTCTCTTCCAGGAAGTCCGCGAGCCTGCAATCGTGCGCTCGCGCCACTAGCGCACGGTCGAACTGGCGGGCCAATAGTCCAGCCTTGAGCCGGTTCTCGTCGTTGCGTTCGGCCAAAACGTATCGCTGTAGATTGCCCAGATCGACCGACTCATGATCCACGATCTCGATCGTCCCGTTCAGGTCGCTACGAGCCAGTGCCCACGCCGCGGCATTGCCAATAGCGCCGGCGCCTGCCAGGACGACGTTGCCCATCTCCCCAGTGAGGTCGGCAGTGCCATCGGCGAGTTCGCCTGGAACAGGAACCGTCAACTCGCCGTCCCGTTCCCAGTCACCTTCCCCCAGGAAAACGTGCCTGAACACCGCGGCCGCAGCTAAACACGCCGCCAGTCCAGCACCGAATGGGTTGTTGGTTGCCCCGCACGCCTGCGGGCGGCGTGTCGACAGTCGAGCACGCCAACCGGCCGAGCCCAGGAATACCGTTCGCGCCGCCCGCGGTCGTGCGCGCGCCGAACCGACGATCATCTCTACGGTTGGTTGCCCGGTCACATCCACACACGGATTGATCCGCCGTGCCAGCGCGCGGGCCTCATCGCCAATACCACCGTCCTCCTCGTCGCGCACGACGATTGCCGGATACAGGCGTGCCAACAGCCGTATCAGCAGGTCGACGGTCGCCCGGCCTTCCCTACTACCAGCGTCGGACCCGATCGTCACGCCGATACAGACGCCGCTCAACAGCGACCCCAAGCGCTCTTCGTCAAGATCCGCGACCACCTGTGAAATGGCAACTGCGTTGCGTTTAAAAAAGGCTGGAATCGCCACGCTCAATCCTCCATCTGCAGGAGGCGTCGCGCATCGGTCGGCGTCAGCCCCTTCCATCCCATATTCGACAAGCGGTACAGGGCGGTGCCCCGCCCGCGTACCCCGTATCGAGCGAAGTCGGGCACCACGAGCGACAGCCCTCCAAGCGTTGTGACCATCGGAAAGCTATCGTCAGTATCCGAGTGGAAGGCTTCCATTGGGTGTGAATGCACCTGTACGCCGAGGCGTTCACCGTTCTCATAAAGCCAGACGTTGAGCCGATGAAGCTCGGTCGCCTCTACGCGAACGCACAGCCCACCGGAGACTCGATAGGCAGTCTGTTTCGGCGAATGCGCGGTCCTGACCAGGAAGCGCTCCTGGCAGACGACCCCGCTCCATAGGATGAACCGTTCGTGGCCGTCGGAACCGGCGTCGCGCAAGTGGCGGTCCGACACGTCGCAAATGTCGGCCGGGACGACGAATTCGCGGATTGGTTCAAACGTCATTCGGGAGGGACCTCAAGCCGGTATTCGACCTTCGGGATCATTTGCACGTGGAAACCGACTATGGTCTCCGGGCCGTACTTCGAAATGATCTCCACGAGCCGAGTGAGGCGCCCGGCACCCGTCGGGCGGTGCAATTCCCAGTCGTCGCCGCTGTGGGCGGGATGGTCGTGGTACTCCCGGACACCGGCAATGCACAGAAATGGCTTCTCGTCATCGTGGGCCTGCATCAGCGGCTGGGCTTTGATCTGCGCTTGGACCTGCGCGGGCATGGCGCCCGCTTGAGGCGCCTGCGCGAGGTCCCCCGCGTTCGATGCGGGCAGCAGTCGAGGCAACCGCGTCGGCAATTCGGAACTCTTGTAAGGTTCGAAGGTCAACGGGTGTACGAGGCGAACGGACGGTGGCGCCGCGTCGTAGTTCGTGTAGTCGAACGCGACGCCGCAAAGCAGCGTGACGGGATGTGTCTTGGCCGTCGCCAGAATCACGACCGCTTCGGGGAACTTCACGTGCGCGAGGTACCAACCGCGGCGCCTGTAAACGTCGGCGTGAGCGCGGAACTGCTTGATTTCCCTGCTGAACTTTCGGCGTGAAACCGCCGGATCCGCGAACTGAGTCTCAGGCACAGGTACCGCCAACGCCGGCCTTGAGGTTCAGGAAAAGGGTCGCGCCCTCTTCGATACCGAGCTCGGCGATCTTCTTCCCCATGTCGATGACGTGACCGGAACCGTCGCGCAACTCCCAATTCGGGAGCGGCTGCCCGGAATTGCCGGAGTCCTTGAGTGCCATCGCAACGGTCTCCCCGATCTGGTCGAATATGCTGGCCTTGACTGGCACTGCCTGCCCGTTCACCACGAACGTGAACTCGATCACCTTGTCGGTCATGATCGTCTCCTTGAGTTACGCATGATCACCACGACGCATCGTGGAGATCATGCACGGCCGCCGCCCAGATGTCAAGCAAGAGTTCTGGTGCGGGAGGTCTTGGCCGGTTTCCGGTGGTGATGTAGACTTCCGGGCGCCAAGCGGTTTGGGGGAGCAACGCACCTTGGCGATGGCGGGTCGGGAGATCAACGTCGACGGGACGCGGCGATTCGGTGTTCGCTCGAGGTCCCGGCTCAGCGGCCACCGGGCGCCTGCCAGGTTCCGTTCGGGACCTGGACGCATCGTGTCGTTCTGCATGGGGAGGTGTACGCATGTCGCATGCCGTTGACTTCGAGGTGAAGTGTGTGCCTGCGGTCACCGGGTCCGTCGTTTGGGACGATCCGCACGCTGATCAGGTTGTTCAGAGATTCATGCCTCCAGACCGTCAGCATGGTCCGATGCTCGGGGTTCTCCAGCTGGGCGCGGCTCGCCCTACACCAGGGGTTCTTCGCGACATGGTCGTGACGGTCGGGGAAGACGTAAAGGCCGGTCGATATGGCGACTTCACTCTGTTCATCTGCAGCGAGGATGAGAATACGCGAAGCGTGATCGGCGACATTGCCGCATCGAGGAATCTCGCGATGTTCGTATGCTCTTCTTCGATTGAACTCGCGCATGCGGAACCCGTTGGCGTTCTCACGGCAAGAGATCAGGAGACTCTGCGTCTGGTCGCGGAAGCCGGTGGAACTGTTACGGCGGTGGGTTTCGCGGATCGCGTCGGCATCGAGAAGACGGCGGCTGGAAACCGCCTTGTCTCGCTCCAGAAAAAGGGGTACCTGCAGCGTATAGAACGCCCTCATCCTGCGGGAGACCTGTTCGTCGACCCTCGCTCGGTGGACATGGCATAGCGGACCTCCGTTGGTGGTCCGTGGGCGGCGGCGGGGCCTCTCGAACCATGGAGATCTCGTCGACGGCCCTCCCGTCGAGGCGAGCCCAGAACGCGAACTCGTCGACGGCTCCGATCCGTGCGCGTGCTCCAGTGTCCCACCCGTTCGCCAGGTACGCGTGATCCCCGTCGCCCGAAGCGTTGGCAGCCGTCGTGGCGGGGCAGCCCTGGCGCCACCGCCCAGCGCTTGATCATCGCCAGCACGGCCCTTCGGCGACTTGGTCGGTCGACACGCGCGAGGTCAACTCCAGCGGCTCGGACAAGCCGGTGCGATCGCGGAACAGGTGGCGCATCTCGGGCACCGGCGCGGCGCTCCGCAACGCGCGACGGTGGTGCGCACTTCCTCCTCGGGGATCCGCCGAGACCCGCCCAGCTCGCGCGGACTGTTGAAGTAGGCCAGCGCCGTCATGTAGGGGGCGGCGGGGTTCCGCGGGTTCCCGTGACCCGCGCCTCGTGCCAGGCCTGGTGCGCCGCTCCCATCAGCGCCAGCAGCACCCGGCGCATCAGAACTTTCGGATTCCGGCCGGGAAGCGATGCCGACGGACCGCCGGGCCGGCGTCTCGGACGTCGGCACGGTGCGGACGAAGAACGTGCGGCTGGCGGTGGAGAGCTGGGCAGGGCTCAACGCGGCGATCGTCACGGAACTGGAGGCGGACCTAGCGGCGCGTCACCTGGACGACGGGCGCTCGGTCGAGGAGGCGTTGGCGCTGGACCGGCGGCATCTGCGGACGATGCCCGCTCACCTGCCCGCGACCTGCCGCGTCGTTCCGCGCGTGGCCAACAAGTTCGGATACGCCCGCGCGGGCCGCGTGACGTACTCGGTGCCGATCCGGCACGCCTACCGGCCGGTGTGGGTGAAGCTGTACCACGAGCGAGTGGCGATCGCAGTCGGCGCCGAGGTGGTCCCCGAACATCCCAGGGCGTTCGTCCGGGGTGCGAGGGTTCTCAATGCGCGTCACGTGCTGCCGCTGCTCGAGCGGAAGCACCGGGCCGGGGCCGAGGCGACGGCGCTTCTCGACTGGCGGCTGGCCCCGGTGTTGCAGCTGATGGAGACGCACCCGGCCGCGGCCGTCGAGCGCGCGGTGAGGGCCGTCCTCGAGCGTCATTCCCCACGCCTGGAGACGGTGCGGCTCATCCTCCAGCAGCAGGAGGCTGGCCCGCCGCCGGTGTGCGCGCCGGTCACGGGCGTGCGTCCGGGGCTGGCGCGGATCGCGGTGCCCGCCCCGGCGCTGTCGGCGTATGACGCGCTGGTGGAGGGCACTCGCTGATGGCCGCCGCGATTGCCGAGCCCCGCACCCGGCCGCCGACGTGAAGGCACTGTGCCTGTCGCGGTCGCAGCGCAGTGGCAGCCCTGGCCGAGCAGGCCGTCCGCCAGCGGCAGGCGCCGGCCGACTACCTGGCGCAGCTGGTGCACCTGGAGGTGACCGCACGCCGGGAGCGCCGCATCGGGGACGCCCGCTTCCCGATGCTGAAGACGCTGGACGCCTACTCGTTCGAGGCGCAGCCGGACCTCGACCGCGACGCCGTACCTGCAGGTCTTCGACTGCCGCTTCGTCGCCGAGGCCGCCAACGTCGTGTTCGTCGGCGGGGTCGGTACGGGAAAAGACGCATCTGTCGATCGCCTTGGGGATGGCCTGCTGCCAGCACGACTACCGGGTACGGTTCGTGACCGCGGCCGAGCTGGTCCCTCAGTGGACGGGTCAAAACCGGCCATTAGTGGACACCGCGAAACCGGCCATTTCCGGCGCCCGAGACGGGCGTTGATCTTTACTTCACGGCCCCCTGTGTTCGCAAGGTCGTCTGGACCTTGGTGCGCCAGCTCCGCGGCCCGCACTTCAGCACGTGCGCGTGATGGAGGAGGCGGTCCAGCAGCGCCGTGACGGCGGCGGTGTCGCCGAGCAGCTTGCCCCAGTCGTCGACCGGCCGGTTCGAGGTGAGCATCGTGGAGGCTCGCTCGTAGCGGCGCATGATCAGCTCGAGCAGGTCCTCGGCCGCGGTGTGGGGCAGCTTGCGCATGCCGAGGTCGTCGATGATGAGCAGGGGCACCCGAGTCAGCTCGGCGAGGTAGTCCTTTCGGGTCTCGGCGAGCGTCGCCTCGGCGAGCTCCTCGAGGAGGGTGTGGGCCTCGCGGTAGATGACACGGTAGCCCTGCTGGATCGCGGCGCGGCCGATGGCCTGAGCCAAGTGGCTCTTCCCCGTACCGGGCGGGCCGATCAGGAGCGCGTCCTCGCGCTGGGCGACGAAACGGGCGGTGGCGAGCTCGAAGACGAGGGCGCGGTTGATCTTCTTGTTGAAGGCGAAGTCGAAGCCGTCGAGCGACCGGTCGGGGTCGCGAAAGCGGGCCTGCTTGTGTCGGCGGGCGAGCAGGCGGTCCTGGCGCCGCTGGAGCTCGTCGGTGACGAGGGCGGCGACGAGGTCGACCGGGGCCATCTGCTGGGCCTGGGCCTGCTGCAGGCGGATTTCGAGGACGTCGGCCATGCCGGAGAGGCGGAGCTTGCGCAGCGCCTGGTCGAGTTCGACGAGATTCATGACGGGTCTCCTGTTCTGCGGTCGATGAGATCGCGGTAGAGGGTCAGTTGCCGGATGAGGGGGTCGACCTGGCGCAGCGAGAGGGGCGCGACGGGCTGGCGGTCGAGGTAGCGCCGCAGGAAGCGGTAGGTGGGCACACCGAGTTCGAGGGCGGCGGTGGCGGCCTCTTCGGCGACGGCGGGACCGTGCTTCCTGGCCAGGGCGAGGACGCCTTGGATGCGGCGGGCGCCGGCGGCCCCGTCGTGACGGTGGATGTGGTCGCAGATGGCGGAGATGGCCGGACCGGCCCGCTTGGCGGCGGCGAGCAGGGCGAGGGTCTTCGGCGGGGTGCGTGCGGGCCGGTCTCGGTCCTCAATGCGATGCCAGCCCCGCGGCGCGCGCAGGTGCTCGCGGAGGAGTTGGCCGGTGTGGGGGTCGAGCAGCCGCACGTGGGCTGCGTTCCACTGGACGTGAACGCGGCGGCCGATCCAGCCCGGCGGCGCGCTGTAGTAGGCCGCCGCGACCTCGACGCAGCCGTCCAGATGCACGGTGCGGTGGCCGTACTGGTAGTAGCGGAACGGCTCGAGCGGCAACGGGCCGAGGGCCGGGCGCTCCTCGGCAAACATGGCGGCGACCTGCCGCTTGGTCGTGCCGTGGATGCGGGTGTCGGCCCAGCGCCGCTCCCAGCGGTCGAGGTAGGCCTGGCCGTCGTCCAGGTCCTCGAAGCGGAGCCCGCGCAACGGCGTCCTCTTGGCGTGGCCGACGCCGGCCTCGACCTTGCCCTTTCGATCGGGGTCGCGGACGCGGCACGGCAGGGCGACGACGCCGTAGTGGGCGAGCACGTCGCGGTAGAGCGGATTGAGGGTGGGGTCGTAGATGTCGGGCGTGAGGACGCCCTCCTTGAGGTTGTCGAGCACGACGACACGTACGGTACCGCCCAGCCGGCGGAACGCCCGCTCGTGCAGCTCGGCCCAGACCTGGGCACTCGACCGGCGGACCAGCAGCCGCACCGACTTGCGCGAGTAGCCCAGGGTCAGGACGAAGAGCCGTGTCCGCCGGTACTTGCCGGAGTCGGGGTCACGGACCATCGGCCCGTCGCCGTAGTCGACTTGAGCTTCCTCGTTATGCAGAGCTCTGCATAATGCAGAGCATTCTTAGGTTGGCGGCGCGGCAGCGAACGGCCGGCAAGTGGCAGGGCGTTCACCGCGCCGGTGACCTAAGGATGGATTGGACTGAACCGCTGCTCCGCCGCCCGGCTGTGGGCATTGTATCGCGGGGAGATGCTGCTGGGATGCCCGCGACGAGGCCATGCGTCTAGGGTTTCGGCTGAAGCTGGTCGGTGAAGATGACTACACAGGTCGTCCCGCGACCGTGGCGAGGCGGCGGAGACGCAGGTCGACCGGCCCGGGAACGCCGGGAGATGCGGACCGTACCTGGCGGGCGTCGGCGGGCTCTTCACGACGAGTCCAGGATGGCCGGCGACACCCACTTGCCGGCAAGGTGGTCGACGACGAGCATGTTGCCGTCGTCGCACCGGGGACACCGCCGCAACGAACGGCCCGTCAGCGCCTCGTAGCGGTCCCGATAGTCGGTGATGGCCGGGCCGGCGCGCTCTGCCGATGGCAGCGGCGACGCGTGCAGCAAGCGCCGGCACTCGGCGAGCTTCTGCCGGCGGGTGCAATTGGCGAGGAAGCCGTAGTAGCGAATGCGGTGGAAGCCGGGTGGCAGCACGTGGAGGAGCATGCGCCGGATGAACTCGGTCGCGGTCAGCGTCATCGTCTTCTGGCGGGACGCGCCGGCCCGGCGGTAGTCGGTGTAGCGGAAGCGCACGGAGCCGTCGTCGAGGCTGCACAGACGCTGGTTGCCGATGGCGATGCGGTGGGTGTAGCGCCCGAGGTAGTCGAGGACCTGTTCGGGACCGGCGAAGGGCCGCTTCGCGTAGACCACCCACTCGGCCTCGCAGGCCGGGCGGAGATGCTCGGCGAATCGCCGGGGGTCGTTGAGGGGCTGCTGCCGGCCGGCGAAGCGCAGCCGTTTGGACTCGAAGGCGTCCTCCAGCGCCTGGACGAGCACCCGGCGGAAGTAGCGTGACAGGACGCGGACCGGCAGGAAGAAGCCGGGACGGCAGGCAACCCACCCCCTGCCGTCGGTTGCGAGCCCCCCACCCGGGATGACGCAGTGCAGATGCGGGTGATGGACGAGCGTCTGGCCCCAGGTGTGGAGGACGGCGAAGAAGCCGATCTCGGCGCCGAGGTGGCGAGGGTCGGCGGCGATCGTGCGGAGCGTCTCGGCGACCGCCCGGAAGAGGAGACCGTAGACGACGGCCTTGTTCTGGATGGCGACCTCGGCGACCGCTGGCGGGACGGTGAAGACGACGTGGAAGTACTCGGTGGGCAGCAGGTCCGCCCGGCGCCGTTCGAGCCACGCGGCGCGGGCCAGCGACTGACAGGTCGGGCAGTGGCGGTTGCGACAGGAGTTGTACCAGACGCGGCGATGGCCGCACCGGTCGCACTGCTCGACATGGCCGCCGAGGGCGGCGGTGCGGCACTGCTCGATGGCCGTCATCACCCGGCGTTGCGCCGTGGAGAGGACGGCCCCGGCCTGGGCCCGGAAGGTGTCGCCGTAGCGGCGGAAGACCTCCGCCACGGTGAGCGCGGCGCGTGGCACGACCGTCGCTCAGTTGACGTCCGGACCGCGTTGCGGTTCCGGCCTTGGCAGGAGGTCCAGCGGACTCGCGGTCGAGCAGACGGTGGAAGTCGCGACCCGCAGGTAGTTGGCCGTGGTCTGCAGGCTCCGATGGCCGAGCAGGAGCTGAATCGTACGCAGGTCGGTGCCCGCCTCGAGGAGATGGACCGCGAACGCGTGGCGAAGCGCGTGCGGAGAAACCGGTTTGGTGAGCTTCGCGCGTCGGACGGCGCGCTGGCAGGCGAGCTGGACCGCCTTGCGAGTGATGGGCTTCTCCGGGCGCTCCCCGGGAAAGAGCCAATGCCGGGGCCGGTCGACCTGCCACCAGGCGCGCAGCACCTCGAGCAGCTTGGGCGAGAGCATGACGTAGCGGTCCTTCCTCCCCTTGCCCTGCGCGATGCGGAGCACCATCCGCTGGCTGTCGATGGCGGGCACGGTGAGATGGATGGCCTCGGAGATGCGGAGGCCGGCGGCGTAGCACGTGGTCAGGATGGCGTGATGCTTGGCGGCCTTGACGGCGTCGAGGAACTGTACCACCTCGTCGCGGCCGAGCACGATCGGCAAGGACCGGGGCTTCTTCGGCACGGGGATCACGTCGTCGAAGACCCACTGCTTCCGGAGCGTGACCCGGTAGAGGAAGCGGAGCGCCGACACGGCGACGACGACCGAGCTCGGTGCAAGCCGGCGTTCGTTGGTCAGGTAGACCTGGTAGTCGCGGATCGCCTCCGGGCCGAGAAGGGCTGGCGAACTGTCGAAGTGGCGGGCGAACCGCGCGACGGTCTCGACGTAGGTCTGTTGGGTGCACGGCGACAGCTGCCGCACCTGCATGTCCTCGAGCATGCGTTGACGAAGAGATGTCATGAGACGCTCCTCTGCGAAGGGCCCGGGGGATTCCGGGCGCTTGCGAGCAGCGTATGGCGAGACGGCGGACGGGCTGCAGCGGTGGGACGATCTGGCTGCCGGGCTCAGGGTCGGCTGGTCGATTCAGCGTCTACCGCGAAGCGGTTTAGTCCAACGAGGACTATGTTGACTCCCGCGTTATGTTGAGCCCCCCGATAGATCTACCTCAGTGACGGCGGTCGCTCCGCTGTTGCCGTTGGTCTGCTTTCCATAATCCTCCTCGTTGACGGCGATTCCCGCCGCAAGGAGGAGGGCCCCGTGCTCAGCAGCTTCTTCCCCCCGGACAGGTTGGAGAGCTATCGCACCTCTCCGTACAAGGACCGCATCGATCGGATCGGCCGGCGTCTGGTCGAGCAGAGGTATCACCCCGTGGTCACGGCGCAGCACCTGCGAGAGTGGCTGCGGGTGACCCACTACCTCCAGGCGCGGGAGCTCCGGCTCCCGCTCGCCCTCGACGCCCCCGAGGTAGCCCAGTACGTGACGGACCGAGTCGTCGGGCTCAGCGACAGTCGAACGCGCTTCGTGCGGGCGGCCGTACGGATCTTCCTGGACGCCGACGAGCACGGATACTGGCGTCGCCGCATCGGGCGAGCGCCGGAGCCGGTGCCGGCGTGGTTGGGGTCGGCTCTGGACGAGCACGCCGTGTTCCTGCGCAGCCACCGCGGGTTGGTCCCGCGGACGGTCAGCACGCGAGTATGGCAGCTCACACGCTTCGCGACGTACCTCGACCAGGACGGCGTGACTCGGCTCGCGGAGGTCGCGCCCCGTCACGTTCGGGATTTCCTGATCCAGCTGCGGACGCAGGCCGTCGCCACGCGCCTGACCTACGTGTCCGCGATGCGCAGCTTCTTCCGATGGGCCGCCATGACGGGGTTGCTCCCCCGCGACCTGAGTGTCGCCGTGGTGCCGCCCCGGCAATTCAAGCAGCGTGGCCTGCGGGATGCCCTCTCCGAGCGCGAGGTGACCCGCCTTCTGAACGGCGTCGATCGCTCGTCGGCGATCGGCCGTCGTGACTACGCCGTCCTGTTGCTCGCAGCCCGGTACGGCCTTCGTCCGTCCGACCTCCGGCGGCTCCGTCTCGACGCCGTCGACTGGCGCGAGGGAGTGCTGTCGATCACCCAGGCCAAGACCGGCCGCATCCTCACTCTGCCGCTGTTCCCCGATGTTGCTGACGCCCTGATCGCCTACCTCCGGGACGGCCGGCCGGCGACGAAATCGCGGCATGTGTTTGTCCGGCACAAGGCGCCCTTCGAGCCGTTCGTCGCCGCGAACAACCTGGCCACGATCATGCGGCAGGCCCTGCAGCGCGTCGGGCTCGATCAGCGGGAAGGACGCCGCGGGCTCTACCTGCTGCGCCACACGCTGGCGAGTCGGATGCTCGCCAGCGGCAGTCCGCTCAAGCGCATCGGAGACGTCCTCGGGCATGCGTCCACCGACACCACCATGGAGTACGCGTCTGTCGACCTGACGGCCCTGCGACGCGTGGCGATCAGCGAAACGGAGGTGCGTCCATGACGGCGGGAACGTGCGGGTCGTCCTCGACGTGGTCGTCCCCGTTGGCCGCCGCGCTGCAGCGGTTTCTCGAGCTCAAACGGGCCGCGGGCTATCGCTACCGTGCCGAAGCCGAGATGCTGAGCGTGCTCGACCGTTTCCTCGGCGAAACCCTCTCGCCGACTGACCCCGTGATCACCAACGACATCGTGCGCGCCTTCGTGGCCCGGCGCGGGACCGAGTCGGAGACCACGCGGGCACATCGGCTGACGTTGATCCGGGAGGTGTGTCGCTTCCTCGCACTCGACGACGCGCGGACGTTCGTGCCTGCGGCACGATTCCTGGGCATTCGGCCCCGTACCGGCGTGCCGCGTGTCCTCTCGCTCCATGAAGGCCGCCGGTTTCTCGACGCGTGCGATACCCTCGACCGGCACCGCAGCTCGCCGCGGCGCGAGCTCATTCTTCGAACGCTGCTGGTCCTGCTGTACCTCACGGGATTGCGGGCCGGCGAGGGCCTCCGCCTCACCCTGGCGGACGTCGACCTGGAGACCGCGGTGCTCCGCATCCGCGACACCAAGTTCGGCAAGTCCCGACTCGTGCCCATGGCCGCCGACGTCGCGGCTCGACTCGCGCACTGTCGGGACACGGTCACGGACGAGCTCGGCGAGCGGACGCCGGGCGAGCCGTTCTTCCCGGCGCCATCCGGCCGGCCGTACTCGCTCTCGGCCCTGCGTGGCGCCTTCCACGCGGTCCTGGCCGCCGCGCAGATTCCGCGCTGGCAGGGCGGGCGTTCGTTTCGCCTGCACGACCTCCGCCATTATTCCGGCATCCGGATTATTCCGAGTCGGAGTGCGCAAGATGGGTGGTGCTCGGGATAGATGTCGCATGGACTCGGAATAATCACAGGCTGTTCAAGAAGGCCAGAACCTCGTCGTCCGGGCGGTATCGATTCGATGGAAGTTGCGAGGGCGTGGTCTTGGCCATCGCGCTTTCCTTCAGCTTGAGGTCGGCATGCAGATAGACGTAGGTCGTGTCGACGGACTCGTGACCGAGCCACAGCGCGATCACGGCGCGGTCGACGCCGTTCCGCAGCAGGTCCATGGCGGCGGTGTGACGCAGCACGTGCGGGGTGACGCGTTTCTTCTGCAGTGAGGGGCATGCGGCCCGCGCAACGGTCAGATGCTTGGCCAGGAGGTAGTCGAGCCCGTCGTGGCTGAGAGCACCGCCGCGTTGATTCGGAAAGACGGGAGTGTCGGGTTCGCCGTGAAGTTCCTCCAGCCAGTTCCGCAACGCCGCCGTCGCGTCCTCGCGCAGCGGCGTACAGCGTTCCTTGCGTCCCTTGCCATGGCACCGCAGATGGGCGCCCGGGCCAAGCTGGACATCCCTGCAACGCAGACCGAAGAGTTCCGACGTCGCAGTCCGGTTTGCACCGCCACGAGCAGAAGGGTGTGGTCTCGGCGTCCCGCCCGTGTCCGCGGGTCCGGGGCTCGCAGCAAAGCCTCGACTTCGTTCCGGTTGAGGAAGTCCACCGGACGGCGGGTATGGCGTTTGTTCGGCATGGCCAGGACCCGCTGCGCCACGGCCGCATGCTGGGGCTCGTGCGATGCGACATAGCCGAAGAAGGACCGGATCGCGGCCAGTCGCGTGTTGCGCGTGCGCGCGTCGTTGCCGCGCTGATTCTCGAGATGACTCAGGAAGGCGCCGAGAAAGTCCGTGTCCAGGTCGCCGATCTCCAGCTCTGTCGAGGGCTTCTTCAACACCTCCCGCGCATGGCGGACCAGCAGCCGGAAGGTGTCCCGGTAGCTGGCGATCGTGTGCGGGCTGGCGTGAAGCTGCTGCATGAGACGGTCGGTGAAGAACGCCGCCAGGAGCCGGGGAAAGTCGGTGCTCTTCATGTCAGCGGCCTCCTTCCGGCGCGATCGAGTCGGCGGGCAGCAAGTTGCATCAGCTCCGGGGTGACCGTAAGGTACCAGTAGGTGTCGCTCACGTGCGCATGCCCGAGGTAGGTCGTCAGACGGGGCAGGTGGCGCTCGACGTCGATACCGTCGCGGTACCATCGCAGCAGCGTCTCGACTGCAAATCGATGGCGCAGGTCATGCAGACGGGGGCCGCGGGAATCCGACGGGCCGCGCAGGCCGACTTGCCGGGACAGCTTCACGAACGTCCACCGCAGCGCCCACACGGTGACCCGGGCGCCGGGTTCCGAGAGGAAGAAGCTCGGACTGCCGGGATGGCGACACAGGCGGTCGCGCCGCGCCGCGTAGTTGATCAGCGCCTGGCGTGTCGACTCGTGAACGGGGATGTACCTCGACTTCCCGAACTTGCTCTTCCGTACCGTCAGAACGCCGCGTGCGAGGTCGACATCGTCGCGGTTCAGACGCAACGGTTCGGAGCTCCGCATCCCGGTGACCGCCAACAGCGCCAGGAGCGTGGCGTACGTACAAGGCCTGAGTCCGGTAGTCCCGGAAAGTCCTTGGGCCGCACGCAGTAGGTCGGCGAACTCCCCGTCGGTGTAGAGATAGGGCTGCGAGCGGCGGTACCGGTGGGAGAGCAGGCGTGGCGGTGGCACCTCGTGGCGAGGGTCCGCGGCGTGTGCAAAGCGAGCGAAGCGCCGTACGATTCCCAGGCGGGTCGCCCACTGGGCTGGTTGGGCACCACGTGGCTCGGTTGCCCATTGCAGCGCAAGTTCGGTCGTGATGAAGGCGGCCTCGGTTTGCGCGGCGAACGCGACGAAGCGCTGCAACAGACTCCCGGCCAGTCTGAGCCCGACCCCGAGCGCGCGTCGCGTGGCGAGATACTCGCCGAGAAGCTGCTGGAGGTCGGTCATGCCGCACCTCCGGGCCAAGCTGGCGCGAAAGCGCGCAGCGCATCCAGATCGACCTTCGCGTAGATCTGGGTGGTCTCCGGATGACGGTGGCGCAGGACTTGCCCGATGTCTTCGAGCGAGGCCCCGTTGCGGAGCATGCTGGTCGCCAGCGAGTGGCGCAGGAGATGCGCTCCCTTGAAGGGCGAGTTGATCCCGGCGCGGGTCAGGGCCCGGCGCACGATGTCGCAGACGGCCGCCGAGGAACGGAAACCCCGATGCGGCGCGTGCATGCGGACGAACAGTCGCCGAGTCGGACACGCCGGCCGGCCGGCCCGCAGGTAATCTGTCAGGCCCTCTCCCGCGTCGCGTGGCAGAGGCAAGGGCTCACGTCGCTTCCCCTTGCCGGGCACGGTCACTATTCCTTCGCTCCAATTGAAGTCATCCAGCGTCAGGGCGACCACTTCGCCAGCGCGCAATCCCAGCCGTGCCAGCAACAGCAGGATGGCGTAGTCGCGCCGTCCGATGGCCGTGCCGCGGTCGCAACTGTCGAGCATCGACTCGACCTGTTCGGGCGCAAGCACCTTGGGCAATCCGGACAAGCGCCAGTCCCTGACCGGGACGAGCGCGTTGGAGAGGTCGACGGAAATATCGCCGCGCTGGTACAGGTGGCGCAGGAAGCTGCGAAGCGCCGTGACGACCAGCTTGGCGCGGGAACGGCTGAGGCGCCGGGCCTCGCGCACGACGAACTGGTTCGCATCGCGAACCCCGAGGCTCTCGAGCGCGACCTCGTGAGACCCGAAGTTCTCGGCGAGGAACGCACGGACGATGGGCAGGTAGTTCGTCACCGTCGCCGGACTGACGCCACGCTCGTCAACGAGGAAGCGTTCGTACGCTCGTTCGACCCGCTTGACCGGAGCGTCGCTGCACGGGCGGGAAACGGCGGCCGGGATGACACCGCTGCCGCGCAAGTAGCACAGCAATTGCCGGCCGGTCGTTGCCGTGCCGCGCCTCCCGCCGTTCAGCCAGCGAGCGAGGAAAGCCGCGACCCGCTGCTCGTCGAGAGCCTCGACGCCCAGCTCCTCGCGCTCGAGCCAACGGCTGAGGTTCCCGACGAATCGGAGCTTCGCCGCAGCTGAACGACGGGCATATCCCTCGATTGCGAGCCAGGCGGCGAATCCGTCGATGGCACAGCCCAGCGGGCCGGCGTGCAGTCGTTGCTGGCTCTCTGAAGTGAAGAAAAAGCGTTCAACGGACATGGTCTTCTCCTCATCCCGCGACCTGAGAGGGCAAGATGGAGGAGAAGACGGACGGGATTATTCCGGAGTATCGAACACCGCGGTTCCTCTCAACACGTTGAAACTACGAGTCTCCCGCCATCAACACGAAGCCGACTCGGAATAATCCGGATGCCGGAATAATGGCGCTTATTCCGATATCGGAATAATCGCCACTCGTTCGCCGTCCTCCGCCTGACCCTGTGGTACCGCCAGCAGGATTCACTCGGAAACCTCCTGCCGGCGCTGGCCACCTACCTCGGGCACGTCGGCATCGCCAGCTCCCAGCGCTACCTCCAGATGACCGAGGACATCGCTGCCGACCTCACGCACCGCTACGCCGCGCGCTTCGGGCACCTTCTTTCCGACGGAGGGCCTCGATGACCACCCACGACCTCGCGCCCTTCGTCACGACGTTCTTCACGCGGCATCTCCCGGCCGAGCGAAACGCCAGCCCCCATACCATCGCCGCGTATCGCGACACCCTCAAGCTCCTGCTGCGCTTCCTGGCCGCAGCGATGCATCGTTCCGCCGCCGCATTGCACGTCGAAGACCTCACGCCCGATCGGATCCTCGCGTTCCTGGACGACCTCGAGACCACTCGGCGCAACACAATTCGCACGCGCAACGCCCGACTCGCTGCCATCCACTGCTTCTTCCGCTACGTGCTCGACGCCGAGCCCGCCCTCGCGCTGCTCTGTCAACGCGTGCTCGCCATCCCCGTGAAGAAGGCGCCGCGTCCCGTGCTCGGCTACCTCAGCGACAACGAGCTCGCGCACGTCATCGCGCAGATCGATCGCTCGACGCAGGTCGGGGAACGCGACTACCTCCTGGTGGCCCTCCTCTACGACACCGGGGCGCGCATCCAGGAGCTCCTCGATGTGGCTCCGTGCGACGTTCGATTCGCCCCACCGCCGTTCGTCCGGCTCTTCGGCAAGGGTCGGCGCGACCGACTCACGCCCCTGCTGCCCCAAACCGCTCAGCTGGTGCGACGCTTCCTCGCCGCGGCAGGACGCCGCGATGATGACGCCGCACCACTGATCCAGAACCGGAACGGGCAACGCCTCACGCGCCACGGCGCACGCTACCTCCTGGAGAAGTACGTGAAGCGCGCTCAGGCTTCGCTCCCGAGTCTCGCTCGGACGCGTATCACCCCTCACACGTTCCGCCACACCAAGGCGATGCATCTCCTCCAGTCGGACATCCCGCTCGTCACCATCAAGGACTTCCTGGGTCACGCCGACGTGAAGTCCACGGAGGTCTACGTCCGCAGCGACCTCGCGATGAAGCGCGATGCCTTGGACCGCGTCGGCACCCCAGTCCGGGTCGGTCCCAAGCCTCGTCGGCTTTCCAAGGACCTCCTCGACTGGCTCGATTCCCTGTAGGGATTATGTGGAGTGCCAGGCGTCCTCGATGCGGGCAGGAGACCCTCCAGATCGGCTTCGCCCGCACCGCTCAACATAACGCGGGAGTCAACATAGTCCTCGCCTGGGGCGGTGGTGATGACGGCCCGCGCCTCGAAGGTGGGCTGCTGTCGGAGCGTCGAGACGAAGCGCCGTACGCTTGCATAGCCAGCCCGGAAACCGTGGTCGTCGACCAGGTCCTGCCAGATGGCCATGGCATTGCGCCCGCGGCCGAGGGCCTCGGCGATCAGCTCGCGGTAGGGCTCGCAAGCGCTCGCCCCCGGTGCGCGGCCGGGGTGGCCCGCGGACACGGAGGTGGCGTGACCCGTGGCCGTGCCGGCCGACGGTGCCCCCGAAGAGTCGGTGGACACCTCCGACGAACCCGAAGAGTCGGTGGACACCTCCGACGAAATGGCCGGTTTTGCCGGATGCGCGGGCGGCCGGCCACGGCCCCGCACTACCACGCCGGCGGCCCTCAGGTAGTTGCTGGCCGTCTCGCGGCGGACCCCGGTGGCCCGTTCGATCTGCCGCAGCGACCAGCCGAGGCGGCCCAGGGCCAGGATCTGCTGTCGTTTCTCTTCAGCCAAGACGTTGCTCATGCCGCGCAGGAACACGCAGTTCCCGGCCGGCGTCAACGTCTCGGGCCGCTATCGGAAATGGCCGGTTTTCAACCGTCCACTAATGGCCGGTTTTGGGTGTCCACCGAGGGCTGGTCACCATGCTCGTCGAGGCGCAGCAGCAGGGCCGGCTGGCCCACAAGCTCGCCCAGCTCGCCCGCTTCGACGTCGTCCACGTCGACGAGCTGGGGCGTCCCTGCCCGACAGCCCGGGGAGGCTCAGCCAGGAGGGCCCAGCAATCTGATGTATTGAGGAGAAATGGGAGATCCCTTTTCACGTGGCCACTGGTGTCCCTTCTTCAGTTGCCATTTCCACCCGTGGAGGGGGACCCGCCGGGCGACACGCACAGCCAACAACGAGGGCATCGCCGGTCGTCGACATCGGCGCCATGCGTTCATGGTCAGGGAGCCGTCCCTCGACGCAACGAAGCACGAGTGTCTGGAGGCGTCAGAGCGGCGTCTCTGGGCTGATGACCTCGACCAGTTCGGCGATCACCGTCAGCGAATCCTCATCGTCCTCGGCGAGTTCGATCGGCACGAATTCGGGATTCGTGGGTTCCAGCGTGATCCGGACGTGGCGCCACCCACCCGCGTCCATCGTCCTCTCGCTCCGATACCGCTTCACCGTGAAGCGCTGCCCGGTGTCTGTATCGACCTGGTCGCGCAACTGCACCAGCACGATTCGTCCCTGGCGGGTTCCGGTGACAGGGCTGGCGAACAGGCAGTACGCGCCGTCCGGTATCCGCGGCTCCATCGACTGACCGACAACCCTCGCAACGAACATGCCGGGCCGCAGTGAGCGGGCCGTCTCGACTTCCACCCAATTCCAGGCGGACTCGTCCGGAACGGCATGCGGATCGCCGAACGCTCCCGCCGCTACGTCTAGGGGTACCAGTGGCACGCAGTCCACGTAGCGGGCATCAGCCGCGGGCGTGACCCGCCGCAATCGAGGACGCCCCGACCGTGCTTGCGCCGCCACCTGCCGGAACCAGGAGCGATCCTCGCGCATGCGAGAGCGAATGTCCGGCAGGCTCAAGTAGCCCGCAAGCCGCCGGAAGTGACGGGCCATGGCGTCTTCGTCGTCCAGCTCATTCGCGGCGATCTCGATGACCTCGTAACCGCGGTTGAGCAGCCAGGTACGGATCTCGCGATCCTGGTCGGCCCTCTGCGGGTCGCCGTGGAGCTCGGCGCTCAATCCATCGAGGTAGATACAGACGCCCTCGTCGGGATCGTGATCGTCGGCGCGATAGATCACGTCCGGCGTGGTGGTGCCCAGCGTGCCGCCGAGGCGGATCTGTTCGCCTCGCACACCCTCGCCGAACCCGGCGGCGAGCAGCAGGTGACGCAGCTTGATCTCGGCGTCGTTGACGGGGGCCGGGTGCTCTCCGGGCGGCGCTTCCGGCTGTTGCCGCGGTATCCGGTGGTCGAATGCGAGCTGCCGCCCCCATTCGTCGAGCCGTTCGTGAGCCCTGCCGCGATGGAGATACCGGTGATAGTAGGCGTTGCGGAACGTCTCCAGGCAATCGATACAGGAGGACTCGCATCGGCCGGGGCACGCACCGGCCACTTCTCGGGCCACCTCGACGACCTCCGCGAAGCGTTCGCACAACTGGTCGAGCAGTCCCGATCCGCCGGGCATGGGATCCCACAGCAGCGCGTCGACGTCGTCGCGGTCGACATGGCCGATCACGAGAATCTGCAGGTCGTCCAGGTGCATGTCGAGGACCTGCGCGGCGCCGATCCGCAGCGTTTCCAGCACGCTGTACGCGGTCTCGGCGCTTTCGCACGCGGGCAGCGACAGCACGTCCGCGGTCACGTCCGCGTGGAACCCGATGCCCTCCGGCACGCGCCCGCAGCGTTCCGTGTGCGTCTCGCGGAAAGTGTCGCGCTGTCTGTCGGAGGAGAGAGGCGACACGCTCTGGCCGCAGACCGTGCAGACCGGGTAGCCGAGCTGGGCGCGCCTGCCTTCGCGCGCGGGGTTCTCGTTCGCGTCGCTTCCCGCCGCTGGGGTTCCGCTGGCGCTGCTTCCTTGCGAGGAATTGCCCACGATGCTGGCCGCGCCCACGTTGACGAGCCGCAGCCGTACGCCCTGGCGGAGATGGACGGGTTGCGGTCCCCAACGAAACGCGCGCCCGCCGCCGTGCTGCCCGAGCTCCGTGCCATAGACGGCGACGCCCAGCTGGAAGCGCAGGTCCTCCTCGTCGGAGATGTGCGACGTGTGGATCAGGTCGGCGTCACAGACGGCCATCGTCTGCAGCACGGTCCCTCCCAACGACGACGCTTGCCCCCGCCGGGTCTCCCTGACCGCCTGACGTTGCACCGACACCTCGTAGAACGGCATCTCGGCCGGATCGCCGCCGGACGCCTGCGACTCTCTCCCGGGGGCGCCGTGTAAGTCGCGGTGAAAGCGCCGCGCGACGAACCGGTGCCCGTTGGCATAGATGAGGTTGCCGGGCACGTACTCGCGGAGCGCCGTTGCCGGCGGCCGCGGCAGGCTGAAGTCCATGGCGCCGGTGCGCCAGAACGGAATCTCCGCCCAGCCCACCACCGACCCGACCTCGAGGCCGTAGCCCGGCAGGAAGCCCTCCGCGGCCAGGACGCTGAAGGTGTTGACGTCGTCGTGGCCCTCCGCCTGCCGGCGCGAGCGCCGGTGCGTCCCCTTGAGCCGCTTCACGAGCCGGTCGCACCGGCGAAACAACGCCTCGTCGTCCGGTTCCAGCGTTCCTCGGCGTTCGCGCAGGGCGTTGAGGCGCGAGATCTGCCGCATGGCCCATTCGAGGCGGCGGCGCAGGCGGCCGACGACCCCTTCCAGGTTGTCGGTGAACGCGTCGACGTGGGCGCGTAGCGCGTCCGAAGTCGCGACGCCGGCGTCCTCTTGCGGCCAGCCCTGGCGGAAGACGCGCTCGACGCGAGCGGCCAGGTCGTCGGCATGGTTCCGCACCAGATCCCGCAGGGCGCCGAAATCGAATCGCGAGCGGCGGACTTCGCCGTCCTCGAAGAGGTACGGCTCCACCCGCCGCGGCAGGCAGCGGTGCAGCACGTCGCGGATCGCGCCGCGCTCGTCCTCCGTCCGGCTGGCGTCGCGCCCGTAGGCGTGCAGCGCGCCGATGACGGTCGCGTGGACGTGCTTGGCGATCATCACGTCGTTGCGCAGGTTGAACGCGGGCGGATCGATGCGCCCGTCGAGCAGCTTCAGCGGGTCGGCGAAATAGGCGCGGTCGTGCGACACGGGCCGGCAGTAGGTCAGGTCGACCGCCATGCGATGGCGCCGGCCGGCGCGGCCGGCGCGCTGGCGGTAGTTGGCGGGCAGCGGCGGCACGTTCCGCATCAGCACCGAGTCGAGCCGGCCGATGTCAATGCCTAGCTCCAGCGTTGGCGTGCACACCAGGCAGTTCACCGCCTCGGACTCGCCCTTGAACAGGTTCTCCAGCCTCTCGCGCTCGTGAGCCGGCACCATGGCCGTGTGCTCTTCGGGGCGCAGCATCGAGTAGGCGCCGTCGAGCAACTGCAGGTCGTAGTTGTCGTCGTCCTCCCGCTCCCACTCGAGGACGCCGTCGCAGCGCCAGGCGAGGCAGCGGTCGTGCGGCGCCTCGCGCGTTGTGGTGCGCCGGCAGCGCCGGCACCGCCACACGCCGCGGTTGGGGCAGAGCCGGAGCCGATCGGCGTTCACCTGGTAGACGCCGCTGACGTTCGGCAGCGGGCGTCCCCTGGACCCCTTGAGCTGCACCGGGACGAGCAACCCGCATTCCACCAGGAATGCGAACAGGCTCTCGAGGAACGGCCCGGTAGCGTCCGCGGGCACCTCCCACTTCCCGGCGACCTGCCGCATCGTGGTCTGGCCGGCCTCGCTCAACCACTGCAACACACGCCCAGGCTGCTCGTTGGCCTCTCGCCGCAGCTTGGTGCCGGTGGGCCCGCGAAGGTTCGGCAGGTAGCCCTGCTGGACCTCCCGGTCGCCGTCCATCCAGCCCTTCGTGAAGACCTCGTACTCGGGGTCGTGCAGCGCGCGCCGGCGCCGCACGTAGTCGAGCACGCTCCCCACGCCTTCCCGCAGTTTCTCGGCCGAGATGCCGAGCTGGTGGGCGCGCTCCTGCAGCCAGGGCAGGGACGCATCGAGACCGTCGTAGTCGACCTTCATCCGGCCCCAGGGTTCGAGGCCCAGCGCCTGCCGCGACGCCAGGGTCACCTCGCGCAGCACCTGGAACCGCAGGTACTTGCGGCGCTCCTGCTCGTGGCTCCCTCCCGAGTGCTCGCGGCGCGCCACCTGCCAGACCTCGGGAATGAGAGCCCGCGAGAGGGCCTCGTCGACGTCCAAGCGACGATCGAGACGCGCGACGAGATCGCCGATGGACTGGGGGATCTCGCTGAAGCCCTCCGCCATCAGGGCGCGGAGCCGGAAACGGCGCGCGTGGTCCTTCATCCAGCCGGCCTGGAACGCGGCGTCCTGCCGGTTGTCGCAGAACGCCAGCAGCCGCGGCCGCTCGGCGTGGTGCACCATGTCCTGGGCCAGCACGTGCACGTCGGCCACGTTGATGGCGCGGACGGGCCGGGCCGGCTCGCGGTGCCGGCCGGCGCTCGGCGTGCGGCCTGTCGATCCGCAGGACAGACAGCTCGTCAGCCGTCCCGGTCGTTTCTCGCTCTGGCGAACGGCGTGAAGTCCGACCGTTTCACCGACACGGCCGCAGGCGCGGCAGCGTGGCACCGCCGTCGGGTGGGCGGCGCCGCAACCCCGGCAGAAGTGGAGCGGCGCGGTGCGGGCATGAGGCGTCGATTCCTCCTCGTCGTGCTCACCGATCAGGGTGTCGACCAGCACCACCCGCCTGCCGCCGAGCTTCTCCTCTTGGCGCTCCCAGCAGGGTCCCCCCGGACCGGCGTCGCCGCCGCCCGGCACGCGCCCGGTGTAGGTGAAGTCCCTGAGGAACGCGACGTAGTAGTGCTGCCCGCATACGGTGCAGGTGGCGACCGGAAACTGGGCCAGTCGTTCGTCGCCGTTCCCGGCCGCGCCGTCGTCCTCGGCCGCGAGCCACAGCCGCGGGCGGTCGGCGTCGTCCGGGAACGACACCACCGCTCCGCCGATGCCGCGCACGAACCCATGCACGACGGGACGCAGCAGCGGCCGTCCGTCGCGGCGCGCGGCGGCGGCGAGGGTCAGCCAAGCCAGGATCTCGGCCTCGGTCACCGCGCGCCCGACTTGGGCCTCGAGGGCCGGCGGCAGCTCCTCGAGGGCGCTCGCGGTCGCCAGCGCCTCGTTCAGCCGGAACACGATCTCGTTGCGGGACAGCGCCGCGTGCAGCGCCTCGGGCCAGTCGCCCGCACCCAAGTCCTCGCCCGCCAGCGCGCGATAGACCTCGCGGACTGCCTGTTCGGCCGAGGCGTCGTTCTCGCCCGCGTCGACCGCGCGCACCGAACGGTCGAGAATCCCTGCGCTGTCTTCCGCGGGCGCCAGCGGGCCACGTCGCGGCTCCACCCACACTTCCGTCTCGTAGTCCTCGCCGACCGCCGCGACGTTGTCGGACGACACCCCGAAGAACCGCGCGGCGAAGTTCAGGCCCGCCTGCGGATCGTCGTGGTCGACGATGGTCGCCGATGTCGCGATGCACGTCGAGTCCGTCGGATCGACTTGGCAGAACTCGCGGAGACGCCGGACGAGGCACGCCGTCTCGGCCCCCAGCGCGCCCGTGAACGTGTGAGCTTCGTCGAACACCAGGAAGTCGAGCCGGGCGCCGGCGAAGAGCTCGACGTCCTGCTGGCGGGTCAGCAGCAGCTCGAGCTGCTTGACGTTGGTGAGGAGAATGCGCGGCTGCCGCCCGGAACTGCGCATGACCTCGCGCGAGCAGACCTCCTCGGCCGGATAGACCGTCTCGCCGCTTCCGTCGCGCCGGGCCTGCGCCAGCCGAGCCTCGTAGTCGGCCCGCGACGACCCCGCCGACAACCTGACGCCCGCCACCTCGGTCTCGTGCTCGGGGGTCTTGCCGACGTACATGCCGAACGGAATGCCCGTGCCCGCCAGCAGGCTGCGCAGCCGCATGAGCTGGTCTTCCGCGAGTGCGTTCATCGGGTAGACGATGACAGCGCTGATGCCCGGCGGCGCGTCGTCGTCCCGCAGGCGCAGGCACCGGCTGACGATGGGGTAGAGGAAGCACTCGGTCTTGCCCGAGCCGGTACCTGTGGAGACCAGGGTCGTCCGGCCCTCGGCGATCGCGCGCAGGGCGCGTTCCTGGTGGCCGTACACGTGAGTGAGCCGCTCGGGGATACGCTCGCGCAGGTGCGGATGCAGGAGCCCCTCGCCGATCAGGGTCTCGACGGCCGCGCCTTGGCGGAACGGCCGCGACAGGCTCACGTAGGGACCCTTGAGCAGCGGGGACCGGCGCGTCTCGTCGAGCGACAGCAGCTCGCGCATCTGCGCGTGCAGGTGCGAATCGGCGAACGGGTACGCCGTGAGCTGGTAGCGCAGGAAGCTGCGGACGACGTGCTCGGTGTAGGCGATCGGGTTCAGGGCCATCGGGCGAATCGTCGCGGGTGAGCGTGGAGCCGGCTACCGCCTTTTCAGAGATTCACCATTATCCGACCACCCTCCCGGAGCTTCAACTCGTCCTCCGGGATGCGCCCCGAACGGCCAGCGCATGTCGATCCGGCGAGCGGCGCTTGCGGACCCGGACGCCGCGGACCTCGACCTGCTAGCGGCGGAGTACGGCCGCGCCGTCCCGACCTGGATGACGCCGGGCCGGTAGTCTGGCACTTCGACGAGATTCTGGTCGTCGCCGGTTGGGAACGCTTCGTCCGTAGGCTGCTGGATTCCGACCGCACCCAGGTGCCCTTCACCGGCTCGTCCGCCGAACTCCTGTCGCGAGAGGTCGCGACGGCCCACCGGGGCCGGGGGTGGCGGGTGCTGATTCACCCCCTCAGCTTCGACGAGACGCTCCGCCACCGAGGGCGGTCGGCCCCGACGATGCAGCCGAGCTGACGGGCCGGGAGAGAACGCGGCTCGAACGCGCCCTCCTGGACCCGCTCGGGGTCGGCGGCCTCCCCGAACCGGGGGGGCTCGACGCACCGTCGCTACCGTCGCTACATCAGCTTCTGCGCGACTACGTTGACGTAGCGATGCTGCGCGCGACGGGGTCGACCCCGGGTCGACCGGATTGGCTGCGACAGGCGTGCGACCCGACCGCGCGGCCGCGATGGCCGATCTGTTCTCTGCCACCAACCCGCTTCCCAAGCGCGGGATGGCCACCGCCACCACCGCCGATACAGAGGCCAGGGTCCGACCGGCCTCATTCACGCTCGCTGGCCCTCGAGTGTGTCACAACTAGCCAATAGCTGCTGCGCATAGGCATCCGCGGCCACTCGTACCCAGTCTCTTCGAACCACAAACGCAAAGACCATCATGTGCGCGGCTGCTGTAGCTATAGTCAGCCAACCGAATACATCGAGCGCCGACAGCGTGCCGACGATCCCCCTGCTCCAAGCGTTGGACTTGAATCCAAGTACCATGCCGATAGACACAAGGCCGCTCACCAACGCCCAAGGCTTGAGCCCCCACATATTTCGTCGAAAGCCATAGTTGATATTCTCTTCAAAGAGCAGCGCGAACTTCTCGCGATCCCTGGTCTGGCTCAAAAGCCACGACGTCGCCCCGTCGTAGCCGTCGTCAGCCCGCTCCGGACACCGCCTCTCATTGTCTGGAGTCGCCAACTCCAGCCCCGGTACGGTTCTCTCCAGAAAGTCGCGATATCGGGCTTTTGTTGAGATAGAAAGCTTGGTGTCCCGATGTCGTAGCATTGCTACGGACGGTTTGCCGCCCCAAGCTCGATAGAGCGTTGGTTCCAGCGCCTTGCCCCGACCTCGTCCCACTTGAGTCAAAAATGTCGGTCCTCCACAGCCGACCAGGAGCCAACCGAGGTCGGACCATGCCAATTGATACTCGGGAGCCAGTAGTGCGAAGGCCACGATAATCGGTAGCAGACTCAGCACGACCGGCTGAAAGCGGGCCTTGCGGCTGTACGGATCGAGAAGTCGGCTCACCAAGTCGGCCATCTATTCCTCGCCGTCGCCAGAGCCGCATTCTGCGTCCAAGAGGAACACGTGATAGCCCTCGGGCGTGTGTATCAGCGCGACTGATGGCATAAGACGAGCGATGGCCACCGCTTTCGCAGTCGCTGTGTCGATTCGCAGATGGACCGCTCGAGTCAAGATGATTATGCCACGTACCTAGGCAGTACAGCGACCAACCTGCCGCAGCCGAGAATTCGTCGATACGTTTGCGCAGACCGACGGTTCCGAGCACGAACCCGTTTCTCGTTCGCTTACTGTCTTCAGGAGGATCCAGTATGTCGACGATGTGGACCGTTCGAGACGCCTCGGACAGGCGCCCCAGGAGAACACCACCAGTCTCGACCTCTGGCCATAGAGCGACCGCGTGTTCGATCTTGTCCGCCGCCCGGTGATGGATGTGAACGCGCCAGGTAGTTCCGTCTATGTGAGAATCAAGAATTGTTACCGGTGGGACCGCTGCGATTTGCCACTCGAGACCGATGCCATCGGTCGATAATCTACCGATGAGAAGTTCACCTGCGTCTTGCTGCAACCCGTTGCGTTGTTTCGTCAGCAAGTATTCAGCCATGGACGCCGCGAATAGTGAGAGGCGACCATCGGACATGGTCATCGTCAGGGACCCACAGCCCTGACCGACGTTTTGAAAGGCGATCGCATCATTGCCGTCCAAAAGGACCTCCGACAACCCGGCATCTCTGGGCAGCGTTGCATAGAACTCGGCCATCAGGTCATTAGTGCTGGGATTTCGATCCGGACCCTCGATCGTAATCGCGCCGATGCGGCCGCCAGCGAACAGTGACGTCTCGATGACGCGGGTGGGTAGCAGCTTGGACGAAGCGAGGGCTTCACGAACAGCAACGGACGCGGTTGCGTTGAGTACAGCCCATGAGCGCTTCGACCAGGCACGTTGGGTACGCCTACTCGGGATCAACGTCTTGACGGCGTCCGCAGTGATTGGCCGTGCGACGTGGTCAAGTCCGCGAAGGGAGTCCGACAGCATGACAGCCTTGGCATTCGCCCAGAGAATCTGCACGTCCGCGGCCGGTGGCATGAGCGCGTGGCGCGCTGCATTATGGGGCGTCATCGTGGCGTTGTCGATGATGACTTCGGGTCCATAGCCGGCGCGCGTAAGATGCAGGGCCAGTTTGGACCCGAGGCTGCCGGCTCCCAGGAGAGTCCATTGAGGTTGTTCCAATGAGACATCTCCGCCCGATAGCTGGACGAGAAGTGGCCGGGATACCGCATGATGATGTGCCGCTGGACGGACCGGGGTGGCGTCGTCGTCTACAGGCGTATGTGGCGACACGATGTCCACTACGTAGGGGCAGACCTCGATCGGGCTGGATGTCCCAATTACGTCATATGGACGACGGGTCATGAGAATGACCACGAGACAGAATGGACCAGATGGCGATTGGTCTTGCAAACATCGTGCTAGCCAGCTTAGCCCATTGCGGAGCTCGGTAGCACAGCCGTAGATGCGGGCGCGTTCCTTGAGGTCGTGTACCGACGTGACGGTTTCGGGAAGGTAGATATCGCTGACGATGGCCTTGCCGGACAGGTGCTTGCCAGGCCAAGCCAGCAAGGCCAGTGACTTGCCACGGCAGTGGAGACGATCGGAGCTGACTCGGAATTCGGTGAGAATCGGCGATATTGTCTTGTGGCTGAGTGTCGCGGTTGTCGTGGAGACTTGGCAGTGAAGGACGTCGGTCTTATTGTCGATAGACAGGCGTAGATAATCCGATGAGAGGAACGCGTGACCGCCTCGACGGTCGACGAGGGCACGAAGGGCTTCGACCTGAGCGACGATATGGTCTCGATAGGAGTCTCGTCGGACGGGTTCCCAGCCCTGTTTTGAGTCGATTAACGTGCCGAGCGCGGCTCGTTCGAGCCACACGGCGGTCTGGTTGACGAATCCGGCTAGACCGTCGCGAAGACAGAGTTCGGTGAGGTCGCCGTCGTAGACGCAGGGAACAGGGCGGCCGTCGGTCAACCATGGCTGCATGTGTGGGAGATTGCGGTTGAAACCAGGACGTAGTGAGAGTTGTGGAGGGTCCAGCGGGAAGCGGGAGGGAAGGACAAGACGCAGGACTTCTTGTGACCGGACGCCCGTCGGGCTGCGGCCACCTGGCTTCCATTCACTGGGCAGGTTGATGTCGAAGGTGACGTCGAGCGAGGTGGTTCCGCTGCCCTCGTGGTGGCACGGCTGACCCACGTGGGATACTGCGGGATGGGCAGCCAGCAGGGCCCGCGCGCGTCGGAGATGGTGCGGGCCCTGGCGGACGGAAATGAGCGGGCTATCCATGAGCCAGCGGTTGGCGGCCGATGATTGCGGGACCGAGAACGGACGCAGCTGCGAGGCTCTTGCTTTTTAAGCGATGGCCGTGGGCGCCGATTTCGAAGTCCATGACATCGGGCGATTTGGCGGATGGCCACTCGCCGACACAGCGAAAATCGCCGTTCGCCGGACGGAGGATACTGACGTACTCGCGCTTGGCGCGGATGCAGGGCGGATCGCGGTCGTCATCCTTGATTGGGACGCTGCTGGCGACGGTCGTGGCGCCAGCGCGAGGGCGAGAGAGAGCGTTGCGGGCCTCCTTCGAGACCGCGGCGTCCTCGCCCTCATCGCTCCAGCTGTCGTGCGAGAGACTGTGCCAGGAACAGTGGTGGGGAGCCTGGAGGATATCGTAGGAGAGCCAATCAGCACGGGAGGAGTGCCGCTGCCAGAGACGCTCCCAAATGGCCACTTCAGCATCGCCGCCGGTCAGGAGGCGGCATCTGTCGGCGACGCGATCTCCGGCGAACGAAAAGCGAAGGATGGTGCTCGAGTTGTTTTTCGACAGGGTGTCTTCGTCGTCGTCATCCCCCTTGGGGAGGGGGGCGAGCAGTCGGGCAGTCATTGAGGCGTCGGACTCGCCGTTGATGCGGGAGAACTCGTCGTCGACTCGGATCAGGATCGGGCCGAGGTCGTCGGTCTTCCCGTTCTCGTCCTCGCCGAGGAGGAGGATGCGGTCGCCGTCGCCAACGTCGTCGCGGACTTCGCGGAAGCGTCGGACGCGACGACGGGCTTCGCTGTTGAACGCCTTGGCGTCGTCACAGAGTGTATGGTGTCGGGAGGCGCGACGGAAGACCATCGGTGACGACCATATCTCGCGGATGAAGATCTTGTCGGCGGCCTTGGACCACGTGTCCGGGGGGCCGAGGTGAAAGTGCTTGTCGAGGCCGGTGCAGTGGTCCTTGTCGGGATGGCTGATCAGCAAGGCGTCGACGTAGAGCCTGCCGTGGTGGTCGCGGTGGAGACGGTCGCGGAGCTTGCGGGCGACGTCGGGTGTGTCATCGTCGGGATCGTCGGCGGCCGCGCGGATGTTGAGGTCGATCAGCAGCTTGCTGCTGGATTCGGTGATCACGAGGGTCATGTCGCCGTTGGCGACGGGGAAGAACGAGACAGCTGCAGGCATTAAGATATCCTTTCGTCAAGAGCGGTAGAAATGCTACCATGGGGGCTGCGCGACGTCAAGCATGGAGGAGAGGGGCGTGAACGACCGTGGGTGCATCGCCGCGAACGTTGCCCGGCTACGGCTGGACCGGCAACTGACGCAGGGGCAGCTTGCCGGAATGGCCGGTATCTCGCGGCTCGCTCTGGGGAAGATCGAGCGGGGGGCGGTGGTCCCGCGAGCCGGCACGGTGGCCGACCTGGCGGCGGCGCTGGAGGTGCCGGTTGGTGAGCTGGTGACGCCGGTGCGACCCCTGGAGAGCGTGCGGTTTCGAGCCAAGGCGCAGGTTCACGCGCGGGCGCAGATCCTGGCTGTGGTCTCGAAGTGGTTGGACGCGTACTCGTGGCTGGAGGCCGAGTTGGCCGACGCGCCGGCGTTCGGGTTCGAGGATGCGTCGGCCGGGGGCGGGGGCGCGCGCGAGACCGCGCGGGCCAGTCGGCGTGCAGTTGGGCTCGGGCCTGTGGAGCCGGTACGGAACATCAGCCGCCTGCTGGAGGAGAACGGGGTGAAGCTCCTGCTTCTGGAGACGGCTCGGGACTCGTTCTTCGGGTTGAGCGTCGCGGCGCGCGACGGTGGGCCGGCGGTGGTCGTCAACACGTGGGATCGGATTTCGGTGGAACGCTGGATCTTCACCGCGGCCCACGAACTCGGTCACCTGTTGCTGCATCCGTCGGAGTACCGACGAGACGAGACGGAGATGCCGGCGGGGCCTGAGCGGGAAGCCGACGCGTTCGCGAGCGAGTTCCTGATGCCGGAGACGGCGTTCGCCGACGAGTGGGCCGCGACCAGGGGGCATTCGCTCCTGGTTCGCGTGCTCAAGGTGAAGCGGATCTTCCGCGTGAGCTACATGACCGTGCTCCACCGGCTGGTGGAGACGGGCCGCGAGGCGTCGCACGTCTGGGGCGCCTTCCAGCGCCAGCATCGTGAGCGCTTCGGCAAGACGCTCCGAAGGATCGAGGAGCCGGAGGCGCTGGAGAAGAGCGAGTTCGGATGGGATTGGCGCCGGTCGGGCGAACCGGCGGGTCTGTCCGAGCACGACTTCGTCGACGACCGGTTGTCGCGGCTTGTACGACGGGCGCTCGAAGAGGAACGCATTTCGGTTGGACGCGCCGCGGAGATCCTGGGCGTCTCCCGTGACGAGATGCGGAAGCAGGCACGGGAGTGGGCGAGGTAGGTACCGTGCCGACGAACCCGACGGTGCTTCTGGCCGACGCGGACGTGCTGATCGACTACCGCGAGTCCGATCTGGCGATCCTGGGCTTCGTCGGGCAGCACGTGGGGCGTGTGGCGGTCCTGCCGTCGGTGCTCGACGAGGTGGAGGGGCTGACGGCGACCGAGTGCGCCGAACTGGGCATCGAGGTCGCGGAGGTGGAGACCGACCGGATGCTCCGGGCGGCGGAGATTGAGTCTCGCGTGTCGTTCAACGATCGCCTCTGCTTCGTCACGTGTCTCGAGGAGGGATGGACGTGCGTGACCAACGACGGCGCTCTCCGGCGGCTCTGTGAACGCCACGGCGTCGCTACGCGGTTCGGCCTCGCCCTCATGGTGGATCTTGTCGCGGCCGGGGTTCTTTCGCGCGAGCGGGCCGAGGCTGTCGCACGCCGGATTCACGCATCGAACCCCCTGCACATCAACCAGGGTGTGCTCGGCCGCTTCGTCAGCGCCCTCGATGCCTTGGTGCTCGTGTAGCACTGATCTCTTCGTCGAGAGTGATGGTGTTGGGCAGCTTGCCGGGGCTGTAGAGCTCCACTCGGTCGGCGGACGGGAGGAGGCGGATCTTCAAGCTCGAGATGGCGTAAGTCGCGGTGGGCGACGGCATTGGAGGATCGCTTCGTCGACGGCGTCGACGTCGTACGGTGTGCCGGCGCCGCGCCGCGGACCGTGCGTCGGGCGTTGGTCGCATGAACTGGGCTACGAAGGCACCGGCGGCGTCGATCTGGTCGGGTACTGGCCTGGCGAGCCGTCGTTGGGCCCCCGGCCGTCACCGCTGCGGGCCGGTGACCCGGATCCGCCCGCCACGCACGGTGACGAGCGCCTGCCGGTCCAGCGCTTCGCCATGTTCCTCGAGCACCTCGGCCATCAGGGCGAGGCGGTCGCGAACGGGCACATCGGGCAACCGGACCAAGCCCGCGTGTGCTGCCCCGCCGACGTGGACCAGTCTGCCGAAGTCCCTGTCGAGCGTGACCAGAATCCTGCCCTCCGCGGCGGCGCGTTCGAGCAGCGTACGATCGCCCGGATCGGATTCTTCTCCTGCGTCGAAGACGTCGTGTCCCTTGGTGCGCAGCCATTCGGCCAGCCGTCGGCCTGCGCAGTGGTCGACGAGGAACTTCACCGTCTCGCCACCGAGACGGCGGCCAGCGTGTCGTCCGCTATCGCGGCATGCGCGTAGGCGATGCACGCCCGGATGTCGTCCGCCTCGAGCCTCGGGTAGTCGTCCAGGATCTCCTCCGGGGTGGCACCCTGCGCCAACAGGCTCAGGATCAGCTCGACCGAGAGCCGCATGTCGCGCACGATCGGCTTGCCACCGAAGACGTCCGGTCGCACGGTGATGCGCTTGAGCAGTTCGGAATGACTCATTGCTTCCACCCTCCCGTCGTCCATCGGCATTCGTACCTCACCCCAGGCGGCTCTGCCGGTCACCCTCGTTCCGCTACTCGAACAGTTTCCGCTGCCGGCGCGTCGGAAACAGCTCGGGCTGACCCTCCGGCCCGGCCTCGGCGACCTGTTGCGCCGACAGGTCGGCGCCCATCGGCGGCAAGGCCCGCCCGCTGCGACGCCGATAATCGGCGTCGCTAAGCAAGTCGCGGGAGTGCAACCGGTCGAGCAGGCGGCCGAAGCTGTCATCGGCCAGATGACCGGCGGCGCGTAGTTCACCCACCAGCGACCACCACGCGTTCTCGTACAGCAGGTCTCGTGCGCGGATCTCGGTCAGCACGGTCACGTAGCCGTCGTCGCCGGCCAAGTGGCGCGTGAATCGGTTGGTGAGCACGCCGCGCCAGTCGTCGTCGTCGTCGTCGTCGTCGGCCATCCGCTGTGCGATCAGGTCGACGATACGTAACGCGTAGCCGTCCTCGCCCAGCAAGTTGCGGGCGTGCAGGTGGCATTCCCGCCACGACTCGTCGGCGCTCTGGACGAGCTGCCAGTCGTAGAGACGGGGGCCGAGGCGACTGGCCACGGGCTGGGGCTCATGGGCGCGTTCGTCGTGGCCGAGGCCGTAGTCGGCGAGACGCAGGGTCTCGGGCAACATCCAGCCCTCTCCGTCGTTCTGGGTGAGGAACGCATCGATCCCTTTTGCGAGATCGCCGCCAGCCGCGAGGATTCTCGATTCAAGATCATGGAATGCCACTAGCGTGAGAATCGTCAGACGGAGTTCCGGGTCCTCAGCGTTATCAAGTCGCCAGAAGCCCTTGGGAAGTTTGCCGTTGCTATCACCCTTCGGATGATCGCATTCGGCAAACACGCGTCGAAGATCAGCTAAAGAGAATCCCATGCTGGCTGCTACAATCGCATTGAAAGTAGCGATGCGCTGAACACGGTACCCGGGTGTAAGTGGCGCCGCGGTTCTGACGTTGGATTCGGCCGACAGCTGCAACCGTTCGGATGACAACCTGGGGTTGCCCAAGGTGAGATCTGCTACCAGGTTTAGTATTGGTTTCGAGGCCAGTAGATGTTTGTGCGGCATCGCGGTCTCGAGCATTACAAACTCGCTCATATTGAGCCCAACTAACCTCTGCCTAACACCCCAATCGAATGCGAACGTAGAAAGTACGGCAGCAACCACTAGAGCCGTGAAAGGAGATGTCGGCTGCGGGACTAGAGAGAATAGGCTATGACCAGCCGGAAAGGCACCCAGATAAGTTGCTATCATGGTCCGAGAGTTGGTAGATGAACTGATGCACATGCAAGCCGCCCTGGGTTCGTGGCAGGCTTTCGCAGAGGACTGATAGGTATTGTTAGCCATGAGAAACTGTGGTTCGATGTGCTTGCGGTCCCATGACACGTCGCGCCAGACGGCTCCTCTCCCCTTGCCTCGAACCCAGCCCTTTTGACTGGAGTCGAACAAACCGATCATGCGGCCTTCGTAGAGCGGCAGCGCTTGGCCTTTTATCGCATCCTCTTGAATCCAGGCATCTCCCTCACGGGAGAGAATCACACCTTCGGAGACTCCGACCCGAGGAACGGGTAGATAGTCATACGGTGGCCACGCGCAGCGCAAGCGCCACTGCGTGCGGGCGACATCGCCACGCTTCAGCCAATGCCCATGCAGGAACTGCGCCTCGGCGTCACGACGTTCGGGACTGGCGGTCGTGCCGAACAGCCATTCTTCAAGCTCGGTCTCCACCAATTGCGGTCGCGACGGGTCCACCCCCATCTCCTCCCACAATTCCTCGATGGGCCGCCAGTCGCCGAGGAGCCAGCGGCTGTACTCGTCCGGCCGGTAGCCCTTGGCCTCCCAGCGCGGGCGGGGCGAGAAGAGGTGGGAGTCGTTCGTCATGTCGAACTCGCGCGCGTAGCGGATGCCCCAACCGTCGGGGCCGTCGTCGCCGAGGAGGACGGCGTTGGCGTAGATCTTCTCCAGGATCTCCAGGTCGCGGTGCGACTGGATCTCGAGCAGGGCGCGGCTCTTCGGGCTGAACTGCTTGATCTGGGCCAGCGTGTAGGGGATGGCGAGCTCGTCGGCGCGCTCCCAGTCGTCGGGATTGCGGCGCATGAAGACGGTGCGGATCGCCTCCGTGGCGCCGCCCTTCTGGACGACGACGGGGTTGAACTTGTAGCTCCGGTGAATCGGAAAGACCTGGTCGCGGTTCTCGACGCCGAACAGCCATTCCCAACGGCAGCGTTCGAGGAACAGGTCCCGTAGCGCGCCGGTGCCGTGGTCCGAGTACAGCCCCGAGGGCACCAGAAACCCGAGCCGGCCGCGTCGTGGGTCGGCGCCTGCCGCGTCCTGGTCTCGGGCGTCGCCGTGCGGGCTAGCATCCCCGACGGCGCGGGTGCCGCCCTCGGCGGCGCCCTCTCCGCGCGGGGCAGCATCGCCCTCGCCGTCGTCAGCGGCGTCCGCGCCGGCCGGCCCTGGCGGCCTGAGGAGCGCGTGGGCGGTCTCGAGGAAGAGCTTGTAGAGGTTGAGATCCGCCGAGCCCTGGTGGCGGAACGGGTGCGCGGCGTCGGCGAAACCCGTGGACCGCGTGCGGGCGGCCCGCCAGCGCTCGTGATGTTCCAGGCCCTTGCCGCCCCGTGCGATCGTGAAGCGACCGTGGCCGGCGTCGTTCTCGTCAGGGTCGCCGAACGGACTCGCGGCGTGGCTCAAGAAGTTGGACTGGGCACGGAAGCGGGCGCCGTAGTCGAGCCAGTCGCGTTCTACCGCGTCGTCGGCGAAGTAGTCGGACTGCTTGTCCAGGGCCTCCTGCTTACCGTAGGAGCGGTAGAGCGGGTCGAGGTTCGAGAAGAACTCCTTGGAGGCCGGCTTGGCGATGTCCCACGGTGGGTTGCCCAGCATCGCGTCGAAGCCGGTTCTCGCCTCGCGGAACACGTCGGGAAACTCCAGCTCCCAGTGGAAGAAGCGTATCTCGCTGGTCACCCGACGGGCCACGGCCCGCGTCTCGTCCTTCGAGTCTGCGAAGGCGCTCGGCAGCGGCGCGTGGTCGATGTCGTCCACCGGCCAGAACCAGCACGCGCACCACAGGTCCATCGCTTCTTTGAGCGACCGCCAAGCGTCCGATCCGACGAGCTCGTCGCGGTACAGCCGCGCCCGCTCGGCCGCATCGTGCACGGGCATGGCGTGCATGCGCTCGAGCACGGCGAGGGCGTCATCGTGGGCGGTGGCGGCCTGCGCCAGGAGGTCGGGCGAGAACAGGTCGGCACCGCGCAGGAATTGCCGCAGGTCCGGTGTCAACTTGTCCTTGACGAACGTCTTGATGGCCTTCGTGCGGGCGTTCTGCTCGAAGTGCACGCCGTTGGAGTGGTTCTTGTCGCCCCCCTCGCGGTTCTTCCAGGCCATCACGGGGTAGTGGGCAAACTGGTCGAACCAAGCGCCGATGAGGGCGTTGCCGCACTTGATCTTGTGGTCGAGGAACCCGAACGGCAGGGTGCGGTCCATGGTCTCGATCCAGAGCGACAGGCGGCAAAGCTCTACGGCCAGCGGATCGAGGTCGACGGCGTAGATGCAGCGCTCCACGACGTGGCGCCGCAGGACCGCCTTGAGGCGCGGCTCGAAGCTGTCGTCGTCGGGGCGGCAGGGAATCAGCTCGTCGGCCAGGCGGGACTCGTCGGCGTCGTTGTGGGCGGTGCCCCGGATGCCGAGTAGGCGCACCAGTACACGGTTGCCGTCGGGCTGGAGGCGGTCGTGATGCTGGAGGGCGGCGTAGAGCGCGTCGGTCAGGAAGCGCAGCGCGGCCAGCGGGAACGTGCCCGATCCGCAGGCGGGGTCGCAGACCGTCAGGTCGAGGATTCGCTCGGGCGGCTTCGGTGTCCAGCGGGCCGGTGGCGCGTCCAGGTCGGGCTTGCCGTCCGCGCCGGCCGGCGGGTCGTAGGCGAGGGGGCGCAACGTGCGCTGCACGGTCGGCACCGCGAGGCCGGGGCGCGTGTAGAAGCTGCCCGAGCCCTTGCGCGTGCCGCCCCATCGGACGAGGTACCACTCGCCGGGGAGGACGACGCGGGCGACGAGCTGCCGCGCCTTGACCGCGAGGCGGCTCTCGAATGCGAGGCGGCGCTCGGGCGTGTCGCGTCCGCGGGGCTTCGGGAGCAGCCGGGCCGCCTGCACCGCTCGGCGCGCCCACTGCTCGGCGCGCGTTCGGTTTCGTTGGCGCTCGTCCGGCACGACAGGGACCTCGTCCGGAGGAATCTCGTCGGACGGCGAAGCGGCCGGGAGGCCGGAGAGTAGCGGCTCTCCCTCTGTCGTCGCGGCGTCCGCGGTGTCATCCCCGCTGTCCGAGGCGTCGGCCTCCGTTGCCTCTTCATCCGGGAGATCGTCCGTCCCGCGCGACTTCTCCTTGAGCTTCTCGAACAGGGTCCGGAGCGCCCGGTCGTCCATGGCCTCCAGGCGCGAGAGAGGCAGCGCCGGCTGGTCGCCTACGGAGAGGAAGATCACCGGGTCGCCCGCGGGTGCGGTCTTCAGCTCGAAGTCGAGCAGCCCCTCGTAGAGGATGCCGATGTACTCGGACGAGAGATCGGAGAAGTCCACGGGAGCGACGGCGGTGATGCTGGACTTTCCCTGACGGATGCGGATCGTCGTCCGGGTCAGGAACTTCAGCACATCGTGAACGTCGCGGTCCGTCATCACCTCGTGCTCGAAGCAGGCCTGCTCGTACACGCGGAGCGCTCGGGACACGCCGTCGTCGGCTTCCATCGCGCCGCGTGCGAACAGATCGCCGCCGTAGGCGGTCACCGGCAGATCCGGGTGATGGGAACCTTCGCGCACGAGGGCGAAAAGGGCCAGGACCCGCGGCCACGCGCCGAAGCTCCCCGTGAGGTTGCGGCCCCTGGCGGCCGCGCGCTCGAGCCGTTCGAGCAATCCGTGCAGGCCGTAGCTCTCGTGATAGAGCGGGTTGTCGCGGGGCAGCAGGTCGCGCGACTCCGCGAACAGGATCACCACCAGGCGCATCGCCACCCGGCAGGCGGCGCGGTAGATCTCGGCGGGGCTGGCCCCGAACATCTCCCTGACTTCGTCGGCATCGGGCGCGCGGGCGCCGGCATCCCCGGCGAGGTACTCGACGTACTCCCGGATTTCGTCCGTTTCCCCGAGGGAAGACAAGGCGTCGCCGTGGGCGCGGATCAGGATCTCGACCGCTTCGCGCACCCGCTCTCCGAGCACCTCCGACAGCTCCGCCTGCCCCTTGCGCGTGTCGCGAATGGCCTGCAGCAGCGGTGGTTCGGCGTCCTCCGCCACGGGCGTCCACAGCTCGCTCTGCAGCAGGGTGCGCAGCGCCGTCACCTGCGGCGAGAGTTCGCCTTCTTCGAACCAGAGCTCGAGGTCCCACTCGCACCAGGCGTCGTGGTCGAGCCCGGCGAACACCAGCCGCCACTGACGGCCGTTGGTCACCAGCGCCAGATGCTCGCGGCCGGCGCGCAGCCAGCTGAGCACCCGGCTCACGATCCGGCGGCTCTTCCCGATGCCGAGCCGCCTGCCGTCGTCCAGGAACACCGGCAGCCGGCCGCCGCGCCCGCCCTGCCACAACTGGCGGGGCTTGACGGTCTCGCCCGTGACGGCGCGCCGTCCCCAGGACGGGGACACGTGGTTGCCGCGCGCCCAGGCGCCGGTCGACGCGTCGAGGCCGCACACCCGCTCGAGCACGAAGGCGACGAAGGGCGCCGTCTCGGCGCTGTCGTCCTGCACCGCGGCGGCCCGCTGTCGGAGCTGGCGCTCGGTCCAGGCGTCGAGCGGGGCGGGGACGCGTGCGGCCAACTCGGAGAGTCGCTTCCCGTCCAGTAGCAGCCCGCCGTGGCGCAAGCGGTCCCAGCCCGGCAGGCCCGCCAGCCCGGCCCGTGCCCCGGTTCCGTTCGCCTTCGCCCCAAGCATCGTCCTTCAGTGTGACCGTTCGGGCAGGCGGATCTCCACCGCGACCGGGAACACCTGCGCCTCACCGGCCAGGGTGAAGCGCGCCGGCAGGAGGCGGTCGAGAATGCGGACCCGCTCCCGCTGCAGTTGCTCGCGGATCTCCTCGTAGTGCTGGCGGCGGCGCGCCAGCTCTTCCTGCCTCTCTTCGATCGACCGTGCCAGCTCCGCGAGGCGCTCGTCTTCGTCGAAGAGTCCGCGCTGGCGCGTCTTCAAGGTGAGGTTCTCGATCTCGCGCGTGAGCCTGGCCACCGTCGACTGCTCGATGAGGGCCGACACCTCGCCCTGGCGTTGGCGGTAGCGCTCGTCCTCGCGCGTGCGTGCGGCATCGCCGTCCACGCGAAGCTGGTCGCGCAGGCGTTCGGTCAGTGCGTCCCGGTGCCGGCGCAGCCACTTCTGCAGTCCGGCCCGGGCGTCGTCGAAGATGTCGCTCGCGCGCGCCCGCGCGCTCCGGTCGTCGGTGGCGAGCCCGCCGCGCCGGGTCTGCGCCGGCACGTGCGGCAGCGGCTCGCCGGGCAGACCGTCGCGAACCGGCAGGGCCAGCGTCCGCACCCAGCGGTGGAAGGTCTCGCGCAGCTCGTTCACGCCGAGCTCCTCGACGCTGAGCAGGATGACCGCGTCGGCCCCGGCGGGCACCCGGCCCAGGCGCACCGTCCAGCGCGACGTCTCGTTGCCGGCGCCGGGATAGCGGCTCCGCGTGAGGACGCCGAGCGCCCGCTGCATCAGGGGGTGGGCCAGGTGCACGAGCAGCGTGTCCCGGCGGGGACTGAACACGCTCAGCGGGCCTAGCCGCTCGATGAACGGCTCGGTGCTGAAGGCGAGCCGCGGCACCGGGCCGTATTCACCGCCGGAAGACGGGCGGCGCACGGCCTCGTCGATGACGTCGCGCCAGCCGGCGAGGTCGGCGTGCAGCAGCCGCGAGAAGCCGGCTTCCTCGTCGGCCCGCAGCTGCGGCCGGCCGGCGGGAATGGCGAGGGCGGCTTCGAGCGTGTCGCGCATGGCGTCGGGGTCGAGGTCGATCTCGCCGGCCATCGCCTCGACCGCGGCCGATTCGCCAGTTGCGTCGTCGTCGGCCGCCACCGTGGCGTCGGCGTCGAGGTCTGCGGTCCCGAGGGTCGCCGCGATTCCCCGGTCGAGCTCGGCCTGGACGGCCGCCGCGTCCTCGCCCCGAACCAGGCGGCGGTGCACGGCGCGGTCGAAGACCTCGTTGGCCGAGCCGAGGTCCTCGCGAATCTCGTCCGCCTTGCGAATCACGTGCTCGAGAAAGCTCAGGTCGGCGTCGGCCGAGCTGGCGAAGTGGTGCACCGTCACGTCGCGGGCCTGGCCGTAGCGGTCAATCCGGCCGTTGCGCTGCTCGAGCCGCGAGGGGTTCCAGGGACAGTCGTAGTGCAGCAGGTAGCGGGCGGTGCGGTGCAGGTTGAGTCCCTCTGACGCGGCGTCGGTGGCCACGAGCACGCGCACCGGCGAAGCCGGGTCGTTGAACGCCGCCTTGACGTGCTCGCGGTCGCCCTGGTCCATGCCGTCGGGGCCGCCGCTGCCGAACAGCGTGAGCACGCGGTCGGCGGGGTACCGCTGCCGGAGGCGGCGGGCGAGGTAGTCGAGGGTGGTCTTGTACTCCGTGAAGACGACGAGGCGCTCGTCGGGCCGGAACGCCGGCTCGTTCTCCGCGCCGCGTCGAGGCTCGATCAGCAGTCGCTCGATCAGCGCCACGAGCGCGTCGAACCGCGCATCGGCGGTCGGCGTCTGCTCGGTGATCGGCGCATCGTCGAGGTCGAAGCCGAGGGCGTCGAGCGCCTGCTCGATGTCGCGGATCTGCTCGTCCAGGTCGTCGGCGAAGTTCCGGAGCCAGCCGCCGGCGACGGTCGCGGCGGTGGCTTCGCGTTGCTGGGCCTCGCGGTCGTCGCCTGTCTCCTGGCGCAGCGTGCGCTCGGCTGCCGCCACGTCTTTTTCGGTGGCCGGTTCCGCACCCGAAAGGCCCTGCCGGGCCCGGCTCCAGGAATCGGCGAACGCGGTGGGGCACGAGAGCAGACGCTTGCCCAGGATCTCGACCGCGAACGCGCCCGTGCGGCGTCTGGGCGCCGGTCCCTTCGACACGAGCCCGCGCACGGCGGTGCGGAAGGCGTCGAAGGCGTCGGAGAGCTGGGCTTCGTGCGACTCGGTATCGAGGGTGAGCGCCTGCGGCGAACGCCGCGTGCAGAATCGCGGCGTTGCGCTTCCGGCGTTGATGTCGCGCTTCAGCCGGCGGACCACGACGTCCTCGATGCGCCCGCGCATCGCCGGGCCCATCTCGCTGCAGCGGGAGAAGCGCACCGGATCGAGCATCTCCAGGAGCCCCGTGAACGAGCGTGTGTGGCCGTTGTGGGGCGTGGCCGAGAGGAACAGGCGGTGCTCGAACTGCGGCGCCAGGAGGCGCAGCATCCGGCAGAGCTCGCTGTCCTCGCCGAAGGGCGAGGGCATCAGGTTGTGGCACTCGTCGACGATCAGCAGGTCCCAGGGCAGGTGCGGAGAGCCCTCCGGCGCGCGGCAGGCGGCGAGGAACTGCTCGAGCACGTCGGGCTGACGGAGATAGTGGTACGAGGCGACGATGCGGCTGAACGAGCGCCAGGGCGTGGCGTCCATGCCGAGGCGGCGGCGCAGGCGCTCGGTCCCCTGGCGGTCCACGACCTCGAACCGCAACGAAAACTTGTCCCACAGCTCCTCCTGCCACTGCTGCCGCAGCGAGGCCGGCGTCAGGACCAGGACCCGTTGGATGCGGCGGCGGAGCAGCAGCTCGGTGAGGATCAACCCCGCTTCGACGGTCTTGCCTAGGCCGACGTCGTCGGCGATGAGCAGGCTGACCCGTGGCATGCGCAGGGCCTTCAGGAGCGGCACGAGCTGGTAGCTCTCGATGCGCACGCCGCCGTGGAACGGGCTCGCGATCGGCTCCCGCCGGGTGCCTCCGTTCGCGTCCGCCGGGTCCAGGTAGGGCGACAACGCCGTCCAGCGGGCGGCGCGCAGCAGCGCGTCGAAGTCGTCCGCGGGCATCGCGCCGCCCTCGTGCGCCGGGTCGGGCAGGGCGTTCGGAGGGAGCAGAACGCGACTCGGCTCGAGCTCCCAGAGCAGGCGTTCCTCGGCCGGCGCGTGATCGTCGGTGTACTCCAAGTGGACGAGATGGAGTCGCCCCGTCTCGCCGTCGAAGGGCTCGACGGCGGCGACCACTCCACGCCGGTTGCGGACGGTGGCGAGCATCCCGGCGCGGGGAATGATAGGGTCGGTCGTCGTGGTGGTCACGAGCCGCTCCGGGGTGGCTCTCGGCGAGTACAGGCCGCTCTCGCCCATCGAATCGGCCCCACCCTGTGGGATAAACGTCGTCCAGTCACCCAGTTACCGTTCACAATGCACGATCCCCACGGCAGTGCGAAGCGCAGTGTACCGCATCGCCCCGCGGTAGCTCGGCCCCGGCGACCGGGATGGTCATCCAGACTGAACCTCGACTACCTACCTCGACCGCCGGGAGCCGTGCAGGACCGACACTCCGCACGAGATCAGCGATTCCCGGTGTACCCACTCATGCTGGAGACGGCGTGGCGGGCTGCAGTGCATTGGCCGTTCGGGCCGTTCGGAAGACGTTGAGGAGTCTGACTGAGTTCTCTTGCTGTGGGCTATAACGTGGTATAAGGCTTGGCTTGCGAGTATGTAAATACCTGAAAAATATACACTTAACTTTCATGTTTTGCTTCAACCTGAGGAGCCACCCCCCGCCTTTCACGCGATCCACCCCATCCCAATTCGGCCCGCCGATTTCAGGACATCTCGATTCTGCCCGTAATCACTGGGCTCTCGCTGATCCGTCGCTTCAACCCGTTTCTGGCGGCGTTGGCGCGTTCTTGACCGTCCTCTTGACATCTAGAGGAACTGTGACCTATTGTTCCTCTAGATGGCTAGAAGACAGGACGACCTTCGAGGCTCACTCGACCTGGTGATCCTGAAGACGCTCTCGCTGGCGCCGATGCACGGCTGGGGCATCGGCCAACGCATCCGGCAGATGTCCTCGGGCGTGCTCGAGGTCAACCAGGGCTCGCTGTATCCGGCCCTCCAGCGTCTCGAGAAGCAGGGGCTGATCGGCAGCGACTGGGGAACGACCGACAACCACCGGCGGGCGCGCTACTACCGCCTGACGCCGTCGGGCCGGCGGGCGCTCGGCGACGAGATCGACAAGTGGCAGCGTTTCGCCGAAGGCCTCGGCGCGGTGTTGCGGAGCACGTGATGCGGTGGATGTACGCTGCCCGCGCCCGTCTCCGCCTTCTGCTGTTCCGTGAGGAGGTCGAGCAGCGGCTGGACGAGGAGTTCCGCTTCCATCTCGACATGGAGACGGAGCGATTGGTGCGCGCGGGAGTCGACCCGCGGGAGGCGCGGCGACGGGCGCGCGCCACGTTCGGCGGCGTCGACGCGCACAAGGACGCGGTGCGCGACGGCCGCGGCTGGGCTTGGCTGTCGACACTCCGGCGCGACGTCCGCGACGGCATCCGGTCACTGACCAGGCGCCCGGCGTTCACGGCGGTCGCTGTTCTCTCGCTGGCTCTCGGCATCGGGGCCAACAGCGCCATCTTCAGCCTCGTCAACGCGGTCATCCTCCGCGATTCGCCGATCGAGCGGCCGGAAGAGGTCGTCAACCTCTATCTGCACCAGGCGTCGTTCGAGTTCGGCACGTTGTCCTACCCCGACTTCGAGGATGTTCGCGACGGCACCGCCGAGGTGTTCAGCGACATCGCGGCCTCGCATTTCGTGCCGTTGACGATCGACCGCGGCGAGGGCGGAGGCGTCGGCCTCGCGCCGGCCGAGGCGGTGACCGGCAGCTACTTTCCGATGCTGGGCATCGAGGCGGCGGTCGGACGCACCCTGCTGCCGAGCGACGACGTCTCGCGCGGCGGGCATCCGGTCGTGATGCTCGACCATCGACACTGGCAGAGCGCGTTCGCCGGCGACCCCGACGTCGTCGGCCGCGAGATGCGCGTCGGCGGCCGCGCGTACACGGTGATCGGGGTGGGGCCGCCCGACTTCGCGGGCACCGTCCGCGGCCTCGTGCCGACGTTCTACGTCCCGTACATGATGGCCGAGGAGCTGGACGGGTTCCCCCTGTTCGACAACCGGGGCCACACCTCGCTCTTCGTCAAGGCGCGTCTCCGGCCGGGCGTCACCCTGCCCGAGGCCGACGCCGCCGTCGGGGCGGTGGCCGAGCAGCTCACCCGCGACCGTATGGAGAGCTGGGACCCGGCCGGGCGGTTCGTGCTCCTTCCCCTCGCCGACGTCCTGCTCTACCCGCCGATGGACGTCTTCGTCCGGGGGGCGGCGTGGCTGTTGATGGTGGTCGTCGGGCTGGTCCTGCTGCTGGCGTGCACCAACCTCGCCAGCTTCCTGCTCGCGCGCGCCCTCGACCGGCGCAAGGAGGTGGCGGTGCGCCTGGCGCTGGGCGCGTCGCGCGGGTCGCTGGTGCGGCGCCTGCTGACCGAGACGACGCTGCTGAGCCTGCTCGCCGGGGCCGCCGGGGTCGGGCTGGCGGTCTGGTCGCTCCACCTGCTGGCCACCGCCGACCTTCCCCTGCCGACGCCGGTCACGCTCGATCTCCGTCCCGACGGGAACGTCCTCGGGTTCACGTTCGGCGTCTCGGTCGCCGCCGGCGCCCTGCTCGGCCTGGTGCCGGCGCTGCAGAGCACCCGGCCCGACGTGGCCGGCGCCCTCAGGAGCGAGAACGCCGGGGGCGGCGAGCCCGGTCAGCTGCGGTGGCGCAACGCGCTGGTCGTCGCGCAGCTCGCGATCTCGCTGGTGCTGCTCGTCGGCGCCGGCCTGTTCCTCCGCAGCTTTCAGCGGGTGCAGTCGGTCGACCCGGGCTTCGGCCGCGAGCCGACGGCCCTGATGACCTTCATGACGCCGGCGACCCGGTTCGCGCCCGACGAGGCGCGCGTCCACACGCGGCGGCTGCTCGATCGCTTCCGGACGCTCCCCGGTGTCGAGGCGGTCGGCGCCGTCAGCAACCTGCACCTGAACCCGCTCAGCCAGAGCTCGAGCGACTTCAACGTCGACGGGTTCGAGGCGCCGACCGACCACGGCGCCTTCATCGCGGACCGGGTCGCGGTCGAGCCGGGGTTCTTCGAGGCGGCGGGCATCGAGATCGTGCGCGGGCGCAACTTCGACGACGCCGACCGGCCGGACACGCGGCCCGTGGTCATCGTCAGCGAGGCGATGGCCCGGCGCTTCTGGACCGACGGCGACGCGGTCGGCCGGCTCGTCCGGCGGCGCGACCCCGTTCCCCCCTGGCTCGTCGTCGGGGTGGCGAGCGACGCGAACGTGAGGCAGCTCGGCGAGTCTCCCCGCAACATGGTCTATCTGCCGTACTCGCAGCGGTTCACGCCGTCGCTGACGGTCGTGGCGAGGACGTCCCTCGACCCCGAGCAGACCGCTCTTGCACTGCTGGCCGCCGGCCGCGAGCTCGATCCCGACCTGCGGGTCCTCGAGACGAAGACGATGGACCGCCACCTGGGGCTGATGCGGCTGCCGCAGCAGCTCTCGGCCTTCGTCCTGTCGGCGTTCGGGGTGCTGGCGCTGGCGCTCGCCGCGGTCGGCCTCTACGGGGTGGTGAGCTACGGCGTCGCCCGGCGCACGCGTGAGATCGGCATCCGCAAGGCGCTCGGCGCCGACGGCCCCCGCGTCGTACGGCTGCTCGTCGCGGGCGGCCTCAGGCTGGTGCTCGTCGGCGGCGCGCTCGGGCTGGCCCTCGCCCTCGTCGCGACCCGCCTGCTGGGCGGGCTGCTGTTCGAGGTCGACGCGCTCGACCCGCTGACGTTCGCCGGGGTGCCGCTCGTCCTCGGCGCCGCGGCCCTCCTCGCCGCCTGGCTGCCGGCCCGCCGCGCCAGCCGGGTCAGCCCCGTCGTGGCGCTCCGGACCGACTGAGTGCCAGCCGGTTGCGCGACAAGTGATCCCCGGCTACCCCACACGGACATGCCCATGCGGCACGGTTCCATGTCCCGCTTCCCGGACGCGCAGTGGCTGTCCGGACGATTCCGGCGGCGCGAGGGGTGGGGCCCGCCCGGACTGGAATGCCGCCAACCCCGAGAGAACCCCGCGCGGCCCTGGCGCGTATCCATCTTTATCGGCGGCGCAAGAGCGTCAGGAAGGCCGACAGGTCACGATGTCTCGGACGGGGCTGGGAGCGATGATGAGGAACCTCAACACCCGGCGATGGTCGACCCCGTTGACGATGGGTGCGGGCCTCTTCGTCGTGATCACCGGCCTGCTCATGTTCTTCGTGGCGGAGCGGCCCTTCAAGTTCGCGCACGAACTCATCGGGATCGCGTTCTCCGCCGCCGTCGGCTTCCATGTGCTCAGCCACTGGCGGTCGTTCAGCAACTACTTCTCCCAGCGTGCTGCTATCGGTGTCCTCGCGCTCGCCTGGTCGATGGGCATCGGCCTGGTCGCGACGTCGACCCTCCTGAACACCGGGGATGTCGAGGAGCTGATCGTCGAGAAGATGAGCAGTGTTCCCCTCGACGTGCTCGCGCCGGTCGCGGGCCGCGACGTCACCGAACTCCTCGATCACCTCGGGGCCGAGGGCTTTGTCGTCGATGACGCCGACACCTCCATCCGGCAACTCGCCGAGCAGTACGACGCCGAGGCGGACGACATTCTCGTCTCGCTGTTTCGGTAGCGCCAACCCGAAGCCTCGACATCCGACCCAGGACCCTCACCGCCTCGCGATTCCGACCTGCTGGGGCGAGCGGTTCGACACAGCGCCCGCGGCGTCGGTGAGTAGCTCGTCGTCGGCCGCCGCCGACCGAGGTCGTAGTCGGGCCCTCGACGACTTGTCGCCCCGCCCATCCACGCAGGCCCTGGACGAGTTCCCTTCGCCAGCCTCCCGCGGCCGTGTGGCCTGAGCAACCTCGTCGGGCTCCACAACCAAGGGCGGCGCCGACGAGCGCCTCTTCCAGGGCTCCCTCCCGCCGCAGCCGCCCGTCAACGGGGATCGCCGTCCGCCCGAGTTCCGCCCTGCACTGGTTTCTTTTGACAATCTGAAGAACAGGTGACAAGCTCTTCTCTGGAACAACAAAAGGAGCCTCCGTGACCAAGGGCAGCCTTGAGCTCCTGGAACCGGGGAGGGACGAAATGAGCCTGCCTACCGGCGTCGTTCGGCGACAGGTCGCGTGGCTGCGAAGCCTCTTTCGCGGCGGTCGCGAGGACGCCGAGGCGCAGGAAGAGCTGCGGTTCCATCTGGAGATGGAGACCGAGAAGAACCTTCGGGCCGGCCTGGATCCGCGCGAGGCCCGTCGGCGGGCGCACGTGCGGCTGGGCGGCGTCAACGCCATCCGCGAGGCGGTTCGGGACGCGGGGGGCGGGCCGATGAAGCTCAGGATGTCGTGGCTCGACCTCAAGCTGGCCGGCAGGATGCTCTCGAAGCATCCCGGTCTGACCCTCGTCGGCGGCTTCTCGTTCGCGTTCGCGATCGCGGTCGCGGCGATGGCATTCGAGTTCCTGTCCCAGCTCGTCCATCCGTCCCTGCCCGTGCCGGGCGGCGATCGCATCGTGGCGCTGCGCATGTGGGATGCGGCCGCGGGCCGTCCCGAGCGGCGGGCGTTGCACGAGTTCATGCTGTGGCGCGACGAGCTTCGCTCCGTCGACGACATCGGGATCTTCAGCGTCATCGAGCGGAACCTCCGGTGGCGGGACGTGGCCGGTGCGCCGGTCCGGGGGGCGGCGATCAGCGCGGCGGCCTTCCGTGTCGCGGGGGTCCCCGCACAGTTCGGCCGCACGCTGGTCGCGGCCGACGAAGAGCCCGGCGCGGCGCCCGTCGTCGTGCTGGGGCACGACGTCTGGCGCCGCGCGTTCGCGTCGGCCCCCGACATCGTGGGACGCCAGGTTCGCGTGGGCGGAGAGCCGCACACGGTGGTCGGTGTCATGCCCGAGGGTTTCGCGTTTCCGATTTCCGAGAGCTTCTGGGTTCCGTTCCGGCTGACCTCGTCGAGCTATCCGCCCCTGGAGGGCCCGCCGGTTCGCACCTTCGGTCGTCTCGCGCCGGACGCGAACCTGGAGGCGGCGCAAGCCGAGTTGACGACCGTGACCCGGCGGGTCGTGCTCGGCAATCCCGAGACGCACCGGCGTCTGCGCGCGCAGGTGCTGCCCTTCCCCGACGAGGTGATGGACATCTCGAGCACCGTGTCCGTCGGGCTCATGTCCAGCAACGGCCTCTTCGTCCTGTTCCTCATGCTGATGGCGGCCAACGTGGCCCTGCTGGTCTTCGTGAGGGCCGCCACCCGTGAACGGGAGATCCTGGTACGGGTCGCGCTCGGCGCCGACCGTGGCCGCGTCGTGGCCCAGCTCTTCGCCGAGGCGCTGGTGCTCGGCCTCGTCGGCGCCTTGGTCGGCCTGCTCGCCACGGGCGTCTTCATTCGGTGGGCGTTCCGCACGTTCGAGTCGCTCGAGGGCCAGTTGCCGTTCTGGTTCGGCCCGAGCCTCTCCTTGACCACCGTGGCGTACGCCCTTGGGCTGACGGCGCTCGGCGCCCTGGTCGCGGGCGCCCTGCCCGGGTTGAAGATCACCGAAGGCAATCTGGAAGGCCGCCTGCGGCAGTCCAGCACCGGGCTGCCGAGCACCGGGGTGAGCGGCCTCTGGTCCGGGATCATCGTCGTGCAGGTGGCCCTATCCGCGCTGGCGGTGCCGATCGCCTACACGGTCTTCACCCAGATGCTGGAGAAGCGGGGCGCCGTGGTTCCGTTCGACGGAAGTCGATACGCTTCCGCCAGGGTGGAGATGGACCGGGAAGACGAACTCGGGGCGGGGCCGCAACTCTCCGAGGAGGCGTTCGCCGCACGCTACCGGGAGCGGTACGAAGAGCTGAGGCGGCGGCTGGCGGCCGAGCCGGGTGTCCGGGCCGTGACCCTCGCCAACCGTTTCGCGCGGATGTCGCATCCTCAGAGCGCCATCGAGGTGGAGACCGACGGCGATCTCGCCCCGCCGAGGATCGCCCCCAGGGTAGGCACCGCCTCCGTCGCGCCCGACTACTTCGACGCGCTCGATACGCGGGTGCTCGCCGGCCGCGGGTTCAACTCGGGCGACGCCGATTCCGACCAGGGTGTGGTCATCGTCAACCGGTCGTTCGTCGACCGCGTGCTCGGCGGCCGCAACGCCGTCGGTCGCCGGGTGCGGTACGCGCCCCCGCCCGGACGGGGCGCCGACGCCGAGGCTGAACCCTGGTACCGGATCGTCGGCGTGGTTCCCGATCTCGCGATGCTCGCCGAGGACTCGCCCGACGGCGCGGGCCTGTACCACCCGCTCGCGCAGCGGCCGGCCTACCCCGTCTACGTGAGCGGAGACGTGGGGGGCGACGCACACCTGTTCGCTTCGCGCCTGCGCGCCCTCGCCGAGTCGGTCGATCCCGCTCTGCGCCTCGACGAGATCCTTCCCCTCGACCAGGTCGGCGGCTCGCTGATGCTCGAGCTGACGCTGACCTCCACCATCGTCACGGGGGTGGGAGCCCTCGCGATCCTCCTTTCGCTCGCCGGCATCTACTCCGTGACGGCGTTCCGCATCGAGCGACGCACGCGGGAGATCGGCCTGCGCGCGGCCCTCGGCGCCGACAGGCGGCGCATCGTCATTTCCATGCTGAAGCCCGTGTTCATCCAGGTGGGCCTGGGCATCTCCTTCGCCGTCGGCATCATCTTCCTGCTGGGCGTGGTGCAGTCGGCGCGGGGCGCCGCCGTCGTCGCGGCGTTCGCGGTCTTCACGCTCGCGATCTCCATCCTCGCGTGCGCGGTGCCGATCCGGCGCGCGCTGCGCGTGGAGCCCACGGAGGCGCTGCGCGCGGGGACCTGAGCCGGCGCGGCGTCGGCGAACCCGAGACCGGGCTTCAGCCGATTTGCATCCGGTCGGTTGGATCGCTGCCTCCGGTGTCGAGCACCAGTCCTGTTTCGCCGCCCCTGGCGAGCTTGTTCAGTGCTTTCTCGACCTCGTACGAGGAGACTGTGCCGTTGGCGTCGAGGTACTCTCCGATCCCGGTCTCCTTCATCGCGGCACCGATGTCGTGTCCGTGCTCGAGCGCTCGTGGTGTCCCGTGTCTGGGGAATGTCAGGACCACGATTCCGTCCCGGGTGCGGTGGATCTGCACTCGTTGGTACTCGTGGTCGTGGAGCGTTCGTGCGGCGTCGCTTCCCATCGTCTCCCTGGGTGTTCGATAGTGGTCCGGCACACCGACGAGGGCTTCGGCCGCCCTGTTGGCGATGTCCGTGTTCGCGTTCTTGAGGTGCTCCTTGGCCGTTACCCGTTGTTGCGCGCTCAGCGAGTTCACTGCGATCTCGAGCGCCAGCGGCTCGGCTCGCGCCGCCGTAATCAGGTCGAACGCGTCTCGAGGCAACCCCGTCCGGATCCGGTTTAGCTTGCCGCGCAGGATCTGTGCGGTTGTGAGCACCGCCTCGGTCTGTCCCTCGACCTCGACGTGTCGTTCCCAGCCCGGGAATTCGGGCTTCATCGTCGTCACGTCGAGGACTCCTTCTCGTGTCCGCACCGTGACGCGGTTTTCCTTCTCCCGGACTGTCGTTCCGCCGACTGCGGCTGCCAGATCCAGCCTGCCGCCTCGTCTCAGCGCGTTGGCGTTCCGCCGCCCGGGCAGGAGCATGTCGATGTCGATGCTCTCACGGTGGTGCCACCGCGCGTTCAGGATGCTCCCGCCGCCCAGCACCAGATCGCTTCGTTCCGCTTCGTCGTCGGCGAGGGCGTGCAGCGCCGCCCGGTGTTTCCGCCACGTAAGGGCTGCCGATCCGCGGAGCTTCAACCTGGCACCGCCTCGACCTGGGGTTTCCCCGTCCGGTGGTTCAGGTAGGTGCTCAGCCGGCTCGTCTCCCGTCCCAGCCTGTCCATCAGCACCGCCAGCTGTCGCCAGGTGAATGCGCCCTCGAGGTGCGCCATGAGTATTTCGTCGATGTCGGCTTCGTCGATGAACGCGCTGCCGACGGCCAGCTGCCGCTTCGTCGGCTCGTCGGCCTGTATCGCCTCGAAGAACTCCCGTGCGTCGGGTCGCCGGCCCCAGCCGCAGCACCCGCTTGTCAGCACTCCCTCGACGGTGGACGATTCGGGTCCCCGTCGCCCCGTCACGTCCGGGCGTGACGGGGCGTACAGCGCCGAGAACGTCTCGGGTGCTCGGAGTCGTTCGACTCGTTCGTCGTCCTCTTCTTCGAGCCGTCGGCGCAGCTCGTCCTCGTGCCAGCGCTCGAGCCATTCGACGGTCGTGTTCTCCATACGCCTATTCTCGTGTCCGTGCTCGCACACGTCAGCGGCTCTTTCGGCCGTCAGAGCTTGCTTGACCTCGCGTTCCGGCTGACGGTCACCTCTCGCAGCCGTGCCAGACGTCCGCCCCTTCAGGCCGAGGTCCTTCTTGATCGCCTCAGCGGGTGCTGTGATTCACCGGCCGGCAAAGGCCAGCGTACTCCCGGGCGGCACGAAGTCGAACACCTCGCGGTCCCCGGACGCCTCGAACAGCGCGTCGTCGAGCGGGATCCGCTCCGTGGAGATCACCCGCAGCTCGTCGACCCCTATCGAGCGGCCGTGCTCGTCCGTTGTCACGAAGCTGCTCTCCAACGCGAACGGCCAGAGGGCGTCGTCGTGGAACGACGTCAGCCAGATCTCCCTCGTGGCGCGCCATCCCGTCTCGAAGTCGACCACGGCTCGGAGCCCCTCGACCGCGAGTTCCCCGATGAGTCGCTCGCCCAGGCTCTCACGGCTCTCCACGGCTGTGTCGTAGTCGTGCGACGGGCGGCCGTAGCGCAGCACGTTCACGAGGGCGTTCACGAAGCCCCACGCCCGCGCGGCAACCCCCACCGGGGCCTGCGCCTGGCGTCTCATGACGATGCGCTCGCGGGTTCCCGGGAGGCGGATCTCCGAGACCAGCTCTCCGCTGACCGTCTCCAGCCTGTCGTGCCGGTACCGCCCGTCGTCGGCGAAGAAGTGCGAGCCCGCCGCGATGAGCATCGGCTCGCCACCGAACTGCGACCGCGTGTGCTGGTAGTCGGCCCGGATCACCTGGGCCGACGCCGGGGCGGTCAGGGCCAGCAGAGCTGCGGCAAGGACCGTTCGTCTCATGGTTTCCTCCCTTGGGTGTCCGTTACTGGCCAGGTGGTGCTACCAACTCGCGGCCGGGCGCCGCGTCCGCCGGCGCGACATAAGCCTCGCTCGATCCCCGTCCCGCATCATCGCACAGGAAGCGTGGTGGACTCACGCACTTGACCGCGACGGTGGGGCTCGTCGCCGCGCTCGGCTACTACCACGTGGACGGCGTCGGCGTCGGGCCCGCTCTCGTCACCGCCTCGGGCCTCGCCGGCGAAATGCGGCGCCAAGCGATGGATTTATCCTTTTCAAACGGATATTATCGGGAGTAGTTCTCCTCTCGGAGAGGACAATCGGCGATGGACGCGAAGCACCCTCGCCTGCGGCGGGCGTTCAGAGAGCAGCTCGCCGACTCGCTGCGGAAGCCGCTGCCCCGGCTCACACGGCGGCAGGTCTTCGGGGCCGTGCGGTTTCCCGGCAAGGCCACGGCGGTGGTGGGGATGCGGCGGGCCGGCAAGACCACGTTCCTGCACCAGCTCCGCCAGGAGCGCATCGAGCAGGGGGTTCCCCGGCAGCGGCTGCCGTACCTCTCGTTCGAGGACGAGCGGCTTGCGGACCTGGACGCCGCGGACCTCGACCTGCTCGTCTCCGAGTTCGGCCGCGCCGTCCCGGACCTGGATGACGCTGCGCCGGTAGTCTGGCACTTCGACGAGATTCAGGTCGTCCCCGGCTGGGAACGCTTCGTCCGTCGGCTGCTGGATGCCGACCGCACCGAGGTGCTCGTCACCGGCTCGTCCGCAGCGCTCCTGTCGCGAGAGGTCGCGACGGCCCTCCGGGGCCGCGGGTGGCGGGTGCTGATTCATCCCTTCAGCTTCGGCGAGGCGCTGCGCCACCGGGGCCGGTCGGTCCCCGACGATGCCGCCGTGCTGACGGGCCGGGAGAGGACGCGGCTCGAACGCGCCCTCCTGGACTGGCTCGGGGTCGGCGGCTTTCCCGAGGCGCAGGGGCTCGACGCGCCGTCGCGGCATCAGCTTCTGCGCGACTACGTCGACGTGGCGATGCTGCGCGACGTGGTCGAGCGTCACGACGTGCGCAACGTCACGTCGCTGCGCTGGCTCGTGCGTCAGCTTCTGGGCAACGCCGGTGGGATGTTCAGCATCGAGAAGTTCCACGCGGCGTTGAAGTCGCAGGGCATCCCGATCGCCAAGGACACGTTGCACCACTTCCTCGGGCACCTGGAGGATTGCTTCCTCGTCCGGATCGTCTGGATGGAATCGGTCTCGGAACGCCAGCGCATGGTCAATCCGCGCAAGGCGTATCCGGTCGACCCGGGGCTGATTCCGGTCTTCGACCGGACCGGCCGGGCCAACCTGGGCCATGCGCTGGAGACGGCGGTCTTGCTGGAGCTTGAGCGCCGGGGCTGCGAGGCGACCTACATACGCACCCCCGAGGGCTACGAGGTCGATTTCCTGGCTCGGGACGCGACCGGTGAGACGGAGCTGATCCAGGTCTGCGCCGACCTCTCGGACCCTGACACCGCGAAGCGCGAATGCCGGGCGCTCGCCGCGGCCGGCAAGCTGTTTCCGCGCGCCCGCCGGCGACTGCTGACGTTGACGCAGGACGGCCTGCCCGCCGATCCGCCAGCCGGCGTGGAGATGCAGAGCGCCTGCGAGTGGTTGTTGCAGGGCGCGCACCGCATCACCTCGCGGTAGCGGGAAGTACCGGGACAAACGAAGACAGGTCGCTGGCGCGACGGCGATTCGGTCCGGTCGCTGGTGCGGAGCGATAAATTTCGTTTATAATCGAAAATTATCCGTTAAACTTCTATTCATTCGTTTGTATTCTAAAAAATGGAGATCCGACGCCACCACTACCTCGACCGCCTCCGCCAGTTTCTGGACGCCCCCGCCGTCACCGCGGTGACCGGCATCCGGCGGGTCGGCAAGAGCGTCCTCCTGCGGCAGTTCGCGGCCTCGCTGCGCGGCGAGCGGCAGGTGGTCTACGTCGACAAGGAGTCGTTCGCGTTCGAATCGGTGCGGACGGCGCGCGATCTGATCGACCACGTGGACTCCACCACGCGGCGGGGCGAGCCGCGGGTGGTAATCGTCGACGAGGTGCAGCAGATTGCCGACTGGGAACGCGCGGTCGCGTCGCTGAACGGCGAGGGCGGCACCGAGGTCGTCATCTCCGGCTCCAACGCCACGCTGCTGTCGGCCGAGCTCGCGACGCTGATCGCCGGCCGCTACGTCACGCTGCAGGTGTTCCCGCTGACCTTGGCCGAGTTCGGCGAGCTGTACCGGCAGCGTCCCGGCGCGGCGGTCGGCGACGCCGAGCTGTTCCGGCTCTACCTCCGCATCGGGGGCCTGCCCGGACTGCTCCACACCGACCTGAGCGACCTCGTCGTCGACCAGATGCTGGCGGACATGGTCAGCACCATCGTCATCCGCGACGTGGTCCGCCGTCACCGCATCCGCGACGTGGCCCTGTTCGAGGCGATCACGCGGTTCGCGGTCGACAGCGTCGGCAGCCTGGTGTCCGCGAAGCGAATCGCCGACTTCCTGAAGAGCCAGCGCAGGACGACGGCGGTCGACACGGTGCTCAACTACCTCGCGCACCTGGCCGACGCCTTCCTGCTGACGCCCGTTCCCCGCTTCGATCTGCAGGGGCGAAGGCTGCTGCAGGTGAACCGGAAGCACTACCTGGGCGACATCGGCCTGCGCAACGGCATCGTCGGCTACCGCGAGAGCGACATCGGCGGCGTCCTGGAGAACCTCGTCTTCCTGGAGCTGCGCCGCCGCGGCTACACGGTCACGGTCGGCGTGGCGGGACCGCGGGAGATCGACTTCGTCGCGGAACGGCGGTCGGGTCGTCGCTACGTGCAGGTCGCCTACCTGCTCGAGTCGCCCGCCACCATCGAGCGCGAGCTCGCGGCCTTCGCAGCGGTTCGCGACGCCTACCCCCGGGTGCTGCTCTCGCTCGATCCGCACCAGCCCGCCGACCTCGAGGGCGTGCGACACCAGTCGTTGACCGACTTCCTGCGCGGTGCCCCGCTCGGTGCTTCGATGGACGACGGGCAATGATGACGTGAGCGTCCGGGCGGCATCGGCCTGCTCCGGGTCGTCGTGTGCACCACGACGCGCAGAAGGACGTTCGTGTCGGCGGTGATCTTCACACCTCTCCCGCCCAGCCCGCGGCCGCGGCCTCGTTCAGCTCTTCGATGGAGCGCCGGCGCGTTGCCGGCGTCGCCAGCATCGCCATGTGAGTCACGAGAAGCGACGGGTCGCCGGGTCACCACAGGCGGCGGATCCCGTACCAATCGAACGCCTTCTCGTTGGAGACCAGCGCGAGTTCGTACGACAAGGCCTGCCCGATGAGCATGCGGTCGAAGAAATCCTGGACCGGGCCTGTCAATCGTCCGGCGCGTTCGGCGTCGGGGACGCTGACCGGCAACTCGGCGAAGTCCTGGCTGGCGATGGCGCCGCGTATGTCGCCCGCGAGCTTGTCGGCGTCGGGCAGCCTGCCGAGGCGGTGCTTCGTGGTGATCTCCCAGGCGGAGGCGGCGCTCACCAGGATGTCGTTCTCATCCGCCGCGACGGCGCGCCGTGCAGTCGTCACCAAGCGCGGATTGCCCTCCATCCACCACAGGAACGCGTGAGTATCGAGCAGGATTCGCACGGCCCGCTATCCACCTTCCCACAACTTCAGCTCCTCTTCCGGCAGAGGCTCGAAGAAGGCGTCGGTGATCTTGATCTGGCCCTTCATGGCGCCGAATTGCCGCTTCCCCTTGGGCTGACAGCGCACCAGCCGGGCGACGGGCCGGCCCCGGCGGGCGATGACGACCTCCTCGCCCGTCTCGACCTGCGCCAGCAGTCGCGACAGTTGAGTCTTGGCTTCGTGAACGTTGACGACGGGCATCGGCGGCCTCCCGGGATGGCTCCTCGATTAGCCAGATAGGGGACTAGATGTCAACTCGGGCCGGGGTCGCCGTGGATACGTGTGCACCACCTCGGCCGCCCGCCGGCCGCTGGCGTGCGTGTTCGACGGGTATCCCGCGGCTGTTGTCGACCAACGTGATCACCTGGTTCGCGGTCGACAGCGTCGGCAGCCTGGTGTCCGCGAAGCGCATCGCTGCTCTCCCTCGACCCGCGCCAGCCCGCCGACCTGGAGGGCGTCCGGCACCAGTCGTTGACCGAGTTCCTGCGCGGCGCTCGGCTCGGGGGCTTCGACGGATGAGGGGCAATGACGGCGGGCCGGCAGGCGGCGGGCGTATACACTTGTCAACCGAGCGACAGGCAAACGGGGAAGTTGACATTCGGTTGCGGTTGACATACGGTTGCGGGTGGAGACGCACATGGTTGGCGCGAGCGATACGAGTCGATCCATCGAACCCGAAGAGGCGGCTGAGCGCACGTTCGCAGCGCACGGCCAGAACAGTGTTTGGCTCGACGTGTTTACGGAACGCCTCGATCGCCTGCGTCGCGGGGCGTCGTTTGCACGCACCGTCCAAGTCTGGGGGCTGAGCCAAGCCGAGGCGGCGCGACTGTTCGGCGTGAGTCGGCAGGCCGCCGCCAAGTGGATGCGACAGGGGGCACCGCCTGAGCGCGTGAGCGCGATGGCGGATCTGTCCGCCGCCACGGATCTACTCGTACGTCATCTCAAACGTGACCGCATCCCGGCCGTGGTGCGACGGCCGATCCCGGCACTCGGCGGCGAGTCCCTCGTGGCGCTGTGGGGGCGAGGCGAGACGCGGACGGTGCTGACGGCCTGCCGCGGCATGTTCCGGTTCGATCGGGCGCACACCTGACCGTGGAGTTGCTGCGCGAGACGGTACCCCACGCCCACGTCTGGTGGCGCATCGCGGATCCGGGTTGGGCCGACCCGCTCGATCCGAGCTTCGCGCAGCGTAGCGGCGGGCGCTGGAATCCGCCCGACAGCTTCCCTGTGCTTTACCTGAACGAAGACGTTGCAACGGCGCAACGCAATCTTCGCGCCTTTATCGCCCGGTGGCCGTACGAACCGGAAGACCTGCGTGACGACCGGGGGCCGATGCTGGTCGGCTGCGTCCTGCCGCACCGCCAAGTCGTCGGCGATGTCCATTCACCGGCCGGCATTAGCGCCGCCGGCCTGCCGCACACCTATCCCTTGGCCGAGGACGGGGCACCGGTTCCGCACACGCGCTGTCAGCCCATCGGCATGGAGGCCAGGGCTGCCGGCCTACGCGGTGTGCATGCCCGCTCGGCGCAATCGAGGGACGGTGCCGGCCGGGAGCTTGCGTGGTTCCCGGCGTCCGCTCGTAGCATCGCCCGGCGCGTCGGGGGCATGGTGTTCACGGCGTGGTTCAAGCCTTGACTCGTCTTTGACATCAGTCGGTTGCTGGCCCGCTCTTCGCCCACAGGGTCAGCCGGAGCTCGTCGCCGAACAGCTCGTACTCGGGCCGCCGGCCGGAATGCGCCTCGCCGTTCCGGAGGATCTTCCGCACGCCTTCGCCTCGCGATTCGAGGAACACCTGGTCGGTGCGCTTGCTGCGGATGCGCGAGAGGAAGCTGACCAGGAGCTGGTTGCGGGTGAACGTGCGGTAGGGCATCTCGTCGAGGGTGATGGTGTTGGGCAGCCCGCCGGGGCTGCAGATCTCGAGCCGGTCGGCGAACAGGAAAAGGCGGATCTTCGAGCCGGAGATGGCGTAGTCGCGGTGAGCGACGGCATTGACGATGGCTTCGTCGACGACATCCAGATCGTACGGCGGGTCCGAGCGGCCGGCCGGCCGGGCATCGGGTGCCGCATGAACTGGGCGGCGAAGGCGACGGCGGCGTCGATCTGGTCGGGCGCCCGCCCGGCTAGGCGCTCGGCGTGGACGAGGTCGTCGGAGGACAGGCGCTCACCCGAATAGCACGCCGCCTCGATCGAGCCGGAGGCGAGGAACTCGGTGGGTTCCGTGCCGAAGGTCAGCAGGCCGGCGACGGTGGGGCGGTCGACGCCGCCCTCGTCGCGGAGCGTCACGCGGGTGTTGCGGAGCAGGTCGAGCCAGGGGATGGTGGGCGAGCGTCCGAAGAAGGCCTCGAGTCGGTGGCGGCTGAGGTGGTCGACGGTGGCGGCCAGGACGGGCTGCTCGTCGAACACGTATTCGCGTCCGCGCTGTTGGAACAGGCGGGCGAGCTCCGGGGGCGTGAGGTCGCGCTTCGTGGAGCCGACGCGCAGGTAGTAGCGTCCCCCGGACGTGCGGTGCACGTAGAGGCCGCGCGGTACCTCGGCCAGAAGCACGTGCCGTTCCTCGCCGGTGGACGCCGGGAGGAGGACTTTGCGCAGGATCGGTCGAATCGGCGGCTCGCAGTTGTGCGAGGTGATGTTGGCGATCCAGCGCTCGACCGCGTCGAGGCGCGCCGGCGGGATGCCGGCCACGGCGCCGGAATCGTCTACGCCCAGGAAGATGGTGCCGCCGTCGGCGTTCGCGAAGGCAACCAGCTCGCCCGCGAGGTCCTCGGTGTTGGGAGACAGGACGCCGCGGTCGCCGAGGCGGAGGGCCTTGAACTCGGCCAGACCGTCCTCTCCGGCGCGGAGCTGGCTCAGAATCTGGTCAGTCGTGTCGAACATCGTGGTCATGTCCAGATGCGCCGGCATCCTGCGCGCCCCCCACGGAAACCGCACGAGGGCCCCGGGGCGACCTTACTACAGTCGGCGGCAGCCGAAGTGCTTTCCGGCATCGGCGAGCCTCGTCCTCCTGAAGCGGACGCAGCGTGAGGGCGGCTTCATCGGGCCCTTCTGGCGCCGCCGGTCCGCCGGTAGCCCGTGAGGATCAGGAGTTCGTGCCACGGGCCGGCCGCCGCGGCCGAAACGTGCCTGGTAGCACGCCGCCGGGCCAAATCCTGCCGGGGCCGCAGGGTGCCGGTTCCGCGCTACGATAGAGGAGCCGTCATGGGAGCCACAGCGTCCGACGTCTCCATCCGCCCCTACCGCCTGAGACGGGTCGAGTACGACCGTGCCGTGGAAGCCGGTGCGTTCGAGCCGGACGCCAAGCTGGAACTCATCGACGGCGACCTGAACGCCATGACACCGGAGGGAGTCAGCCACGCGATCGGCATAGACCTCGTCGCCGACAGCCTGCGGCGGGTGTTCGGCCTCGGGTTCTACGTCCGGATACAGCACCCGCTGGCGGCCGACGACTACTCGGAACCCGAGCCGGACGTGGCCGTCGTGAGGGGCGCGATCCGCGACTACGGCCAAGGCCATCCAACGTCGGCGGTGCTGGTCGTCGAGGTCTCGAACGAATCACTGCGGTACGACCGGACGGTCAAGCAGCGCCTGTACGCGCGCTGCGGGATTCCCGAGTACTGGATTCTCGCCCTCCCGGAGGCCCGTCTCGAGGTCTACCGCGACCCGGCTGGAGACGGCTACCGGAGCGTCACCCACCATGCAGCCGGGGACAAGGTCGCGCCGCTCGCTCGCCCCGACGCACGGATCGTCGTCGACGATCTGCTTCCCTGACTCCGAGAGTCGAGGACGTCGACAGGATCCCATGGGCGACGACGACGTGACCGCGACCAGCGACCGAACGTCCAGGCGACGCCGGAACGGCGACCGGGCCGAAGCCCGGCGCGCTTCCGCGCCAACTGCCGCACGCTGGCCGACGCCATCGCGAAGACCGGGACGAGGCTTCGAATCGCCCTGACGGCCGACACCGGCGCCGAGCCGTTCCTGATCCACGCCAGCTACGACATCGGAAGCCGGATGCACGTCTACGGCGAAGCGGAGACAGAGAGGGCAATCACGAGAGGACTCGAGGCCGCCGGCTCGACGTGCCGGGAGTCCTGGAAGAAGCCGCGGAAGCCGGACGGCGTCTCGCGACGCCGGAGGTCCCGCTGCCCGTCGTCTGGGACGAGCCGGGTCTCGTGATCGCCGGGATAGCCCCCGGAACCGTCGCGCGCTGGCGGAGACGCCGACTGGCCAACACCGACCCGGGGAGTGGAAACGCCTGAACGGCGAACGCTGGCTGCTCGACGATCTGGTCGACCCCGACGTCTACGCGAAAGGGGTGGACGAGGGCTGGACGGACATCGAGCTGTACCGGCTGATCGTGCGCCAACTGCAACGCAGCTTCCACTCTGGAACCGAAGCCGACCGGCAGACGATGCTCAGGAACCGGCCCCACCTGACGAACACGAAGTGGGACGTCGCCCTGGCCGCGGTCATCGAGCACGCGGCGCTCACGCACGGCTACGACGCACCCGCCTGGGTGGACGAACCCGAGCGGTTCCTCCCGGAGCCCGTGAAGCTGACCGGGTTCGAGACCGACAGCGACCTCGCCTGGCAGCCCGGCGCGTTCCTCCGGAGAGGGGTCAGCATCGACAGCCGGGATCTGGACGGGAGGACCGGGGATGGTCGGCAGTGGACCGCTGAACTCTGAGAACGTAGCCGGTCTCCTCGAGGAACTCGACAGAGAGCTGCACCGGGCCGGCGGACGGGCGGAGCTGTACCTCGCCGGAGGAGCCCGGATGCTCCTGGGGTGGCGAACCGACAGGCGGACCAGCGACCTCGAGGGTGAGATGCGAACCGGCCAAACGGTGCTGATGACGGCCCCAAAAACGAAGGCCTTCGTCGAGATGCTTGATGCGCCGAATGGACCGGACTCCGCCGGTGGCCGGATGGCCGGTCCTTGGCGAAAAGTGCAGCCTGCCGTTCGCCGGCCCGGCGGGGCCTCATCGAGTTGCTTCTTGAGGTCCCTGCTGCGTCGCCTCCACCGGTCTCGATCGTGGGCGGTGCGGTCCAGGTTGCGGGTGGGACGGTCTAGGTCCCGCGTTGCGCGGTCCACATCGTCGATCGGCTTGGCGTACCCGTTGATTCCTCGACAAGCTTCTCCCGCGAATCCAGCTCCCGCCGGGGCGCCCTTCGAACCACCGCGCCCGCCGTTCTTGCTGGCCATGCCTCATGTATGGGCACGTGCGCGCCGACGCTGCCACACCACTTCACGGCTCTCCTCGACTTCACCCGGGTAACCGAAGATCGTTGGTCCGTTTGGGCTAGTCGTATGTTGATGGGCTTGGTCTACCGGTGGAGCATATTCAGCGCGTCATGCAGGAGTGGCTCAATTTCCGATGCGTCCCGACCTCCAGCGAAGAACTCACGAGCCATCGGGCCGTGGACCGCAAACTCGACGGCTTGTCTGAACTCACGGGCTGCCTTCCGCAGGGCGTCGCCACGGCCGCGCCTCGCGACGCGGTAAACCTCCAGACCCATTTCGTATAGCCATGGCATCGAATCACGGAAGCAACTGGCGACGATTAGCACCCCCAACGCAGGAGTGGTTTTGGGCGCCATGTGAAGGAACTCTCGCACCACCATCGGATGAACCCGGCCGAGCCTGCTTCCCCGCCTCCGGGGGCCATCCGGGTACTCGTCAATACGTGCTGGCAGCCTGCGAAGTTCAGTTTGGAGTTGGTCGAGGAGCCCCTTCTGGTCTTCCGTCCCGATCCGCGTCTCAATATTGTTCAAGCTGTTCCGAAGATCACCAACGGCCCCGACCAAGTCAGCTAGCGACCGTTCTTCCGGCTTCTTGCTCTGTCGGAGGAGCTGGAGGTCAAGTGAAACCGAAATCGGCGTCTCGATGTCTGCAGATTCGTTCTCAAGCGCTTTGACTTGCTTCACGATATCGTCCTTCGCAGCCTGGACACTATCCAAGTCCTTGTGATCTAAATAGATAGTACGAGTGTCAGCTACGTCAAATGGAATCGGTTCACCCTTGCGGATGATCTGAACGAGCGGCTTCCGCAAGGCGTGCCGGATCGCCAATTCATAGAAAACGTTGGGGTTGCGTTCGGTGAGGTCCGCAACGACAAGAGGGTCCTCGACGACGTGCTGGATCACCTGCGATGTGATCATCCCGGGCTTGTCGATCTCGTCTGCCCGAACCGCTTCATAGCCGCATGACTCCACGGCTGGCCGGACGACGTGCCTCAACACTTGGTCCGAGCGCTTGCGTGTCTCGGATTCGGGATCTCCGAGTGGGGAGATTACGAAGCAGGGCTTCCGTTGGTTGTTCTCGCTCATGTACCTCAACGCCTCATGAAAGCTTTACGGGAATTTCGGCGGGAACCGCCGCAGAAACCAGGGCGGTTGTATACACTCCAATCCGCGGGCATCGCTGATGGCCCAGGAACCGAGGCGGGGTCAGCGCGAGGGGACCGGAGGTCGGCTGGTCGAATATCCCCGACGGGAGTTGCCACGGCGGCGACGACGCGCTCGACGTGTGCGGCGAGTACCAGACCCCTGCGGGGGGTACGGGGTGGGTGCATGTAATGGCCGTACTACTCGCCGTTTCGCATTCCGCCAGCCGGTTTGACCGTTTTGGTCCCGTAGAACGCACAGGTCTTCTTGTTCCCTTGCCGAAGTCGGATCGGTCCCGGAGACCGACGCTCCTGGCTCTAGCCGACGCATTTACTCAGTGGGCACCCATGCCCAGCCTTCACCGGAGCCACTGTAGCGATAGTATCGATCTCGGAACCGCTTCATCGCGACAACGGTCTGGCTCAGGACCAGAACGACGTCGCTGTTCTGTGGTAGGTCGTCCTCGTCGAGAAGGTCCAGATACGCGCTGGTCGGTTCGTCGTTCAGGAGCTTATGCACTTCTCGCAGCAGCCGGTTGACGATTTCGACCTTGCGTTTATTGAGGACGCTGTCGGGCTTCTTCTTGGAAAGTTCCTGAAATTCGCGCAGCATCGCTTCAATAAGCGGCATGAGATTCTCATGTTTTTCTCCGTTGGCCGCGATTGTAGGGGCGGCACGACTTCGAGTTCTAGGCATCGCTTGGTCCTTTACTTGCGGTTGAGTTTCTTGGGCGGAGATGTTTCGATCCCTTTCCTTGAGTTTTCGCGATCGACTCCGTCTATATCCCAATACCATCTGCCAGTCCACAAATAGACGTTGGCGGATCTGAGCGTTTCTGTGCACGCAAGGTACTGGGACAGGATAAACGTAACGTCGCTATTTGAGGGCATGTCTTCAGACGAAAACTGTTCAAAATCGAGAAAAGGACGATAGCGCCGACCCAAGAGTTCGTTGCACTTGGCGAGAGCGGCGTTTACGAATGCGAGCTTGAAGGTGTTTATGGCATCGTTGGGTGACCTCTTGGCCAGCGCTGACATTTCATCATGGAGACTCGCGAGTTGAGTGGTGACTTTTTCAAAAGACTCGACATCGGCTCGTTTCATTGTTCCCCCTCATGACGGACATGCCCGCCGGAACTCGATGTACTTTTTCTTGAGAACCTCGATTGGGTCTCGCTGCTTGCTGTCGAAGACTTCGACCATGAGTTCCAGATCATCGTCGGTTAGGCTTATGATGCAGCGGCGTTGGCCGGACCACAGATCAACAGTATTTCGGAAGATTGCCTTCGAGAAACGGTTGCGTGTTACGAGTACCCCAAAGGCGCCGAATTCATCGGTGAGATATCGATTGAGTTGGTTGATGTGTTCACGCTCGACCTTTCGGACGTTTTTCATTTCCATTACCAGCTGTCGGCTCCGATAGTCCTCCAGAATCTCGCGCAAGAAATCGACGGACCGGTTGTTGTAGAACACGAGGTCACGAATTGTGGAACCGCCTTCAGAACGGCTCTGTGTCGCCGCGAAGTCGAGGTGGGGGTAGAACATGGAGGCAAGCAGTTGCGCCGAAGCATCTTCGTACTTTCGGTCGGCCTTGTCATCAGTGCCGGTTGGCAGTTTCCGGATCTGCACCATCCTCCGGCGAGCCGAGATGACGGGTACTTGCTTGAACAGAGGGTCGTTGTGGCAATCGCTAGCAGTGCGTTCTTTCTGCTGAACATATTCCGCGACCATGCCGTAGTTTTCGCGATTGTAGTGTAACACGCTGACACGATCGTCGGCACCTTGGCGATTGATAACGTCGTCCTTTGGACAGGCAGTGGCGAAATAGTCGTCAAAATTGATCCAAGGGATATGACGTAGCCAGCGCTTTGGGACAAACAGGATCGGCTCACCGGAATTGGGAATCACCGGAAGCTCAGTGCTTACATTGGATTCAAAGCGCTGACTTTGGTAGTTGTAGAGACTTCCGAGGCGGACCTTCGCCAATGGGATGGCGTGTAGGTGGCACTGGTCGATGGTGAAGTCGATCAAGAAAGATTTCAAGAAGCTGCATGCGATGTCACTAATGCGATCCTTGGAGACGCCGTCGACATAAAGTTGAATTTCTTCGAAATGCGTGAAACCGGATGTTCCATACTTTGGCACGTTTGAGAACAGCGCGAGTATCTCACGGGCGGTGCCGCGGCCGATTCGCTTGCCCGTGCGGGTGGTCGAAAGCCCTAGGCCGACCTCGTTGCATTCAGAGGCTAGCAGCAAGTCGTCCACGGCTTCGGCTACACGGCCTTTATGCATGAGCCAGCCGAGATGGTTGAAACAGTTTAGGAGGCCGGTGTGCAGTGATTGATCTTGTTGGGATGGAGATCGCCAGAGCAGAAAGGGGTCCACGTAAAGCGGAATGTCTTCATCGAGAAAGGGTATGGCGAAGTCCACTTGGGCTTGTGGGAGCAGTATGTCGTGGTGATCGGTGAGGCGGGGCCGGACTAGAGGCATGAGGTCGGATACCCAAGGCGACAGGGAGGCGGTGGTTGGAGAGGAAGGATGGGGGCGACAAGGTGGATGGATGGGTCGGGGATAGTGGCGACGTGTAGGGGACGCCAGACCGGGGGCAGTAGGGGCAGCGGGCGCTGGTGCTGCAGAAGCGTCAGGGCGGATAGCGACCAAGCGGCGCGTCGCAGGAGACGTAGAGGTAGAAGGTGCACGAGGGTGAGATCGGCCGGTGGAACGGGGTAGGTGCGGTGGGCCGGCTGTTGGGGTGGGTGGAGGGGCAGCAGCACGGTGGAGGTGGTCGGGGACCGGGAGGGGAGAATGCTGTGCAGGGAGCTGCGGTGGTAGACGGTGGGGTCAGGGAGCGTGTACGCGGTCCGAGAGGAGGGTCGGGGCCGCATGGAGTGGGGGCGGGCAATGGTGTGGGCCGGGAGCATGGGCCATTATGACCCGGGGGAGCAACCGGCGGCTAGTGGTGATGGCGTATGGGAGCCGGGCGCTCGTGGGTTGGGGCGGAGTGTGGCGAGCGCTGGCGTCCGGGGCGGGCTTCGTGGGGGCGAGCGATGCGTCGGTGCGCGAGTGGAAATACTGTGGGCGGGGGAGCGGCGCTGACGTTGGGGAGGTGTGCGAGTCGTCGAAAACGATCTTGATGACGGCCACGCTGACGTCGAGGAGACGCTGACGGCAGGGTGGGGAAGGGGGGGGAGCAGCGGGACGGCGGGGCGACGGGGACGATCGAGAAGCGCGGATCTGATGCCTGCGGAGCTAGTGGCGCGGTTCGAGCGGGGGGGACTGGCAGGTGGTGTGGCAGTCGAGGAGAGGATGGCGGCGCCGTGGCGGCGGGGGCTTGGGGGCGGGGCTAGGGCTGCCCTTGCCCCGGATCTCGCCGGCTGGACGTCGTAATGCGTGCAAGGTCATCCGAATTCGTCCCGCAGTTCGAAGGCGAAGGCCATGGCGACGAGCTGGGTGTAGCCATGCCACAGGAGCTGCGCGCCGGGCGGGTCGCGCTTTCGCCCGAGCCACCCGCCGAGGCGGGCGAGCAGACCGACGGCGTCCCCAAGGCGCGGCGGCGCCGGCAGATTGCGGGAACGGGCGAAGACGGCGAGCACGCGCAACTCGCTGTCGGAGAACAGCAAGTCCTCCGGCAGGTCAGGCGTCTCGCGCCCGAGCTGGACCATCAACTGGATCCGCCACCCCACAACCATCTTGATGGCGATGGCCCGCTCGAGACGCTCCGCCGTATGGTGCTGCAACTCCTCCACCTTGCAGCCGGACTTGAGGACCCGGAAGTACTCTTCGATGCGCCAGCGCAGGGCGTACCAGCCCAGAATGCGCGTGGCGTCATCGGTGCTGGTCACCCGCATCGTGGTCAGCAAGAACCACTCCAGCGGCTTGACTGCGGGCGGCGGCTGTTCCTCGCGCGCATGGACGACAAACAGATCGACCGGCTCGGCGCCGGGACACGGCAGCGCCACCGGCTGGTAGCGCAGCGTCAACTCGGCGTCGCGGGCCGCACGGCCGTCCTGGCGGGCCTGTTTGCTGGCCTTCACCCGCGCGCTCAGCCGCCGCACCTCGACCGTGGCGGTGCCGCGGGCCGGCGCGTTGCGCACCTCGTCGAACAGACGGCGCGTAACCACGTGCCCGTCAGCCGTCTTCTCCCGGCCGAGGACGCGGTCGACCTTCGCCCGGACCAGCAGGTCGACCTGCGGGGCGTGCGCCCGGCGCTCGACGAACAGGTCGAGGAAGTCGGCCTCGCGGTCCATCGTGCACACGACCCGGGTCTCCTCACCCAACCGCTCGGCCGCCTCCGCGCAGTCGCGCAGCCCCTCGACCCAACGGAACGACTTCCGTTCCTCGCGCGGCTTCGACTGGCCCTTCTCCTCAAGATTCGGAGACTCGGGTGCGTCAAACGCGGCTCGCAGGACGCCCAGCGCCATGCCGTCCGGATTGACCGCCAATGTCGTCTGCAGGTCCAGACCGCGCGCCACGGCGCCGGTCTGATTCGAGCCGATGACCCCCAGCCCCTCGGTCTGGCCGCGCCGGGTGAAGTTCAGGCGGGTACCGTCCTGGATGCACAGCACCGTGTCATGCGTCCGCATCCGCCGCAACGTGCGTTCACGATGGGGAGCCAGGATGTTCTCAACCGTCACCGCGCTCTCGGCGGGCTGGTCGATCAGCCGGTAATGTCCCTTCACCATCGCTCTCGTGCCGTTCGCGGCGCCGGTCATGGCGCGCAGCGGAGACTCGCCCATCTGCCGGGCGCTCAGCACCAGCCGCGCGCTCAGCCGCGCGTCGCCCAGCCGCGCCCCGCCGAACTCGTGGTCCGCCCAGGACGCCGCGTCGAGCCCGTCGCCGACCCCGAGCGGCGCCACGCCCGCGGCGGGCGCCTGGAGGGTGTCGCGCCACCCCGGCGCCAACGCATACATATACACGGCCTTGCGTGTTTCCGACGCCGCGTGCGTGCGGTCCTGGCGCCCGCGCCCGCAGGTCTCACCCACGCGGACCCAGTTCGCCGCCCGCACACTCGCCCCCGTCTGTTCGGTCTCGTCGACGAACGTCTCCAGCAGCCACGGCCGATAGCCGTAGAGGCGCTCGCAGTCGTCCCCGACCGCCCGTGCGGCCCGGCCCAGCACGTGGGAGGCCAGGTTGCGGCACGCGACGCCGGGGCGCACCAGCAACCGGCACAGGCCCAGCACCCGGTGCAGGTGAGCGCGTCGGCGTGTGTCGTCCCAGCCGATCCAGGCGTCGCGAGCCCGCAGGCGCCGCGCACACGCAGCGAACCCCACCCCGCCCAGCCAGCCATGCGCCGAGCCTACCAGATACCGAAGTTGAGGACCGACAAAGGGTCCGGCGCCGCGGGGGTGCTCATGCGCCATCAGCGTGTTCCAGATTCGGCGCTGCTCGTCGGTCTCCACCCGCACCAGCGCCAAGTCCCGGACCTCGCCGACCGTCCCGGGTACGTCAACCGCCGGAGCCACCGGCTGCGGAAGCACACGCGGCCGCCGCACACCGCCGCGGGTCGGCCGACCCCGAGGCAGCGAGACGTGGCCCGCCGCCTCAAGGGCGGCCAACGCCGCCGAGCAGCTCGCGCGCTGCCACCGGCCGCGTCCATCGCGGAAATCGAACGCTTCACAGACACGGTCGGCGACCTGCCCGAGGGCGTGAACGCCCTGCGCTACCGCCCCGTCCAGCACCTCGCGCAGTCGGATGAGGTTGCTCCGCAGGCTGCGCCCAACCTGACTCTGAATCTCCATGCCGGCCACCGTAGCGAGGTGGCTTCATGAAGTCCAGCGAAAAGTTATGGGGCAAGGGCAGGGCTAGGGAGTCGGAAGCTGGGGCTGGGCAGGGCGCGGGACCCGTGCGCACGACCATGGGCGGGGTCGACTACGCCGCCCCGCTAGCGGGACTGCAGTACATCGGCGGTTCGGAGGACGGTGAGGAGCCACCCCCCGCCCTTACGCCCATCTCACCGCCGGCCAGGGACAGGCGGTCCGTCGGGAGTACGACGTCCGCTCTCGGACACCTGCCTCTCCCGGACACGGGCGCCCGCCAGCAGGTTGCGCATCGCGTAGTTGCCCTCGTGGCAGGCGTACTCGAAGAGGGGAGCGGTGCTCCGCTTCATCGGAATCGCCGCCGTGAACGGCCGCGTGAAGCTCGTCGGGTCGTCGATGGTGAACTCGTAGAGCAGCGTGTCCACGCCGACGAGGCGGAACCGCTCGGTCAGGTGCAGCGTCCGGCCGGTCCCGATCGCGAGGCGCGTGAACGGGACGAAGCTCGCGGTCTTGTCGGTGAAGTTGGTCGTCTCGACCACCAGCGTGTCGCCCTGCCAGCGGCCGCGCGAGCTGCCCGTCCACTGACGGATGCCGTCGGGCAGCGGGTCGCGCCCGTCGAGCGGCACGACGCGCGCCTCGTGCACCATCTCGGTGAAGACGACGACGTGGTCGGGCGTCTGGAAGAGCTGCAGGTTCTGGTTGTAGCGGCCCCGGGGGGGAGACCGGCACGATCGGTGGGCCGGAGTTGAAGCCGAGCAGACAACGCTCGGCGAGCCCGCGGTCCTCGGGGCCGTCGAGCGCGATGCCGCCCACCATGAACCGCACGGGGCGGTCGCGCGGCGCCGCCTGGTCGCCGTCGGCGAGGGCGAGCTGCCGCCGGGTCTCCGGCCGGGGCGACGGAATCCTGCCGTCCGGGGGATCGACGATGAGCGACGTGCGCCGGTCGTCGACCACGCTGACCACGCGGTCGTTCCAGAAATCGTTGTAGCTGACGATGCTGCCGCCGGCTGGCAGCGGCTCCGTCCGGACTCCGGTCGGCCGGTCCGCCTCGATGGCCTGCTGCACGGCGGCGGCCTCGATGGCCGCGGCTTCCGCCGGCGTCAGTTGCGGCTGGTCGGCCCGGGCCTCCGGCCGCTCGAGCGGCGTCAGGGTGCGGAAGTCCCAGACGCCCTGGAGATCCGGCCGGCCGTCGGCGAGTCGCGGCAACTCGAACCCGGTTTGCGCCGCGGCCGGGGCCGCCATGCTCGATGCGGCCACGAGGAGAATCAGAACGACGGCGCACCGCGGCTTGCTCATCGCGAGCTCCTCGATGTGTGGAAGCCGTGCGCTCGCGCACGGACCCAAGGGTGGTCCGCCGGCGCCGCCGCCGCGGCGCGCGCGGTGCCGGGCGCGAGTTCGCCGACCGCGCCCAACGGGGATTATGGGCCGTCGCGTGCCGTCTCCTCAACGAGGCGCAGCTCGAGCCGCTTGCCGACGGCCGCGAGCGCCTGCTCCAATTGATCGAGGCGCGAAGCATGGCGCACGTCGAGCACCCGGTCGACCTGCGGCAGGTGCCAGTGGAGCCGCCGGCCGAGCTCGGCCTTGTTGACCTGCTGCACCAGCATCGTGTTGTAGAGCTCGACCTTCGCGACCAGAAGCGGCGGCAGCGGCAGGGTCGGCGCCATCGCCCCGCGTTTCGGCGCGGAAGGTGACGGAATCGGCTGCCGATGCCGCATGTACGCCCCGATCATGCTCGTCAGCGCATCGACCGCGCGTGCGAGCGCCTCGTCCTCGTCGTCGCCGTACGTGTGCGCCGGCAGGTCGAGGAAGTCGACGAGCACGTGGCCGCCCTCCGTGGTCAGCGATACGGGGTAGCGCCACATCGGAACCGCCCTCCTGCGTCCGCCCCTTCAGGCCGAGGTCCTTCTTGATCGCTTCCATCGTGCCCACCGGCATGTCCCGCTTCCCATGCATGGGCAGGGTGGACTTCCTGTCGCCGCGAAGAACGACCAGGTGGCCGCCGTCATCCGGTTCGAACGTGCATCCGTGCCGACTCGACCACAGATCATCGGCAGCGCGACGGCATCGTGATACTCTCGATTCCCGCGGTGGGGACATGCTTCGAATGGCGGGCCTCGAAGGCCGGGGCCAACTTCAGGAAGCATGGCGTCGGTTTCGAGGAGGCGTTGACGGTCTTCGCCGATCCGATGGCGCGGATCGTCGACGACCCCGACCACTCGGCCGACGAGTCGCGGGAGATCATCGTCGGCCACTCCACTCGCCAAAGGCTGCTCATCGTGAGCTTCACCGAGCGCGGCAGCAGGGTCCGGCTCATCAGCGCCCGGCGCGCCACGAAACGGGAACGACATGACTACGAACAAGGGTCCGTCGACCACTGACGCATCCGACGACCTTCGGCCCGAGTACGACCTGGACTACTCGCGGAGTCGCCCGAACCGGTTCGCACCCAAGATGAGCGGCACGGTGGTCGCCGTCACCCTGGAACCGGACGTCGCCGAGGTCTTCGACACGTCGGAATCCGTCAACCGCGCCCTCCGTTCGGTGATTTCGGGACTGCCGCACGACCACCCTCGAGGTCCACAGGGTACAGGACGTCCGTAGGGACCTTTCGACGCGCAGGTTCGCCTGGGGCCGGTGACTGGTTCCACCTCCAACCTGTCTCCGGAGCCGGCCCCGACACCGTTCAACCCACTGCGGCCTTGTCGTCAGCCGATCGGGCCAGGAGGCGGCATCCGGGTGGTCTTGGGCGGTTGAGCGCTGGGCTGGAGCGCAGGTCATCGATCAACCGGTCTCCAGCACCTGGGTCACCGCGGTCACGATGCGGTCCCATTCCCGCCTCTGCGCCGCGAGCTGGCGCCGGCCGGCCGCGGTGAGGACGTAGCACTTCACCCGCCGCTTCTCCGCGTTGGTCGTCCACTCGCCGGCGATCCACGCCTCGTGCTCCAGCCGGTGCAGGGCCGGGAAGAGCGACCCCGGCTGCACGTCGAACGTCCCCCCGGTCACCTGGCGGATGCGCTCGGCGATGGCCACGCCGTGCAGCGGGCGCAGCTCGAGGGTGCGGAGGATGAGGAGGTCGAGGGTCCCCCGCAGGAGGTCGGTCTTGTCGGATCGCGGTCTCATGTCTTCGCTCCGGTGTCCAAGGACTATAGACATCCGATATTGAAATCGTATATCTTCTCTTGGCAGACGGCAAGGGGGGAACGCATGCGCTGGCTCGACGCGATCGTCCTGCGGCTCCGCACCGCTCTTCGGCGCGACCGCGCCAACCGCGACCTCGACGCGGAGATCGCCTTCTACCTCGAGCAGGAGGTCGAGAAGAACCTCGCCCGCGGCCTGAGCCCGGAAGAGGCGCGGCGGCAGGCGAGGCTGGCGTTCGGCTCGCTGGACGCGGCCAAGGACGACTGCCGCAACGCCTGGGGATTCCAGGCCGTCGAGAACCTGTCGCGCGACGTGCGGCACGGCCTGCGCGGGCTGACACGGGCCCCCGGCTTCACGACGATGGTGCTGGTGACCCTCGGCGTCGGCATCGGCGCGACCACCCTGGTCTTCGCCGTGGCGTGGGCGCTGTGGCTGCGCCCCCTTCCCTACCCGGACGCGGATCGGCTCGTCGCCGTCGAGGCGATTCGCGAGCAGGGTCCGCCGGCGGACGTGGTCCGGCATCCCTCCTTCGTCGCGTGGCGCGACGAGGCGACGACGCTCGACGCCGTCGCCGCGTTCGCGTTCTCGTCGCGCGACGAGAATCTCACCCTGCGCGGCGAGCCGGAGCGCGTCGTCACCCTCATGGTGACCGCGGGGTTCTTTCCGCTGCTGACCGACGATCCGTTCGCGGCCGGCCGCGGCTTCGTGGCCGCGGACGCGCAACCCGGCGCGGAGGCCGTGGTCGTGCTGGTCCACGATTTCTGGTTGCGGCGCTTCGGCGGCGACCCGACGGTGGTGGGCGAGACGGTGAGCATGGATGGCCGTCCGAACGTGGTCGTGGGCGTAGCACCCGCGGGCTTCACCTTTCCCGGCCGCGAGCGTGTGGACGTGTACCACCCGCACAGCTTTCCGCCAATCGTCTCCGACGATGGCCGGATCTTCATGGTGCTCGTGCACGTCATCGGGCGGCTGGCCCCGGGGCAGTCCGTCGAGAGCGCCAGGGCGGAGCTGGAGGTGGTTCGCCGGCAGAGCGCCGCCACGTTCTATCCGGCGCCCCGACTGTCCAGCGCGGCGTCCCTCATGACGCGCGATGCGCTCCGAGTGCGGCCCCTGCACGACCAACTGGTCGGCGACGTCCGCGGTCGCGTGTGGCTGCTGTCGGGCGCGATTGCCCTGCTGCTGCTCATCGCGTGCGCGAACGTGGCGAACCTGCAGGTCATCCGGACCCTCGGACGGCAGCGCGAGCTGGCCGTGCGCCTCACGATGGGCGCCACCCGGCGGCGCGTGGCCGCGCAGCTCCTGACCGAGACGCTGGTGCTGGGAGGCCTGGCCGCCGCCGTCGCCCTCGCCGCCCTTGGCCTGGGCATGGGCGGCATGCGGGCGCTGATCGCGGACACCGCGCTCTTCGCCGACACCATCGGGCTCGACGGCGCGACCCTCGGCTTCGCCGTCGCCGTGGTCGTGCTGATGTGCCTGGTCAGCGTCGGCGCGGCCCTCGCGTGGCTGCCGCGCTTCCTGCACCGCGCGGCGGCCGGGCTGCAGAGCGGGGCGGTGGTCCCGCGGCGGCGGCTGCAGGGCGCGCTGCTCGGCGGGCAGGTGGCGCTGACCCTGGTCCTGCTCGTGAGTGCCGGGCTGCTCCTGACGAGCCTGACCCGGCTGACCGCGACCGACACGGGGTTCGATCCGCGCTACCTGCTGACGTTCCGGGCGGTGTCGCACCTGCGCGAGATCCCCCGGCAGGACGCGTTCGTCGACGGGGTCCTCGAACGCGTCGGCGCCCTGCCGGGTGTCGAGTCGGTCGCCATGACGGATCGCCTGCCGTTCGAAACGACGCCGAGGAGCGAGATCGGCACGAGCCTCCGTTTCATCGGGCGCGACACTTCCGACGAGGAGCCGCCGAGGGTCCTCGGCGACACCGTCAGCCCCGACTTTGTCGCCACGCTGGGCATGCGCCTCGAAGCAGGGCGCGACCTCACCGCGCGCGACGGAGCGGATGCGCCGCCGGTCGTGATCGTCAACCGGGCCTTCGCGCGGCGCTTCTTCCCCGGCGAGCCCGACGCGCGGATCCTCGACCGCCCGCGGCTCGAGATGCCGGTTCGCAGCTTCAACCCCGGGGGCCCGCCCATCGCCCGCGAGGGCGTGTCCATCGCCGGCATCGTGGCCGACGCCCGGACCGTCGGCCTCGCGGACGAGCCGGCGCCGCACGTCTTCAGGCCGTATGCGCAGTTCTACTGGGGCGTGCCGGGGTTCCTGGTCCGGACGAGCGCCGATCCCCTCGCCCTCGCGCCGGCTATCCGCGCCGAGCTCGGGAACCTCTACGCCGACGTCCCCCTGTTCGACATGACCACGGTCGAGGACCGGGTGGCGCAGTCGGTCGGCTCCGAGCGCCTGAACACCCTCGTGGCCGGCGCGTTCGCGGCCCTCGCCCTGCTGCTCGCGGCGGTCGGCGTCTACAGCATCGCCGCCCACGTCGCCGCGCAGCGGCGCTACGAGCTGGGCGTGCGCCTGGCCCTGGGCGCCACCGCCCGGCAACTGGTGACCCTGGTGGTGCGCCAGGCCCTGCGACCGGTGTTCGTCGGGGCGCTGCTGGGCGTCGCCGCCGCGTTCGCCTCGGGGCGAGTGCTCGACAGCCTCCTGTTCGAGATCGGCCCCGCCGATCCCGGGTCGTTCGGCGCCGCGACGGTGCTGCTCCTGGGCATCGCCCTCCTCGCCAGCTACGTCCCCGCCCGCCGCGCCTCGCGGGCGGACCCGTTCGTGACCCTGAAGAGCGAATGAAGCTGTGTCCGTGCCCGAGAACCGTGACGGGAATCACGTTGCCACGTGCCGCGCACAGGACCGCAGGCAAGCGGGACGGTCCTGAACGTAGTTGGCGTGGTGCTGGCGAGGGCAGAGCCCTGTTCGGCCTGCCGCGTCTACCGCGACGGCTCCACCGATCCGCCCACCCCGCGCTGCTCGTCCTCCGGCGAGTATGGACGTTGACGGAGAACGCCGGCGCGCCGGCGTTTCCGTCCGAGGCCTGCCGCGTGGCGCCGCAGGCGGCGCCATGCCGGCACGAGCGTGGTGGCGCTGACCACGGTGCCGCCGATGCTCAGGACGATCACGACGACGTCCCAGAGCGGGCGCTCATAGTAGAGGAACGGGAAGTCGAGGCTGTGCAGCCCCTGGTACAGCCAGCGCAGTTGCCGCCGGCTCTCGTCGGTCTTCATGGCGATGCCGGCGCGGGCCGGATCGAGGTAGAGCCAGGTGGCATCCGGATCCTGGTAGCGCACCCGCAGCACCGGCAGCGAGCGTGTTCCCCGCGAGTCGTAGTAATGGTCGTCGAACTCGTGCAGCCACACCGCGTCCTGCACCGGCACGCCGGGCATGGCGGCCCTGGCCAGCTCGACCAGCGACTCGTCCCCGAGGTGCTTCTCTTCAAACGCGGCGAATGCGCCGGTCTTCGGCCGCGCGGCCGAGATGTAGCGCCGCTCCAGCACGGGTCGCGGCGTCCGCGGCATCAGCCCGACCTGCATCCACTGCGCCGCCTCCTCGTTCGTGGGCGCGCGGTAGCCGAGCCAGTACGGCTCGCCCCGGACCTGGACGACCTCGAGCTCCTTGAGCGAGCCGGCCGCCCCGAACGCCGTCTCGATCTCGGCCGCGGCCGCCCGCAGGTCATCGAGGGCCAGCCGGTCGACCCGGAGCGGCCCGCCCGTGAACACCTCGCGCTGCTCGCGCGAGACGCCCGGAGACTGGAACCAGTCGAAGGGCCCCACCGAGAGCAGGCCGCTGTACGCCCAGGTGAAGGTGATGGCGCCGAAGAACAGGCCGGTGTAGTGATGCCACTTCATCAGGCCGGCGTACGGCGACGCCACCGGGACGCTGCGCGACCGCAGGCGGAACCGTCGAACCGGGGCGTAGCGCCAAAGCCCCCAGACGAGGCCGGTGAGGCACATCACGCAGCCGAGGAGCGACGTCCAGATGATGACTTCCACCCACACCGATCCATGCTTGCGGAGCGGCGTGAAGTAGATCCAGTGGACGACGGGTCCCAGGTATCCCCAGAAGCGCTCGCTCCGGGTCGTGCGGAGCACGACGTCGCCGGTGAGCGACGACACGTACAGCCGCGTGCCGTCCGCGTCGTCGAGGGCGAAGCGATGCATCGGCATCTGCCCGCGCGCCTGCAGCGTCCACTGATCGGGCTCGGTGAGGTAGCCGTCGTAGTGGAACGGGCCGTCGTATCCCGGGGCGTAGCGGCGGGCGAGGGCCTCGGCCTCGGCTCGACCCACGCGGGTGAGCACCTCGCCGGTGTCGGCGAAGACGATCGTCTGGTTGCGGCGGTCGCCGAAGCGGTACACGGCCCGGTCGGCGCGCATCCCGATTCTGACTTGATCGACGCGGGCTCCCGCCGGGCGGGGCGGGGTGTTCCCGTCCGCGGCTCGCGTCGGCTCGGCGGGATCCCCGCCGCCGGGGGCGAGGCCGGCCCCGCGCGCGGCCTCGAGCGGCGTCAGCGTCACGCCGGCGAGGTCGAGGGCGGGGGCCCGCGCGAGGCGCTCCTCGTTCGCCATTCCCGGCATGCGGGCGTACATCATCACCACGCCCGACACGAACCAGGCCACGAAGAGGACGCCCCCGGCTATGCCCAGCCACCGGTGGACGTAGACCATCCACCGGCGCCAGTCGAGCCACTGCTTCATGGGTCGTGTTGTCCCTCAGTCGCGGGGCATGTCAGAACCCGACGAGGAGCGCGACCTCGGCCGAGCGCGGCATCCCGAGGAACCACTGCGGCTCGACGTTCCCGTAGTAGGTGGTCGCGTACAGCTCGTCGAGCAGGTTGTTCAAGCGCACGTCGAGGTCGACGTTCGCGCTCAGCCGGCGCCGCACGCCGGCGTCGACCACGGTGTAGCCCGGCACGGTCCCGGTGTTCGCGTGGTTCCAGAACCGGTCGCCCACGTGCTGGACGCCGCCCCGGAGCCCCCAGCCGCCGGGCGAGTTCCAGGTGAGCCACAGATTGAAGAGCTGCTCGGGGATGTTCCGCGGCGTGTTGCCGTCGCGCGACACGAGCACGCCGCCGACGGTTTGCGCGAAGTCGTCGTAGCGGGCGTCGAGCAGCGCAACGCTGGCATCGAGGCCGACGCCCGCGGGCAGCGACAGGCCCAGCGTCATCTCGACCCCGCGTGAGGACTGCTGCCCGACCTGCAGCCTCGTCCCCGGGTTGAGGGGGTCGGACGCCAGCAGATTGTCCTTCACGATCCGGTAGCCGGCCAGGGTCCACTGGCCCCGGTCGTCCAGGAAGCTCAGCTTCACGCCGGCCTCGATCTGCCGGCCGACGGTCGGCTCGAGGGCCAGTCGCGTGGCCGAGTTGCTGATGACGTTGCCGATGATGTCGGTGGCGGTCGAGTACTGCCCGTAGAGGGACAGGTCGGGCCGGACCGAGTAGACGAGGCCGCCGCGCCAGCTCACGGGGCTGTACAGACCCCCGGCGGTGGTTTCCCGCAGCAGGTCCATGCGATCGACGTCATAGCGGTCCACGCGAAACCCGCCGACCAGCGAGAACTCGGGCGTGACCTCCAGCCGGTCCTCGGCGAACATCGCCACGCGGTGGGTGCTGGTCCGGTACTTCGGGAACGTGCCGGCCACGTTCACGAACTCGCCGGGCACGGGGTCCACCAGGTCGACGAAGCTGGTGCCGCCGTAGGGGCTGTTGTTGGTGTGCTGGAAGCGGACGCGCGTGTAGTCGAAGCCGGCGCTGAACGTGTTCGGCCGGCCGAACAGGGGACGGTCGATGACCGCGTCGGTCCGGTTTCCGTACTGCGTCTGATCGTGGAGGATCTCGAGATAGAACTCGCGGAACACCGTTCGCGCGGCCGGGTCGATCAGGTAGTTCTCGAGGTTGCGCCAGTGGCGGTCCGCCTTGAGGTACTGGGCGCCGGTGCGGACGCGGATGCCTTCCGACGGCTCCCACTCGAGCCTGGCCTGGGTCCAACTGTCCTCGTACCGGATCCGGCCGTCGCTCACGTTGTAGTTGGTCGTGCGCAGGCTGTCGTCCACCTGGCCGGCGACCGACGGCGTCCCCCAGTAGCGCTCGGGCTGCTGGTCGCCGTAGTCCTCGGAGAGCGTGAGGGTGAGGTTCTCCGTCAGCTCGAAGCGGAACGACGCCGCGAGCGCGGTGCTCGACATCTCGCCGTAGCGGTCGAGCCAGCCGTCCGCGCGGTTGTGGCTGAGGTCGACCCGATACGCGGCCCGTTCGTTGATGGGGCCGCCGCTGCCGAGGGCGGCTCGCCACGTGCCGAACGAGCCCGTGCCGATGCGGATGACGTTCTCGCGCACCTCGGTGCTCGGCCGGCGGGGAACGATGTTGATGACCCCGCCGATGGCGCCGGTCCCGTACAGCACCGACGACGGCCCGCCCATCACCTCGATGCGCTCGACCGTCCACGGGTCGAACGGGAAGGTCACGGTGCCCGCGCCGACGAAGAGCTGCTCGCCGTCGAAGAGCTGCATCACCGATCCGGTGCCGCCGAACCCGCGCGAGCTCACCGAGCCGCCGCCGTTGCCGGGATTGGCCTGCGTCGCCACCCCGACCATTCGGCTCTTGGCCTGCGCCACCGACGCGTCGCCCCGCTCGCGTATCGTGGCGCCGCTCACCACGTGGACGCTGGCCGGCGTCTCCAGAGTCGACATGCCGAGGCGGCTGCCGGTGACGGTCGGCTGGGTCAGCGCCACCACGGCCGGCGCGGTCACGCTGACCGCCTCGGCGAGGCCCGCCACGTCGATCACCACGTCGACGGCGACGGGGCCGTCGGTTACGGCGACAGGCTGCCGCGCCGGCTCGAAGCCGGGTGATTCGACCTGCAGCGTGTAGTTTCCGACGGCCACGCCGTCGAACGAGAAGGTGCCGTCGGCGGCGGTGCGGGTCGAGCGCGCGGCGCCATCGGCCGATTCGAGAGTAACGGCGGCATCGGTCACCACCGCCCCTTGTGGATCCGTGACGGTGCCGCGCAGGCTGCCGATCTGCGCCTGGGCCGCCGCACCGGAGAGCCAGAGCGCGAGCGCGAACGTGAACGTCATGCCGCGGCGCCGATGACAGCGTTGTTTCCTGTTCCTCGTCATTCAGTACAGACTCCCGGAAGCGAAAGGGTTTGATCCAATCGAGACTACGATGAAGCCCGTCGCGACCGGCCTGAAGTCTCGCTGAAGATTTCCTGAAGCGGCGCTTCAAAGCTGAACACTTGCTGAACAATTCCTGAAGCGGCGCTTCAAACCAAGCTCATCGAGAACCTGTCTCGGGTACCGACGACCAGATTCGTGGGACCTGCAAGCGCGGCTCCACCCCGGGGAGTCGACCGTCCTGAAGCCGGTTGGCGGAGGTTGCCGCGGGTTGCCTCGCCCATCCCGATGGTGCTACTCTGCCCGTTCAACGCGAGGGGGCCACCGGAAGTTCGGTCAGATGCCGACGCGGCCCCGCCACTGTGAGGAGGCCCGGATCCACGCGCGGATCCGGCATGACTCGTTCGACAGCCACTGGGATTTCCCGGGAAGGCGAACGAAGTCGCCTCTAGCCAGGAGACGCGGTCCCCTCGTTCCCGTGCAGCCATCCTTCGAGGGAGGGGACTTGGTGTACAACGCGCTCTTGTCGTTCGTCCGGCCGGCGGGCAGGTCGTCCTTTCTTCTCGCGGCTCTGCCGGCCCTGATCCTCCTGGCGTCCTGCGCGCCCACCGAAAGCACCCGGGTTCCGGCGGTCACCGTCACGGACGACGCAGGCCACACCGTCTCCCTCCCCGCACCGGCCCGGCGGGTCTTCTCGGTCATCCCCTCTGTCACCGAGTCGGTCGTCGCCCTGGCGGGCCCGGGCGTGCTCGTCGCACGCACGCGGTTCGACCGGGCCCCGGAGCTCGCGCATCTGCCGTCTCTGGGCGGGACCATCCAGCCGAATCTCGAGGCGCTGGCGGGCCTGGAACCGGATCTCGTGATTGCCTGGGCCGGCGCGGCGCAACGCGCGGTGGGAGATCGGGCGGCCGCGCTCGGCATTCCCGTCTACAGGGCCGAGGTGCAGACGATCGCCGACGTGCGCAGTAACCTCCGGCGTCTGGGAGCGCTGCTGGGCCGCACCGAACGGGCAGGCGCGCTGGTGGACGCGCTCGACGGCGCGTTCGCCGAGGTGGCCGCGTCCGTGCGGGGGCGCGAGCCCGTGAGTGTCTACTACTCCGTCTGGCACGATCCCCCGCAGACGACAGGTCCGGGGACCTTCATCGACGAGGTCATCGCCCACGCGGGCGGCCGCAACGTCTTCGGTGACGCCGCCCGCCAGTGGCCGCGCGTGTCGTTGGAGGCGATCGTGAAGCGCGATCCCGACGCCCTCGTCATTGCTCGCCACGCCCCCGACGCCCCGGGGACGCCGTGGCTCGAGGGGCCGGGCTGGCGAGAGCTGAGAGCGGTCCGCACCGGGCGGTACCTGGTCGTCGACGGCGACCTGTTCAATCGCCCCGGACCGCGCGCGGCCGAGGCCGCGCGTCGCATGGCCCGCTTCCTGCACGGACATTGACGCGCACCCCTCGTCGCATCGCCCTTCTCGGGCTGACCGTCCTGGCCGCGATCGTCCTGAGCATCTCGTTCGGCGCCTCGGGCCTGGGGCCCGGCGATTTCTGGCGCGCGCGCGGCTCCGACGGCGCCGAGCGGGCGATCCTGTTGCAGTTGCGGCTGCCGCGCGCCACCCTGGCCGCCCTCGTCGGCGGCGCGCTCGGCCTCAGCGGTTGCACCTTTCAGGCCCTGCTGCGCAACCCGCTCGCCGAACCCTACGTGCTGGGCGTCTCGGGGGGCGCGGCGGTCGGCGCGGTGGCGGTCGTCGTGACGGGCGTCGGCGCGACCCTTCCCTGGACCCTCCCCCTCGGCGCCTTTCTCGGGGCGGTGGCCGCGATGGCGCTGGTGCTGGAGGTTGCACGGCGCGCCTCGCCCGGCGGCATGGACACGCGCGTGCTGATCCTCTCCGGCGTGATCATCGGCGCCTTCTTCAACGCGGTGATCCTGCTGCTGCTCTCGATCGCGGACGTCGAGTCGTTCCGCTCGGCGATCTTCTGGATGATGGGCAACCTGTCCGGCGCCGACTGGGGGTCGAGCGTGCTGCTGGCGCTGCTGCTCGCGCCCGCCGCGCTGGCCGTCCTCTCGCTGGCCCGCGCCTTCAATCTGCTTTCGCGCGGGGAAGAGGTCGCCTACTACCTGGGCGCATCGGTGCAGCGGGTCAAGCTGACGGCCTATCTGGCCGCGTCGCTGATGGTCGCCGCGGCGGTCGCGGCGGGCGGCGTGATCGGCTTCGTCGGGCTCATCGTGCCGCACGCGGTACGGCTCGCCTGGGGCAACGACCACCGCCTGCTCCTGCCCGCGTCCTTCCTGGCCGGAATGGCGTTTCTCCTGCTGGCGGACACGGCGGCCCGTCTGGTGGTGGCGCCGGCCGAGCTCCCGACGGGCGTCGTCACCGCGGTTGCCGGCGTGCCGTTCTTCGTGGCGCTGCTGCTGCGCGGCGGGCGGCGGTGACGGGGCGTGGCGGGCGGGACCGCGCTCGTCCCGTGCTGCGGGGACGCGGCCTGACGTTCACGCACCCACGCGCGGAGACGGCGGCGGTGCGGGGAATCTCGCTGTCGGTCGCACCCGGGGGGCTTCTTGCCGTGGTGGGCCCCAACGGAGCGGGAAAGACCACGCTGCTCAAGCTCCTGTCGGGGTCGCTTCGGCCGCATGCGGGCGAGGTCGATCTGGATGGCCGCCCGCTTCCGTATCTGGACGACCGCGAACGCGCCCGCACCATCGCCGTGGTGCCGCAGTCGGAGTCGTCCCCCTTTCCCGTCGCCGTGCGGGAGATGGTGGCGATGGGGCGGTACGCCCACCTCGGCGCGTGGGAGCGCTCGGGAGACCGTGATCGCGAGGTGGTGGCGCGCGCGATGGAACGGTGCGCCGTCGGCGAGTTCGCGGACCGCCAGCTTGGCGAGCTGTCCGGCGGGGAGCGCCAGCGCGCCCGCATCGCCCGTGCCCTCGCACAGGAAGCGCCCATCCTCCTCCTCGACGAGCCCACCGCCGGCCTCGACCTCCGCTACCGCATGGAGCTCTTCCACTTGCTGCGCGAGCTCCGCGCCGACGGCCTTGCCGTGCTCGTCATCACCCACGATCTCAACCTCGCCGCGCGGTTCGCCGATCGGCTCCTGCTCCTCGACCGGGGCCGCGCAACGGCGCGGGGCAGCCCCGAGGAGGTGCTGTCTCGCGAAGCGCTGGAGGCCGTCTACGAGTGGCCGCTCAGGCTGGTGCCGCACCCGGGGCCCGGGAGCGACACGGGCGCCCCGCAGACGGTGCCCCTGTGGAGAGACGAACCGTGACCGCGGGTACTCGCCCCGCCCCCGTTCTCATGCTTCAGGGCACGGGCTCCGGCGTCGGCAAGTCGCTCCTGACGGCGGCATTCTGTCGACTCGCCCACCGCCGCGGCATCGCCGTGGCCCCCTTCAAGGGGCAGAACATGTCCAACAACGCCGCGGTCACCGCCGACGGCGGCGAGATCGGACGGGCGCAGGCCCTGCAGGCGCGGGCCGCGGGACTCGACCCCACCGTCGACATGAACCCCGTCCTCCTGAAGCCGCTCGCCGACACCCGTTCCGCCGTCGTCCGCCTTGGACACGACGACCCGGTGACGACCGATCTCCCCTGGCGCGCCCGCAAGCCCCGCCTCTGGCCCGTGGTGACGGGCGCCCTCGCGCGGCTCCGCGACCGCTTCGACCTCGTGATCGCCGAAGGCGCGGGCAGTCCCGCCGAAACCAACCTGCGCGACGCCGACATCGTCAACATGGCCGTCGCGCGCCACGCCGACGCGAGCGTTCTCCTCGTCGCCGATATCGACCGAGGCGGCGCCTTCGCTTCGCTGTACGGCACCTGGGCACTCCTCCCGACGGCCGACCGCCGGCTCTTCCGCGGCTTCATCCTCAACCGCTTCCGCGGCGACCCGGCCCTGCTGGCCCCGGCACCCGAGACTCTCCGCCGACGCACGGGCGTCCCCGTGCTGGGCGTCGTCCCGTGGATCCACCACCGCCTGCCGGAGGAGGACGGCGGTCCCGTCCTCGCCTCCGGACGCGACGACACGCCGGCCGTGGCCGTTGTCGCCTACCCGCGCGCGGCCAACCTCGACGACCTCGATCCCCTGCGCCGCGAGCCCGGGCTGCGCCTCCGCTGGGTTCGCCGTCCGCGCGACCTGGCCGCCCTCGCGGCGCCGCCCGGGCTCGCCGCCATCATCCTGCCGGGTACCCGCAACACCCTGGGCGACCTTCGCTGGCTGCAACGCATCGGCATGGCCGACGCCGTCCGCGCCCTTGCCGCCGACGGGACCCCGGTGGTCGGCCTCTGCGGCGGCTACCAGATCATGGGACGCCGCATCGCGGACCCCGACGGCATCGAGGACGGAGGCGACGAGGCGGGCCTGGGACTGCTCGACGTGAGCACCGAGCTGGCTCCCGCCAAGGAGGTCCGGCGGACGCGCGCGCGCATCACCGAGGCTGCGCAACCCTGGTTGAAGGACGAGGTGGGGCGGAGCGTCGTCGGCTACGAGATCCACCACGGGCGCACCCGGGCCGCGCCGAACGTGCGACCGTGGCTCGCCGACGGGCGGCGGGCCCTCGGGCACGCCCACGGCCCGCACTGGGGATGCCATCTGCACGGCACGTGCGAGAACGACCACTTCCGCAGGGCCTGGCTGCGCTCGCTTGGCCTCGTCGACGGCACCGCCTCCTGGCGCGGGGAGGTCGACCGCGAGCTCGACTGCCTCGCCGGCGTGGTGGAGCGCTGCCTCGACGTCGACGCCGTCTTCGCAGGGGTCTCGCGAAGGCGTAGCGATGCGCGGGCCCGGCGCCGCTGACCACGACGCCGGTGATAGCCGTCGCATCGTCACTCATGAACGGCCCCGATCGGAGCGCCCGGGAGGGGACCGGCACAAGCACTCGACCCGGTTCATCCCGGTGCAGCAGGCCGTCGACGACTGCAGGCCAGGGCGCTGGCCAGCGCTGGTATACTCCAGGGTGCCAAATCTGGAGGTACGCCATGTTGCGAGTGCTCGTGTTCCTCGTGTCGGTGTTGGGCCTTGTCGGCGGGCACCCTCTCGGTGCCCAGACCGCCCCGACCTGTGAACCCGCCGGGGATGTGAACTTCGTCTGCGGGACGACCAATCCGGAAGATCTCTACGCGGTTCCGGGCTCCCCCTGGGTAATCGCGTCGGGACGATATTCCGCTTCGGAGGGGCCCGTCTACGCGGTGGACCTTCGTGATCACAGCGCCCGGGAGATCTTTCCCGCGGGAGCGTTGCCGCCGGAGCACGACCGCGACACCTATGGCGCCTGCCCCGGTCCCAACGACGTGTTCCAGCCACACGGACTGACCCTGCGGGAGGGCGGCGGCGACGTGCATACCCTCTACGTGGTCGGTCATGGCGCCCGCGAGGCCATCGAGGTCTTTGCGCTGGACGTCGGCGGCACCGTGCCCACGATGAAGTGGATCGGCTGCATCCCGTCCCCGGAGGGCACCGCCCGCATCAACTCCATCACGGCGCTGCCGGACGGCTATCTCGGGGCGACGAACTTCGACCGCGAGGGCGGGGAGCTCTGGGAATGGCATCCCACGACGGACTGGATCGAGGTGCCCGGCAGCCGGATGCCCGGTCCCAACGGTCTCGTGTCCTCGGAGGACGGGCAGTGGTTCTACGTCGGGGGCTGGAGCGACCGGGCGCTGGTGCGGGTGTCGCGCGGACAGACCCCGGTGCGCGTCGACCGGATTCCGGTGGGCTTCAACGTCGACAACGTGCGCTGGGGGCCCGCTGGCAAGGTCATCGCCGCCGGCCACGTGACCCGGTGTGAAGGCGATGAACCTTGTGAGCTGTCGGCCGCTCGCGTCGCCGAGGTCGATCCGACGACGTTTGAAGTCGAGCAGTTGGTGGACTACAAGGGAAACGAGTTCTTCCAGATCGGCACCGTGGCCATCGAGGCGAATGGCGAGATCTGGATCGGCGGGATCAGGGGCAGCTACGGGATCGCCCGGTTCCCACGCTAGTTTCCGGCCGGGCCCGTGACCGTCCGGATCGAGAGCCGCACCAGTTTGGATCAGAATCGCCGACCGTGATGTGGGCCATCTCCTCGACGGAACGCCGGATTGGTGAGCTCCTGACCCGTGGCGACCTGAGTGACCTGTACGCGGATCGTGCCGACGCCGAGCGGTACGGTGTGCTCCTCGGCGGGACACCCGAGCTGGTCCGGCTGGAGGAAGTCCGGCCAGCCGTCTACCGCGTAGTCTGGTCGCTGTCGACTGCGGCGAGTGGGCGGCTCCGACCCGCACGACCGCTCTCCTGACCGTCGTCCACCGGAAGGCCTGTAGACGTATCCACGAATTGGACTGAGAACATCCACGGAGCCGAACCTCGCTTTCTCACGCCTTGCCGTCGTTGCCCGCCGTTGCCCGGCCGCGCTGGTACCATTCGCGCTCGATGGACCTCGTTCGCACCGGTGCGCGCCGCTGGGCGACCGCTGCAGTGCTGTTGTTCGCCGCGCCGGCCGGCGCCGCCGCCCAGACCGAGTTCCACTTCCAGTACGGGAACTACGTCAACCCGTTCTCGGGCGAGCGGCACTACGCGCGGGTGCTCACCTTCCAGCAGGCGTCGCGCTGGTCGCTCGGCGACAGCTTCTTCTTCCTGGACTGGACCGACGACGGCGGTGCGGATGGGTTCAACGAGAAGGGGATGTACGGCGAGTGGTACCCGACGCTGAGCCTGGGCCGGGTGGCTGACCGCACGATCGGGGCGGGACCCCTCCGGGACGTGGCCCTCATCGGCGGGCTCAACTTCGGCAACGACGCCGGCATCTTCAAGGTGGTGCCCGGAGGGCGGCTCTCGTGGGACGTGCCGGGCTTCTTCTTCCTCAACACCGACTTCGGCGCCGCCTTCGACAAGAGCTCGGGGGTCGAGGGCGGCGGGGCCCCGCGGGCCGGGGTGGGCTTCGTCATGGACGTCAACTGGGGCGCCGCGTTCGACGTCGGCGCCCAGTCGTTCCTGTTCGCCGGGCACGCGAAGTACGAAGGCGGCAGGACCAACGAGCTGGGCCACGCGGTCAAGGCCTCGCTCCTCGCGCAGCCGCAGCTCGGCTGGGATATCGGCAAGGCGATGACCGGCCACGCCGGCCAGCTCTTCCTCGGGCTCGAGTACCAGTACTGGCGGAACAAGCTGGGCGTGGACGACGGCGACAACGTCGCCCAGTTGTGGCTGATGTGGCGGCTGTAACCCGCCGCGGTGCGCTCCCTGTCGGTCGGACGACGGCGGCTGGCGCAGTCCCGGCTGCGGCCGCGGGCGAACCGTCCGTCCGGGCCGACGTGCGACAGTGTGGAGTATGAAGGACCGATTGAGAAAGGGCGCACGTAATCGGCGGCTCGCCCAGGCCCTGCTGTTGTCGAGTCTCGCGCTGGGCATCCAGGCGCCCGCGTCGGCGCAGAGCCGGCAGACGGGGCCGGAGCCGACGGTCGGCCGTACCGGACAGGACGATCCGGACCGGACCCGGCCGGCGCCCCCGGGTGCGGAATCAGAGCGGGACGACCCGGAAGCCCCGGCGGCGCCGCAGTTCGTCGAGGATGTCGTCGTCGTCGGCAGCCGCGCCCAACCACGGTCCGTCACCGAGTCGACGGTGCCGATCGACGTCGTCCCCGCCGCCGAGGTCGTCCGCCAGGGCGGTGCCAACCTCGCCGACCAGTTGCGGGTGCTGCTGCCGTCGTTCCACGTCAACCCGCAGGAGGACGGCGGCCTGGCCGCCGTCGTCCGCCCCGCGAGCCTGCGGGGGATGGCCCCCGACCACACGCTGGTGCTCGTGAACGGGAAGCGGCGCCACCGCGGGGCGGTCATTTCGTGGCTGGGCAACGGCGTGGCCGACGGGGCGCAGGGACCCGACATCTCGACCATCCCCGGCATCGCCCTGCGGCAGATCGAGGTGCTGCGCGACGGGGCGGCCGCCCAGTACGGGTCGGACGCCATCGCCGGCGTACTCAACTTCCTGCTCAAGGACGACCGCTCGGGCGGCGGCGTCGAGCTGCGCAGCGGGACGCGCGGTGCCGGCGACGGCCGGCAGTACGCCGTCGCCGCCAACGCCGGCCTGCCGCTCGGCCGGACCGGCTTCGCCAACCTCAGCCTCGAGTACGGCAACACCGCCTCGACCGACCGCAGCATGCAGCGGGCCGACGCGGCGCGCCTCGTCGCGGCCGGCAACCGCCACGTCGGCGACCCCGCCCAGCAATGGGGGTCTCCCGAGGTCGACGACGACCTCAAGCTCTTCGCCAACCTCGGCCACCTGTTCGCCACCGGCGTGCAGGCTTACGGCCACGCGGGCTATGCGCGCCGCGACGTGCTGACGTTCTATTACTTCCGGAACCCGAACACCCGCGGCGGGGTGTTCAGCGGCGACGGCGGGCGCACCCTGCTCGTCGGCGACGTGCCGGCCGCGCGGGGCGAGGGCCCGGCGGCTTGTCCCACGGTGGCGGTCACCGGCGACGTGCCCGATGCGGCCGCCCTTCGCGCGGTCCTCGACGACCCGAACTGCTTCTCGTTCCAGGAGCGGTTTCCGGGCGGCTTCACGCCGCGCTTCGGCGGCGTCGCCGAGGACGCCTCGGTGGTCGGCGGCCTGCGCGGGCAGCTCGCGGGCGGCGTCCTCTGGGACGCGAGCGTGACGGCCGGCGCCAACACCGCCGACTTCTCCATCCGCAACACCGTCAACGCCTCGCTCGGCCCCGAGACGCCCACGACGTTCGACGTCGGCCTCTACGGGCAGCGCGAGGTGGGGGTCAACCTCGACCTGACCCGCGCCCTCGGCGACCGTGTCCACCTCGCTGGCGGCGTGGAGTGGCGGAACGAGCAGTTCCGCATCGGGGTCGGGCAGCCCGAGTCGTGGCAGCAGGGCCCCTACGCCGCGCAAGGTTTCAGCGTCGGCTCGAACGGGACGCCGGGGTTCGCCCCCATTGCCGCCGGCACGTGGAACCGCGCCAACGCCGCCGTCTACGGCGACGTCGAGCTCCGTGGCGCCTCGCGCGACTGGATGGTGGGGACCGCCGCCCGCTACGAGCACTTCGCCGACTTCGGCGCCACCCTGAACGGCAAGCTCTCCGCCCGCGTCCCGGTGTCGGAGCGCGTGGCGCTGCGGGGCAGCCTCGGCACCGGGTTCCGGGCGCCGACCCCCGGCCAGCAGAACGCGTTCAACGTCTCGGCCAACTACGTGATCGAGCTCGACGACCTCGTCAACAACGGCACCATCCCCTCGACCTCCGCCGTCGCCCGACTGCGCGGCGGCCGCCCCCTCACGCCCGAGCGCTCCGTCAACCTCAGCGTGGGCGCGGTGGCCGAGGGCGGCCCGTTCACCGTGACCGCCGACTACTTCCGGATCGACCTGGCCGACCGGCTGACGCTCAGCCGGTTCTTCGCGCTCGAGGCGGCCGAGGTCGAGGGGCTGATCGCGGAGGGCGTGACCAGCGCCGGCGACCTGTCGAACTTCCGCTTCTTCACGAACGACCTGGAGACCCGCACGCGGGGCGTCGACGTCGTCGCCGCCTGGACGCCGCCCGCCCTCGGCGGGGCCACCGCGTTGAGCTTCGTCTTCAACCACACCGACACCGCCGCCACCCACTTCAGTCCGGCCCTGCTGAACCCCGACCAGATCGTCGATCGCATCCGCCTGCTCGAGGAGGCGCTGCCGGACACCCGCTGGAGCGCCGCCGTCGACCAGTCCGTCGGCCGCGGCACGCTGCTCGCCCGCCTGAGCTACTACGGCGGCTGGTACGACCGGCGCGACACCCACCGTTATCGCGGCAAGCCCGTCGTGGACCTCGAGCTCGCCTGGCCCCTCGGCAACGCCGTTTCGCTCGCGGCCGGCGCCCGCAACGTCCTCGACACCTATCCGGACCTGAACCCCAACGCCGGCAGGCTGGGGAACCGCTATCCGCCCTCCACCCCATTCGGCTTCGACGGCGGCTTCTACTACACCCGCCTCGACTACCGGTGGGGGGCGGCCGACTGAAGGCGCGGCCGAGCGGTCGACCTCCGGTCGGGCGAGTCACGGCGCCTGCACAACTTCTCCGTTCGTCGAGCGAGCCACGACCGCTGCACCACCTGTTCCGTTCGTCGAGCGAGCCACGGCCGCTGCGCCACCTGCTCCGTTCGTCGAGCGAGCCACGGCCGATGCCGCTGCACCGCCTGCTCCGTTCTTCGTCGAACGAGTACGGCGCTTGCACCTGCTCCCCGCCCCGGTCCCGTGTGACGGCGGCCGCCCGATGAGCCCATTTCCGGCCGCCTGACGCATTTCCAGTCAGATGCGGCGGACACACCAGGGCGTCGGCGGCGCGGGAGCATGCGGCTCGAGCGTGTTCGGCGTCCACAGACGGGAGCCCGCGGCGGAACGGCGGCGATGGCCGCGGGCTCCCGGGAGGGAAGCGGAATGATCCGGACAATCACTCTCGTTCTGGCGGCAGTAGCGGTGACGGCGTCGCTCGCCGAGGCCCAGAACGTCTCGTTCGATCGGCTGGCGCTCCAGCTCAATCAGGGAGACCACGTCACGGTCACCGACAGCGAGGGCCAGGAAACGAAGGGGCGGATCGTCGATCTGTCCCCGTCCACGCTCTCCTTGGAGACGGCCGGGCTCCGCCGCGACCTGACCGGCGGCGACGTCTCCGTCATCCAGCGCCGGTATCACGACCCGCTCGGGAACGGCGCCCTCATCGGTTTCGTGTCGGGCGTGGTCTTCCTCGCGACTCTCGTCTCTGCGGAGTGTTCCGGTTGCGCCACCGACCCCGAGGCGATGCCCTGGTATGCGTTGTTCGGAGGCGCCGGCGCCGGTATCGGCATGGGGCTCGACGCTCTGCACCAGGGTTCGCGGGTCGTCTACCGTGCGGCGCCCTCGGACCGGCGCCTCGCTGTCTCTCCCGTGGTATCGCGGGAACGTCAGGGCGTCTCGGTGTCGCTGGGCTTCTGAGCTTCGAATCGTGCGCTCCGACGGGATGGGCCCGTTCAGCCTCGGCGGAGCGGCGAGGTCAGGGCGTGGCGCCGGCCTCGCGGCCCGCCTGCCAGAGGGTCCAGTTCGCGTTGACGGTCGACGCGCGACCGGCGCCCTCGAACACGAGCAGCCGGTTGGCCACCTTGTCGATGAAGAACCGGTCGTGGCTCACCACGATGGCCGCTCCCGGGAAGTTCACGAGGGCCCGTTCCATCACCTGCGTGGCGGTGACGTCGAGGTGGTTGGTCGGCTCGTCGAGAATCACCACCGGCGCCCCCGACAGCAGCGACAGGGCCAGGGCGACGCGGGCCCGCTGGCCGCCCGACAGGGTCCCGATCTCCTGCTGCAGGTCCATCTCGGAGAACTGAAGGAGCTCGAGGAACCGGTGGACCTGCTTGCGCGGGGCCCGGTGGGCGAGCCCCTCGAAGTTGACCTTCCGGGTCACCGTCGCCTTCGGATCGAGGCCGTCGAGGACGGCGTTGTAGTCGACGAAGGGCGCGCCGAGCTTCCAGTGCACGCGGCCCGCGTCGGGCGCCACCTCGTTCCGCAGCACCCGCAGCAGCGTCGTCTTGCCGCAGCCGTTCGGCCCGACGACCACGAGCCGGTCTCCGCGGTGGAGCGTGAAGTCGAGGCCGTCGAACAGCGCCTGCCCGCCGTAGCGCTTCGAGAGCCCCGTCACTTCGCAGAGCTCGTCGGCGGTGCGCATTCCCCGGTAGATGCCCGTCACGATGGTGTCGACCTCGCGCGGCGACTGCTGCTTGCGGATGTTCGCGAGCCGGCGGGCGAGGGCCCGGCTCGGGTTCCGGGCCGCCTCGCGCCGGTCCTGAATGGCCTCGGCCTCGAAGGCGAGCAGCTCCTCCTCGTGCCGGAACTCCCGCTCGAGCCGACGGGTGTTCCCCCGCTTGCGGCGCACGAACTCGACGAACCCGCAGTCGTACTCGTGAAAGCGGTGGTTCTGGATCTCGACGACCCGGTTGACGGCCCGGTCCAGGAAGTGCCGGTCGTGCGACACCACGAGGGCGGCGCCCGCGAACCGGGCGAGCCAGCTCTCGAGCCACGCCAGCCCGTCGAAGTCGAGGAAGTTCGTGGGCTCGTCCAGCAGCAGGACGTCCGGCGCCTCGAGCAGGATCTTGGCCAGCGCCGCCCGGTTCCGCCATCCCCCGGAGAGGTGATCGATCGGCATCGTCCGGTGCCGCTGGCTGAATCCCAGCCGGCTGAGCGCGGTGTCGATGCGGTGCTCGTACGTCCACCCGTCGCGGTGCTCCATCTCGGCCGTGAGGGCTTCGTACCGATTCATCAGCCGGTTCTGACGATCGCCGCCGGCGCCCTCCGCGAGCGTGCTGGCGACGTCCGCCAGGTCCGCCTCGATCCGCCGGATCGGCTCGAAAACCCTCCGCAGCACCGACTCGATCGACGCCTCGCCGCTCAGCTCCGAGAACTGCGAGAAGTAGCCGATGCGCAGGTCGGCCCCCACCTCGACCTCGCCCCCCGACGGCTCTTCCCGCCCCAGAATCAGTCTCAGCACCGTCGTCTTCCCGGAGCCGTTGCGCCCGAGCAGTCCGGTCCGATCGCCGGGGGCGAGGCGGTAGAAGACATCGCGGAGCACCTGCTTCCGCCCGTACCGCTTGGAGACCTGCCGCAGGCGGATGAGGCTCATGGGACCGTCGTGGAGCGCGTCGTCGGGGAGTTCCGGCGTTCCGGCCGTTCGTGGGCAGCGCCTGCTCGCCGTGGTGTCTGCGCGAGCGGTGCCACACGTGGTAACCGGGACGCCCGATGCCGGCCGGCGGACGATAGTCGGCGTGGAGTTGCGCGAGTCGGAACTCCCAGTGAGACCGTCGTGCCACCGGGATCGGCGGGTCGGCTCTGGTTCGTGGAGATCAGCCCGCGGCGGGGCGCGCGACCGGGCGGCGCCACGGTCCGCCAGCGGCCGTGCCTACAGCGGCCAGTCGCGGAGGATGCGCTCGGTCTCTTCCAGGTGGCTGCTCTCGTCGCGGATGAAGTCCTCGATCTGCACCGCGAGACCCTTGTCGCCGTAGGCCTCCGCCTCCTGGGCGCGCTCGGTGTAGGCGCGCATGGCGTGGCCCTCGGCCTCGACGACCGCCTGGAGCATCCCGCGGTTGCTCTCGGGCAGCGGCACGTCGCGCGGCACCGTGGTCGGCTGGCCCCCGAGGGCGACGATCTTGTTGGCGAGGAACTGCGCGTGCAACTGCTCGTCGGCGACCTCGGCGAGGAAGAACTGGGAGAGCTGAGGTCGGTACGGGCCGGTGGCGCGGGCGGCGTAGAGGATGTACTGGATGATCGCGCCGAGCTCGTCGGCGAGGTCCTGGTTGAGCTTCCCGATCAGTTCGTCCTTCGTCAACGGTCTCTCCTTGGCGGGCGGCGCCTCGTCAGTCGTCTCTCGCCGACGCTCGCTCCCGACACGGGGCAGGGGCGGAACGCGCGGGCGGCGCCCCGGGAACGGCCCCGAGGCGCCGAAGTCTCACGAACGCCCCGGGGCGCGCCGCGGGGTCAGTCGACGATCGCCTGGTAGACCAGCGACCGCACCTTCTGCTGATCGTCGAGGCCGATGGCCGGGATGATCTGCGTCAGGTAGACCACCACCATCTCCTCCTTCGGGTCTGCCCAGTAGGTTGAGTGGTACGCGCCGCCCCAGCCGAACTCGCCGGCCGAGCCGGGCAGGCCGGCGGCGGCGGGGTCGTGGGTGATCGAGAAGCCGAGGCCGAAGCCCTGGCCGGGGCGGAACGGGATGCCGCCGAGGTGGTCGCTCAGCATCGACTCGACGGTCTTGCGCGACAGGATGCGCGTGCCGTCGAGCTCGCCGCCGTTCAGCATCATCTGCAGGAACGTGGCGTAGTCGGTGGCCGTCGACAGCAGGCCGGCGCCGGCCGAGAACGCCTTGCGAGGGCCGTTCACGTAGTGCCCCTGGCCCACCATGTGGCCGGGGTCGGGCGCCTTCTCGAAGCTGCTGCCGTCGCCCACCGACGAGTAGACGGTGGCGAGCCGGCCCAGCTTGCCGTCGGGCAGGAAGAAGTGGGTGTCGTTCATGCCGAGCGGCTCGAACAGGCGCTCGGTCAGGAACTCGCCGAGGGTCTGGCCGCTGATCTTCTCGATCATCGCGCCGAGGATGTCGGTGTTGTAGCCGTAGACCCACCGCTCGCCGGGGTGCGCGTCCATCGGCAGGTCGGCGAGGCGGGCCATCGTGTCGCCCACCGTCTCGTCGCGGTCGGCGAAGTACCAGCCGGTGATGCCCGCCTCCTGCCACGAGGCGATGCCGGCCGGCCCCATGCCGTAGCTGATGCCGGCGGTGTGGGTCAGCAGGTCGCGGATGGTGACGGGCCGGCGCGCCGGCACCACGTCGTGGCCGCCCTCGTCATTGGGCTCGGCGACGGTCGTTTCCGCGAACGCGGGCAGGTACTTGCCGACCGGGTCGGTGATCAGCAGCTTGCCCTCCTCCTGCAGCAGCATGACCCCGACGCTGGCCAGCGCCTTGGTCTGCGACGCGATGCGGAAGATGCCGTCCGACGGCATCGGCGCCTCGGCCTCGACGTCGCGCCAGCCGATGCCCTCGCGGTAGGCGATCTTGCCGCGGCGCACGACGATGGTGACGGCGCCGGCGAGGCGGCCCTCGTCGACCATCGTCTCGAGGGCGAGGCTCAGGCGGTCGAGCCGCTCCGACGACATGCCCACCTCTTCCGGCTCGACCCGGACCAGCCCCTGGGCGGCCCCGGTCTGAGGAACGAGCAGCAGCGCGAACACGACGGCGAGCGCCGTCAAGCGGATACGTGATCTCATGGCGTTACCTCTGTCTTCGTCGATCTCGACGGGTGAGTTCCGGAACGCGGATTCCTGGCTTCAATGATAGCCGTGACGGGGGTCGCGCCGGTAGGGCGGCGCGTCAGTAGCGGAACAGCACCCGCAGCTTGGTGAAGAGGGCGCGGTTCGTCCGGCGGAAGGCGGCCGGCTCGAAGTAGCGGGGATCGTGCACGCCGATCGCGTCCTCCTGCCGGAAGTGGTCGTCGTAGCCGAAGTAGAACACCGTCAGGGCGTTGATGCGGTAGGTCAGCAGCAGGTTCGTGCCCCGCGTCCCGCGGAACGAGTCGAACTCGGTGATGTTCCGCAGCAGCAGGCGGTCGGTGAACGTGAAGGTCGAGAGCGCGCGCAGGACCTGAATGTCGAACACCTCCCGATCGGCGCCGCCGCGGACGTCGAAGAACCGGCTGGTCACGAGGTTGAGCTGCGAGGTGAACCGCGGGACCGGCCGGATCGTCGCGGACAGCGTGGCGCTGTTGCCGCTTCCGAGATACGGGTTCTCGCGGTCGATGTAGTAGATCTCGTCGCCCCAACGCAGGCTGCCCCCCAGCGAGAACAGGCGGCTGGTGCTGACGAACGTGGACAGGCTGTAGTTGCGGCGGTCGAAGTCGACGCCGCCGAACCGCTCGTGGGCCTGGATGGCGTTGGCCGTGAGGTTGATGTTCCCCCTCAGGTCGAGGTTCAGCCCGGCGTCGACGATCTCGTCCTCGCGGACGCCCTCGTGGGTGTAGCTGACCCGGTAGTTCAGGCTCGGCCCCCAGTTGATGATCCCGCTCTCCGGCCACCAGCGGTAGCCGACGCTGCCCGACCCGATCTGCTGGTCCACGCGCTGGAGGAACCCCACGTCGGTGCGGAAGTCGGGATCGATGCGCGCCGCGAACGCGGTGGCCGTCCAGTGTCGCCCCTCGTGCTGCAGGAAGGCGCCGGCCATCGGCCCGTCCCGCTCGTCGCCCGCCTCGTCACGGTCCTGCGACTGGAAGGCGACGAGGTTGAGCCGGGTGGCCTGACCGAGCCGGAACTGGCCGTCGACGCCGGCCACGCGGTTGTATCCGTCGAGGAACTGTCGGTCCGTGACCAGCGTCCCGACGTGCGACTCGGAGTAAAGGTCGTACCGCGCCCGGCCGATCAGCACCTGCGCGTTCTCGCCGTAGCCCCGCTCGTCCGGGTCGTCCCGCCTCCCCGGCGCCTCGTCGTCGGTCACCATCACGCCGAGCGTGGTGTTTCCGAGCTTGCCGGTCAGCTTCGCCCCCACGTTCGGATCGACGAGGGTCCGCGTGTGGACGAGGTCGACCGGCGACGGGAACTCGAAGATCTCCGCGCCCTCGAGGAAGAAGGGCCGCAGCTCGGGGAAGAACACGGGGAACCGCTGGTTGACCTCGATCTGCGGCAGGTCCGACTCGATCTGCGAGAAGTCGGGGTTGCCGGTGAAGTCGACGGTCAGGTTCGACGTGATGCCGTACTTGACGTTCACGCCCACCTCCGGGTCCGTGCTCCGGTCGATGCGCGCGCCCGATCGCGAATCGTACGACTCGTAGCCGATGGCGGTGAACGAGGGCAGGATCTCGAGGTTGCGGCTCGTGGACAGGTCGGTCATGCCCTCGAGCACCCCCATCTGCGCCATGAAGCTCTGCACGTCGCGCGACATCGGGGCCCAGACCACGTTCTCCTGGTCCTTCCCCTTGATCTCGCGCACGATCTGGAAGCCCCAGCGGTGCTCGACGCCGGGCGGCTGCTCGGGGTAGCGGAAGCTCTTGAACGGGATGGCCATCTCCGCCGTGTAGCCGTCCTCGACGATCTGCGCGCCGCTGTAGAACAGCGCGTCCCACGACCGGTCGGCGACGGGAATGGGGCCGCCGCGGGTCTGGCCCGCGTTGATCACGCCGTCGCCCTGCACGTTGTAGGCGTTCAGGTCGAAGTCGTAGCAGCGCTGCTGGTCCATGAACGTGTCGAGGTAGACGGTGATCAGGTCGTCCTGCCATGCCGTGTCGCGGTCGGCCCGGCTCGCCCGCAGGATGCCGGGGTCGGCGTAGTGCAGGTAGAACGCGAAGTAGATGTGGTCGCGGTCGTAGGCGACGTAGACCTCCGTCTCCTCGGTCGCGGGCGCGCCGTCGAGGGGCGACTGCTGCACGAAGTCGGAGAGCATCGCCGCGGTGCGCCACACCTCGTCGTCGAGGCGGCCGTCGATGGTCGGCGGCGCGTCGGTGCGGGTGGCCCGGACCCGGGGCCGGCTGGTGAGCATCCCGTAGCCGGCCCCGGACGCCGCGAACGTGGCGTCGTCCACGCGCGGTCGGTCCGGCCCGTGGGGGCCCATCGGGAAGCCGGCGCCGGACTGGGCGTGGAGATGATCGAGGGGGCCGGCCGCGAGGCACAGCGCGAGCGCTGGAATCGTGAGGACTCTCGGCATGGGTCGACGTCGACGTGGTTCGGAGCCGGGTTCTCGCGCGGCCCGCTTGGGGTCTCGGCAGGGCGCCCCGGCAATTGGATGGTTGCGGATCGGGCTCGAAGTCTCTACTTGATCCTACTCGACCGCGGCCTCCCGGCGCCCGTCGGGCGGCGCGAGGTGGCGTCGGGCGTGCGGCCGAGGTTCGGCGCGGCGGACGCTATCATTCTCGCGGCATGGCCGACCCCTGTGACGTCTGCGGCGCGGCCGGCGGCATGCGTCCGCTCCTCGAGGCGGGGTTGCCCGGGTTCGGTGCGGTGTGGATCAGTCAGTGCGCCGGCTGCGGATTCCGGCAGGTCCGCCCGCGGCTCCCGCCCGCCGCGCTCGACGCCCTCTACGGCGCGGAGTACTTCGATTCGGCTTCCGGGCACGGCTTCGCGGGGTACGCGCGCCAGCGCCAGCGCTACGAGCGCGACGCGTACTTTCTCGCCCGCGAGCTCGAGCGAATCGCGCCCTCGGGTCGGATTCTCGAGGTCGGCAGCGCCCTCGGGTTCCTGCTCGCCGCCCTGAAGCTGAACACCGGGTGGCGGGTCGAGGGCGTCGAGGTCTCGGCGTTCGGCGCCTGGTACGCCCGCGACCGGTTCGGGGCCGCGGTGCACCGGGGAACCCTGGAGGAGGCCGGCCTGCCGTCGGACGTCTTCGACTACGTGCTGCAGAAGGACCTGCTGGAGCACGTCACCCACCCGCGGCGGCACCTGGAGGAGACGCGGCGCATCATGCGGCGGGGCGGGCGGCTCCGCGTCGTCACCCCCAACGGCGAGGCCGACCTGCGCCCGCTGCGCCGCGCGGCGGGCGGGCGCGCGAGCGACGAGGTGCCGCGGCTGGGCCAGGCGCACCTGTCGTTTTTCTCGCGGGCGCAACTGCTCCGCCTGTTCGACGGCACCGGGTTCCGGGTGCTGCGCCTGCGGTCGATCGGGATACGCCGGGGCCTGCGGGCCCTCGGGGTGGTGCCGGGGCGAGGCCGTCGAGCGCCCCTGGTGCCGCGAAAGGCGCTGGCGCCGCGGGATCGGCCCCCCGACGGCGGCGCGGACGCGCCTCTTCCGGCGTCGTGGAGGGAGCAGGGCCGACGCATCGACGCCGAGATCGGCGCGCGCCACCGGTGGGTTCGCGGCTGGCGCCCGTACTTCCACTATCGCCGTCTCGTGAAGCGGCTCGACGCGCTGCCGGGCTCGCTTGCGCTGGGCCAGGACTTCGACGTCCTCGTAGAGAAGCGCTGAGTCCGCCGCGCTCCCGCCGGCGGGTACGTCCGGCCGGGGGGGACGCGGGGCGCGCCACCAGGTTCACAGCGCGAGGACTCGCCTCAGCCCGTTGTCGACGCGCGCCATCAGTCCGGGTGGGATCTGCCCCACCCGCCGGGAGAGGTAGTCCTCGTCGAGCGTGACGATCTGCGTCACGTTGGCGACCGAGTCCCTCGGCAGGCCGGTGCTCTTCGCGGGAAGCAGGACGTTGCCGGGCATGTCGACGAGGCGCGCGTTCGACGTCAGGATCACCCCGAGGACCGTCTGGAGCCTGCTTCGGTTGAAGGCATCCGCCTGGACGACGAGCAGGGGATGGGGGAAGCCGGGTTCGGAGCCGCGAGGTTCGTCCAGATCGGCCCACCACACCTCGCGCCGCGCGACTACCATTTCCCCCGGGAGCCGACGCTTCGCGCCTGGGCCGCCCGCAACGCCGGGTCGATGCCGCTCGATTCAGCGGCGAGCACTTCGTTGAGCTTCGACGTGACGTCCGCGTCGCGGTGCTTGGCCAGGTACTCGGTGAGAGCGACGGCGTACAACTCGCTCCTCGACATCCCCTGTCGCTTCGCGAGGTCGTTCGCCGACTGGAAGAGATCGTCCGGGAGTGAAACGGCGGTTTTCATACCAGCAGCATACCCCGGTTGTACCGTCTCGCGCTCCTGCCCATCAGCGGTCGTTGGGCCGGGAGCTTGAGCGAAGGACGGGGCAGACGGCGGGAGGGGCGGTCGGGTCGTCACGCGACCGGGGGCCCCGGTCGACTTGCTATTTCTGGATTTATGTAGATACTATTACTCGATAGATATAGCCACGATGAGCCTCGACCACATCCTCCTCGGCCTGCTCCGCGAACCGGCCACCGGGTACGACCTCGGGAACGCGTTCAGCGAGAACGTCCGGCACTTCTGGTCGGCCGAGCTCAGCCAGATCTACCCGACGCTCAAGCGCCTCGAGCAGCGGGGGATGCTGCGCAGCCGCGTCGAGCCGTCGCCGAAGGGGCCGAAGCGCCGGGTCTACGCGCTGACGGAGGAGGGCCGGGCCGAGCTGCTCCGCTGGTTGCGCGGCGGTCCGGCGGTGGGGACGGAGCGGTTCGCGTACCTCGCCCAGCTCTACTTCATGGACGCGCTCGGCGACCTGCAGGAAACCCGCGCGTTCATGACCGCGCTCCGGGGCCACCTCGCCGGCTGGCTGGCGCAGCTCCGGGCGGTGGAGCGGGACATCGTCGCCGCGCACGGCGGAGACCCCGCCCGGTACGGCGACGCGGGCTTCCACCACTTCGCGGCGCTCCGGATGGGCATCCACTCCATCGGGTCGAAGGTGGCCTGGTGCGACGAGACGCTGGCCGCGATCGACCGGCGCCTGGCGTCTGCCCGCGACGCGGTGGGCGCGGCGCGCGACGAGCCGTGGAAAGAGATGGAGCATCTGCTATGACGAACGTCGTGAGCCTGGCGATGGACGCCCTGGTGCTGGCCCACGTCGCGACGGGGTTCGTCGGCCTCGCGGCGTTCTGGATCCCGCTGTTCGCCAGGAAGGGCGGCCGCGCGCACGTGCAGGCGGGCCGCGTCTTCACGTACTGCGCCTACGTCGTGACGCTGTCGGCGGTCACCGCGGCGGCGGGACGCATCGCCGCCCTCCTGGCACAGGGCCTCGGTCCTGCGGACCGGCCCGACACCTACGGCTTCGCGCTCTTCCTGGGCTATCTCGGGGTGGCCACCTTCGCCACGGTGCGGCACGCGATACGCGTGGTCGAGACGAGGAAGTCGCCCGAGAGGCTGCGGACGCCGGTCCACGAGGCCCTCGCGTGGGCCTCGATTGCCGGCAGCGTCGCCGTCATCGCGTTCGCGCTGGCGGTTCGGTCCGACGCCTCGCCGATCCTGCTGGGCCTGAGCCCCGTCGGCCTCGTCACCGGGTCGGGCATGCTGCGGTTGATGCGCCGTCCCCGCGCGCGGCGCATGGGCTGGTTCTACAGCCACCTGGGGTCGATGCTGGGGGGCGGCATCGCGTTCCACACCGCGTTCGCGGTCTTCGGGGCGCAGCGGCTGTGGGCCTACGACCTGGCGGGTCCGCTCGCCGTGGTGCCGTGGCTCCTGCCCACGGCGCTCGGCATTCCCGCCATCATCGTGTGGACCCGGTACTACCGGCGGAAGTTCGAACCCCCGGCGCCCGCGGAGGCGTGAACGGTTGTCTGCCGAGCCTCCCCGCAACCGCAACCTACTCCACCCGAAGGGCGTCCATCGGGTCGATGCGGGCAGCCCGGCGGCCCGGCAGCCAGCAGGCGAGAAGCGCGACGCCGGCCAGCACGAGCGGGGCCGCGACGAAGGCCAACGGGTCGTCCGTCGCGACGCCGAACACGAGGCTGTCGAGGAGGCGGACCGACGCGGCGGATGCGAGCAGGCCGAGGAGCGTCCCGGCCGCGACGAGCCCGGCCCCCTCGCGGACGACGAGGGCCACGACGTCGCCGCGCTGCGCGCCGAGGGCCATGCGGACCCCGATTTCACGGCGGCGTTGCGACACGGTGTAGGCGAGCAGCGCATGGATGCTGAAGGCGGCGAGGAACAGCGCGAGGGCGGCGAAGAACCCGATGCAGACGGCATGGAAGCGGGGTTGCGCCACCGCCGCCGACAGCCTCGCATCCATCGTCATGAGGTCGTCGATGCTCGCGTTCGGACTCGCGGCGGCCACCGCCTCGCGAAGAAACGGAACGACGGCCACCGGATCGCCGGCCGTCCGCACGGCGACCACCGAGGTGAAGGACGACATGCCGACCAGCATCCCCGCGTGTTCGAGCTGGTGCAGCGGAATGTACGCCTCGGCCTGCGACCCGGTGATGGCCAGCCCGGTGTAGCGGACGTCGGCCACGACCCCGATCACCTCCCAGGGTTCGGGGCCGGCGCCGACCGGCAGGAGGCGCCGGCCGACGGCCGGCTCGCCGGCGAAGAGCTCGCGCGCCAGCGTCTCGTTCACCACCAGCACCAGCGGACTCTCGGCCCCGTCCCGCGGCGTGAACGCGCGCCCGCTCCGGAGACGCAGGCGCATCGCGTCGAAGTAGCCAGGGCTGACGACGTTGACCCGGGCCCGCGGGAGGTCCAACGGGTCGGTCGGAGGCGCGGCGCCGGCCACCCGGAAGAGGGTCGTGCTGCCGCCGCCGGGCGCGAGGGGCAGGCGTGACGAGACCCCCGCCGCTTCGAAATCGGAGAGCATGGCCAGCCGGTCCATCTCTTCCACCAGCGATTGCTGGAAGCGGCCGCCGGCCGCCAGGAGGTCGGCCATCGACTCCGGGGTCATGTCCGGTCGGGACGTGACGTCGGGAATGGGGATCACGGCGGCGATCACGTTGGCCGGGTCGTAGCCGCGATCGACGGTGACGAGCCGCACGAAGCTGCGCAAGAGCACACCGGCCCCCGTCAGCAGCACGAGGGCCAGGGCCACCTGGGCCACGGCGAGCGTGGCGCGCGCCCGGTTGGAACGGAGCAGCCGGAACCCTCCGGTCGACTGCTCGCTGCCTTCGCCGAGGGTGCGCGCCAGATCGAGCCGCGACCACTGGAGGGCCGGCGCGGTGCCGAACAGCAGCCCGGTGACGATGGATAGGCCGAAGGTGAACGCGAGCGTCACCGGCCCGACGCCCACCTCGTCGAGCCGCGCGATGTCACCGGGAACGAGCGCCGGCACCGCGCGCAGCACCATCGACGCCGCCGCGAGCCCGAGCACGCCGCCGCCCACGCCAAGCATCACGCTCTCGGTCAGGAGCTGCCGGACGAGGCGCCAGCGGCTCGCCCCGAGCGCGGCGCACACCGCCAGCGCCCGCTGGCGCGCAACCCCTCGCGCGAGCAGCAACCCGGCCACGTTGATGCAGGCGATCAGCAGCACGAGGGCGGTCGCCACCGTCAGGGCCAGAAGCGCCGGCCGATAGGCGCCGACCATCTCCTCCAGCAACGGCACGACCCGCACGTCGTTCCCGGGCGGGCGTTCCCCCTCCCCGCCGCCGATGGACAGCATGCGCAACCCGCCGGCGCTCAGGCGAGTGCCGGCCTCGGCCGCCGCCTGTTCCGGCGACACCCCCGGCGCGAGGCGCCCGAGGACGTTGAAGGCCATCATGAGCATCATGCGCGGCTGCCCCCCGTCGGGGGCCGCGGGCGGGGTGAACGGCGGAACGACGAAGGGTGTCCAGACCTCGCTGTCCGGGTCGGGGAAATAGAAGCCCTCGGGCAGCACGCCGACCACGGTGTGCGGCTCGCCGTCGAGGGCCACGGCCGACCCGACGATGCCCGAATCCGATGCGAAGTGGTTGGTCCAGGCGCGGTGGCTCAGCAGCGCGACGCTGTCCGCGCCCTCTCGCGCCTCGTCCTCCGTGAAGAGCCGGCCGAGGTGAGGCGTCGCCCGCAGCAGGGGGAACAGCGCCGGCGAGACGGTGGCGCCGCGCAGGGCGACCGTGCCGTCGGGGCCGGTCCACTCCAGCGAGGTCTCCCGGTAGGCCGCGAGGTGCTCGAACGCCTCGGCGTCCTCGAGCAGAAGCATCGCCCGGTTCGTGAGCAGGCCTCTGCCGCCGCGCCCGGACTCGGCCACCCGCACGATGCGCTCGGGGTCCGGATAGGGCAGGGGCCGCAGGAGCAGGGCGTGGACGACGCTGAACATCGCGGTGTTGGCGCCGATGCCGAGGGCCAGGGTCAGGAGCGCGGCGAGGGTGAACCCGCGCTGGCCGGCGAGCCGCCGCGCCGCCGAGACGAGATCCCGAAACAGCGTGTCCATGTGGGTGCAGGCCGGCGTCTCGCGCGAGCCGGTCCGGCCGCCGACGGCGGCCGCGTGTCGAGGGCGGGGGAGGGCGGCGCCCCGTGCCGCATTACTCGGGCAGCTCGTTTCCGCTCGAATCGCTGCTCCAAGCGGGCCGAAGCTCGCTCGCCGAGACGCGCCCGTCGCCGTCGGTGTCGAGCGTGCGCAACGACTGCGCCGCCGATTCGATCTCCGTCTCCGAGACCGTGCCGTCCTGGTCCGCGTCGAGTGCCGTCATGAGGGGCATCGGTTCCTGCGGACCCCCGCCACGCGTCCCGGTTCCCAGCGACGGCGCTACCGGTTCTTCTGCGCTCCCGGGCTCCCGATCTCCCGGCTCTCCGGCCTGGGCCGCCATCATCACGGCGAGGAGCTCCGCCCCGGAAGCGGTGCCGTCCCCGTCGCCGTCGGCGGCAGACAGGAGGCTCCGGAGCTGCGGCGGCAGGTCCGCCATGTCGAGCTCTTCGTCGGCGCCTAGCGTCATCACCCGAGACCCCTCGGGGAGGCTTGCCGGGCTGCTGCCGAAGAAGACGCGCGGGCCGGCCCGACGGGGCCGCAGCTCGTCGCCCGAGAGCCGTCCGTCGCCGTCCGCGTCGAGCGAGGCGAGCGATTCCGGGGCCGCGTCGATCTCGCCGGCGGAGATGTCGCCGTCGTCGTCGGTGTCGAGGGCGCGCAAGACCGGCAGCCTGCGCAGCTCGCTGTCGCCGTCCCCGCCTTCCTCGGGCTGAACCTCTTCCGGTGGCTGGCCCGTCGCCTCTTCCGGTGGCTGGCCCGTCGCCTCTTCCGGTGGCTGGCCCGTCGCCTCGCAACCGGTCAGACCCAGCGCCAACGCCAACGCCGCCGCGAGCACGTCCGACCGCATGGCCGACCCCCGTGGGACACCCCGCGGCCGTCGGCGCGCCGGCCGTGAGCCGCGTTGCGGGAACGGACGAATCGACTGGGTCATGGTCTTCCCTCCACGCGATTACCGGTGCCCTGCTGCCGCCTCCGGCTCCCACCGTGCGGCATCTTCCGCCGGCGCAGGCGACGGCGTCGCCTTGCGCATGCGCTCGCCGCTTGGGTCGACGCCCTCCCGTTCGGCGGGCGGGGCGAGGGTGAGCCTCCACGACCAGGTTGGCCGGCCGGCAAGCCGCTCGCTCAGGCCGGCGAGTCGTTCCCGCAGCCCGGCGACCTGCTGCTGCGGATCGCCCGCCGTCGCGTGGTTCCCCAACCGGTCGGCCATGGCGGCGAGCCCTTGTTGCAGCCCCGGGAACACGGTGACCCGTTGCCTCTCAGGGTCAGCTCCGGTCGACCCGGGCGATTGCCGGCTGCCGGCAGAGGTTGCCGGCCGACCCGCGCCCGGCGCTTGCGGCCCGGGCCGGCTGCCGGCGGCGAACAGCGCAATCGTCACCGGGGTTGTCGGCCGACCGGCGGGGCGTGCCTGCGGCGCCGGCCCCCGCGCGGCGGCGAACAGCGCAATCGTCACCGGGGTTGTCGGCCGACCGGCGGGGGGCGCCTGCGGCGCCGGCCCCCGCGCGGCGGCGACCCTCGGAGCCGGCGTCGCGGCGGCACGTAGCGGAACCGTCGCCGCCGCCGTCCAGACCGCCGCACCCAGCGCCGCGCTCAGCGCAACCGCGAGCGCCGCCGCCGCTCGTCCGGACATCGTGCCGCCCTTCTCGAACAGGGCATCGGCCCTGGCGCGCAACTCCGTCGGCCGCAGCATCGGCGCCGCGAGCGGCAACGCACGCGGGTGTCCCGCCAGCGCGACGAGACACCGCAGGTAGGCGCGCCGGTCGCCGGTGCGGCGCACGACCGCGGCATCGACGACCTGCTCCCGGTGCAGGCGGATGCGCCCGCGGATCAGCCACGCCCAGGGGTGGAACCACAGCAGCGCCGCCGCCGCTTCCTCGGCCACCGCGGCTGCGAAGTCGCGCCGTTCGAGGTGGAGCAGCTCGTGGCAGACGATGCCGCGCTGGAACGCCGGCTCGAGTCGGTCGAAGGCGGCCGGCAGCACCACGGTGGGGCGGAACAGCCCGAAGCTGCAAGGCATCCCGACGTCCGGCGGCCGAATGAAGGCGGCCGGCGTCCGGAACCGCGCCAGGAGCTCCCGCGCCGGCGCCGGCGGTGCGACCCGGTCCGCCGAGCGGGCGAGACGGGCGAGCCGCACGAGGCCCAGCCCGAGCCGTGCGAGCCGGAAGACGGCGACCGCGGCCAGGAGCCCCAGGACCCACGTCCACGGGTCGACGCCCCATCGTTCTGCGGGCAGGGCGACGACGCTCTCGGCGACCGAGACGCCGGCGGCGCCCACGGGCCCCTGCGCCGGCGCGGCCGGAGGCGGTCCGTGGGCGGGTGTCGCCGCGACCGGCTGCCAGGGCTGGACCCAAGGGGCCAGCAGCAGCACCAGGAGCACCGCCTGCCAGTACTTCAGCAGGAAGCCGGGCTCGCGAAGCCGCAGCAGGGAGACTCCCAGCCAAGCGGCCCCAGCCACGCCAGCGGCCTGCATCCAGTGCGCGACGACGTTCTGGGCCAGCAGCTCAGGCGTCATCGTCCTTGTCCGGCCCGTTCAGCCGGCTCGCGATGTCGCGGAGGTCGTCGGCGCTGAGTCGCCTGTCGCGGACGAGGTGCTGCACGAGGGGCTCGGCCGCCCCGCCGAAGACGCGGTCGACGAAGTGGCGGACCATCGCCCCGAGCACCCCCTCGCGGGTGGACCGCGCGCGATAGACGTGGGCCCGCGCCGCGCGGCTGACGCCCAGATGCCCCTTCCGCTCGAGAATCCGCATCGTCGTCAGCACCGTCGTGTACGCGATCGGCCGACGTTCCCGGAACTCCTCGTAGACCTCGCGCACGGTCACCTCGCCGCGGTCCCAGACGACCCGCATGATCTCGAGCTCCTGGTCGGCGAGGGGAGGACGTTGGCGCGGCATGACTACTAGCCAATTAGTACGTTGCGGCCTGCAGTTTGTCAAGCGGAGCGAGTTCAGGCTGTCGGTCTCGGTCGAAATCCCGGGGACCCCCCTGCAGGTGCTGGGCAACGCGGTGTCCGCCGACTACTTCCGCACCCTCGGCGTCGCGGTGCTGGAGGGGCGCGAGTTCACCGCCGCGGACCACGCCGACTCGGCGCTCGTGGCCATCGTCAACCGCACGCTGGCGGAGCGCCTCTGGCCCGGCCGCCCCGCCGTCGGGCAGGCGCTGACGTTCCCGCTCAGCGGCGGGGACCGGACCGTGATCGGCGTGGTCGACGACGTGCGCTACCACGCCCTGGCCGAGGCGATCCAGCCGCTCGCCTACCTGCCCCTGGCCCAGCGCTTCTTCCCCCGGGCGTTCCTCCACGCCCGGTCGGGCGCCGATGTCGGCCCCACCCTGGGGCACGTCCGGCGGGTGCTCGCCGACCTCGATCCGGGGGTGCCGCTGAGCGGCGCGGGCACCCTGCGCGACCGGGTCGACGAGGCACTCGCCCGCTGGCGGGCGCCGGCCCTGCTCGCCGGCCTCCTCGCCCTGGTCACGCTGGTGCTGACGATGGGCGGGCTGTACGCGGTCCTCACGATGACGGTGGGTCAGCGGACGCGCGAGCTGGCGATCCGGATGGCCCTCGGGGCCCGCGAGGTCTCGGTGCGCCGGATGGTGCTCGCCGAGGGGCTGCGGTTGGTGGCGGCGGGGGCGTTGGTCGGCCTTGCCGCCGCGGTGCCGCTGACGCGGCTGCTCGAGAGCCAGCTCTACGGCATCGCCCCCCACGACGCCGCGACGCTGGCCGCCGGCCTGACGGGGCTGCTGGCGGCCGGTGCGCTCGCCAGCGATCTGCCGGCCCGGCGCGCCGCGCGCCTCGACCCCGCCGCCGCGCTGCGCAGCGAATGAGCCCCCGCCGGGCCCCGCTCGAGCACCCGAAGCACCACGCCGCCGCGGGTGCACGGATCAACGTTCCCGGCCCCGGCGTGTGGTCGAGCTCCGCCGGTAACGGCTCACCAGGTACTCGTCGACCCAGCGTCGCGAGCTTCGCCACTGGCCGTCAGGCCCTCTGGTGGCCCGGAGTCGACCCCGTTCCGCCGCCGCTCGCAGGGCCGCCGCCTTGACGTCGGGCGTCTCCAGCGCGGCCAGGGGCACGAGCTTCGCCGGCCCGGCCACGGCCGGGATGACGAACCGGTGGAGGCTGTTGAGGATCGCCCGCGCGAGCATCTCTCCCAGGGGACTCGCCTCGCCGGCGTCCGCGCGGCGCAACGCCTGCAGGTATCTGGCGCGGTCGCGCTTGTAGATGATCACCGGGGGGTAACCGAGCCGGATGAGAACGAGGTTGAGAATCAACCGTCCGGCCCGGCCGTTGCCGTCGAGAAAGGGATGGATCTGCTCGAATCGGCAGTGACCTGCCGCAAGCGCCTCGGGGAACATCGCGTCCGTCGGGTCGAGTGCGTTCACCTGATCGATCCAGGTCGTCATTTCCGCGGAGACGAGCGGCCATGAGATCGGCGTCATGCCGCCGGGAAAGGGATGGATCTCGTGTTCACGGAAGCGGCCTAAAGTCACCGAACATTCGGGGCTGGGCGGGGCTTCAGCCGGATCGGCACCCCCCCGAGAGACCTGGCGGCCAACCGGGCCGGGCCGGCCGCGGTCTGTCGGTTTCGCCTTGAATCCCGGAATGCGGCGGCCGCGCGCGCGATGCCGGCGTCGTGCGTCCACGAACGCGAGGTTCCGACCGCGGGCGGTTGTTCGGCTTCTCGCACAGCTCGCTCGCCTTGACTTGCGCGGCCGTGAAGGTCGCCGTCGAGTCCGCCCCGCCGCCAGCTTGCCGGGCCGTCCGGCACGCGGACCCGGACCCGCCCGGCCGCGGCCGGGGTGTTCAGATGAGGTGGCCGGTCCAGCGGCCGGCGAGCACGATGCCGGCCCAGATCAGCAGCGACGCGCCCCCGGCGAAGCGTGCGGCCGGGGGCAGCTCCTCGGCCGTGTCCCACGCGCCGACGCCGCGGAACGTCCGGAAATGGAAGACGGCCATGTTGATGAACGCGAGCGGCAGCAGCAGCAGCTTGATCTGAAAGGCGGTGTTGTCCAGGTACGCGGGCGCGCGGGTCATGAACATGCCGAAGCCGGTGACTGCGGCCACGACGAAGGCGGCCCAGGTCCAGGGGAGGAGCTTGCCGGTGATCTGGCTGACCGGGTACCGCGTCGCCGCGAGGCCGAGCAGCCGCAGGTCGACGGTCACGATCGTGCCGAGCACCAGGGCCAGCCCGATCACGTGGATCGACTCCAGCATCGGGAACCACCAGGTGAAGCCGATGTGCTGCGAGAGGGGGTGGTCCTGCAGCCACTGCCAGATGGAGGGGTACGCCTCGAGGCTCTCCCAGGGGAACGGAATCGGGAAGGGGTCGGTGATGTACTCGGAGTACGCGATCCAGCGCCCCGCCATCATGATGCCGATCCAGGCCAGGAGCGACACGCCGGCGATGAGCCGGGCCACGAGCAGGCGGTCCTCCGACTCCTCCCAGTAGCCGTGCTCCTTGCGGTTCTTCCAGTAGATGAGGAAGGCGAGCCCGACGGCCAGGAGCAGCAGCGAGAACTTGGAGACGGCGATGGGGTTGTAGACGTAGCGCACGGGCCGCGCGAGGACGAAGAGCATGCCGGTGACGAAGTTGACGCCGAGGGCGTACCAGGTCCACGGCAGCAGCCGCCGGATCATCTCGCTGATGTCGTGGCCGCGCAGCGCGATGCCCAGGAACCGCAGGTCCACCATGACGATCGAACCGACCACCGTCGCGATCCCCATGATGTGGAACGACTGGGCGATCGGGGGCAGGCCGGGCACGTTGCCGAGCAGGTACACCATCCATTCGCGGGTCGGGCTCTCCGCGAGGGTCTGGGCGATGAAGTCGCGCATGGGTCGGGTCTCTTGTCGGGGGCCGGAATCGCGCGGCCGGGGAACGGCGGTCTCCGCGCCGCCATTCTAGCAGTCCGCGCGATCAGGCCCGGACCCGCCCCGAGAGCCGGGAGACGCCGCGTGCCGTGCGCGGGCCGCCGAGTACCGGCGTATGCTATTCGACGCGGAGTTCCGGGCTGCCGGAGGGCTCCGGCCCCGTTTCCTGGTTTCGCCTTCTCTTCTTCGGCGACTTCTCGGCCAACGTCTCAACCCCGACGGCGCCGCCCTCATGGGGCCGTCCGGCGGGTTCGTCGACGAATGGCTGGACCGGCCGGTCGTCGAGGCGGTCCTGCCGGGCGAGGGCCATTGGGCGATTCTGAGAAGCCTCCTTCGCGGCAGCGGCGCGGCCGGCAACCTGACTTCGGACGCGCACCTCGCGGCCCTGGCCGTCGAGCGCGGCGCGACCATCTGCTCGGCCGACTACGACTTCAGACGCTTCCCGGCCGTGGAGCACGTCAATCCCCTGGAGGAGCACCGGTCCCCGCGCCCATGACGGGGAGGCGATCAAGCCCTTCCGTACGGAGTCCTCCCATCGCGCCGATCGTGCCCAACGGCGAATTGGTTCCCTGAGCGACGTCCATGACACCCGGCAGGGAACGCACGCGGGCGGCCATCGCAGCGACGGTGCTCTCGTTGAGGGGCGTCGTCTCCGGCGAGTCGCCCAACCGCACCGTCAGCGGGTTCTGCCTCGCGTAGCCGATGTCGAGCTGGCGCGCCGCCTCGAACGAACGGTAGAAGAGGGCCGCGCCGTCGAGCAGCACGAGCGACAGGGCGGCCTGGACGACGATGAGGCCGTTCCGGACCGGCGCGCCGAGCGAACGGGCGACCCGCAGGCCGTCGACTCTCTCGATTCCCCGGCCCCGCGCCGCGTACAGGGCCGGTAACAGCGCGGCTACGAGGCCGACGGCAAGCACCGCCGCGCCGGTGAAAGCGACCGCGGTTGCATCCACGGTGCTCCGCTGGGCGTCCAACCATCCCATGCCAGGAGTCTGCACTCTGCGGCGCAGACCCTAGGGCCCCGACTCCTGCTCCGCCGGCCGCAGCACCCGCGCCATCGCCACCGACAACTGCTCCCAGCGCGACTGCTGCGCCGTGAGGTGCTCGCGGCCGGTCGGGGTGAGGCGGTAGTAGCGGGCGCGCTTGCCCTTGTCCGACTTCTTCCACTCGGCCGCGATCCAGCCACGCCCCTCGAGCTTGTGCAGGGCGGGGTAGAGCGAGCCCGTCTCGATCTGCAGGGCGTTCTCCGAGACGCGCTGGATGTGCTTGGCGATGGCGTGGCCGTGCGAGGGCCCGTACAGGAGGGTGCGCAGGATGAGCAGGTCGAGGGTGCCGTAGAGCAGCTCGATCCGGTTGCCCGCGGAAGCTGTAGTCATGTAGATAGACTACGTCATGTTAAGTAGTTTGTCTACTAAAAAATACGGTTCGCGGGTCAGGGAAGCAGGTCCCCGACGGCAATCGCCACGGTGGGCCGGGCCTGCGGCGCGATCGTTTCGCCGGCGCGGCGCATCAGGACGGTGCGATATCCCGTGTCGACAGGGTCGCGGTAGACCTCGAGACGGGCATCCGGCAGGGCGAGGATCCAGTATTCCGGGATGCCGTGGCGCGCGTAGAGGCGCTGCTTGACGGTCCGGTCTCGGGAAAGCGAGTCGTCGGACACCTCGACGACCAGCAGTGCGGTCGTGGGGTGGGCTTCGAGGTAGTCGATCTCCCGGCCCGAAACCACGGCGAGGTCCGGCTCGGGCTCCGAGTCGTCGCCGACGACCAGGGGGCACTGCATGCGCACCGTGTAGCCGGGGCCGAAGGCCCCGCGCAGGATTTCGCCGGCGAGGCCGACGATCGCGGCGTGGCGGCTGCCCTGCGGGTTCATCGCGAGAAGCTGTCCGTGGATGAGCTCGAGGCGGTCGTCCGGACCAAATACGCCAGCGTCGATCGCCCGGTCGTAGGCGTCGCGGGTCCAGCGATACGGGGTCTCGGTGATCGTATCGGGCACGGCGGTCTCGGTAGTGATGACGATTGTACTACCCGGTGGCCGATCGGCTTGAAGCGGCCGGTTTCGGCGCGGCGGCCGCAGATGCCGCCGCCGTCGAAGGCGGATTCGTTCCATCGCCGTCGGTGGGCGGGCCGCCAGCGATGGCGAAGGCGATGGTCGTCATCCCCCTGCGGCCGGTGGCCTGCTCCACCCTGTCGGTCAACGGGTCTTCCACGTGACCCGTGTCGATGGTCTGGCGCGCCGCTTCGATCTCCTCGCGCGTCGCTCCCTTGAAGCAGAGCGGACAGGCAGGAAGGTCATCGCCGCCCATCCGCACCGGGGGGCCGTAGGTGCGGCAGGCGACGGGGCGCCACGCGTAGACGGTGCAGGCACCCGAGTCGGGGTCGAGGGCGGGGCAGGGATCCGACGCGAAGGTCTCGTAGAAACGTTCCTCTTCCGCTTCCGTGGCGAAGATGCCCGCCCGGCCGGCGCCGAACGCGGGCGCCTGCCGCGCCACCGCCGCCACGGCCCGGCCGCGGACGGCGGCGGCCCGCCCGGGCTCGGTCTCGGCCAGCGCGCGCAGCCCCTCGCGGAGCCGCCAGGCGTCGAGCTGGGTGATGGCGAACGGGCCGAAGCAGCAGGGCGTGCATCCTGATTGACAGACGAGATGGGTGCCGGCGGCAGCCCGCGCCCGATCCAGCGCGGCGTTGACGAAGGCGAGCAGCCGGCGGTCTTCCGCCTTCAGCGACGCCGTAGCCGGGTCGGAGGTTTCGCTCATCGGCTCTCGGCCGCGACCCGCTCGACCTCGCGCAGCACCCGCAGCAGGTTTCCGCCCCAGAGCTGGGCGATCTCGGCCTCGGCGTAGCCCCGTCGCACCAGCTCGAGGGTGACGTTGAAGGTCTCGCCGGCGTGGTTCCAGCCCTCGACGCCGCCGCCCCCGTCGAAGTCGGAGCTGATGCCGACGTGGTCGAGGCCGATCAGGTCGACCGCGTAGTCGACGTGGTCGACGAACGTGGCGATGTCGGCGGCCGGCCAGCGCCGGTCGATCTCGGCCATGCGGCGGTCGTACTCGGCGCGGGCCGCCTCGTCGAGGCCGGCCCGATCAGTCGGGCCGAACCGGGGCAGCCCGACGTCCGCCCGCAGGGCCCGGATGGCGTCGTCGCGGGCGGCAGCGGCGCCGCTGACGAAGGCACCGAGGGCGACGGCGTGCACGACCCCGCCGTTGTCGCGCAGGGCCAGGAGCTGCTCGTCGTCGAGGTTGCGCGGGTTGTCGGCGAGGGCCCGGACGCTGGAGTGCGAGGCGATGACCGGCGCCCGCGACAGCCGCACCGTGTCGAGCATCGCCGCCCGCGAGGCGTGCGAGACGTCGAGCATCATGCCCAGCCGGTTCGCCTCGGCCACGACCTCGGCCCCGAAGGCGCTGAGGCCGCCGTGCTCGGCCGGGGCGTCGCCGAGGTTGGGCCGCGGGCTCGCGGAGTCGGCGATGTCGTTGTGCCCGTTGTGGACGAGGCCGAAGTAGCGGGCGCCGAGGTCGTAGTACGTCTCCATGAGCGACAGGTCACGCCCGATGACCCAGCCGTTCTCGATGCCGATGGCCGCGATGGACCGGCCGCTCGCAGCGATCCGCTCGAAGTCGTCGGCGGTGTAGGCGATGGCGATGCGGTCGGGGTACATCTGCTCGGCCATGCGGTGGATGGCCTCGAACTTCGTCATCGCGTCGGCCTTCGCCTGCGCCTCGTTCTCCGGCGTCCGCTCGGTCTGCCCGACGTAGACGACGAAGAAGCCCGCGTCGAGCCCTCCCTCCTCCATCTTCGGCAGGTCGACCTGGCGTGCGCCGCGCACGCCGGGGTCGACATCCGCGGTGGCGAAGTCGAGGGGGATGTCGTCGTGGGTGTCGATGGTCAGCACCCGCTCGTGAATCGCGCGCGCCCGCGCGACGAGGGCGGCCTCCGTCTCCTGGGTCCGGGCCGCGGCCGCGGGCGGGACCGCGCCGGCGCCGAGTAGCATCAGCCCCGCCAGCACCGCGGGGCCACACGGCGCGCCGCGTCCCCGGCGAACGAACCTTGCCGCGAGCGTGGTCATCAACGCCTCCTCTCGCTCCGTCCGTCCCCGCCCTTGTGGCGGTTCGCCGGCCCTGTCTATACTCGGATCAGGGCCCTGACGACAATACCGTGCCGTGCCCAGGAAGGGAACCACGGGCCCGTCTCGTCGCAGTCGGCGAGTCGACGTCGACAGCCGCCCTCGCCGCCGCCGGCCAAGCGTCCGCGCCGAAGAACGGGGTGAACGCTTGGCGGCTCGATCGGGCGGCCAGCGGAGCCGACGGGCGACGCTCTCCGGGCTACGCCATGCTCTACTGCCAGCGCTCCGCGTTCACGTTGCCCGACGGCGTGCACTACCTGAACTGCGCGTACATGGCGCCGCTCGCCACCGCCGTCCGGGCGGCCGGCATCCGGGGCATCGACCGGCGGGCGGCCCCGCACCGCATCCGCCCCGAGGACTTCTTCGACGAGAGCGACCACCTGCGCTGCCTGTTCTCGCGGGTGGTCAACGCCCCCGATCCGAAGCGCGTGGCCATCGTCCCGTCGGTGTCCTACGGGCTGGCCGCCGTCGCCCGCAACGTCCCGGCCTCAAGCGGCGACAACGTCGTCGTCCTCGAGGAGCAGTTTCCCAGCAACGTCTACGTATGGCGGCGGCTCTGCGCCGAGCGCGGCCTCGAGCTTCGCACCGTCGCGGCGCCAGCGCGGGACACCCGCGGCCGGGCCCTCGAGTGGAACATCCGGCTGCTCTCGAACATCGACCGCCGCACCGCTCTGGTCTCGGTGCCCAACGTGCACTGGGCCGACGGCACCCTGTTCGACCTCGAACGGGTGGGCGAGCGCGCCCGCGACTGTGGCGCCCTGCTCGCCGTCGACGGGACCCAGTCGGTGGGGGCGATGCCGTTCGATGTCCAGCGCGTCCGCCCCGACGCCCTCGTCTGCGCCGGCTACAAGTGGCTGCTCGGCCCCTACTCGACGGGGCTGGCCTACTACGGCCCCGCCTTCGACCAGGGTACGCCGATCGAGGAGAACTGGATCACCCGCCGAGGCAGCGAGGCGTTCGCCGGGCTCGTGCGCTACCGCGACGAGTACCAGCCCGCGGCCCTCCGCTACGACGTCGGCGAGCGCTCGAACTTCGTGCTCCTGCCCATGCTCGTCGCGGCTCTCGAGCTCGTCCTCGAGTGGACGGTCCCCGCCATCCAGGACTACTGCCGCGCCCTGACGGGGCCCCTGGTCCGTACCCTGCGCGAGCGCGGGCACTGGGTGGAGGAGCCGCGCTGGTGCGGCGGCCATCTCTTCGGGGTGCGGGTGCGCGAGTCCGTCGACCGGGCGCGGCTCGCCGAGCGCCTGCGCGAACGGCAGGTCGCGGTGTCGTTCCGCGGCGACGCCATCCGCGTCGCGCCCCACCTCTACAACGACCCCGACGACACCGCTGCCCTCCTCGCCGCCGTCGAGTGACCCGGCCCCCCTCGAGTCCCGCGGTCCGGGGCGCGTCCCGCCGAACCTCGAGCGATCGGGCTACGGGACGACGTCGGCGTCCGTGTCTCCCTCGTCGATCGGTGGGCGGAACTCGATGGGGATGCGCCGCGCGAAGTCGCGGAAGTGGCGGTCGGCCTCGGCGTCCTGCCCGAGTCGGCCGGCCACCGCGCCCTGGTAGTAGCTCAGGCCGGCCGTCACGAAGTCGCGCTGTGCGGCGGTCAGCAGGGCCAGGTGCGGGTCGCGCGACGGCGGCGCCGACGCCGCCAGGCGCCGGAGGAAGGCCGCGAGCTCGGTGGAGTCGAACCATCCCGTCGTCCCCGCGCGCTCCTCGCGCTGGGTCACCGGCGCCAGGTACTCGACGAGGGGCCGGTCGTCGGTGTTGACGGGCCCGGGCGGAATCAGCCCGTCGGCCGCCGACAGGTTCCCCGCGTAGAACGGAAGCGTGACCGCGAGCGCGGTGGCGTCGGGCAGCGGCGCCCCGCCGCTCAGGTGCCGCCCGTTGCGCTCGATCACGACGGGGTCGAGCCGGGTCGGCTCAGCCGCGCCGACGAGCGCCACGAACGGGTTGGTCGGGCTGAAGGTGCCGCGCCACAGCGTCACCTGCTCGAAGACGGCCAGCATCGTGCGCGCCACCAGGTCGAACTCGCGGCGGGACACCTGGAAGAGCGGCAGCCACTGGACGAAGAGCCCCCCGGCCGTGAGCCGGTCGCGGGCCGCTTCGAAGTGCTCGCGGCTGTAGAGGTTGCCGACGCCGGCCCGCCAGGGGACGAACAGGTCGGCGATGATCACGTCGTAGCGCTCCGCCGTGCCCAGCAGGTGATTGCGGGCGTCGCAGGCGCGGACCGAGGCCCGGGGGTCGGTGAAGAGCCCGCCGCTCGCCGCATTGAAGAACGCCGCGGCGGCCGTGATCACGTCGGGCGCGATCTCGCAGACGAGGAGCCGATCGACCGGGTGCCGCAGTGCGGTCCCCGCGGTGATGCCCGTTCCGAGGCCGAGGAGGAAGACCCGTCGCGGGTCCGGGTGCGTCATCAGGGGGAGCAGGGCCTGGTTCTGCTCCGGCTCGATGGCGCCCGTCCCGCCCAGCGTGTAGAAGTTGTTCATCTCGATGCGCCGGTTCCCGGCACGCTCGATGACGGCGACGACGCCGTCGGGGCCCTCCCAGGTGGCGAGCAGCGTTTCGCCGCGCTCCGCATCGACGTCGACGACGGTCAGGCGCGAGGCGTCGAGGGCGGTGCCGAGCAGGGCGAGGGCGGTGATGGTGGCCGCCGCGGGCGCGAGCCGGGCGCGAGGCGTCGACCAGCCGCGCCACGCGGACGCCAGGGCCAGGACGAGGTAGCCGGCCGCGATGAGCCGCACGCTGTTCCAGAGCCCGATCGACCCGAGCAGCACGAACCCGGCGGCGAGGGCGCCCGCGACGCCGCCCGCGGTGTTGAGGGCGCCGAGGCGTCCGATGACGGCGCCCGGCGCGGCCGGCGACCCTTCCGCGGCGCGCAGCAGGTAGGGGAAGACGGCGCCCAGCAGGGCCGTGGGCACGAACAGCAGCAGCGTCGTGTTGGCGAAGATTGAGACGACGTAGGGGAGCCAGCCCTCACCCGTGGCGAGGGTGCTGAGCCCGGCCGTCAGGTGGTGGAAGGCGAAGGGGGTGGCCGCTACGCCGAGCCCCGACAGCGTGAGGAGCATCCACAGCACTCGCGCCGGCGCCGCCCGTACGCGGCAGAGGCGGTTCGCGATGGCCGAGCCGGTGGCCAGCGCGGCCAGGAACACCACGAGGACGGTGGAGAAGGTGTAGACCGAGTTCTGCAGCACTTGGGCGAACATCCGCGTCCAGAGCACCTCGAGCCCGAGCGCGAACATGCCGGAGAGGCCGGCGACGGCGGCGAGGAGCCGCCAGGAGCCGGTCGCGCCGGCATCGGCCGCGGCCGGCGGCCGGCTCCGCGAGATTGCGGGGCGCCGGTCTCTTTGCCGGCGCCGGTCCCCTTGCCGGTCCCGGTCCCCTTGCCGGCGCCGTTCCGCTTGCCGGCGCCCGTCGGCCGGGACGTCCGAATCGAGTGCAGCCTCGGGCCCTTCGACCTGCGACAGCCGCCACGCGAGGCCGGCCACGGCCACGTTGACGCCCATGGCCAGCAGGTACGCCCGGTCGAAGCCGAGCGCGAGCGGCAGCACGAACCCCGCGAGGAAGGCGCCGGCGGCCGCGCCGATCGTGTTGACCGCGTACAGCAGCGCGCCGTAACGGCCGAGCTCGTCCGGCCGTCGCACCAGGTGCTGGCCCAGGACCGGCAGCGTGCCGCCCATGAGGGCGGCCGGCGGCAGCAGCACGAGCGTCGCCAGGGCGACCCGGAACGCGTTGAAGGCGGCGGGCCGGTCGGCGAGCGCGTCGTAGAGCGGGGCGTAGAGCTGGACGTAGACCTCGAGCAGCACGAAGTACAGCGCCGCCGCCGCCGCGATGCCCAGCTCGAGCCAGGCATAGGCCCGCAGGGGCGAGCGCAGCCGCGGCGACCAGCGTCCGAATGCGGCGCTGCCGACGGCGAGGCCGAGGAAGAAGACGGCGAGCGTCGTGGAGGCCGCGTACGCGGTGCTCCCGAACAGCAGGCCCAACTCCTTGAGCCAGAGCACCTCGTAGACGAGGCTGGCCGCGCCGGACAGGAAGACGAGGCCGGCGAGCCGGACGCGGTGCCGGGAACCGTTCGACCGCGGCGGGCGGCGCAGCTTCCGCGTCACACGTCCGAGAGGTACCCCAGCGTCCCGGTGCTGTCGCCGAAGGTCTCCACCGGCAACCCCAGCTTGTCGAGGACCGCGACGTGGAGGTTGGCGACGGGGGTGTCGGACGGATAGCGCAGATGGCGCCCGCCCCGGACCCGCCCCGCCGCGCCGCCCGCGAGCAGGGTCGGCAGGTCGAGGTGGAAGTGGAGGTTGCCGTCGCTGATGCCCGAGCCGTAGACGAACAGCGAGTGGTCGAGCAGCGAGCCGTCGCCGTCGGGGGTCGCCTGCATCTTCTCCAGGAAGTACCCGAACTGCCGGACGTGGTGGGTGTTGATGCGGGCGAGCATCTCGAGGTTCTCGGGGTCGTTCTGGTGGTGCGAGTACCCGTGGTGGCCGCCGGGGACCCCGATCTCGGGGAACGACCGCCCGCTGACCTCCTTGCCGAACATGAACGTGCTGACGCGCGTCAGGTCGGTCTGGTAGGCGAGGAGCAGGAGGTCGAACATCAGCCGGCAGTGCTCCTCGAACGTGTCGGGGATGCCCACCGGCTGCTCGACGACGGGGATCTCGCGGTCGCTCTGCTCCTCGGCCATCTGGATGCGGCGCTCGACGTCGCGCACCGCGTCGAGGTACTGGGCCAGCTTGAGGCGGTCGCCGGCCCCGAGGGCGCGGCGGATGGCGTCGGCCTCGCCGGTGACGAAGTCGAGGATGCTGCGGTCCTGCCGCAGGCGGGCGAGCCGCGCCTCGACGTCGGTGCTGTCGGTGGCCCCGAAAAGCCGCTCGAAGACGGCGCGGGGGTTGTTCTCCATCGGCAGCGGGGTGGTCGGGGTGCGCCAGGCGATGGTGTTGACGTAGGCGCAACTGTAGCCCTGGTCGCAGGCCCCGAGCACCTCCACCGAGTCGATGGCGAGCTCGAGCGACGTGAGCTGGGTCTCCCGCCCGAACGCGCGCGCCGCAATCTGGTCCATCGACGTGCCGGCCTGGATGTCGGGCCCCTCGGTCTTCTTGACGTGCACGCCGGTCAGCCACGTCGAGGCGGCGCGGGCGTGGTCGCCGACGCCCTCGCCCTCGCGCGGGATGGCGACCTTGTCGGCGAGGCCGCTCAGCACGTTCACGTGCTCGCGCACCGGGGCGAGCGGCTCGAGGACGGGGGTGAGCTCGAGCGGGCCGGCCTCGCCCGGCGGCGTCCACGCGCGCATCTCGACGCCGTTGGGGACGTAGACGGCCCCGAAGCGGCGCACCGGGGCGGCCGCGGTGTTGCGGGTCGCCTCGAGGGCCGGCACCATGCCGTCTAGCAGCGGCAGCGAGAGCGAGGCGCCGAGGCCGCGGAGCACGGTGCGGCGGGGCAGCGTCTTCTTCGTGATGATCATGGATCCTGGCTCCCTGTCCCGGCGATTCGCGCCCGCGCAGGCAGGCGGCTCCGTCCGTCCAACCAATCCTACCGCAGTCCGCGCCGCTCCCGGCCGGGACCTGCGCTATTGCGCGCCCGCGCCACCCGCTTCCGGCGCCCGCCGCATCTGGAACGGCACGCTCTCGACGATGCCCCGAATCAGCGACGACCACCGGTAGCCCCCGGGCCCGGCGTCGCGCAGGATGCGGCGGACGGCCGGCGCGTCGTAGTGCTCCAGTCCCCGGCCGAGGGCATAGGTCAACAGCTTCTCGGTGACCGTCGCCGCGAACTCGGTGGCCCACGGTTCGCGCAGCAGGGCCTCGCGGAACGCGGCCGGGCCGTCGAAGGGGGCGCCGTCGGGCAGGGCGCCGGAGGCGTCGATGGGGGTCCCGGCGCCGTCCTCCTGCGTGCGCCACCGTCCCACCGCGTCGAAGTTCTCGAGGGCGAACCCCAGCGGGTCGATCCTGGCGTGGCAGGTGGCGCACGCCGGACTCGCCCGGTGCCGCGCCATCCGCTCGCGCATCGTGGCCGGCGCCGCGCGGTCGCCGGGCTCGTCGAGCTCGGGGATGTCCGGCGGCGGCGGTGGCGGCGGCGCCCCCAGCAGGTTCTCGAGCAGCCACTTCCCGCGCAGGACCGGCGAGGTGCGGTGGGGATAGGAGGTCACCGTCAGCAGGCTGCCGTGACCCAGCAGGCCGGCGCGGCGGTCGTCGCGGTACGCCACCCGCCGGAAGTGGCTGCCGTAGACGCCGGGCATGCCGTAGTGCCGGGCCAGCCGCTCGTTGACGAACGTGTAGTCGGCCCGCAGCAGGTCGAGCACGCCGCGGTCGTCGCGGATCTGGTCGGCCACGAACAGCTCGGTCTCCTGACGGAGGGCCTGCCGCAGGTTGTCGTCGAACTCGGGGAAGCGGCCCGGGTCGGGGGCCGTGCCGCGCAGGTTGCGGAGGTAGAGCCACTGCCCCGCGAAGTTCTCGAGCAGCGCCCGCGCGCGCGGGTCGCCGAGCATGCGGCGGACCTGACCCTCCAGGACGCCCGGCTCGCGCAGCCGGCCGCGCGCCGCGTGGTCGACGAGCTCGTCGTCGGGAATGCTGCTCCAGAGGAAGAACGAGAGCCGCGAGGCGAGGTCGAGGTCGCCGAGGCGGTACGGCGCGCCGGGCGCGGCGCCGGCGGGGGCCTCCTCGACCCGGAACAGGAACTTCGGCGAGACCAGGAGCGCCTCGATCGCCCACCGTACGCCGTCCTCGAAGCCGCCGCCTTCCCGCCGTCCCGCCGCGTAGGCGGCGAGCAGGGGAGCGGTGTCGGCGGCGGTCACCGGCCGCCGGTAGGCGCGCCGCGCGAGAGCGCCGACGATGCGCTCGGCGCAGGCGGCCTCCTCCGCCGAGGCGTCCGGGTAGCAGGTGAAGATGGCGCTTCGGCTCGGCGTGTCGGCCGGAGCGCGCCCCGAGTACGGCCCCACGATCTCGACGCGCTCCACCGACGGCGGGTTCGGATAGAGGGTGAACGCGAAGCTCGTGATCGGGGGCGGCGGCGGGCGCCCGTCCAGGGGCAGCGACCGCTCGAGGGCCCCGGCGAACGAGGCCCCGACCAGCCGCGTGCCGGCCGCGACGGGGACGCGGACCTCGAGCGGCGCCCGCTCGCCGAGGTCGAAGCGTCCGACCCGCTCGCGGTCGAGCCGGACCTCGAGCGCGTGCCCGGCCCGCGACCGGCCCCGCAGCGCGACCCGGACGACGTACTCCGCGTCGAGGGGGAAGTGGTGGCGCACGGCGAGCCCGCCCCGCGACCCGAACGGCAGGTCCTCGCTCACCCGCCCGTCCTGGGAGAGCAGCGGCGACGTCCGGTAGACGGCGGTGGTGGGGCGCAGCGTCGGGTCCCCCACCGCCTGTCGGCTGATCTTGGCGGCGGCCAGCAGGTAGCGCTCGAGCAGGCCCGGCGAGACGGTGAGGACGTCGCCGATGTTGTCGAAGCCGTAGCCCGACTCGTCGGCCGGCAGCAGGGCCTGGCCGTCGACCTCGAGGGCCAGGAGGTCGCGGACGGCGTTGACGTACTCCGCCCGGTTCAGCCGCTGCACCGCGGGCCGCCCGGGATCGGGGTCGGCCTCCGCGGCGCGGTCGAGGGCGGTCTCCAGATACGCGGCGAGGGCGGCGTAGGTCGCGTCGTCGGGGCGCGGTCGCGGGGCCGGCGGCATCGTCGCGGTGCGCAGCTTCCTCAGCACCTTTTCCCACACCGCGGCGTCGTCCGCGACGCGCGCCGGGTCGACGTCCTGGAGAGAGAGTCCGGCGGTCAGGGTGCGGGAGTTGTGGCAGGCGACGCAGTAGCGGTCGAGCACCGCGCGGGCGGAATGCGCCTCGGCCGGGGCGCCCGGCGGGGGCTGCGCTGCCGCGCCGGCGACGGCCGCCGCCGCGGCGAGAATGGCGATCCCGGCGATCCGTCCTGCGCTGCCTGTCATCCTTCCCTCCGGCGTCACGGCCGCGGCTCGGCCGCCGGCTCGTCGCCGTAGTTCGTCAGCCCGAAGGTCAACTGGATGCCCGCGTCCGGGTCGGCGCCCAGCGTGCGCAGCCGCGCCGCCGCCTCGGCGTGGCGCACGAACGTCGTGCAGCAGATGAGGTGCCCCTCGGCGATGCGCAGGGGGGTCTGCTCGGCCGCGTTCAGCGTGTCGATGTCCGCGCCGCGATCGACGAGGAACTCGATGACCCGGTTCGCGTTGTGATACGCCGCCGCGTGCAGGGCCGTCTCGCCGTGGGCGTTGGCCGCGTCGACGTCGAGGCCGAGATCGAGGCCGACGGCCAGGGCCTCGACCGCCTTCTCCTCCGACCAGTCGTAGTAGGTGATGTCGGTGGCGGCGCGCTTGCCGAGCCCCGCCGCGAGCATCAGGGCGGTGGTGCCGTCGTCGGTCGTCGCCCGGGGGTCGGCGCCGGCCTCGGCGAGCCGTCGCATCATGCCGGCGTCGGCGGACTTGGCGGCGACGAGGAACGGGGTCGAGCCGATCTGGGTCAGCCGGCCGGAGCCGGGCGACGTGAAGACGCCGATCTCGAACGCGTTGGTCAGGCGCTGCGGGCGCTCGAGGCGGGCGTTCGGGTCGGCCCCCCGGGCCAGCAGGACCTCCGCCGCGGCCGGCTGGCCGTTGGCCGCGGCCAGGTGCAGGGCCGTGTAGCCCGCCTCGGCGGGATGCGGGGACGCCCCCGCCTCCAGCAGTTGCAGCGCGATCGCGGTGTGGCGCTTGGTGAGGGCCAGCATCAGCGCCGTCACCCCGTCGGGTCCCGCGTCGTCGACGTCGGCCCCCGCCGCCAGCAGGATGCCCACCGACTCGGCGTCGCCGGCCAGGACCGCGTAGAGCAGGGGCGTGAACCCGCCCTCGGGCCGCGGCGGGTCCCGGTCCCCGTCGCGCGGCAGCGACGCCGGGTTGACCGCCTCGAACCGGCTCAGCACCCTCGCCTCGCGCACGATGGTCCGCCCCGGCCGGGTCAGGACCGCGGTGCGCGCGCCGACGTCGGCCCCGACCTCCGCGAGCACCGTCACCACGCGAGGGTGACCCCCCGCCGCCGCCCACATCAGCGCCGTCTGCCCGCCCCCGGCCGCCGCGTCGACGTCGGCGCCGGCCGCGATGAGCCGGCGCACCACCGCGAGGCTGCCCGAGCGGGCGGCCATCATGAGGGCGGTGCCGCCGGCGGGACGGGAGAGGCTCGGGTCGGCTCCCGCCCGCAAGAGGCGTTCGACCATCGGGGCGCTGCCGTTCTCGGCGGCGAGCATCAGCGGGGTCACGCCGAGGTCGTTGGCGGCGTTCGGGTCGGCCCCGGCCCGCAGCAGCGCGTCGGCCATCGCCGCCTCGTCGCGGTGCGCCGCCCACGCGAGGGCGGTCGCGCCGTCGGCCTGCGGGGCGTCGACCTCGTGCCCTTCCGCGAGCAGGGCGCGGACCGCGTCGAGGTTCCGGTGCTCGGCGGCGTCCGCGAGCCGCGAATCGTCCGGCGCCGTGCGCTCGGGCCCCTGCACGGGAGGCGCGATGGGGCCGGCCGCCCCGCCGCCGGCGAACGCGGGCGCGACCGCGAGGGCGGCGATCACGCCGAGGGCCGCCGTCGGCGCATGGGGCCGCATGGTCATGGGGATCGCGTGAATGCTACTGCACCGTCCGTGCAAGTTTCCAGTCGGCCGCACACCCGGCGCAGCCCCGCGGTGGTGTGGGGCCGTTGCCTCGCTTCCGCGCCGGCTGCGACCGCCCATCGTCGCCGCCGTCCACCAGGGTGCCGGCCAGCTTCTCCTGCGGGTCTTCGCCGCCCGCCGCCGACGCCGGACTACGGCGCGGACTCCCGACCGGCCGGCACGAACTTCTGGACGCGGCGCCCGTCGAGGGTCTCGCCCACGAACAGGTTCCCCCGCGAGTCGACGGCGAGGCTGTGGGGCGACTCGAACTGGCCGGCCCACCGCCCGCGGCGGCCGAACGTGGCCGCTACCGCCAGGGTGTCGCGTTCCAGCACGTGGACGGCGTGGGCCCCGCCGTCGGCGACGTACACGAGCCGCTGGCCGGGGTCGCGCGAGAACGCGAGGTCCCATGGCGTCCCGCCGACGGCTCCGCTTCGAAGCGGGGCGGCGAGCAGCGCCTCGGTCGCGAACGTGCCGTCCGGCTCGAACACCTGAAGGCGCTGGTTGCCGCGGTCGCAGACGTAGACCCTGCCGTCGGCCGACCGCCCCACGCAGTGCGGCGTGTTGAACTGCCGCGGCAGCGGCCCGTCCCGCGTGAACGCGGGCAGGGGGGAGTCGTCGGGCGGGTCGCCGTAGCCGCCCCAGTGACGCCGGTACTCGCCGGTGTCGGCGTCGAAGACGATCACCCGCCGGTTGGTGTAGCCGTCGCTGACGTAGACCTCGTCGGTCTCGGGGTCGACGAAGATGTCCGTCGGCTGCCCGAGGAACCGCGTGCTGCCGCTGCCCGCGGTGCCGCTGCCGAACTCGCCGATCTGCAGCAGGAAGTCGCCCTCGGGGGTGAACTTGAGCACGTGGGCGTTGTCGGTGGTGGTCCGGCTCGACAGGTCGTAGGGGAGCCCGCCGCCGAAGCCGACCCACACGTTGTCCCGGTGGTCGACGTGGATGCCGTGGGTCTGCGTTCCCCACGCGTAGCCGTCGCCGGGCCCGCCCCAGCCGTGGATGACGTTGCCGTCGGGGTCGAACGCGATGACCGGCGGCGTCGCCTCGGCCCCCCGCTGACTGTTCGGCCGGTGGATGATCCACACGTTGTCTCGCGAGTCGGTGGCCACGCCGACGACGTTGCCGAGCAGCCAGCCGTCGGGCAGCGGCCGCGGCCAGTAGGGGTCGACCGCGAACGCCAGCGCCGCCGTCGGTTCACCGGGGGGCGCGGCGGCGTCGCCGGCCGCCTCGCGGTCCTCGGCCCGCTCGCACGCGAGGAGGGGCAGCGCGAGCATCGGCAGGACCGCAAGCAGTCGTTGTGGCATGATGCGTCCGCAGTGTACGACACATGCTGACCTCGGACGCCGTCAAGACGAAGGCCCGCGAGCTCGGGTTCGATCTGTGCGGGGTCGCCCCCGCCCGCGCGTTCCCCGAGCTGGCCGCGTTGCGCGACTGGCTCGACCGGGGGTACGCCGGCGACATGGCGTACATGGCGCGCACCGCGGACCGGCGGGCCGACGTCCGGGCGGTGATGCCGTCGGCGCGGTCGGTGGTGGCGCTGGGCACCCTCTACAACACCGACCGGCCCTACTCCACGGAGATCGACGAGCCCGACACCGCCCTGATCTCCCGGTACGCTTGGGGCGACGATTATCACGACGTCCTCACCGACCGCACCCGGGCCCTGGCTGCGTGGCTGCGCGAGGCACACGGGAAGACCTGCGAGACCCGCGTCTACGTGGACACGGGACCGGTGCAGGAGCGCGTGTACGCGCAGTACGCCGGCCTCGGGTGGATCGGCAAGAACACCTGCCTCATCAACCCGGAGGTCGGGTCGTGGCTGTTCCTGTCCGAGGTGCTGTGCAGCGTGGCGCTCGAGCCCGACCCGCCGGCCTTCGATCAGTGCGGCGCCTGCACGCTGTGCCTCGAGGCGTGTCCCACCGGCGCCTTTCCCGAGCCGGGGGTTCTCGACTCCACCCGCTGCCTGTCCTACCTGACGATCGAGACGAAGGGGGCCATTCCTTCGGGGCGGCGCGCCGACCTGGGGGCGCACGTCTACGGGTGCGACATCTGCCAGGAGGTCTGCCCCTACAACGCGTCGGCGCCGGTCAGCGACGACCCCGCGTGGCGGGCCCGGCCGGCCCTCGACCGGCCTTCCCTCGTCGATCTGTGGTCGCGGTCCGATTCCGGGCTGCGGCAGGCCATCCGCGGGGGGCCGATGACCCGGGCCCGGGTGAAGCGGCTGCGCCGGAACGTGGCGGTGGCGATGGGGAACGGCGGCGCCGCCGACGCCCGCGACGCGCTCGCCGCGGAGCGGTGCGAGGGCCGGCCCGACGCCGACTCGATCCGCGACCCGCTGGTCGTGGAGCACGTCGAGTGGGCGCGGTCCGAGCTCGGGCGGCGGCGCCGGGAGCCCACGGCGTAGGCGGCGGCTCCCGCGCGCGTCCTCGCGTGCACTATGATCAACTCGTGGCGAACGGCAAGAACAAGTCCCTGGCGCCGAGGCTGCTGCTCTCGATGCCGCAGCTCCACGATCCGAACTTCCGGCGGACGGTGGTGCTGCTCTGCGAGCACGGCGAGGAGGGCGCCTTCGGCCTCGTGCTGAACCGGAAGACGGACACGCCGGTCTCCTCGGTGGTGCGGCTGACCCCGCCGGTCGAGGTCGACAACGGCCTCCAGCTCTGGATCGGCGGTCCCGTCGAGCCCGAGCGGGGCTGGATTCTGATGGGGCAGGAGCCGGCCGACGCCGAGTCGGTCGAGGTCTGCGAGGGCCTCTACCTGTCCACGTCGCCGAACCTGCTGCGGCGGCTCCTCGAGGCTCGCCCGCCCGACCGCACCCGCCTCCTGACGGGGTACGCCGGATGGGCGGCCGGCCAGCTCGACGCCGAGCTGTCCGCCTCCGCCTGGCTGATCGCCGACGTCCAGCTCGACCTGATCTTCGACGTCAAGGCCGCGCAGATGTGGGAGACCGCTATCCGGCGCCTCGGCGCCGATCCCACCCTGCTGCAGATGAGCAGCGGGGTCCACTAGCCCGCGCGCGGCCGCCCCGGTGGAGCCACGCCGCTACCGCGCCGGATACCAGTCGCCGTCACGCACCTCTATCGGCTCTCCCTCGAGGGCGTCCCGCAACGCCTGGATCGTGCCCGCGATAGCCATCGCGTTGTCGGGGCGGGGCTGCTCGGGATCGCCGAACCAGCGCGCGGTCGCGTTGTCGTAGTGGATGAGGTAGACGACCGGCGGCCCGAACGTCTTCACGCACTCCGCCACCGGGATCGGGCGCATGCGGTCGACCGGCAGGTTCATCGGCATGAACGCCACGTCGATGTCCTGGAGCGCCTGTATCTCGGGAACGCACTCGCCCACGCCCGAGAAGAAGAGCCGTTTTCCTCCCAGGGTGATGACGTAGCCGTTGGCCTCGCCCTTCGGGTGCCACGGCTGCCCCGGCGTCATGTCGTAGGCGGGGACCGCCTCTACCGGGACGCCGGCGAACACTCCCCGCTCGCCGTTCGCGAGCACCGTGCCGTCGCCGAAACGCGCGTGGGCGGCCGCGGTGAGCACGACCGGGGCGCCGGGCTTGCGGAGCTGCTCGATGGCGGCCGGGTCGAGGTGGTGGGCGGGGTCGTCCGTCACGAGAATCAGGTCGGCGGGCTTGGCGTCGGACAGGTCGGCGGCCGTCCACGGGTCGATGTGCACCACCGTGCCGGCGTGCTCGATCTGCACGCTCGAGTGGAGGATGGGGGTGATGACGACGTCGCCGCCCTCGGCCGGGAAGCGGTCCGACGACTGTGCCGAGGCGGTGGCGGCGGTCAGCAACGCCGCGGTGAACGTCGTGAGCACGGTGAGACGCATGGTGGACCTGCTTTCAGTGAGTCCTCATGACCCGTCCGTCCGGGTCACGGCGATGACCGCGTGTTGACCAGCCAACCGCCATTGGCCGCCGGCATCGCCAGCGAGGTTCGGCGCCATGGCGTTCCCATCGTACGTTCGCATGCTACGGCCGTTGCACGAGCACCGTCAACGTCGCGGAGCCGGTCGCCCCGGGGCGCCGTTCGTCGACTCGGAGCCGCCCGCCCGGCGCGTTGACGATTCCACGCTCCACCAGCCACACTAGGCGTCCGCTCGCCGGAGCGTGCGTCCCGACCATCAGGATGCGGTCGGAAGCGTGAGCCGCGGGCGAGGGGTGCCGGGCCCGCGGCTCGTGGATGAACCAGGGAGACTCCGCGCGGCTGTCCGGGTAGCGGGGTGCCGGCGACGAGGAGGATCGGATGGGATTCGCAGACGTCAACTATCTCGCGGTCGGGCTGGCTGCCGCGCTGTCGTTCGTGCTCGGCATGCTGTGGTACTCGCCCCTGCTGTTCGCGAAGACCTGGATGGCGGGCCAGGGCTACACCGAGGCGGACCTCGAGCGCATGCAGCGCGGCATGGGGCCGACCTACGCCCTCTCGTTCGTCTGCTGGTTCGTCATGGCCACGATACTGGCGGTGGTCGCCAGCCACTTCGGCGAGGGCGTCGTTCCGACGTTCCACGTCGGCCTGCACCTCTGGCTCGGCTTCTCGGCCACCGTCGGCCTCACCAACAACCGGTTCTCGGACAAGCCCTTCAGCCTGTGGGCCATCGACGGCGGCTATCAGGTCGCGTCGATCGGGGTGATGTCGGTAGTGCTGGGCCTCTGGCGGTAGCCAGCGTCGCCTCCGGGTCGGCCATCCCATCGCGGCGGCTCTCGGCCGGGCTCCAGAGTCGGGCCGCGCCGTGCTCAGCGCGTCGTGTTCCGGTAGACGACGCCGCCTTTCATCACGAACCGCACGTCGCGGACGGCGGTGACGTCGGCGAGGGGATTGCCCGCCACCGCCACGAGGTCGGCCTCGTAGCCCGGCGCGATCCGGCCGATGGCGTCCGCGAGCCCCAGCGACTCGGCCGCGAGCGAGGTCGCGGAGACGATGGCGTCCATCGCGTCCTGGCCGCCGTCGCGGACGCGGTGGACGAGCTCCTCGGCGTTGCGCCCGTGGGCGCCGGCCACCGCGTCGGTGCCGTAGACGACCTTCACGCCGCCGTGGGCGAGGGTGCGGCGGAACGTCTCGTAGCCGGTGGTCCGCGCCTCCTCCATCAGCGCGAAGCCCTCCTCGGTGTAGTTGCCGCGACCGATGAAGCGGTCCCGGTGCTCGAAGTAGTTGGCCCACAGCAAGTGGATGTGGGGATCCAGGTAGGTGCCGCGCTCGGCCATGAGCTCGATGACCGCGTCGTCGTAGCGGGCGCCGTGCTCGATGCTCCCGCAGCCCGCCTCGATGGACGCGGTCAGCCCGTCGGTGCCGTAGGCGTGGACGGCGGTGCGCAGCCCGACCGCCTGCGCCTCGGTGCAGGCCGCCTCGAGCTGCCCGGGGGTCATCACCAGTCCGCCGCCCTCGCGGATGCTCGCCGACGCGAACACCTTGACGACGTCCGCCCCGTCGTCCTTCAGGCGGCGCACGAACGCGCGGATCTCCTCCGGAGACCCCGTGCCGGCCCGGACCGCGCTCAGGGAGGTGAGCACCCGGGGGCCGGGGAGGACGCCGCGGGCGATGGCGTCGCGCAGATCGCGGTCGGCGGGGCTGCCGAGGCTCTGCACGGTCGTGAAGCCGGCCATCAGCGTGGCCCAGGCGTTCTCGGCCGCGTAGAGGATGGTCTGGGCCGGGGTCTCGTCCGGGTCGGGGTCGGCGCGCCCGTCGGCGTTGAAGTGCGCGGTCAGGTGCACGTGGGTGTCGATGAGCCCCGGCATCAGGGTCAGCCCGGACAGGTCGTAGTCGACCGGGCCGGCCTCTCCGCCCGCGGGTGCCGGCTCGACGGCGCTGATGCGCGATCCGGTGACGTGCACGATGACGTTCTCGCGCACGTTGCCGAGCCCGTCGAGGAGCCGGCCGGCCCGGATGGTGATGGTGTCGTCCTGCGCCTGGGCGGCGGCCGCCGCCAGCGTCAGGCCGATAGCCGCGAGTGCCGTTCTCATTGCGGTTTCCTCCGTGCCGCTGGCCCGCCAATCGTCGCCGAACGCGACCGCAAGGTCGCGCCGCGGCCGCCGCCTGGCGCCCAGCCAGGTTCCTCTACCCGTCGTCGGTCAGCCGGTTCGAACGGAACCCCCGCATCGCCCGGTGCGCGGTCCTGCCCCGTCGCTGCTCCTCGAGCCGCGCCAGCTCTTCGCGGCGTTGCCGCGCCGCCTCCCGTTCCCGGCGCAGCCGGCGGAAGCTGTCGAGGCGGGCGGCGCCGAGGCGTCCCGTCTCGACCGCCCGCCGCACCGCGCACCGCGGCTCGCCCTCGTGTCCGCAGTCGCGGAAGCGGCACCCGGCGGCCAGCGCCCGGATGTCGTCGAACGCGTCCTCGATCGCCTCGGTGTCTTCCCAGAGCTGCAGCTCGCGCATGCCGGGCGTGTCGATGATCAGGCCGCCGTCCGGCAGGCGTATCAGCTCGCGCTGCGTCGTCGTGTGCCGGCCCCGGCCGTCGCGGCGGCGCACTGCCGCGGTCCGCTGCCGTTCGCGGCCGAGCAGGCCGTTGATGATCGTCGACTTCCCGGCCCCCGACGAGCCGATCAGCGCGCCGGTGCGCCCTGGGGGCAGATGCGGCCGCAGGGGCTCGGCCCCGCCGGGGCGCAGCGCCTCGACGACGTGCAGGGGCGCCTCGGGGGCGAGGGCGGCGGCGGCGGCGCGGCGGGTCTCGGGGTCGGGGCAGACGTCCGCCTTGTTCAGGACGAGCACCGGGGCGGCGCCGCTGTTCCGGATGGCCACGAGGTAGCGCTCGATCCGCCGCAGGTTGAAGTCGCCGTCGAGGCCGCTCACGAGAAGGACGGTGTCGATGTTGGCGGCGACGAGCTGCCGGCGGGTGGGCTCGCCGGCCGCCTTGCGCGAGAAGCAGTGGCGGCGCGGCAGCACCGCCTCGATGGTCGCGCTTCGGTTCGCGCCGGGGCGGACGGCGACCCAGTCGCCGACCACCGGGCGGGCGTCGGGGCTGGCCGAGCGGTGGCGCAGCCGCCCCGCGAGCTCCGCCATCACCTCGCCGTCGGCGGTGCCGAGCTGATAGAAGGCGTTGTGGGCGACGGTGACGCGGGCCGGCCGCAGGCCGCCGTCGCCGTGGGTTCGAAGCTCGGCCTCGAACCGGTCGTCCCACCCCAGGGCCTCGAGCGCCGGGGCGGTTGCGGCCTGGTCCGGCCGTGTCGGCGTTCCCGGCGTCGGTGGCGAAGTCACGCCTCGCGCCATGGACCTACGCGTCTCCGGTGTCGCGGGTGACGCTGGTCACGCTGCCGAGGAGATACTCGAGAAGCACGCGGTCTCCCGGCTCCAGGGTCTGATCGACCGCCTCGGGCCCCACCCGCGCCATCAGCACCTGGCCGTCCGGATCGTCGGCGTCGTTGAAGAAGACGTCCCACGACACCTGGCCGTGCACGCTGATCGGCTGGATCTTCCGGAGGATGCCGGGACGGGTTCCCTTCAACATGGCCCGATCTTACCTTGCCTCGGGCTTCGATTGCTCCCCATCGGGGCCCGTTTTCCGGGGGGAAACCTCGATCCCGGCCGGCGGGGCCGCATCGGAGAGCGGCAGGGTCGGATGCCCGGGGCGGGGCGGGGCGTCTTCCTCCGCCGACAGGTTGTGCATGGTCACCCCGAGCAGGCGGACGGGCCGGGTGCCGGCCTCGGTGCGGTCCAGCAACCGCCGCGCCCGCAGGACGATCTGCCCGGCGTCGCGGGTGGCGGGGCCCGCGCTGTGGCTGCGGGTGACGGTGGTGAAGTCCGAGTAGCGCACCTTGATGGTGACGGTGCGGGCCGCGAGCCCCTTGCGCTCGAGCCACGCCGCCCCGCGCCGCGCCAGCCCGTCGAGCTCGCGGCGGATCTCGTCCGGGTCGGTGAGGTCGGTCGGGTAGGTATGCTCGGACCCGGACGACTTGACGACGCGGTTCGGGCTGACGGGACGGTCGTCCTTCCCCTCGGCGAGCCGGCGCAGCCAGTCGACGCGGCTGCCGACCGCGCGCCGGAGCACGCCGGGGTCGGCGCTGCGCACGTCCACGAGCTTCACCACCCCGGCGGCCCGGAGCCGCTTCGCGGTGACGGGGCCGACCCCCCAGAGCGCGTCGACCGGGAGCTGCCGCAGGAAGGCGTCGACCCGCTCGACGGGGATGACGGTCAGGCCGTCGGGCTTGTCCCAGTCCGAGGCGATCTTCGCGAGGAACTTGTTGGGCGCGGCCCCGGCGGATACGGTCAGCGCCGTCTCTTCGCGGATCCACCGCTTCAGCCGTCGCGCGACGGTCGTGGCGAGCGGCTCGCCCCAACTGTTGGTCGTCACGTCGAGGTACGCCTCGTCGAGCGAGAGGGGCTCGACGAGGGGGGTGACCGAGCGGTACAGGTCGAAGATGCGGTCAGAGATCGACCGGTAGCGGGCGAAGTCGGGGGGCACCACGACCAGCTCCGGGCACCGGCGCACCGCCCGCGCCATCGACATCGCCGAGCGCACCCCGAACTCGCGGGCCTCGTAGCTGGCGGCGGCGACCACCCCGCGGCGGTCCGGCCGCCCCCCCACGGCGACCGGGCGGCCGCGCAGCGACGGGTCGTCGCGCTGCTCCACCGACGCGTAGAACGCATCCATGTCGAGGTGCAGGATGCGGCGCACGGGAGAAGCCACGGCGAAAGTCTATACTTGATCTCCTCATCATGGCCGACGAGAAACCGCAGAACGCGCGAAAGAGACCGCTCGCCTCGCCCGGCGCCTGGCAGGAGGCGCGGACCCTCGTGCACGCCCACCGCTACCGGCTCGCGCTGGGGCTGGCGCTGATGCTCGTCAGCCGCGCGGCCGGCCTCGTGCTGCCGTGGATGTCGGGCTACGTGGTCGACGACGTCATCGCCCGGGGCCGGGCCGATCTCCTCCTGCCCCTGGCCCTGCTCGCGGCCGGGGCCACCGTGGTCCAGTCGGGCACGGGGTTCGCGCTGTCGCAGGTGCTGGGGGTGGCGGCGCAGCGGGCCATCACCGAGATGCGCAAGCGGGTGCAGCGGCACGTGACGCGGCTGCCCATCGGCTACTTCGACGCGACGCAGACCGGCGTCCTCATCTCCCGCGTGATGACCGACGCCGAGGGCATCCGCAACCTCGTGGGGACCGGGCTGACCCAGCTCGCCGGCGGGTTCATGACCGCGACCGTCGGCATCGGGGTGCTCTTCTACCTGAACTGGCGCCTGACCGCGGTGACCCTGTTCATCCTCGTGCTCTTCGGAGTGGGGATGGCGACGGCGTTCTCCCGGCTGCGGCCGCTGTTCCGCGAGCGCGGGAAGATCAACGCCGAGGTGACGGGGCGGCTCGGCGAGACCCTCGGGGGGGTGCGGATCGTCAAGGCCTACAGCGTCGAGAAGCGCGAGCAGCGGGTGTTCGCGAGCGGCGTGCACCGTCTGCTGCGCAACGTGGCGAAGACGGTGACCGGGGTGTCGGCCGCCACGTCGGCCGCGTCGCTCGCCATCGGCGTCATCGGGGCGCTGATGATCGTCATGGGCGGACGGGCGATCATCGCCGGCGACTGGAGCGTCGGCGACCTGCTGCGGTACCTGCTCTTCACCGGGGTGGTGGTCGCTCCGGTCATGCAGATTGCGTCCATCGGCACGCAGATCACCGAGGCGTTCGCGGGGCTCGACCGCATTCGCGAGATCCTCGGCACCCCGACCGAGGTCGACGAGGACGCCGAACGCCAGCCGGTGGGACGCGTCGCCGGCCGCGTCGCCCTCGACCGGGTCACGTTCTCCTACACCGAGGGGGTGCCGGTGCTCAGGGACGTCTCGCTCGAGGCGCCGGCCGGCAGCACCACCGCCCTCGTGGGGTCGAGCGGGTCGGGGAAGAGCACCTTGGTCAGCCTGATCATCGCGTTCAACCGCCCCCAGTCGGGGCGGGTGCTCGTCGACGGCCGCGACCTCGCCGACCTGCGGCTGGCCGAGTACCGCCGGCAGCTCGGGGTGGTGCTGCAGGAGAACTTCCTCTTCGACGGGTCGGTGGCCTCGAACATCAGCTTCGTGCGCCGCCACGCGACGCAGGCCGAGATCGAGGCGGTGAGCCGCATCGCCCACTGCGACGAGTTCATCCGCGGCTTCCCCGACGGCTACGACACCATCGTCGGCGAGCGCGGCATCAAGCTCTCGGGGGGGCAGCGCCAGCGGGTGGCCATCGCCCGCGCGATTCTCGCCGACCCCCGCATCCTCATCCTCGACGAGGCGACCTCGAGCCTCGACAGCGAGAGCGAGGCGATGATCCAGGACGGGCTGCGGGCGCTGCGCCGGGGCCGCACCACGTTCGTCATCGCCCACCGGCTGTCGACCATCCGCAGCGCCGACCAGATTCTCGTGCTCGAGGAGGGCGAGATCGTCGAGCGGGGGACCCACGCCGAGCTCTACGCGGCGGGCGGCCGCTACCGCGAGCTGCACGACACGCAGTACAGCCTCGAGCAGGATCGCTTCATCAACCCCGGCGAGGACTTCACGCCGGAGCCCGAGCTGGTGGGCGCGTCCGGCGGGCACGGGGGCCGCGGGTCGGCGGGGGGGCGCGCCTGAGTGGGGCGGCTCGCCGGTGGGTTACAGTAGAGCCATGATGAGACGCACGCTTGCTTGGGGCGTCGCCTGCCTCGTCGTGGGGCTGGCCGCGGCGGTCCAGACCCCCGGCCGGGCGCAGGGGACGGGGACGATCCGCGGGGTGGTGACGATGACCGACCCGCCGCCGCCCACCGTCCTCGCGGTGAACGCCGACCAGGCGGTGTGCGGCGACAGCGTGCCCGACGAGACCATCGTCGCCGACGCGGCCGGGCACGTGGCGAACGCGGTGGTGCGGCTGACCGGCGTGCCGTGGCCGGCGGACCGGCCGTCGCCCCGCATCGACAACGCCGGCTGTCTCTTCGTCCCGCGCGTGCAGATCGCCCCCACCCGCAGCCAGGTGCTGGTGACGAGCCAGGACGACACCCTGCACTCGACCCACACCTACGACGACCGCAACCGCACCGGCTTCAACATCGCGATGCCGTTCCCCGGCCTCGAGGTCAACCGCCCCCTGCGCCGCCCCGGCGTGGTGCGCGTGGAGTGCGACTCGCACGGCTGGATGCGGGCCTGGGTCGTGGTCAGCAACGACCGCGGCGCGGTCAGCGGGCTCGACGGCGCCTTCGTGCTCGAGGACGTGCCGGCAGGGGACCACGAGCTGACGATCTGGCACGAGCAGCTCGGCGCGGCGCCCCGGACGGTGACGGTTCGCGCGGGGGAGACGACCGAGGTCGCCATCCTCCTCGCCCGGCCCTGATTCGGCGGGTGACGAGATGACGGGCGCCATGGGGCGGGCATGCCCGACAGGTTGGATCGGCGCGCCCGGCCCTGATTCGGCGGGTGACGAGATGACGGTGGTACTGGTCCGATTCAGACGTTGGTACCCACTGGTCCTGCTGAGCCTGTGCCTCGCCACCGTGTATTGGGGCTGGCGAGCGGAGGTCATCCTGCTGACGGTGGCAGGGTACTTCGTGCTGGGGGTGCGTGAACGATGGGCTCCGGAGCTCCTCGCGGGCCTTCTCGCCGCGGGCGCGTACTGGTACGGGGGCTGGCCATGGGGAATCGCGGGGCTGTTGGCGGCCGTGCTCCTCGCGTGGGGGATGCGGCGCTGGCAGACCGAACCTGCCCTGTCTCCCGCGGAGAACGGACGAGGCTGATTCGGGCGGTCGATCGCCCGAGAAGGGACGGCCGGAACACGGAACCGAAGCATGGCCCACCAATACGTCTACACGATGCACCGGCTCGGCAAGGCCTACGGCCCCGGGCAGGAGGTGCTGAAGGACATCTCGCTCGCGTTCCTGCCCGGCGCCAAGATCGGCGTGCTGGGGCTGAACGGGGCGGGCAAGAGCACCCTGCTGCGGATCATGGCGGGGGAGGTGGACGACTTCACCGGCACCGCGTTCGTCTCCGAGGGCGTCAGCGTCGGCTACCTCCCGCAGGAACCGCGGCTCGACCCCGACAAGACCGTCAAGCGCAACGTCGAGGAGGGCGTGGCCGAGCACAAGAACCTGCTCAAGCGCTACGACGCGGTGACCGCGAGCTTCAACGAGGGGCTGACCGGCGACGAGCTGCAGGACGCCATGGACGAGCAGGGGCGCCTGCAGGACGAGATCGAGGCGGCCGGCGCCTGGGACCTCGACTCGCGGGTCGAGCAGGCGATGGACGCGCTGCGCCTGCCGCCGCCGCGCTCGGCCGTCACCCACCTGTCGGGGGGCGAGCGGCGCCGCGTCGCGTTGTGCCGGCTGATGCTGCAGGCCCCCGACCTGCTGCTGCTCGACGAGCCCACGAACCACCTCGACGCCGAGACGGTGGGGTGGCTCGAGCGCCACCTGCAGCAGTACAAGGGCACGGTGGTGGCGATTACCCACGACCGCTACTTCCTCGACAACGTCGCGGGCTGGATTCTCGAGCTCGACCGCGGCGCCGGCATCCCGTGGGAGGGCAACTACTCGTCGTGGCTCGACCAGAAGCAGCGGCGGCTCGAGGTCGAGCAGAAGCAGGAGACGCGGCGCCGGCGCACCCTGGCCCGCGAGCTCGAGTGGATCCGCATGTCGCCCCGCGCCCGCCAGGCCAAGGGCAAGGCGCGGCTGAACGCCTACGAGGACCTGCTGAACCAGGACGCGGCCGAGCGCATCGAGTCGGCCGAGATCTACATCCCCCCCGGCCCCCGGCTCGGGGACGTGGTCGTCGAGGCGCGCAACCTGCGCAAGAGCTACGGCGACACGTGCCTCATCCAGGATCTGACGTTCACCTTGCCCCCGGCCGGCATCGTCGGCGTGATCGGGGCCAACGGGGCCGGCAAGACCACTCTGTTCCGCATGATCACCGGCGAGGAGACCCCCGACGCCGGCACCCTGACCCTGGGCGAGACGGTCGAGCTCGGCTACGTGGACCAGAGCCGCGAGCTCGACCCCGACAAGACCGTCTGGGAGACCGTCTCGGACGGCGACGACGAGATCCGGCTCGGGTCGCGGCGGGTCGCCTCGCGCGCGTACTGCTCGTGGTTCAACTTCAAGGGCCGCGACCAGCAGCGCACCGTCGGCACCCTGTCGGGGGGCGAGCGCAACCGCGTGCACCTCGCCCGCCTGCTGCGCGGCGGCGCCAACCTGCTGCTGCTCGACGAGCCCACCAACGACCTCGACGTCGACACCCTCCGCGCCCTCGAGGACGCCCTCGTCGAGTTCGCCGGCTGCGTGGCCGTCATCAGCCACGACCGGTGGTTCCTCGACCGCATCGCCACCCACATCCTCGCCTTCGAGGGCGACAGTCAGGTGGTCTGGTTCCAGGGCAACTACCAGGACTACGAGGCCGACCGCCGCCGCCGCCTCGGCTCGGCCGCCGACCGGCCCCACCGCATCAAGTACCGCCGCCTCGTGCGGGCGTGACGGCCACGATGGACCGCCGCCTCGGCTCGGCCGCCGACCGGCCCCACCACATCGAGTACCGCCGCCTCGTTCGGGCGTGACGCCCCGACCGGCACCGGTGTCGCCCGACGTGTTTGGGGGAGAATCGCGGGAAGGCCGGACACAGGCGAGTGCCGGTGCGGGTCCGCTCGTTGAGGCGGTCAATCGCGACCAGAATCTCGGCCATCGAAAGATGGTCTTGACCAGAATACGATGACATAGATAATGGTCGGGGATGGAAACGGCCCCACGCCTCTACGACGCCGTCCTGGCCGAGCACCTTGCGAACCACCGGCAGATGGCGTTCGTCAGCGGTCCGCGGCAGGTCGGCAAGACCACGACCTGTCGGCGTCACGCCGACGAGTACCGCAACTGGGACAACCTGGACGACCGGGAGCTCATGCTCTCGGGGCCGGCCGAGCTCGCCCGCCGGCTGGGGGCGAACCGCTTGTCCGGGGAGATTCCGGTGGCGCTCTTCGACGAGCTGCACAAGTTCCCGCGCTGGAAGACCTTCGTGAAAGGGGTGTACGACACGTACGGGGATCGGCTCCGGATCGTCGTCACCGGCAGCAGCCGCCTCGACGTCTACCGTCGGGGCGGGGACAGCCTGATGGGGCGGTACTTCTCGTATCGGATGCACCCGTTCTCGGTCGCCGAGACCGTGAGCCGTGAACTTCCTGACGCGGGCCGTGTCGTCCGCCCGCCGACGGCGGTCGATGCCGCCGACTTCGAGGCGCTCTGGCGGCACGGCGGCCATCCCGAACCGTTCCTGAAGCGCGACATCCGCTTCAGCCGGCGCTGGCGGTCGTTGCGGCTGAGGCAACTGGTCCGCGAGGACATCCGCGACCTCACCCAGGTGCAACAGCTCGACCAACTGGAAGTGCTGGTCCACCGTCTCGGCCGCGAGTCGGCCCGCCAACTCGTGTACGACCGGCTCGCACGGGACGTGCGGGTGTCGGTCGAGACGGCCCGCCGGTGGGTCGCCGCGCTCTGCGACTTCCACCTGGGGTTCCTGGTCAGGCCCTGGTTCCGGAACGTCTCGCGGTCCCTGCGCAAGGAACCGAAGTGGTACCAGCGCGACTGGGCGGACATCGAGGACGTGGGCGACAAGGCGGAGACTTTCGTCGCCTGCCACCTTCTCAAGGCCGTCGACGGCTGGAACGACCTGGGGCTGGGCCGGTTCGACCTCGGCTACCTGCGCGACAAGGAGAAGCGCGAGGTGGACTTCGTGGTCGTGCGCGACGGGGAGCCGTGGTTCCTCGCCGAGGTCAAGCACCGCGACGAGGCGGTGGGGCCGTCGCTCGGGTACTTCCAGGAGCAGCTAGGGGCGCCGTTCGCGTTTCAGGTCGTGGTCGACGCCAAGGCCGTCGATGCCGACTGCTTCGCCGCCCCCGGCCCTCCCCTCGTCGTTCCGGCCCGGACCCTTCTGTCTCAGCTCTTGTGACGTGCACGTCGCAGGTCTCATGCGCGCAGGCATAGTGTCTGCGCATAAATCCGAATCCCGCCTCACGGATATCGACCCGTAGCGCGTGCAGGGTTGGAGACGCCCGGTCAGGCGCGGGTGCGGACCAGGTGCAGCGCGATGGCGGCGACGAAGCAGGCGGCGCCGACGAGGTCGGTGGCGGTGGTGGCGTAGAAGAGCAGCAGGCCGCCGGCGACGGCCAGCGTGCGCTCCGGGGTCGTCGCCGCCTGGCGCAGCCAGCCGCCGAGGCCCATGGCGAGGGCGAGGATGCCCACCGCCGCGGTGAGGACGGTGCGGGCGATGTCGGCGAGCGGGGCCTGCAGCAGGACGCCGAGCCCCTCGGGGCTCAGGGTGAACGCGAACGGCACCAGGAACGCCGGCAGGGTGTACTTCCAGGTCAGCATCATCGTCTTGAACGGGTTGCCGCCGGTGATGGCGGCGGCCGCGAACGGCGACAGCGCCGTCGGCGGGCTGACCTCGGAGAGCACCGCGTAGTAGAAGATGAACATGTGGGCGGCGACGTCCGGCACCCCGACGAGGGTCAGGGCCGGCGCGATCATGACCGCCGCGATGATGTAGGACGCGGTGACCGGGACCGCGAGGCCGAGCATCCACACCGCCACCGCCGCGTAGAGCACGGTGAAGAACAGGTTGCCCCCGGCGAGGTCGACGATGATGCTCGATATCTTCAGCCCGAGGCCGGTCAGGGTCACCACGCCGACGATGATGCCCGCCGTCGCGGTGGTGGCGGCGACCGCGAGCACCGCCCGCCCCCCGGTCTCGAGCGCGGTGACGAGGCGCGCCGGCCGCAGCGCCGTCTCGCGGCGCACGAAGCTCAGCACGATGGCGAGCATCGTGGCCAGGAACACCGCCCGGAACGGGGTCATGCCCGACACCAGGAACACCACGATGGAGATGAGGGGCAGGAACTGGTAGCCCGACTGCCGGGTCAGGGTCCCCACCGACGGCACGTCCACGTCGACCGCCTTCGTCCCCAGCCGCCGCGCGTCGGCCTCGATCATGAGGACGATCGACAGGTAGTAGAGCACCGCGGGCACGATGGCCATCGCGATGACCTGCAGGTAGGTGATCTGCAGGAACTCGGCGATGAGGAACGCCGCCGCCCCCATCGTCGGGGGGGCGAGGATGGCGCCGATGCCGCTCGCCGACAGGATGCCGCCGCCGATCTCGGGCGAGAACCCGGCCCGCCGCAGCATCGGCCACGCCACCGCCCCCAGCGTCACGGTGGTGGCCACGCCGCTGCCGGAGACGGTGCCGAGGAGGAACCCGGACATGGTGACGGTGCGCCCCGGCCCCGCCCCGCTCGACGAGCGGCCGAACGCCGACATGGTCCAGGTGATGAAGAACTGGCCGGCCCCCGAGTGCTGCAGCATCGCCCCGAAGATGGTGAACAGCACGATGTAGCTGGAGGCGACGTTCAGGGGCACCCCGAAGATGCCCTCCAGGGTCATGTAGAGGGTGCCCACCAGGCGGTCGATCGAGTACCCGCGGTGCGCGAAGATCTCCATCCCCATGAGCTCGAGCAGGGGGCCGTAGTAGCCGTAGAGCAGAAAGGCGATGGCGGTGGCGGGGAGAATCCAGCCCACCGTGCGCCGCGTCGCCTCGAGCACCAGCAGCGTGGTGATCGTGCCGAACACGATGTCGGGCCCGCTGGGGGTCGCGGCCCGGTAGACGAACTGGTCGAAGTCGAAGATCGGCCAGGCGAGCACGAGCACGGACGCCGCGGCGAGGGTCCAGTCGACGGCCGCCACCCGGCCGCGCCACGCAGGAACGGCGGGGTAGAGCACGAACGTGAGAACCAGGGTGATCAGCAGGAAGCTGACGCGGTAGATCTGCGGCTGGACGATGCCGACGACCCAGTACAGCGCGTAGAGGGACAGGCCCGCGGCCAGGACCGTCACGAGCCGGGCCGGCCACCCGCTCAACTGCCGGGTCGGGACCTCGGCGTCGGGGTCGTCGCGCAGGGCGGCCGGCGCAGCGGCTGGATCGGCCAGGGGGATCTCCCGGGTTAGTGTCGGCGGATCGGCGGCCGGGGGGTGCAGGCTCTACGAGCCGGGCCAGGCCCCCTGCTCCTCGTAGTACCGGACGGCGCCCGCGTGGAACGGGACCGTCGACCCCGTCACCGCGCTCTCGACCGACAGCTTCTCGGCCTCGGGATGGATGGCGGCCAGCTCGTTCTGGTAGTCGAACAGCGCCTTCGTGATGCGGTAGGCCAGATCCTCGGTCATCTCCTCGTGCACCACCAGCACGTTGGCCACGCCCACGGCCTCGACGTCCCCGCTCATGCCCGGGTAGGTGGTGCTGGGGATGGTGACGCCGTGGTACACCGCGTCGCCGTAGTTCTCGTGGAGGAACGGCAGGGTGTCGGTGTTGGGCACCAGCTTGACGGTCCGGCCGGGGGTCGAGGCGAGGTCGAGGACGGAGCCGGTGGGGACGCCGCCGCTCCAGAAGAACGCGTCGATCTTGTCGTCCTTGAGGGCGTCGACCGACTGCGCGGCCCCCAGGCTCTGCTTCCGGATGTCGGCGTCCGGGTCAAGACCGACCGCCTCGAGCACGCGCAGGGCGGTGATCTCGGTGCCGCTGCCCGGCGCCCCCGTCGACACGATGCGGTCGCGGAGGTCGGCGACGGTCTCGATGCCCTTGCCCTCGAGGGTCACGAGCTGGTTCAGGTTGTCGTAGAGCACCGCGAGGGCCCGCGCCGGCACCGTGCCGAAATCGGCGAACGCGCCGCGACCCTGCGCCGCGTCGTCGAGCGAGTCGGCGAGGACGAACGCCAAGTCGGCGCCGCGGTTCGAGATGAACTTCAGGTTGTCGACGGTCCCCGCGGTGACCTCGGCGGTGGCCTCCACCCCCTCGAGGTGGTCGCTGATGACCTTGGCGACGCCGCCGCCATAGGGGTAGTAGACGCCCCCGGTGCCGCCGGTGGCGACCGAGAGCCGTTCGGTGAGTCCCCCGGCGCCCTGCGGGCTGCAGGCGACCATCGCGATGCCGGCGGCCACGGCCAGCGTGGCGAGCGTGCGCAACACGGATCGGGACACGATAGTCGAGCGGTTCATCATCACAGTGGCACCCCCAACCCGGGAATTTCGTCGCCGGACGCGACCGCAAGGTCGCGCCGCGGCCTCCGATTGGCGCCCAGCCAACCCCCCGGGGCGTCCGAGGCGTTCCATGGCGCACGCTCCTCGCTGTCGGAACAGCGAGCCCCTATTCTAGCAGCCCGAGGCGGAAGTCCCCGCTGCATTCGAGCAGCGTTGCATCGCGCCCGACTGCGTTGCTCGTCGGTCGCATATACCCAATCTGCGCCTTCCCTCACTTCGTCAGGCGGGCGCCTCGGCAGTCCGCCGGCGCCCTCGGGCGCGGTGCAACGCGGGCAGAGCGCCTCGATATGACCGCCAGGTGACCCAGGTTCAACCCGGTTGAGAATATCTCCCAGAGGGGTTATTCTCGACACATGGAAGCCTTCGACGTGGTGGCGGGAGTCGCGGCCGTGATCGGGGCGTGCGCGGGGCTGGTCGCGGCCATCGGCGTGCTGGTGGTCAACGGCAAGGTGGACAGGCTCACCGGTCGGGTGGACGAGCTCAGCCGCGCCTTCAACAGTCACGCGAACGCCGGGCACTGAACCCTCCTTCGACTATCATCTCGCTCATGGTCCACCGGACGACGCCCTCGCGGTGGCGCGGTGCGTGCCGTCGCCGGCGCAAGCCGTGGCGCGTCAGGTCCACGCGCCGGGGCCGGCAAGCATCGCCCGTGAGCTCGGTGTTCCGTTCGCGCGCCGCGTGTCGGGTGCTCGCCGCGGCGGTGCTGGCCGCCGCCTGCGCCTCTCCGTCCGCGGCCGGCCAGGTCGAATCCGGCCTGCGCTTCGTGGTCACCCTCGACCCGTCGCTGCCCGCCCAGCCGCCGGGACGGTTGCTCGTGGTCCTGGTTCCCGCCGCCCGGCCGTCGACGGAGCCGCGGTTCCTCATTGGCCGGGCCGGGTCCCGCGCCGTGCCCACCCTGGGGGTCGACGCACCGCCGCTCGAGCCGGGAGACCGCGTGACCGTCGGGCCTTCCGCGGCCGCGTTTCCTCTCGAGACCCTGCGCGATCTGCCGGCCGGCGAGTACCGCGCGCAGGCGGTGCTGGCGACCAACCCCGACATCCGCCGCACCGGCGCGCCGGGCAACCTCTACGGCGACGTCCGGCGGGTCGACCTCGACCCGGCTCGCCCCGGCGCGGTCCAGCTTCGGCTGACGCACCGCGTCCCCGACGAGCGACTGCCCGACGACACCGGGCTCCTGCGCTTCGTCCGGATCCGCTCAGAGCGCCTGTCCGCGTTCCACGGCCGTCCCGTCCACCTGCGGGCCGGCGTGATCCTGCCTTCGGGGCACGACGACGATCCGGGGCGGCGCTATCCGCTGCGGGTCCGCATCGGCGGCTACGGCGCGCGGTACACCGGCGTGCAGCGCATGATGCGCCCCGGGTCGCGGTTCAGGACGGGGTGGCTCGACCCTGACGCCCCGCGCTTCGTGCTCCTGCACCTCGACGGCGCGGGGCCCTGGGGCGACCCCTACCAGGTCAACTCGGCCAACAACGGTCCGTACGGCGACGCCGTCATCAAGGAGCTGATTCCGTGGGTCGAGGAGCGGTTCCGGGCCGGCGGGTCGGCGGGTGCCCGCGTCCTCGACGGCGGGTCGACCGGGGGTTGGGTGGCCCTCGCCCTGCAGATCTTCCATCCCGACTTCTTCGGCGGCGCCTGGGCCTCGTGCCCCGACAGCGTCGACTTCCGCGCCTTCCAGCTCGTCGACGTCTACCGGGGCGGCAACGCCTACGTGGACGGCGAGGGGCGGGAGCGTGCCAGCGCCCGGAATCTCGACGGGAGTACCCGGTTCACCATGCGCCACGAGTTGCGGATGGAGAACGTGCTCGGGGCCGGCGACGACTGGAGCCGGTCGGGCGGCCAGTGGGGGGCGTGGAACGCGGTCTACGGCCCGCGCGGCGCGGACGGCCTCCCCGTCCCCCTCTGGGACCCCGCGTCCGGCGAGATCGACACCGAGGCGGCCGCGCACTGGGAGCGCTACGACCTGCGCCTCGTCCTCGAGCGGGGGTGGGACGCGCTGGCGCCGAAGCTGCGGGGGCGGCTGAACATCTGGGTCGGCGACATGGACGACTACTTCCTCGAGGGCGCGGTGCGCCGCCTCGACGCCTTCCTGCGGGACCGGCCGTCTATCGAGGCCCGCATCGTCTACGGCCAGGGCCGCGGCCACTGCTGGACCGGCATCTCCCCGGCCGAGATGATGCGCGAGATGGCCGCGCAGGTCGACCGCGCGGGGAGATAGTCCAGTGCCGGCTTCCAGCACGCGCTCGGGCGCCCAGTTGCCGCTCTTTCCGGAGTCGTCGCGGTCGCCGGAGCCGCCGCCTCCGGCGGAGCGGTCACGGTCGCCGGAGCCGCCGCGCCCGCCGGAGCCGCCGCGCCCGCCGCAAGGCTCCGACGCCATCACCGCCGACTTCCCCGGCGCCGCCTGCCCCGTCGGGAGCCGCGTCCGGTTCCGGTGGCGCGGTCAGGCGATCGACGGGACCGTGGCCGAGCTGCAGCGCGCCCGCGCCGTCGTGGCGGCCGGCGACGACGCCCTGTGGAAGGTGCCCTACCGGCTCCTCACCGTCGTGGAACGGGTCCGGGAACGCGAGTACACCCTGGCCGACGTCGAGAAGCTGGCCGTCGACCTCCTCGCCCGCCACAAGGCCGGCAGCGGGTTGCACGCGGATTGGGGCTTCGGCTTCGACCTGTCCACGTCGCGCGCCGGCGTCTGCCGCTATGACGACAAGCGCATCGACCTGTCGGTGAGCTACTGCCTGCGGGCGACCCGGGCCGAGATCGAGGACACCCTGCTCCACGAGATCGCCCACGCCATCGCCGGCCACCGGCACCACCACGACGACGTCTGGAAGGCGGTGGCTCGGTCCATCGGCTGCACCGCCGAGCGCTGCCACGACGTGAACCATACGCCGGCCCGTTGGCTGGGCGAGTGCGGCTGCGGGAAGCAGTGGCGGCGCCAGCGCCTGAGTCGCCGGCTGCGGCACGGCGCGCGCTGCCGGAAGTGCGGCGGGGAGATCACCTGGCGGCTGAACGTGTCGGGTGAGCGCCTGAACGAACCCGAGCGATGAACACGAGTCATCCGTCGCGATCCACCCGAGCCGAAGGCGTTTCTGCATGTTCTGCAGGAGTGGGAAGGCTATGTCGTCGAGATGCGCAGCGACGAGTTCGTGGCACGGCTGGTCGACCTGACCGCCGGCTCGACACATGAAGAGGTTGGGCGCGAGAGACGGTCCGGGCATTCAACCGACACTGAGGACGCCTCGTGAACTCACCGTTCAGCATCGAGCCGATCACGCCCGGCGACGCCGAGGGGCTCAGCGCCGCGGTCGAGGCGGTGGCGCGCGAGCGGCGCTTTCTGGCGGCGGTGGACGGCTTCGGCGCCGACGGCACCCGGGCGTTCGTCGACGGCCTCGCGCGCGGCGGCGGGGTGCAGCTCGTGGTGCGGTCGGCGGGGCGGGTGGTCGGCTGGTGCGACGTGCAGCGACACCCGTTCGAGGGGTTCCGGCACGGCGGGATGCTCGGCATCGGCCTGCTGCCGGAGTGGCGGGCGCGGGGGGTGGGGGCGACCCTGCTCGCGCGCACCCTGGAGGCGGCGGAGGCGGCGGGCATGACGCGGGTCGAGCTCGAAGTCTTCGCGTCGAACGCGCGGGCGATTCGCCTGTTCGAGGGGGCGGGATTCGTGCGTGAGGGCGTCAAGCGGCAGGCGCGCCTTCTCGACGGACGGGCGGACGACGTCGTGTGCATGGCCCGATTCGCCTGAACTCGGGCCGCTCGCGATCATCACCTGGCCCGCACTCCGGGCAACGCCGTCCCGCTCCTGGCGACGACCTGTGCTGCGCACTGCATACGCGGTGTCGGAGGCAACCGTTTCCGATGTCCAGCAGCCCCGCACCCCCAAGATTGGTGCTATTGTATGGAGCACTGCTCAACGAAGCTGCCGGCGGGCGTGTTCGCGTCACGTCGCCAGGGGAGGTATAGACCATGCAGGCGTCCGAGTCGCGGTGTTTCCTCGTTCTTCTGTGCCTGGCCAGTCTCGTGCCAGCGCTGCTCGCGCCCGCCCCGGCCCTCGCCCAGGGCGAGGCGGGGGTTGCGGGCACCGTCCAGGACGACGTCGGAGGCGTGCTGCCCGGCGTGACCGTCGAGGTCACCAGCCCGGCCCTGATTGAGCAGGTGCGCACGGTCTTCTCGGACGGCGCCGGCAACTACCGCGTCACCAACCTGCCGTCGGGCACCTACGCGGTGAGGTTCACGCTGCCGGGCTTCACCAGCGTGGTCCGTGAGGGCATCGTGCTGCAGGGCGCCTTCGTCGCCGACGTCGACGCCTCGATGGCGGTCGGCGGTCTCGAGGAGACGGTGATGGTCGAGGGCATCGTGCCCCTCGTCGACGTCAGGACCACGCGGCAGCAGACGGTCATGCCGGCCGAGCGCGTCAACGTGCTGCCGGGGGCGGCGGGCATCACGAGCGCCGCCGCCTACGTGCCGGGGACGACCCTCGGCGAGACCCTCGTGCCGGGCGACAACAACCGCAACAACCTGCCCAGCCTCCACGGCTCCGACCCCCTCGACGGCCAGCCCGCTATCGACGGCATCAAGACCGGGGGGCAGCTCCAGGGCCGGAACGAGTGGGCGGCCGGCGTCGGCACCGTCACCAACGAGGCGATGGTCACCGAGGTCGTCTTCGACACCTCGTCGCAGTCGGCCGAGTACGCCCAGAGCGGGGTGCGGACCAACGTCGTGCCCAAGGCGGGCGGCAACGAGTTCTCCTACAACTTCTTCATGAGCGGCACGTCGGAAGGGTTCGAGTGGGACAACCAGAGCCAGGACCTCAAGGACCAGGGCTTCCGGTTCGCGCCGACCGCCTACCGCTACAGCTTCAACCCCGCGGTGGGCGGGCCCATCGTCGAGGACAAGCTGTGGTTCTTCGCCTCGATGATCGAGAACCGCAGCCGGCAGTTCGTCCTCGACCGGTTCTGGGACCTCGACGAGCCGTCGACCCCCGACGGCGTCACCGCAGACGACCTGCGGGCGTACACCTGGAGCAAGAACGGCAACTACAACATCCGCCTCACGCACCAGGCCACCCAGCGCAACAAGTTCACGTGGAGCTACTTCCAGGAGCCCAAGTCGTCGCTCTCCACCGGGGGCGGGGCCTTCGGCCTCGTGACCCCCGAGGCCTGGTACCTGTTCAACGGCAACCCCACGCGCATGCTGACCGGTCGCTGGACGGCGCCGCTGACGAACCGGCTGCTCGTCGAGGTGCACGGCTCGTTCATGCAGGCCGACGTCAACACCGGCCCCGTGGACCACGGCGGCGTGTACCGGATGCCCCACTACGACGTGTCGCTGGGCTTCGATTCCCACAGCTCCTTCCAGAACCACCACAACCACGACTTCCACCGCCGCGTGAACGCGTCGCTCTCCTACGTGACCGGCTCGCACAACTTCAAGACCGGCATCAACTTCGCGAACAACCGGACCGCCCTGGCGTACACGGGGCCCGGGGACATCTTCCGCGGCATGTTCTTCAACGGTTTCCCGATCGGGATCCTGGTGACGGGGAACGGCGCCCAGCGGCAGGGGATCGTCCAGGATTGCGACTGCGGCGTCTACGCGCAGGACGCGTGGACGATGGACCGGCTGACCCTCAACGCCGGCGTGCGGTTCGACTGGTTCCAGAACTCGGTGCCGGGGGGAACGAGGGAGGCGGGCTGGTTCGCGCCGGAGCTGACCCTGCCCGACCCCGTCGTCGAGAACATTCCGAACTGGCAGGACATCAACGGGCGGTTCGGGGCGGCGTTCGACCTGCTCGGCGACGGCTCGACGGCGGTGAAGTTCTCGGCGGGGCGGTACGTGGCGAACGAGGGGACCGGCGTCACCCAGGGGTACAACCCGATCTATCCCTACGGCCTGATCGACTACCGGCCCTGGACCGACCTCAACGGGGACCTGACCGCGCTCAACCCCGACGGGACGCCCCAGCTCGACGAGATCGGGGCTTCGTTCAACCCGAACTACGGCACGTCGGTCATCACGACCGAGTACGACCCGAACCTGCCGCGCGCCAGCAACTGGGAGTACTCGGCCGGCGTCGAGCGCCAGCTCGGCAACGGCTGGGCGCTGAGCGCGATGTGGCACCGGCGCGTCTACACGAACTTCGACTGGGAGGACAACCTGAACACGTCGGCGGACGACTGGCACCTGGCGGGCACGTGGACCGGGCCGGACGACCCCGAGCTGCCCGCGAGCGCGCGCGGGGTGCAGGTGCCCATCTACGTCACCGACCCCGGCTACGACATCCTGACCGGGAACGACCGCCAGACCCTCGCGGTGGGGGACTACCGGGCGTGGAACGGGTTCGAGGTGATTCTCGACGGCGAGCTCCCGCGCGGCGGCTTCATGACCGCGAGCGTCACCGCCGGCACCAACAAGAACCACTTCTGTCACAGGGCCAGAATGGACAGCCCGAATGCCCTGCGTTTCTGCGAGACCCGAATGCCGTACCGGCCCATGGGCAAGCTGTCGGGGGCGCTGCCGCTGCCGTTCGACACCATGATCTCGGGGCTCGTCCAGGTGTTTCCGGGAGCGCCCATCCAGGCGACGTACGCGGTCAGCCCCGATGATTTTCCCGGTCTCGTGAACCTCGGGGATTCCACCACAGCCATCCCGAACCTCAGCGTCGACCTGATCGAGCCGGGCACGGTGTTCGAGGACTACACCACCGAGATGCAGATCCGGTTCTCGAAGGTGGTCACGATCAACGACGTCCGGACGCGGTTCTACATGGACGCGACCAACATCACCAACCGGGCCCGGGTCACCGCCCGGGACCGGCACTACGGCGGCGGGGGCGTCAAGAACCCGCGCTTCCTCCGGATCAACCAGATCGAGCCGGGCCGGAGGTTGTCGTTCGGCATGCAGATGTACTTCTAGAGGTCGGGCGAATCTCACGGGGAGCGTCGGGCGCCTGCCGGTCGCCCGGCGCTACCCGCGTCTTGCCGAGTCGCGACCGGTTCGTAGCGATCACTCTCCGCTCGAGGACTTTCCTGTCGAGGTAGCCATGCCTTGCTCCCGCCGGTTTCTCCATGGCCTGTCCGCCGCCGCGATCCTGCTGCTCGGCCCGCCGGAGGGGCTCGCGCAGAACGAAGAGGGCCGCATCCAGGGCCGGGTGTTCATCGAGGGCACCCGCGACCCCGTCGTCGGGGCCTTCGTCCGGGCCGACCCCCCGCTCTTCTCGCCCAACGGCGACCGGCTGCAGATGGCCGCGGCCCTGGAGACCGTCACCGACGACGACGGCCGCTTCGCCCTGACGTGGATGCGGAGCGGCATCTGGAACACGATGATCATGGCCGAGGGCTACGAGGACGCCCAGTTGCGCATCGAGGTGACGCAGAGCCGGTCGAACGCGTGCACGCCGACCAAGATGCAGAACTGCGTACAGCCCATCGAGTACTACATGGTCCCGCTGAAGGCGGACGCGGAAGACCAGGTGGAGTCCGTCCTGGCCGCGCTGAACGTCGAGGAGACGGAGCTGGATCGGGCCGTCGCCGACCTCGGCGCGGCCGACGACGCCTACAACCGCCAGGACTACCGGACCGCCATCGACGGTTACGCGGGGCTGCTCGCGCGGTGGCCGCAGATGACCACCCTGCACCAGGACATCGGCGACGCCCACCGCGCGCTGGCCGAGTTCGATGCGGCGATCGCGGCCTACGAGCGCTACCGGGAGGCCGCGCCGGACGACGCGGCGATCGCGCGGAAAATCGCCCGGGCTCAGCTCCTGTTGGGCGACCTCGCCGCGGCCCGGGACCTCGCCGCGGCGGGGGGAGACGCTTCGCCGGAGGACCTCTACAACCTCGGCGAGGTGGCATTCAGCGAGGGCGACGTCGAAGCCGCCGCCGGCTGGTACGAGAAGTCGGCCGCCGCCGATCCGGCCTGGGCACCCCCCGTCTTCAAGCTCGGCATGGTGGCGCTGAACCGGGGCGACATCGAGGGAGCCAAAACGCTGTTCCAGCGGGCCGTCGACCTCGAGCCCGACTCGGAGGAGGCGGCGCAGGCGCAGGGGATACTGTCGGCGCTGCCCTGAAGCCGTTCGTCGATCGCCATTGGATACGCGGCAGCATCACCCATCACTGTCGCCGCGGCGCTGCCTCGAAGCCGGCGCGAGTGTGTGAAAGGCCCGGGCGTTGCGATCGCAACAGGTGGCGCTGCTCTGAGAAATCGGTTCGAGCCATTGGTCACAGGCCGGAGTTTCTGCAACCGGAGGTTCTCGACATGACGGCCGAAACCACCCGTCTTCGCTCCGTCGCCGGTGTTCTCGTCGCCTTGGCCTTCGTCGCGTTCGGCGCGCCCTGGACGGGCCAGGTCGCGCGGGCGCAGACCCAGTCGTTCTTCGTCAGCTTCACCGACGGCAGCGGCGCCCCGGTCACCGACATGGAGCGTTCGGAGGTCTTCGTCGAGACCGACGGCGAGCGCAGCGTGGCCCTCAGCCTCGAGCCGATCCGCTGGCCCCTGCGGGTGACGGTCTTCGTCGACAACGGGTTGGCCAGTCCGCCGGTGCTCGACCACATGCGCGAGGGGCTGCGGCGCTTCGTCGACGCGCTGCCCGCGGACATCGAGGTGGCGATCGGCACGATCGGGGGACGGCCGCAGTTCATGGCCCGGCACACCACCGACCGGATGGCGCTTGAGGACGCCGTCGGGGTGATCGCGCCGGAGATGGACGGCGCGGCGAGCTTCCTCGACGCGCTCTACGAGGAGGCCGAGCGGCTGCACGAGGACGAGGCGGGCGAGTACTTCCCCGTCATCGTGATGGTCGCGACCAACGGCCCCGAGGGGAGCACCCGGGTGCGGGAGAGGCCCTTCCAGGAGATGATGGAGCGCCTGCGCGCCAACCGGACCGCCCTCCACACCCGTATGTACACGTTCACGTCGATCACCGGCGTCAAGCAGGGCGGCGACCAGATGCGGTGGGGCATGGACATCGGCCGGTATACGGGAGGCAGCTTCGACGGGCTGAGCTCGGCCATCGGGTTCCGCACCCAGCTCCCGGAGCTGGCGGAGGACCTCGGTCGGAAGCACCGGCTGATGAGCAACCAGTATCTCCTGACCTACACGCCGCCGGAGAACGCGACCGCTGAATCGGTCGTCCGGCTGCTGACCACGCGGGCCGGCGTCCGGATGAGGCCGACCCGCGACGGGAAGATTCCGTAGGAGATGGTCGAGGAATTCACCGCGGTTGCGGCAGCGGCCGGTGCGCTCGGGGCCCTGTTCAACGCTGTTCAGATTGCACGGCTTTCAGACAGGGTGACGGCGCCCGACGGTCGTTTGTCGCGCGTTGCCGGAGTACCACCCGGCGTCGATCCCCCACAACGCAGGCGGCTTCGCGGTCTTCCCTGGGTTCGGAAGACCCTCACCGACAACGTCGATTCCGACGTGTGATAATCGCGCCGTGTGCCTGATGACTCGGCGTCTCGGCGGTGCGGCCGCCGGGTTGCTCGCAGCGATCCTTGTTGCCGCGGGGACCGGCGCGTCTTCGGGCGATGTCCACGCGGCTCAACCATGGCCGGAGCCGCCCGCGGGTCAGGCGTGGTTCATCGATCGGGCGGAAGAGGCCGGCATCGACTTCGTGCACCGCAACGGCGAGTCGGGAGAGCTCCGGATCGTCGAGACCATGGGATCCGGCGCGGCGATGTTCGACTTCGACAACGACGGCGATCTCGATGTCTACGTCGTACAGAGCCGGACGGCCGGCTTTGACGGTACGCCCGACCCGGGCCCCGTCACGTCCCCGCCCCATCCCCCGGGGGACCGCTTGTACCGGAACGACCTCGAGGTGCACGCCGACGGCGGCCGCATCCTGCGCTTCACGGACGTCACCGAGGGCAGCGGCCTCGGCGGGCGTACGTACGGCATGGGCGTCGCGGCGGGCGACGTCGACAACGACGGTTGGGTCGACCTCTACCGCACCGCCCTCGGGCCGAACCAGTTGTTCCGCAACAACGGCGACGGGACCTTCACCGATGTCACCCGCGAGTCGGGCGCCGGAGACCCCCGGTGGAGCGTGTCGGCGTCGTTCGCCGACCTCGACCGCGACGGCTGGCTCGATCTGTACGTCGGCAACTACCTCGACTACGACCTCGACGCGGCGCCGATCTCCTGCTTCAGCCGTACCGGGGAACGGGACTACTGCGGGCCGAGCGCGTTCGCGGCCGCGCCGGACGGGCTTTACCGCAACCGCGGTGACGGGACGTTCGCCGACGTCACGGCGGCCGCGGGGGTGGCGCGCGAGCACGGCCCCGCGCTCGGGATCGCGGCCTTCGACGCCGACGCCGACGGGTGGACGGACGTCTACGTCGCCAACGACGGCGAGCCCAACCTGCTCTGGATCAACCAGGGCGACGGGACCTTCACGAACGGCGCGCTGCTGGCGGGGGCGGCCCTGAACGACAACGGCAGGACCGAGGGCAGCATGGGGGTCGACGCCGGCGACTTCGACGGCGACGGCGACGAAGACCTCTTCATGACCCACCTGACGCGGGAGACCAACACGCTCTACGTCAACGACGGCTTCGGCCTCTTCGAGGACCGGACGGCTACCGTCGGGCTCGGGGCGCCGAGCCTGGCCTACACCGGCTTCGGCGCGGCGTGGCTCGACTTCGACAACGACGGCTGGCTGGATCTGCTGACCGTCAACGGGGCCGTCCAGGCCAGTCATCAGAGATTCGCCGGGCGCGCCGCGGCGGGGTCCGCCCGGGCGGGGGAGCCGCTGCCGCTCGACCAGCCGAACCAGCTCTTCCGCAATCTCGGGAACGGGCGCTTCGACGAGGTCACCCTGCGGACGGGCCCCGTGTTCCGGCTCTCGGAAGTGAGCCGCGGGGCAGCGTTCGGCGACATCGACGACGACGGAGACGTGGACGTGCTGGTCACCAACAACAACGGTCCGGCGCGGCTGCTGATCAACGAGGTCGGCCACCGCAACCGCTGGCTCGGCCTCCGGCTGATCGGGGGCGCCGGCCGCCGGGACATGCCGGGGGCGAGAGTCGGCGTCTTCCGCGACCATGGGCCCCCGCTGTGGCGCCGGTCGAGGGCGGACGGCAGCTACGCCTCCGCCAACGACCCGAGGGTGCTGGTGGGGCTGGGTGAGGCCGTCGCGGTGCGGCGCGTCCGCGTCGTCTGGCCGAGCGGCCGCGAGGAGGACTGGACGGATCTGCCCGTGGACCGGTGGCTGACGCTCGAGGAAGGCACGGGCGAAAGCCGGGAGGCTACGCGCTAGCATACCGGCGCCGGGCAGGCGGCGATTCCCGGTCGGGTGGTCGAGCAGCGCCGCAGGCGCGGCGGCGGAGTCGCGAGGCGGCGATCCTGTGCACAGGGCATGCCGGTGGCACTGAAGCTGTCAAGCGGTCTCGTGGCGGCGTGTTTGCTGACGTGCGCGGCTGACAGTACCGCGGCGAGTGGCCCGATCAGCGTGGCCGCCTCGCTGCAGGGGAGCGGAGCCGGGCCCGCTCGGGTCGGCGGATTCGACGTGTTCCCGGCTCCAGGCGCGGTCCCCTCTTCGCGGGCAGTCGCGACTCAACCGGCGCTTCTGCCGGTCGTCCTGCCCGACCTCGACCGCGCGCACACGTCGGTCCGTGCGCAACTCCGCGAGGCGTACGCCGCGTTGACCGTCGCTGGGCCCGCGCGGGCCGGCGAAGCCTACGGCGAGCTGGGCAAGCTCCTGATGGCGGGGGAGTACCTCGACCAGGCGGAACGCTGCTTCCGGAATGCGCAGGCGCTCTCCCTCGACGATTTCCGCTGGCCCTACTACCTCGGACACCTGTTTCGGAGCACGGGGCGGGTGACGGAGGCGGCCAGGCACTTCGAGCGCGCCCTGGAACTCCGTCCCGACGATCTCGCGACCCTCACGTGGCTGGGCCAGGTCCACATCGACGCCGGTCGGCCGGAAGCGGCCGAGCCTCACCTCGGCAGGGCCCGCGCCCTCCATCCGGATACGCCGGCGGTGCTCTTCCAGCTCGGCCGGGCCGCCGCGGCCAGGCGGGACTACGCCCGCGCCGCGGCGCTTCTCGAAGAGGCGTTGCGGCTGGAACCCGCCGCCACGGCGCTCCGCTATCCCCTCGCCATGGCCTACCGCGGTCTCGGCGATCTCGAGAGGGCGCGGGCGTATCTGGACGGCGGCGGAGACGGCGCGGGCGCCGGGGCCGGCGTCACCCTGCCGGATCCGCTGATGGCGGAGGTGAACACGGCGCTCCGGAGCCCGCAGGTCCATTGGGACCTGGGGCTGTACGCCGGCGCGAGGGACGACTGGCCCGAGGCGGTGCGGCAGTTCCGCGAGGCGGTCCGACTCGCGCCCGAGCTGCCCGTCGTGCGGCTGAATCTCGGCCTGGCCCTGAACCGCACGGGTGACGCCCGCGCCGCGCTCGGCCAGCTCGACGCGGCGGTTCGGCTGGATCCGGGTCTGGCCGGCGCGCACTTCGCGATGGGGACGCTCTACGAGCGGAGCGGCCGCGACGAGGAGGCGCTGGCGCGGTACACGCTCGCCGCTGGCCACGACCCCAACCACGCCGAGGCGCACCTCAGGCTCGCCGACACGCTCCGCCGGACCGACCGGCTCGAGGCAGCGCTGGCGCCCTACCGGCGGGCGCTGGAGCTCGAGCCGGGCTGGAGGGAGGCACGGTTCGGCGAGGCGATGGCCCTCGTGCGCCTGGCCCGCTACCCGGAGGCCCTGCAGCGCCTTCGCGCGGCGATGGACCTGCATCCCGGGGAGCCGGCGCTTGCGCTGGCGGTCGCGCGTCTCCTGGCCGCCGCCCCCGACCCGCGGGTGCGGGACGGGTCGGAGGCGCTGGCGCTGGCGCTGGCGGTCGAGGAAACGCACAAGACCACGGCCGTGGCGGAGACGATGGCCATGGCCCTCGCCGAGCTGGGCCGGTTCGCGGAGGCGATGGAGTGGCAGCGGGCGGCGATGTCGGGCGCGGCGGCGGCGGGGCAGGCCGGTACCTCGCAGCGGATGGCCGCCAACCTGGCCCTCTACCGGCTCGGCCGGCCCTGCCGCACGCCCTGGCGTGACGACGACCCCGAGCACCGGCCTGGCCCGGTCGTCGAGCCGGGACTCCTGGATCCGCCGCCGCCGTTCTGAGATCCGCTGTCCGGCGGCCCGCGTCAGCCGGATTCACGCCGGCTGGCGGAAGTCGTGGTGGTTGGCGTCGGCGAGCGTCAGCACGTCCGCCAGGCAGGTCGGGTTGCCGACGGCGGGGGCTTCAGGGCGATGACGGCCGTCCCGCGGGCGCTCGCTTCCGGCTCAGGGGATGTTCCCGTTGTCCGTCGGCATGGCCGCGATACCCGTACGGGCGGACCCGACCTGAATGCGCGGCTGGTCGGACGCGTCCTCCGGCGGCCGGTAGGTCACCCGGTACTGGTGGCTGGTCAGCCGGTGCCTCCGGGCGATGTCGGCGGCGACCTCCGGCAGCAGCGTGCGGAACCGGGTGGACACGACCATCTCCTCATAGCGGGCTCGCGTGGCCGCGGCGATGTCGCCGCCCCACTGTGCCTGAGCCCGGCCCAGGTTGCGGCCGACGCCGTAGGGGGACGTGAACAACAGCGTGTAGACGGTCGCGGCGTTGTCGTACAGGCGGTCCATCGTTCTCTGCACCGCGTCGCCCCGGGCCCGGCGGCTCCCTTCCGACCCGGCCGTCGCGACCATCACGACGGCGGAGACGTATTGCCGTTCCCGCTCGTCCTCGAGTCTCTCGGCTTCCTCGTAGAGCGCGTCGAAGAAGGTCGCGGCGCCGCCCTCGCTGGCGAGCACGCCGATGGCGTCGGCGAGATCCTGGCGGTCCGTGGTATGCGCCACCCGGAACTGCGGGCGCCCCGAGAGGGTCGCGATCGCCACCTCGACGTCCGGCGGGAGCGCGTCAAGGAAGAGCCTCAGCCCCTCGCGAATGTCCGGCAGGGCCGCCTGGCTCTCCGTCGCGTTGTCGACGTACAAGGTCACGCGCGCGGGCCAGTTGACGGGCTCGAGCTCGACGATCTCGCACGGTACGCCGTCCCACTGGATGACGACGTCGTCGAGCGTCATGTCGGTGACGGGCGTGCCCTCGAAGTCGGCGAAGGCGATGTAGAGCGACTGCTCCTGCGCCGACGCCACCCCCGCGCCCCAGGGCGCTCCCCCCGCGACGAGGCTGACCGCGGTCACCGAACCGGCGAACCATCGACGAAGTGTGCGTGTCTGCATATGAGGATGTTACGACGCCCGGCGTCAATCGTTCACCAGCCAGCCGTCGCGAAGCTGGATGATGCGGCTGCCGTAGGCGGCGTTGACGTCCGAGTGGGTGACCTGCACGATGGTCGTCCCCTCGGCGTTGAGCTTCGTGAACAGCTCCATGATCTCGCGGCCCTGGTCGGAGTGCAGGTTGCCGGTGGGCTCGTCGGCCAGGATCAGCTTCGGCTTGGCGATGAGGGCGCGGGCCACCCCGACGAGCTGCTGCTGCCCGCCCGAGAGCTGGCTCGGGTAGAGGTCCTTCTTGCCCACGATCTGGAACCGGTCGAGGGTGTCGGCGACGAGGCCCTGGCGCTCGGACCGGGGCACGTTGCGGTACGACAGGGGGACGTCGAGGTTCTCGGCGACGGTGAGGTCGTCGAGCAGGTGATAACTCTGGAAGACGAAGCCGATGTGGGTGCGGCCGAGGGCCTGGCGGTGCTTCGTCCGCAGGCTGTGGACGGGCTGGCCGAGGAGGTCGTACTCGCCGGTCCATGCCGCGTCGTGCATCCCCAGGATGTGGAGCAGGGTCGACTTGCCGGCCCCGGACGGCCCCATGACGGAGACGAACTCGCCGGGGGCGATGTCGAGGGTGATGCGGCGCAGGACGAACGTCCGGCTGACGCCGTGGCTGAAGCTCTTCTCGATGTTACGCAGCGCGATCAGGGGTTCGGGCATCGCACGAGCTTACCGCAACTGCGGGCGCCGGCGTCGCGCGGCCGACCCTGTTCTACAATCCCCCGCCATGAGAGCCATGCTGTGCAAGGCGTACGGCCCGCCGGAGGGCCTCGCGTGGGAGGAGGTCGAGCCGCCGGCGCTCGACGACGGCGGGGTGCGCATCCGGGTCCGGGCGGCCGGGGTCAACTTCCCCGACCTGCTGATCATCGAGGGCAAGTACCAGTTCAGGCCGGACATGCCGTTCGCGCCGGGAGCGGAGGTCGCGGGCGAGGTGATCGAGGTCGGTGCCGGCGTGACGCGGTTCGCGCCCGGCGACCGGGTCATCGGGATGACGCGCTGGAACGGCTACGCCGAGGAGGCCGTCGTACCCGAGGAACGCTGTCTCGGGCTGCCCGCCGGCATGTCCTTCGAGATCGGAGCCGGCTTCCCCATGACCTACGGCACCAGCTTCCACGCCCTCGTCCAGCGGGGCCGGCTCCGGGCCGGGGAGACGCTGCTCGTGCACGGGGCGTCGGGCGGGGTCGGCACCGCCGCCGTCGAGATCGGCGGCTGCCTCGGCGCCCGCGTCATCGCGTCGGGCGGCAGCGACGACAAGCTGCGAGCCGTCGCCGAGCGTTACGGCGTGGCCGACGTCGTCAACTACCGGACGGACCCGGCGTGGAAGGACCGCGTGAAGGCCCTGACCGGCGGCGCCGGCGCCGACGTCATCTACGACCCCGTCGGGGGCGAGGTCTTCGAGCAGTCGCTGCGCTGCATCAACTGGGACGGCCGCCTCCTCGTGGTGGGCTTCGCGGGCGGCGCCATCCCCGGCGTGCGCGCGAACCTCGTGCTCCTCAAGGGGTGTCAGATCGTGGGGGTCTTCTGGGGCGCCTTCGTTCGGCGGGACCCGGCGGCGAACCGCGCCAACTTCGACCAGTTGTTCGCCTGGTTCGACGAGGGCCGCCTCCGGCCGCTGGTGTCGCGCACCCTGCCCCTCGAGCGGGCGCCCGAGGCCCTGCGCATGCTGCAGCGCAGAGAGGTGGTCGGGAAGATCGTGCTGACGACCTGACTGCTCGACCTTCGGTCGCGTTGCGAGTCTCGCTGGCGCTGGAAGCCCCGGCGCCCCTCCGCTGGGCGGGGGGTGCGAGGGTGCATCCGCCACGCCGCGCCCCGGGGCTACCGCGCCGCCGGCTCGGGCAGGGCGAAGACGTAGAGCGTGTTCGTCGCCCCCGGCACCCGCCCCCCGCCGACGGGAACCGCCAGGTACTGACGGCCGTCGACCGCGTAGGTGATGGGGAACCCCTGCGCCGGCGCCGGGAAGCGGGTGCGGAACAGCACGTCCCCGGTCTCGACGTCCATGATGTAGAGATGGCGGTCGCCGTCGGCGGTCACCACGAGGCCGCCGGCGGTGGTGAGGGCGGCGGCGAGCGACCGCAGCCGGGTCGAGTGGCGCCAGCGCACCTCGCCGGTGTCGATGTCCATCGCCACGAGGTGGCCGTCGTGGTCGGGGCTCTTCGGGTGGGGGAGCCGTCCCGCCGACTGCCAGCCCGTCCACCGCGGGTTGCCGTAGTAGTAGAAGTCGCCGGTCGGGTGCGGCTCGCGAGCGACCTCGCTGAACGTGCCGCGGACGCAGGTCGGGTGGATGGGGATGTAGAGCATCCCGGTGCCGGGGTGGTAGGCCGACGCGCGCCAGTTGCGGATGCCCTGGAAGTCGGGGCAGAACTCGAGCTCCTGGCCCGGCTCGGGGATGGTGCCGGGCCGGTAGGTGGCCCTTCCCGTCTCGGGGTCGACGTCGACCAGTGTCTGATAGCCGAGGTCGTGGGCGGCGACGAACGCGCCGGTGGTCCGGTCGAGCTCCCACAGGATGCCCAGCTTGCCCATCTTGAACAGCGACCGCCGCCCGCGGTGATCGATGAGGACGCTCTCGAACACGTCGTCGAGGTCGTGGGTTTCGCCCGGCACGAACTGGTAGTACCACTCGAGCCGCCCGGTCGCGGGGTCGAGGGCGAGGGCGCTGTTCGTGTAGAGGGCGTCGCCCTCGGTGCCCCGCGACAGCCGCGCCCACGGCTTGGCCTGCGAGGTCGACCAGTAGGTGAGGCCGGTCGCGGGGTCGTAGCTGCCGGGAATCCACGCGTCGCCGCCGGACCGGAACGTCGCCGGCAGGTCGCCCCACGTGTCGCCCCCCGGGTCGCCGGGCTGGGCGATGGTCGACGTCCGCCACAGCTCGGCCCCCGTCTGTGCGTCGTGGGCGGAGATGAAGCAGGTGCCGTCCTTGTAGCGCTCGCAGCCGGTCATGCCCGCGATGATCCGCCCGTCGACGACGATCGGACCGCTCGTGTAGCGGTAGCCGAGCCGGGTGTCGGCCACCGTGTGGTCCCACACCACCTCGCCGCTCCGGGCGTCGAGGGCGACGATGTGGGCGTCGTTGGTGTTCACGTAGATCTTGTCGTCGTAGATCGCGATCGACCGCGTGCGGGCCCGGAACGAGTCGTCCGGCGACCCCTCGAACGTTTTGCGGTACTCCCAGATCGGGTCCCCGGTGACGGCGTCGAGCGCCTGCACCACGTTGAGCGGGCTCGGGAGGTACATGACCCCGTCGTAGACGAGGGGCGTCGCCTGGGCGATGCCGGGGGCCATCGTCCATGACCAGGCCAGGCCGAGCTGGTGCACGTTGTCCCGGTCGATCTGGTCGAGGGGGCTGTAGCCCCAACAGCCAGATTCAGGTGGACCATAGCCGTCCAGCGTCGTTCATGGGCGTCCATAAAGTGCTGAATAATAGTCGCTTACTATCGGAAAGCCGGATCTTGACGAGGTCCGATCCGTCCGGTAAAATCTACCTGTTTCCGCCATCAGATACGGGGAAAAGTGGTAGACCATGACGCTCGAATCCAGAACCCCAAAGACCAAGCCGCGCGGCCGGCACCCCCGCCACGCGCTCTCCTCCACCTTCGTCCGTAACGTAGCACAAGCCGGCCGCTACTGCGACGGCGACGGCCTCTACCTCGAGGTCCAGCCCACCGGCACCCGCAGCTGGATCCAGCGCCTCGCGATCCGCGGGCGCCGCCGCGAGCTCGGGCTCGGCGGCTTCCCCCTCGTCCCCCTCAAGGAGGCCCGCGCCCAGGCCCTCGCCAACCGCAGGCTCGCCCGCGCCGGAGGCGACCCCCTCGCCGAGAAACGCCGCCTCAAGACCATGCCGACCTTCACCGACGCCGCCGAGCGGGTCTGGAACCAGATGCGCCAGGGCTGGCGCGACCAGCGGCACGCCCGCGACTGGCTGTCGAGCCTGACCCGCTTCGCCGTGCCGCACCTCGGCCACCTGCCGGTGGGCGAGGTCACCAGCGCCGACGTGGTCGAGACGCTACGGCCGGTCTGGCACGCCCGGCCGTCGACAGCGCGGCGGGTCCGCCAGCGCATCGGCACGGTCATGGAGTGGGCGGTGGCGATGGGGCATCGCGACGACAACCCGTGTGACCGCATCGGGCCGGCGCTCGGCCCGCAGGGGGACTTGGTGCGGCACATGCGGGCGCTGCCGCACGGCGAGGTCGCGGGAGCCATCGAGCGGATCCGCGCGTCGCGGGCGTGGGCCGGGGGGAAGCTGGCGTTCGAGTTCCTCGTGTTGACCGCGGCGCGTTCCGGCGAGGTCCGTGGGGCGCGATGGGACGAGATGGACATGAAGGCCCACGTGTGGACCGTTCCGGCGACACGGATGAAGATGAAGCGCGAGCACCGGGTTCCACTGTGCCGGCGCGCTCTGGACATCCTCGACGCGGCGCGGACGCTCGACGGCGGCGACGGCGTGCTCGTCTTCCCGAGCGTCAGCGGCAAGCGGTTGCACGACATGGCGCTGTCGGGGCTGCTGAAGAACCAGAAGGTCGCGGCCGTTCCGCACGGCTTCCGCTCGTCGTTCCGGGACTGGGCGGCGGAGGAGACGGACCACCCGCGCGAGGTCATCGAGGCCGCGCTGGCTCACGTGGTCCAGAACAAGGTCGAGGCGGCCTACGCGAGGTCGGACCTGTTCGCACGCCGCCGGCGGCTGATGGACGACTGGTCGGCCTATCTCGCGGCGACCCTTCGTCCCCGCTGAACGACTTCCGCAAGACTCGACATCGGCCGACCAGCAGCACCCCCGGGGATCTTCGGCGCTCTGAGGCGCTGTCAGCTACGGTGGCGGCTTTCGGAACTTCGACAGTAATGCCCTCAGAACCGGTAGCTCACCCGAGATGTCACTAACGCGGTGTCGAGTGCGCCGACGCTACGGAGGACCCGTAGCCAGCGCACGTCAACGCCGATCCCGAGTCCGCGCCAAAGCCGCACGTCGACACCGCCACCGAGCACGAGACTCAAGCCAAGGTCAAAGTATTCGCTCGCGGACGGGAAGAAGCTGCTATCGAAGAAGCGCAACGTGTTGGTGTCGTCCCATACGTCATCAACCGGTCGGGTACCCAGGGGCTCCAACGGGATCCAAGGAATCGGATCAACGACGATGCGGAAGCGCTCCGTCACATGGCCAACGCCGCCGCCACCCGTAAGGTAGGGGAATAGCCGGCCATCGGCGACCGGAAACTCGACAGTGAATCTGGTCAGGAAGGTCGTCACGTCCCGCCGCTCGTCCTCGGCGCGAATGGCCGGAAACAGGGGGTCGAAGCCAATCGGAAGCGCCGGAGAGTCTTCGATGGCGCCGGTGACAGTGCCAGCGACGAAAGTCCCCCCGAACCAAGGCGTGGCCAATCCTGAAGCCTCGACACCCGACAGGTGTATCAGTTCCAGATCCAGGCCGAGGTGCTCTGTGAGACGGAGGCCAGCCCCCGCGCCGGTCGCGACGAACATGCCGTCGCCGAGCCCGCCGCCCACGAGTCCGTAGACGCGCCCGCCTGGACTGCTGTTCGGCTGAGCCGTTGACGGCGCCGCGACCAACACAAGCAGGGCGACAGCGCGGATCACGGATTGGCGCATCCGAGAGGCCGGCCATCCCACGATGCGTTCACCGTCCATAGCCGCTTCCTCCGGTCCGAGAATCGAGAGCACGACCGATTATCGCCGATCTCCCGGAGCCGTGGCGGCGCGTTCCGGTTCCAGACTTGCCCGCCGGGCTTGCCATCATCTACGCTCACCGCGACGGACTCCCGCGACACGATGACCATCGAGGCCGGAGAACGGCGACGCTCGACGAGCCACCCAAGATCGCAGCTTGCCGGCGACCGGTATCCCTCGGGAATCACGTGCACGGCAACGCTGACAGCGGGTTCCGGGTCGGGGGTTTCGTCCCGGACACGTCCGTCGTCTTCCAAGCGGAAGTCGACGGCCGGGTGTCCAACACCGTCGCGGTCAACGTCCTGCCCGGCGTGATGCGAACCGGGATCATCCTCCGAGATGCATAGGCAGCCATGCGGACCTTCCTGAGACTCGCGCCAGCCGCCGCCATCCTGGCGGCGGCTGGTTGTGCCACGATGGCGAACGGCACCGTGCAGCGGATTCCGGTGACGTCTGATCCGCCGGGCGCCCGAGTGCTTCTTGACGGCCGCTCGGCCGGTTTCACACCGACGCAGGTCACGGTGAGCCGGCGTAACCGGCAGCCCGTCGTCGAGATCGAGATGAACGGCTTCAGGCCCGCTGTTCATCGGTTGGAGCGTCGTGAAAACTGGGAGCTGGTCCTGTGGGACGTGGCTCTCGGAGTGGCGGTGATCGCCGTGACGGGTCGGCTCATGCTCAAGCACGACGAGGCGAGCCTGGGCTTCGGGCAGACCATCGGCGTCTTCGCGCTCGGTGCAGTGCCCGGCATCGTCGACTACAGCAACGGCGCCGCCTTCCGGTTCCGGAGGACCCGGATCGATGCCATCCTCTCAGCGCTTCGTCAGTCTAGAGCGCAAGTACCGATGCGCCCAGTGCAGCCGAACGGACACGTGCCGGCAATGACCGCGTCGCCGCATGACTGCATTGCCGAGATCGAACCGGGCGACGAGAGCGAATTTTCCGGCTACGCCGCCGTCAACGGCGACAGGGCCGCGCGGCTCAGGGCCCTTCGCCAGCTTGGTGGAGCTGCTGACGGCCGAGGTCGTGCCCACGCCCGCGCAACGCCGCGATCTGGCTGGCCGCGACGGCCCAGGCGGTGCTGGCCGGCTACTTGCGGAGCGGTGAGCCAGCGGCGTGCTATCTTGGGAGCCGGAGGCGGTGAGGATGACGTTCACGCTGGGCGGCTACACCCAGGGAGTCGAGGAGGGCTGGCCGGCCGACGACACCTACCGTTGGATTGTGTGTCAGCTCCCGCGGAGCTTTCATGGCCGCAGTTCGGCCGAACAGCAAGCGGCGCTCGCCGAGCGGGTGCCGTTGACGGGCACGAAGTGGGATGCGCTGCTGGCCGCGATGGTCGAGCATGTGGCGTGGCTGCACGGGCACGAGCGGCCGGCGTGGGTAGACGAGCGGGAGCGGTTCCTTGACACCACCTGGGTGGTGGCGGACACACCGTGGACGCGGCTGTACTCGGTAATCTTCGCGCCAGCGGCGTTCCTGCGGCACGGGGCGATCCCGGACCCGCGGGATTTGGACGCGCGAGGGGGAGAGCGTTTTGAGTGGACCCCTTGGCCGTGAGCAGATTGTCGAGCTGTTCGAGGAGCTGTCCTCGGAGTTGGCTAGGCGAGGCGCCCGGGCGCATGTGTACGTGTTCGGCGGCGCCGCGATGAGCGTCGCGTTCGACCGGGGCCGAACCACGGTCGATATCGATGTGCGAGTCGACAGCGGCCGCGAGAAGCTGATGGAGGCGGTCGAGGCGGTCGGCCGCCGGCACGGGTTCGAGGCTGGGTGGTTCAACGAACCGTTGGCCGTGGTGTTGCCGCCGGGGTCGGACCAGAGGGCGGCGACGTTGTACCAGTCGCAGTATCTGACGGTGACTGGCGCGTCGGCGAAGCACCTGCTGGCCATGAAGCTCGTGGCGGGCAGGTTGAAGGACCATGGCGATATCGCGTTGCTGTGCAAGAAGTTGGGCTTGGCCAACGAGCGGCAGGCGCTCCGGATCAAGGACGAGGTGTTGCCGGGCGTGCCGGTCAACCGGCAAGCGCGCGAGGCGTTGGCGAAGGTGTTCGAGCGCGGCTTCGGGTACGGGCGGTAGACGTCGCACGCCGGCCGGTCGACGCCCGATACCGAACAGAACAGTAGTTGGAGCGCGTGCTGACCGCGGCGCAGTCCTGTGAGGTGTGGCTTGGCCGACGTTGGCCGATGGACACGAAGGCCTACTTGTGGCCGTTTCGGCTATGCGGATCAACGCGAAGCGCTAGCACTGGGTCCGGCTGTGCCAACGGGTGGTCACTCGCCGCTGCGTGGGCGACGGTGGCGCACGGCTTCCGCTCGTCGTTCCGGGACTGGACGGCGGAGGAGATGGACCATCCGCGCGAGGTCATCGAGGCGGCGCTGGGCTCACGCGGTCCAGAACAAGGTCGACGCGGCCTACGCGAGGTCGGACCTGTTCGTACGCCCGCGGCGGCTGATGGACGAGTGGGCGGCCTATCTCGCGGCGACCCCTCGTCCCCGCTGAACGACCTTCGGAAACAGCACAGGAGGGGGCTGCTGTGGTAGCCCGCGTCCCCCTGCCCATCGGGGGGTCGGCGGCGCGCTGTGCGCGCTGGACCGTTGCCCTTATACAGAGCTCTGCTGAGCTGCAACGGAGACGAAGAGCCCAGTCTGGCAAGGGCACAGACAACCCCGCGACGAAGGACGCTGGCGTGGCGGCCCGGGCGTTCTTCGCGGGCGTTCCCGCGAGGAGCGTTCCCGACCGCGGCCCGCCTCCAGGCGACGGAGGGCGTCGGGGCGGTCTTCACCCGGGCCGCAGCGCCCGACGCCCGCGAGGGCGCGGCCCCCGGCACCTCTGTCGTTCGACCTCGCCGGGTGGGGGCCATCCCCGCGCCGTCCAGATCCTCTTCTCGCCGAGCTGAACCACTGCGGTGGGCCGGTACGGCTTTCACGGCACGACGGTGCAGCCGGGCGTGGCCGGCCACGGTAGCCCGTTCGACATCCACAACACGCTCGTGTCGGTCGGCCACGATGTCGAGGCGGGGGTCGAGAGCGCCGTGCCGAGCGGGAGCGTCGACTTCGCCTTGACGTTTCCTCCACACGCTGGACTCGGGGACGGGCCGGATCCGTCGGAGGTGCCGATCGAGTCGTCGGCTGTTCGCTACCGCGAGAAACCGGCGGATTCTCCGACTCGTGTCGACCACAAGATGTTGTGGTGGCCGGGGCAATCGTCTGACCGACAGCGTGCGCGTGTGCTCGCCGATCTCAAGGCGCGTCGCTCCGCTCCGCCCCCGTGGGGCCCGCTGGTGGTCAGCTAGCGAATCACCCCGCCGCCGAGAGGAATCTCCTGGACCGCGTCGAAGTCCACCAGCGAGCGGACGTAGTCGAGAATGACGCTCTGCTCCTGGTTGCGCGCCGTCGCCAGATCGCGTTGCGCCTGGAACACGAGGAAGTTGGTCGCCAAGCCCACCTCGAACTTGCGCTGTTCGGCTTCGAGGCGGCGCTCCGCAAGCTCGCGCGCGACCCGCGTGGCCTCCACGCGCTGCAGGTTGGTGCGCACGCTCCGGGCCGCGTCCCTGACCTCCGTGGCGATCTGCAGCTCGAGGCTCCGGCGTCTCGCCTCGCTCCGGGTCCGCTCAAGCCGGGACCGCTCGAGGCTAGCGTCGGCCGAACTCGTGCCGAGGGGGTAGGAGACGGTGACCCCCACCGTCCAGCTGGGGAACTCGTTCGCAAGGATCTCTCCGAGGACGCCGCCGAACGACTTCTGCTGCCGGCCTACTACCGTACCCGGGAACCCGCCGGTCCGGAGCAACTGGTCGCCGCCCGCCCCCTCCAGGCCGTAGTTGACCTGGAGGCTCACGTCTGGCAACTGCTGGTTGCGATAGTAGCGGATATCGGTGTCCGTCAACTCCAGGCCGTTATCCAGGGTATCGAGGTCGGTCCGATTGAGGAGCGCGTTTCGGACGGCGGCGTCGACATCGATCTCGCGGGCCCGCAGCACCGGCCTGTCGCTGGGCTGGAGGCTGATGGACCAGTAGTCCGGGGTGTCCGCCGGGTCGAGTATCAGTGTGCGCAGCCGGTCCTCGGTGCGCTCAACGTCCGCCTCGCCCCGGATGACCGCCTCAACATTCCTCGCGACCTCGTTCTCCGCCTCCACGATGTCGATCGCGGCCATCGTGCCGACCTCGACCCGGGTGCGGTTGTTGCGCAGCGACTCCTCGGCGAGGGCGAGCGACTGGCGCTGGACCTCGAGGAACGACCGGGCGAACACGAGCTGCCAGTAGGCGTTGCGGACGGTGCGTTCCGTCGAGACGACGGCGTACCGGAGGTCGATGTCGGAGAGGTCTCGGTTCGCGCGGGTCACCGCAATACGCTGGCGGAAGCGGTCGATGCCGAAGTCGCGGACCAGCGGCTGGGTGTAGTTCAGACTCAGGTTCGACTGCAGGTAGGGGTTGTACTGGTTGAACATGTTGGTGCTGCTTGAGCGCCCGCCGATCCACTGCGCCGAGTACTGGCCGCCCTTCCACGGCAACGGCTGCACGATGTCCACGCTGTCCCGCAGGAAGCGGTCAGTCACCACGTCGCCGCCATCGAAGATGCTGCCGGCGGGGCGGTCCCGCTCGTTGCCGATGAGCGTCGTCGACAGGATGGGGGCGTACACGGACCGCGCCTCGGCGACGGCCGTGTCCTGAATCAGCGGATTGATGCGCTCGACCCGCAAGTCGAGGTTCTGCTCCAGGGCGAGGGTCACCGCCTCCTCGACCGACAGGCGGCGTACCGGGCGGGACGGCGGGGCCGCCTGAGGCTGAGGCAGTATGACGCCTCCGGCCGATGCAGCGGCCTGGGCCGGAGCGGGGGGAAGCCCCACCCCCGGGTGGGCACGGCCCGAAGCGGGGTGCGCGCCTGTCAGCGCGAGGGCTATGAGCATCCTAACGACCAGTCGTCTACTGTGCATCTGCATCTCCTGAGTTCCCGCCCGGCAGGGCCGGACCCGCGCGTGGACGAAACCTGGGTGAGTTCTCAGTAGACACCACGACGTCTCCAGGCTCGGAGCGCGATAGGGCGGGCCTTGGCCGGCGGACTCACGACTGCCCCCAGGAGATACGTGCGAGGCGCGGGGCTTATGGCAATCGAGCCGTGCGCGCAACCCTACTCCACCCGAAGGGCGTCCATCGGGTCGATGCGGGCCGCCCGGCGGCCCGGCAGCCAGCAGGCGAGGAGCGCGACGCCGGCCAGCACGAGCGGTGCCGCGATGAAGGTCAGCGGGTCGTCCGTCGCGACGCCGAAAACGAGGCTGTCGAGGAGGCGGACCGACGCGGTGGACGCGAGCAGGCCGAGGAGCGTCCCGACCGCGACGAGCCCGGCCCCCTGGCGGACCACGAGGGCCACGACGGCGCCGCGCTGGGCGCCGAGGGCCATGCGGACCCCGATCTCACGGCGGCGTTGCGACACCGTGTAGCTGAGCAGCGCATGGATGCCGAAGGCGGCGAGGAACAACGCGAGGGCGGCGAAGAACCCGACGCAGACGGCATGGAAGCGGGGTTGCGCCACCGCCGCCGACAGTCTCGCGTCCATCGTCATCAGGTCGTCGAGGCGCGCGTTCGGACTCGCGGCGGCCACCGCCTCGCGAAGAAACGGAACGGCGGCCACCGGGTCGCCGGCCGTCCGCACGGCGACCACCGAGGTGAAGGACGACATGCCGGCCAGCATTCCAGCGTGCTCGAGCTGGTGCAGCGGAAAGTACGCCTCGGCCTGCGACTCGGTGACGGCGAGCCCGGTGTAGCGGACGTCGGCCACGACCCCGATCACCTCCCACGGTTCGGGGCCGGCGCCGACCGGCAGCAGGCGCCGGCCGACGGCGGGATCGCCGCCGAAGAGCTCGCGCGCGAGCGTCTCGTTCACCACCAGCACCAGCGGACTCTCGGCCCCGTCCCGCCGCGTGAACGCGCGCCCGCTCCGGAGACGCAGGCGCATCGCGTCGAAGTAGCCCGGGCTGACGACGTTGACCCGGGCCCGCGGGAGGTCCAGCGGGTCGGTCGGAGGCGGCGCACCGGCCACCCGGAAGACGGTTGCGCTCCCGCCCCCTGATGCGAGGGGCAGGCGTGACGAGACCCCCGCCGCTTCGACGTCGGAGAGCGCGGCCAGCCGGCCCATCTCGTCCGCCAGCGATTCCTGGAAGCGGCGGCCGGCCGCCAGGACATCGGCCATCGACTCCGGGGTCATGTCCGGTCGGGGCGCGAGGTCGGGAATCGGGATGACGGCGGCGATCACGTTGGCCGGGTCGTAGCCGCGATCGACGGTGACGAGCCGCACGAAGCTGCGCAAGAGCACCCCGGCCCCCGTCAGCAGCACCAGGGCCAGGGCCACCTGGGCCACGGCGAGCGTAGCGCGCGCCCGGTTCGAGCGGAGCCGTCCGAAGCCCCCGGTCGACTGCTCGTTTCCTTCGCCCAGGGTACGCGCCAGATCGAGCCGCGACCACTGGAGGGCCGGCGCGGCGCCGAACAGCAGCCCCGCCGCGATCGACAGCCCGAGGGTGAACGCGAGGGTCACTGGGTCGATGCCCACCTCGTCGAGCCGTGCGATGTCACCGGGAACGACCGCCGGCACCGCGCGCAGCACCATCGACGCCGCCGCGAGTCCGAGCACGCCGCCGCCCACGCCCAGCATCACGCTCTCGGTCAGGAGCTGCCGGACGAGGCGCCGGCGGCTCGCGCCGAGCGCGGCGCACACCGCCAGCGCCCGCCGGCGCGCGACTCCCCGCGCGAGCAGCAGCCCCGCCACGTTGATGCAGGCGATCAGCAGCACCAGGGCCGTCGCCACGGTCAGGGCCAGAAGCGCCGGCCGATACGCGCCGACCATCTCTTCCAGCAACGGCACCACCCGCACGTCGTTGCCGGACGGGCGTTCCCCCTGCCCGCCGCCGATGGTCAGCGTGCGCAACCCGCCGGCGCTCAGGCGAGTGCCGGCCTCGGCCGCCGCCTGTTCCGGCGACACCCCCGGCGCGAGGCGCCCGAGGGCGTTGAACGCCATCATGAACATCATGCGCGGCTGCCCCGCGTCGGCGGCCGCCGCCGGCGTGAACGGCGGCACGACGAAGGGTGTCCAGACCTCGCTGTCGGGATCCGGGAAATAGAAGCCCTCGGGCAGCACGCCGACCACGGTGTACGGCTCGCCGTCGAGGGCCACGGGGGCCCCGACGATGCCCGGATCCGATGCGAAGTGGCTGGTCCAGGCGCGGTGGCTCAGCAGCGCGACGCGGTCCGCGCCCTCTCGCGCCTCGTCCTCCGTGAAGAGCCGGCCGAGGTGGGGCGTCGCCCGCAGCAGGGGAAACAGCGCCGGCGAGACGGCGGCCCAACGCAGGGTGACCGAGCCGTCGGGACCCGCCCACGCCACCGAGCTCTCCCGGTAGGCCGCGAGGTGCTCGAACGCCTCGGCGTTCTCGAGCAGAAGCATCGCTCTGTTCGTCAGCATGCCGCCGCCGCTTCTGATCTCGGCCACCCGCACGATGCGCTCGGGGTCGGGATAGGGCAGGGGCCGCAGGAGCAGAGCGTGGACGACGCTGAACATCGCGGTGTTGGCGCCGATGCCGAGGGCGAGGGTCAGGAGCGCGGCGAGGGTGAACCCGCGCTGGGCGGCGAGCCCGCGCGCGGCCGACACGACATCGCGAAGCAAGGTGTCCATGTGGATGCAAGGCCGTGTCTGTGCCCGAGCCGGACTGGCGGCCGAGCGTCGGCCGCACGCGGAAGGCGGGGTCGACGGAGCCCGCCGCCGCATCACTCGGGCAGATCGTTGCCGCTGGAACCGGTGCTCGAAGCGGGCTGAAGCTCGTCTGGCGAGATGCGCCCGTCGCCGTCGGTGTCGAGCATGCGCAACGACTGCGCCGCCGATTCCATCTCCGTCTCCGAGACCATGCCGTCCTGGTCCGCGTCGAGCGCCGCCATGAGGGACATTGGCATCTGCGGATTCCCGTCACCGGTTCGTACCTGCGGATCTCCGTCACCGGTTCGTACCTGCGGATCTCCGTCACCGGTTCCGGTACCCTGGGACGGCGCCACCGGCTCTTCCGCGCTCGCGGGCTGCCGATCTTCCGGCTCTCCGGCCTGCGCCGCCATCATCGCGGCGAGGAGTTCCATTGCGGAAGCGGTGCCGTCGCCGTCGCCGTCGGCGGGAGACAGGAGACTCCGGAGCTGCGGCGGCAGATCCGCGATATTCACCTCTTCGTCGGCGCCCAGGGTCATGACCCGGGTCCCCTCGGGCAGGTTCGCCGGACTGCCGAAGAGGACGCGCGGGCCGCCCTGTCGGGGCCGCAGCTCGTCGCCCGAGAGTTGTCCGTCGCCGTCGACGTCGAGCGAGGCGAGCGATTCGGGGGCCGCGTCGATCTCGCCGGCGGAGATGTCGCCGTCGTCGTCGGTGTCGAGGGCGCGGAACGCCGGCAGCCCGCGCAGCTCGCGGTCGTCCTCGCGTTCCTCGGGCTGGGCGTCTACCGGCGGCGGTTCCGTCGCCTCTGCCGGTGGCGGTTCCGTCGCCTCTGCCGATGGCTGGCCCGTCGCCTCGCAACCGGTCAGACCCAGCGCCAACGCCAACGCCGCCGCGAGCACTCCTGATCGCATGGCCGACTCCCGTTGGGCGCCCCGCGGCCGGCGTCGCGCGAGCCGTGAGCCACGTCGCGGGAGCAGACGAATCGACTGGGTCATGGTCTTCCCTCCAAGGTATCTTTCGCCGGCGCCTGCGAGGGCGTCGCCTTGCGCACGCGCTCGCGGCTCACGTCGGGCGGGGCGGAGGGGAGCGCCCACGACCACAGTCCCCGGCGCGCCTGCCTCTCGTTCAACCCGGCGAGTCGCTCTGCAGCCCGGCGACCTGTTACAGCGGATCGCCCGCCGTCGCGTCGTTCCCCAATCGGTCCGATATCGCGGCAAGCCCTTGCTGCAGCTCCTGCAGGATTGCCGTGACCCGTTGTCTCGCATGGTCCGCTCCGGTCGACCGAGGCGGGCGCCGACTGCCGGCGGAGGTTGCCGGCTGATCCGCGCTCGGCGCTGGCGGCTTGGGCCGGCGGGCGGCGAACAGCGCAATCGTCACCGGGGTTGCCGGCCGACCGGCGCGGGTCGCCTGCGGCACCGGCCCCGCTGCGGCGGCGAACGTAATCGTCACCGGGGTCGTCGGCCGACCGGCACGGGTCCCCTGCGGCACGGGCCCCCGCGCGGCGGCGAACAGCGCAATCGTCACCGGGGTCGTCGGCCGACCGGCGCGGGTCGCCTGCGGCACCGGCCCCCGCGCGGCGGCCACCCCTGGAGCCGGCGTCGCGGCGGCGCTCAAGGGAACCGTTGCCGCGGCCGTCCAGGCCGCCGCACCCAGCGCCGCACCCAGCCCAATCGCGAGCGCGGCCGCCACTCGTCTGGACATCGTGCCGTTCTTCTCGAACAAGGCATCGGTCCTGGCGCGCAACTCCGTCGGCCGCAGCATCGGCGCCGCGAGCGGCAACGCACGCGGATGCCCCGCGAGAGCGATCAGACACCGTACGTAGGCGCGCCGATCGCCGGTGCGGCGCACCACCGCGGCATCGACGACCTGCTCCCGGTGCAGGCGGATGCGCCCGCGGATCAGCCACGCCCAGGGGTGGAACCACAGTAGCGCCGCCATCACTTCCTCGGCGATGGCGGCGGCGAAGTCGCGCCGTTCGAGATGGAGCAACTCGTGGCAGACGATGTCCCGCTGGAACGCCGGCTCCAACCGGTCGAATGCGGCCGGCAGCACCACGGTCGGGCGGACCAGCCCGAAGCTGCAGGGCATCCGGACGTCCGGCGGCTGAACGAAGGCGGCCGATGTCCGGAACCGCGCCAGGAGTTCCCGCGACGGCGCCGGCGGCGCCACCCGGTCCGCCGAGCGGGCGAGACGGCCGAGCCGCACGAGGCCCAGCCCTAGCCAGGCGAGCCGGAAGACGGCGACTGCGGCCAGGAGCCCCAGGACCCACGTCCACGGCTCGACGCTCCACCGTTCGGCGGGCAGGGAGACGACGCTCTCGGCCACCGAGACACCGGCGACGCCCGCGGATTCCTGCGCCAGCGCAGCCGGCGGTGGTTCGTGGGCGGGCGTCGCCGCGACCGGCCGCCAAGGCTGGACCCACGGGGCGAGCAGCAGCAGCAGGAGCACCGCCTGCCAGTACTTCAGCAGGAAGCCGGGCTCGCGAAGTCGCAGGACGGAGACAGCGAGCCAGGCGGCCCCGGCCACGCCGGCGGCCTGCATCCAGTGCGCGACGACGTTGTGCGCCAGGAACTCAGCCGTCATCGTCCTTGTCCGGCCCGTTCAGTCGCTTCGCGATGTCGCGGAGGTCGTCGGCGCTGAGCCGCTTGTCGCGGACGAGGTGCTGCACGAGCGGCTCGGCCGCGCCGCTGAACACGCGGTCGACGAAGTGGCGGACCATTGCCCGGAGCACGCCCTCGCGGGTGGACCGTGCTCGATAGACGTGCGCCCGCGCGGCGCGGCTGACCGCGAGATGCCCCTTCTGCGCCAGAATCCGCATCGTCGTCAGCACCGTCGTGTAGGCGATGGGCCGACGCTCGCGGAAGGCTTCGTAGACCTGACGCACCGTCACCTCGCCCCGGTCCCAGACGACGTGCATGATCGCGAGTTCCTGGTCGGCGAGGGGAGGACGTTGGTGCGGCATATTTCTACGACCTATTTAGTACTTAACGGGCGATGACCTTCTTGTCAAGTTTGCCGGCGCCACGGAGGCTCGGACTGCAAGACCCTGTTCGTCGTCGTGCAGCCGTCCTGCTCGCGGGCGTTCGTGCAGCGGCTCACCGTCGACCGCGGGCTCGGCGGATGGCCCCTGCGGACGCTCGCCGAGGCCCGGGCGACCGCTTCGGGCCAACCGCCGGGCCGCCCGGCTCGACGGCCGTGACCCCTTCACCGCTCCCAACAACGTCAAGCCGCTGTTCCGGGACGCCGCCGAGGCGACGTTGGCCGCGAATCGCGGCCGGTGGTCCGAGAGCAGCGCCCGAGTGTGCATGCAGCCGCTTCGGGGCTGCAACGTCCTCAGGGCGCTCGGGCAGCGTCGCGTGAACGCCATCACCGGCAAGGATATCGTCGGCGTGATCAAGCCCGTCTGGACCTCGAAGTCGGCCGAGAGCCGCAAGGCGCTCCAGCGACTTCGCGCCGTCTTCGACTGGTGTCTGGCCCAGCACCGTCTCGATCGGTTTGGCCGGCTCGGTCGGACACGCCGCAGGTTGTCGGCGGGCGACGTGTTGCACGCGGCTACTTCGGGCTCGCGGTCGGTGGATGGCGGGGTCGTGCGAACAGCGCTGGGCGTCAGGAACTTGAGCAAGTCGATGCCGGTCATGCGGACGGCCTGCCGCACCGGGGACGTGGCGGCGGCGACTTGCGACGGTGCAGCTGTAGAGCGCAGCCGAGGTCGTGAAGCTGGCGTCCTGATGGTGGCTCGGCACGGCGAGGCACGCGTGGTACGGATGGACACGTTGGCCTACGTGTGGGCCGTTCCGGCGATGCGGACGAAGGCGACCCGCGAGCGCACGGGCTCCCCTCATGGTGTCTCCTGAGAACACGAATCGTATGGGTAGAATGACTACGTTGGGCATCTACTTAATGTCACTGGTCACTGACCCAATCCGTGGTAATCATCGACTTGACCCAGATACCACGTCCAGCGCGGCCCTGATTTCATGACCCAGAATTTCAAGTTACTGAAAAACAGGCATTTAAGCCACGATGACCCAACAGTTTGGGTCACGACCCGGATGGCAGACAACGCCTGAGCGACCCCGCTACGTACTACTCTTTCTGACCCAGAACATGAAACCAAGGTGTCACTTCCGGGTCAGCATCGCGGGGTCGCTCAGGCTGGACTTTTCCGCTCCGCGGAAGTAGAGAATGTGGTAAGGGCCCGACGACGGTCCCGAGGTGCCATCGACACCGCACCGCCTGGCGTCCGTCGGCGGACGACGACCGGCACCAGGTCGAGGAGTTCATGTTGCGCTGGCGCCACAACGTCCCGGCGCTCGAATGGGAGCGACTCGCGAGGCGCATGGGCCGGACGGCGGCCATCCTGCGTCCCTGGGTCTGGCGCAACCGGCTGCCGCGCTGGAAGTACGCCTCCGCCAGTGCGTTCCCGAGGGCGCCCCTGTCGATCGGCGCGTCGAGACGCACGACGATGACAGGCTCGTGTTCGCTGGTCCCGCCCGCCTCCGGGCTGAGCAGCGCGGCGCTCGCGGCCATCGGCATCTCCAGGGGCGTGTCGCGTCCCGCCCACTTGAACTCTCGTCGCGATCCGGTCGCTGCTTGGCGCTGGCCCATCGCGCGTTGCTGCGCCGTGGCCTTGCTGGCCATGATGCTGTCGGCAGTGCCCGCTGTCGCGCAGACGACGGCGGACATCGTCGGTCGCGTAGCCGACGCGTCGCGAAGCGTCCTTCCCGGCGTGACGGTGAACATCGAGAACGAGGGCACCGGCAACGCGCGCACGGCGCTCACCAACACTACCGGGGACTTTGCGTTCAACCTGCTTCCGCCCGGCACCTACACGGTAACGATGGAACTCGACGGCTTCGATACCGAGACCCGCCGCGTCACGTTGTCGTCGGGCGACCGGGCCAGACTCGACGCGCAACTGGAGATCGGCGGCGTGACCGAAGCCGTCACCGTCGCGGCCGTAGCGCCGCTGCTTCAGACCGAGACCTCGACCGTCTCGGCGCTCGTCGACGATCAGCTCGTGCAGGACCTGCCCGTCAACGGCCGGAACTTCGTCGAGCTCGTGCAGACGGTGCCCGGTGCGAACGCCGGTCTGCCGAACTCGCTCGCCAGCGGCACGAGGCCCGACGACCGCCGCAATACGTCGGCCATCTCGGTCAACGGGGCCCAGGACAACCAGAACAACCACATGATCGACGGCATGGACAACAACGAGCGGCAGATCGGCACGATCGGCGTGAAGCCGTCGATCGAGGCCATCGCCGAGGTGCGCGTCCAGACCAACAACTACACGGCCGAGGTCGGCCGGACGGCCGGCGGCGTCATCAACGTCATCACGAAATCGGGCACCAACGTCTTCAGCGGCTCGTTGTTCGGTTACCTCCGCAACGACCGGTTCGACTCGCAGGACTTCTTCGCCGCGACCAGGCCCACGCTGGAGCAATACCAGGCGGGCGGCAGCATCGGCGGCCCGATTGCCCCGAATCGGACGTTCTTCTTCGCGGACTTCGAGAGCTTCTCCCACACGTCGGGTGTGACGAACGTGATCACGGTGCCGACGATGGCGATGCGCATCGGCGACTTCTCCGAGCTTCCCGTGCAGGTCCACGACCCGCTGACGCGGCTGCCGTTCCCCGGCAATCGGATCCCGGCGAGCCGGATGTCGCCAATAGCCCGGGCGCTGGTCGACCTGTACCCCGAGCCCACCAGGTCGGGCCTGTCGGCCAACTACGCCAGCGTGACGGACCGCACGCAGGACACCAGGACGGCAGACTTCCGCGTCGACCATCGCTTCGATGGCAACAACCAGATGTTCGTGCGGTACTCCTGGAACGACGCGGACGTCTACACGCCGTCGGCCTGCCCGATCGCCGACGGCATCGACCCGGGCTGCTCCGGCGGCGGCACCGCCTGGCCGGGCCCGAACGTCACCGACGCGCACGGCGTACAGGTGAACTACACCCGCGTGTTCAGCCCGTCGTTCATCGCGGAGGTCCGCGGCGGCCACCTCAAGGTCGACCTGCTGTCGCTGCCGGTCAACTACGGCCGGGCGCTGACCAGCGTGTTCGGCATCCGCAACGGCAACATCGAGGGCGACGACATCACCTCGGGACTCGTACCGTTGCGGTTCGACGGGTACTCGGGGCTGGGGGCCTCGAACTGGATCCCGCTGGGCCAGATCGACGACACCACCCAGCTCAACCTCACGCTGACCAGGGCTGCGGGCGAGCACAACGTGCGGTTCGGCGGCGGCGTCATCCTGCGCGAGTACTCCGTGTTCCAGAGCGAGCAGGCGATCGGCCAGTTCGAGTTCTCGGCGCTCGAGACCAGCAACGGCGCCGGCGCCGGCGGCGACGCAATGGCCTCGTTCCTGCTCGGATTCCCCAACGTCGTCAGTCGCGCCCACGCGCTGGTGGTCCCGCAATACCACACCAACGAGTACAGCCTGTTCGTCCAGGACGATTGGCGCGCGAACGACCGGCTGACGCTCAACCTAGGCCTGCGGTACGACGTCTTCACGCCGCTTCGTGAGGAGACCAACCGGATCTCGAACTTCGACCCGGTCACCGCGCAGATCATCATTCCCGGACAGAACGGCGTCTCGGAGACCGCCGGCGTCGCGACCGACTACTCCAATCTCGCCCCCCGGCTGGGATTCGCGGCGTCGCTGAGCGACTCGCTGGTCCTCCGCGGCGGGTACGGCCTGTCGTACTTCCCGGGCAACATCACGAGCGACGCGACCATGAAGAACGCGCCGTTCATCAGCAACCAGCAGTTCCAGAACAGCACGTCGGGCGTGCCCGCGTTGCGGCTCGGCGACGGTCTGCCGACGCCGGAACCCACGGACCACCTCGACCCGACCGGCAACATCGGCGCCGTCGCGCTCGACTTCCGGTCGACGCGGGTGCAGCAGTTCAACGCGATCCTCGAGCGGCAGATCGGCCGCAACGTGGCGGGCATCGGCTATGTCGGCTCGCGCGGCGACTTCGTCGCCGGCCGGATCAACCTGAACCTGCCTCCGGTGGGCGCCGGCGACATCTCGGCCCGGCGCCCGTACGCCGCGCAACTGCCCGGGGTGAGCAACATCAGGGTCTTCTCGTCGGCCTTCGAGTCGCAGTACGACTCGATGCAGCTCGTGTTCCAACGCCGGCCGGCCGGCGGGCTGGGCTTCAGCTTCAACTACACGCTGGCGCACAACCAGCGAACCGACGGAGCGCCCTGGGACGAGAGCGTGGTCGAGAAGTTCGCCGCGGACAACGACGTCCGGCATCGCGTGGTGCTCTCGGTCACCTACGAGATGCCGTACCGCGGGACCGGCGCCGCCGGGGCGCTGCTGGGCGACTGGCAGGTCAACGGCATCGCCTACTGGCAGTCGGGCCGGCCGTTCAACGTGCAGAACGCTTCGCCTCGCACCAACACCGGCGCGCGCGGCGACCGTCCCAATCTCGTGGGCACAGCGGAACTCTCCAACCCGACCTACGAGCAGTGGCTCAGCCCCGACGCGTTCGAGGCGCAGCCGATCAACACGGTCGCGACCAACATGTCTGAACGCAACGGGTTCCGCGGCCCCTCTCGGAGCCAGGTGGACCTCTCGATCTTCCGGACGATTCCGGCGGGCGCCGTCGACCTGCAGCTCCGCTACGAGGTCTACAATCTGTTCGACCGCGTGAACTTCGACAACCCCACCGGCGCCTTCGGCCTGCCGACGTTCGGCCGGATCACCGGCACCGTGGGCCCGCCGCGGCAGATGCAATTCGCCGCGAAGCTGCTGTTCTAGCGCAGGGCCTCGATCTCGACTCGGCCCTCGCCGACGTGTCGTATCGCACCGGCGCCGGCCACACGACGGGCCTGTCGGTGGTCTACCAGCAGGTCGAGCCGCTGACGACGGTCGTCCGCGAGTCGTCCGCGAGCGCCGGGCAGGAGTTCGAGGTCGCGTGGCGAGGCGCCGACGGCCTCCTCGACCAGATGCCGGACCCGGAGCCCATCGACGGCAGTCCGACGCGCGCGGCCGTCGACTGGCACGAGGTGGCGAAGCACGCTCTCGATGTCGACGACGAGCGGTCGATGCCGGCCCTCGCCGACCGGAAGGTTCTGCGCCGGCGCGGCCGCGTGACGGTCAGGCGCGGGTTCCTGCGCCCGCCGATGTCGACCGAGGCCGTCGCACGCATGGTCGAGCTTCGCGCCCAGGGCCTCGGCTTCAAGCGTATCGCGCGGGCGGTCGGCTGCGCGCCCATCACCGTGTCCCGCTACCTGCGCAGCTTCGAGGAGGGCCAGTGACCGTGTAGGGTCCCGAACAGTGTCACGCCCCGGCATGTTGCCGGGGCGTGATTCCCAGTGAACGGCTCATGCCTCTTCGCTGACCGCCGGCCGAAGTCGACCCGGGACGGGAACTCGTACGCGCCGCCAAGGGTGAAGTCGACGGCTGCCGGTATTAGCGCCGCGAGGAGGCCGATCCGAACGCTCCCCTCTGGATTGTCCCCGCCGGGGAACTTGGGGTAGACGGCGTAGCCGAGGAAGAGCGCGGCCACGGCGTCCAGCACCACCCAGCGGCTCAGGCTATTGCCCAGCCTCCTGTACTCCGAGTTGCCCTGCTGGTCGACGACGTGGATCTGCGGATTCGCGGCGCGGCGGCTCAGGATGAACTCAGTCGGCGTGGTGCCGACCCGCTCGCCTCGGACGAAGACCTCCGCACCAGGCGGCTCCGACAGCACCTGGACGCGTTTCGAGGTGCCGTTGATCATGGTCGCGCAACCCGCAAACGACAGCACGGAGACGGCGACCCCGATGATCTGCAGGCTCTTCAGCATGGCGCTGCTCCTCTATCGAATGCGCATGGCAAGCCCGTTCTGCTGGAAGCCGGACTCGATCGCGGCGACGGAGATCACGTTCGAAGGCTGGAACGAGGTGGTGCGTACCAAGGCCCCCTCGGCTCATCGCGAGATCTGTTCGTGAGGAACAACCGAGCCGGCGACCTCCGAGCCGGAGAGTGGCGCGTCGGGGATCCCGGCGGCTCCGACGGCGGATGACGATCTGCGGCACGTGAGGCGCCGTTCTACGGCGCCGACTTCTATGCGACCTTCGCCTTCGCGGCTGGCACCGAACGGCGGGGCTCGGATCCCGGCTGCGCGGCCGGCGCCGGACGGCGGGGCTCGGATCCCGGCTGCGGCTCGCTCCGGTTCCGGTCCGCCGATTGCCCCTGCCCCTGCTGCATGTCGATGCCGCCGCGGAACTTCGCACCCTCGGCGATGGCGACGCGCGGGGCCTTGATGTCGCCCTCGACCGTCCCCTCGTTGCGAATCGCGACCTTCTCCGTCGCCTCGATGTTGCCGATGACCTCTCCGAGGACGACGACCGATTTCGCGAACACTTGCGCCCGGATGCGTCCATGGACTCCGACGGTCAGGACATGCTGCTTGAGCGCGATCTTGCCCTCCACCTGTCCCTCGACGGTCAGGTCCTCGCTCCCGCCAAGCTCGCCCTTGACGACAATCGACTTGGTGCGCCGTGAAAGGCGCCGTTCCTCAGCGGGTGCGAATCCCGCCCGGCAACTGTCGCTCCAGCCGGTAGCAGTCGGAGCGGACGATGGAGGTAACGACATCGGCTGAAGCACTCCGACAACAAGGGCCGCCTTGGCGGCTCAGCGACCACGCGGGCCGTAACGCGAGTGAACGCCGAGCAGGCCCCGAAACTGTCGATGCGGAAGCCGACCCACCCTTGTCATGGGGAAGGCTGCCAGCGGCCGGGAAGCGAGCGACGCGAGCACCGACCGCCTCCGCCGGGGTAGTGGCGACGGCACGCGTGGAAGAGGGGGATGGACGCAACACGGGAAGCCCTGCCGGTGGCGTGGCACGCGCCAACCGACAGCCCGCGAGGGTCGGGTCGGGCCGAGCAGGGTGGCGGAGAGGCCCGTAGTACCGGGGAAGCCGGGTAACGCCGGTGGAGGGAAGGGGCCTCGGTTCGAGAGCAGCGCATGACGGAGGAAGGGACGTGGGGACTGGCGAGGGCCTAGCAGCCTCAGAACGTGTTCAGCGACTCCAGACGGCGCTACATGCGAAAGCGAAGGGAGCTCCGAGCTTCCGGTTCTACTCGCTGAGCGACAAGGTGTGGCGCGACGACGTGCTCGCGGTCGCCTGGCAGACCGTCCGCCGCAACGGCGGGGCGGCCGGGGTGGACGGCGAGACGGTCGCGGACGTCGAGTCGTTCGGGGTGGACCGGTGGCTGGGAGCACTGGCGCGGGACCTGAAGGCGGGGACCTACCGGCCGCGTGCGGTTCGGCAGGTCCTCATCCCGAAGAAGCAGCGTGGGAAGTTCCGGCCGTTGGGCATTCCGTGTCTCCGGGACCGGGTGGCGCAGACGGCGGCGATGCTGGTGTTGTCGCCGATCTTCGAGGCCGACCTGCAACCGGAGCAATACGCCTACCGGCCGGGCCGGGGCGCGAATGACGCGGTCAGACGCGTACACCGGCTGCTGAACACCGGGCATCGGGAGGTGGTGGACGCCGACCTGACGAACTACTTCGGCGAAATCCCGCACGCGGACCTGCTGAAATCGGTCGCCCGTCGCGTGAGCGACGGTCGGCTGTTGGGGTGGGTCAAGGCGTGGCTGGAGATGGCGGTCGAGGAGGACGATGGTCGGGGCGGACGCCACCGGACGAACCGTGCGCGTCGCGAGCGGAAGGGTACCCCGCAAGGGTCACCGATTTCGCCGCTGTTCAGCAACATCTACATGCGTCGCTTCATCCTGGGCTGGAAGGCGCTGGGGTATGCCCGGCGCTTCGAGGCGGAAATCGTCAACTACGCGGACGACTTCGCGGTGCTCGGCCGAGCGCCGGCGGCAGAGATGCTGACGGCGGTCGAGGGCCTGATGCGGCGTCTGAAGCTGCCGATGAACGCCGAGAAGACCCGCTGCTGCCGGGTGCCGGAGGAGCCGATGACGTTCCTCGGCTACCGGATTGGGCGCAACTACCGGCCAACTACGGGTGCCGCCTACATCGGCACGCGTCCGAGCCGGGAGAGCATCCAGAGCATCTGCCGTCGCGTGAGCGAGCTGACGACGCGGCGTGACGCGCTCCTGCCGCCGGGAGACGTGGTGGCGCGCCTGAACCGGTTGCTGACCGGCTGGGCGAACTACTTCACCCTCGGGCAGGTCAGTCCCGCGTACCGCGCCGTTGACCAGCACGCCACGCGGCGGCTACGCCAGTGGCTCTGCCGCAAGTACAAGGTGCGAGACGGGAAGCTTGTGCGCTTCCCGTCCGAGCGACTCCGGACGGAGTACGGGCTCACGTGCCTTGCCACGCGAACGGCGAGCTTCCCGTGGGCGAAGGCATGATCTCGTCCGAGAGCCGGATGCGGGAAATCTGCACGTCCGGTTCGATGAGCGGCGACTGGAAACGGAGCCACGGCGGGGAGTGAGGCACCGGCACTTGGCGAAAGCCGCCGGGAACAGCTACCCCCTTACCGCCTACCGCCACCGCGCCAGTCGTCGACTCTACCCAATGATCACTTTCGGGTCCGCGCTGCCCGCCTCGTCGGTAGGCGCGGAGCCGATGGTGCCGACCACCGGGGAGGGCACCGCTGGAACTGGTTCTTCCCGCTTCCACATGACTGATTCCCTCCGGGTCACGCGGCCGCTGGGCCTTCCAGGGTGCGACGAGCGCTCGCGGAGTGTCACCGGCGGCCGCAGCACGGAGACACTTCCGTCTATCGGCAGATGCGCGCCTCCTCGACAGGCTGCGGCGGGTCGCACGGGTCTCCCCCCTCGGAGCAGTCACGCTTGCGCTGGCCGGTTTCGACACTTCGAGGAAATGGCTCCCTGGTCCACCCGTCGGCGCGGGGCGGCTGCGAGGAGAGACTGCCATGGAATCCTTGGAACCCATCGAGCTGGAACTCGCCAGTGAGGCTGCACTGTCGCTGCTGTTTCTCGCCACCGGATTCGCTGCCTACCTCAACTGGCAGACTCGCGGCGACGCTGGAGCATCTCGATGATGAGATTCGACCGCCCCAAGCGCCTGACCACGCCGAGTAGGAGCCGCCGCGCACGGATATGGAGGGCGGCGCACGCTGACGGTCCGCGAGCCGTAGCGCGCCGTGACACTCAGTGTCCCGAAACGTCCAAGGCAGACCCTCCGAGACCGCAAGAATCCGATTCACGGGGTGGGGGGCAAAGAGGGGAAGAAACATCTACCTAACCAGTAAAGCTCTTGTTGTCAGTACTTTACGGCATATCCGTTTCGGAAGCCCCAGCCGTCGAGGGTGCGCCGCCAGTGCAGCCAGTCGGCGGGGTCGGGGTCGGCGAGCATCGCGTCGGTGACCGGCTCGAAGGCCCGGTCCTGGGCCGCCGCCCCGGTTGTTCCCGCCGAGAGGGCGGCAATCCCGAGGCACAGGGCGCTGGTCCACCGCCATGCGGTTCCGCGCCACACCATGGTGCTCATGTTCGCCTCCCAATCCTCCTCGTTGACGTCACGCCTCTTCGCCGCCGCCGGAAGGAGCGTCCTCCTCCGTCACGTGCTCTCCCAGAGACGGTCCGTGCCCGTGCCTCAGCCACCTCTCGTAGTCGACCTTCCGTCTCGCGAGCTGAATGCCCCCGGCGCTGTCGATGCACTCGGGCGTCAGGTGGCACTCGTTGCGATCGAGGTTGTGGCTCTCCGCGACGCCGTAGAGCCAGTCCGCGACGTCACGGCACGGGAAGTAGGCATCGACGCTGCCGTCCGGCTCCAGGGTGCGCGGCAGCGGAGCGGCCCCGGACTCCTGTCCGAACATCTCGACGGCCTGTTCCGATGCGCCCAGGAGAGCGGCGGGCGGATCGGCGTGGCGAGCGAGCTCGTCGCTCGTCCTGAGCCCTATGCCGGTCACCGTCAGCGGGTTCGGCCCCGGATTGGTGACGGTCACGCGCAGGAACTCCAGCCCGGACTGACGGTGGGTGCGCCAGCTCCAGCGCACGCCCGGCGGCGCCGCGCCGGCGTCCGTATTCCCCGGAGCCGGCGGCGCGCCGTCGCGGGACGAATCGGGGGCCGGCGGCGTGAGGTCGGATTCCGGGGCCGTCGGCGTGCCGTCGAGGGTCGAATCCGGCGCCGGCGGGGTGGCGTCGTCGGTCGAATCCAGGGTCGGCGCCAGCGCCGGCGGCGCGCCGTCGACCGAAGAACCCGCTGCCGGCGACAGGTCGTCGCCGGGCGATTCCGGGGCCGTCGGCGTGCCGTCGACGGGTGAACCAGGCGCCACCGGGTCCTCGTTCTCGAAGCACTGCTTCCAGAACCACCCGACGGCCGTGACCAGTACGGTCGCGGTGAGTCCAGCGACGAGGTACGCCAGCAACACTTTCCCCTCCGCCGGGTCGAGGACTCCCCTGATGCGACAAGTCGCGCTCGGAACTCGAGCCGGGCCGCCCTCCGGTGACGAAGGGCGAAACGGATACCGCCGGCTTCCGCCCGCGAGCCGCGACAGCCTCCAATCGCCGCCGTACGCGACTGCAGGGTCGCGCCGCGGCCTCCGCCCGGCGCCCGACCGACTCTCCACGGAGTCGGGCCTCCGTGGAGGAGGCGCCGTTCTGCGGCGCCCGACGCCTACGACCAGGTCAGCGTGCCGGTGCTCTGGCCGAACGCGTCCGTCTCGACCCCCATCTTCTGCAGCAGGGTCACGTAGAGGTTGCACAACGGTGCGTTGTGCTCGCCCTCGTGCGCCACGTGCTTCCCGTGCGCGAAGTCGCCGCCGGCGACGAGAATCGGCAGGTCGACCGGGGTGTGGGCGTTGGCGTTGCCGAGGTTGCTGCCGAACAGCACCGAGGTGTGGTCGAGCAGCGAGCCGTCCGCGTCGCCGCGCCCCGCGAGGTCGTCGAGGAGGCCGCGGAACGCCCGGACGATCTCGGTCTCGACCGTCTTCAGTTGCTCGATCTTGGCCTCGTCCTGCCCGTGGTGCGACAGGCTGTGCTGGTCGCCGCTCACCCCCTGGACCTGGGGCACGACCCCGTGGTCGTGGATCATCAGGCTGACCACCCGCGACGAGTCGGTCTCGAGAATCAGCGGGATCATGCGCAGCATGAGCCCGATGCGGCCGATGAGGTCGGCGGGGTTCGGGATGTCGGTGGGCGGCTCGGCGTCGACCGCCGGCTTGGGCCGGTCGAGCCACGCCTGCACCTCGGTCAGCTCCTCCTCGGCCGCCCGCACCGCGTCGAAGTAGGCGTCGAGCTTGCGGCCGTCGGCGGCGCTCACGCGCCCGCGCAGGGTCGACGCCTGCGACTTCAGGCGGTCGAGGATGCTGCCGCCGTCGTTGAGCCGCTGCGCCTCGCGCGCGACCTCCTCGGGCGTGCCCTGCAGGAACAGCTTGCCGAACAGGCCGGCGGGGCTCGTCTCGGCCGGCACCATCGCCCCGCTCGAGGTGAACGACTGGCTCTGCGCCGACAGCGTGCCCAGGACCACGGACGGGAACCGGGTGACGTAGCCGAGGTGGTTCGCGGCGACCTGGTCGAGCGAGATGGTGTTGCGGAACCCGTCGAGCCCGGGGCGCCTCGCCGCCGTCAGCCACGTGATCTCCGAGTTGTGGGGCTGGCGGCCGCTCTGCTCCTCGTGCGAGAAGCGCGAGAACACCGTGTAGCGCGACCGGTGGTCGTCGAGAAGCGACAGGTACTCGGACGCCTCGTAGCCGGCCCCGGCCGTCTTCGGGAACCACGACGACGAGTAGAGCCCCAGGGTGCTGCACACGGTCACGAGCCGCTTCGGGCTCGCCGCCGCGGCGGCGCGGGCCAGCGGCGGGGCCATCGACTCGAGCAGGGGCAGGGCCATGGCCACGCCGGAGGCGCGCAGGAACGTGCGGCGGTCGAGGGGGCGGGTGGGCGTCATGGCTATCGGCTCCTGAAGAGGTCGCTCTGCACGACCTCGTGAATCATGCTCCTGACGGGGTATCCGCGGTCGCCGATGCGGGCCACGACGGTCTCCACCGCGTCGCGGTCGGCGAACTCGATCTCGGCCCCGGTCGAGTAGACCAGGAGCTGCGAGGCGAGGTGGCGGGCCACCTGCTCGAGGTCGTTCCGCAGCATCAGGTCCTTGTACTCGGCGATGCCCGCGAAGGCGTCGCCGACGGGGGTGACGCCGCTCGGGTCGACGAGCGGGCCGTCGGTGAACGGCAGGGCCACGGTGAAGCCGCCGAATTCGGCCTGGCCCCCCGTCGCCCGATAGTTCGTCCGGAAGCCGCCGATCGGGTCGAACGACTCGAGGGCGAACCCCGGCGGGTCGATGACGCGGTGGCAGCTCGCGCAGACCGGGTTCTCGCGGTGCGCGGTGAGCTGCTCGCGGATCGTCGTCGTGCCCCGGGTGTCGGGCTCGAGCCCCTCGATGCCGGGCGGGGGCGGGGCCGGCGGCTGCCCCAGCAGGTTCGCGAGCACGAAGTTGCCGCGCGGCACCGGCGACGTCGTGGTGCCGTTGGCGGTGACCTTGAGGACGCTGGCGTGGGTCATCAGCCCGCCGCGGGGGCTGTCCCCGGGCAGGTCCACCCGGCGCATCTGCTGGCCCGCGACGCCGGTCAGGCCATAGTGCTCGGCGAGGCGGCGGTTCACGAACGTGAAGTCGGCCGAGATCAGGTGGTCGACCCCGTGGTTCTCGTCGACCAGCTCGCCCAGGAAGAGCTCGGTCTCGCGGGCCAGCGCCTGACCCAGCCGGTCGTCCCACTCGGGGTAGAGGCCGGCGTCGGGGGTGGTCGCCCGCAGCTCGTAGAGGCGGAACGCCTGCCCCGCGAAGTCGTCGACGAAGCGCTCGGCCTTCGCGTCGTCGAGCATCCGGTCGACGTGGCCGGCGAGCACCGCGGGGTCGGCGAGCCGGCCCGCCCGCGCCGCGTCGAAGAGCCGCTCGTCGGGCATGCTGCGCCACAGGAAGTAGGACAGCCGCGACGCCAGCGCGAAGTCGTCGAGCTCGCCCGCGTCGCCCATCTGGTAGAGGAACGCCGGCGCGCTGAGAATCGCCCGCAACGGCACGCGGACCGCCTCGAGGAACGGCCGCCCCTCGGCCAGCAGGGGCTCGGCGAGGCTGGCGTAGGCCTCGAGCTCGCCCTCCTCCAGGGGCCGGCGGAACGCGCGCGGCGCGAAGCTGGCGACGACGTCGACGACGTGCTCGTAGGGGGCCTTCGTGAGGCGAATCTCGCCCCACTCGTCGAACTCGACCCCGGCCAGCACATCGCGGGTGCTCGCCGGCGGCCACGCGTCGCCGACGAGGAGCGGCCCGTCGAAGCTCAGCGACCGGAACGCGATGCCCTCGCCCGGGTAGTCCTTCATGCCGCCGTAGCCCTGGGAGGGATCGCCGGGCTGCAGGAGGGACGGACCCTCGGGCGGCCCGTCGAGGTCGGCCACCGAGAGCCCGATGAGGTCGCCGGGACGCATGTACGGCGTCAGCTCCACCGTGCGCGGGCCCGTCAGGTCGAACGTGGCGATGAGCTCGTCGAGCGACGCCGCCACCCCCGCCATCTTCCCGCGGTACACCATCACCGTCACCGGCGTGTCCGCCTGGTAGGGATAGGCGTCGACGGTGACGCGGTAGCGGCCCGGGGCCGCCGTCAGGTAGCCCTCGGTGGCGCTGTGGAAGGTGTAGGTCGAGCCGAAGTCGAAGAACGCGGCGAACGCGTCGTCGAGCTTCTTGACGATGCCGAGCCCCAGGGCCCTCGCATCCTCGATGATCGGCAGGTACTGCGAGTCGACGTACTCGATCCTGTGTCGCACCGGCTCGGGGCGCGGCCCCGTCCGGATCGCCGCGTCGAGGGCGAGGTCGGCGGCGGCGAGGTACGACCGCACGTGCAGCGGCGACATGCTCTGGTTGGCCGCCACCGTGTCGAACCCGCCGGAGTCGGCCTCGGCCGGCAGGGTCTGCGACAGGTCGAGGCCCACCGCCTCGTCGACCCCCAGAAGGTCCTGGATGGTGTAGGCGTACTCGAGTCGCGTGAGCCGCCGCAACGGGGTGCGGGGGCCGTTGCGGGCCGCGAGGTTGGCGTCGACCAGGGCCCGCTTCAGCGACCCGAGGGCGGTCTCGGCCACCGCCGGGTCGGGGCGCCGGACGCCGCGGGGCGGCATCTCGCCCCGCGCGACCCGGTCGTGGATGCGCTCCCACGCCAGGAAGGTGGCCCGGTCGCCCAGGTCGTGGCCCAGGCCGGAGATGTCGAGCGGGGTCGCGGTCCGCGGGCCGTGGCAGGTCAGGCACGACGTCTCGACGAGCGGCGCCACGTCCGCCTCGAACGACTGGGCGGCGGCGCCGGCGGCGGCGCCGGCCCCGGAGAGCATCACCGCGAGGCACACGGAGTGCATTCGGTCCATTCCTTCACCTGTCTCGATGACGACTCGTGACATCGGCCCGGACACGGAATCTCCGACGCCAAACGGTAATGATACCCAAAACCCGCGGCCGGCGCGACCGGGCGAGACCGGGCGCCACCGGGCGTTCTCGGGAGGCGCCCAACCCGCGGCGGTGCCTTTTCGAGCGCGATCCCGGGCTTGACATGGTACGGATTGGTACCGGATAGTGGGCGGCAGGCTCACGGAGCGCTGCGGCTCGGAGGGCCGACATCGGTGAGGAGGATGCGGATCGCGCGACCGACCGCGGCGAGTTGCGGGGGAATCCGGCATTGAGCACTGCGGAATTCCTGCGAAGGCTCAAGCGATGGGCGCGCGAGCACGACGTCCGCTGGGAAGTGAAGAGACACGAGAGCAAGGGTTCGCATCGCCGGGTCTACCTGGGCGATCGGAACACGACGGTACCATGGGCGAGGAACCTGACGACCGGCGTGGTTCGCGCCGTTCTCAAGCAGCTGGGAGTAGATGGCGAGCTGAAGGTATAGCACATGGACTTTGCCTACCCCGCGCGCGTCGGCCGTGAGCGCGATGGACGCTGCACGGTGACATTCCCCGACCTGCCGGACGCGATCACGCAGGGCGAGAACCGCGACGACGCCATGGAGATGGCGGTCGACTGCCTCGCCGAGACGATCGGCGCCCGCATCGCGGAGCGCGCGGACATTCCGGTCCCCAGTCCGCTGAAGCGCGGGCAGGTACGCATCACGGTTCCCGCGCACGTCGCGGTGAAGGCCGCGCTCTACGTGGCGATGAAGCAGGAGGGCGTCAGCTTGAGCGGGATGGCCAGAACGCTCAAGGGACAGCCCCTTCAGGTGCGCCGGCTTCTCGACCCGGGCCGGGCATCGAGCATGAAGCGCATCGACGAGGCGCTTGCCGCCATCGGCCGAAGGGTGTGCGTGTCGCTGGAGACCTGAGCGCGGTCCATTGGCCGCTTCGCCTACAGTCGGGCGCCGGCCGCGGCCCGTCATCCGGGTCAGAACGCGAACCCCATGACGTACATCGCGACGCCGGTGGCCGAGGAGAGGCACAGGCCCACGAACGCGAGCTTGCCCCAGAGCCGGTGGCGGCGGCCGAAGGGGCCCGGCAGGGTATGGGCGAAGCGCCGCCACGAGAGCGCGGCCAGCCAGCACCAGGCGACGAACGTCGGCACCGCGACCGCGAGGTGCACGGCGAAGAGGCCGACCATCGCCGGCCCGTAGAGCGAGCTGGCGCGATAGGCCTCGCCGGCGCTGCCGAACCGGATGCTGATCTCCAGCATGAGGACGGCCACGACCGCGGCGGCCAGGAGGCCCGCCTGCAGGTTGCGGTGCTCGCGGTGCTGGCGCCGCGCGGCCAGACGTAGCGCGTAGGCCATGAGGAACGGCGACGAAGAAGACGATGGCGGCGTCGATGAAGGCGTCCGCCCGTGTCCCGAGGAATCCCGTCGTCAGCACGTGTCACCCCTTCTCTAGTCGGCGCAGGGACGCCGGAGGCCCGCCCCCGCCTCTCACCAGAGTATCGGTGCCGGATAGCGGGCGAGTTCCGCATCGGGCGTCACGATCGTCATCCCGTTCAGGATGGCCTGCGACACCAGCCCCCGATCGAACGGATCGTCATGAAGAGGGGGCAGAACCGCGTCGTGGGCCGCGCGGTCCTCGTCGAAGACCAGCGGCTGCAGCTGCAGCCACTCGCGACGGCTGACCACTTAGCGCCCGGCGGTTCCGGCAGCGGCAGCCGGCCGAGCCGATGCTTGATCGCGATATCCCAGGCCATAGCGAGCTGAGGAACACGGCGTTCTCCGGAGCCCGACAGGCCGCGCGCGCCGGCGGCGACAGCTCGGCATCGTCGGTCGCCAGCCAGAGGAACGTGCAGGTGTCGACGAGGAGCTTCACGAGGGTTCGCCCTGAGCCCCGAACGCACGCAGCATCTCGTCGGGCAGAGGCCCGAAGAAGCTGTCGGGTATCTTCATGCCGCGGTCGATGCCGAGGGGCCGCTCCCCGGCCGGCAGCCCGGGCGAGGCCCGGATCTCGGCGATCGGCACGTTGCGCCGGCACAACACCACCGTCTCGCCCCGTTCGACGCTCTCCAGCACCGACGAGAGACGGGCTTTGGCCTCGGCGATGTTGATCTTGACCATGACGGCATAGTAGATGCGGTACCTGACCATGTTCAAGTACCGTTCGGCCCGTTGCTGGCTGCATCGTCCAGCGACCGCGATAGACGACTCCATGACCGAGATCATCTTCGAAGTCACCGAAGACGAGGTGGACGGCGGGTACTCGGCAAGCGCCCTCGGATACGGCATTCACACCCAGGGCGACTCGATCGGGGAGATCCGAACGAGCGTCAAGGAGGCCGTCGACTGCTACTTCGACGAAAACACGCCACGGCCGAAGCTGATCCGGCTGCGCTTCGTGCGTGACGAGATTCTCGTAGCATGAGGTTGCCTCGCGGATATGAGCGGCGCGACGAGGAAAGTGGTTGACGGCGGACCGCCGGCGCGCGAGGATCGGCCTGGAAGAGCGGACGGTCGATTCAGGGGGGTATGGCAATGAGGCGACGACTGCTCGAGCTGCTCGGCGTGGCGGCGGCCATCGCGAGCGTCGCGGTGCTGCTGCAGGTGACACCGGTTACCGTGGAGGGCCAGGAGCCGGCCACGACCCCGTGGGGGCATCCCGACCTGGAGGGCATCTGGCTCGACGTGTACTCGACGCCCCTCGAGCGGGCGCCCGGGATCGGCGAGCGCGAGTTCGCCACCGAGGAGGAGCGGGCCGCCCGGGACCAGGCCGCGCTGGCCCGCCCGCCGATTCTGCCCAGCGGGGCCTACAACACCGTCTACACGTCGGCGAGGCCGGCCGGCCCGCGCACGTCGCTCGTCGTCGACCCGCCGGACGGGCGCATCCCCGCCCTGACGCCGGAGCACGTCGGGCGTAACGAGATCGAGCAGGAGTGGCGCCTGATGCTCCTGCGCAACACCGAGACGTGCCGGAGCCAGGCCCCGCAGTGCGCCGGGGGCGAGTACGGGCCGCCGTCGCCGCGCTACTACGAGACCACGCCCTACTACAACACTCGGGGCCGCATGAACCGCCACGACGGTCCCGAGGACCAGAGCCTCGGCGACCGGTGCATGTCGGGGCGCACCCCCGACCTGAACGGGTTCCGCCGCATCGTGCAGGGGGAGAACGCCGTTTCCATCGCCTACGACACCGGGCAGGGCCAGGGGTTCCAGCGCCTCGTCAACCTCGGCGGGAGCCATCCGCCGGGCCACATCCGCCTGCGCCACGGCGACTCGCGCGGCCGATGGGAGGGCCGGACGCTGGTCATCGAGACCGCGAACTTCTCGCACAAGTTCCCCTACCAGGGTGCGGCCGAGAACCGCCGGCTCGTCGAACGGTACACGCGGGTCGACGAGGAAACGCTCGATTACGAGATGACGATCGAGGATCCGACGGTGTGGGTGGCGCCCTGGACGATCCGGCAGGAGCTGAAGCGGCAGAGCGACGGGCAGAACCGCATCTACTACGAGCCGCGCTGCCACGAAGGGAACTACGGCCTGCCGGCGTTGCTCCGCGGCTATCGTCTGGACGACGAGGCGTTCGCGGAGGGGCGCGGTCCGGAACCGTCCTCCTTCTCCATCTACGACGCCGACCGCCTCCAGCGCTGAGCCCGCTCGTACGCACGAAACCCGGCCCCGCAACCGCGGGGCCGGACCCCGATACTACCGCTCGCCGTCGAAGACGTCCGACGCGGTAGCAGTGGCTACCTGGGAGGCGCCACGGTGTCGACGCCGGGCCGCGCCAGCTCGTAGGGCGCGCCGGTGCCCGAGGACCCGAGGAACAGCCTCGTCCCGTCGGGGAACGTGATGTCCCGGCCGTTCGCCCGGTTCGTGCCGTCCTTCGCCTGATAGCCGTCGACGCGGACGTCGGTACCGGGCAGGAGCGACCGTCGCGTGAAGCCCCGCCTGAACAGCACGTTCGGCGTGCCCCCTTCGAACGCCCAGACCTCCGTCGAGCCATCGTCCAGCTCCACGTCGATGTGGATCCAGACGTGGGGATTGACCCACTCGACCCGCGTGACCTTACCGCTGAACTCGACCGGCCGTTCCGCGTCGAACTCCGCCGCGAACGCGTGATGCGCCGCCACGGGCTCGGCGGTCCCCGCCAGCCCCAGACCGATACCGACGACCGCGCTCAAGACCCCGATCAACAGCTTCGTCCTCATGGCCTTCGGCCTCCTTGCCCCTCGTGTCTCACGAACGGTCTCTAGTCCGACGGGTCCTCGGACCGCCCTCGCGCTCCGCGAACCGGCTCCGTCGCCCGGCGGGCGGTCGCCCGCGCCGTTCCACGGCGCGGACTCCTACCGCCGATACCACTCGTGCAGCGCGTCGCCCTCCGGGATCTTGCGCGTGATCTCGACGATCATCATGTCGCCCTCCCACCGTTGCACGAGCTGCTCGCGGCGCAGGCTCCCGTACATGAACTCCTCGGCGAACTCGATGCACGGATAGTCGAGCACCGTGGCGTTGGGCTCGAGGCGCCGGTAGAGCGGCATGGCGATCGTCCACGGCTCGGTGAAGGTCTGCGGATCGGTGAGCGTCGCCTCGTACCAGATGGCGTCCGGCGACATCGGCGTGTAGCGCTCGGTGATCTGCAGCGCCTCGCTGTGGAAGTTGCCGGCCCGGTCGAGCCAGTTCTTGCCGTTGAACTCGGTCACCTCGACCACCAGCGTGTCGCCTTCCCACCGGCCGAGCGAATGCCCCATGTAGGTCCAGTCGGGCGGCAGGTCGACCTCGTCGAGGTGGATGACGCGCGCCGCGTTCGAGAACGCGAAGTTCATGTGGATCTTGTCGTCGCCCTGCACGATCTGGAACGGATAGGGCATGTACATCGCGCGGGGCGTGCCCGGCAGGTAGCACTTGAGCTCGGGATCGCGGTCGATCCAGTTGGCGCCGTTCTCCTGCTTCATCTCGAGCGCTTCGGGCGTGTAGGGAATGGTGCCGTCGCCCTGCACGACCCCCATCGAGCCCGGGACACCGGCCGCCGCGCCCAGCGCCACCACCGGGGCCGCCGGCACGCGGGCGTACTCGTAGGGATAGACGCCTTCCTGCATCACCATGCCCGGCAGCGCCTCGTGCGCCTCGAGGTCCCAGTGCGCTTCGTTGAGGGCCTGCCACACGCCGTTGAAGTTCGGGCGCCCGTCGGGGGTCTGCGCCGGTCGCGACGCCTGTTCCTGGCCCTGGCTGGCCGTGCCGGTGACCCCGACGGCGACGACGGCGCCGATGCTGAAGGCGGCGAGGGCCGTGACAATGGTCGAGACTCTGAAACGGTTTCTCATCATCGTTGCTCCCTGGTGACGAAGCGCGGCCTCACGCCGGGGTGGGCTCGGGTTTCATCACCGCACCGCCGGCGGCGGCTGCGGGGCCCCCGCCAGCGAATCGCCGACGTCCCTCAGTCCTGCAAGCCCGTGACGCACGTGGCGGTGTCCAGCGAGAACGGGTCGGGGCCGCGCCCCTCGGCGAACGCCTGCTCGTCGACGCGGGCGCCGATGAGCAGCGCCGGCAGCCCGTAGTTCCCCTCGTGGCAGCGCGGCTCGTAGTAGATGCGGTTCTGCTCGCCGCTCTGGCGCTTCAGCTCCTGCCGGACGGTCCACGGCGCGGTCCACACCGTCGGGTCCTCGATGGTCACCTTGTACTCGAGGGTGTCCTCGTCGATACGCGTGTACCGCTCGACGAGGCGCCGGTTCGCGCCCGACTCGCGGTAGGTGAACTTGGGCGAGAAGTTCTGGGTCTCGACGACCAGGGTCCGGCCCTCCCATCGGCCACGCGAGTCGCCGTGCCGCAGGCGGACGTGGCTCGGGGGATGGTTGCCGCCCAGGTTGACGATGCGGTGGTACCCCTGGCCCTGCCCGGTGTCGTAGCCGATGGCGACGGCGTCCTCGCCCTGCACGATGCGGCGGAACCCGTTGAAGTCGGGCGTGCGCCCCGACATGCACCGGTCGCCGAGGCTCTGGTCCTCGGGGCCGAAGTGGCGGTTCATGCGGCCGGTGTTGTAGAAGGGGACCATGTCGAAGCGCTGCGGCGACGCGGGCCCGTACTCGCCCCCGGCGCAGCCGCTGCCCCCCAGGCGGCAGGTCTCGGTGCTGCGCAGCAGCATGAGGCGCCAGTCGCGCCGGACCTCGTTGTCGCGCTGCGCCTCCGGCGTGAGGGCGGGGATGCGCCCGTCCGGGGGGTCGACGACGAGCGACGTGCGCGGGCCGGCGGGCCTCGCCGACGTGTAGACGGCGTTGTAGGCCCCGGCCACGTCCGTCCGGCCGTCCGTCCCCCGCCGGTCGCGCCCCGGGTTGACCATGCGGGCCTGATCGCGCGCCTCGCGCTCGGCCGCGGTGAAGAGCTCGCGCTCGCCGACGCCGGCGGGCCGCTCGAACGGCGTCGCGTAGACGTCGAGCCAGATGCCCTCGAGGTCGGGATGGCCCCACGGGGTCTCGCCCGGGCCCTGCCCGCCGGCGGCGGGCTGCAGCAGCACCATGACGGCGGCGATGGCCGTCGCCACCCCGAGCGACTCGAACAGCCGTCGCTTCATCTCCGTACCTCCTGAATCGTACGGCTCGCTGCCGGGAGCACCGCCCCGGGCCTTCGGTTTCCGCCCGATCCGGCACTCCTGGAATCGGCTCGAATATACGCTCGGCGTGTCACCCTGTCAAAGCGGTGCGCGGGGACGAAACGGCCCCGACGACGCGCAACGCCCGCGCCGGGAACGCCGGGAGGGTCGACCTGGCGGCACCGCCCGCTCGCGCCGCTGCCCCGGCGCCGACGGATCGTCCCCTGGCAAGGCGGCCGCCGATGGCTCGATGACCCCGATGCGCGGGGCAATGGCGCGAGCGGCGCGGACGCGCTACTGGCCCGATTCCGCCGCCTCCCGCTCGGCCGCGCGGGCGCCGGCGAGGATGTTCTCGAGCCCGTAGTTGCCCTCGTGGCACGCGTACTCGAAGAGCCCTCCCGGGAGCGGCACCATCGGAATCTCGGCCGTCCACGAGCGCGCGTAGGTCGCGGGGTCGGTGACGGTGAAGCTGTAGTCGATGCGGTCAGCGGCGACCCGCGTGAACCGCTCGACCACCTTCGCTTCCTCGCTGCCCGCCTGCACCAGGTAGCGCACCCGCTCGTCGCCCTTCGCCGTCAGGTTGGTCGTCTCGACCACGAGGGTGTCGCCTTCCCAGCGGGCGCGCGAGTCGCCCAGCCACTGGCCGATCTGCGCCGGCAGGTGGGGGCGTCCGTCGAGCGGGATGATGCGGGCGTCGTGGATCATCTCCACGAAGATGACGACGTGGTCGGGCGTCTGCAGGATCTGGTAGTTGTGGTTGTAGAAGCCGGGGATCATGGCGCCCGGCATGCCCCGCGTGATGCACCGGTCGTAGAGGTTCAGGTCCTCCCAGGTGTCGAACCGCGTGCCGTCTCGCATCGCCGCGAACGACTCGTCGCTCTCGCGCACCCGCTCGGTCTTCGCCGGGTACCGCCCGTCCGGCGGGTCGACGATGAGCGACGTCTGGCTGGTCCGCACCCCGCGGTCGAGCCAGAAGTCGTTGTAGCCGCCGGTGCGTCCCGGCGGCGGCGGCGCGTCCCGGCGGGCGTCGGCCTCGGCGTCGAGGGCCGCGCGCTCCTCGTCGGAGAGCAAAGTCCGCTCTCCGAGCTCGATCGGCCGCTCGAGCGGCGTCGTGGTCCGGTTGGTCCAGATTCCCTGCAGGTCGGGGTCGCCCCACGGCGTGCGCCCCGGCGCCTGGGCGTCCGCCAGTCCCGGAAGCAGAACGACGGCCGAGAGCATCGCGATGACGTATCTCATGCTGCACCTCCTCAACGCGGTCATCATACCCGGATTGCGGCCCGGCGCGGCCGGGCTCCTTCGAGTCGCGCCCCGGCCCTCTCGAACGCCCTCCGCCTCTTCGATCGGACTCGTCCGTCGACGGGGTGTTCTCAGGACCGCCGGGCGTCCGCTCTCCCGCGTTCGCGGACCTCGCGCTTCTGCTCGGCCACCCGGACGTCGGTGACGAACATGAAGCCCGGCGCGTGCGAGATCATGAGCCCGGGCCGGGCGTTGCGCGCCACCACCTGGGAGGTCACGCCGCAGGCCCAGAAGACCGGCACCTCTCCCGGCAGGAGTCCTCCGCCCTCCCCCCAGTCGGGCCGGGCGAGATCGCCGATGCCGATGGCGGCCGGGTCGCCGGCGTGCACCGGGGCGCCGTGGGCCAGCGGCTGCTCGTCGCTGATGCGGATGGCCTCGTCCACCCGCGATTCGGGGATCGGCCTCATGCTGACCACGAGGCGCCCCCGGAACGGGCCGGCCGGCTCGCAGTCGCGGTCGGTGACGTACATGGGGACGACGCGGTCCTCGTCCTGATGCCGGAGCCGGATGCCGGCCTCCGCCAGGCCCGCCTCGAAGCCGAAGCTGCAGCCGAGCAGAAAAGCGGTGAGATCGGGCTCCCACACCTCCCGCGCTTCCCGGTACTCGCGGTCCGGCGTCCCGGGGCGGGCGATCCGGTACCGGGGCAGATCGGTCCGCAGGTCGGCGCCCGGCGCGAGGGGGCCGAGCACGGGACGCTCGCTGGCCGCGAGCAGCGGACAGGGACGCGGGTTGCGCTCGCAGAAGGACCGGAAGTCGCCGGCCAGGCGACTCGGCAGGACGATCAGGTTGGCCTGCGCGAAGCCGGGGCAGACCCCCGAGGTCGTGCCGGAGAAGCGTCCCTCGCGGCAGGCGGCGCGAAACTCCGCCGGATCGAGCCAGGGGCCGCCGGCGGAAGGCCGCGGCATGGGGCGTCGCCACGGTCGTTTGCGCTTCATGGCGTGGATGGCCTTGGCAGGATGATACGGGATGCGGGTGATTTCAGCGGTCTCGCCGGTGATAGTCGTACGAACATGCAATCGTGTGCGATGTTGAAGGGGCGTATCGGGACGCCACGACAGACAGGGAGGGGCGGTGAGGGACAGTCCCGCGGCGTGGGCTACCGCATGCCCGGCCCGGCGAGGGGCAGGACCCCTCGACCTCCAGGCGGATCCTGTCCGATCAGGACGGCTCGTCCGTACGGTCCGGCCACGGCAGGTCCTCCGGCCAGTTGTCCGACAGGTAGCGGAGGGCCCTGTCTATCCTGCGGGAGGTTATCGTGCTGCCGCGGCGCAGCCGGACGATCGTATCACCGCTCCCGGTCGCCAGGCGGGAAACGGTTCCTGCGCTCCGGCCGGTGTGCTCGGCGAAGAGCTCGACCAGGGCGACAAGGTAGGCGGCGGTCCGGTCCAACGGAGCCGTCCCGGTCGCCGCCGATGCTCGCGAGGCGCCCCGGGAGGCGGCCCGAGGCGCCCCGCCAGCCTGCGCCGGCTGTTCCGTGGCGGGGACGGCTCCGAGGAGGGTCGGGAGTTCGGCCAGTCGCCGGTCTATCTGGTCCAAACGCCGCTCCAGAGCGATTCGGTCGGCCGCGAGCTGCCGTTCGATGCGATGCAGGCGGACCACCAGGTCCTCGTCCATGATTGCCTCAAGAACCCTCGGCTCGCCCGTCCGGCAGGCAGCGCCTGCCGGTCGCCCGGGGACGAGGCTGGCGTAGCGTCAACCGGCCTCCACAAGGTCGGGCGCCTCGAGATCTCCTCGAACGTCGTCGAGCGTAACCCGACGCGGCGGATGTGGCGCGACCGCGTGCGCCTCGACATGCCAACGGTCGCGCGTGATCGAATGCCTCTGTGGGGGATGATGGCACAAAAGTCGCGATATTTGGGTGACTTCATGGATCTTGATAGCGATCTTTTTCAAGTACGTGCGGGGCCGAGATGCCGCCGGGGCTCGGCGGACCGCTCCCAAGGGGACCTACCCGAGCATCGTCGCCTGCCTGCTGCAGGTGAGCGGCCATGCGTCTGACCTGGCGGCGCACCAGGCGCAACCACGGGTCTTTGCTTGGGAAAGGGGCCTTGAGAGGTTGGCGCGCCCGACAGGATTCGAACCTGTGGCCTTCGGCTCCGGAGGCCGACGCTCTATCCAGCTGAGCTACGGGCGCGCGATGGGTTGCCGCGCGGACTGGCCGCGTCGCCCGATCAGCGACCGACTCTCGCATCGTATCACGGCCCTCGCCGACGACCCCGCCCAAAGCGCCGGGAGCGCCTCGGCCTCGCGTGGTCCCCGAGGCCGGTCGGTCCGCTCGGACCGCGTCAAGTCGGGCAATGGGCGTGAGCTGGTTGAAGCCGAACTTGAAGATAATCACCTGAGCTGCGCCTTCGGCGTCCAGTTGCAGCCGAGTGACGGGTCCGGCGTTGTAGCGGGACCACCGGCACAACCAAGGAGAACCCATGCGAACCATCCCCTTTCGGCTTGCGCTCATCGTGGTCCTCGCCATGTCGGCGCCCGCGCTCGACATGCACGGACAGCAGAATCCGGAGGCCACGCCCCAGGCCGGACTCGTCAGGCTGCTCGACGAGGACCGGGTGGCCTTCGGCGTCACCGTGGACGCGCGCGCGGACCCCGTGGCTCTCTCGGCCAACGACGACATCGACTTCGTCTTCTACGACATGGAGCACGGCCCCTACGACGTCAGCGCGTTGCGGACGTGGATGCAGTGGCTCGTGAATCCGGCCGCGATCGCCGCGACGGGCGACGCGATGGCCGGCAAGGCCGTCATCGTGCGGATTCCGGCGACCGGCCGCGAGCTCGACCAGAACGTCTGGATGGTCAAGCAGGTGCTCGACACGGGTGCGCACGGCATCATCTTCCCGACCATCGAGACCCCGGAGCAGGCGCTCATGGCCATCCGCGCCATGCGCTATCCGCAGAGACGGGGTGCGCCGGACCCGGAGCCGGCGGGGTTGCGGGGCACCAATCCCCGGCTCGCGGCGCGCTACTGGGGCCTGTCGGTTCCCGACTACATCGAGCGGGCGGACGTCTGGCGGCTGGATCCGCCGAACGGCAACCTGCTGCCCTGGCTCCTCATCGAGAGCCCGCTCGGGGTGGCCAACGTGAGCGAGATCGCCCGCCAGCTCAGCGAACGGAACATCGGCGCCGTGCTGTTCGCCGGTTCCGAGACCGGCGGAGACATGCTGACCACCCACGGCGGAAGCCTGGAGGCGGTGGCCCAGGGCATCGATACCGTGCTCGCGGCCGGGCAGGAGTTCGGCCTCCCTGTCGCCATGACCAGCACGACGAACATGATGGGGCGTATCGAGCAGGGAGCGCGCCTGTTCACGGGCGGCGTGACGCCCGCGCTGCGGAGGGAAGCGGGCCGGTGACACATCGATGCATGACGCGCCGTCTCCTCGTACCCGGTTCTTCGTCGCGCGGCCGAGTCCGGGCCGGCTCTGCGCCCCTCCGCCGGGCCGACATCTCGCGGCCAGACCGGGATTCCACCGTACGGCGTTAGCCCGAGTTTACCAACCCTAAAACCAACCTGTTGCAAGTAAAGGGCTTACGGCGACAAGAATCGCCGAGTGGCACTACAAACGTGCACCAAACCGGTGAGGGGGGCGGTCAGACGACGGTCTTGCGGACGCCCCCGGGGTGGGGGTCGACGCCGAGCGCGTCGTAGAGTTCCCGCTGCCCGGGTTCGGCTTGCGTGGCCGTGCGCACGTGCAGCGTGCGCCCGTCAGGACGCCGGAACGTGGCGGTGACGCGGTGCTGGCCGTCCAGGATGCGGCGCAACGTCGTCCAACTGGCGGCGTTGCCGTGTGCGCGCAGGCGGGTGCGGATGACCTGCACGAGTTGGTAGGCGATGACGGTGATGAACAGGTGGCCGTCGGCCCGGCGCGGCTTGTGGTGGTAGATGGGGCGCAGGCCGAGCTCGGATTTGAGCGAGCGGAACACGGCCTCCACGTCGGTGAGGGTGGTGTAGGTGCGCCACAGGGCGTCTTCGTCCCACTCGGTCTCGCTGCTGCGCAGGCAGTAAACCCCCGGGTGAGTGACCATTGAGCCGTCCCGGGGACGGCGGGTCCAGGTGACGGCGACCGCCTTCTCGCCGGTCTCGTCGGCGGTGACCTCGATCTGGTAGTGCGAGGCGACGCGGGCGTGCTTCGTCTTCAGCCGCCCGATGCGCTGCCACACCTGGTTGAGCCGCTTGTGGGCGCGGGGCCGCGCCAGCCCTTCGTGGAGCTGGGTCAGGGCCGCCTCGAAGCGGGCGGCGAAACGCTCGACGATGCCCCGCTCCTTCTCGGCCCGTTCTTCGGAGTAGCAGTACAGGCGGACCTCGTCGGGGTCGGTCGAGACCACCTTCTGCAGGTGCACGGTCTGGTTGGACCGGGTCCGGAGCGAGACGGCGGCCGCGGCGTCGAATTGACGGTGACGTTCGCGGCTGACGACCAGGTAGCGGTAGTCGTGGTCGCGCAACCACTGGATGCAGGCTTCGGTGGCGACGCCGCGGTCCATGACCACGAGGGCGCCGGGTGGCGCCCCGAGCGCCCCGAGCATGCCGGCCAGCGTGCGCTGTTCCCGGACGTTGCCGGCGAAGACCTTGGAGCGGCGCACGAAGCCGCTGGCGTCGAGCATGAGGCCCAGGGTCAGCAGCGGGCAGTCGCTGCGCTTCTCCTTCGAGTGCCCGCGCTGCGCCTGCGGCTGCTCGCCCGCCTCGCCTTCGAAGTAGGTGTTGGTCAGGTCGTAGAGGGTCACCGTCGGCTGGATGTCGAACAGCCCCATCGCGCGGTCGAACAGATGCGCCTCGATCGCCTCGCGGTGCTTCACCAGCGCGTCCGAGGCGCGGTAGAGCTGCATCGCGCCGACGGTCTCGAAGTCGACGCCGAGCAACTCCCCGAGGCCGCTGCGCTCAGCCAGCCAGCGGTGGGTCGCCCGCTCCGAGGCGGGCTGGGCGAGACGGCCGACGATGACGCCGGCCGCGGCTGCGCGCAGGGCGCCGTTGACGCCGAGGTCGGCGAGCAGGGCCGGCAGCCCCAATTGCTCAAGGGCCCACAGGCCGACCTGCTCGACCCCGACACTGCGCGGGCGGACCAGACGCAGGGAATCGACATCGACGCGCTGTACGTCGACCGGTCCGGCCGCCGCGCCGCTCACCGGCGCGCCGCGGGCAACCAAGTGCGCGGCGATGCGCTGGGCTTCGTGTTCGACGGCGCGCGGGCCCTCGGCGACGAGGAGCGCCTGACCGGACAAGAGGTCTTCGATGCGGGCGCACAACTGCGGCCATTGGGCCTGGGGGATGTCGAAATGGCGCCCGAGATTGAGCAGGGTGCGCTGCCGGACATTGTTTCCGACGCGCTCGCTGTGGACGAGGCGATGGGCGAAGTAGGGCTTTCCGTCGTGTGTGCGCCGTGTCTGAGTGCGGCGAATGAACACGATGGCCACGATATCGGGCGCCCCTGCCGAAGTCAACCCGTTATATAAAATTATGGCACTACATCGCGTTTTCTCAGGCCCCGGTCCTTTATAATCAACAACTTACAGACACGACAACCCCGAAATAGTGCCAAAATCGTCAAAATGGCCGGTCAACTTGGTAAACTTGGGTTAGGATACGCGGAGTCGGGCCGCCGCGTCTCCAGCGGCCGGGGCTCGACGGAGCATCAAGGAAGGAAGTGACCCGTGCACGCACCGATAACGCCAATCCGTTGGATCGGGGCGACCGCCCTGCTTGCCGCGATGGCCGTCCCCGCCGCGGCACAGACCGATGCCGACGCGCGACGGCTGGCCGACGCTCTCACGTTCCACGCCTCGTTCGACGACGGCCTCGACGCGGACCGGGCCGTGGGCGACCCCCGGCTCTACACCGCGCCGTCGTACGACGAGCAGGATCGGGCGGAGCCCGGACTCGGGGACTCGCCGGTGATGCTCGCCGAGGGCGCGGGGCGTCTCGGCGACGCCCTGCGCTTCACCGAGCGCAACCGGCACGCCGTCTTCTACCGGGCGGACGGCAACGTCGGGTACTCGCCGGCGGGCTGGAGCGGGACGGTGTCGTTCTGGCTGAGCCTCGATCCCGCCACCGACCTCGAGCCGGGCTTCTGCGACCCCATCCAGATCACCGACGCCGCGTACAACGACGCCGCGGTCTGGGTCGACTTCACGGGCGAGAATCCCCGGCAGTTTCGCCTGGGGGTCTTCGGCGATCTGGCGGCGTGGAATCCGGACGAGCTGGGGCCGAACGACAACCCGGCGTTCCTCGATCGGCTGGCGGTCGTCGACGAGCCGCCGTTCGCAGGCGACCGCTGGACGCACGTGGTCATCGCCTGGGCCGGGCTCGGCCAGCCGGGCGGGGCGGCGACGCTCTACCTGGACGGCGAACGGGTGCAGGGCGGGGCCGACGGCATCGACGAGCCGTTCACCTGGGACGTCGAGCGGGGAGCCATCCGCCTCGGCGTCAACTACGTGGGGCTCTTCGACGAGCTGTCGCTGTTCGACCGTCCCCTGACCGACGGCGAGGTTCGCGCCCTGCACACGCTCGAGGGCGGCGCGGCCGCGCTCGCAGCGGCGGGCGGCGGTCGACCGGCGCGGGACGACGCCGGCCTCCGTGCGGCCACGCGCGGGCACGGACGGGAGCGCGCGGCTCCCTGAATCCCATGGCTCCATCGGCCCCCGATCTGCGTTATCCCATCGGCGAGTTCTCGCCGGCGGGCCCGGTCACGCGGGACCGGGTCGACGCCTGGATCGCCGACATCGCGACGCTGCCCGCCGACCTGCGGCGCATCGTCGCGCCCTTGACGGACGGTCAGCTCGACACGCCGTACCGCCCCAACGGCTGGACGGTCCGCCAGGTCGTGCACCACCTGCCCGACAGCCACATGAACAGCCTGATCCGGTTCAAGTGGGCGCTCACCGAGGACCGCCCGGTCATCAAGGCCTACGACGAGAAGGGCTGGGCCGGGCTTCCCGACGCCCGGAGCCCGACCGGCCCATCCCTCGACCTCCTCGACGCCCTCCACCGCCGGTGGACGGACCTGCTGCGCAGCCTGAGCTGGACGCAGCTCCAGCGCGAGTTCGTGCACCCCGAGTCGGGCGCGGCGACCCTGGCCGTCACCGTCGGCGCCTATGCGTGGCATGGGCGGCACCATCTGGCGCACGTCGAACGGCTGATCGAACGTGAGGGCTGGACCTGACGAAGGGACGATCGTACCGATGATCGCCTTGGTGTCGCTGCTCACGAGCGCCAGCGCAGCATGCCCGCCGGCCTACTCGCCGAGGTCCGGCTCTTCTCCGGCTGACGGTCAGTACGCCACCGCCCACCCCTCGCGGCGGCGGTCGGCGCCGGCGTGGCGCCGGCCCGCGATCTGGTCGACGAGCACCGCCTGGGCCCCGCCGAACTCGGCCGTCCAGCCGCTGCGCGCGTGCACGGTATAGCCGCGGGCGGCGAGGGCGTCGCGGACCTCCTGCGGCACCCGGTCCTCGATGGCGAGCGACCCGTCCCCCCGCCGCCGCAGCCGCGGCGCGTCGATGGCCTCCTGCGGGTTCATGCCGAAGAGCTGCATGTTGTTGATGACCTGCACCAGGGTGTGCGTCTGGCCGTCGCCGCCGGGGGTGCCGACGGCGAGCCACGGCAGGTCGTTGTCGATGATGATGACCGGGCACAGGGTGTGGAGCGGGCGCCGCCGGGGCGCGAAAGCGTTGGGGTGGTCCTCGTCGAAGCGGAACAGCGACCCGCGGTTGTGCAGCACGATGCCGGTGCCGGGCACCACCAGCCCGGAGCCGAAGCTGGCGAACAGGCTCTGGATCAGCGAGACCACGTTGCCGTACTGGTCGACCGCGATCACGTAGACGGTGTTCGGGTGGTCGTCGACGGGCTCGACGTGGATGGCCGGGGCGGGGCCGGCGGGGTCGACGGCGGCCGCCATCCGCCGGATCCGGTCGGGGTCGAGCAGCTCTTCGACGGAGACCCGCATGGCGGCGGGGTCGGCGAGCTCCCGGTCCCGGTCCTCGAACGCGAGGCGGATCGCCTCCGACACCGTGTGCAGGTAGTCGGGCGAGTTGTGGCCGAGGGCGGCGAGGTCGGCGTCGACCTCCTGCAGCAGCGCCAGCTCCTGGAGCAGCGTCACGCCCTGGGTGTTCGGGGGGAACGCGTGCACCTCGAGGTTCTGGTAGCGGGTGGTGATGGGCAGGGTCCACTCGGGCAGGTAGTCGGCGAGGTCGTTGGGCATGAGCAGCCCGCCCCGCTCCAGCACGTGGCCCACGATCTCCCGGCCGAGGGCCCCCGTGTAGAACTCCTCCCAGCCCAGCTCCTGGATCGTCGTGAGGGTGGCCGCGAGATCGGGGCGCGGCAGCAGGTCGCCCGCCCGCGGGGGGGCGCCGCCGGGGAGGAAGATGCGCGCCCCTTCCGGGTCCCGCCGCAGCTTGTCGGCCGCGCCGGCGATGTCCGCGGCGAGTGTCTCCGAGACCGGCAGCCCCGCCGTGGCGAGATCGATGGCCGGCTGCAGCGCCTGTGAGAGGGGAATCGTCCCGAAACGGCGCAGGGCCTCGGCCCAGGCCCCGACGGTGCCGGGGACCGAGACGCTGAGGGGGCCGGTGCGCGGCATCTCCTCGAGGCCCTCCGCCTTCAGCTCCTCAAGGGTCTTGGCGCTGCCCGAGCGGCCCGAGCCGTTGAGGGCGTAGGTCAGCCGGGTGGCCGAGTCCCAGTAGAGCAGGAACGTGTCGCCGCCGACCCCGTTCATGTGGGGGCGGGCAACGGCGAGCATCGCCGCCGCCGTTATCGCGGCGTCCATGGCGAGCCCGCCGTTCCGCAGCACCTGGAGGCCGGCTTCGGCCGCGAGGGGGTGGCCGGCGGTGACGGCGGCCTCGGTACCGAGGGCGTCGCGCCCCGGCTCGGCGTCGCGGGAGAGCGGGGAGGAGCAGGCCGCTACGGTCAGGCCGACGCCGGCGGCGATGGCGCCGAGGGCTGCCGCGACGCGGGGCCGCGGTCGATGGCGATCGGGGTGTGCGGGCATGACTCCTCCCAGTGGGTGCCTGCCTCGATTGTAGCGCCTGCCCGGCGGCGCGTCTCTGGTAGGATGGCGCGCTATGGCCGACAAACCCGACGCGTTCGACAAGCTGCCCCTGCCCGAGACCAGCCCCCGCGGGCTGATGCGGCACTTCGGCCCCGGCCTCATCCTGATGATGACGGGCATCGGCACGAGCCACCTCGTGACCGCGCCGGCGGCGGGGGGGCGGTTCGAGTACGCGCTGCTCTGGTGCATCCCCGTCGCCTACGTCTTCAAGTACTACGGCTTCGAGATGGCGTTCCGGTTCACCAACGCCACCGGGCGCAGCATGCTCGACGCCTACACCACCGCGCCGGGCAAGTGGCCGGTGTGGTACGTGCTGATCACGACCATCATCCAGAGCGCCCTGGGGCAGGCGGGCCGGCTCGCGGCGGCCGCCGCGGTGTTGTTCTTCGTCTTCTCGGAGTATCTCGGCCTCGGGCTCCCGAGCTGGCTGTACGGGCTGGGGCTCGGCGTGCTCTCCGTGGGCATCATCCTCTACGGCCGCTACGCCGCCGTCGAGCTCGCCACCAAGGTGCTGGCCGGCATCCTCTTCGTGTCGACGGTGGGCGTCTACGTTTTCAACCCGGCGCCGTTGTCGGAGATGGGGCACTTCTTCACGGTCGAGATCCCCGGCGGGTCATGGCTCGTCATCGCAGCGTTCCTCGGGCTGCTGCCGACCGGCATCGACGTCTCGCTGCAGGCCTCGGAGTGGGGCAAGGCGAAGCGGGTGGGCATGGGGCGCATCCGCGAGCAGCTCGAGCGCGAGGGCTACGCCCGTCCGTTCGACGCGTTCTCGTCGACCGCGGACGACCTGCGGGTCGAGATCTCGAAGCTGCCGGCCCACGCGCAGGAGTACTGCCGGCGCTGGTTCCGCATCGGCATCTGGGACTTCACGATGGGCCACGTCGTGTCGTTCATTCTCGCGGCCATCTTCCTGCTGCTGGCCGCGGTCACGCTCTATCCGGACGACGTGGCGGGCAACGAGGTGATCGGCGCGATCGCGCGCATCTTCACCGAGAACGCGGGGCCGGCGATGATGTTCGTGTTCCTCGCCGGCGCGTTCGCGGCGACGTTCTCCACCGCCTTCAACTACTTCGACGGCTGGCCGCGGGTGGTCGCCGCCTGCTGCCGCAACCTGTTCCGCGAGACGGCCGAGCTGTCCGGGGTCGCGGCCGAGGGGGTGACAGAGGCCCACCGGCGCTCGTGGTGGTCGGAGTACAACATCTACCGCGTCACGATGTTCTACTCGCTCATCGCGGCGGTGTTGATCATCGCGGGCCTGCCGCGGCCGGTCTTCCTCGTGCTGGTGTCGTCGGCCCTCGCGTTCTTCATCGCGCCGGTCATCTTCTTCCTCAACATCTACTACTGCGTGACCGTCATCCCGAAGAACGAGAAGGGGTTCTACCCGTCGCAGCCGGTCGTCTGGTTCAGTTGGTTCAGCCTCGCGGTGTTCACGGCGCTGACCATCGTCATCATCCTGGCCCGGGTGTTCGGGGTGACCCTGTTCGGCGGGTAGGCGTCTGCGCCGCAGAACGGCTCGAACGCGTTCAGATACAAGATGTAGTGGTCAACCGTATATCCATGTTCCACATACGGTAGAATGTCCTGCGGGGGCTCCCGGCGGCGGGGCGCCGAAGGCCGCGGTGGGATTCTCCTGCCGGCTCGGCCGGGGCGACGGCTGGAGGCACCCGGGCCGGAGCGGAACATGCAGTCAGCATCATCGGCGATTCGGAGGACCGCAACGGGGGCCGCGTGCTGGTGGCTCGCGCTGTCGGCGCTGGCGGCCGGACAGCCGTTCGAGGTCGACGTCACCCATCACGCCCGCGGGGTGCAGCCCGGCGAGGCGGTCCTCGTGGCGGTCTCGTCGCCGGCGCGGATCGCCTCGGTCGAGGGAACGATCTTCGACCGCACCGTCCATTTCCACCAGGGTGAGGACGGCCCATGGCGGGGGCTCGTCGGCATCGACCTGATGGTCGAGCCCGGCGACCACGACCTCGTGCTGCGCATCGCCGCCGCCGACGGGTCGGCCCTGACCCGCGTCCACCGGCTGGCCGTGACCGACAAGGCGTATCCCACCCGCCGTTTGAGGGTGGAGCCGCGCTACGTCGAGCCGCCCCCCGAGGTCGCGGCCCGCATCGAGCGCGAGTATCTGCGGCAGACGGCGATCTTCGCCGCCGACACCCCGGAACGCCTCTGGCGCGGCCCGTGGATCCGCCCCGTCCCGGGGCGCGCCAACGGCCGGTTCGGCGCCCGCAGCGTGTTCAACGGCCAGCCTCGCAACCCGCACAGCGGCGCCGACTTCCTGGCCGGCGTGGGCACCCCCGTCGCCGCCCCCGCCGGCGGCCGCGTGGTCCTGGCCGGCGACACCTACTTCTCGGGCGGGTCGGTCATTCTCGACCACGGCTGGGGGCTCTATTCCTACCTGGCCCATCTCTCCCGCATCCTCGTCGAGGAGGGCGACCTGGTGGAGCAGGGCGACGTGGTCGCCCGCTCGGGGGCCACCGGGCGCGTGACCGGCCCTCACCTGCACTGGACCGTGCGCATGAGCGGCGCGCGGGTCGACCCGCTGTCGGTGATAGAGATTCTGCAGGACTGACCCGCCCGCCGGCGGCCCGCCGTCGTCCGTTTCCGTCATGCCCCCGGCGCACGGCATCCGCCGCCCGAGTGCGCTATACTGGTTGGAAAGCTCAGGAATCCAGCCGATGCGTATTCTCTTCTCCGTGCCGCGCCTGCGCGGTTGACCTCCGCTCTTCCTCGACAGCACCGCCGTTCGCTCGGACCTCGGGACCGAGGCGACAGGCACCGGTGTCGGGATGCCCGCCCCCCGCACGATCGCGGGGTGGCCGGTCGTTCCGCCCGGCGGCGTGGCTGATTCGCTTCCCGTTCCCTCGGCTCGTGGTGCCGCCGCCGGTCGGCGCGGCGTTGTCGTGATCTCTCGCGTCTCCCGTGGTGTTCTCGATGTCGCTCTCCAATACTCTGTCCAACGGCCGGCCTACGCCGGCGGCGCCCGGCGCGAGCCTGTGGCGCGACGTGCGCGACGCGGTCCGTTCCGCGCCCCGTGACTACACCAGCGGCAGCCTCGGCCGCGCCGTGCTGCTGCTGGCCGTCCCCATGGTCCTCGAGATGGGGATGCAGTCGGTGTTCTCGGTCGTCGACGTCTACTTCGTCGGCCGCCTCGGTCCCGAGGCGGTCGCCATTCTCGGCCTGTCGGACTCGCTGATCGCGCTCGTGTTCGCGGTCTCGATCGGCCTCGCCATGGGCGCGGCGGCGATGGTGGCGCGGCGCATCGGCGAGGGGAAGCCCGAGCGCGCGTCGGCCGCGGCGGTGCAGGCCATCGCCTGCGGGTGCGCGGTGTCTGCGGTGCTGGGGGTGGGCGGGGTGGTCTGGGCGTCGGAACTCCTGGCCCTGCTCGGCGCCGCCCCCGAGGTGGCCGCGAACGGCCGGGCGTTCACCGCCATCATGCTCGGCGGGTGCGTCACCGTGACCCTGCTCTTCATGATCAACGGCATCTTCCGCGGCGCCGGCGACCCGGTGCTGGCGATGCGGGCGCTGTGGCTGGCCAACCTCGTGAACATCGTGCTCGACCCGATCCTGATCTTCGGCCTCGGACCGATCCCGGCGTTCGGCCTCGAAGGGGCGGCCATCGCCACCACGGTGGGGCGCGGACTCGGCGTCGCCTACCAGCTTCGTGTCCTCACCAGCGGGAACGGCCGGGTGGCGGTCGACTGGCGGCGGGCGCGCCTCGAGGTCGAGACCCTGCTGCGGCTGCTGCGGGTCAGCGGCATCGGCATCGTGCAGTACCTGGTGGGCACCGCGAGCTTCGTCGGCCTCATCCGCATCCTCGCCCCGTTCGGCGACACGGTGCTGGCCGGCTACACGGTGGCCATCCGCGTCATCATCTTCGTGCTGCTGCCGGCGTGGGGCGTCGGCAACGCGGCGGCGACCCTGGTGGGGCAGAACCTCGGCGCGGGCCGGCCCGACCGGGCCGAGCGCGCGGTCTGGTTCACGGCGCGGGTGAACACCCTGTTCCTGGGCCTCGTCGGCCTCGTCTTCTTCGTCTTCGCCCCGTCCATCGTGGGACTGCTGGCGGCCGATGGCGAGGTCGCGGCGGTCGCCGCCACCTGCCTGCGCATCGTCGCCGCCAGCTACGTGTTCTGGGGCTTCGGCCTCGTCACCGTCGTCGCGTTCAACGGGGCCGGCGACACCACCACCCCGACCTGGATCAACTTCTTCGTCTACTGGGTGGTGCAGTTGCCGCTGGCGTGGGCCCTGGCGGGGCCGGCCGGGGTCGGCCCCCCGGGGGTCTTCGCGACGGTGGCGGTCTGCCAGACCCTGATGGCGCTGGTGGGCGTGCTCGCGTTCCGGCGGGGGACGTGGAAGACGCGGGTGCTGTAGCGGGCGGCGGTGGTGGTCGAGCGGGTGGCGCAACGGGTAGCCGCGACTACGGTAGGATGCCCGGAGGAATCCAGGCGATGAGAAACGCGACTTCGGTCCGCGAGTTGAAGCTCGTGAACATCGGCCGTTCCAGGGGCATCCGCCTGCCGCGGGCGATGCGGCTGAAGTACGGTTGGAACGACTCGCTCATCCTCGAAGAAACGGAGGATGGTGTTCTTCTGCGCGGGGCCGCGAAGCGGCTCTCCTGGGAGGACACGTCTCGGGCGATGGCCGCCGAGGGTGAGGATTGGCGCGACCTCGACGCGGCGGTCGCCGACGGTCTGGACTGATGGTCACTCTTGCGGGCGGCAGGAGCAGCGACCGGTGATTCTGCTGACCGGGGCCACCGGCTGCATCGGCGGACGGCTGCTCGCGGCGCTTGAGGCGCGCGGCCGCGCGGTGCGCTGCATGACGCGCCGTCCGGCGGCGCTCGCGGGCCGGGTGGGCACGGGGACCGAAGCCGTCCACGGCGACTGCCTGGATCCGGCCTCGCTGCAGGCGCCGCTCGCCGGAATCGACACCGCCTGCTACCTCGTCCACTCGATGGGGGGCGGCGCCGACTTCGAGGCGCAGGACCGCGCCGCGGCGCGCAACTTCGGCGCGGCGGCGCGGGCGGCCGGGGTGCGCCGCATCGTGTACGTCGGCGGCCTCGGCGCCGAGGCCGGGCTCTCGCGGCATCTGCGCAGCCGGCACGAGACCGGCGAGGTGCTGCGCGAGGCGGGGGTGCCCGTCGTCGAGCTGCGAAGCGGCATCGTGCTCGGGGCCGGCAGCCTCTCGTTCGAGCTGATCCGGGCCCTCGTCGAGCGGCTCCCGGTGATGGTCTGCCCGTCGTGGGTCCGCACCCCCACCCAGCCGATCGCGCTCGCCGACCTCGTCGCGTATCTCGTGGCCGTGCTCGATCTGCCCCCCGGCGAGGGCCGCGTCTTCGAGGTCGGCGGCGCCGACGTCGTGTCGTACGGCGACATCATGCGCGAGTACGCCCGGCAGCGGGGGCTCCGCCGGTGGCTGATTCCGGTGCCGCTGCTGACGCCGCGCCTGTCGAGCCTGTGGCTGGGGCTGACCACGCCGGTCTACGCCCGCGTCGGCCGCGAGCTCGTCGACGGCCTGCGGACGGCGACCATCGCGAGCGACGACGCCGCGCGCACCGCGTTCCCCGTCCGTCCCCTCGGGCTGCGGTCGGCGATTGCGCGGGCGCTGGAGGAGGAGGACGAGGCGTTCGCGGCCACCCGCTGGTCGGACGCGGCGCTGTCGGCGGGCGCCCGGCTGCGGTGGGGCGGCGCCCGCATCCGCAACCGGCTGATCCACTCGTGCGCGGTCGACGTGCCCGAGGCGTCGTCCGCCGCCTTCGCGCCCATCCGTCGTATCGGCGGCGACAACGGCTGGTACTACGGCGACTGGCTGTGGCGGCTGCGCGGCCTCGTCGACCGGCTGCTCGGCGGGGTGGGCATGAGCCGCGGGCGGCGCGATGCCGAGCACCTGGCCGCGGGCGATGTCCTCGACTGCTGGCGGGTCGAAGCCTGCGGGCCGGACGCCCGGCTGCGGCTCGCCGCGGAGATGAAGCTGCCGGGCCGCGCCTGGCTCCAGTTCGACGTCACGCCGCGCGACGGGGGCGGGGCGACGGTGCGCCAGACCGCGGTGTTCGACGCGGCCGGCCTCATGGGCCGCGCCTACTGGCACGCCCTGTATCCGGTTCACGTCCTCCTGTTCCGGGGGCTCCTGCGCAGCATCGCCCGCCGTGCGGTGGGGCGCGGCGTGGATCCATGAAGAATGCATATTCTCGTGCGACCAGTCCCGTCGTGCACGAAAAGCTAAAATACGTACAGCACGAAAAGCTAACGAGAGTACATCGGGATGACTCCGCCGTCGGAGAAGCTGGCCGTTTCCCTGGATGTCCTGCGGTCTCTCCAGGAACGCGGCGTCGTCGCCGTACCGGCCGCCGATCTCGCGCGGTCGCATCGCGAGCGGCTCGTTCGGCACGGGTTCCTGCTGCCGGTCATGAAGGGGTGGTACGTGGCCGGCTCACCCGACCGGGGCGCCGGAGACAGCACCGCGTGGTACGCGTCGTTCTGGCCCTTCTGCGCTGGCTACCTGCGCGCCCGCTTCGGCTCGGCGTGGTGCCTGTCGCCCGAACAGTCGCTCGCGTTGCACGCCGGCAATCGGACCGTGCCGGGGCAGCTTCTCGTCCGGGCGCCGCGGGGACGCAACCGGGTCACGCCGCTGCTCCACGGGACATCGCTGCTGGAGGTTCGCGCCGCGATGCCCGATGCCGACGACGTCGTGGAAGTGGACGGCGTGCGCGCATTCGCTCCGGCCGCCGCGCTGGTCGCCTGCCCGGCCCGGTTCTTCCAACGGCATCCGATCGATGCGCGGGCGGCCCTCGCCCTCGTGCGCGACGCGTCCGACCTGTTGCCCCGCCTCCTCGCCGGCGGTCACGGCGCCGCCGCCGGCCGTCTGGCCGGCGCCCTTCGCGACGTCGGTCGGGACCGAACCGCGAACGAGATCGTCGAGACCATGCGGGCGGCCGACTTCGGCGTCCGCGAGTCCAACCCCTTCTTGAGCCCGCCGCCCGCCTCGCCGGTTCGCGGCGCCGCCTCCCCGCTGGTTCAGCGCCTGCGCCTGATCTGGGACGCCATGCGGGGGCGCGTTCTCGACCGCTTCCCTCGCCCGTCCGGGCGCCCAGCCGGGGGCGACGCGCTGCTCGCCAGGATCGATGACGTCTACGTGACCGATGCATATCACTCGCTCTCCATCGAGGGCTACCGCGTCAGCCCGACCCTGATCGCACGCGTGCGCAGCGGCGACTGGAACCCGGACCGACACCCGGCCGACCGGGGCCACCGCGACGCCCTCGCCGCCCGCGGCTACTGGCAGGCCTACCAGGTGGTGAGGAACAGCGTCCGGCGCGCGGTCGCGGGCGAGCCTCCCGGCGCCGTCGCCGAAGCCGACCATCGGGCCTGGTATCGGGAGCTGTTCGCGCCGAGCGTCGCCGCCGGCCTCGCCCGCCCGGCCGACCTCGCGGGCTACCGCAACGCGCCCGTCTACATCCAGCGGTCGATGCACGTGCCGCCGAGTCCGTCGGGCGTGCGAGACGCGATGCCGGCGCTTTTCGAGTTGCTGCGCGACGAGCCGGACCCGGCCGTGCGCGTCGTGCTGGGGCACTTCCTGTTCGTCTACATCCACCCCTACCCGGACGGCAACGGCCGCATCGGCCGGTTCCTGATGAACCTCATGCTGACGGCCGCCGGTCATCCCTGGACCGTCATCCCGGTCGAGCGCCGGGACAACTACATGGCGGCGCTCGAGGCGGCGAGCGTCGGCCAGGACATCGGCCCGTTCACCGACCTCCTGGCCGCGCTGGTGGAAGGGCAGGGGCGAGGCGAAGATACGAGGTAGCCGTTCGGTGCAGGGGCCGAGGCGCTGCAACCCGCCGCCAGATTCCATCCATGAAAAATGCTACTTCATGTGAGTATTATCATGGATAGATGGCAAGCCACCTCGTTCCCCGCGCGGCGCTGAACCTGGTCACGCGGGCGCTCCGACGCTCGCCCGTCGTCGCCATCGTCGGGCCGCGCCAGTGCGGCAAGACCACCTTGGCCCGGCAACTCGTAACCGCCGGCTCGCCCAACTACTTCGACCTCGAAGACCCGGTCAGCCTGGCCCGGCTGGACCAGCCGCTCGTCGCGCTTCGCGGCCTCACCGGCACTGTCGTCATCGACGAGGTGCAGCACCGGCCCGATCTGTTTCCGGTCCTCCGGGTGCTGGCCGACCGCGACGACGACCCCGCGCGGTTCCTCGTGCTCGGCAGCGCCGGCCCCGACCTGCTGCGCCAGAGCGCCGAGTCGCTGGCCGGGCGCATCGAGTACATCGAGCTCACCGGCTTCCAGGTCGCCGAGGTCGGCCCGGCCGAGATGGGGCGGCTGTGGGTCCGCGGCGGGTTCCCGCGGTCGTTCCTGGCCGACACCGACGCCGACAGCGCGGCGTGGCGAAAGGCGTTCGTCCGCACGTTCGTCGAGCGCGACCTGCCCCAGTTCGGCGCCGATCTCGCCGCACCGGCGCTGCACCGGTTCCTGGCCATGCTCGCGCACTGTCACGGCCAGATCCTGAACGTCGCGGAGCTGGCGACCGCCCTCGACGTCGCCCAGGCGACCGTGCGGCGCTACCTCGACCTGCTGGAGCACCTGTTCCTTGTCCGGCAGCTCCGACCGTGGCACGAGAACCTGCGCAAGCGGCAGGTCAAGCGCCCCAAGGTCTACCTGCGCGACTCCGGCGTCTACCACTACTTGATCGGCGCCGGCACGATGGACGCGGTGCAGATGCACCCGCGCATCGGCGCGTCGTGGGAGGGATTCGTCATCGAGAAGGTGATCGCCGAGTCGGCGCCCGACGAGGTCTACTTCTGGGCGACCCACAACGGCGCCGAGCTCGACCTGCTGCTGATGACGGGGGGTCGGCGGGTCGGCGTCGAGGTCAAGCGCGTCGACGCGCCGCGGCGGACCCGATCGATGGCCGTCGCCTTGGACGACCTCGGTCTGGATGCGCTCTGGGTGGTGTACCCGGGGGACGTCCGGTATGTCATCGACGACCGGGTCACGGCCCTGCCGGCCTCGGCGCCGTTTCCGGCGTCCGACAGCGGCGCGGCCGCCACCGCCTGATCGTTACCGCCGAGGCGGGTGGCTCGGGTTGGGGGGCGGCAGAGCCAAGCCACGAATGCCCGCGTCAAAGGCTCGTCCGCCGCCACCTGCAACAGCGTGCTCGGCGCCCGCAACGTCTCGTCCAGACCGGTGCGTCGCGAGTCTTCACCGGACCGACCAGCGCCGACACAGAGTTGTCCCGACGGCGGTCCGCGTCTGGTGCCTGAGCAGCGCCGCCGGCGCCTTCAGTCATCCGATCCGCGGTCGCGCCGGACGCGGGCGAGCAGGTCCGAGGCCGTCGCGCACTCGATGATCCAGTCGCCGACCCGCCCCAGGCGCTCCGGGTTGGTGACGTCGTCCAGCGCTGCGGCCAGCCCCTCGGCGGCGGCGCCGTCGAACTTCCGGGCCGCCTGACGGCAGAGCAGCGCCCGCTCCTCGCCGCGGGCCCGCTCGAGGCCCTGAACCCGGCCCTGTTCAAGGCCTTGGGCCCGGCCCTGCTCGAGGCCCTGGACCCGGCCCTGCTCGAGCCATTCAAGGGTCCACTCCCGCACGTTCTCTCTCAGCATCGTCTGCGTCTCCTCCAACTGCGCCCAGCGCGCCCCGCGCCCGACGGCGGCCCGCCCCCGCCGCTCGGAGCCCCGCTGACCGCGGCGCTGCCGGCGTCGTCGCCGTTCCAGGCGTCCGATACGGGCGCGGCCGGGTCGGCGTCGCGGGGCCGGTGGGGCAGTCGATGGTTGGGCGCGGGCTAGACGTCGACCTCCCGAACAGGCGCCCGTACGGGCCCGCCGCCGAAGTCCAGGTCGGCGAGCGGCGACCGCGACAGCAGGTCGTGCAGGTTCGGGGCGGCGTTCCGGGCGCGCAGGCGATCGAACTCGTCCGCGGCGACCACCACGACCGCGCTCCGGCCGCGGACCGTCACGCGTTGCGGCTGGCCGTGCGCCGCGAGATGGACGACCTCGCTGAATCGCGCCTTGGCTTCCTCGAGCTTCCAGGCGGGCTCGGCGATGGTGCGCGGCGGGTGAGGTCGGGGCACTCGGTTGCTCCTTCTCGTGACTGATTCCGGCCGACCGGCGGCGGCTTGTCCAATGAGGCCGCGACCCAGAGGCAGAGGATCGCGGAAGGAGGTCATCGGGCGAAAACAGCCCAAAAAACCATAGCCGATCTTCAACACAGCCGCTCGTCGGCGGAATTGGGCACAGGATATCATGCCTTGTTATCGGCAATGGTCTTTTGGCACTATGCGGAATTGTGCTAGGCTCTTGGTCGTGAATGTTCAGAGGTGTGGCGCGTCGCTACGCGGCAACCACCTTCCAAACATAAGGAGATTTGGAATGAGACGAAGACTCACCGTAGAGTACTCCGAGATCCGCTCTCAGACGGTTCGGGCCCGACTCGAGCTGTCGCTCGATGGTCCGCCGGTCAGAGACGCCGGCGGCCCGACGGTGCGGCCGGCGGCGAGCGCCGTCGTGCACTATCCGCAGGACGCACCCGGCTCCCTCGCCGAACCGGAGAGCGACGCATGAGCATGACCGCCGCGTCGCTGACCGAGGCCATCGCCAACCACGCCGCCCTTCGCCGCATCCAACGCCTCCAGCCGGTCGGTGGGGTCGGGGACAAGCTCTTCCCGCCGACCTATCCGCCCCCGCCGGGCACCCGCCGCGACACGCCGCCCCGGCACGTGTTCGAGAGGCGGCGCGTCGACGGCGGCGATGTCTGGTGCGTGCTCATCGACAGCGTGCAGAGCCAGGCGAACAGACTGGAAGAGGCGCTGCTGGCGGCGGCCGAGAGGGGCGAGATCCGGATCCCCTATGTGGCGGTCGATTTTCGGGATGCCGGTCTCGAGCCGCTCGAGCGGATCACGTCCCTTGATGCGCCGCACCGTGTCTACGATGCGATTCTGCGTGACAGCCTCATGGGCGGCCAGCCCTTCATGCAGAGCCCGCCGGGCAGACGTTTGGCGGCGGCGAAGCCGGCCGACGCCACCGCGTTGCTGGAACTCTCGCCGACGGCGCTCCTCTTTGGAGCTTGGCACAGTCAGGGCGAGGGCGGCGGGCTCGGCGCGAAGTTCCCGCGTGCGTTCGTGTCGGAGATCATGGGTGTCGATACCCCGGTCGACGAAGTCCCGAACGCGCGTACCGGCGAGGTGGAACCGAGAACGGCTGGAAAGCGCACCGGAAGCCGCATCGATCCTCTGGGCGTTCTCCGGAAGGTAGAGGTGTTCGAGGGAGGGGCGGGCTGGAGCCCCGATCAGAAAGAAGCGGGAGCGCGCGCGAAGAAGGTGCGTCCTTCCGAGATCAATCACGGCAACATCGCCCCCACGGTGCAACCGCTCGGCGTTACCTGTTCGCATGCCGAGCACCGGGCTGTCATCACGCTGGCCGGTCTGCGACGCCTGCGCTTCGGGAGCGATGGGCGAAACGACGCGGGACGTGTCCTCGTCGCCGCTCTCGGCCTCGTCGCGCTCGCGGAGCAGGACGCCGCCGGATACGCGTTGCGATCGCGCTGCGATCTGGTCTGCGACGGTCCCGCGCCGCTGGAGCTGGTGCGAGCGGACGGATCGACCGAAACCGTCGATCTCGACCGCGAAGAGGCTTTGGCCCTGTACAGAGACGCGTACGCCCGTGCCGAGTCAGCCGGCTTTCGATTCGAGTCAATCGTTCTGACCCCGCAGGACAAGCTGGTCGAAATAGTACGGCGCAGCCGGGAGCTGGCGCTGGAGGGCGCCGGCGGCGAGGAGCCCGACGACTCATGAGTCTCGTTCTCGAGATCGAGTTTCTGACCGGCGTGTGCCGCGCGGCGCGAAGTCCGGCCAGCGAGGAGCCCGACTGGCCCCCCCAACCCGATCGCGTTTTCTCGGCGCTCGTGTGCGCGTGGGCCACTCGAGGGGAACGCGACAATGAACGACGGGCGCTCGAGTGGCTGGAGGAGCAGCCCGCGCCCACCGTTCACGCGAGCGGCCACGTCGCCAGAACCGCGCCCGACGTCTTCGTTCCGCCGAACGACCCGAAGTCGTCGAAGTCGGCGAAGACGTACCGCAAGGTGATGCCGGACGCCCGCCCCCGCCAGCCGCGTCGGTTTCCCGTTGCCCGGCCGGACAGTCCCACGATGGCCGTCGTCTGGCCGGAGGCTCCAGGTCCCGTTGTATGCGAATCGCTCGACGAGGTTGCACGCGACGTCGCCTATCTCGGTCACTCGGCGAGCCTCGTGCGCTGCCGATTCCTCCGGGGTGATTCGGCGAAGCCTTCCCACCCCGGTGCGCCCGCCCGGCGGACCGTCTACGCCGGGCGCTTGGCGGAGCTGGAAGCGGCGCACCGCGCGAACCCGGTTCGTCCCGTGATTCGGCCCGGCGCCTCCGGCGTCTCCGCGGCTACGGCCACCCCCGCATCGACGACCTCGGCAAGCGAATGGCTCGTGCTCGAGAGGATCGACGGAGAGATGTCGGATATTCGTGCGTCCGCCTTGGTCTGTCGCGCCCTGCGTCGAACGCTGATGAGCGGTTATCGGCGTGCCGACATGCGTGACGCCATTCCGGAGATCGTCTCGGGGCATACGGCCGACCGCAGCCCGACGCGGCGACCCCATCTGGCGGTCGTCCCGCTGGCGTTCGCCGGTCATCCACATGCGGACGGCCGCGTGTTCGGTTTCGCCCTTGTGCCTCCCTCGGGCACGAGTCTCCGGACTGTTCCCGGACTCGTCGCGGCCTTCGAGGAGGTGGCGCCGTACGATCCGGGGCGAGAGCGCCGAGTGCTGCGACTGGAGGGCTCGCCGCTGAGGGAACCGCTTTACCTTGCGCCCGCGGGGGCGACGCCGGTGCGCTCGCTCTCGCCAGACCCGTACCTGGAATCGGCGCGGGTGTGGGCGAGCGTCACGCCGATCGTCCTCGACAGACACTTGAAGCGGAACGACGACCTGGAGATCCGCGAGATCATCGCCGGCGCCTGCGAGAATGCTGGCTTGCCACGCCCCGACCCGGGCCGGATCCAGGTGGGCAAGCACTCCGCCATCGAAGGCGCGCCGCCGGCGCGGCCACGGGCCGGCGCGCCGCCGTGGACCCGCTGGAAGATGCCCGAGTCGCTCGCTACGCGCTCGCTGGTTCATACGGTCATCGATTTTGGGCGCAGCACGACCGGTCCGGTGCTGCTGGGCGCCGGCCGCTTCACCGGTCTGGGTCTGTGCCGCCGCCTCGGGAGCTGATCGTGGACCTTGCCGCCGCCGACTTCGCGGTCTTCTTTCGTGCGATCCACGAATGCTCGCCATTTCCGTGGCAGCAGCGCCTGGTGGACCAATTGGCGGCCGACGATGAATGGCCCGACGTGCTGGATCTGCCCACGGGCTCGGGCAAGACGGCGGCGCTGGATGCGGCCGTCTTTCACTTGGCGTTGCGGTTCGAGTGTCCGGCGCGTGCGGCGTTGAGGATTGCCCTGGTCGTCGATCGGCGCCTGGTGGTGGACGATGCTCACAAACGTGCGAAGTGTATTGAAAGGACCCTACGCAATCCGGCACTTGTGCCGGAGGCTGAGCGTTGGGTCGTGGTCGAGGTGGCCAGCCGTCTGCAACACCTGGCCGGCGATGGAGAGTGGCCGCTGGTTGCGAGTCGACTTCGCGGAGGCGCGCCCCTGGAGTCCGATTGGGCGCGCACGCCGACGCAGCCGACCATTCTGTGCTCGACCGTCGATCAGGTGGGCTCGCGCCTCCTGTTCCGGGGTTACGGCGTCTCGGATCGCATGAAGCCGGTTCACGCCGGACTGTTCGGCCGGCACAGCCTGATCCTGCTCGACGAGGCGCATCTGGCCGAACCGTTTCGGCAGACCCTCCGCGCCGTGCAGGGAATTGGAGAGGCCGACACAAAGACCGTCCTGCTCTCTGCGACGCCGGGCGTCGAGGCGGAGCGCCCCTTCGGGCTCGAGCCCGACGATTACGCGGACCGCAAGCTGAAGCGCAGACTTGAAGCAACCAAGCCCGCCAAGCTGATCGAAGTGGGCGGCAATCCGCCCGATTTCTTCGTCACGGTTGCCCGCGAGACCGCGGAACGATTGCAGGCCGAGGGCGTGTCGGCTCCGGCCGTCGGCGTCGTCGTCAATCGTGTCGGCCTTGCGCGCGCGATCTTCGAGAAGCTGAGGACCCAGGAGGACGAAACCGAGTCTGATGCGGTCTTGTTGATCGGTCGCTCTCGCGCTGTCGGACGGGACCGGATCGTCGATGAGAAGCTCGGCCCGTACCGGACCGGGCGATCGCGCCCCGGCTCGGCCCCGATGCCGGTGGGCTCCGATCAGGCCGAGAGCCAGTTCCCGCTACGCCATGAGGGTTCCGCAGGTTCGCATGCCGGACCCCTGTTCGTCGTCGCCACGCAGTGTCTGGAGGTGGGCGTCGATCTCGATCTGGACGGGCTCGTCACGCAGGCCGCGTCGTTCGACGCGCTCCGGCAGCGCTTCGGCCGGCTGAACCGAGCCGGGCGGCCGGTATCTGCCATCGGCGTGATTCTCGCAGTCTCCGAGGACATTGCCAAGAACGCCGACGACCCGGTGTATGGTGACCGCATAGCCGAGACATGGAAGACCCTCGAACAGCTTGCGCGCGGCCATGAGGTGGACTTCGGCATAAAGGCGTTGGACCGCAACCTGCGGGAGGTGGACGCGGATGTGACAGCGTTGGCGGCGCCCGGGGCGCGCGTGCCGACGTTGATGCCCGCCTACGTCGACCTCTGGTCGCAAACCTCGCCGCCGCCCTCCGCGGATCCGGACGTCGGACTGTTTCTGCACGGCGTCGGGCGCGCGTCGGTGGGCGTATCGTTTGCGTGGCGCAGCGACATCACCACCGAGGACTTGGTGGCCGGTCGCGATCTGACAGCTCTGCTACAACTGGTGCCCCCGCGAGCCGCCGAGATGGTGGAAGTGCCGCTGTGGTCGGCGAGAGCGTGGCTGGGCCGCAGCCGGAACGACGACCGGCTTGCGAGTATCTCGGACGTCGCCGAACGCGTCGGCGGCGAGGCGACGGGCGAGAAGGGCGGAAGTGAACGGCCGGCGTTCCGCTGGGCCGGCGCCGACGATCCGCGTACCGGGCGGGTGCCGCCGGATGCGCTGCGGCCGGGAGACGTGGTGGTGGTGCCGGCCGACTATGGTGGCTGCGACGAGTTCGGTTGGGCTCCAACCTCCGACGGGCACCTCGCGGCCCCGGCCTCTGACAATCAGATCAAGCCGGTTACGGACGTGGCCGATGAGGCGGCCCGTCCTTTCCGTAGCCGGCGCCACGCGGTGCGGATTGCTCGCGACGTCGTGTCACTCGACAGCGAGTGGGCCCGCCTCCGCGAGATTATTGCGGATGAAGGGCAGTCGGGTCACGAGATGGTAGACCGGCTTCTGAGTGCGCTGCCCGCCGAGTCGTCGCCGGAGTCGATTGCCGAGAACGAAGACGACTCGCGCTTGCGGGTCGTACGCGAGCCTCTGGAGGCGCTGCTGCGCGCGAGTGAACGAAGCCGCATCGTCGCGGAGTTCCCCTATGCTGACGGGCGCAGCGGAGGCGTGGTGCTCGTCGCCCCGCGTGGACTGCGGGAACCTGGTTCAGTCGTCCGGGTGAGCCCCGGTGGCGCCCCCGCGACCGAAGACGACCGGTTGTCGCGGACGGCAGGGAAACCGGTGTCCATCGACACACACACGGAACACGTAGTCGCGAACGTGAATCGCTTCGTGCAAGCGCTTGGGGATGCAGTCGGAGCGGTCGCGGACGACCTGAAACTCGCCGCGTTCCTACACGACGCCGGCAAGGCGGATCCACGGTTTCAGAACCTGTTGTCGGGCGGCGACTGGTGGAATCGTCCTGACGGTTCGGCTATGGCCAAGAGCGGCAGGCAGTCTCAGAAGGACGCCCGAGAACGCGCAGGTCTTCCGAGGGGATGGCGTCATGAGGCGCTGTCGGTGCGGATGGCGCAGGCGCATCCACGGTTCGCAGAGGCCAACGATCCGGCTCTCGTGCTGTGGTTGATCGGTACGCACCACGGGTTGGGGCGGCCGTTCTTCGATTTCGCGGATCCGCACGAGAGGGGCTCGGGTCACGACGAGGTGTTCGCTTGTCTCGGCGTCGAGCGCTGGCGACTGGCTTCGGGACCCGGGCCGCAGTCGATGGCGTTCGACTTCGATGGCGCCGACTGGGCGGCAATCTACGAGCAACTCAAGCACCGGTACGGGGTGTGGGGACTGGCGCACCTGGAGGCGGCACTGCGTCTCGCGGACCATCGCGCGTCGGAGTCCGAGCAGGATGATGGCTGAGCGGTCCACGCATCGTCTGGCGGGGCTGGAACCCGACAACCTCCTGGCCTTTCTGGCCCTCCTGGGGACGCTCCGCAGCCTTGAACACGTGCGGCCCGCGTGGCGCCCTCGCGTCGCCTGGACGATCGATACGCCTCCGGTGCGGCCCACGTTGACCGTTGCCGCACAGACGACGGGGGTCGAGACCGCGGCCGTTGTCGCCGAGGGGCTCGCGGATCTGGCCAGTCGCCACGACTTCGGCCAACTCAGGGACCTGAAGTTGTCTCCCGAGGAAGCAGCGGAGAGACTTCGTGAGGCGGCGACCGGGGATCCGTACGCGGCCGACCTGTGGGCAGCACTGACGAGTGACGCCGCAGTTCGTGACAGGAACAAGGCCCAAGAAGCCGAACCGACTCCTCTGTGTCTCCTGTTCGGCCAGGGAAACATGCACTTCATGTCTCGCCTTGCGTCCGTTCCACGGCAATCGGTTCCACCGGCGCGGGGTACCGGCCGCCGGAAGACCACGATCGGGGAGACAGACTGCCTGCATGAAGCACTGTTCGAGCCCTGGACGCGCCCCGACGCCACGTTCGCGTTCCGATGGGATCCGCAGGAGGACGTGCGATATGCCCTGCGAGCCACCGACCCGACCGATTCCAAGACCAAGGAAACGACACAGCACGGAGCGAACCGGCTGGCCGTCATCGGCCTCTCCGCCTTGACCGTGGTCCCGCGGTTGCGCGGCGCAACCGCTCAGCTCGCCGTCATCGGTGGAATGCGGGAACGGCGCGGCGGTTTCGCATTCACGTGGCCGATCTGGCGTCACCCGATCAGCCTCGCAGCGGTTCGATCTCTGCTTGGTCACACCGGACTCGACCGGCGGGCCACCTGGGACGCGCTGGGCATCGTCGAGTTGCGGCGAGCCCGCCGGATCTCGGTGGGCAAGTTCATGAACTTCACGAGGGCAGAGTCGATTGGCGAGCCGGAGGCAGAGGCGCGGGTGTCCCGCAACGAGTCGGTTGCTGCTTCACCCCCAAGGCTCCGCGGTCGGGCGCGTAGAGCCGTGCACAGCGGCCGATGACCAAACGCAGACTGCCGCTCGGTATCCAGACCTTCCGGAAGATTCGGGACGACGACTGCTACTACGTCGACAAGACGGCGTACGCGGCGCGGCTGGTCACCGAGGGCACTCACTACTTCCTCTCGCGCCCCAGGCGCTTCGGCAAGAGCCTGTTCGTCGACACGCTGAAGGAGCTGTTCGAGGGTGACGAGGCGCTCTTCCGGGGACTGGCCGTCCACGATCGATGGGACTGGTCGGTGCGCCATCCCGTGTTGCGGCTGAGCTTCGGCGGCGGTCTCTTTCGGGAACCGGACGGACTGCACGCCAACGTGATGGCGCAGCTCGACGCCGTCGAGCGTGACGCCGGCGTGGCGTCCCCCCATTCGGCCGCGCCGGAACGCCTTGGGGCCCTGCTGGCGGCGTTGCATCGGCACACCGGTCGGCGCGTCGCGGTGCTGGTTGACGAGTACGACAAGCCGATTCTGGATGCGCTGGACGCTCCGGAAGTGGCCCGTGCGAACCGCGACTTCCTGCGCGGCCTCTACGCGGTGATCAAGGACAGCGACGCCCACGTGCGGTTCACCTTTCTCACCGGCGTCAGCAAGTTCTCGAAGGTGAGCCTGTTCTCGGGCCTCAACAATCTGACGGACATCACCCTCGAGCCGGAGTACTCGGCCATTTGTGGCTACACCGACCGCGATCTCGACACCGTGTTCGCGCCCGAGCTGCCGGGGCTCGACCGGCAGGCCGTCCGCGACTGGTACAACGGCTACAGTTGGCTCGGCGCCGAGCGCGTCTACAACCCCCACGACATCCTGCTGCTCTTCCGGCGCCGCAAGTTCGACGCCTACTGGTTCGAGACGGGCACGCCGGCCTTCCTGGTCGAGACCCTGTTCGAGCGCCGGGTGAGCTCGCTGGCCTTGGACGGCATGGTGGCCGGCGGCGACCTGTTGTCGGCGTTCGACGTGGACGAGATTGCAACCGAGGCACTGCTGTTTCAGACCGGCTACCTGACCATCAAGGCGGAGGAGGATCTGGGCGGCGAACCGGTGTACCGGCTCGGCTATCCGAACCGGGAGGTGCGGCAGAGCCTCAACCGGAGGCTGCTTTGGCGTCTGGTAGGCGACTCGTCGCGCGAGACCGAGAACCGGGTCCGGCTCTACCGGCTGCTGGAGGCCCACGATGTGGAAGGGCTCAGGGATCTGTTTCACGCCTTCTTCGCCGGCATTCCCCACGAGTGGTACACGAACAACGACATCGCTCGCTACGAGGGGTACTACGCGAGCGTCTTCTATTCGTACTTCGCGGCGCTACGGCTGGACATCGCGGTGGAGGACAGCAGCAGCCACGGGCGGGTGGACATGGCGGTGCGCTGCGGCGGCCGTGTGTACCTGTTCGAGTTCAAGGTGGTGGAGCTGGCCCCCGAGGGGGCGGCGATGAACCAGTTGAAGGCGAGGGGGTACGCCGACAAGTACCGCGACCTCGGCGAGCCGATACACCTCGTCGGGGTGGAGTTCAGCCGGGAGACGCGCAACATCGTGGCGTTCGAGGCGGAGCGGGCGTAGGGGCCGTGCAATGCGGACCGACCGCACCGGGCAACCTGCGGGCGCCACGGCGATGCCTCGGATATTGTGACTGTCCGCGTACGCGCATGACCGGCCGGTCGGTCGGCGGCGGCGCGGGGCCGCAGGCGGGTACAATGCGGACCGACGGCGAGCGCCGGACGAGCCCGCCCGGCGCCGGCGGTCGGTGACGACCGCCGGGCGGTCACGATGCGAGCCGGGGCGCTGACGCCCGGGCGACCTGCAGGAGGACGACCGAGATGAGCTCGACTTCTTCGCGCGGCATGTGGAGCTCCCGAGCCGGGTTCATTCTGGCGGCGGCCGGGTCGGCCGTCGGGCTCGGCAACGTCTGGGGGTTCCCGACCCAGGTCGGGCAGGGCGGCGGGGCCACGTTCGTGGTGATCTACCTGGCGTGCATCTTCCTGATCTGCGCGCCCATCATGGCCGGCGAGATCGCCATCGGCCGACGAACGGGGCTGAGCCCGGTCGGTGCGTTCGACGCCCTCGTCCCCGGCCGCCGGTGGTGGCTGCTCGGGGCGCTCGGGGTGCTGGCCGGCGTCGGCATCCTCTCGTTCTACTCGGTCATCGCGGGCTGGGCCGTCGCCTACGTGTGGTTCACGGTGACGGGGGCGGTGAGCGGCAGCCCCGACGACATCGGCGCCTTCTTCGGCGAGTTCACGGGGAACGGCTTCGTCAGCGCGTTCCTCGCCATGCTGGTGATCGGCATCACCGCCGGGGTGCTGCTGGGCGGGGTGCGCGCCGGCATCGAGCGGGTGACCAAGCTGCTCATGCCCCTGCTCATCCTGCTGCTCGTCGCCCTGGCGGTGCGGGCGGTCACCCTGCCGGGGGCGGGGGAGGGCCTGGCCTACTACCTGCGGCCGGACTTCAGCCGGCTCGCCGACGTAGGGGTGTTCACGTCGGCCCTGGGGCAGGCGTTCTTCTCGCTCAGCCTCGGCATGGGCTGCATCCTCACCTACGGGAGCTATCTCAGCCGCCAGGACGGCATCGCGACCTCGGCCCTCTGGATCGTCGCCCTCGACACGTCGATAGCGCTCCTCGCCGGGTTCATCATCTTCCCGGTCGGGTTCTCCATCGCCAACTTCGACCCCACCACCAGCGGGCCCGGGCTCATCTTCACGGTGCTGCCGCGCCTCTTCGCCGAGATGCCGGGCGGGCACCTGTTCGGCGGCACGTTCTTCCTGCTGCTCAGCGTCGCCGCCCTCACGTCGACCATATCGCTCCTCGAGGTGCCGGTGTCGCACTGCGTCGACGCCCTCGGGTGGACGCGGCAGAAGGCGGTGGCCGCCGTCGCCGGGGCCGTCTCGGCGCTCGCCATTCCGTCGGCCCTCGGCAACGGCGCGGTCGGCGTGTTCACGAGCCTGCCCGGCCTCGGCATCGGGTTCCTCGACCTGATGGTGACGGTCTGGAACGAGGTCGCCCTGCCCGTGGGCGGCTTCCTCACCGCGTTCTTCATCGGCCGCATCTGGGGCGTCGGCCGCGCGCTCGAGGAGCTGCGGGCGGAAGGGCGGTGGATGCCGGTGCCCGAGCTGTGGTCGTTCCTGATTCGCTGGGTGTGCCCGGCCGGTATCGGCTTGATTCTCGTTGCCGCGCTGGCGGCGCTGTTCTGAGGCGGCCAAACCATGTCCGGGGGCAGTTGCGTGACCCGCACAGCCGGGTCGGGGGCGGCGCCGCGAGGGGCGGACGAATGCCGGGAGGGTCGACGCCGAATCCTCGGCGAGTGGGACGAGCGCATCGCGGCCGGCTCTGCCTACTCAGCGTCCCTCGATCTCGTTGCGGGCGGCGCTGGAGAGGAACGCGGAACGGGTCATGCCGCGCCGCTTCGCCTCCTCGTCGATGGCGCGCAGCAGGCCGAAGTCCAGAGACACGTTGATGCGGCGCGGTGAGCCCTTGTCGAGGATGAGCGGGACGAACGCGATGGTCGCCCCGTCCCGCCACCCGGTCAGGCTCTCGTCCGCCCTGATGTCGTGGAGGGAGCGCGGGGGGGGGATGGGTTCTCCATCGGCCACCATGCCTTCGACGTGGAACGACAGCGCCTCGGCCCCGCGGCGGAGCGCGTCGTCGACGGTCTCGCCATCGGAGACGCAGCCGGGGAAATCGGGAAAGCTGACGCCGACGCCCGGCTCGTCGTCGTCGTGAACGAAGGCCACGTAGCGCATCTCAGCCCCTCCCCGGTTTCCAGCCCGCCTGTCGGTAGATCGAGGCCACGGTGCCGCGCTTGATGTTCCGATTCGGATGCGCCACCGTGATGCGGCCTGCGCGATTCGGGTGCTTGAACTGCCAGTGGCTTCCCCGGACGGCCACGCGAACCCAGCCGTCTCGTTCCAGCCATCGGATCAGCTTGCGGCTGTCGCGTTCCACGCCGACTCCGTATGTAGCATGATACACAATACGCATCGTCGTCGCGCCGGCGTCGGCGTCGGCGATTCGTCGTGCCAGGCCTTCGAGGCGTTCTACAATCGGCGGCGCGGTCACTCGGCGCGGGGCCGGATCGGGAGGCTTCACGACAGGGCGGCATGACCGACGAAGAGCTCCGGGAATGGCGCAACCGCGAGGCGCGGCGCCGCGTCGAGGAAGACGACGGCCGTGCCGAGCCGCTGGCGCCCCCATCCGCATTCAGTGACGCCTACGCCCCGGAACACCCGGAGGTCAAGGGGGGACGCGGACCGAACTCGTCCACGGTCAGGGGCCTGCTCGCGGGCGGCTGCTGTGGTTGGGAGCGCCCGCCGGATGCGGCGGAGCTGTACGACGCGATGCGGACCCGGCGGCCGACGGCCCGGCAACTGGCCGTCGCGGGCGCGTTCATCGGGGAGGCCGGAATCGATGACGTCCTGATGGCGTACCTCGAGGGCGCGTTTACTTGGCGGCAGCTCGCCGCGATGCTCTGCAGGCTCGGGATGGAGACCAGCGAGCTAAGCCCCTACCTCAACCGGTGGACCGACGGTGCGGGAACGCCGCCCGCCGCCGGCCGGACGGACGGCGCAGGCGCGGGGCGGGGATGAAGCTGTCGAAAGCGGCCGCCGACACGTGGAAGGCCCACCGCGCAGCGCTCCACCGCATTGCCGGCGACGAAGCCGAACCGAGCCGCCTGCTCCTGGGCGGGGGCACGATTCTGAACGCTCGGTGGGGCCATCGCGAGAGCGTCGACATCGACCTGCTCCTCCCCGAGCGGCGGACGCTGCACGACCTGAGACCGGGAAGACGGTTGGACCTGGCGGCGGCGGTGGCCGGCGAGATCGTCCGGCAATCCGAACACCGAATCACCGCCCTCACCCCGGCCGGCGTCGTGGACGTCAGCGCGATGCAGCCGGCCCTGGCCGGGTGCGAACGCCGGGTGAGCGTCGAGGGAGGCGTCGAGACGGTGCTCAGCACCGCACAGATCCTGCGCGGCAAGCTGGAGCGGATACGGAAGGCTCTGCCCCGGGACGCGTTCGACCTCATCGTCGCTGCGAAGACCGACCCGTCCGCGCTCGAGACCGCGGTCAACTCGCTCGGCACCGAGCAGCGCCTGTCAGCCAAGGAGCACCTGAGACAATCGAACTCGAAGATCGCGTCCGCAGCCGGCGCGGCCCTGGCCGGCGTGCCGGAACGCCACCGGACGCCGCACGAGACCCTGGGGCTGGACGCCGCGCGGGCACTCCACGAACACGAGTACACGCGGGTGCAGATCTACGCGGCCCGGAACGGGATCGTCATCCTGACCGTCCCGCGACACGGCACCCCGCGGACGACCACGATGGAGAACGACGCGGAAGCCTCGCTCCGCGACTCCGGCATCGCAGAGTACCTGGACGCGAACAGCACCGTCTCGTCGTACGAGGTCGAGAAGGCGCTGCACACACTTGGCCGGCCGACGGAAACGCGACTACTGCTGGACACCGGCGACGACGATCCAAGGGAGAGAGTACGACGGTGCTTGAGCCCGCCATGACCATGGTCAACATTTGCGAGGCGAAGGCGCGTGCCGGGCGCGGATGACGTGGGCGGCAGCCCCTCCGGCTCATCCGGCTCATGCAGGTTCCACCTCGAACGACGCTAGGTCGCGGCTCTGCCGGCTGAACTCCACCGCTATCAGGTGGATGGGCTCGCCCCGGCCACGGTACTTGTCGGCGTAGCGCCGGTCCCTCAGTTGCGCCATCGCCGTTCCGGTCGGCGCCGATTCCACCATCTTGAACTCGAACAGGTAGACGTTGCCGTTGAAGCGCAGGGCCATGTCCGCACGGCCGCGGCCGCCCGCGTCCTCGGCCGTGACGTCGAGCCCCAGCGCCGCGAACCATGAATAGAACAGGCTGGCGTAGTAGCCCTCGAAGTTCGCAATGTCGTTGTTGACGTGCCAGTTGTAGGGGACGCCCGCGACGAAGGCCCGGAACAGCGACTCCAGACCGGTGAAGTCGTTGGTCGTGAGCAGCTCGTGCAGCCGGATGTCGTGCGCGCCCTGCCGGGACGGGTCCGGTCCCAGCGCGCCCAGCAGGTGTTCGTTCAGGCTCTGCTTCACCTCGCGGTTCGGGTAGCGCAGCCGGTACAGGGTCTTGCCGCCGAGGTTCCGTTCGTCCCCGATCGTCAGGTAGCCGGTCTGGAACAGCAGCGCCTCGGTCCCGATGTCGTCCACGTCGAACTTCGACAGCAGCTCGTCGCTGCCGACCATCTCTTCGAGGGCCGGAGAGCCGACTCGCCGCCGGCGCAGGGTGTCGACCAGGAACGAGGGCGTGCCGGTCTCGAACCAGTGGGCCTTGAACTCTCGGCGGTCGAAGAGCAGCAGGATGTCGTAGGGGTTGTAGACGGTCTCGGGGCCGCGCCAGCTGTAGCCGTCGTACCAGTCGCGGACGGCGTCGCGGTCGAGCCCCGGCAGCTCGGCCGCGAATACGCCGTCCAGATCTGCGTCCGTGTAGCCGCAGACGGTCGAGTAGCGGGGATCGAGCGTGATGTCCGTCAGGTTGTTGAGCCCTGAGAACAGGCTGACTTTAGAGAACTTGCTCACACCCGTGAGGAACGCGAACCTGACGTGGGCGTCGCAGTCCTTGATGACGGCGTAGACGCCGCGCAGGAAGTTGCGGTTGGACCGCGCCACGTCGGGCGCCTCCAGGGCGTCGAGGATCGGCTTGTCGTACTCGTCCACCAGGACCGCGACCCGCTGACCGGTCTTGTCGTGCAGCGCTTCGAGCACGGCGCCGAAGCGTCCGGCAACGGTGGCGTACTCCGGCGCGAGGCCGGCCCGCCGCTCGACGGCGGCGAGCTGCTCGGTCAGGCGCGCCTCCACCTGGTCGGGCCGCGTGAAGTCGCCGCTGCCGAAGCTCAGGCGCACCACGGGGTGGCGAACCGACCAGTCCCACCGGCCGTGGATGTCGAGCCCCGCGAACAGCGGCTCGTTGCCCTCGAACAGCTCCTTCAGCGTGTCGAGGAACAGGCTCTTGCCGAACCGCCGCGGCCGGGACAGGAAGTAGTGCGTACCCTCGTCCAGCAGCGCGCGGACGTGAGCGGTCTTGTCCACGTAGTAGCACTCGCGCTCGCGGAGCGTGCTGAACGTCTGAATGCCGATGGGCAGCTTGCGTCTGGTCATGGGGCACCGGGTCACGCGGCGCCAAATGCGGGCGACCTCGCGATGCGCGTTACAGGAGCCCCTCCGGTGGCGTTCCGGCTCGGAACATCCCACGGCACCAGCGGGGTCGGTCCCGCAGTTCCCGGCCTCGTCGTGTCGCCCGCCGAGCGGCGGGACGCCTCGATACCGCAGATTCTCAATCGCACTCGAACAACCCCAAACCGAAGTGCGACCCGTACCCGATCGCGATGGGGCCCTGAACGGGCTCCGGGAATTCCAGGCGAACGGCGAATCCGCAGGTGAGCGGAGGTTCCGGCCCACGTTGACGGACAAGCTTGAAATGGCGAAACCGATTCCACTTCGGCGCGTCGCGTTCACCGCCGGCCCCGCCACCCGGTGCGGCATCGCTTCGGCTTCGGAGACCGGGCACGAGCGGAAGCACCGTGGTCGGGTCGGGGAAGCCTCGTGAACGCAGCTCGGCACGTACCTGCCCTTCCAACGTGTTCTTCCCACGCGCCTTGACATGCCTCGGAGGCACGAAAGGAGTCACCGACTGCCAATTCGCGGCACAGTGCGTCAGGCGCGCGATCCGTCGCCCAGTCGTTCCAGGCAGTCTGACCATATCCGACAGATGGCCGGCCGCGGCCAGGGCCAGGCGCAGGGCTTCGATACCGCCCTTGGTAAAGGTCATCCGCGCGGCGCGCACCGCGGCCTGGGATTCCGCGCCGAGTCCCCCGGGTGCCCAGACGAGAACGTGGTCCAGGTGCCCGTCGCCATCAAGATCCAGGGGGTTGAGGTGCGCGTGTTCATGCGGCCCTCGCAGCGGGCGGCGGTGGGCATCGCGTCCGGTCAGCTCGGGCGGCGGCGTCCCCTTCCGGGAGGCGATGCCGACGAGCGCGCGATGCAGCAACTCCGCTTGCGGCAGGGTCCTGGTCACCGTCGGCAGCGCATGGTCGTTACGGCTGGCGTTCGTGAGAGAGAGGAGCATGGCGTCGACGCGTGACGGGACACGGACCGTCGTTCTCCGGCTCGGGGCACCGACGGAGACTGCGTCCGACGGTCGCCAGTAGAAGACGCGCCGACTGCCAGGTGGCCGACTCCAACCGTGTGAACGCAACCACGTCGTGTCCTTCTGCAGGCAGGCCAACAGATCGGCGGGATACGGTTCCTGGGCCTTGACCCGCTTGTCGAACAGCGCCCTGGCGGGCTTCCCTCCCTCCGGCAGCGGCAGATCGGCCAGCGCGTCGTGGAGGCGCGCCGCCCGCCAGGACGCGAAAGCGGAGGCGCTGTCCGGCGCAAGAAGGACGATCTGCTCCCAGCCGCGACCGGGCGCGTTACCCGGCTGTTCAGGGAAGCAGTTGATCTGCGGCACCGGCTCGTGGGTTCCGAGCACTCGACCCTCGACCCAGCTCTCCGAGCGCCCCAGGTAGTTCAGCCGTCCGGTCAGGCCGACCAACATGGACCGCTCGGCATCGTCCACGGCCACGTCCCGCCAGGTCGCGACCAGTTCCTGGTCCTCGACTCGCGCCCAGGTGTCGAATACCAGCGTCGTCTTCTCGATCTTCGTCTTCCGGTGCAGCACGCCGGTCGGCATGTAGTGGCGACTGTGGGCGCCGACCGCCGGCGGAAGGCGGTAGTGGGGCAGCTCCGAGGCCAGGTTCTCGATCAGACCGCGCGCCACGTCGGGCGGGCCGTCACCGTTCCATGCACCGGACGTGTAGCCGATGGAGATCAGCGCGCGCAGCAGCCGCCACGGAGACGGTGGCCACTCGACCAGGCCCTCGTTGACGTGGTGGCCGTACGGCGTCGCGTGGTAGCGCCCGGCGGGGAACCGAAAAGCGAGGGATACCGACATGATGCCTACTCGCTCCCGGCCTCGGCCCCGGCTGGGTCGCCCGACCCCTCGTCCGACACGGCGTCATGCGAGTCCTTTCCCTTCTTGAGCTCGTCTTCGAACGTCACCTCCTCTACTACCATCTGTCCCTTGCAGTCGGGAATCGCGCTCTTCAGGCCCTCCTTCAGGTCGTCGAGCTTGGGCAGGAGCCACCCGCGGGGCAGCGTGGCCTCGATGGTTGCCTCCTCTACGTGAAGATCGCACGCGGTTCGCAGACGCATTCCCGCGTCGGTCAGTGCCCGCAGCTTGTACAGCGCCAAGAGGATCAAGAGGCGCTCCATCGCATCCCCCAACCCGTAGCCCCGGATCTGCGCCAGATCCAGATTGACGTAGAGGGTGATCGACTCGGCGGTGTACTCGTCTCGCGCAAACGGCACGTTGCCGAACCCATCCTTGGTGACGCCCGACGGATTGACGTGGTCGTTCTTCACGCCGCCGGACGGAGCCACCTGCACGTCGTCGGCCTCGACGAAGGCCGACAGGGCGCGGGCGACTCTGAGGCGGCCGCCGGCCAACTCCTTCTTCGCCAGGAACACCCCGTGCAACAGGGAGTTGACGTCGTACTTCACCAACGCCCGGGCGAGCTTCCGCCGATCTATCGGGCCGGTTTCCATTACGCCGACGTCCTTCTTGAGCGTGTTGAAGAACGTCCTGTCCTTGCCCTCCAGCAGGTAGGGGCTGTTCAGCCTGTGAGACTCGAGGATCGTGTCGGTCAGGAACTCGCCGTTGCGGGTTACCCGCACGTGGGAAAGACCCTTGAACTCGTCCTTCAGATCGTTGGCGGCGGTGTCCCATACGGTCGTTTCCAGACGATTGGCCATGCTCTGGGCGGACTCGACGAGAAGGCTCGTGCCGCTGGCGGTCTGAAACGTCGCCGCGCCCAGGGAGGGGAATCCCGTGGGCTGAAGCCGATTGCCCTGGAGAGGCTTCAAGGGAATCTTGAACAGCAATCGACTGGCGCTGTCGAGAGGTCTCAGATCTACCGTCATGATCACTCCTTGTTCGGGTCGAGGCGGTGCAGAAGGCGTCTGGCGGTTCGTTGCGAGATCGGAAACGCCAGCGCTGCGGCCCACAGCCGCGCGGTGTCAACGGACGCTGTGCTCGCGCGCACCGTGCAGCAAACGCCGGCCGCACGCAGACGGCGAGACGCGAGACCGAAGGCCGTCGCGGCGTCGCCGGCTGCAAGGCGGCGGACAAGCGCGGGGTCGGCTCCAACGTCGAGCTCGAACCCGGAGCGTGTCCTGAGAGGCCACGGGAGAGTGCACAGTCGAATTGCCAGCCAAGCGTCGTCCGGCCAATCCGCTGGACGGGCCGGCTCGATCGGGATGTACTGCTCGGCCCATGCCCCGCGATCCAGGGCCATGAGCGCGCGCGCCAGGGCCAACGTACGGTCGAGGTCGACGCTGTCTGCCAGCAGCGTGGCGAGATCGGCGATGCTGGCGGACGCGCGTGGTGCGGCCTTGAGCGGCAGGTGACGGCCTTCACGCCGAGAAGCTTCCATCAGGCGCCGCTCGACCAGGGCGACGGCATCGTCAATGCCGCGGCGGCCGTGTATGACGACCTCCGGCTGCGTATCGAGCCTGACGCCAACGCCGGTACCAGTAGTGGCAAAACGCCAGGGCCGTTTCCGGTCGAGAGGAAGCCAATGCCGCCGGACGGGATCGACCGGCGTTCCGGTATTCCGGCGAAATCCCTGCGCCTGCAGCGCGAAGGCAAGAGCCAAGCGGAATTCCGCGGTGCCGTCGAAGCCGGCGGTCGCCCATTCGGGGCGCAGGCGGGGCACGGGCTGAGCTGCAAAACCACTGCCTCGTGCCATGATTCCCTCAGTCTCCGTCAACTGGAAGAGGACACGCTGCCACGACTCGGGACTCCGAGGGCGTTCGGTGACTGTGAAGAGGGCATCGACTAGGCGCTTCTCCACGGCAGCCAAACGCGCCGGCGCGTTTGCATCGCGCGCCTCCCGGCGTATGCGCCGAAGCCACGGATCGAGGTCGTCAATGCAGGCGAGGTACTCGGAGGGACGACGCGTCACGTCGACGCGCCCCAATGGGACGGCCAGATTCGACTGGCCGTTGCGCTCGATGTAGCCGTATCGCTGGAAGGCGGTGATTCCGCGAGCGGTACCGAGACGCTTGACGGCCCGAGCGAGATCGAGCGGCTCTCGTGCGGACCGGGTACCGATCTGGGCTCGGCCTTCAGCGAGCAACCGGCGCAATTCTCCGTAGGTCGATGGTCCCGACCACAGCGGCATCCACTGCTCGCCACGCGCACTCTCGTCACTGCCCGCGGCGCTGGCGTATGCGGCTCCACTGGCGTTGACTGCAAATGGTGAAGCCGCGCGGGCGGATTCCGAGGATCCGAATCGACGGGACGCGCTCGATGCGAAAGCAATAGTCCCCTCGAGCATCATGATGAAGTCCATCGGATTCATCACACTGTCTGAATCGGGGCCATTGGCGTTGTTTGCCCCGCCCGCCGTGCCCGGAAGGTACTGGCCAACGGGCGTTCCGGAGAGAATCCCCGAAACGGGTGTATTCCAAAGGGCCCCTCGGACCCAAGCCGGTGCGACGGGCCGGGGCTGTCCGTCGTCATTGTCAAGGTCGAACACTTCACCGATCCGCTTCATGAAATTGTTCGTAAAGTCAAGCCTGCCGTCATTGCCGCCGGTGCCAAGCAACGCGGGGTACTTTGGAGTACCGTCGTCTCCCAACACCATTGCGGCGTCCATCCACTCTCTATGTGCACCGCGCCAATTCAACCGGAAGCTGGGGATGAGATCGGCCTTGAGGCGCTTGAATCGCTTCTCCGCTTCTCGAAGCCGCTTCTTGTAGTTCTCGGAAGCTCTGATCCGATTCCTGTCGGCCGTGCTCATGCCGCGTACTTTGGTTTCCGCCTTGATGTCACGAACGTCCCTGTCTGCACTCGAGAGTTCGTCGAGCTGCGACCGGCTTGCGGTGATTCCAGCTCGGAATGCCGAAAATCGTCGACTCTTCGATTCCTGGATCGGGAACAAGGCCGGGTCTTTCTCGGAAAAGAATCCTGCTCCCTTGTTCCACGGCGAAACGAGTGGCGTGGGCCGGTAGTCATGCAGGAAGAAGGCTTCGAGCTCCTCCCGGGTCAACTTCGACGCCAGCCGGAAGCGATCGCCGTCCCACCACCCGCGCGCGTCGGCATCGGCCTGCTCGGCGACGAGCCGCAGGATGCCAAGCGCCTTGAGGTAGTGCGCCAGAGGCGCGGGTGCGCAGCCGTCGAGTCGATGGACGTGGATCATTCGGGAGTTCCCAGCGCGAGCCGGTGTCGCCAGATTGCAGACAGGGGTCGCGCATCGTGCCGGTCATACGCCCGCAAGGCTGCGAAGTAGCGCTTCGTCTCCTCCGGTGATGAAGCGGCGGGGTCGATCACCGGCAGATCCAGACGGTACAGCAGCTCGATCAGGAACAGTCGGGAAACACGGCCGTTGAAGTCCTCGAACGGATGAACGTGCAGCAGGCGGCCTTCGGCAAACGTCAGGTCATCAATGAGCTGTTCACCGGAGTGGTCGTCCAGCCCCGCCACTCGCGCCTGGAGGTCGGCGGCGTAGCTGCGCATGAGCATGGGGACCTGCCAATACGGCGGCGCTTGATGGTCGCCAACCCGAACGTCTCGCAGGCGCCAGCGTCCCGCCATTCCAGGTGTCAGGTCCACGCAGACGCGGCGGTGGAGCTCGATCAGAAGGTCGTCAACGGGCAGATCCGTGAACCGGCGGTCGGATATGGACAGCTCAGCGTCGGCCACACGCTCCGCGAGCAGCGGAGCGAGCTCCTGATAGCTCAGGATGCCGACCGAGGTCTCGATGTAGCGGGTGGCTGAATGCGGCGGGCGAGTCGTTCGCGAATCCACGCCTCGCTCACCGGCTCGCCCTCCATCGCCATCGAGTTGGCGACGTGGCGGGGAATCGCCTTCAGGTGGCGGCGGCGGCGTTCCTCCGGCGACAGGCTGCGCCAGCGGTCGACGGCTTCCATCCAGCGGGTGTTCGGCATCGTCGTTCTCCGGTCCTCGTAGCAGGGTATCCGCAATCGTCAGGCTCGAGGCGCGTTGGTCGGCGGCGCGCAGCAGGGCTTCCAACCAGGCCAGCGTGAACGGGCCGAGGCGCTCGACGAGATCCAGCACACGCTCCGTCCAGCTCCTGCCGGTTCGGGGACTCAACCCCGCTTCCGAGGGCGAGAGGTCGAGCGCCGTGGCCGGTAGTCGGTGGACGGCGCCATCGGCGGTAGCCAGCAGCAGGGGCGGGAGAGTGTCGCCTTCCCGGACGCCGCGAACACGCAACGTGCGGTCATCCGCCTTCTGATCGGCTGGGCCTGCGTGCCAGGCCATCCGTACCTTTCCGTGGTGGGCGCAGACGAGATACGCGAGCAGGTCGAAGTCGTCGGTGTCGAGATCCAGTACCTCCTGTTCGACGGCGGTGGGCTTCACGGCGTCCAGCCTGCCGCCGGGTCCGTGGTCCGCATGCGTCGCTCTGATGGCGTCGAACCACTCGCTCCAGGGGCCGATCAAACCCGGATGGAGTGGCTCGTGCCGCTGGAGCACGCCGAACAGGCCGAGGGTGCTGGCCAGTTCGTGCCGGAAGCCGCGGCGCTGGTCCACGGCGTCGATTCGGTACATGTTGCGTGTGCTGCACGGCCAGGCGTTGTCCGGCGCCTTGGCGATGTCGTCCCGCGCCGGGCGGTCGTCGGCCTGCATGGAACTCTGAAACGCGGGATGCGCCTTGCCGAGGTCATGCCAGCGCCCGGCCAAGTGCAGCAATCGCGCGCCGGCCGGCAGGACCTCTTTCGCGATGCGCTCGACCTCCGCGGCGACCTGGAGACCGTGGCTGGCAATGGTCTGCCAGTCAGCGGTAACGCTCAGCGACTCGTCGTCTTCGGCGTCATCGGCGTGGTCTTCCGGTGGACGAACGCGAATGCGCCGGTTGCCGGGGCGCCAGCCTTCGCCGTCCCGTGTCCAGCACGGGCGGCTCACGGGTGTGGCATCGTCATCCACTCGCACCGGCGCAACCGGTTCCGAGGACTTGGGATCCCATCCGGCATCGTCGCGATAGCCGCCGGCGGCAGCCTCGACCAGCACGGTCTGCCCGGGGAAGATATCGCGGCGCGCAACCGTGCGCCACTCGCGGCTCAGCCAGTCCCAGACCCATGCCCGGACATCCGGTTTCAGGGTTTCCGATCCCGATCGGCACAGCCAGTCGCGAGCCTCGATGAAGGGTACGCTGCAAAGTTCGTCTCGCCACGGCTTCAGGTTGGATGGTGGGGCGTGCCCCGCGAGCTCGGCCCAGAACACGTGAACGTCGCGCTCGTCACCTGAACGAATGAAGCGGCTGATGTCGATGTCTGCTCCCGACAGGTCCGGCGAAGTGTCGAACAGCTCGTTCACTTCGTGGTGCAGCAACAGGTGCGCGGGTTCGTAAGGATAGAGACGCGGCAGCAATGCGCCATTCTCTTCCTCGAACTGTTCGAGATGGAGCGGCCCCACGTCCTGCAACGCATCGCAGGCGTCGCGGGAAGCGTCGAGCTCATCCACGGAATAGGGGGTGGCCTTCCGGTCGCTGTCGTGCCTGAAGTCCGCAACGACGATGCGGCCCGGGCCGCCCCATCGTGCGCAGCGGCCGAACCGCTGCACGAGGCTCGGCCAGGGCGCCAGCTCCGTGACCAGCAGGAAAGCGGAGATATCCACACCTGCTTCGACCACCTGCGTGGAAACGATGATGCGGTTCGTGTCAGGGGCGCACGCTCGTCGATTGAGGAAACCTTCGCGCCAGGCGCGTCGTTCGGCGGGTCGGAACCGGCTGTGCATCAGACGAACGTCTGTACCGGCGCTCCGCAGGGTCTTGTCCCGCTGTAGTGTCGTCCAGACCTCAACGGCTCGCTTCACCGTGTTCAACACGACCAATGTCGGCCCCGACTTTCCGGAACCAGCGTCCCGGTGGCGCCGTGATATGTCCCGAGCCAGCGTGTTCGGATTGGCGAACGGAACGACTTCCAGGGGCTTGGCTACGTCGTCCCACAGATGCCCCACTCGGTCCCCGGTTGCGATACGGTGCGTGTTCCGAGCCAGCTCGCCGGTCAAGCTGGCCGCGTCCGGGCTCTTCTCCAGCCAGCCACGCTGCAACGTCGCGCTCATCCACCATGTGAAACAGGGGCGCAACGACTTGCCGGCGGCTTGGTCCTCGTCTCGAAACACCTGAAGTTGTCCCGAGGTCGCCAGGCCCACATCCATCAACTGCACTTCGTCCATCACCCAGAGGGCGTCGTGGTTCAGCAGTCCGAACTCCATGGGCCAGCGCGCCCTGGGGCTTGCGTAGCCGCGGTTCAGGGCGCGGGAGAGCAGCATGTCCTGCGTGCCGATCAGGACGGCCTCACGCTCGGGATAGAGATGCCACCGTCCGGCGTCGGCGCCGCCCATGAGCAGGTGGACGCCAACCCTGTCTGCGTGGTTCCCCCTGCCGTGCCAAAGCAGGTCGAGGCGTTCGAGCGCCGATCTGACCTCGCTCTCGGTCTGTTCGGCGAGCACGCGCATCGGCAGGCACCACACCAGGCGGCGAGGCCAGTCGTCGTCTCGCCGGTGCAGGCGATGCCAGCTCCAGGCTGCGAGCACGCCCAGGGTCTTGCCGAAACCGGTGGGAATGCGGATCAGGCGGTTTCCGCAGATAGTCGGGCGTGAGAGGTCGCGTTGCCAGGGGTGCGGTTCCCTGCCGTCTGCCAACCTGCTGAAGAACCCAACGGGGTCGCCGTAGTTCATGTTTTCCATGGTACACGCGTTGCGCCGTCAGCGCATTGACCGGCGAATCGCCGGCCAGCGGGCGGGACGTGGTGTGGGCGCTTCGCAGATTCGCAGATTCGGGTGCAGGGCATCTCAGTGTCAGCGATGGTGACGAGTGATTTCGTCGGTGCAGCCACGACTCGCGATCCTTGCATCGGTCGGAAGGGTGTAGTGTGGCGGGCCGGGGGGGGCCTCCGGGCGTTGCTTCGCTGCGAGGACGATCGGTCAGGAGTGGCCCGCGCAAGCGATTCACCGTGGGACGATGCCGCTGGAATCAAGTCCACCGAATCGGCATGTTGACACTGGTCATTGTCAGATTCTGTCAGGGTTCCGCGGGAAGCTGTTGGTGGCCTCTGCCCGGGCGCGGTACCTCGGCGCGGTCGGGTATTCCGTGGCCGGCTATGCGGGGCCAACGTTCGGAACAGCGAGCCGGACAGCGTACAGCCCGGTCGGGCCCAGTCTGGCCCGGTGTGGCGTGGGGCCGTTGGCAGGCGGCGGGTTGCTGGCCGCGGCGCGTCTGGCTGCTCCGGGCCGGGTCTGACCCGGTTTGCTCCCAGTTTGCCTCGGGTGGTTGACAGAAGTCCAGGATCATGGTAAGAATTTGGCGAGTAATACACGACAAATGAAAATCACCACCAAGGGACAGGTGACCATCCCCCAGCGGCTCAGGCGGAAGTTCCGCCTGCTGCCCCACACCGACGTCATCTTCGAGGAGGCCGACGGCTGCGTCGTGCTGCGTCCCGTGTTGAGCAAGCGGGCGCTCGTCGCCCAGCGCCTTCGCGAGGCGCGCGGCATCGCGGGCCCCGGCACGAGCACCGACGAGGTGATGCGGCTCACGCGCGGGGACGGGTGAGTGTTTCTCGTCGACACGAACGTCCTGCTCGATATCTTCACCGACGACGCGGCGTGGCGGTCGTGGTCGGAGGCGGCCGTCCGCGACGCCCTGGAGACGGGTGACGTCGGGATAAACCCGATCGTCTACGCCGAGACGTCGCTCGCGTTTACCGATGTCGGGCTGCTCGACCGCAGTCTCGAGGCGCTCATGCTCGAGAGGCTGCCGCTGCCGTACGCCGCCGCGTTTCTGGCGGGGCGGGCCTTCTTGCGCTACCGGCGGGCCGGCGGTGTGCGGACGTCCCCGCTGCCCGACTTCTATATCGGCGCCCACGCGGCCGCCGACGGCCTGACACTCGTCACCCGGGACGTCGGCCGCTACCGGACGTACTTCCCGTCCGTGAAGCTGGTCGCGCCAGACGGCCACACCTGAATGGGTCCGGGCTCGACGTCCGAGCGTTCCGAGACCGCGGGCCTCATGCATCCACCGCCGACCGCCCAACCGCCGATATCGGCGCCCACGCGGCGCCGACGGCCTGACGCTCGTCACCGGGGACGTCGGCCGCTACCAGACGTACTTCCCGTCCGTGAAGCTGGTCGCGTCTGGCCGCCACCCCTGGCGGTGCGGGCCCGCTGCCCGTAGCGTTCCGAGACCGCCGGTCTCCTGCATCCCCCTACCGCCGACCACCCGAACTGCCGAAACAACCGATTACCGAACATCGGCAAGACGGGAGGTCGCCGCCGTGCCCGCAACAGAAAGCCCGGCGCCGTCGTCGACTCCGCACGCGTCCGCTGACCCGCCGCTGGTGCCGGCGCGCATGGTCAACGAGTACGTCTACTGTCCGCGCCTCGCCTACCTGGAGTGGGTCCAGGGCGAATGGGCCGACTCGTCCGACACCGTCGAGGGCAGCCACGCCCACCGGCGGGTCAACCGTGACGGCGGAACGCTGCCGCCGCCAGACGAGATCGAAGAGTCGCCCAGACTCCACGCGCGGTCGGTCACCCTGTCGTCCGAGCGCCTGGGGCTCATCGCCAGGCTCGACCTCATCGAGTCGGACGGCGGCCGGGTGACGCCGGTCGACTACAAGCGTGGCAAACGGCCCCACGTGGGCAGCGGCGCCCACGAGCCCGAGCGCGTGCAGCTCTGCGCGCAGGGCCTGCTGTTGCGCGAGCACGGCTACGACTGCGTCGAGGGCGTGCTGTACTTCGTCGGCAGCCGCGAGCGGGTGCGGGTTCCCTTCGACGACGACCTCGTCGCCAGCACGCACCGGGCCATCGAGGGCCTGCGCGGCCTCGCCGCCGACGGCACGATTCCACCCCCGCTCGAGGACAGCCCCAAGTGCCCGCGCTGTTCGCTCGTCGAGATCTGCCTGCCCGACGAAGTCAACCGGCTGACGCGGGCGACGGCCCCGCCGCGGCCCATCGCGGTGCGCGCCACCGACGCCCTGCCCCTCTACGTGCAGGCCCGGCGTGCCAGGGTGGCGAAATCGGGGGAGACCCTGGTGGTCACCGTCGACGACGAGAAGGTGGCGACGGCGCGGCTGAACGAGACCTCGCAGGTCATCGTGATGGGGAACGTCAACCTCACCACGCCGTGCCTGCACGAGCTGATGTGGCGGGACATCCCCGTGACCTGGCACACCTACGGCGGGTGGTTCCTGGGACACACCGCCGGCAACGGCCACAAGAACGTCGAGCTGCGCACCGCCCAGTACCGGGCGAGCTTCGACGACGCCGCCTGCCTGCGGTTCGCCCGGGGACTGGTGAGCGCGAAGATCCAGAACTGCCGCACCTTGTTGCGGCGGAACTGGAAGCGCGACGCCAGCAGCCAGCCCGTCCTGGTCGACCTGAGGAGCGACAGCCGCCGGCCCGCCCGCGCGACCTCCATCGCCGAGCTGCTCGGCGTCGAGGGGACCGCCGCTGCCCGCTACTTCCGCGCCTTCGGCGCGATGCTGCCGGAGGACGGCCCGGCCGCCGCGTTCGACTTCGAGACCCGGAACCGCCGTCCCCCGACAGACCCCGTGAACGCGCTGCTGTCGTTCGCCTACTCGCTGCTGGTTCGAACGTGGACGGTGGTGTTGGCCGCGGTCGGGTTCGATCCGTTCCGGGGCCTGTATCACCAGCCCCGCTACGGTCGACCGGCGCTCGCCCTCGACCTGATGGAGCCGTTCCGCCCGCTCATCGCGGACTCGGTGGTCGTGCAGGCCATCAACAACGGCGAGGTCCGGCCCACCGACTTCAGGTCGGCGGGCGGCGCCGTCAACCTGACCACGCACGGGCGCCGCCGGTTCATCGCCACCTACGAGCGCCGCCTCGGCCACGAGGTCGTCCACCCGCTGTTCGGCTACCGGGTCAGCTATCGCCGCCTGATGGAGATGCAGGCGCGCCTGTTCGGCCGGTGGCTGCTCGGAGAGCTGCCCGAGTACCCGAACTTCACCACGAGATGAGCCCGTGGAGCATCTCTACATCGTCGTCTACGACATCTCCGACCCCAAACGGTGGCGGCGCGTGTTCAAGCTGATGCAGGGCTACGGGGAGTGGGTCCAGCTCTCGGTGTTCCAGTGCCGGCTCGGCCGGCGCCGACACGCTGAGCTGGTTGCACGTCTTGACGATCTGATCGATCATGCCGAGGACCATGTGGTCCTGGTCGATGTTGGCGTCGCCGACGGCATCGAACCCCGCGTCGTGAGCCTGGGCAAGTCGTTCCAGCCGGTGCGCCGGGAACCGGTCATCGTGTGACGCACAACTCGCCGCCATGGATCGAGCGCTCCGGTGCCGCCGCGACCACGGACAGGGCTCGCAGAGCCCGCAGCTCCTTGAAAACTGGATAGTTGTCGCCCATGAACGCGACCGATGTCGACGGTACGCCAGTGCTCACGCCGCAGCATTCCGTCCACCGCTCGCAAGCGCCATGGTAAATCCGTTCGCCGACAACGACTTGCGAGCGGTCCGCATCCGCGGGGTACGCCCCCGCGGCCTCATTGAAGCAACAACGCCGTCACCCTCTCGGACGACGAAGTGGAGCATCCGCGGGGTACGCCCCCGCGGCCTCATTGAAGCGGGAAGATGCAGGCCGACGACGCGCCGGTGCTCACCGCATCCGCGGGGTACGCCCCCGCGGCCTCATTGAAGCACGTCGGCAGCAATCGCCGCGTCGGCGTCCTCGAGCATCCGCGGGGTACGCCCCCGCGGCCTCATTGAAGCTCATCCTGCAACCACACCATCGCCCGACGCACCGTGCATCCGCGGGGTACGCCCCCGCGGCCTCATTGAAGCGTAGATGGCGTCCGCACTCGCGTCGTGGTCGGCTAGGCATCCGCGGGGTACGCCCCCGCGGCCTCATTGAAGCTCGACCTTCCTCGTGCACGGCATCGACACCTCGCTGCATCCGCGGGGTACGCCCCCGCGGCCTCATTGAAGCCCGCCGCCGCCATGATGTGTGTCCGCACCGCGCCGAGCATCCGCGGGGTACGCCCCCGCGGCCTCATTGAAGCCGGGAGGGGCTTGGCGTGTCAACGGGCATTCTTCAGCATCCGCGGGGTACGCCCCCGCGGCCTCATTGAAGCGCGAAGACGCCAGGCATGCTCTCCTTCAGGCCGGCGAGCATCCGCGGGGTACGCCCCCGCGGCCTCATTGAAGCGTTCCTCTCGGGGGGCACGCCCGACTACGGGGGGGCGAGCATCCGCGGGGTACGCCCCCGCGGCCTCATTGAAGCATTTGGGCGCACTTCACCGACGCCGTGCGCCCGTAGCCCTCGCGCATCCGCGGGGTACGCCCCCGCGGCCTCATTGAAGCTACTCTCGCGGGCCGCGCCCGACCTGGAACGGCGGCTTGCATCCGCGGGGTACGCCCCCGCGGCCTCATTGAAGCGGGCGGGGCTGTCAAGCGGTTCCGGGGCATGCTGGAGCATCCGCGGGGTACGCCCCGCGGCCTCATTGAAGCGGGTCCTTTCCCCGCGCGAGGACGGTGATGCGCTGGACGAGCATCCGCGGGGTACGCCCTGGGGTACAGCCCCGCGGGGTCATTGTTCGGCGGGCATGTGCAATCACTTGTTGCGTATCCGCGGGATTTACTTCGCGGCCTCGTTTTGCAGCCGACTTTTCTGCCAAGTGTTCCGCCGAAACCGGCCGACGATCAACGACAACCGCCGCGACAGGGTCCTTCATGATCGCGAATCCCCCGGCGAACCCGGCCGTGTGGCCGGTGCCCGGGGGATCGAGCATCAACGGCGCCCACGCTCCACTTGCCTCAGCGCTTCGCGCCGACTGAGGGCGGAGAGGTCGCCATGCTCGGCGATGAACTCGATCACCCACTCTGGATCGGTCTTCGAGAACTCGCGTAACGCCCAGCCGATGCCCTTCCGCAGGAAGAACTCCCCCTCGCCGATGGAGGACTCGATGACGTCGGCCAGCAGCTTCGTGTCCGTCGCCTGCTTGCTGCGCAGTTGCGCGAGGATCGCGGTGCGGCGCTTCCACACGTTGTCGGACCGCGCCCATCTGCCCAGCAGCGTCTTCGTCGGCCGCAGGTGGGCGGCCAGCATGGTGCTCATGGCGCGGCCGGCGACCGCGTCGACGTAGTCCCACCAGGCGCCGGTGACGACGAGCTCCTCGATCAGGGGAACGCGGCGCGGCTTGATCCAGCGCGAGCAGCGCGGCAGGTTCAGGAGCTCGATCGCCGCGTAGCGCTCCTCGCGAAACGCGGCCTGGCGCCACAGGCCGAGGATGGCCGCCTCCCACGCGTCCGCGTCGGGCAGCGGACGGGCCCTGAACGCCGCCGCCGCGATGCGCCGGCACTGCGGGACGACCACGGAAGAACGGCATCTCCGACTTCATGTACGCTTGCTGTTGCGGGGCGCGGTCGGGGTCGGCGGCGGCGCGCAGCGCGGCGCGGATGGCGTTTCGAATGTCGGTTGCCGTTTGCATGAGCGAGTACGTCGAATTGTGGCGTCGCGACACCTCGCGTCGGCCGCGACGTCGTTGTCGCGAGGGATGGTGGACGGAATGATCGGACACTTGTCGCTCGACGTCGTGTTGGTTGCGGGCCTCGGGGCGGGAGCCCTCCTGTCGTGGCTGACAGGTGCGCTCGGCCGGCGGTTCCCGGCTGGCCGGCCGTGGGGGGGGCCTGCTCGCGTGTCCGAGGGCGCTCGGAATCGGTCGTAGAGCCGCCCTGGTGATCCGTTTGGCGCGCGGGCCGCAGTCACCACGGCGCGTCGACCACGCTTGGTGAGCCGCTCGGCGAAGCCGGGCCGGGCTCGTTGGCGTGAGTCGTTCGGCGGCGCCGGGTCGGCCCCGTTCGGAGGAATGGCCGAGAATCGAGGTGGTGCGGAAGGGGGGATTTGAACCCCCATGAGCCATTGGCTCGCTAGCCCCTCAAGCTAGTGCGTCTGCCAGTTCCGCCACTTCCGCATCGGGTGGGTGCGACCGTTCTCCGCCGCCCGCGATCTTCGCGCTACCGAGGCTCTTCCGGCGCCTCGGCCGACTCCTCCGCGTCGGCGTCGGGCTCGGCCCCGTCGTCCTCGGCGAGGGCGGCCGGGGCGGCGTCGGCCGGGGCCGACACCGGCGCCTGCGGCTGGAAGCCGGGGCCGTCCACGCCGCTCAGGAGCGAGGACTCGCCGCGCTGGCCGATGATGGTGAGGGTCATCGACCCGACCATGAACAGGGCGCCGAGCACGGTGGTGGCGCGCGTCAGCACGGTGGCGCTCGAGCGGGCGCCGAACGCGGCGTCGCTGCCGCTGCCGCCGAACGCGGCCTGCAGCCCGCCGCCCTTGCCCTGCTGCATCAGCACGACGACGACCAGGAACAGGCAGACGAACACGTGCGCGGCGGTGAGAAGAATGCTCAGCATCGTCCCTCCATTATACGGCTATTGCGCGACGGGTCGGCTGGCCGCCACGATTTCCGCGAAGGCGGCGGGGTCGAGGCCGGCCCCGCCGACGAGGGCGCCGTCGACGTCGGGCTGCGCCATCAGGGTGCCGGCGTTGCCGGGCTTGACGCTGCCGCCGTAGATGACGCGGCAGGCGGCGGCCGCGTCGCGGCCGAAATGGGTCGCAAGCCGGGTGCGGATGCGGCGGTGGGCGGCGTCGGCCTGGTCGGGGGTGGCGACGCGGCCGGTGCCGATGGCCCAGACCGGCTCGTAGGCGACGACGGCGGCGCCGGCCTGTTCCGGCGACAGGCCTGCGAGGCCCGCCTCGATCTGGCGGTCGAGCACGTCGAAGGTGCGGTCGGCCTCGCGTTCCTCCAGGGCCTCGCCGACGCAGACGATGGGCGTCAGCCCCGCCGCCGCGGCGGCCCGGGCCTTGGCGTTGACGCCGGCGTCGGTCTCGCCGAAGAGCCGGCGGCGCTCGGAATGGCCGATGATGGCGGCGGTCACCCCGCACGCCCGGAGCATGGGCAGGCTGACCTCGCCGGTGAAGGCCCCCTGCGTCTCGGCGTGGACGTTCTGCGCGGCTACCGCGATGCGGCCGCCGGCCCCGGGGCCGGCCAGCGCGTCGACCAGCGCGGGCAGGGCCGGGAACGGCGGGGCGAGGACGATGTCCACGCCGGCCGCGTCGCGCACGCGCGGCACGAGCTCGCCCGCGTAGTCGACGGCCTCGGCGACGGTCTTGTGCATCTTCCAGTTGGCGGCGACGAAGGGGCGTCTGGGCATGGGTCAGCTCCCGCTCCCGCCCGCGGCGTCGGGCATCGCGGCGACGCCGGGCAGGGTGCGGCCGCCGAGGAACTCGAGCGACGCGCCGCCGCCGGTCGAGACGTGGGTGATGCGCCCGGCGACGCCGGCCCGGTGGACAGCGGCGACCGAGTCGCCTCCCCCCACGATGGAGGTCGCGGGGCTGTCCGCGACGGCGCGGGCGACGGCGAGGGTGCCGGCGGCGAAGGGGGGGATCTCGAACACCCCCATCGGTCCGTTCCAGAGGACGGTACGGGCGACGGCCACCGCCTCCCGGTAGCGGCCGATGGTCTCGGGGCCGACGTCGACCCCGAGGCGGTCGCCGATGGCGGGGTCGTCCACGCCGATGGTGGCGTGGGCGGCGCCGGCGTCGAGCCGGTCGGCGACGACGTGGTCGCCCGGCAGCTCGAGCCGCACGCCGTGGGCCCCTGCCGACTGCTCGACGCCGCGGACGGTGTCGACGAGGGCGTCCTCGACCAGCGATCGGCCCACCGGGCGCCCGCGCGCCTTCAGGAACGTGTAGGCCATGGCGCCGCCGACGAGGAGCGCGTCCAGGCGGGGCAGCAGGTTCTCGATGACCTCCAGCTTGCCCGAGACCTTGGCGCCGCCGAGGATGCCGACGAAGGGCCGTGGCGGCGAGGCGAGGAGCGCCCCGAGATGCTCCAGCTCCTCCGTCATCAGCAGCCCGGCGGCGGCGTCGGCGACGAGGCCCGTCACGCCGACGGTCGAGGCGTGGGCCCGGTGCGCGGTCCCGAAGGCGTCGTTGACGTAGGCGTCGCACGGGGCGGCCAGGGCAGCCGCGAACGCGGGGTCGTTGGCTTCCTCCCCGGCGTGGAAGCGCAGGTTCTCGAGCAGCACGACGCCGCCGCGGCCGGCCTCGGCCAGCGCGGCGGTCACGGGCTCGCCGACCGCGTCGGGCGCGAAGACCACCGGGCGTCCCACCAGCTCCGACAACCGCGCGGCAACCGGCCGCAGCGTGAGGTCGGGACTCGCCTTCCCCCCGGGGCGGCCGAGATGCGAGCCGACGAGGAGCGTCGCTCCCCGTTCGAGGGCGAGCCTCAGGGTGGGAAGGGCGGCGCGAATGCGGGTGTCGTCGCCGATGACCCCGTCGCGCAGGGGGACGTTGAAGTCGACCCTCACGAACAGCCGGCGCCCGTCGAGCTCGAGGTCGCGGATGGTTCTCTTGGCCACGATTGCCTGGGGTCGGTCCGGACCGATGCGGTCGGCTGGTCTCCCCCTACAGCCCCTTGTCGGCGAGGAACCCGATGAGGTCGACGCACCGGGACGAGTAGCCCCACTCGTTGTCGTACCAGGAGAGCAGCTTCACGAAGTCGCCCTCCATCACGCTCGTGTACGAGCCGTCGACGATGGACGAGTGGGGATTCCCCTTGAAGTCGATCGAGACGAGGGGGTCTGTCGCGACCTGGAGGATGCCGCTCAGGGGGCCGTCGGCGGCGGCGGTGAAGGCCGCGTTGACGGCGTCGGCGGTGGCGGGCCGCTCGACCTGGGCGACGAGGTCGACCACCGACACGTTGGGGGTCGGCACCCGCATGGCGATGCCGTCGAGCTTGCCCTTGAGCTCGGGCAGCACCTCGCCCACCGCGACGGCGGCGCCGGTGGTGGTGGGAATCATCGAGAGCCCGGCCGAGCGGGCCCGGCGCAGGTCCTTGTGAGGGAGGTCAAGGAGCTTCTGGTCGTTGGTGTACGCGTGCACCGTCGTCATCCACCCGCGCTTCAGGCCGAACCGCTCGTGCAGCACCTTGGCGACGGGGGCGAGGCAGTTGGTCGTGCACGAGGCGTTCGAGATGATGCGGTGCTGCTCGGGGTCGTAGCGGTCGTGGTTGACGCCGAGCACGACGGTCAGGTCGGGCTGCTTGGCGGGGGCGGTGACGATGACCCGCCGGGCGCCGGCCGCGAGGTGCTTGGCGGCGTCGTCGCGCTTCGTGAAGAGGCCGGTCGACTCGAGCACGACCTCGACGCCCATCTCGCCCCAGGGCAGGTTGGCGGGGTCGCGCTCGGCGGTGACGCGGAAGCGGTGATCGCCCACCCGGATGCCGTCGCCGTCGACCGTCACCTCGTCGCTGAGGTTGCCCAGCACCGAGTCGTACTTCAGCAGGTGGGCGAGCGTCCCGGCGTCGGTGATGTCGTTGACCGCCACGATCTCGATGCCGTCCGCCCCCCTCGACGCCCGCATGATGTTGCGGCCGATGCGGCCGAATCCGTTGATGCCTACTCGTGTCGCCATGCCCTGTCTCGACCTTCCTCCGGGGCGGCGCGCCGCCTCCCGGCGCGCCTCCTGATCTCGGTCCACAAACGATCTATTGTAGGTTATGGCGCGGCGGTCGGGTCAACCGGCGTGCCGAGGCTCCGAAGCGGCCCATCGATGCATCTGCTGTACAGCGCGGCCATCGTCTGCTACGCCCTGTCGATGTCCCCACGCCTCCTGTACGAGGCGGCGCGCCACGGCAAGTACGTCGGGACGATGCGGGAGCGCTGGGGCCGCCTGCCGGACCGGGTCGATCCGGGGGGGCGGCCGTCGATCTGGATTCACGCGGTGTCGGTGGGTGAGGTGCAGGCGGCCCGCACCCTGATTCCCGGGCTGCGCGACCGCTATCCCGGCCATCGGCTGTGGCTCTCGACCACCACCCGGACCGGTCGGGCGGTCGCCGCCGGCATCGAGGCGGTCGACGGCCTGTTCTACTTTCCCCTCGACCTGCCGCCCGCCGTCGACCGCGTGCTGGACCGCGTGCGGCCGGTGCTGTTCGTCGCGGTGGACACCGAGCTGTGGCCCAACCTGCTGCGGCGCTGCGCCCGGCGAGGGGTGAGGACGATGCTCGTCAACGGGCGCATCTCCGATCGGTCGTATCCGCGCTACCGGCTGGTGCGGCGGTGGTTCCGGCGGGTGCTGGCCGACGTGGACCGGTGCTGCGCCCAGAGCGACGAGTCGGCCCGGCGCCTCGTCGATCTCGGCGCGCCGGCCGACCGGGTGGTCATGACCGGGAACCTGAAGTTCGACGCGCTGCCGGCGCCGCCGCCTGCCCCCGCGGCCCGCGACGACGACCTCCCGCGTTCGCTCGGCCTCGCGCCGGACCGGCCGGTGCTCATGGCCGCGAGCACGCACCCCGGCGAGGAGGAGCCGGTGCTCGACGCATTCCGGCGGCTGCGGTCCGCGGTGCCCGATCTCGTGCTCCTGCTCGCGCCGCGCCATCCCGAGCGTGGTGCCGAGGTGGCCGCCCTCGCGGCGGCGCGCGGGCTCGCGGCGGTGCGCCGCAGCCGCCTGCCGGAGGACGGTGCGGGACGGGCCGACGTCGTCGTGCTGGACACGGTGGGCGAGCTGGCCGCGCTGTTCCCGGCGGCCACCGTCGTCTTCGTCGGGGGGAGCCTGGTGCCGGTGGGCGGGCACAACGTGATCGAGCCGGCGGCCCGGGGGAGGCCGGTGGTGTTCGGGCCGCACATGGAGAACTTCGCCGAGATCGCCGAGCTGTTTCTCGCCCACCGGGCCGCCCGCCGGGTCTCGGGGGCCGAAGAGTTGGAATCGGTGCTGGCCGGGCTGCTGGCCGACCCGCGGCAGCGCGCCGAGCTGGGGACCGCGGCCCGGTCCCTCGTCGAGGCGAACCGGGGCGCGGCCGCGCGCAGCCTCGCCGAGATCGCGGCGGTGCTGCCGCCGCCCGGCCGCCCCGCATCGGCGGGAACGCCGCATGCGCGGTCGTGCTGAGGAGATCGGGACCCGGCGACCGAGAACGCCGCGGCTTGACGGGTGCCGGGTCCCGATGACGAGATCGGGACCGGGACGACCGCGGACCGCGCCCGGCCGGTGCGGGGCCGCCGACGAGGACAGGATCCTGCTGCGATTGCCCAGCCGCCTGTACGACGCAGCCGCGTGGCGGCGCCGGCGTTGGTACGGCCGCCGCCCCGAGGCCCGCCGCCGGCTCGTGCGGCCGGTCGTCAGCGTGGGGGCCCTCGCGGCCGGCGGCAGCGGCAAGACCCCGCTCGTCGCCGCGCTGGCCCGCATGCTGGTGGAGATGGGGGAGCGGCCCGCCGTCCTCAGCCGCGGCTACGGGCGCGCCGATCCGGTCGAGGGAGCGGCGGTGATATGCGACTTCGAGCGGATCGTGGGCAGCCTCGCCGTCGCCGGCGACGAGCCGTGGATGCTGGCCCGGACCCTCGACGGGGTCGCCGTGGTGGTCGCGGAAGACCGCCATCTCGCGGGTCGCCTCGCCGAGACCCGGTTTGGGGCCACCGTGCACGTGCTCGACGACGGGTTCCAGCACCTGACGCTGGCCCGCGGCACCGACCTCGTCCTGCTGTCGGCCGCGGACCTCGACGACCCGCGGGTGCTGCCCGCGGGGCGGCTGCGCGAGCGGCTGGCGACGGCGCGCCTTGCCGACGCCCTGCTCCTGGTCGACGTGCCGGCGGACCGCCGGGCTCGGGTGGAGGCCGAGCTTCAGCCGGCCCGCGTGTTCCACGTGCGGCGCCGGTCCGGCCCGGTGCGGGTGGGCCGGCCGGGCGGCGACGGCGACGGGCTCGGCGCGCGAGCGCGGGTCGCCGCGGTGGCCGGCATCGCGCGTCCCGAGCGGTTCTTCGACGACCTGCGCGCGGCGGGGTTGGACGTCGTCCACACCGTGGCCTTCGCCGACCATCATCGGTACCGGCGGCGCGAGGCCGACCGCATCCAGGCCGAGGCCCGGCGCGCGAGGGCGGAGGCGATCGTGACGACCGACAAGGACTTCGTCCGCCTCGAGCCGTGGCTGCCGTTCGACCCGGTCCTGGCGACGATGCCCATGACCTGTGCGGTGACCCCGGAAGCGCCGTTCCGCGCCTTCATCGCGGGGCGGCTCGCGGCCGAGCGGAGCGCGTCGCGGTGACGGCGGGAGCGCCGCGACGGTCCCGGCCGGTCCGTCATCTCGCGGAGTACCTGGCGGTGCGGGCGGTGCAGTCGGCGGTGCGGGCGATGCCGCGCCGCTGGGGGGCGGGGCTGGGCGGCGGGCTGGGGTGGCTGTTCCACCGCTGGGACCACCGCCGCCGGCACACGGCGACGGCCAACGTGCGGGCGGCCCTGCCGGAACGGGACGACGACGAGCGGCGCGCCATCGTGGCGGGCGCGTTCGCGAGCGTCGGCCGCCACGTGATCGAGCTGCTGCGGTTCGACGCGATGCGCGTCGAGGACATGATGGCGCGGGTCGAGTTCGAGGGGGCCGAGCACGTGGAGCGGGCGAGGGCGTCGGGCCGCGGCGCGATGTTCTTCACGGGGCACTTCGGGTTCTGGGAGCTCCACGTCATGGCCCACGCGGTCCGTTTCGAGCCGATCGTGATGGTGGCGCGCACGCTGGACAATCCGCGGCTCGAGGCGATGATCGAACGGGTGAGGACGCGGGTCGGGACCCGGGTGGTCCCGCGGCAGGGGGCGGTGCGGGGGCTGCTGCGCGGCCTGCGCGAACGCCGCCCCGTCGGCATGATGGTCGACCAGCACATGCAGGACCGCAGCGCGGTGACGGTGGACTTCCTCGGGCGGCCCGCCGCGGCGACGTCGGCCGTCGCGGCGCTGGCCCTGCGTGCGGGCGCGCCGGTGATTCCGGTGTTCACGCTGCCGGTCGAAGGGGGGCGCTACCGCGTGGTCTACGAGCCCCCGGTCGAGGCCCCCGACCCCCGCCGCCCCGACGCGGTCCAGGTCCTGACCCAACGGTGCACCGACGTGCTCGCGTCCCACGTGCGGCGGCGGCCCGAGCTGTACCTGTGGATGCACCGGCGCTGGCGCCTCGCCGACGCGCCTTCGGACGCCGCGTCCCGAACGGGCTCAGGGGATTCGCGGGTTGCCGCGGCCGGGAGACGGCCGGTCCGTTGAACCGGGCGCCATAGCCCCACCCGGTGGCGAAACCGGTGTGGGCGAGCCTCGAACGCGAGCCGAGGGCGGTGGGCGGAGAGGCGGCGGCAACGGGAGCGCTGCCGCGTACTCGGGCGGGAAACGCCGATCGGGTGGAGCGGTTCAGCTTCGGTGCAATCCCGGCGCGTTGACGTGCGCGTTGAAGCTGGTTTCCAGAGTCTCAACCTTGCCCTGCAAGCGGTTGAACTTGTTGTTGAGCATGATGACGCCGGTCGCGGCAGCCAAGGCGCCGAACGCGGTCAACAGGTCGATGGTCAACTGAACGACTTCCATCGCGTGCATGTTATCACATGCTCAGCGTGTTCTCGTGCGATTAATCGCTCCCGCGCGGCGTGCCGAGTCCTCGAGGGCGCCGGCGGCCGGGGAGTGGGACACCGATGCGCCTGCTGCTACGGACTCCGAACTGGCTCGGCGACGTCGTGATGGCGTTGCCGGCGTTGGCGGCGCTCCGCGCGCACTATCCGGCGGCGGTCCTCGCGGCGGCGTGCCCCCGTCCGCTGTCGCCCCTGCTCTCGGCCGCGCCGGGCGTCGACGAGGTGGTGGGGGTGCCGCGCGGCGGGGCGGAAGCGCGGCGCGGCGAGGAGGAGGCGCTGCGGCGCGGCGGGTTCGACGCGGTGCTGCTGCTGCCCGGCTCGTTCGGGTCCGCGTGGATCGCCCGGCGGGCGGGCATCGCGGAGCGCTGGGGGTTCGCGGGGCAGTGGCGGCGGGCCCTGCTGACCCGGGCGGTGACGCCCCCGGGCCGTCGCGGCGGCCCCGTGCATCAGGTGGACCGCTATCTCGCGCTGGTCCGCGGCCTGGGCATCGAGCCGGTCGCCGCCGAGCCCGGCCTCGAGGCGCCGGCCGCCCTGCGCGAGCGCGCCCGCAAGCTGCTCGCCGCGGCCGGCGTCGCCGACCGGCGGCCGCTCGTGGGCATGGCGCCGGGGGCCGCCTACGGCCACGCCAAGCGGTGGCCGCCGAATCGCTACGCCGGCGTCGCCGCCCGTCTGGTGCGGGATCTCGGCGCGCGCGTCGTGCTGCTCGGCAGCGCCCACGATCGGGACGCCGGCCTTGCGATAGAATCCACCCTTGACGCCGATGTCCGGCGGGGCCCCGGTTTCCTGAACCTGATCGGGCGGACCGATCTCCGGCAACTGATCGGCCTGCTCGCCTCGTGTCGGACGTTGATTGCCGGCGACTCGGGGGCGATGCACCTGGCGGCGGCGCTCGGGGTGCCCGTGACCGCCATCTTCGGCCCCACCGACGAGCGCCTGACCGCGCCTGTCGGCGGGCACGCGGTGCTGACGCATCCCGTGTGGTGCCGCCCCTGCTTCTTCCGCGATTGCCCTATCGACCATCGGTGCATGACGCGCATCTCCGAGGCCGAGGTCCTCAACGCGGCCGCAAGCCGGCTCCCGGCCGGCGCGGAGACGGGCGCCGCGACCCCGCCCGGAGGCGGAGGGCCGCGATGAATCCGCCCGACCCCCGCGACCGGCTGGTCCGATGATCCTGCCCTCCATTCAACCGGGGCCCGGCGACGAGGCGCTGCGGACGCGTCTCGTCGACCTGGTCGGGTCGTTCGGGCGGCCCCGCATCCTCGTGGTCGGCGACCTCATCGCCGACGAGTTCATCTACGGGCGGATCGACCGGGTGTCTCGGGAGGCCCCCGTGCTCATCCTCAAGTACGACGCCACCGAGGTGCGGCCGGGGGGCGCGGGCAACGCCGCCCGCAACGTGGCCGCCCTCGGGGCGGAGGCCCGGCTCGTGGGCCTCGCCGGGCGGGACGATGCCGGCCGCCGTCTCGTCCGGAGCATCCCGCGCGGCCTCACGAGGACCGGCCTCGTGCGCCTGCCGGGCTACCGGACGCCGACGAAGACGCGCATCCTCGCGGGGGGGATCCACTCGGCCCGGCAGCAGGTGGTGCGGGTCGACCGGGACGGGCCGCCGATCACCCCGGAGGCGCGGGACGCGGTGGCGCGGGCGGCGGCGGAGGCGCTCGCGGGATGCGACGCGGTGGTGGTGTCCGATTACGGCACCGGGTTGATCACGCCGGGGTTCGTGGCCGGCCTCAAGCGCCGCCTGCCGCGGCGGAAGCGCGGCCCCGCGGTGCCGGTGCTGCTCGACTCGCGGTACGGCGTGCTGGAGCACCGCGGGCTGACGGTGGCGGTTCCCAACGAGTCGGAGGTCGAGCACGTCCTCGGGTGGGCGGTCGGCGAGGACCCGGAGGCGCTGGAGCGGGCCGGGCGCGCGATCCTCGAGCGCACGGGGATGCACGCGGTGCTCGTCACCCGCGGGAGCCGGGGGATGGCCCTGTTCGAGCCGGGGCGTCCGACCCAGCACATCCCGATCCACGGCCCGGACGAGGTGACCGACGTCACCGGCGCCGGCGACACGGTGATCGCCACGATGGCGGCGGCCCTGAGCGCGGGCGCCTCGTGCCTCGAGGCGGCGCTCCTCGCCAACTACGCGGGGGGGCTCGTGGTCATGAAGCGCGGCACCGCGGTGGTCACCGGGAGCGAGCTGCTCCGGGCGGTGGAGGGCGACCTGTCGTGACCGCGGCGAGACGGCGCGCGGCGGGGCGCGTCGTCACCGAGTCCGAGCTCATGGAACGCGTGCGCGCCGACCGAGCGGCCGGCCGCACCATCGCGTTCGCCAACGGCTGCTTCGACGTGCTGCACGTCGGTCACGCGCGGTACCTCGCCGGCGCCGCGGCGCTGGCGGACCGTCTGGTGGTGGCGGTCAACGACGACGCCTCGGTGACCGCGTTGAAGGGTCCGGGCCGGCCGGTGCAGACGGCCGCCGACCGGGCCGAGCTGGTGGCCGGGTTCGCCGCCGTCGACTACGTCGTCGTGTTCGCCGATGCGACGGCCCGCCGGCTGCTGGCCCTCGTCGAGCCCGACGTCCACTGCAAGGGGCCGGACTACACGGTCGACACCGTGCCGGAGCGCGACGTGGTCCGCGCCTACGGCGGGCGCACCGTCATCGTCGGAGACGGCAAGACGCACTCGACCCGCGACCTCGTGACCCGTATCCGCTCGGCACCTGAGGCGGCGCCGTAGGAGCCTTTCCGGGCCGCCCGGCGCCGGAGCAGCCATGCGAGCCATCCTCATCGTCCGCCTCGGCGCCCTGGGCGACGTCGTGCACGGGTTGCCGGTGGCGGCGGCGCTCCGGGACCGGTTCCCGGCCGCCCGCATCGACTGGGTCGTCGATGAACGGTACCGGGACGTGCTGGACCTGACGCCGGTCGTGGACCGGCGCATCGTGCTCCGCTCCCGGTCGCTGCCGGTCTGGCGGCGGATCGCGGAGCTGCGCCGCGAGCTCGCGGGCGGCGCCTGGGACGTTGCCGTCGACGTGCAGGGGCTGTTGAAGTCCGCGGTGGTCGCCCGGTCGAGCGGGGCGCTCCGGGTGCTGGGCTTCGCCGCGCGGCACCTGCGCGAGCCGCCGGCCCGGTTCTTCTACACGGAGACCTGCGATCCGGGGGACGCCGTGCACGTCATCGACAAGAACCTGGCCCTCGCGGGCCATCTCGGCGCGTCGACCGCCGGCCGGCGCTTTCCGATCGAGGTGCCGGCGTCCGCCGCCCTCGACGCGGTGCGCCGGTTGCCCGGGGTCGGCGAGGGGCCGTTCGCGGTCCTCAACCCCGGCGCCGCGTGGCCCAACAAGCGCTGGGCCCCGGCCCGGCTGGCGAGGGTCGCCGAGTGGTTGCGGGCGGCGCGCCGGCTGCCGTCGCTGGTGACGTGGGGTCCCGGCGACGAGGCGCTGTCCGCGGCCGTCGTCGAGGGCTCGAACGGCGCGGCGCGGCTCGCCCCGCCGACCCGGGTGGCCGATCTGGCGGCCATCCTGCGGGCGGCGTCGGTGGTGGTGTCCGGCGACACCGGGCCCCTGCATCTGGCCGCGGCGGTGGGGACCCCGGTGGTCGGCGTCTTCGGTCCGACCGATGCGCGCCGCAACGGACCCCGGTCGCCGGGAGACGCCGCCGTGTCGCGCTTCGCCGACTGCCGCTGCCGGTGGCGGCGGCGCTGCCGCGCCGCGCGCCGGTGCCTCGACGACGTCACGGTGGACGACGTCACCGCTGCGCTCGCGTTGCGGCTCGACGTGTCATGACGGGCGAAGGGCCGGCCCCTTCCCGCGGCGGCGGCGAGACATCGCCGCGCTGGGTCTTCTGGGTGGCGCGTTCCCGCGTGGCCGCGGGCTTCGGGGTGGCGGCGGCGGCCTTCTGGCTCGCGCGCCCCTCCTGGTGGTCGCTCGGCCTCGGCGCCGCGGTCGGTCTCGCGGGGGCGTGCCTGCGGGGATGGGCGGCCGGGCATCTCGAGAAGGGGGTCGAGGTGACGGTGTCGGGACCCTACCGGTGGATGCGGCATCCGCTGTACGTGGGCTCGACCCTCCTGGGCCTCGGCTTCGCGACGGCCGCGCGCCATCCCGTCGCCGCCCTCCTCGTCGTCCTCTATCTCGCGGTGTCGCTGTCGCAGGCGGCGCGCTTCGAGGAGGCGAGGCTGCGGGCCGAGCTCGGCGACGCCTACGACCGCTACGCGCGGGGGACGGCCGCGGCCGGCGACCGGCGGTGGTCGCCGGCCCGGGCCGCTCGCAACCGCGAGGGGCAGGCCCTGGCCGGGGCCCTCGCGGCGCTGGCCCTGCTGGGGCTGAAGGCGTTGCTCGCGAGTTGAGCCCGGGCCGGTCTCGTAACGCGTTTTCCGGCGAGGCCATTTCTGCACTATAATGGGTCGGTTGCGTCGGGTTGCGGGACGAGAACCGGGAGCCGGGCGGTTAGCTCAGTGGGTAGAGCGCCGGCTTTACACGCCGGTTGTCACAGGTTCGAGTCCTGTACCGCCCACCAGCCGGCGCTCGCCCCTGTCGGCGGCGAGCGGCGGCCAGCCCGGTGACGCGGGCCGGGTGGGCGCCGCACAAGAGAGTCCGGCCGTCACCCCGGCGGGCGGACATGCGGCTCGGGCGCCTACGACGCGGGGTCGTAGTTCAGCTGGTTAGAACGCCGGCCTGTCACGCCGGAGGTCGCGAGTTCGAGTCTCGTCGGCCCCGCCATTCCGCCTTCCTCGCGAACCTCACGGCCGCTCGAGGGAGTTCCGGCGAGCCTGCCCCGAGCGGGCCGTTTCGGCCTGTACAAGCGTCTTCCCGTCTTGCGCCTGTCCGTTCGCGCCGAATCGCCGTCGCGTGCATGCGTCACCTGCGCGTCCGCGTTGTAGACTGCTACGATGGACGGGGAGGGGGCGCCGTGAGGCTCGGCGCGGTCCGGGGCCATGCCGCGGTCCGCCGCCTGCTGGCCCGGGCCGTCGCCCGGGATCGGCTGCCGCCGAGCCTGGTGCTGTCGGGCCCCGACGGCGTCGGCAAGCGGCAGGTCGCGGTGGGTCTGGCCGAGCTGCTGAACTGCGAGGCGGTTCGCGATACCGGGGCCGGCGTTCCCGAGAGCTGCGGGGAGTGCCCCCCGTGCCGGCGCATCGCCCGCGGGGTGCATGCCGACGTGCTCGCGGTCGAGCCCGGCGACACCGGGACGATCAAGGTCGACGCGGTGCGCGGGGTGGTCGAGCAGGCCGCGTACCGTCCGTTCGAGGGGCGCCGCCGCGTCGTCATCGTCGACGACGCCGACCGCCTCGTGGCCGAGGCGCAGAACGCGCTGCTCAAGACCCTGGAGGAGCCGCCTCCGGCCTCGGTGTTCCTGCTCGTGACGCACCGTCCCCACCTGCTGCTGCCGACGGTGAGGTCGCGGTGCCCGGAGCTGCGGTTCGGCAGCCTCGCGACCGACGAGGTCGTGGATGTCCTGGTGGGTGAGTGCGGTGTCGCACCGTCGTCCGCGCCGGCCGCCGCGGCCGCCGCCGACGGGAGCGTGGCGCGGGCGCTCGAGACCGGCTCGGACGAGTACCTTCGGGCACGCGAGTCGGCCGCCGCCGCGTTGCGGGCCCTGGCGGCGACGCCGCCCGCGAAACGCCGGCTCGAGGCCGGCAAGGACCTCGTCGGCGCGCGCCGCGCCAAGTCGAGCGCGGCGACCGAGCGGGAGGCCGTGACCCGCCGCCTGCGCGCGCTCGGCACGTTGTTTCGCGACTTGCAGGTCGTAGCGGCCGACGGAGATCGGGCGTGGCTGGCGAACGGCGACCTGGCCGACCAGCTCGAGGTGCTGTCGCGGTCCTATGGCGCGGAACGGGTCGCGCGGGGTTTCGAGACCGTGGACCGCGCGGTGGCGGCGTTGGCCCGGAACGCCAGTCCCCGGATCGTCGTCGACTGGCTGACCCTGCGGATATAGGCGTCAAGAGGAGCCGAAGGTGATTGGCGGGCGAGGCGTCTCCGCCGCGGGGGGAGGGACGGCATGGACAGTTCCGGCGAGCGCCAACCTGTACGCTGCATGAGCGTGAAGTTCGATCCGGTCGGCCGGACACGTACTTTCCTGCTGCCGGAGGTGGACTTCGATCCGAAGCCGGAGCCGGGCGATCAGGTCGTCGTTCAGATGGGGACGCGGCGGACCCTCGGGACCATGGTGCGCACGATTCCGCCGATCGCGGAGCGCACCGCGCCGCCGCCCGAATCGCCCCTGCGGGTGGTGCGCAGGGCCACGCGCGAGGACGTGCTGCGCCGGTTCCGCCAGGAGCAGCGGGAACGTGAAGCCCGGCGCATCTGCCTGCTGAAGATCCGCGAGCGCGGCCTGCAGATGAAGCTGGTCAAGGTCGAGCAGATGTTCGACGACTCGAAGCTCGTCTTCAGCTTCACGGCGGAGGGGCGCGTCGACTTCCGGGGCCTCGTGCGCGAGCTCGCCAGCGAGTTCAAGGCACGGATCGAGATGCGGCAGATCGGGGCGCGGGACGAGGCGAAGGTCATCGGCGGGTACGGCACCTGCGGACGGCCCCTGTGCTGCACGACGTGGCTGCAGTCGTTCGAGCCGATCTCGATCAAGATGGCCAAGCGCCAGAACCTGAGCCTGAACCCGTCGCGTCTTTCCGGGGCCTGCGGCCGGTTGAAGTGCTGCCTGCGGTACGAGCTCCCCAACGCCGCCGGCGAGCAGCACGCGGGTTGCGCCCACGAATCGAGCTGCAGCCGGAGCGCCGGCGGGTGCGGGAGCGGGTGCGGCGGGGATGGTGCGTCGGGTGGGTGCGGTGCGTGTGGGAGCCGCGCCTGATCGCGCCCCGCGGGGTCCCGAGCGGCCGCGGATCGGCGTGACGATGGGCGATCCGGCCGGCATCGGTCCCGAGATCGCCCTCGCCGCGGCCGCAGACCGGCGGGTCACCACGGTTTGCGAGCCGGTGCTGTACGGTCCCCTCAGCGCGGTCGAGCGGGCGCGCTTCCGTCCCGGGGAGCTGTCGGCGGCGGGGGGGCGGGCCGCGCTCGACGCGGTCGAGCGGGCGACCGCCGACGCGCTGGCGGGCCGGCTCGACGCCATCGCGACGGGACCGATCAACAAGGAGGCGCTGGCCCTGGCCGGCTCTCCGTGGCGCGGCCATACGGAGTTGCTCGCACACCTCACGCACGCCCGCGACGTCGCGATGATGTTCCACTCGCCGCGGCTGTGCGTGGTGCTCGCGACGGTCCACGTGCCTCTCTCGGCGGTGCCGCGGCTGTTGACGAGGGACCGGTTGGACACCGTCCTCGACCTCGCCGCGGCTCACCTGCCGAGGTTCGGGGTGGCGCGGCCGCGCCTCGCGCTGGCGGGCCTCAACCCCCACGCCGGCGAGGGGGGCCTGCTCGGGACCGAGGACCGCGACGTGCTCGCGCCCGCGGCGGCGGCGGCCCGGGAGCGGGGCATCGACGTCGCCGGGCCCCTGCCCGCGGACACCGTCTTCCGCCAGGCGGTGGACGGCCGTTTCGACGCGGTGGTGGCCTGCTACCACGACCAGGGGCTCATACCCGTCAAGCTCGCCGCGTTCGGGGAGGCGGTCAACGTCACGCTGGGGCTGCCGATCGTCCGGACGTCGGTCGACCACGGCACCGCGTTCGACATTGCCGGCCGCGGGGTCGCCGACGCGGCCAGCCTCGTGCAGGCGGTGGTGCTCGCGGCCCGGCTGGCGGCGGGCCAGGGGGGAACAGCGAGAGATGTCCGGCGCCGACCCGCAACGGGGTGACAAGCCGATCGCCGAGAACCGCAAGGCGCGGCACGAGTACACCTTCTTCGACACCTTCGAGGCGGGCATCGCCCTGCTCGGCACCGAGGTCAAGGCGATCCGCGAGGGTCGCGTGAACCTGCGCGACAGCTTCGGGCGGGTCGAGCAGGGCGAGGTCTTCCTGCACAACGTGCACATCAGCCCCTACAGCCACCGCGGCTACGCCGACCACGAGCCGATGCGCCGGCGCAAGCTCCTGCTCCACAAGCGGGAGATCCGCAAGCTCATCGGGAAGGTCGTCGAGCGTGGCATGACCCTGGTCCCCGTGCGCATGTACTTCAAGCGCGGGCGGGTGAAGGTCGCCCTGAGCCTCGCCAAGGGGAAGCGCGTGCACGACAAGCGCGAGACGCTACGGCGGCGCGAGGCCGACCGCGAGGCCCGGGCCGCCATCAAGAGGTTGTGACCGGCCGGCGTGGCGCCCGGTTCCGGACCGGTCCATCAAGCGGCGGCCGAAAAGGTCGAGCCGGCGTCGTCCTGGCGGCAGCCCGCCCCCCCCTCAACCTGCAGCGGCCGTTCACGCCGGGCCGTCGAGGACCTCGTCGACGAGGCCGGCGACGAGGCGGCCGATGGCCAGGCAGGCGGTCAGCCCCGGCGAGTCGATGCCCGCGGCGTGCACGAGCCTCGGCTGCCGCGCGTCACGCGCGATGAGGAAGTCGGAGAAGGCGGCGGGGTCGGGACTGAGCTTGGCGCGGATGCCGGTGCCGCCGAGCCGCAGGTCGGCCGGCCGCACCGCCGGCAGGAGCGTCCGGGTGGGCCCGACGAACGCCTCGACCGGCAGCCGGTCCTGCTCGTGGTCCTCTTTCGAGGCCTGATAGTGCACGGTCGGGCCGACGGTGACGTTGCCCCAGGTCGTGGGCGTGAGATGCACGCCGAGATGTTCGCCGGCGGGGGCGGGCACGGGATAGACGGGGCGGCCGACCAGGGTGCGGGCGGCCCCGACCAGCTCGGCGTACTCGCCGCGGGAGGGATGGATGTGGAACCGGCGCCCGTCGAGCCGCGCCGAGACCTCGTCGGCGTGGAGCCCGGCCGCGTTCACCACCGCGCGCGCCCGGATGGTCTCGGCCGGCGTGCGGACCTCGATGCCGGCGGCGTCGGCGCGGCCGGCGACGAGGGGGCTGCCCGGCAGCAGGACGACCTCGCGGCGCGCGGCGTCGTGCCGCAACGTGCGGACGAGGGCCTCGGGGTCGACGATGCCGGTCGAAGGCGACCACAGGGCGGCGCGGGCCGCCACGTGCGGCTCCATCCGGCGGACGGCGGCGGCGTCGACGATCTCCAGGTCGGTGACGCCGTTGGCCTCGCCTCGCGCGCGCAGGCGCTCCAGCTCGGCCCGCTCCTCCTCGGTGCCGGCGACGATCAGCTTTCCGCAGCGCCGGTGCGGTACCTCGTGCCGGGCGCAGAACCGGTAGAGCGCCTCGCGGCCCTCGACGCAGAGCCGCGCCTTGAGGGAGCCGGCCGGGTAGTAGATGCCCGCGTGGATGACGCCGCTGTTGTGGGTGCTGGTCTCGGTGCCGAAGCGGGCATGGCGCTCGATCAGGCACACGGTGCGCCCGGGGCGGGCGGATTCTCGCGCGCACGACAGGCCGACGACGCCGCCGCCGACCACGACGAGATCGATCGCTTCCATCGCTGTGCGCCGCTTCCGGGCCGGCCGCCCCCCCGGCGGAAACGCCGGGTCGCGCCGGCGGCGGCGCTCGAGTGCCCGGGGAGGCCTCGCCCCGGGAGGCCGGGCTCCGGGAGGCTCCGGCGGGTGCGATACCCTACCATGACGTTGATCCGGCCGGCCCGGTCCCATACGATCGGGCGGGCGAGGGCGGGGGCCCGGGAGTTGCCCGCCGTCGAGGAGACTCATGTCGAGGCGCGCCGTCGTTACCGGGATCACGGGCCAGGACGGGTCCTATCTGGCCGAGCTGCTGCTCGAGAAGGGCTACGAGGTGGTCGGCGTGACGCGGCGGCTGAGCGCCCCCAACCTGGAGCGCATCGAGCACCTGCGCGGGCGCGTCGCGCTGCGGCAGGCGGACCTGCTCGACCAGATGTCGCTGCTGGGCGTGATCGACGAGGTGCGGCCGCACGAGGTCTACAACCTCGCGGCGATGTCGTTCGTGCCGACGTCGTGGACCCAGCCGGTGCTGACCGGCGAGTACAACGCCCAGGGGGTCACCCGGATCCTCGACGCGATTCGAAGGGTGGACACCTCGATTCGCTTCTACCAGGCCTCGTCGAGTGAGATGTTCGGCAAGGTGCGGGAGACGCCGCAGACCGAGGCGACGCCGTTCCATCCCCGCAGCCCCTACGGGGTGTCCAAGACGTTCGCCCACTACATCACCGTGAACTACCGCGAGAGCTACGATCTCTTCGCGGTGTCCGGCATTCTGTTCAATCACGAGTCGCCCCGGCGCGGCCTCGAGTTCGTGACCCGGAAGGTGACCGACGGGGTGGCGCGCATCAAGCTCGGCCTCGCCGACCGGCTTTCGCTCGGCAACCTCGACGCGCATCGCGACTGGGGCTTCGCGGGCGACTACGTGCGGGCGATGTGGATGATGCTGCAGCAGGACGTCCCGCGCGACTACGTCATCGCCACCGGCGTCAGCCACTCGGTCGGGGACCTGGTCGAGACCGCGTTCGGGCACGTCGGCCTCGACTGGCGCGAGCACGTGCGCACCGATCCCGCCCTGCTGAGGCCGGCCGAGGTCGATCACCTGATCGGCGATGCGTCGAGGGCGCGGACCGGGCTCGGATGGTCGCCGGCCGTCGACTTCGAGGGGCTGATCGGCATGATGGTGGACGCCGACCTGGCGCGCCACCGCGCCCTGTCGCCGCCGGTCGCGGTCGGGGCGTCCACGCCGTAGCCGGCGGCGGAACCCCGCGTGGCCGCGCCCCGGGAACGCCGGCGGGAGCCGGGGGGCGCCCGGCGGGGCGGCTGGGCCGGGTTGCCGGACGGCCCCGCGGGACGGCGTGTCGGGAGCGGCGCCGTCCCGGTGCGGTCGTGGCGGGCGATGCCGGCGTTCCGGGCCCCCGACTCTCGGTTTCCGACCAGTTCATGACCCGCGTCCTCATCACCGCCGTCCCGTTCGGGGAAGTCGACCGCGGATGCCTCGACCTGCTCGGGGAAGCGGGTGTCGACTGCGTCCGAAACCCCCACGGACGGCGGCTGACCGAGCCGGAGCTCGCGTCGCTCGTCCCCGGCGTCGACGCCGTCATCGCGGGGACCGAGCCGATTACCCGGACCGTGATCCGGGCCGCCCGCGGCCTGCGGTTGATCTCGCGGGTGGGGGTGGGGCTGGACAGCGTCGACCTGGCGGCCGCGCGCGAGCACGGGGTCGCGGTGGCCTACACGCCGGAGGCGCCGGCCGACGCGGTGGCCGAGCTGACCATCGGGCTGGCGTTGTCGCTGCTGCGGGGGGTCCACCGCGCGAACGCGGCGATCCGCGGCGGCGGGTGGACCCGGCTGCCGGGCCGGCGGCTGGGGGCGGTGACCGTCGGCGTGATCGGGGTGGGCCGCATCGGGCGCCGCGTGGTCCGCCTGCTGTCCGCCTTCGGCGCCCGGATCCTCGCCAACGATCTGGTCCGGATCCCGCTTGCGGAGCCCGTCGAATGGGTCGACAAGCCGACGCTTCTCCGCGAGTCGGACCTCGTCACCCTGCACGTGCCCCTCACGCCGTCGACGCTCGGCCTCGTCGGCCCCGGGCAGCTCGCGACGATGCGGCCGGGCGCGTTCCTCGTCAACACGTGCCGGGGCGGCGTCGTCGACGAGGCGGCGCTGGCCGATGCCCTGCGGGCGGGCCGGCTCGCGGGCGCCGCCGTCGACGCGTTCGTCGACGAGCCCTACCACGGGGAGCTCGTCGGGGTGGACACCTGTCTGATCACCGCGCACATGGGCTCGATGGCGGTCGACTGCCGGCGGCGCATGGAGCGCGGGGCCGCCCGGAACGTCGTCGCGTTCCTCCGGGGCGAGCCGCTGGACGAGCCGGTGCCGGAGTCGGAGTACGCGGTGCAGGCGATGGCGCCGGCGGAGTGACGCGGAAGCATGGCTGTGCGGCTGGCCCGTGCCCACCTCGCCTCGGTGACGTTCGTCGTGTTCGACTTCGACGGCGTCATGACCGACAACCGCGTGCTCGTCGCCGAGGACGGCCGCGAGTCGGTGTCGTGCTCCCGCGCCGACGGACTCGGGGTGCAGATGCTGGCGCGCGGCGGCGTCGCCTGCCTCATCCTGTCCACGGAGACGAACCCGGTGGTGTCGGCCCGCGCCGCCAAGCTCGGGGTCGAATGCGTGCAGGGCCTCGGCGACGCCAAGGGGGAGGCCCTGCGCCGAATCCTCCGCGAGCGGGGCCTCGATCCCGCCCGGGTGGCCTACGTCGGCAACGACGTCAACGACGTCGAGTGCCTCCGCCTCGTCGGCGTGCCGATCTGCGTCGCCGACGCCTGGCCGGCGGCGCGGAACGCGGCCCGCTACGTCACCGCCCGGCGCGGGGGCGACGGCGCGGTGCGCGAGGTGTGCGACCTCGTGCTGGGCGAGGAGCCTCCGCCGTTGGGCGGGGTGCGCGGAGGCCCGCGGCGCGATGCTTGACGCGCCCCGGCCGCGGGAATACGCTGTCTCCCCGGGTGACCGGGTTGCTGACTCGTCATGACTGAGCCCGGGCCGATGCCGGAGAGGGCGATGCCGGGGAACGGCGCGGGGGCGGAGCTCGCCGCCGCCGGCACGGCCTGGATCGAGCGCTGGTTCCTTCGAGTCGCGCTCGGCATCGGCGTGGCCGCATGGCTGGCGCTCCTGCTCGCGGAGTTCGGGCGCCTGGGCCCGGGTCTCCTGATCGCCCTGCTGGCGGCGGGCGCGATTGCTCTCGCCGCGCACGCCCGCTTCGTTCGCGCGCGGTCCTCGTCGCCGCCGTCTCCCCGCGTCGGGCGCGGCGGGCTGCTCGCGTTCGGCGCCGTCACCCTGCTCGCCGGGTTCCTGTTCCTGCCGCCGTACGAGACCGTGGTCGCCGAGGGCGACGCCACCGTCTACCTCAATCTCAGCCGGGAGATCGCGCGGACCGGCGGGCTCGTCTTCGACGATCCGCTGCTGCGGGAGATGTCGGTCGAGGCGAGAGAGTATCTCTTCCTCAATCGCCAGCCGGGCGACTACGGGTACGGCCGCTACGCGAGGTTCCCCGGCGGATTCACGATCGGGGACATCGGGGAGCCCGCCGTCTCGAGCGGGTTCTCGCCCCTGTTCCCGGTCCTGGCCGCCCTTTTCCAGCAGGTGTCGCCCCGGGGTGCTCTCTTCGTCGCGCCGCTGTTCGGGGTGCTGAGCCTCGGCGGCCTGTTTCTCGTGGTCGCGCGTCTCGGCGGCACGCGCACCGGGCTCCTGGCCGCGCTGCTCGCGGCGGCGTCGCTGCCGCAGATCTGGTTCGCGAGGTATCCGATACCGGAGATGACCGCGCAGTTCTTCGTCCTGGCCGGCGTGCTGGCGTTGCTCGCCGCCCTTCGGGACGACCGGACGTGGCTGGCTGCGGCCGCCGGCGGGTTCTTCGGGCTGGCCTGCTTCGCCAAGATCGACATGATCGTCCTGTTGTCGGTCGCCCTCGCGGCGTTCGTCGCGTGGCGGCTCCTCGCCCGGCCGCCGGGCGGCGACCGGTGCGTCGCCTTCCTGCTCGGTGGGTTCGGCCTGGGACTGCTGCACAACGCGGCTCACTACGTGGCATACCCGTCGGATTACCTGCTGTACGTGCAGCAGTTGCTGGATTGGTCCTCCGTCCAGCCCCGTTGGCGGGAGTGGGCCGCCGGCCTGACCGTGCTGCTGCTGGCGGCGGCGGGGCTCGCGCTGCTCGCGATGCGGGGGGAGTGGCGGCGCCTCCGTGTGGTGGGGCCCCGGGCGGCGGGGTGGCTGCTGGCCGGGCTCCTCGCCGCCTATGCCGTCGTCTACGTCACGAGAACCCCCGGCCGCTGGCCCGATACGCTGTTCTGGCTGAGCTGGTACGTGTCGTGGCCGGTGCTCGTCCTCGGCCTGGCCGGCGTCGTGTGGCTGGCCGTGTCGGGGCGGGCGGGGCGGGCCCACCAGGGAGCGGCGTTCTTCCTGGTCCTGGTCGTCGTCGTCAGCCTGCAGTACCTCTACTCCCCCCTCGAGCCCGGCGACCAGATCCTGTCGATGCGGCGGTTCGTGCCGGTCGTCCTGCCCGGCATCTTCACGGTCGCGGCGCTGGCCGCCGGCCGGGTGGTTGAGTGGGTCTACTTCGAGTTCAGGGTCGTGGCGACGACCGCGTTGACCGCGGTCCTCGTCGGCTTCGTGGGCGGACCGAGCGCATCCGTGCTGGGCGAGCGGCTGTGGGAGGGCGGGCTGGACCAGAGCGCCGACGTCGCGGGGATCTTCCCCGAGGACGCCGCGGTGCTGGTGAGCCCGGAGCTGGTGGGGACCCACGTCCAGACGTCTCTGACCTACCTGCACGGCGTCGACGCCGTGGTCGTGCAGCAGGACGAGCCGCAGGACATCCTGAGGGACGTGATGCTCGACTGGCTGGCCGCCGACCGCCCGGTCTTCATCCTGTTGGGTCAGGGCGGGTTCTCGGTGAACGCTCCGGAGCTGGTGCTGTCGGAGGCCGGGGAGGCGAGCATCGATCTCCGCACCCTGGAGAGGACGCGGGGGCGGGCGCCGACGGCGGTCGTCGACGTCTCGATCGGGTTGCGCGTCCTGCGGGTGGCCCGGGGCGACGGCGCCACCGCGAGAACGGGGATTGACGTCGGCAACCTGCTCGACGACCTCGTGGCGGGGCTGCGCGGCTTCCACGGGCCGGAGCGTGACGGGCGCGGCGACTCGTTCCGCTGGAGCGAAGGCGTGGCGTCGGTGGCCGTCCCGGGCGGGGACCGCGTCAGCCTCGTGGTTGCCGGCGCCCGACCGCCCGAGGCGGAGCCGGCCGAGATCTCGGTGTCGGCGGGGCCCCACCGCATCGCCGACGGCCTGGTTATCGGGAACGACGTGCAGACGATTACCCTGGACCTGCCGGCGTCCGAACGCGCCGGATCGACGGAGCTGACCATCGGCTCGACCGTCTTCCGGCCGCAGTCCCTCGGGCTCTCCCCGGATCGCCGCAGTCTCGGGGTGCGGGTGTACCGCGTGGACGTGCTGTCCGCCTCGCCGGACGATGCGCCGTCGGGCCTCTCGCCGGCGGACGCCGCGCCCTGAGGCTCGCCTGCCCGGCCAGTCCGTCGATCGCCAATTCCGCCCGGCCCCCGAATCCACTTTCACAGGCGTCCGCGCCGCGGCACGGAGCGGACCAGGACCGGAATCCCGCGTTGCATCGAAGCGGCGGGATCCATCGCCGCTCGACTGCAGCGGGGCTTTCGCCGGGGGCTGCTACGGGCGCCGGGCGATGGCCGCGTAGTCCTGCTCGGCGAACATCAGGCCGTTCAGGCGGTCGGCGTGCTGGTTGAGGGTGTCGGCGAGCACGCAGACGGCTCTGCCCGCCGGGGTGGCGGCCAGCGCCGGATCGACGGCGGCGCGCTGAAGCTTGGCCGCGTCGGGCAGCGGGGACCGGTAGACGATGGAGACGTCGACGAAGCCGCTGGCCCGCAGCAGGTAGCCCAGGGTGTCGGGGTGGAGCGGGTGCCGGTGGGTGACGTCCCTCAGGTAGGCGCTGAAGAAGGCCATCCACGAGGCGGGGTTGATGGTCTCGAGCACCACGCGCGAGCCCGGGCGCAGCGCGCGGTGGGCGTCGCCGAGCAGGCGCGCCAGGTAGTCGGCCTCGAGGTGCTCGACGACCTGGGCCGAGAACAGGCCCCCGATCGACTCGTCGGGCAGGGTGCGCAGGTAGCCGAGGGCGTCGGACCGGGCGGCCTCGAGCCCCCGTTCACGGCATCCCGCGATCGCCTCCGCGTTCGTGTCGACCCCCCGGGCGGCGACGCCGTGGTCGCGCAGCAGGGCCAGGAACTCGCCGCGGCCGCAGCCGACGTCCAGCACGTCCGACGCGCCCTCGAAGTAGGGCAGGTACTCGCGCTGGCGCGCCGCGACCTCCTCGGGGGGGCCACGGAAGACGTCCTCGAAGCAGACGTACTGGTAGGCGTCGCGGTCCGGGTCCGCGGGAACCGGTCGGGGCGGCTCGCCGGGGCCGCCGCCGGCCTCGTCGGGCGCCACGCCCCCCGCCGGCGCCGGCGCCGGGCGCAGCCGGTCGATCTCGCGTCTCAGCCCGTGCGCCGCCGCGGTCGCGAGGGCGACGGACTGGCGCACATCCTCCGTGGTCCGCTCCAGGGCGCCCATGGCCTGCTCGTGGGCATCGCCGGTCCGTTGCAGGGCGTCCCTGGTCCGCTGGAGGTCGTCCCTGGTCCGTTGCAGGGCGTCGACGGATTGGTCGAGGTAGCGGACGAGCTGCAACCGAAACGCGGCCAGCCCCTCGAGGTGGCGGTCGAGCACCGCGATGACCGCGGCGGCCGAGGACCGGCTCTCGATCGTGCCCGCGGCGTTGTCGTTGAGATGTCGGAGGACCAGCGTGTTGAACCGCTGCTGGCGTTCCAGGATCGGCCGGAGCAGCCGCCACGCGACGTCGCGCAGCCGGCGGCGCCACCCCGCGCCCAGATCGATGTCCTCCTCGTGCTCCCCGGGAAGCAGGCGCCAGGTGTCGTTCAGGGGGCCGAGCTGCCGGTCGTCGAAGCCGGCGGGCGGCGGCGGCATCTCCGGCCTGGGCGTCATCGCGTCCCGGAGCGCCGCGAGCGCGGCCGCGTACAGCCGGTCGGCCTCTTCGCGGGACACGGTGCCGGGCCGTGGGTCGTCGTCTCGGTCGTGCATCGAAACGGGGTTCCTCGTCCGCCCGTCGTCGCCGGCGCCACTCGGCGCCCCGGCCGGCCCGCGAGGGAGTCTGCGCCTCCTCGGAGTCGGAGCCGTTCTACGGCACCGAGAGCAGGCCGTCGGCGGGGCTGCTGGCGGTGGCGTAGCGCCGCCGTTCGATGCGGCCGGCCAGGTACGCCCGCCGGCCGGCCGCCACCGCGAGCTTCATGGCGTCGGCCATGGCCACGGGGTCGCGCGCGCCGGCGATGGCGGTGTTCATCAGCACCCCGTCCACCCCGAGCTCCATGGCGATGGCCGCGTCCGAAGCGGTGCCGACCCCGGCGTCCACGATGACCGGGACCCCCGCGAACTCGCGGATGATCCGGATGTTGTTGAGGTTCTGGATGCCCAGCCCGGAGCCGATGGGGGCCCCGAGGGGCATGACCGCGGCCGCCCCCGCGTCCTCCAGCTTGCGGCACACCACGGGGTCGTCGTTCGTGTAGGGCAGCACGACGAACCCCTCCGCCACGAGGACCCGGGTCGCCTCGAGCAGGCCGTCGTTGTCGGGGAACAGCGTCCGCTCGTCTCCGATCACCTCGAGCTTGACCCACTCCGACAGCCCGACCTCCCGCCCCAGCCGCGCGGTCCTGATGGCCTCGTCCGCCGTGTAGCAGCCGGCCGTGTTGGGGAGCAGCGAGTAGCGGCCGGTGTCGATGAAGTCGAGCAGCGACCCGCGGCCGCGGTCGCCGAGGTCGACGCGGCGCACCGCCACCGTCACCAGCTCGGCCCCGGACGCGTCGTGCGCCTGCTGCATGACCTCGTTGGAAGCGTACTTGCCGGTCCCGACGATCAGCCGGGACGAGAAGGTCTTCCCGGCGATTGTCAGCGTGTCGTCACCCGTGTCCATGAGCATGAGTATGACAGGAACCTGACCGACGGCCCGGCCGGGCCGGAAATCGCCGCCTGCGGCTCTGATTGCCGCCCAACGAGCCGCAACAGGCGTCCCGCCGTTCACGGCGCGGGCGCCCGGCCCGGAAAATCGTCGCCGAACGCGACCGCGAGGTCGCGCTGCGGCCTCCGATTACCGCCCAATCACCCCCGAGCGTCCGCGCCGTTCCACGGCGCGGACCCCTGCCCTCCGCCCACGAAGTTGACGATCTCGACCGTGTCCTCGGCCCGCACCGTCGTCGACGCGTAGGCGGCGCGCTTCACGACGACCAGATTGTGCTCCACCGCGACGCGGCGCGGATCGATGTCGAGCCGCGCCAGCAGGCGGCTGATGGTCATGGGTTCGCCGAGCTCGTACGGGTCGCCGTTGAGAGTAATCCGCACGGAATGGACGGAGGTTGCCGGTGGCCGGATCCGCCGGGGACGGCCAAGCGGAAGCTTATCGCCCCGGTACCGGTGAAGTCAAGGGTAACTGTCTGGCTAATCAGGAGTTATGACCACCATGGGACGCGCCTCCGGCGCCAAATTGACTTCGTACAGCCCCTCTTGGTACGATGCTCGTTGCGCGGGAGCCCTTCCAGATGCGAGTTTGTTCGTCGGACGGTCGCCTCTGCTTGGCGGGGTAGCTTGAGAAAAACTTCACAAAACCTCCCGGCCCGGATCTGCCCCCCGTCGAAGACGCCGTCGCTGCGTGGAAGAGTCGCGTGAGACCGGCCCCGGGCGCTCGGGACGCCCGGGCTCGGGTTCGTCTGCTGATGCCGTAATGGGGCGACACACCATTCGCAAGGGACTGCGGCTGCCGGTCGCGGGAGAGCCCGACCAGGCGATCGGCCCCGCCCGGACGGCGCGGCGGGTGGCGCTGCTGGGCGACGACTACGTCGGTCTCCGGCCCACCATGCACGTCTCGGAGGGTGACGACGTCCGCCGCGGCGAGCTGTTGTTCGAGGACAAGAAGCGGCCCGGGGTCCGGTTCACGTCGCCGGCCGCCGGCACCGTCGAGGCCATCCATCGCGGCGAGCGCCGCAGCTTCCGGTCCATCGTCGTCGCCCTCGGCCGGGAAGAGCAGGAGGGCCGCGGGGGCGTCTCGGTCCGGTTCTCGTCGTTCTCGGGCCGGCATCCCGCCGGGCTCGGCGGCGACGATGTGCGCGAGCTGCTGCTCGAGTCGGGCCTGTGGCCGGCGATTCGGGCCCGGCCGTTCGGGCGCGTTGCCGATCCCGACGGGCGGCCGCGCTCGATCTTCGTGACCGCCATCGACACCGAGCCCCTCGCGCCGCGCGTCGACGTGGTGCTGGAGGGGGCGCACGGGCCCTTCGAGAACGGCCTGAAGGCCTTGGCGCGGATGACCGACGGCGCCGTCTACGTGTGCACCGCGCCCGACGGCGGGGTGCCGGTTCCGGCCGGCGATCGGTTCCGGCGGGAAGAGTTCGCCGGCGTCCATCCGGCGGGAGCCCCCGGACTGCACATCCACCGACTGGACCCGGTGGGCCGCGACCGGCAGGTGTGGTACGTCGGCTACCAGGACGTCGTGGCCATCGGACGGCTGTTCGAGACGGGCGAGCTCGCGGTCGAGCGCGTGGCGGCGCTGGCGGGGCCGGCGGTGTCGCACCCCCGGCTCGTCCGGACGCGGCTGGGGGCGGCGGTGGCCGACGTGCTCGCCGACGAGTCGCTCGACGACGCGGTGCGGGTCGTGTCGGGGTCTCTGCTCGCCGGGCGTGCCGCGTCGGGTGCGGCCGCCGGCTACCTGGGCCGCTATCACCGGCACATCTGCCTCGTACGGGAGGGCCGCGAGCGCGAGCTCCTGGGCTGGCTGCGGCCCGGGCTCGGGAAGTTCTCGGTATCGCGGTCGTTCCTGTCGACGCTGTGGCGGGGCCGGCGGTTTCCGTTCACGACCACCACCAACGGGTCGCGGCGGGCCATCGTGCCCATCGGCCTCTACGAGCGCGTGATGCCGATGGACCTGCTGGCGACGCCGCTGCTGCGGGCCCTCGTCATGCACGACGTCGAGCGGGCCGAGGAGCTGGGCTGCCTCGAGCTCGAGGAGGACGACCTCGCCCTGTGCTCCTTCGTCTGCCCGAGCAAGCTCGACTACGGCGCCGCGCTCCGCCGGGTGCTGACCACCCTCGAGGCCGAAGGCTGACATGAAGCTCCTGCGCGACCTGCTCGACCGGCAGGCCCCCCACTTCGAGAAGGGCGGGCGCCTCGAGCGCCTGTACCCGCTGTGGGAGGCGCAGGACACCTTCCTCTACACGCCCGGCGAGGTCACGCGCTCGGACCCCCACGTGCGCGATGCCCTCGACATGAAGCGCCTGATGATGACGGTGGTCATCGCGCTCGCCGGGTGCATCTACATGGCCCTCCACAACACCGGGTACCAGGCGCATCTCGCCATCGCGGCCGGGGCCCCGCCCCTCGACGTCTGGCAGACCGACGTCATGCGGTGGCTGGGCCTGCCCTTCTCGCCCGACGACGCGTGGGCGTGCCTGGTGCACGGCGCCCTCTACTACGGGCCGGTGCTGGCGGTGACGTTCGCGGTCGGGGGGCTCTGGGAGGCGCTGTTCGCGGGGGTGCGCGGGCACGAGATCAACGAGGGCTTCCTCGTCACCGGGATGCTGCTGCCGCTGACCCTGCCCGCGACCATCCCGCTGTGGCAGGTGGCGCTGGGCATCTCGTTCGGGGTGGTCGTGGGCAAGGAGATCTTCGGCGGGACGGGCATGAACTTCCTCAACCCCGCCCTGACCGCCCGCGCCTTCCTGTTCTTCGCCTATCCGGCGGAGATGTCGGGCGACGCCATCTGGATCGCGGCGGGCACCGCCCCCGACGGGGTCAGCGGGGCGACGATGCTCGCGCTGGCGACCGAGGAGGGGCTGCCCGGGGTGACGGGGGCGGTGAGTCCGTGGCAGGCGTTCACGGGGTGGATGCCGGGGTCGATGGGAGAGACGTCGGTGCTGGCGTGCCTGGCCGGCGCCGCCGTCCTCATCGGGACCGGGGTGGGGTCGTGGCGCATCATGGCCAGCGTCACCCTGGGCACCCTGGGGACGGCGTGGCTGCTCAACGCCGTCGGGTCGGCGACCAACCCCTTCTTCGAGGTGACCCCTCTCTGGCACTATCTGCTGGGGGGCTGGGCGTTCGGCACGGTGTACATGGCCACCGATCCGGTGTCGGGGCCGTCGACGCCGGGCGGACACTACGCGTACGGGTTCCTGATCGGCCTGCTCGTGGTGCTGATACGCGTGGTGAATCCCGCCTATCCCGAGGGCATGATGCTGGCCATCCTCTTCATGAACCTGTTCGCGCCGCTGATCGACTATATTGCGATCCAGGCCAACGTGCGGCGCAGGAGGGCCCGTCATGCAGGGTAGCGTCGGCTACAACCTGGGGTTCGCGGCGGCCGTCTGCCTCGTCTGCGCGGTCGTCGTGTCGTCGGCGGCGGTGGCCCTGGCCGATCGCCAGGAGCGCAACGCGGCCCTCGACCGGCAGCGCAACGTGCTGCTGGCGGCGGGACTGGCGAGCGACGACGAGTCGCTCGACGCCGAGGCCATCGCGGCCCGCTCCGCCGGGATCACCCCGGTGGTCCTGACCCTGTCCACCGGCGAGGTGGCGGCCGTCGACCCGGTCGGCTTCGACCAGCGGGCCGCGTCGATCGACTCGGCGCGCAGCGCCGCCGCGCCCGACAACGTCGCCGGCATCATCCGCCTGCCGAACGAGGCCCTCGTCTACGAGGTGCGCGACCAGGCGGGAGGCGTCGATCTCGTCGTGCTGCCGGTCGAGGGGCTGGGCCTTTGGGGCACCCTCTACGGCTTCGTGGCCCTCGAGGGCGACCTCCGCACGATTCGCGGGCTGACCTTCTACGAGCACAAGGAGACGCCGGGGCTCGGCGGCGAGGTCGACAACCCGCGGTGGAAGGCGCTGTGGCCGGGCCGGCTCGCGTTCGACGACGACCTGAGCCCCGCCATCGCCGTCGTCAAGGGACTGGCGGGAGGCGTGGACGAGGCGCCGTACGCGGTCGACGGGCTCTCCGGCGCGACCATCACCAGCCGCGGCGTCACCAACCTGCTGCGGTTCTGGCTGGGGCCGGACGGCTTCGGGCCGTACCTGGAGCGGCTGCGGGGGGGAGGAGACCGGGCGGCGCGAACGGCGCGGGCTCCTGCAGGGTTGGTTGGGTGGCAATCGGAGCCGCAGGCGACGGTTTCCGGGCTGGGAGGCGCGGGCTGATGTCGAAGCAACGCGAGGCGCTGATCGACCCGCTGTTCAACAACAACCCCATCGCGCTGCAGGTGCTCGGCATCTGCTCGGCCCTCGCGGTGACGACGCAGATGGACACCGCCCTCGTGATGTGCGCGGCGGTGGTCTTCGTCCTCCTGTTCTCGAACCTGTTCGTCAGCCTGCTGCGCAACCAGATTCCGACCAACATCCGCATCATCGTGCAGCTCACGATCATCGCGTCGCTGGTGATCGTGGTCGACCAGGTGCTCAAGGCCTACCTGTTCGAGATCTCGAAGCAGCTCTCGGTGTTCGTCGGGCTCATCATCACCAACTGCATCATCATGGGCCGCGCCGAGGCCTACGCGATGCAGAACCCGCCGCGCATGAGCCTGATCGACGGCCTCGGCAACGGCCTCGGCTATGCGTTGATACTCGCCGGCACCGCGGTCATCCGCGAGCTCTTCGGGTCGGGGTCGCTCATGGGGACGCAGGTCTTCGCCCTCGCCAGCGAGGGCGGCTGGTACACCCCGAACGGCCTGATGGTGCTGTCGCCGGGGGCGTTCTTCATCATCGGGTTCTTCATCTGGGCGATCCGGGTGTGGAAGCCCGAGCAGGTGGAGCAGGACTAGGGGCCGAGCCATGGAGTACTACCTGAACCTGGCCGTGAAGGCGATATTCGTCGAGAACTCGGCCCTCGCGTTCTTCCTCGGCATGTGCTCGTTCCTCGCGGTGTCGAAGCGCGTCTCGACCGCCCTCGGCCTCGGCGGCGCCGTCATCTTCGTGCTGACGGTCACGGTGCCGATGAACAACCTCGTGTTCACCTACGCCCTCCGGCCCGGGGCCCTGGCCTGGCTGTCTCCGGAGCTGGCCGAGTACGACCTCTCGTTCCTGGGTTTCCTCACCTTCATCGGGACCATCGCGGCGATGACGCAGATCGTCGAGATGACCCTCGACCGCTTCGCGCCGGCCCTGTACGCGGCGCTCGGGATCTTCCTGCCCCTCATCGCCGTCAACTGCGCCATCCTCGGGGCGTCGCTGTGGATGATGGAGCGCAACTACAACCTCGTCGAGAGCGCGGTGTTCGGGTTCGGCTCGGGGGTCGGCTGGGCCCTCGCCATCGTCGCCCTCGCCGGCATCCGCGAGCGCCTGCGCTACAGCAATCCGCCGGCCGGGCTGCGGGGGCTCGGACTGACGTTCATCATCGTGGGGCTGATGGCCATCGGCTTCATGGCCTTCGCGGGGGTGCAACTGTGATCACCGTCCTGCTCGGCGTGGGGATGTTCACGGGCACCATCCTGTCCCTGGTGGCGGTGCTCATGCTCGCCCGGCGCCAGCTCGTCGCGACCGGCGACGTGACGATCACGGTGAACGGCGATCCGGAGAAGGCCCTCACCACCAGCGCCGGCGGCACCCTGCTCGGCACCCTCGCCGCCAACCGCATCTTCATTCCCTCCGCCTGCGGCGGCAAGGGGAGCTGCGGGGTGTGCACGGTGACGGTGGAGGACGGCGGCGGCGCCATCCTGCCGACCGAGCTGAGCCACGTCTCGCGCGGCGAGGCGCGCTGCGGGGTGCGGCTGTCCTGCCAGGTCAAGGTGAAGCAGGACATGGCCATCGAGCTGCCCCCCGAGGTGTTCAGCGTCAGGCAGTGGCGCTGCCGGGTGCGGTCGAACGCCAACGTCGCCACGTTCATCAAGGAGTTGGTGCTCGAGCTGCCCCCGGGCGAGTCGGTGCCGTTCAGGGCCGGCGGCTACATCCAGATCGAGGCGCCGACCGGGACCGTGAAGTACTCGGATTTCGACATCGAGGACGAGTACCGGGCGGATTGGGACAAGTTCGATCTGTGGCGCTACGTGTCGACGGTCGAGGAGCCGGTGACGCGCGCCTACTCGATGGCCAACTATCCGGAGGAGCGCGGCGTCATCATGCTCAACGTGCGGGTGGCGTCGCCCCCCCCGCGGGCGCCCGAGGGTACGCCGCCGGGGAAGATGAGCTCGTACATCTTCAGCCTCCAGCCCGGCGACGAGGTGACCATCTCGGGTCCGTTCGGCGAGTTCTTCGCGAAGGAGACCGGCGCCGAGATGCTGTTCGTCGGCGGCGGGGCGGGCATGGCGCCGATGCGCTCGCACATCTTCGACCAGTTCCGGCGGCTGAGCACGTCCCGCAAGGTCTCGTTCTGGTACGGCGCCCGCAGCCTGCGCGAGGCGTTCTACCTCGAAGACTTCGACACCATCGCGGCCGAGCACGACAACTTCGACTGGCACCTCGCCCTGTCCGAGCCGCTGCCCGAGGACAACTGGACCGGGCACACCGGCTTCATCCACCAGGTCGTGCTCGACAACTACCTGAAGACCCATCCCGCGCCGGAGGACGTCGAGTACTACCTGTGCGGCCCCCCGATGATGCTCAAGGCGTGCATGGACATGCTCGACTCGCTGGGGGTCGAGCCCGAGAACATCCTCTTCGACGACTTCGGGTAGCAGTCCGCGACCCTGCTTCTCGAGGCAGTCTCTCCGGCGAGTGCAGGCACATGCTCACTTCGTGGGCACGATCGGTAGCCGGGGACGGCCTGCCCGGCCGGCCGGGAGCCTCCGGCCATCGCCGCGGCCGGCCGCGGTTCGCGGTCGGGTCCGTGTGCGGGCTGCTCCTGGCCGCGGGCGCGTGCGCCCCCCCCGACCCCGGGGCGTCCGTCGTCGAGTTCACCGGGCCCACGATGGGGACCACCTGGGCGGTCCGGGTGGTGGCGGTGGACGCGTGGCCGCGGGCCGGGCGCGATCGGGTCGCGGCGGAGATTCAGGCGGTTCTCGACGATGTCGAATCGAAGATGTCGCACTACGACCCGTCGTCGGAGCTCTCGCGGTTCAATCGCGGGCGGACGACCCGCCCCTTCCCGGTGTCGGCCGAGACGTTCGAGGTCTTTCGCCAGGCCCGGCGGCTGAGCGAGCTGACGGCGGGGGCGCTGGACGTGACGGTGGCCCCGCTCGTCAACGCGTGGGGCTTCGGGCCGGTCGAGCCGGACCGGTTTCCCCCGGACGCCGAGCGGTTGTCGCGGGCCCTCGAGCACGTCGGCTACGCCGGCATCGAGCTCGACGAGGCGGCGTCGACGCTGCGCAAGGCGGACCCCGCGATCGAGGTCGACCTGTCGGCGGTGGCCAAGGGATACGGCGTCGACCGCGTCGCCGCGGCCCTGAGGGGGGAGGGGATCGAACGGTTTCTCGTCGAGGTCGGGGGCGAGATCGTGGCGGCGGGGACGAATCACCTCGACCGCCCGTGGCGCATCGGCATCGAGTCCCCTCGGGCCGGCGGGGGCATTCAGCGGGTCGTCCCGCTGCGCGACGGGGCGATGGCCACGTCGGGCGACTACCGCAACCGGCGCGAGGTCGACGGCGGTTGGGTCTCCCACACCATCGATCCGCGCACGGGACGGCCGGTCGAGCATCGGCTCGCCTCGGTGAGCGTCATCGCGGATCGCTGTGTCGTCGCCGACGGACTCGCCACCGCCCTCGAGGTGCTGGGCCCGGACGACGGCTACGCGCTGGCCGTCGAGCGGGGGTGGGCCGCCCTCTTCCTGCGCCGCGACGAGGACGGCGCGGTCGCCGAGCGCGCCACGCCGGCGTTCTCCGCCTTCGTCGCGGCGGCCGGGCGGGAGCCGGCGACGTGAAGGCCGCGACCGCGACGACCCCGCGGGGCTCGAGGGCGGCGCCGGGTTAGAATGAGAACGATGGCGGTGTTCCTGCTGACGGCGGGCGCAATCGCGATTGTCATGGCGATCATGGCGATCGGCGTGATGCTCGACGGCCGCTGTCTGCGCGGCTCCTGCGGCGGGCCGGACGTGACTGGTCCCGACGGCGAGTCGCTCGCCTGCGGCACCTGCCCCCACCGAAGCCGATCGGCGGCCGCGAAGGGGTGACGCGCCCCCCCGCCCGAGCGTCCGGCCGCGTCACGCAGGGCCGGCCCTCATGTCACGAGGGGCCGACTTCGTCCGCCGCCGGTCGGACGGCTTGAACCCCGGGCCGGCCCTCAAGTCAGGCCGAGCAGGGTCGCGCCCAGGAGGTCGTCCTGCTCGGGCATCACGGTTCGCAGATCGAGGAGGACGCGGTCCTGCTCGATGCGCGCAATCACCGGCGGGCGCAGCTCGCGGAGCCGCGTCTCGAGCCGCGCCGCCGAGTGGGCCCGCGGCGTCAGCCTCGCGAGCCTCGTCGGCAGCGCGGATCCCGGTGCGCCGCCGCCCCCGACCGTCGACAGCCCGTCGACGACGTCCACCTCGAACCGGGCATGGCCCGCGAGCCGGCCCGCCAGCGCCCGGGCCCGGGCGTCGATCTCGTCGACGGAGGCGGCGAGCATGCGGACCACGGGCACCGTCGCCTGCGCGCGGCCCCGCGCGTGTTCCGTCAGCGTGGCCTCGAGGGCCGCGTAGGTCATCTTGTCGACCCGCAGGGCCCGCATCAGGGGATGACTCCGCACCCGCGACAGCGCCTCCTTCTCGCCGACGATAATCCCGGCCTGGGGGCCGCCGAGGAGCTTGTCCCCGCTGAAGCAGCAGACCGTGACGCCGGACTTCACGCTCCCGGCCACCGAGGGCTCGTCGACCCCGCCGGTCGGGACCTCCGTCAACTGACCGCTGCCGAGGTCTTCCACCACGGGCACGCCGAAGCGCCGTCCCAGCGCCACGAGCTCCCCGAGCCCGGGCCGGGCGGTGAACCCCTCGATGCGGAAGTTGGACGGGTGGACGCGCAGGATGAGCGCGGTCCGTTCGTTGACGGCCGCCGCATAGTCGGCGATGCGCGTCCGGTTCGTGGTGCCCACCTCCCGGAGCTCCGCCCCCGATTGACGCAGGATGTCGGGAATGCGGAAGCCGCCGCCGATCTCGACGAGCTCGCCCCGGGAGACGACGACCTCCCGCTCGTCCGCCAGCGCGGCGAGGACGAGGAGGACCGCGGCGGCGTTGTTGTTGACCACCGCCGCCGCCGGCGCACCCGTCACCTGCGTCAGGAGCCGGGCGGCATGGGTGTGACGGGCGCCGCGTCCGCCCCCCGCGAGGTCGTACTCCAGGTTCGTGTAGCCGGCGGCCAGCTCCGCGACCCGCGCAGCCGCCGCCCCCGCCAGAGGGGCGCGGCCGAGGTTGGTGTGCACGACCACCCCGGTCGCGTTGATCACGGTGGTGAGGGACGGCTCGAGGCGCGCCGCAAGCGCCGTCACCGCGCGCCGCTCGATCGCCGCCGCCGCCTGCTCGCGGTCCCGGATGGGCGTCGCGTCCGCGCTGGCGAGGTCTCTCCGTACGCCATCGGCGGCCTTGCGCAACGCATCCAGGGCCGCCTCGCTGCCGTACTCGGCCTCGAGGGCGCGGACGAGCGGGCGCTGCCGCAGGCGATCGATGGACGGCAGGATACGGGGGGTGGTCATGGCGCCGGCGGGGGGACGCCGTCTTGCCGCTCCGCCCCGATTCGGATACCATCGCCTGCCGCGGGACGACGACGGGCATCTCCGACCGGAACGCCTGCGCCGAAGACGGTGCAGAATTCCCGGCAGGGTCGGCGGGGCGGCGACCGGAGGCCGCCAGTGACGATGTCCGGGCTCAGTCTACCACCGCCGCCCCGGCGTTGCGACGGCCGCGTTTTCGATGACGGTCTCGGGAATGGGAAGCGCGGGCGCGGGAGGGGCGGCCCGGACGCGGCGCGTCCGGGCCGGACGGACCCTATTCGCTTCGGGTCACGCTGCCTGCCTGGGGACCCTTGGGTCCGTCGACGATCTCGAACTCCACGGCCTGACCCTCTTCCAGCGTGCGGAAACCGTTGCCCTGAATCGCCGAGAAGTGCACGAAGACATCGCTTCCGCCTTCCCGCTCGATGAATCCGTACCCCTTGGCGTTGTTGAACCACTTGACCTTGCCGGTGATGCGCATCGTGCTTCCTCTTTTTTGGTGGGGCGTGACGCACCACGCCCCGACTCCCGGACCCATGAACACGTTTGCGCCATGGGTGCACAAAAAAAGACCGCGCGAGCGGTCTGCGGGTCGAACCCCTGTACCGTACTGGGGCGGGCTCGACCCTTGAGCCGAAAGGCCATCGTAGTGAGCGCGTCCGGCGTTGTCAAGACGGCTTGTCGACCGGGGCGGGACGGACGCGGCTCCCGCGGCCGGCCCTCGGAAGCGACCGGCCGTCGCGGGGGCCGGGTCGACGGGTGAGGCGCCCGATCCCGACCGGGGGCCGTCGCCGGTCGAGCACTCGGCAGGGCCCCTGCCCCCGGGCCGACCGGACGGAGAGGAGTGTGAGCAGTTGAGACGAGCGTTGCTGAGCGTATCCGACAAGACCGGCATCGTCGACTTCGCCCGCGGTCTCGCCGCCGCCGGCTTCGAGATCGTGTCCACCGGCGGCACCGCGCGGGCGCTGGCGGACGCGGGGGTCGCCGTCACCCCGGTGTCTTCGGTGACGGGGTTCCCCGAGATGATGGACGGCCGGGTCAAGACCCTCCATCCCGCGGTCCACGCCGGCATTCTCGCGCGCCGCGACCAGCCCGGCGACCTGCGTGCCCTCGATGACCACGGCATCCGGCCCGTCGACGTCGTGGCCGTCAACCTGTATCCCTTCGCACGGGTCGCCGCGGATCCCGCCGCCGGCGTCGAGGCACTGGTCGAGGAGATCGACATCGGCGGACCGACGCTGGTGCGCGCGGCCGCCAAGAACTTCCGCGACGTGGTCGTGGTCGTCGATCCCGGCGACTATCCCGAAACCCTGGAGGCGCTGCGGCGCGCCGGCGGACCCGGCCCGGACCTCCGGCTCGCCCTCGCCCGCAAGGCGTTCCTGCACACCAGCTCGTACGACGGCGCCATCGCCTCCACGCTGTCGGCGGTGGAGGTCGCGGACGGCCGGTTCATCCGGGGCGCGGCGCCCGCGGAAGAGCTCGTTCCGGACACCCTGGCGGTGCGGGCGGATCGCCGCCGGACCCTCCGCTACGGGGAGAACCCCCACCAGCCGGCGGCGCTCTACGCCGCCGGCGACGCGGGCTTCGGCGGCGCCCGAGTGGTTCAGGGCAAGCCCCTGTCGTTCACCAACCTGCTGGATCTCGACGCGGCGGCGCGGCTGGCCCGCGAGTTCGACGAGCCGGTGGCGGTGGTGGTGAAGCACACGAACCCCTGCGGGGTGGCGACGGCCGGCGCGTTGAGCGACGCCTACGTGGCGGCGCGGGAGGTCGACGCCCTGTCCGCGTTCGGCGGGATCGTGGGGTTGAACCGCTGCATCGACCGCATGACGGCGGAAGCGATCGCCTCCACCTTCATCGAGGCGGTGGTCGCGCCGGACGCGGACGCCGGGGCTCGCGCCGTCCTCGCGGCGAAGAAGAACCTGCGGCTCGTCCTCGCGGACTGCTCGTCGGCGGGCGACGACCGCCCGGATCGCGACGTCCGGTCCATTCTCGGCGCGCTTCTCGTGCAGGGCGGCGACCGCGTGACCGAGGCGGCGCGACCGTGGACGGCGGAGGCGGCGGGGCGGCCGGAGTCCGGCCTGCGCGTGATGACCCGCCGGCGGCCGACCGAGGCCGAGTGGGCGGCCCTCCGGCTGGCCTGGCGGGTCACGGCCCACGTGAAGTCGAACGCGGTGGTGTTCGCACGGGCGGATCGGCTCGCCGCGATCGGCGCCGGCCAGATGAGCCGGGTCGACGCGGTGAAGGTGGCGGTGATGAAGGCGGCGGAGCTGACCGGCACGGTGGCCGCCTCCGATGCGTTCTTCCCGTTCCGCGACGGCATCGACGCCATCGCCGCGGCCGGCGCGACCGCGGTGGTTCAGCCTGGAGGGTCGGTGCGGGACGAGGAGGTCGTCGCCGCCGCCGACGAGCACGGCCTCGCGATGGTGTTCACGGGGCGGAGGCACTTCCGGCACTGAGGACGGGCGCCGGGCGCGTCGGCGGTCAATCGGGGGGCGCGTCGGGACCGGTCGCCGCGGGCCGGGGGAGGGCGGGGGGGGCGGCCGCCGCCTGCGGCAGGGTGAGAACGACGAGGAACAGCATCAGGAACTCCGAGTCTCCGAAGTTGTACTCGAACAGGCCGCCGGTGAGCATGGCCGCGACCGCCGCGAGGCCGGCCGCGGCGAGGGGGCGGGCCGCCTCGTCGTCGAGCAGGCGGAACAGGTGGCGGACCGCCGCGACCACGAACAGGCACCAGACGGCGAGGGCGGGCAGTCCCCGCTCGGCCGCGATATGCACCGGCACGTTGTGCAGGTGCGGGTTCTCGGCCCGCACCGCCCCCGCGTCGCGATACCGCGGGTACACCTCCTGCACCATGTCCGGACCCACCCCGGTCCAGGGATGGTCGCGGATGATCCTCACCCCCGCCCGCGCCATCGCCAGCCGGTCGCGGACCGTCGGATCCTCGGGATCGAAGGCCGAGTACACGCGGCTCGTGATCTGCGGGGGAGCCAGGGCCAGCACGAGGGCCGCGAGCACCGGGGCGACCACCAGCAGGCGCAGGTCCTTCAGCAGGCACAGGACCGCGACGGCCGCCCCCGCGCCGACCCAGTAGCTTCGGGTCAGGGTCACCGCCAGCGCGACGAGGAGGGCGGGCATCACGAGGGCGGACCACAGGCGGCGGCGGCGATCGAAGAGGACGCGGGCGGCGGCGAGGGAGATGGTCAGCGCCAGCAGCCCGGAATAGGTCATGTAGTGCCCCATCGTGCCGTCCGGCCGCCGTCCGAGGTGGTCGTACTCGAGAACGCCGTACTGCACGACCCCCCATACCGCGGTGGTGGCCCCGACGGTCACGACGAGGGTGGCCAGGGTCTGCGCCCGTTCGTGGCGGGCCAGCCGGTGGACGATCGGCACCACGACGAAGAGCAGCACTTCCCGCGAGTCGACGAGGCTGGCCCCGGGGTCGAGAGAGAATGCGGCTGAGACCAGGGTCGCGGCCGCGTAGGCGAGCAGGGGGGGCAGGAACGGCGGTCCCGCCGGCCGCTCGCGGTCCCTCGCCAGCAACGTGATCCAGAGCCCGACGGTGAGGGTGAGCAGGATGCCGGCGGCGGCGATGGAGACCTGCAGCGCGGCCACGAACCCCAGGAGCGTCACGAAGGCCGCGGCTTCCGGTCCCGGCAGTCTGGGGGTGGTCATTCGGCTGCTGCGGACGGTTCTTCGAGCGTGCGCGGTCCCCGGGCCTCAGGCGGTTCTTCGATAGCGGCCTCGTCGATGAGCATGACCGGAATGTCGTCGATGATCGGATACACCCGATGACAGGCCCCGCATTTCAGGCCGGTGCCGTCGTGCACCGGCGTCACCGGCGTCTTGCAGTTCGGACATGCGAGGATCTCGAGAAGCTCCGCGTCGACCGCCATCACCGCACCCTCCCCCGGGAGATCAGACTATATAACAGACTGCTCCGGACGCTCCGGACGCTCCGGGCGCCGCCGGGACCGCTTCGCCGCCGGCCCGGTCCCGGACCCGTGTCCGGCCGCCCGCGGCAGCGCCGGGGCGGTTCGCGGAGACGGGGCGGCCTCGCGGGCGCGCCGGGGGCGTGGGCCGGGTTGTTCACAGTCATGGCGTTGTGGAACAATGCGGCCCTTATGCGGTTTCCAATCAGCGCTCTGCTCGTCGTGGGCGTACTGGCGCCAGGAGCCATCGCCCAAGCCCAAGCGCCGGCGCCCGAGACCCCGGGTCTGAACGATCGCGCCGCCGCGTACCATGCCTTCATCCTGGGGCGAACCCTCGAGCGGGAGGGCCGGATCGAGGAGGCCATCGACGCCTATCGGCGGGCGGTCGAGCTCGATCCCGCGTCCTCGGGGATCTGGACCGAGCTGGCCGGCCTCTACGCACGCCGAAACCGGCCCGACGAGGCGATCGAGGCCGGGAACGAGGCGCTGGACCGGCATCCGGACGACCGCGAGGCCCACCGCACGCTGGGCCTCGTCTACGCCGCCCGGGTGGAGTCCCGGGAGACCCCCACGCAGTCCGACGTGGACCTGGCCATCGACCACCTCGCGCAGGCGCGCAACCCGCAGTCGCCCGACGTGATGCTGGCCATCACCCTGGGGCGGCTCTACCTCTCCACCCGGCAGCCGGAACCGGCCGTCGAGGTGCTGGCCGACATGCTCGATTTCGAGCCGCGGTTCGCCGACGGTCAGGTGCTGCTGGCCCGCGCGCACGAGGCCCTCGACCAGTGGGACGAGGCCGCCGCCGCCTACGAGCAGGCGGTGCTCTACAGCCCCCGGCGGGCCCGGTACCGCCGCCGCCTCGCCAACGCGCTGGCGAACGCGGGGCGGATCGATCGGGCCGTCGAGGTGCTGGAGGATCTCGTCCAGCTTCGGCCGGACGACACCGAAGGCTGGTATCGGCTGGCCGGCCTCGAGCTCGAGGCCGGCGACTTCGCCGCCGCCGAGACCGCGGCCCGGCGGGTGGTCGAGCTCGAGCCGGAAGAGCTGCGGGGCGCCTACCTGCTGTCGCGGGCCCTCGGCGGCATGCGCCGCTATCGCGAGATGGCGGAGGTCCTGGCCCCGGTGGTGGAGCGGGCGAGGGCGGGCCGCGTCGATCCCCGCCAGGTGGCCGGGCTTCTGCAACAACTGGGGTTCGCCCAGCAGAACGTCGGCGACCTCGATGCCGCCGCCGAGTCCCTGTCCGACGCCCTCGAGCTCGTGCCGTCCAACCTCGGGCTGCAGGCGCAGCTCGTTCAGGTGTATCTCGAAGCGGGGCGCCTCGACGACGCGGGCGACCTGGTGGCCGAGATCCGGGACCCGCGGCGCGACAATCTCGCCCTGATGCGGCTCGACGCCCAGGTGCTGTCCGCCCGCGGGTCGGTGGACGACGCGGTCTCGCTGCTCGAGCGGGCGCGCGCGCGCTACGAGGACGAGCCCATCGCCCACGTGGCGCTGGCCGGGCTCTACAGCCAGCATGACATGGTCGAGGAGGCGGTGGGCGTCCTGCGCGCGGCCGAGGACCGTTTTCCCGGCAACACCCTGATCCTGTTCCAGCTCGGCGCCGTCTTCGAGCGCGGGAGGCGATTCGCGGAGGCGGAGGGCGCGTTCCGGCGCGTGCTCGAGCTGGACCCCGAGGACGCGCAGACGCTCAACTACCTGGGCTACATGCTGGCCGAGCGGGGCGAGCGGCTCGACGAGTCGGTCGACCTCATCCGCCGAGCCCTCGAGCTCGATCCCCACAACGGGGCCTACCTCGACAGCCTCGGGTGGGCCTACTACCAGCAGGACGAGCTCGAGCTCGCGGAGTCGCCCCTGCGGGCGGCGAGCGATCAGTTGCCGCGGAACTCGGTGGTGCAGGACCACATGGGCGATCTGCTGTTCCGCTTCGAGCGCTACGCGGAGGCCATCGACGCCTGGGAGCGCGCCCTCGCCGGCGACCGCGAAGGAGTCGACGCGGAGGCCCTGGAGGCCAAGATTCGCGACGCGCGGGCCCGCCTGGACTCGAACCGGTAGCCGCCCCGTGCGCGCGCGGCGGTGCCCGGGCCGTCGGGGCGACGGGCGCCCGACCGGGGTCGAACGGTTGCGGCGAACGATGAGCGGTCTTCGCGCGCTGTGCGTCTGCTCCGCCGCCGCGGCCCTGGCCGCCGGCTGCGGTTCGACCCGGCTGGTCCTCCCGGACGGCCCCGGCACCCCCTATCCCGGGTTCGAGCGCCTCTTCGGCTCCGTGGTCTCGGAATGCCGGAGCGTGAGGTCCGTCGAGACCCTGATCCGGCTCAGCGGCCGCGGCGGCGGCGCCGCGCTGAGGGGGCGGGTCCGGGCCGGGCTGGCCGAGCCCGCGTCGATGCGGCTCGAGGGACTGGCCCCGTTCGGCGCGCCGGTGTTCTACCTCGTGGCATCGCCGGGGGACGCCACGCTGTGGCTGACCCGGGAGGCCCGGGTCGTGACCGGGGTGCCGGCCCCGCAGCTCTTCGCGAGCCTGACCGGCATCCCGTTCGGGCCGGACGATCTGCGGGCGGTGCTGACCGGCTGCCTCGTGCCCGACCCGCGGCCGATCGCGGGGCGGCGCCTCGGCGACTGGATCGCCGTCGATCTGGCCGGCGGCGCGGTCGCGTGGCTGCGCGAGATCGAGGGCGAGCATCGCCTCGTCGCGGGCACGCGGGACGGGCTGACGATCGAGTACGGCGAGTTCCGCCGCCGCATCCCGCGGCTGGTGCGCGTCTCGTCCGCCGCGGCGGGCGGCGGCGGGGGCGAACCCCTCACCGATCTGACGGCCCGGCTGTCGCAGGTCAGCCTCAACGTGACGCTCGGCTCCGAGGCGTTCTCAATCGCCGTTCCCGCGGACGTCGCGCCGGCGACCCTCGAGGAGCTGCGCGGAGCGGGTCCGCTGGAGGTCCCGGTCGAACCGACATGAGCGCCGTGCCGGCTCCCGGGCGCCCCCGGCGGGTGACGCTTCGGGCCCACGCCAAGATCAACCTCGATCTGCGGGTCGGCGGCCGGCGCCGCGACGGCTACCACGATCTGCGGACCATCCTGCAGTCCATCGAATTGCACGACACGCTGACGTTGCGGGCGATCGAGGGGGAGTGCCGCATCCGCTGCTCCGCCCCCGGCGTGCCCCCGGGGAGGGACAACCTCGTGCACCGCGCCGCCCAGCGCCTCTGGACCGAGCTGGGCGGGGGCGGCGACGTTCGCGGGGTCGCGGTGACCATCCGCAAGCGGATTCCGGTCGCGGCGGGGTTGGGGGGGGGGACCGCCGACGCGGTTGCCGCGCTGCGGGGCCTGTGCCTTCTGTGGGGACGGACGCCGTCCCCGACCCGGCTCCACGCGCTGGCCGCCGAGGTCGGGGCGGACGGGCCCTTCTTCCTCGTCGGCGGCACGGTGCTCGGGGTGGGACGCGGCGACGACGTCTACCCGCTCGCCGACCAGGCACGGCGGTGGGCGGTGGTGGCGGTCCCCCCGTACGGCGTCTCGACCGCCGCCGCCTACGGCTGGCTCGACGAGGACCGGGCCTCCCGGGGCCGGGGGCGGGCGTCGCGGGGGACGGCCCCGCCGGCGGGATTCGCGGGGGCGGCGCTCGTGCTCGACGGCCTGCGGAACGACCTCGAGGAGCCCGTGGCGCGGCGCCGGGCCGCCATCGGCGCGGCGATCGGACTGCTGTCGGACGCCGGGGCCTGCCGGGCCGCCATGACCGGCAGCGGCTCCGCCGTGTTCGGCCTCTTCGATCGCCGGGGAGCCGCCCTCGTTGCGGCCCGGTGCCTGTGCGACCGGCCGGAGGGCTGGACGGTGCGGGTCACCCGGACGATGGACCGGGCCCGGCTCGAGCGCCGGTTCGTGGTCTGACCGCGGAGCGGCCGCGTCTTGATGGGGCGGAAGGCGGCCGGGTAGAATAACGGGTTCGCGGTAGTCAGTCGACGCTGCGTGCGGGACGGGCCTTCGCTTGATGGGGCGTGGCCAAGTGGTAAGGCGCGGGACTTTGGATCCCGTATTCGAAGGTTCGAATCCTTCCGCCCCAGCCATACCGGCGGCGTGACCGGCGGCGCCCCGTGAACGGCCCCGCCGGGTCGGATCGACGGCGATGATGAACGGGCAACTCAAGCTGTTTTCGGGCAGCGCGCACACGCGATTGGCGCGGGAGATGGCCGACTACCTCGGTACGCCGCTCGGTCGCGCGAACCTGAGGCGTTTCGCCGACACCGAGGTCTCGTTCCGGATCGACGAGAACATCCGCGGCGCCGACGTGTTCATCCTGCAGCCGACGTGCACCCCCGTCGACGCGCACCTCGTCGAGCTCTGCGTCATGATCGACGCGTTCCGCCGGTCGTCGGCGGCCCGCATTACCGCCGTGATGCCGTACTACGGCTACGCACGGCAGGACCGGAAGGACAAGCCCCGGGTGCCGATCTCCGCGAAGCTGGTGGCGAACCTGCTGTGCGCGGCGGGGGCCAACCGCGTGCTCACCATGGACCTGCACAAGGCGCAGATCCAGGGGTTCTTCGACATCCCGGTCGACCACCTGTTCGCCGCCCCCGTGTTCATGCAGCACCTGACCGCCTATCAGGATCAGGATCCGCGCGTCGTGTTCGTCTCGCCGGACGCCGGCGGCGTGGAGCGTGCGCGTGCCTACGCCAAGCGGCTCGGCGCCGACCTCGCGATCATCGACAAGCGCCGCTCCGAGGACGGCCGGGCCGAGGTGATGCACGTCGTGGGAGAGGTGCGCGACCGCGTGTGCATCATCCAGGACGACATCGTCGACACGGCGGGAACGCTCGTCCAGACGGTGTCGGCGCTGCGGGAGAACGGTGCCGCGCGGGTGATCGCGTGCGCGGTGCACGGCGTGCTCTCGGGGCCCGCGCTGGAGCGCATCGAGGGGTCGGCCCTCGAGAAGCTGGTGGTCACGAACACCATCCCCCCCCGGCCCGAGGTCGCCGCATCGGACCGGGTCGAGGTGCTGTCCGTCGCCCCGTTGCTGGGGAAGGCGATTCAGAGCATTCACCAGGAGACGTCCGTGTCGTCGCTGTTCGTCTAGACGCGGATGGGCTCGCTTGCCAGACAGGTCATACATGGAAACCACGTTGAACGCGGAGCTTCGGTCCGAACGCGGCAAGAACCTCGCCCGCCGGCTGCGGCGCGACGGCCGGATTCCCGGCGTCGTCTACGGGGAGGGGGGAGGGTCGGGCGGGTCGGGCGCGATCGCGGTGAGCGTCGGGCCCGAGGAGGTGTCGCGGGTGCTCCACTCGGAGGCCGGCGCCAACACCCTGATCGGCCTCACCGTCGGCGGCGGGGACTCGAGCAAGGTGCTGATCAAGGACTATCAGGTCGATCCCGTTTCGCATCGGCTCCTGCACGTCGACTTCTATCGGGTGGCCATGGACAAGGTCATCACCGTCACCGTGCGCATCGAGCTGACGGGCGAGGCGGAAGGGGTCAAGGTGCAGGGCGGCCTGATCGACTTCGTGCAGCGGGAGGTGGCCGTCGCCTGCCTGCCGTCGGAGATTCCCGAGAACATCGAGGTGGACGTCTCCCCGTTGAAGATCGGCCAGGGCGTCCGTCTCAAGGACCTCCTCGGGGACACGTCGTGGCAGCCGGTGAGCGATCCCGAGACCCTCATCGTCCACGTCATCGCCCCGAGGCTCGAAGCGGAGGAGACGGAGGACGAGGCCGAGGGCGAGGCCGAGGGCGAGACGGAGGACGAGGCGGGGAGCAAGGCGGAGGGCTGATGCTCCCGCCGGCGGGACCCCGGCGATAGCGGGCTTCCCGCGTGTGCACGACCGTGAAGCTGATCGTGGGACTCGGCAACCCCGGCGGGCAGTACCGGGGCACCCGGCACAACGTCGGCTTCGAGGTCGTCGACGAGACCGCCCGGCGGTGGGACCTCGCGTTCCGGTCCGCGCCCGCCGACGCCCTGCTCGCCAGCGCCCCGGCGGTGCCGGGGGGGCGCGGCGCGGTCCTGCTGGCGAAGCCGCAGACCTACATGAACCGGAGCGGGTTCGCGGTCGGCGCGTTGCTGCGCTACTACCGTGTCGAGCCGGACGACCTGCTCGTGGTCACCGAGGACGTGAATCTGCCCCTCGGCCGCCTGCGGGCGCGCCGCCGGGGATCGTCCGGCGGGCACAACGGCCTGCGCTCGATAATCGAAGCCGTCGCCGGGGAGGGGTTTCCCCGTCTTCGCGTCGGGGTGGGGCGCGGCGACCCGCGGCAGAAGCTGTCCGGGCGGGTGCTCTCGCGGTTCGGCCGCGACGAGCGGCCGGCAATGGACGACAGCGTGCGGCGGGCGGCCGACGCGGTGGAGATGTTCGTGGAGACCGGCATCGGCCCGGTCATGAATGCGTTCAATCGGCGTGAAGCCGAGAAGAGTGACGAGGAGCCGGCGGCCGGCGCCGGTCCGCGTGGTTGACGTCGATTGTCCTGTCCGCTATTCTCGTGAGTCCGGGGCGGCGCGCCCGCCCTTCACTCCTTGCCACCCGGGGGTGGCCGTCAGTCCAGAAGGAGCCGCATGCCCAGCGATCGACAATACGAGTTCGTGTACGTCCTTGCGCCCACGGTCGCCAACGCCGAGGTGGAGGCGCTTCAGCGCGAGCTGGAGGGCCAGATCGGCAAGCTCGGCGGGGCGGTGGAGAACACCGACCTGTGGGGACGCCGCAAGCTCGCCTACCCCATCGGCAACTTCACCGAGGGCATCTACGTCGTCCAGCTCATTCGCGGGCCGGGCGCGATGGTGACCGAGCTCGAACGCCGGATGCGCGTCCATGACGACGTCCTGCGGTATCTCACGGTGCGGGTCGACGACGATCTGCGCAAGGCCCGGCGGGCGGCCGACAAGCGCAAGGCGGACGCCGAGAGGCGGCGCGCCGCGCGCGGATCGGCGGAAGCCCCGTCGCCGCCGCCGCCCGCGGCGGAGCCCCCCGGCGTGACCCCGGCGGAAGGTGGCTCTCCGGCCGAGGGCGAGCCGAAGGCGGAGGTGACACCGGCGACGGCGCCCGACGATGCGCCGGCGGAGCCTTCCCCGGCCGGGGAGGCGGCGGCGGAACCGGTGCCGGGGCCGCCGGCGGACGCGGAGCCACCACCGGCGGCGGAGCCGGAGGAACCGGCCGGCGCGTAGCCGGGGGACGATTCTCGCCGCGCGCCGTCAGGCGCGCTTCCGGAGGTGCAAGAAATGAAGAGCGATCGCGGCGCCGCCCGCAAACCCAAGTTCGATCGGCCCCGGCGGGGCATGTTCCGGCGAAAGCGCGTCTGCCGGTTCTGCGTCGACAAGGTCCCCTATATCGACTACAAGGACGTTCGGATGCTGATCGCGAGCATTCCCGAACGGGGCAAGATTCAGCCCCGGCGCCTGTCGGGAACCTGCGCGTTCCACCAGCGCAAGCTGCAAACGGCGATCAAGCGCGCCCGGCAACTGGCCTTGATCCCGTACGTGACCGACTAGGGCCCGCGGTGAAGCCATGGCAGTACAGGTCATTCTCAGAGAGCCGGTGGATCATCTCGGGCGCCGGGGCGACATCGTGAGGGTCGCCCCCGGATACGCCCGCAACTATCTCCTGCCGCGCCGGTTGGCTTTGCCGGTGACCGAGGCCAACCGCCGTCAGGTCGAGCGCGAGCGGGTCGTCGCCGATGCCCGCGATCTGGCCGAGAAGGAGAGCGCGGAAGCGTTCGCGGCGCGTCTGAGGCAGGCGGTCTGCGTCATCGCGCGGCGCGTGGGCGAGACCGAGACCATGTACGGATCGGTCACCGCGGGCGACATCGCGGCGTCGCTGCTCGAGCAGTCGTTCGAGATCGACCGGCGCAAGATCCAGCTCGCCGAGCCGTTGAAGCGGCTCGGCGAGCACGCGGTGGCCGTCAAGGTCCACCGCGAGGTCACGGCCGAGGTGACGGTTCGCATCGTCAAGGAAGGGGCCGAGACCGAGGCGGACGGCGATGAGGCCGGCGGCGACGGCGCATCGCCCGACGCGGAGACCTCGGACGCTTCCGCCGAGCAGGCGTAGACCCGCGCGGATTCCGGCAGGGTTGGTTGGGGGCGGTGGCGCCGCGTCACCCCCCCCGATCCCGTCCCGATGGTCATGGCCGAGGTCGTTTCCCTTCCCGCCGAACGATCGCTTCCCCACAACCTCGAGGCGGAGCGCTGCGTCCTCGGCGCCGTCCTCATCCACAACGACGCCTTCAACCAGGCGGCCGAGCTGATCGACGCCGACGATTTCTTTCGCGACGCCCACCGCCGCGTGTTCGACAAGATGGTCGACCTCAACGAGCGCGGCGAGGTGATCGATCTCGTCACCCTGAAGAACGAGCTCGAACGGTCGGGAGAGCTCGACGGCGTCGGCGGGCCGGCGTACATCGCGGGGCTGGTCGACGGGGTGCCCCGCTCCACTCACGTCGAGTACTACGCCCACATCGTCAAGGAGAAGTCGACGCGCCGGAAGATCATCTTCGCCGCGAACGACATTCTCGAGATCGCCCATACCGGAGAGGGCGAAGCCGACACCGTTCTCGACCGGGCCGAGCAGGCGATCTTCCGCATCGCCGACGACAGCGTTCACACCGGGTTCGTGGCGTTGCACGACCTCGTCGAGTCCAGCCACACCACCATCGACAAGCTGCAGGCGGGCGAGGGCGTCGTCACCGGGATCCCCAGCGGGTTCGTCGATCTGGACAAGCTGACTCGGGGCTTTCAGGCGTCGGACCTCGTTCTCGTCGCGGCGCGGCCCTCCATGGGCAAGACCGCCCTCGTCCTCAACATCGCGCAGCATCTCGGCGTGAACACCGACAAGACGGTCGGCGTCTTCAGCCTGGAGATGTCCAAGGAACAGTTGTTCATGCGCATGCTGACCACCGAGGCGGCGGTCGACTCGCACAAGTTCCGCGGGGGCTTCCTCGGCCAGCGCGACTACGACGCGCTGGCCGAGGCGCTCACCCGGCTGGACGGCGCGAAGGTGTTCATCGACGACAGCCCCTCCATCGGCGTCCTCGAGATGCGGGCGAAGGCGCGGCGGCTGAAGGCCGAGCACGGCCTGCACCTCGTCGTCATCGACTACCTGCAGCTCATGACGGGGCGCGGCCGGTTCGACAACCGCACGCAGGAGCTCGCCTCCATCTCGCGATCGCTGAAGGGCCTCGCCAAGGAGCTCGACGTGCCGGTGGTGGCGCTGTCCCAGTTGAGCCGCGCCCCCGAGAGCCGGTCCGACCGCCGCCCCCAGCTCTCGGACCTGCGCGAGTCGGGAGCACTGGAGCAGGACGCCGACCTCGTCCTCTTCATCTATCGGGAGGAGCAGTACGACCCGACCCCGGAGAACGAGAACCTGGCCGAGATCATCATCGGCAAGCAGAGGAACGGGCCGACGGGGGTCGTCAGGCTCGCGTTCCTCAAGCAGTGCACGAAGTTCGCCAACCTCGCGGCCGATGCCTACGAGTCCTGACCGCGCGCCGGACCCGTCCCCGGCGCCGGACGCCGCCGCCGTCCGGCCGACGTTCGCCCGGGTCGACCTCGACGCGGTGCGGGCCAACTACGCGGCGGTGGCGCGCCACGTGTCCGGCCCGAGGACGCCCCTGGTGATCGCGGTCGTCAAGGCCAACGCCTACGGGCACGGGGCCGTCCCGGTGGCCCGGGCCCTCGAGCAGGCCGGGGCGGCGATGCTCGCCTGCGCCGACATCGAGGAGGCGGTGACCTTGCGCGACGGCGGGATCAGGGCCCCGATCCTCGTCTTCGGCGCCCTGGGCATCAGCGACCTCGACGGCGTGTTCACCCACGGGCTGACCCCGACCGTTTCGTCGCCGTTCGCCGCCCGCGCGTTGAGCGACGCCGCGGCGCGGCGAGGCGTGACGGTGTCGTGCCACCTCAAGATCGACACCGGCATGAACCGCCTCGGATTCCGCTTCGACAATCTCGGGCGCACCATCCGGGACGTGCTCGGCCGCCCCGGGCTCGAGATTGCGGCGGCGTACACGCACTTCGCGACCGCCGACGAGCCGGCGCATCCGCTGTTCGACCTGCAACGGAAGCGCTTCGACGAGTCGTTGCGGCGCCTCGCCGAGATGGGGATCCGCCCCGGCCTGAGGCATGCCGCGAACAGCGCCGCCCTGCTGCGCGAACGGAACACCTGGTACGACGCGGTCCGGCCGGGACTGCTGCTCTACGGCCTCGTTCCTCCCGGGGCGGAGGCGTCGGTCCCGGTGGCGCCGGCGATGACCATGCGCAGCCGGGTGGTGGCCGTGAAGGGCATGCGGGCGGGCGAGACGACGGGCTACGGCGCGCGGGCCCCGGTCGAGCGTCCGGCGACGATCGCGGTGGTGCCGGCCGGCTACGCGGACGGCCTGGACGTGCGCATGGCCGGCCGCGGCTCGGTGCTCGTCCGCGGGCGGCGGGCGCCGGTGGTCGGCGCGGTGTCGATGGACTCGATCACCATCGACGTCACCGGCCTCGACGTCGCCCCCGGCGACGAGGTGGTCCTCGTGGGCGAGCAGTCCGGCCGCCGCATCGGCGCCGGCGAGATCGCGGCGGCGCTCGGCACCGTGCCGCACGAGGTCCTGTGTCGGACGGGGAGCCGGATCGTCCGCACCTATGCCGGTCGGGCATCGGGACCGTGAAGTCACCCAACACCGTCTTCGTCTGCCAGTCGTGCGGCGCCCAGGCGCGGAAGTGGCTGGGCCGGTGCCCCGACTGCGGCGAGTGGAACTCGCTTGTCGAGGAGACCGCCGCGAGACCGGCCGGCCCCGGTTCGCGGCCGGCGCTCACCGGGGCGGGAGCGCGGCTCTTCGCCGACATCGAGGCTTCCGAGGCGGACCGGGTCTCGACCGGGGTCAGCGAGCTCGACCGGGTGCTGGGCGGGGGCCTCGTGCCGGGATCGCTGGTCCTGCTCGGGGGCGAGCCGGGCATCGGGAAGTCGACGCTGTTGCTGCAGGCGGCGGCCGAGGTCGCGTCGGCGGGCCGCACCGTCCTCTACTGCTCGGGCGAGGAGTCCCCGCATCAGGTGCGTCGGCGGGGAGAGCGCCTCGGTCTCTCTCCGCCGCGGCTGCACGTGCTGGCCGAGACGTGCCTGGAGCGCGTGGTCGACGAGGTGTCGAAGCTGACGCCGGACCTGGTCATCGTCGATTCGGTCCAGACCCTGTACTCGGTCGAGCTCGAGTCCGCCCCGGGCACGGTCGCCCAGGTGCGCGACGCGGCGAACCGCCTCCTGTTCGTGGCCAAGGGCCGCAACGTGCCGGTCCTCGTCGTCGGGCACGTGACGAAGGACGGCGGGCTGGCCGGCCCCAAGGTGCTGGAGCACGTCGTCGACACCGTGCTCCACTTCGAAGGGGACCGCCATCACGCGCACCGTATCGTGCGCGCGGTGAAGAACCGCTTCGGGGCGGTGAGCGAGGTCGGGGTGTTCGAGATGACGCGCGGCGGCCTCCGGGCGGTGGCCAACCCGTCCGCGCAGTTCCTGTCGGAACGCAGGACGGACGTGCCGGGGTCGGTGGTGCTGTGCTCGCTCGAGGGTTCGCGGCCCATCCTCGTCGAGGTGCAGGCTCTCGTCGGCGCCGGGGTCTACGGCAACGCCCAGCGGGTGGCGAACGGCGTCGACCGCCAGCGGCTGTCGTTGCTGCTGACGGTGCTCGAGAAGCGCGCGGGCCTGTCTCTCGCCGGCGAGGACGTGTTCGTGAACGTGCCGGGAGGCATTCCGGTGCACGAGCCGGCCGCCGATCTCGCGGTGGTCGCGGCGGTGGCGTCGAGCCTGCGCAACCAGCCGGTGCCGGCCGGCGCCGCCCTGTTCGGAGAGGTGGGGTTGGCGGGCGAGATCCGGGGCGCGACGCAGCCCGGGTTGCGGGTCCGCGAGGCGGCGCAGATGGGGTTCACGCGCTGTTTCATGCCGGGGGGCGACCGGGAGGACGGCGTGTCCGCGCCGGGTTGCGAGCTGATTGCGGTGGAGCACGTCGGTCAGGCCCTGGAGGGACTGTTCACGTGACGGCGGGACGCCGGCCGGCGTTCGTCCGCCTCCGGGGAGCCGCGTCATGGTGAGCGCCATCATCGCGGCCGGCGGGGTCGGGGTCCGCCTCGGCGCGGGCCGGCCCAAGCAGCTCGTGCGCCTCGGCGGCGTCACCATCCTGCAGCGCTCGGTGGAGGCGTTCGACCGCTGCGCTCGGGTCGACGAGATCGTCCTCGTGCTGCCGCCGGCGCTCGCCGGCGGGCCGGCGCTCGCCGGGACGCCGGGCGGGACTCCGCTGCGCGTCGTGGCGGGGGGCGCGCGGCGGCAGGATTCGGTGGCGCGGGGATTCGAGGCGGCGACCGCGAGGGGGGGCGAGGTCGTCGTCGTGCACGATGCGGCGAGGCCGTTCTGCTCCTCCGACCTGATCGTGCGGACCATCGACGCCGCCCGCCGTCATGGCGCCGCGGCGGCCGCGCTGCCGGTGCAGGACACCCTCAAGCAGCGCTCGGTGGGGGAGGGCCGGTTCGTGGGCCGCACCCTCGCGCGCGACCGGATCGTGCAGGCGCAGACCCCGCAGGCGTTTCGCGCCGAGGTCCTCGCCGAGGCGGTTCGCGTGGGCCGGACCGGGGTGGAGGCGACCGACGAGGCGGGGCTCGCGGAACGGGCCGGGCATCGGGTGGCGCTCGTCGAGGGCGACCCCTGGAACATCAAGATCACCACGGAGCGGGATCTCGCCGTCGCGCGGCGGTTCGTGGAGGAGACCATGGCGACCGGCCGCGTTGGGCTCGGGTACGACCTGCATCGCTTCGAGGACGGCGGGCCGCTCCGGCTCGGCGGCGTCCTGATACCGCACGACCGCGGGCTGGTGGGGCACTCCGACGCCGACGCGGTCTGCCACGCGGTGACCGACGCGATACTCGGGGCCGCCGCCGCGGGCGACATCGGCCGCCACTTCCCGGACACCGATCCTCGCTGGAAGGGGGCCTCCAGCATCGCGTTGCTGCGGTCCGCGGCGGGCCTGGTGCGCGGCCGCGGTTTCGTCGTCGTCAACGTCGACGTGGTGGTGGTGACCGAGCGCCCCCGCATCGCTCCCCATGTCGAGCGGATGCGGGAGGCGCTGGCCGCCGCCGTCGGGATCGAGCCGTCGGCGGTCGGCATCAAGGGCAAGACGGGCGAGGGCGTCGGGCCGACGGGGCGCGGGGAGGCCCTCGAAGCGCACGCGGTGGCCATGCTGGATGCCGCCCCGGCGGCCGGCGAATGACGGGAGGCGGGGCAGGCATCGTGGTCGTCTACGGCGTCAACCCGGTGCTGGAGGCGTTGCGGGCGGAGCGCGTTCGGACCGTCCGCCTTGCCGCGGCCTCCCGCAAGACGGCCGAGATCCGCCGGTTGGCGCAGGAGAGCGGCGTCCCCGTGATCCGCGTGTCTCCCGCCGCGCTCGACCTGATCGCGGCAGGCGCGGCGCACCAGGGCGTGGCGGCGGACGTCGCCCCGCCGGAGGCCGTCACCCTGGAAGCGTTGATCGGTGGCCTGCGGGAACCGGCGCTGCTGCTCGTGCTCGACGGCATCGAGGACCCCGGGAACCTCGGCGCGATTCTGCGCAGTGCCGAGGCGGCCGGGGTCGACGGCGTCATCCGGCAGAGGCGGCGGGCCGCCCCCCTCGGCCAGGTCGAGAAGGCGTCCGCCGGCGCGGCGTCGCACGTTCGGATCGTATCGGTCGTCAACATCGCCCGGGCGGTGGCCGCCCTGCGGGCGGCCGGGGTGTGGGCGGTGGGGCTCGAGGCGGACGGCGACGACCTGTACCGGGACGTCGATCTGACCCTGCCGACCGCCTTCGTCGTCGGCAGCGAAGGGCGCGGGCTGCGGCGCCTCGTCCGGGAGCGGTGCGATCGCGTGGCGTCGATACCGATGCTCGGGCGGGTGAACAGCCTCAACGTCTCGGTCGCGGCCGGCATCGCGCTCTTCGAGGCGGTGCGCCAGCGCCGGGGCGGCTCCGCGCGCGCCGGCCGGGCGCGGGGAGGCGGCGTCGCCCCGGGCCCGGCGTCGGCGTGAGCCCCCGCCCACCCGGCGGAGGGGCGCGAGCCGGGGCGTGCGGGGTGCGGCTTGCACCGAAGGGGCCGGTCGTGCTAAATTCTCCGTTTGGTCCGGCTGGCGTAGCTCAGTCCGGTAGAGCAGCTGATTTGTAATCAGCGGGTCGGGGGTTCGAATCCCTTCGCCAGCTCCAGCCGATTGCTTCCACGTGACAGGTGGGTCTCAGCGGTCGGTGTGATCTCCCGTTGGCGAGGTGACCACGGTATCGGAGTCTGCCTGCCGCGCCGGCCCGGGAGCGTGGGTCGCGGCTGTCCGGGAGCCCGAGGTGAAGCCCCGCGTCGCATCGTCGCCCGAATGCGGCGGGGATTTCGCCGTGGGCTCCCGGGGCTGAAGGTTGTGGATACGGCGAGGTTGCGGAGCGGTCAAACGCAACAGACTGTAAATCTGTCGCCCTAGAGGCTTCGGAGGTTCGAATCCTCCCCTCGCCACCATCTTCCCCCGGCCGGCCGGGGGGGACAGTGGCCGCGACGGTGTGTGCTCACGACGGCAGGGACCGCGAAGGCGGGAGTAACTCAGTGGTAGAGTCACAGCCTTCCAAGCTGTTGGTCGCGGGTTCGATCCCCGTCTCCCGCTCCAGTTTTGTCGCGTGCGGCGGCCCGGCCTTGCGGTCGCGGTGCGGTCTCGCGGCCGCGCCGGGAGTCTCGCTCGCGCGGAGTCCGTGCGACGCGAGTGCGTGGCGAGGCGTTCGCCCGGTCGGGCGGCGGGCGTGCGACGGCGTGCCGATGTAGCTCAGGAGGTAGAGCGCGTCCTTGGTAAGGACGAGGTCACCGGTTCGAGTCCGGTCATCGGCTCCAGCTTCGCGAGGAGCCCGTTCTCCGGGGTTGGCGGTCCCGCGTCGCGGCGGCGGGCTTCCGGCCGGGTCGGGCGGCAGGGCCAGGGCGGTTCGCGCCCGGGCGAACCGGGAGTCTCCGCCGTGGAACGGCGCGGACCCCCGGAGGGTTGGTTGGGCGCCCAGCCGAGCCGAAGGCGACCATGGGCGGGCGGGGGCGTGACGGGCGCGGGTCATCACTTCGAGAGCGAGCGGACAAATGGCGAAGGAAAAGTTCGACCGGTCGAAACCGCACGTGAACATCGGGACGATCGGGCACATCGACCACGGGAAGACGACGCTGACGGCGGCGATCACGTCGGTGCTCGCGAAGCACGATGCGAAGAACGTGGTCCGCTCGTTCGACTCGATCGACAATGCTCCCGAGGAGCGTGAGCGCGGCATCACGATCGCGACGGCTCACGTGGAGTACACGACGGAGAACCGGCACTACGCGCACGTGGACTGCCCCGGCCACGCGGACTACATCAAGAACATGATCACGGGCGCGGCCCAGATGGACGGTGCGATCCTGGTGGTTGCGGCGACCGACGGTGTGATGCCGCAGACGCGGGAGCACATTCTGCTGGCGCGTCAGGTCGGGGTTCCGTCTCTGGTCGTGTTCATGAACAAGGTGGACATGGTGGACGACGAGGAGCTTCTGGACCTCGTGGAGCTGGAGGTCCGTGAGCTGTTGTCGTCGTATGAGTTCCCGGGCGACGACCTTCCGGTGGTCCGGGGTTCGGCGCTGAAGGCGCTGGAGGGCGACGGGGAGTATGCGTCGACGGTCGAGGAGCTGATGTCGGCGGTGGACGACTACGTTCCGCTGCCTGTGCGCGACGTTGACAAGCCGTTCCTGATGCCGATCGAGGACGTGTTCTCGATCTCGGGTCGGGGGACGGTGGTGACGGGCCGTGTCGACCGTGGCATCGTGAAGGTGAGCGACGAGATCGAGATCGTGGGTTTCCAGGAGACTCAGAAGAAGGTGGTTACCGGCGTCGAGATGTTTCGGAAGCTCCTGGACGAGGGCGTTGCCGGTGACAACATCGGGGTTCTTCTGCGCGGTCTGGAGAAGGACGAGGTGGAGCGTGGCCAGGTGCTGGCGAAGCCGAAGTCGATCACGCCGCACACGAAGTTCAAGGGCGAGGTTTACGTCCTGACGAAGGACGAGGGTGGCCGTCACACGCCCTTCTTCAACGGCTATCGTCCTCAGTTCTACCTTCGGACGACCGACGTGACGGGCGTCGCGACGTTGCCGGACGGTGTCGAGATGGTGATGCCGGGGGACAACGTGGCGATGGAGGTGGAGCTGATCACGCCGGTGGCGCTCGAGAAGGGGCTTCGCTTCGCGATTCGGGAAGGCGGCCGCACGGTGGGGTCGGGGGCGATCACCGAGATCGTCGAGTAGCAGTCTGCGCCGTGGAACGGCGCGGACTCCTGGCGGGTTGGTTGGGCGGCAATCGGAGCTGTAGGCGACGATTGCCGGGCCCGAAGAGACGCGCCGCGTTCGGAGGCGCGCGCGGCTGGTTGTGGAGTGGCCTGAGCCATGCGGGACATCATCTTGTTGGCGTGCACCGACTGCAAGCGCCGCAACTACAGTACGACGAAGAACAAGCGGAAGACCACGGGGCGGCTGGAGTTCAAGAAGTACTGCCGCTCGTGTCGCTCGCACACCGTTCATCGGGAGTCGAAGTAGCGATCTGCCGGCGCCAGGCGGAGCCGGAGGGCGACGATTGGCGGGCTGGGAATCTGCGCCGTGGACGGCGCGGCGCGCGTCGGGCGGTGAGGTTCCGGGCCGGGCACCAGGGGCACAGGCCAGTAGCTCAATTGGCAGAGCACCGGTCTCCAAAACCGGGGGTTGGGGGTTCGATTCCCTCCTGGCCTGCCACACGCGTTCGGAGCGGCCGGCGCGGCGCGCGTCCCGGGCGCGCGCACGCAGGACGCGCGCACGCAGGAAAGGATCGGGCACTTCGTGAAGTCAGCACGACTCGACAACGTCAGGGACTCGTCGATCCCGGTCACGGGGTGGTTCGGTCGGGCCCGGGTCTTTCTCGCCCAGGTCAAGAACGAGATGGAGCGGGTGACGTGGCCGACTCGCAAGGAGGTCTACGCCACCACCCTGGTCGTCATCCTGACCTCGGTGTTCTTCGGGGTCTACCTCTGGAGCATCGACCTCGTCCTGACCCGGGTCGCCAGGTTCATCTTCGAGACCTTCGGAGCGCAATGACCGACGTCAGCACCCGGCAGTGGTACATCGTGCACACCTACTCGGGCTTCGAGAAGAAGGTGTCCGAGTCGCTCCGGCAACGGGTGCAGGCCTACGGCCTGCAGTCGGACATCGGCGAGGTCCTCATCCCGACCGAGGACGTCGTCGAGATGCGGGGAGGCAAGCGCGTCGTCAGCTCGAAGCGGTTCTTCCCAGGCTACATCCTGATCGAGATGAACATGTCCGACAACGCGTGGCACGTGGTCCGGAACACGCCGAAGGTGACCGGATTCGTCGGCGTCGGCTCGAAGCCGACGCCGCTGACGCGCGAGGAAGTGGACCAGATTCTCCACCAGGTGACGGTCGCGGCGGAGAAGCCGAAACCGAAGTACACGTTCGAGAAGGGCGACCAGGTGCGCATCAACGAGGGGCCGTTCAACAGCTTCAACGGCGTCGTCGACGATGTCAATCCGGATCGGAACACGCTGAGGGTCATGGTGACCATCTTCGGGCGGTCGACCCCGGTGGAGCTCGATTTCCTGCAGGTCGAGAAGCTGTAGAGGTCGGTCGCGCGGGCGCGGCGATCGGAGGTTGGACGGGACATGGCGAAGAAGGTGATCGGGATGGTCAAGCTCCAGATAGCGGCCGGCAAGGCGACGCCGGCCCCCCCGGTCGGGACCGCGCTCGGCCCGCACGGGGTCAACATCATGGACTTCTGCAAGGCCTTCAACGCCAGGACCGCCAGTCAGGAGGGGCTCGTCATTCCGGCGGTGGTGACGATCTATGCCGATCGGACCCTCAGCTTCATCACCAAGACGCCTCCCGCCGCGGTGCTGCTCAAGCGCGCCGCCAACATCGCCAAGGGCTCGGCCGAGCCGAACCGCAACAAGGTCGGCACCGTGACCATGGCGCAGGTCGAGGAGATCGCGAAGACCAAGATGCCCGACCTCAACACCAACGATCTGGCCGGGGCGGTGAAGGTGGTGTCGGGCACGGCCCGCTCCATGGGGCTCGAGGTCGCGGGGTAGGCGCCCGCCCCGGGGCGGCGCCGGCACGCGGCGGGGGCGGCGGAGAGGCAGAGATGGCGAGAAAGAGCAGGAAGTTCAGGGCGGCGGCCGAGCAGGTCGAGGATCGGCTGTACAGCCTGACCGAGGCGATGCCGCTCCTCCAGAAGGTCGGCTACGTGAGCTTCGACGAGTCGGTCGAGGTGGCGGTCCGGCTGGGCGTGAACCCGAAGCATGCCGACCAGATGGTGCGGGGCACGGTGGTGCTGCCGCACGGGCTGGGCCGGTCCAAGCGGGTGCTGGTGATCGCCGGCGGCGAGAAGCAGCAGGAAGCCGAGGAGGCCGGCGCGGACGTCGTCGGCGGCGAGGAGATGGTCGAGCGCATCCAGGGCGGGTGGCTGGAGTTCGATGCGGTGGTGGCCACGCCCGACATGATGCGCGTGGTCGGCCGGCTCGGCAAGGTGCTGGGACCGCGGGGGTTGATGCCGAATCCGAAGACCGGAACGGTGACGTTCGAGGTGGCCCACGCGATCAAGGAGATCAAGGCCGGCAAGGTCAACTACCGCGTCGACAAGGCCGGCGTCGTGCACGCGCCGGTCGGCCGGCGCTCCTTCGCGGCGGACGCCCTCGTGGAGAACGCCGAGGCGTTGATGGCCAGCGTCATCCGCGCGAAGCCGGCGGCGGCGCGGGGCAAGTACGTTCGAAGCGTGACCGTGTCGTCGACCATGGGGCCCGGGGTCAGGATCGACGCGTCGAGAGTCGATACGCTGGGGCGGTGACGGCGGCGGCTTGAATGGAGCCGCCCGGCCGGCGGCCCGACGGCTCGGGTCGTCGGGCGTGGCGGGCGGGTCGTCGGGGCGTCGCCGGAAGGCTGCGCCGCAGAGCGGCGGGGAGAGAGATGCCGGTCAGCAAGAGCGCCAAGAGTGAGCAGATCGGGGGGTTGAACGAGGCCCTGGCCAACGCGGAGAGCGTGGTCCTCGTCGACTTCAGCGGATTGGACGTGCCGAAGGTCACCGAGCTGCGGCGCCAGGTTCGCGCGGCGCGGGGCCGCTATCGCGTGGTCAAGAACACGCTGGCCCGGCGCGCTGTGGCCGGAACCGCCTACGAACCGCTGCAGGACGCGTTTCGCGGGACCACCGCGGTCGCGTACACCGAAGAGGATCCGGTCGGGCTGGCGAAGGCGCTGGTGACCTTCGCCAAGACGACGCCCGAGCTCAAGGTGAAGTCGGGCATGGTGTCGGGGCAGCCCATGGCCCCGGCCGAGGTCGAGAGCCTCGCGACCCTGCCCGGCAAGGACGAGCTGCGGGCGACCCTGCTCCGGACGCTGCAGGCTCCCATGAGCCAACTCGTCGGCGTGCTGGGCGCGGTCCCGCGCGACCTCCTCGGCGTGCTCGTCGCGGCAGAGAAGAAGCGAAACGAATCGGAGGAACAGGGCCAGGAGTCCGCGCCGTAGAACGGCGCGGACTCCTGCATGGTTGGTTGGCGCCAGGCGGAGCCGTCGGGCGACGATTGGCGGGCGAGGCGGGCGGCTAGCCGCCTTCCGGGTTTCAGGTGCGAGGAGCTTGGTCATGGCCGAAGTGACGCAGGAACAGGTTGTCGATTACATCAAGGGAATCTCCGTGCTCGAGCTCTCGCAGCTCGTCAAGACCCTCGAGGAGGAGCTCGGCGTTTCCGCCGCGGCGGCGATGCCGGTCGCGGTGGCGGGCGCCGCCGCCCCGGGGGCCGCGGCCGAGGCGGCCGAGGAGCAGACCGAGTTCACGGTCACCCTCGTGGAGATCGGTCCCAAGAAGATCAACGTGATCAAGGCCGTGCGCGAAGTGACGAGCCTGGGGCTCAAGGAGGCCAAGGACCTCGTCGAGAGCGCGCCGAAGGCGGTCAAGGAGGACATTCCCAAGGACGAGGCGGAAGCCATCGTGAAGAAGTTCGAGGAAGTGGGCGCCAAGGCCGAGATCAAGTAGGGCCTCGCCCCGGGGGCAGGGTGCGCGCCGGTTCGCGCACGCCCGCGCGACGCGGACGGTCGGGCCGGCGTGGTGCGTTTCCGCGCCCCCGGTCGGCGAGCGGGACAGACGGCGCGGCCGGCGCTCACCGCGCTGCCCGGGGCCGCGCGGCGCGAGGCCGTGGGGCTTGGTCCCCGTCCCGACGGACGTTCCTCGGGCGGCGCAACCTGGAACCGATAGACGACGCAGCGAGCGAATCCTGAATCATCCCATCCTGGCCGCCAGTCCGAGGATGCAGAATGCAGAGTCAGCCCAACAACGTCTACCGGGAGCGCATCGAATTCTCGAAGATCCGGACGACGATCCCGATTCCCAACCTCATCGAGATCCAGAAGAAATCGTACGAGCGCTTTCTGCAGATGACCCGGCTCCCGTCGGAACGGGAGGATGCGGGCCTGCAGTCGGTGTTCAAGTCGGTCTTTCCGATCAGCGACTTCAGGGAGAACTCGTCCCTGGAGTTCATCGAGTACTCGATCGGCAACTGGGAATGCAAGTGCGGGCGGCTCTCGGGCCTGCACCATCTCCGGCAGCCCTGCTCGGTCTGCGGCACCACCCTCGTCGCCGAGCCCTACGGGCAGCGCGAGGTGCTCTGCCCGAAGTGCGGGGCCGCCAACCACGCGCGGGGGGTGGTCTGCGAGATCTGCGAGAACACCGTCGCCCTGAAGCTCAAGTACGACGTCGAGGAGTGCCAGGAACGGGGCGTCACCTACGCGGTGCCGCTCAAGGTCACCATCCGCCTCGTGGTCTGGAACAAGGACCCGGACACCGGCGCGAAGACCATCCGCGACATCAAGGAGCAGGAGGTCTACTTCGGCGACGTGCCGCTCATGACCGACAACGGCACGTTCATCATCAACGGCACCGAACGGGTCGTGGTCTCCCAGTTGCACCGGTCGCCCGGGGCCTTCTTCCACTCCGAGGACCGGCAGCTCCACGTCGCGCAGATCATCCCCTACCGAGGGTCCTGGGTCGAGTTCGAGTACGACGCCAAGAACCTGCTGTACGTGCGCATCGACCGAAAGCGCAAGTTCCTCGCCACCGTCTTTCTGCGCGCCCTCGGTCTGCGCGGGGCCGACGAGATCATCAAGACCTTCTACACCGTGGACCGGATCTCGCTGCGCGAGGGTGCGCCGCGTTGGCAGGTGAGCCGCAGCCTGATCGGCCGCCGCACGGCCGCCGAGGTGCCGATAGACGCCACCCACAAGATCGCCGCGGGCAAGAAGATCGGCGCGTCCATGGTCACGGCCCTGCAGAAGGCCGGCATCGAGTGGATCGAGGTGGCCGAGACCGAGCTCGAGGGCGCGTACGCCGCGGCCGACGTCGTCGATCCGTCCACCGGCGAGGTGATTCTCGAGGCCAACGACGAGGTGATCCCCCGAAAGGTGTCGGAGGGTCAGGAGAAGCGGGTCGAGGAGATCGAGGTCTTCTGGCCCGAACGGGACGACATCGGGAACGTCCTGTCGACGACCCTGCGCAAGGACACGATCCGGACCCACGAGGAGGCGCTCATCGAGATCTACCGGCGTCTTCGCCCCGGGGATCCGCCGACCCTCGACAGCTCGCGCTCGCTGTTCGAGAGCATGTTCTTCAACGCGCAGAAGTACGACTTCTCCCGGGTCGGGCGGCTGAAGCTGAACACGAAGCTCGGGCTCGACACCCCGCTCGACGAGAAGATCCTGCATCCGCCGGACTTCTACGCGGTCATCAAGTACCTGCTGGCGCTGCGGCGCAACCCGACGAACGCCGACGACATCGATCACCTCGGCAACCGGCGCGTCCGGTCGGTGGGAGAGCTTCTCGAGAACCAGTTCCGCATCGGCCTGGTGCGGATGGAGCGCGCGATCAAGGAGAAGATGTCGGTCTACCAGGAGATGGCGACGGCGATGCCGCATGACCTGATCAACGCCAAGCCGGTGATGGCGGCGATCCGGGAGTTCTTCGGCTCGTCCCAGCTCTCCCAGTTCATGGATCAGACCAATCCCCTCTCCGAGATCACCCACAAGCGCCGCTTGTCGGCCCTGGGGCCGGGTGGTCTCTCGCGGGAGCGGGCGGGTTTCGAGGTGCGCGACGTCCACCCGACCCACTACGGGCGCATCTGCCCCATCGAGACGCCGGAGGGACCGAACATCGGGTTGATCTCGTCGTTGTCCTGCTACGCCCGGATCAACGAGTTCGGCTTCATCGAGTCTCCCTATCGCCGCATCAGGGAGGATCGCGCCGCCGACTTCGTGCAGATCGCCAACGCCGGGGCGACCCGCTTTCAGGTCGGCGACGTCGTCGACGTCGTCGAGGCCGAGCGGGAGAACGCGTCGGCCCGGAAGAAGAAGAAGAAGGTGGCCGAGTACGAGCCCTACTCCTTCTACCTCTCGGCGTGGGAGGAGGACTGGTACATCATCGCGCAGGCGAACGCCCGTCTCGACGACGGGGGCAACCTCATCGACACCCGGGTCAACGCGAGGAAGGCCGGCGAGTTCATTCTCGCGCCGCGCGACAAGGTCGAGTTCATCGACGTGTCGCCGAAGCAGCTCGTCTCGGTGGCGGCGTCGCTCATCCCGTTCCTGGAGCACGACGACGCCAACCGGGCGTTGATGGGGTCGAACATGCAGCGGCAGGGCGTGCCGCTGCTGCAGGCGCGGGCGCCGTTCGTCGGCACCGGCATGGAGTACATCACGGCCCGCGACTCCGGCGCCGTCGTCGTCGCGCGGCGTAGCGGCACCGTCGACTACGTCGACTCGCAGCGGGTCGTCGTGCGGGTCGAGGGCGAGTCCGGCGAGATGTCGCGCGAGATGGGCGCCGACATCTACACCCTGACCAAGTTCCGCCGGTCCAACCAGAATACCTGCATCAACCAGAAACCCATCGTGCAGGTCGGCCAGAAGGTCGCCCGGGGACAGGTGCTCGGCGACGGGCCCTGCACGGAGCTCGGCGAGCTCGCCCTCGGCCGGAACGTGCTCGTCGCGTTCATGCCGTGGCGGGGATACAACTTCGAGGACGCCATCCTGGTGTCCGAGCGGATGGTCAAGGACGACTACTACACGTCCATCCACATCGAGGAGTTCGAGACGGAGTCGCGCGACACGAAGCTCGGGCCCGAGGAGATCACCCGGGACATTCCCAACGTGTCCGAGGGCTTCCTCGCGGATCTCGACGACAGCGGCATCATCCGGATAGGCGCCTACGTCAAGCCGGGCGACATCCTCGTGGGCAAGGTCACCCCGAAGGGGGAGACGCAGCTCACCCCCGAGGAGAAGCTGCTGCGGGCCATCTTCGGCGAGAAGGCGGGCGACGTGCGCGACGCGTCGCTGCTCTGCCCCCCCGGCATCGACGGCATCATCGTGGGGGTCAAGATCTTCTCGCGCAAGGGCATCGAGAAGGACGACCGGGCCAAGGCCATCGAGGCCGAAGAGCTCGAGATGATGGAGAAGAACCTCGAGGACGAGATTCGGATCCTGCACGAGGAGGTCAAGAAGCGGGTATCGGCGAGGCTCGACGGCCAGGAGCTCGCGAGCGACCTGTTCGACGATCACGGACAGGAGGTGCTGCTGGCGGGGGGCACGGTGCTGACCCCCGAGACCGTCCTCGCGCTGCCCTATCAGGCGGTGACCCGCATTCGCCTCGCCGGGTCCGATCGGCAGCTCGGGAACGAGTTGCGGACCCTGGAGGAGCGCACCGAGCGTCAGGTGGAGGTGATCCGCCAGATGTTCGAGGAGAAGAAGGAGAAGATCCGCCGCGGCGACGAGCTGCCCCCGGGGGTCATCAAGCTCGTGAAGGTCTACGTCGCCATGAAGCGGAAGCTCTCCGTCGGCGACAAGATGGCCGGCCGTCACGGCAACAAGGGGGTCATCGCGCGGGTGCTGCCGGAAGAGGACATGCCGCATCTGCCCGACGGCACGCCGGTCGAGATCGTCCTGAACCCCCTCGGCGTGCCGTCGCGAATGAACGTCGGGCAGATCCTCGAGACCCACCTCGGGTGGGCCGCCGCCGCCCTCGGGCTCCATTTCGCGACCCCGGTCTTCGACGGAGCGACCGAGGCCGAGATCAAGGGATGGCTCGACAAGGCGGGGCTGCCGCCGAGCGGCAAGAGCCGGCTGATCGACGGCATGACCGGTGAGGAGTTCGAGCAGAACGTGACCGTCGGCTACATCTACATGCTGAAGCTCTCCCACCTCGTCGACGACAAGATCCACGCGCGATCCATCGGGCCGTACTCGTTGATCACCCAGCAGCCGCTGGGCGGCAAGGCGCAGTTCGGGGGGCAGCGTTTCGGCGAGATGGAGGTGTGGGCGCTCGAGGCGTACGGGGCCGCGCACACGTTGCAGGAGCTGCTGACCGCCAAGTCGGACGACGTCACCGGCCGGTCCAAGATCTACGAGGCGATCGTCAAGGGCGACGCTTCGTTCACGCCGGGATTGCCGGAGTCCTTCAACGTGCTGATCCGCGAGCTTCAGGCGCTGTGCCTCGACGTCGAGCTGCTGAAGACGCGTGCAGCACCCATGCCCGCCGTGACGGAGACCGCCGCCGAGGAGGATCAGGCGGCGGTCGAGTCTTCGGAAACGGGGGAGACCGAGACGGTCCCCGCCCTCGACGAGGCGTAGCGAGGAGCATCTCATGAGATCCAGTTTCGCGGACCGCGGCTCGCTGACGGCCGACTTCGACGCCATTCGGATCAGCCTCGCCTCGCCGGAGACCATCCGATCCTGGTCGCACGGTGAGGTGTCCAAGCCCGAGACCATCAACTACCGGACGTTCAAGCCGGAGCGGGACGGGTTGTTCTGCGCCAAGATCTTCGGTCCGGTGACCGACTGGGAGTGCCTCTGCGGGAAGTACAAGCGCATGAAGCACCGGGGCGTGATCTGCGACAAGTGCGGGGTCGAGGTAACCCAGGCCAAGGTGAGGCGAGAGCGCCTCGGGCACATCACGCTGGCCACCCCGGTCAGCCACGTCTGGTTCTTCAAGGGGCTCCCGAGCCGTATCGGCCACCTGCTCGACATCTCGCTGCGCGACCTCGAGCGCATTCTCTACTTCGAGGCGTTCGTGGTCATCGATCCCGGCGACAGCGAGTTCGAGCCGCATCAGCTTCTCACCGAGGAGCAGTACCGGAAGGCGCTGGAGGACCACGGCCCGAAGTTCCGGGCCCAGATGGGGGCCGAGGCGATCAAGGAGCTGCTCAAGCGGGCCGACATCCACGACCTCGCGGAGCAGTTGCGGGTGGACATGCGCCGGGAGAACTCGGTGCAGAAGAAGCTCAAGTACGCCAAGCGCCTGAAGGTCGTCGGTGCGTTCCAGAAGTCGACCAATCGTCCGGAATGGATGATTCTCGACGTGATTCCCGTCATTCCGCCGGAGCTGCGCCCTCTCGTTCCCCTCGACGGGGGCCGCTTCGCGACCTCCGATCTCAACGACCTCTACCGCCGGGTCATCAACCGGAACAACCGCCTGAAGAAGCTCATGGAGCTCAAGGCGCCCGACGTGATCATCCGCAACGAGAAGCGGATGCTCCAGGAGGCGGTGGACGCCCTGTTCGACAACGGCCGGCGCGGCCGGGTGCTGCGCGGGGCGAACAACCGCCCCCTGAAGTCGCTGTCGGACACGCTGAAGGGCAAGCAGGGGCGGTTCCGCCAGAACCTCCTCGGCAAGCGCGTGGACTACTCGGGACGGTCGGTCATCGTCGTGGGGCCGGAGCTCCAGCTCCACCAGTGCGGCCTCCCCAAGAAGATGGCCCTGGAGCTGTTCAAGCCGTTCATCTACAACAAGCTCGAGGGCCGCGGGCTGGTGTCGACCATCAAGCAGGCGAAGGAGATGGTCGACCAGCAGCTCCCCGAGGTGTGGGACATCCTCGAAGAGGTGATCCGCGAGCATCCCGTGCTGCTCAACCGGGCGCCGACGCTCCACCGCCTCGGGATACAGGCCTTCGAGCCGGTCCTCGTGGAGGGCAAGGCGATCCGGATCCATCCCCTGGTGTGCACGGCCTTCAACGCCGACTTCGACGGCGACCAGATGGCCGTGCACATTCCGCTCGCGCCGGAGGCGCAGATCGAGGCCTCGGTGCTGATGAAGGCCTCGAAGAACATCCTGTCCCCGGCCAACGGGGCGCCGATCACGGTGCCCTCGCAGGACATCGTGCTGGGGTGCTATTACGTGACCAAGGCCAAGGGCGCCTGGGGCTGCGGGTCGCTCGCTCCCTCGCCGCGGCTCGTCGGTCGGACGGCGCTGGAGGATGTCGCCGACCCGGCGTCGGACGACGTGATCGTGTCGGCCAATCACCAGATCTCCGCGGAGCAGGTCGAGCGTCTCCGGGCTGCGGACTGCGAGCGGGTCAAGGTGCGGGTGCGTTGCGAGTCGCTCGATCCGTCGCCGCGGCTCGTCGGCCGGGTGGTGCTGGAGGATGTCGCCGACCCGGCGTCGGGCGACGTGATCGTGTCGGCCAATCACCAGATCTCCGCGGAGCGCGTCGAGCGTCTCCGGGCTGCGGGCTGCGAGCGGGTCAAGGTCTGGCCGCGGGAGTTCGGTTCCGTCGACGAAGTCCAACTGGCGCTCGCGGCCGAAGAGGTCCAGACCCTGAGCCCGATCTGGCTGCGGCTCACCGGCGACCTGATGGACCTGACGAGGTCTCGGGACGACCAGGACGTGCTGAGGACCGGGGTCGACCGGGCCGACGGCAGGGTCATCGACACCACCCCCGGCCGGGTGGTCTTCAACAGCGCGCTGCCGGACGAGATCCCCTTCGTGAACGGCGTGCTGAAGAAGAAGGGGCTTGGCCAGCTCGTCCAGTACTGCTATCTCAAGCACGGCGTCGCCAAGACGGTGGAGATGCTGGACCGGCTGAAGCAGCTCGGGTTCTGGTACGCGACCCGATCCGGGCTGTCGATCGGCATCGACGACCTGATTGTGCCCGCGCAGAAGGCGTCGATGATCAAGGAGGCCGAGGACGAGGTCTTCCGGGTCGAGCAGCAGTATCTGGAAGGGGCGATCACGAACGGCGAGCGCTACAACAAGGTCATCGCCATCTGGTCGGATGTCACCGAGAGGGTCGCCGACGAGATGTTCGACGAGATGAAGGGCCTCGACGACGGCCGCCGGGACTTCAACGCCGTCTACGTCATGGCCGACTCCGGCGCCCGCGGCAGCAAGCAGCAGATGCGGCAGCTCGCGGGCATGCGGGGGCTGATGGCCAAGCCCTCCGGGGAGATCATCGAGGTGCCCATCACGTCGAACTTCCGCGAGGGGCTCACCGTGCAGCAGTACTTCATCTCGACCCACGGCGCCCGGAAGGGGCTCGCGGACACCGCGCTCAAGACGGCCGACTCCGGCTATCTCACGCGCCGGCTCGTGGACGTGGCCCAGGACGTCATCATCTCCGAGGAGGACTGCGGCACGCCGGACGGGATCGAGTCGCGCGCCATCGTGGACAGCGGCGAGATCATCGAGCCGTTGCGGGATCGCATCGTCGGCCGCGTGGCGCTGGAGGACATCGTCGATCCGTTCACCAATGACGTCATCGCGCCCGGCAACTCGCTGATCGTCGAGGATCTCGCCTCGCAGATAGAGGACTCGGGCGTCGAGAAGGTGAAGATACGGTCGGTGCTGACCTGCGAGGCCCGCCGCGGCGTGTGCGCCCGGTGCTACGGCCGCGACCTCGGCACCGGGGAGCTGGTCGAGCTGGGCCTGGCCGTCGGTGTCGTGGCCGCCCAGTCGATCGGCGAGCCCGGGACCCAGCTCACCATGCGGACCTTTCACATCGGCGGGACGGCTTCGCGGGTGTCGGCGCAGTCGACCCTCGAGGCGAAGCACGCGGGGACGGTGCGGTTCGACGGGATTCAGTGCGTCAAGGCGAAGGACGGCGCGCTGGTCGTGATGAACCGGACCGGGTCACTGGTCGTGCAGGACGAGACCGGAAGGGACCGGGAGAAGTACTCGGTGGTGTACGGCGCCCATCTGAAGGTATCCGAAGGCCAGCCCGTCAAGCGGGACAGCGTGCTGGTCGAGTGGGATCCCTACACGTTCTCGATCATCACCGAGATGCCCGGCATCGTTCGCTTCAAGGACATCGCCGAAGGCCTGACGGTGCGCGAGGAAGTGGACGAGGCGACCGGACTCTCCCGCCAGATCATCATGGACTCGCCGGACGAGAAGAAGCAGCCGACGGTCGAGATTCGGAACCCCGCCGGCAAGGTCGAGCGCAAGTACAACATGCCGTCGCACGCGCACCTGGAGGTGACCGACGGGCAGGAGGTGACGGCGGGCGAGGTCCTCGCCAAGATCCCGAGGGAGACGACCAAGACCAAGGACATCACCGGCGGCCTGCCTCGGGTTCAGGAGCTGTTCGAGGCGCGGAAGCCGCGCGAGACCGCGGTCATCAGCGAGATCGACGGCACCGTCAAGATCGGCGGCATCGTCAAGGGGATGCGGAAGATCATCATCGAGCCGGACGAGCCGGGGGCGGAGCAACGTGAGTACTCGCTGCCGCGCGGCGTCCACGTGAACGTGCAGGACGGGGACCGCGTCCAGGCCGGCGAGCAGCTCATGGACGGTCCGAGCAATCCTCACGACATCCTCAGCGTCCTGGGTCCGAAGGCCCTGCAGAGCTACCTCGTGAACGAGATCCAGGAGGTCTACCGCCTCCAGGGCGTCACCATCAACGACAAGCACATCGAGGTCGTGGCGCGGCAGATGATGCGGTGGGTGAGGATCGAGGATCCGGGGGACACCGACTTCCTGATCGACGAGCAGGTGGACCGGTCGCGGTTCCTCACCGAGAACGAGCGCGTCACCGACGACGGCGGCCAGCCCGCCACGGGACGGCCCCTGCTGCTCGGGATCACCAAGGCCTCGCTGTCCACCGACTCGTTCATCTCGGCCGCCTCGTTCCAGGAGACGACCCGGGTGCTGACGGAAGCCTCGATCTCCGGGAAGGTGGACCACCTCCGGGGCCTGAAGGAGAACGTGACGATGGGCCGGCTGATTCCCGCCGGCACCGGCTACGATTTCTACCGCGGGGTGCAGATCGAGGCCGACGAGCCGCCTCCGCCGCCGCCGCCGAGCCTCGAGGAGCTCGATCTCGAGCGGGAGATGGTGGATTACCTCGTGGAGCCGGAGACGGCAGGCCGCGACCAGGAGCCTGCGCAGTAGGACGGCGGGCTCCTGGAGGGTTGGTCGGGCGCCAAGCGGCGCCGCAGGCGACGATTGGCGGGCCAGGCCGTCGAACAGGAGGAGTGCGGTCGGACCCGGCGGCGCGGAGCGAGCGTGCACGCCGTCCTTGCGTCGGCGGGACTTCCGTGTTAACCTCGCAAGGTTTTGGCCGGAGTTGGGACACCCTATCTGGCTCCGACCGTCGGAAAGGGGCGCGTGAACCGTCGGGCCCGGTGAGCCCGGCGGGGCGTTCGCGGGTTTTGCGCGACTCGCCTCTTTCTCGTACGGAGCAGGCCCCGGCTCGCTCTCGTCGGGCGGCCGGGCTCTTCTTCGCGGCGCGCACACACCAATAGGGTCAATCGCGTCGGGTGCCAAGCTGCTGCTTTCAGGCCCGACGCAACTGTCGCGGGCGTCCCTGCCGCCGGCCGGGATGTCGTGACGCATTCGACGCAAGGAGCGGGTTCGTGCCGACGATCAGTCAGCTCGTGAGGAAGGGCCGCTACCGGATCGAGACCAAGACCAAGAGCCCCGCCTTGCAGCGTTGCCCCCAGCGCCGCGGCGTTTGCGTGCGGGTGTTCACCCAGACCCCGAAGAAGCCGAACTCCGCGTTGCGGAAGGTCGCCCGCGTCCGGCTGACCAATCAGATCGAGGTGACCACGTACATTCCCGGCGAGGGCCACAACCTCCAGGAGCACTCGCTGGTGCTCATCCGCGGGGGGCGCGTCAAGGACCTCCCCGGGGTTCGCTACCACGTGGTGCGGGGGACGCTGGACACCACCGGGGTGCAGGACCGGAAGCAGAGCCGGTCGAAGTACGGGGCGAAGCGCCCGAAGAAGTAGAGCCGTTTCCCGGTTCCGCCGGCGTCGAAGAGGAAATTGCCATGCCACGCAGACGCGAGGTCCCGAAGCGCGAGGTCCCGCCGGATCCGCTCTACAACAGCACCCTCGTGACCAAGTTCGTGCGCACCATCATGAAGAGCGGCAAGCGGAGCACGGCCGAGGGGCTGATTTACGGCAGCCTCGACATCATCCGCGAACGGACCGGCGACGATCCGCTCAAGGTGTTCAAGAAGGCGATCGACAACGTGAAGCCCAGCCTCGAGGTCAAGTCGCGGCGCGTCGGCGGCTCGAACTACCAGGTGCCCATCGAGGTCAACCCGAACCGCCGTCTCTCGCTGAGCCTGCGGTGGCTGTCGGGTTACGCGCGGGCCCGCAGCGACGGCAAGACCATGCGCGAGAAGCTCGCGAACGAGTTCATCGACGCGTCGAATCTGCGGGGCGGGTCGGTGAAGAAGCGCGAAGACACGCACCGCATGGCCGAGGCGAACAAGGCGTTCGCCCACTATCGTTGGTGAGAGCGCGGGAAAGCGCAGGCGGAAGCAGACCAGTGGTTGGAGCCGAGTTGGAAATCGCCCCCGCGACCGCGGACCGAGGCGTCGCGCGAAGCAGGCAGTCACGAACGGGCAAGGCGATGTCGAGACAGGTGCCGCTCGAGCGGACACGGAACATCGGCATCATGGCCCATATCGATGCCGGCAAGACGACGACGACCGAGCGGGTGCTGTTCTACACCGGCATCACCTACAAGATCGGCGAGGTCCACGACGGCACCGCGGTCATGGACTGGATGGCCCAGGAGCAGGAGCGGGGCATCACCATCACCTCCGCCGCGACCACGTGCATGTGGCGCGACCACCGCATCAACATCATCGACACGCCGGGGCACGTGGATTTCACGGCCGAGGTCGAGCGATCGCTGCGGGTCCTGGACGGGGCGGTGGCGGTGTTCGACGCGGTGGGCGGCGTGGAGCCGCAGTCGGAGACGGTCTGGCGCCAGGCCGACAAGTACCGGGTGCCGCGCATCTGCTTCGTCAACAAGATGGACCGCGTCGGGGCCGACTTCCGGCGCACGCTGACCCAGATTCGCGAGAAGCTCCAGGCCAACCCGGTGGCCATCCAGTTGCCGCTCGGCGCCGAGGACGGCTTCGCCGGCGTGATCGATCTGGTCGCGATGAAGGCGGTCCGGTACCGGGACGAATCGCTCGGCGCCGAGTCGTTGCTCGAGGAGATTCCCGCCGACCGCCTCGAGGAGGCGACGGCGGCGCGCGAGGCGTTGATCGAGAAGGTCTGCGAGGTCGACGACCGGCTGCTCGAGAAGTACCTGCACGGGGAGCCGATCGCGGCCGACGAGATCGTCCCGGTCCTCCGCCGGCGGACCATCGAGTCCGTGCGCGAGGAGGAAGCCCCGTTCGTGCCCGTGCTGTGCGGCAGCGCCTTCAAGAACAAGGGCGTGCAGCCGCTGATCGACGCGGTGGTCGACTATCTGCCGTCGCCGGCCGATATTCCCGCCGTGACCGGGGCGGCCCCGGACGGCGACGCGGTGCGCGAGCGGCCGGCGCGCGACGACGCGCCCTTCTCGGCCCTCGCCTTCAAGATCATGACCGATGCCTACGTCGGTCAGCTCGCCTTCATCCGCGTGTACTCGGGCGTGATGGCCAGCGGAGCGACGATCTACAACCCGCGGCTCGGCCGCCGGGAGCGGATCGGCCGCCTGCTGAAGATGCACGCCAACAAGCGGGAGGAGATCGAGCAGGTCTACGCCGGCGACATCGCCGCCGCGGTTGGCCTCAAGACGGTGGCCACCGGCGACACCATCTGCGACCGCGCGCATCCGGTCGTGCTCGAGGCCATGGAGTTTCCGACTCCCGTCATCGCGCTGGCCATCGAGCCGAAGACGAAGGCGGACCAGGAGAAGCTCGGCCAGGGCTTGGCGAAGCTCACCACCGAGGACCCGACGTTCCAGGTGCGGACCGACGTCGAGACCGGCCAGGTGGTCGTCTCCGGCATGGGCGAGCTCCATCTGGAGATCATCGTCGACCGGCTTCGGCGCGAGTTCGGGGTGGCGGCGACGGTCGGCCGCCCGCAGGTGGCCTATCGCGAGACCCTCACGCGGCCGGCGGAGGCCGAGGGCCGGCACGTCAAGCAGACCGGCGGGCGCGGTCAGTACGGTCACGTCAAGCTCAGCGTCGTACCGGGGCAGTCGGGGGACGGTTTCGTCTTCGAGAACCGGATATTCGGCGGCGCGATTCCGAAGGAGTTCATTCCGTCGGTCGAGGCGGGGGTGCGCGAGGCGGTGACGACCGGCATCCTCGCCGGATACCCGATCGAGGACGTGACCGTCACTCTGCTCGATGGTTCGTCGCACGATGTCGACTCGTCGGAGGTGGCGTTCAAGATCGCGGCGTCCATGGCGTTCCGCGAGGCCGCCCGCCGTGCCGCCCCGGTGCTGCTGGAGCCGATCATGAAGGTCGAGGTCGTGGTGCCGGAGGTGTACATGGGCGACATCATCGCCGACATCAACGGCCGCCGCGGCAAGGTGAAGTCGATGGAGGCCCACGGCGGCACGCAGATAGTCAACGCCCGCGTACCCCTGGCGGAGATGTTCGGCTACGCAACCGAGCTGCGCTCGCGCACACAGGGGCGCGCCACCTACACGATGCACTTCGAACGCTACGATCAGGTCCCGCAGGCGGTCAGCGAACAGATCGTCGCGCGCATTCAGGGCAGATAGAAGAGGCTATCGCATGGCGAAGGAGAAGTTCGACCGGTCGAAACCGCACGTGAACATCGGGACGATCGGGCACATCGACCACGGGAAGACGACGCTGACGGCGGCGATCACGTCGGTGCTCGCGAAGCACGATGCGAAGAATGTGGTCCGCTCGTTCGACTCGATCGACAATGCTCCCGAGGAGCGTGAGCGCGGCATCACGATCGCGACGGCTCACGTGGAGTACACGACGGAGAACCGGCACTACGCGCACGTGGACTGCCCCGGCCACGCGGACTACATCAAGAACATGATCACGGGCGCGGCCCAGATGGACGGTGCGATCCTGGTGGTTGCGGCGACCGACGGTGTGATGCCGCAGACGCGGGAGCACATTCTGCTGGCGCGTCAGGTCGGGGTTCCGTCTCTGGTCGTGTTCATGAACAAGGTGGACATGGTGGACGACGAGGAGCTTCTGGACCTCGTGGAGCTGGAGGTCCGTGAGCTGTTGTCGTCGTATGAGTTCCCGGGCGACGACCTTCCGGTGGTCCGGGGTTCGGCGCTGAAGGCGCTGGAGGGCGACGGGGAGTATGCGTCGACGGTCGAGGAGCTGATGTCGGCGGTGGACGACTACGTTCCGCTGCCTGTGCGCGACGTTGACAAGCCGTTCCTGATGCCGATCGAGGACGTGTTCTCGATCTCGGGTCGGGGGACGGTGGTGACGGGCCGTGTCGACCGTGGCATCGTGAAGGTGAGCGACGAGATCGAGATCGTGGGTTTCCAGGAGACTCAGAAGAAGGTGGTTACCGGCGTCGAGATGTTTCGGAAGCTCCTGGACGAGGGCGTTGCCGGTGACAACATCGGGGTTCTTCTGCGCGGTCTGGAGAAGGACGAGGTGGAGCGTGGCCAGGTGCTGGCGAAGCCGAAGTCGATCACGCCGCACACGAAGTTCAAGGGCGAGGTTTACGTCCTGACGAAGGACGAGGGTGGCCGTCACACGCCCTTCTTCAACGGCTATCGTCCTCAGTTCTACCTTCGGACGACCGACGTGACGGGCGTCGCGACGTTGCCGGACGGTGTCGAGATGGTGATGCCGGGGGACAACGTGGCGATGGAGGTGGAGCTGATCACGCCGGTGGCGCTCGAGAAGGGGCTTCGCTTCGCGATTCGGGAAGGCGGCCGCACGGTGGGGTCGGGGGCGATCACCGAGATCGTCGAGTAGGCGTGCCCCCGGGACGGCCCGGGAGTCGGGGCCGTGGAACGGCACGGACGTCCTGGCGGGTTGGTTGGGCGCCCAGCGGAGCCGGAGGCGACGATGGGCGGGCTCGGTGAGAAGACATGTTCAGCGACAAGATTCGAATACGCCTGAAGGCCTACGATCACCGGGTGCTCGATCAGTCGACGCACGAGATCGCCGACACCGCCCGGCGGACGGGCGCGCGCCTCGCCGGACCGATACCGCTGCCCACGGATCTGAACAAGTGGACGGTCCTCAGATCGCCGCACGTCGACAAGAAGTCGCGCGAGCAGTTCGAGATCCGCACGCACAAGCGGCTGATCGACATCTTCGAGCCGACGTCCCAGACCGTCGATGCGCTGATGAAGCTCGATCTCCCGGCCGGGGTCGACGTCGAGATCAAGGCATTCGGCAAGGACGGCAGCGACTAGGAACGTGCGCCGTCGGCGCGGACTCCCGGTGGGTCGGTCGGGCGCCAGGCGGCGATTGGCGGGTGAGGGGCCTGGTGGGGCTCGGCAGCACGGACGCAGACGATCATGGTGACCGGAATCCTCGGGCGGAAGATCGGAATGACCCAGTTGTTCGGCGACGACGGCGCGATCATGCCGGCGACGGTCATCAAGGCCGGCCCGTGTGTCGTCGTGCAGCGGAAGACGGTCGAGCGTGACGGCTATGCGGCGGTGCAGCTCGGGCTCGTCGACGACACGCCGGCCAACGCGAACCGGCCCATCGCCGGCCACTACCGGAAGGCCAACGTGCCTCCGACCCGGATTCGACGGGAGGTCGGCGTGGACGGCGACGGACCGGCGGAAGGCGAGCAGGTGGTGGCGTCGGTGTTCGCGGACGGCGATCGCGTCGATGTCGTGGGGGTCAGCCGCGGCAAGGGGTTCCAGGGCGTCATGAAGCGCCACGGTTTCGGCGGCGGGCGCGCGACGCACGGCTCCATGTTCCACCGGGCGCCGGGCTCGATCGGGGCGTCGTCCTATCCCTCCCGGGTCATCAAGGGCATGCGGGGGCCGGGGCGAATGGGCGGCGACCGGGTCACGATACGGAACCTGGAGGTGCTGCGGGTGGATGCCGAGCAGCACGTGCTGGTGGTCAAGGGAGCGGTTCCGGGGGCGCCGGGCGGCGTGGTCATGATCAGGAAGGCGGTCGCCGCCAAGCCGAAGCCCGCGCCGCCGGCCGAGGCGCCGGCGAAGAAGCGGAAGAAGTAGCTCAACTGGGTTGCGCCATGACGCTGGATGTCGTTGATTTGCGGAACGAGAAGATCGGCTCGGTCGAGGTCAGTGACGCCGTGTTCGGCGGCCGGCCGAACCAGGGCGTCATCTGGGAATCGGTGGTGCACCAGTCGGCCGGCGAGCGACGCGGCACCCATGCGACGAAGACGCGGGGGCAGGTCAGCGGGACCGGCAAGAAGCCGTGGCGCCAGAAGGGCACCGGCCGCGCACGGGTCGGCGAGAGCCGCAATCCGATCTGGCGCACCGGTGGCACGGTGTTCGGGCCCCAGCCGCGGAGCTACGCGTATCGCCTGCCGAAGAAGGTCGTGCGCGGCGCCTTGCGGGCCGCGTTGACGGAGAAGTTCGCGGGCGGCGGCGTCCTCGTCGTCGATCGGCTCGGGGTCGACGAGCCGCGCACCCGGCTCGCGGTCGAACTGCTCGACCGCCTCGACGTGGCGTCCAAGGCGTTGCTGGTCGACGTGCAGCCGGACGGGAACCTCGCGCTGGCGGTGCGCAACCTCGGCGACGTCAGTTTCGTGGCGACGGGGCGGCTCGGCGCGAGGGACGTCGTCGACGCCCGGCAGGTGGTGATGACGCGCGCCGCGGTCGAGAAGCTCACCCAGGTGCTGGCATCATGAGAGAGACCGAGGTCATACGGCGGGCCCTCGTCACCGAGAAGACCACCATCCAGCGCGAGGACACGGGCACCATCGTGCTCGAGGTGGCGATGCGGGCGACGAAGGTCGAGATCAGGCAGGCGGTCGAGCGACTGCTCGGGTCGAAGGTGGCCAGCGTCCGCACGTCCATCAACCACGGCAAGATCAAGCGGCAGGGGCGCTTCTCGGGCCAGCGTCCGGACTGGAAGAAGGCCTACGTCCGGCTGCGCGACGGCGAGAACGTGCCCGAGTTCCTGGAAGGCGCCTAGAGCACCATGACTATCCGCAAGTACAAGCCGACGTCGGCGGGGCGGCGCTTCCAGACGGTGCAGACTTTCGACGAGATCACCGAGACGAAGCCGTACAAGCCCCTGACCGAGCCGTTGCCCAAGTCCGGCGGCCGCAACAACCGGGGCCGCGTCACGATTTGGCAGCGGGGCGGCGGGCACAAGCGCACGTATCGCATCATCGACTTCAAGCGCGACAAGCACGACGTGCCGGGGAGGGTGACGACCGTCGAGTACGACCCGAACCGGTCCGCGCGCATCGCGCTCGTGACCTACGCGGACGGCGAGAAGCGGTACATCCTGCACCCGGCCGGCGTCGCCGTGAACGACACCGTCGTCGCCGGGGACCGTGTCGACATCCTCCCCGGCAACACCCTGCCCCTGAAGAACATCCCGCTCGGCACCCAGATGCACAACGTCGAGCTCAAGCCGGGCAAGGGCGGCCAGCTCGCCCGCAGCGCCGGGGCGAGCGTGCAGCTCGTGGCCAAGGAAGGCGAGTACGTGTCGGTCCGGCTGCCGTCGGGCGAGATCCGCCGGATTCTGAAGGAGTGCGTGGCCACCATCGGCCAGGTCGGCAACGTCGATCACGAGAACGTGTCGCTGGGCAAGGCGGGCCGCAAGCGCTGGCTCGGACGCCGGCCCAACGTCCGCGGGGTCGCGATGAACCCCGTCGACCACCCGCTCGGCGGCGGCGAGGGCAAGGCCGCGGGCGGCCGGCACCCGGTGTCTCCGTGGGGCGTCCCGACCAAGGGGTACAAGACCCGAAGCCGGAAGCCGTCGGACAAGTTCATCGTCCAGCGCCGCCGGCGGCGCAAGTGAGGAGCGTCGCGCGCCCGGCGCCGGCCGGCGAGGCGCCGCGCACGGCGGGAGGTGGAGCGTTCGCAGGGCAGCCGTTCGCGGGCGGGATTGAGACGAGGCGTCAATGAGTCGATCGCTGAAGAAGGGACCGTTCGTCGACATACCGCTGCTCGAGAAGGTCGAACGCATGAACAACAGCGGAGACCGCCGGGTCATCAAGACCTGGTCTCGACGGTCGACGGTCATACCCGAGATGGTCGGGCACACGATCGCGGTGCACAACGGCAAGAAGTTCATCCCCGTGTACCTGACCGAGAACATGGTCGGGCACAAGCTCGGCGAGTTCTCGCCGACCCGCTTGTTCCGGGGGCATACGAGCAAGCGCGACAAGGCCGCCTCCGTCGGCAAGGGCAAATGACGATGATCGAAGGGCGTGCCACGGCGCGTTACGTCCGGACCTCGGCCCAGAAGGCCAAGCTGGTGATGGACCTGATTCGCGGCCAGAGCGTGGATCGGGCGCTGGCCACCCTGCGTTTCTCGCAGAAGCGCGTAGCCGGCGCCGTCGCCAAGGTGCTCCGTTCCGCGGTGGCGAACGCGGAGCAGAAGGAGGGCTCGGGGGGCGACGTCGACCGGATGGTCGTGTCCCGGTGCTACGCCGACCAAGGACCGTCGATGAAACGCATCCGGCCCGCGCCGATGGGCCGCGCGTTCCGCATCGTCAAGCGGACGGCGCACCTGACCGTTCACGTCGAGGAGCGGCCGGAGGTCGTCGTCTCGGCGGGCGGGCCCGGCGCGGGCGCGGGGTCTTCCCGGCGAGGTTCGAAGCGGCGCTCGCGGCGGCCGAGGAAGCGGTCGAGCGAGTAGGAGTCTGCGCCGTGGAACGGTGCGGACTCCTGGAGGGTTGGTTGGGCGGCAATCGGAGCCGAAGGCGACGATTTCCGGGCTAGGAGTCTGCGCCGCGACCACCGGGGCGCGCGGCCGGAGTTGACGAGATGGGGCAGAAGGTTCACCCGTACGGGTTCAGGCTGGGCTTCAACAAGACGTGGCGGTCGCGCTGGTACGCCGATCGCGACTACGCCAAGCTCCTGCACGAAGATCTCTCGTTGCGGTCCGATCTGAAGAAGCGCTTCAAGCACGCCGGCGTGTCGAAGATCGAGATCGAGCGCGCCGCCAACAAGTTGAAGATCGACATCTGCACGTCGCGGCCGGGCATCATCATCGGCCGCAAGGGCACCGAGGTCGACAAGCTCAAGACCGAGATCCAGCGGCGCACCAAGCGCGAGGTCTTCATCAACATCCAGGAGATTCAGAAGCCCGAGCTCGATGCGCAGTTGATCAGCGAGTCGGTGGCCCTGCAGCTCGAGAAGCGCGTCGCCTTCCGCCGCGCGATGCGCAAGGCGGTCGAGTCCGCGCTGCGGTTCGGGGGGCGCGGGATCAAGGTGCGCGTGGGGGGGCGCCTGAACGGCGCGGAGATCGCGCGCACCGAGTGGTATCTGCACGGGCAGTTGCCGCTGCAGACGCTGCGGGCGGACATCGACTACGGATTCGCCGAAGCCAACACCACCTACGGCCAGATCGGCGTGAAGGTATGGCTGTACAAGGGCGATCGTCACGAGCCGCGGCTGGCCCGTGACGAGGAGTACCGGGTGCCGCGCCGCGGGGCCCGCGCCTAGCCGGGGTTTCCGGGCACCTGCGAGGTAGCAGTCATGTTGATGCCGAAGAAAGTCAAACACCGGAAGCAGCACCGCGGGCGCATGACCGGCAAGGCGTGGCGGGGCTCGACGGTGTCGTTCGGCGACTACGGCCTGCGGGCGATGGAGCCGTGCTGGCTGACGGATCGCCAGATCGAGGCGGCGCGGGTGGCGATGACCCGCTCGATCAAGCGCGGCGGGAAGATCTGGATTCGGGTGTTTCCGGACAAGCCGATCACCAAGAAGCCCCAGGAGACCCGGATGGGCAAGGGCAAGGGCGCGCCCGAGCAGTGGGTCGCGGTGGTGAAGTCGGGCCGCATTCTCTTCGAGATGGAAGGGGTCGAAGCGGCGGTCGCGCGGGAGGCGATGCGGCTGGCCGCGGCCAAGCTGCCCATCCACACCAGGTTCGCCACCCGGTTCGGGGGAGCCGAGGCATCATGACGGCGATAACGGAGCTCCGCGAGCTCGGCGTATCGGACCTCGAGCAGCGCGAGCGGGAGCTGGCCGAGGAGGTGTTCCGCCTTCGGCTCCAGAAGTCGATGGGGCAGCAGGAGGCGGCCAACAAGCTGCGTCGGACCCGACAGGACCTGGCCCGGGTCAAGACGCTCCTGCGTGGCTACGCGCTCGGCATCGAGGCGCCGGCGAGCGAGACGAAAGAAGCAGCGGATGGGGACTAAGGCAGAAATCCAGGGCGTCGTCGTCAGCAGCAAGATGGACCAGGGCGTCGTCGTGGCCGTCGAGCGCCGGGTGCGCCACGGCCTGTACGGCAAGATTCAGCGCCGGACGTCGAAGTTCATGGCCCACGATCCTGGCAACCACGCGAGAGAGGGCGACGTCGTCGCCGTCGTCGAGACCCGGCCCCTCAGTCGTCGCAAGCGCTGGGCGGTCGTGCGGGTGGTCGAACGGGCGAAGACGGTCTAGGCGACTGCAGGTCCCCGCAGGTCGGACGGGACCGAAGGGGGCGACGGGCGGGCCGCAAGGCGCCCCGGTCCCCGGCAGAGCGAGCACAGAACCATGATCCAGATGCAATCGATCCTCGAGGTCGCGGACAACTCCGGGGCCCGGAAGATCGCGGTCATCAACCCGATCGGCGGGTCGACCGGTCGCTTCGCGAAGCTGGGTGATCTCGTCACGGCCTCGGTGAAGGAGGCGGCCCCGCGTTCCGCCGTCAAGAAGGGTCAGGTCGTCCGGGCCGTCATCGTGCGGACGGCGAAGGAGCATCGCCGGCGCGACGGCAGCTACATTCGTTTCGATCGGAACGCGGCGGTGCTGGTCAACGAGCAGGGCGAACCCATCGGGACGCGGGTGTTCGGGCCCGTCGCGCGCGAGCTTCGGGAACGCAAGTTCATGAGAATCATTTCTCTGGCGCCGGAAGTACTCTGACGCCGCGAGCATGTGAGCCATGTCGAGACTACAGACCCCCGTCCGGAAGAACGACAACGTCGTCGTCATCACGGGACGGGACCGGGGGAAGCGGGGACGCGTCCTGCAGCTCGTGCCGGCCAAGAACCGGCTGATCGTCGAGGGCGTGAACATCGTCAAGCGCCATACCCGCCCGAACCCGAGGCAGAACGTGAAGGGCGGCATCGTGGAGCGCGAGGCGCCGCTGCACGCGTCGAACGTGCAGATCATCTGCCCGGAGTGCGGCGCGCAGACGCGTATCGGAAGGCGCCTCCTCGGTGATGGCCGCAAGGTTCGGTTCTGCCGGAAGTGCGACGGGATCGTGGATCGATGACTAGTCGACTTAGAGCGCGCTATCACGAGAGCGTGGTTCCCGCGCTCACCAAGGAGTTCGGGTACGGCAACGTCATGGCGGTGCCCAGGATCCAGCGGATCGTGGTGAACATGGGTCTCGGCGAGGCCACGCAGAACGTGAAGCTGATCGACGCGGGCAGCGACGACCTCACGCGCATCACCGGCCAGAAGCCGCTGACGACCCGGGCCCGGAAGTCGATAGCCCAGTTCAAGCTCCGTCAGGGCATGCCGATCGGCTCGGTGGTCACCCTGCGCCGGGACCGCATGTACGAGTTTCTCGACCGGCTGATCTCCATCGCGCTGCCCCGCGTCAGGGACTTCCGCGGCGTTTCCCCCAAGGGGTTCGACGGCCGCGGCAACTACACCCTGGGGCTTCCGGACCAGTTGATGTTCATCGAGATCGACTACATGAAGGTCGACAAGTCGCGCGGGATGAACATCTCGGTCGTGACCACCGCCAGGACTGATGAAGAGGGGCGCCGGCTGCTCCAGCTCATGGGGATGCCGTTCCGGACGAATTAGGAGAGCGCGCCGGGGAGCGGCGCGGACTCCTGGAGGGTTGGTTGGGCGCCGACCGGAAGCCGTAGCGCGACCTTGCGGTCGCGTTCGGCGACGATTGGCAGGCGAGGGGAGCTCGATGGCGACGATTGCGAAGATGGCCAGGGAGAAGAGGCCGCCGAAGTTCAAGGTGCGGCTACGCAACCGGTGCCGCCTCTGCGGGCGGCCGCGGGGGTTCATCCGCAAGTTCGGTCTGTGCCGCCTGTGCTTCCGGCGGCTCGCGCTCGAGGGCGACATCGCGGGAGTGACGAAGAGCAGTTGGTGACGATGTCAGGCGCCGCGTCGCCCGGGCGCGGGGTCGACAGACAAGAGAGACATGACTGATCCGATCGCCGATATGTTGACGAGAATCCGCAACGGGACCGCCGGACACCGGCGGCGCGTGGACATCCCGGCATCGCGGCTCAAGACGGAGATCGCGAGGATTCTGCAGAGCGAGGGGTACATCCAGTCGTTCAGGATGGTGGACGTCGTCGTCGAGCGGGGGCAGCAGGCGCGGTCGATGATTCGCATCCAGCTCAAGTACGGATCGCGCGGCGAGAACGTCATCTCCGGGATTCAGCGGGTCAGCCGGCCCGGCCGGCGCGTCTACTGCGGCCGGAACAGCGTGCCCCCGGTTCTCGCCGGCCTCGGCACCAGCATTCTCACCACCTCGCGCGGGGTCATGACGGGGCGCGAAGCGGTGAAGATGGGCGTGGGCGGCGAAGTGTTGTGCAACGTCTGGTGAGGCGGGCGGTGGAGTGACGAGATGTCGCGAGTAGGCAAGCGGCCGATCCCGATTCCGGCCGGAGTCAGCGTGCAGATCACCGCGGACGCGGTGGAGGCCAAGGGGCCGAAGGGGACCATGCGGCAACCGCTGCCGCCGGGGATCCTGATCGAGATGGAGGACGGGGCGCTGCGCGCGCGGCCCGAGCGCGAGAGTCGCGCGATGGCCAAGTTCCACGGGCTTGGGCGCAGTCTCGTCGCGAATGCCGTGACCGGCGTGTCGTCGGGGTTCAAGAAGGAGCTCGACATCGTGGGCATCGGCTACCGGGCCGAAGTGGCCGGCCAGCGGCTCACGTTGGCGCTCGGATACTCGCACCCGGTGGTGTTCGAAGTGCCCGACGGCATCTCGGTGACGGTGGAGAACCAGACGCACCTGGTGGTGTCGGGCGTGGACCGCCAGGCGGTGGGGCAGGTCGCCGCCGACATCCGGAGCCTCCGCAAGCCGGACCCCTACAAGCAGAAGGGGATTCGCTACACGGGCGAGGTGCTCAAGAAGAAGGTCGGCAAGACGGGAGCCTAATCTCCTTCTGAGGTCGAACGTGTCATGAAGGTCAAGACGAAGAAGGATCGGCGCCGGCGGATCGCCCTGCGCCAGCGCAAGAAGATCAACGGGACGTCGAGTTGCCCGAGGATGTCCGTCTTTCGGAGCCTGGGGCACATCGCGGTCCAGGTCATCGACGACTCGAACGGCGCCACGCTGGCGTCCGCGTCCAGCACCGAGCCCGCGATCAAGGCGAGCTTCACGGATGGGGCCTCCGGTGGAAACGTGGCCGGCGCCGAGGTCGTCGGACGGCTGATCGCGGAGCGGACGCTGGAGAAGGGCATCCGGAGCGTGGTCTTCGACCGGGGCGGGTTCCTGTATCACGGCCGGGTCCGCAAGATCGCGGACGCGGCGAGAGAGGCCGGCCTGCGATTCTAGGAGCCCACGGCGGGACCCGCGCCGCAGAGCGTCATGCTGCCGTCGCGGGGTGAGACAGGCTGCCGGGAAACGACATGAGCCAGATGCGAGTCAAGATCGATCCCAACGATTTCGACCTCAAGGACACGGTCGTCTCGATCAACCGGGTCACGAAGGTGGTCAAGGGCGGCAAGAACCTGAGCTTCAGCGCCCTCGTGGTCGTGGGCGACGGCCACGGCGTGGTCGGGTTCGGGGTCGGCAAGGCCAAGGAGGTGCCGTCGGCCATCAAGAAGGGCATCGAAGCGGCCAAGAAGGCGCTGCTCCGGGTGCCCCTCGCCGGCACGACGATACCGCACAGGGTGGTCGGGCGCTTCGGCGCCGGCCGGGTGTTGCTGAAGCCGGCCCCCGACGGCACCGGCATCATCGCGGGCGGCGCCGTGCGCGCGGTCCTGGAGTCGGCCGGCGTGCAGAACATCCTGACCAAGTCTCTGGGAACGCAGAATCCGCACAACGTCGTGCGGGCCACCTTCACCGGACTCATGGAGTTGAAGGACCCGGTCTCGGTGGCGCGGCTGCGCGGCATCGATCTCGAGGAGCTGACGGCGGTATGACCAATACGACGGCCGGGGACGCCGGACGGGTGCGCGTGACGCTGGTCCGGAGCACGATCGGCTTCGACAAGCGTCAGGCGAAGGTCGTGCAGGGTTTGGGGTTGCGACGGTTGAACCACACGGTCGAGTTGCCGGATGTACCGTCCATCCGCGGCATGATCCACAAGGTTCGGCATCTGGTCCGCGTGACCGAGGGCTGACGATGAGCTTGAGCGATCTGAGACCGCCCACCGGCGCCCGCCGCCGGAAGAAGCGCGTGGGCAGGGGCTACGGCTCCGGCACCGGCGTGACCTCGGGGCGGGGCCACAAGGGCCAGAAGTCCCGGTCGGGATACCGCCGGAAGCGCGGGTTCGAGGGCGGCCAGATGCCGTTGCACCGGCGGGTGCCGAAGCGGGGGTTCTTCAATCCGTTTCGGGTGGAGTATGCCGTCGTCAATCTGGACACGCTGGCCGAGCGGTTCGAGGCCGACGCCGAGGTGACTCCCGACCTGTTGCGGGAGTCGGGCCTCGTGCGCTCGAACGCGAAGCTCGTCAAGGTCCTGGCCCGGGGAGGGCTGGACGTCGCGTTGACGGTCAAGGCGCACAAGTTCAGCCGCAAGGCGGCCGAGCTCATCGCCGGGGCCGGCGGCCGGACGGAGGTCGTGACGGGGTGAACGTCGGAATGGACCGGAACCTGACCGGCAAGGGGCGCATCGATGCTTGACAGCCTGCGGAACGTCTTCGCGATCTCGGATCTGCGGACCCGGGTGCTGTTCACGCTGTCCATTCTCGCGGTCTACCGCCTCGGCAGCGTCATCCCGACCCCGGGCGTGAACACCGACGCCCTCGCGATTCTCGCCGAGCAGGCGGCCGGGACCATGTTCGGGCTCTACAACATGTTCTCGGGCGGCAACCTCGCCCAAGTCACCATCTTCGCGCTGGGCATCATGCCCTACATCAGCGCGTCGATCATCCTGCAGCTCCTGACCGTCGTCTGGCCCTACCTGGAGCGCCTGTCCAAGGAGGGCGAGCTCGGGCGCCGGAAGATCACCCAGTACACCCGCTACGGCACGCTGCTGCTGTGCGTGGTGCAGGCGTTCGCCATCGCCTTCTGGCTCGAGAGCCAGACCAACATCGCCGGCGGCCTGCCCCTGGTGTACGAACCCGGCTGGGGCTTCCGCCTCCTCGTGGTCCTGACCCTCACCACCGGCACCTGCTTCATCATGTGGCTGGGGGAGCAGGTCACCGAGCGGGGAATCGGCAACGGCATGTCGCTGATCATCTTCGCGGGCATCGTCGTGAACCTGCCCGCAGCGGTCCTGAACACCCTCGACCAGTTGCGCACCGGCCAGATGGGGCTGTTCCGCCTGCTGATGCTGTCCATCCTGATGATCCTCGTCATCGGCGCGGTGGTGTTCATCGAGCGCGGGCAGCGCCGGGTCACCGTGCAGTACGCGAAGCGCGTCGTGGGACGGCGGATGTACGGCGGCACGAGCACCCACATCCCCCTGAAGGTGAACACCGGCGGGGTCATTCCCGTCATCTTCGCCTCGTCGCTGCTCGCGTTCCCCGCGACCATCACCTCCGCGATGCCCGACACGGCGTGGGCGCAGGGCATCACGGAGAACCTGGCGAACGGCATGCCCCTCTATTACCTGCTCTACATGGGGGGAATCATCTTCTTCGCCTATTTCTACACGGCGATCATCTTCAATCCGGACGACGTCGCCGAGAACATGCGCAAGTACGGCGGGTTCGTGCCGGGGATCCGGCCCGGCAAGCGGACCGCGGAGTACATCGACACCATCCTCACCCGAATCACGCTGGTGGGGGCCATCTACCTGGCGATCGTGGCGATACTGCCCGACCTGATGATCGTCGGGTTCCGCGTCGCCGCGATTCCGTTCATCGGCGATTCCCTCGATGCGGTCACGCCGAGGTGGATCACCGACGGCCTCAACGTCACGTTCTACTTCGGCGGGACCTCGCTGCTGATCATCGTCGGGGTGTCGATGGACACGGTGCAGCAGGTCGAGTCGCAGTTGATCATGCGTCACTACGACGGTTTCATGCGCAAGACCCGCATCCGAGGTCGTCGTGGCTAGGAGTCTGCGCCGTAGAACGGTGCAGGCTTGCGGCAGGGTTGGTTGGGCGCCCGGCGGAGCCGCAGGCGGCGTTGGGCGGGCCAGGGGGCTGCCGGGGTGACGGTCTCCATGGGTTCCGCGCTCAACCTCGTCGTGCTGGGGCCGCCCGGCGCCGGCAAGGGCACGCAGGGCATCGAGTTCGCCCGCCGGCACGGGATACCGCAGATCTCGACGGGAGACATCCTGCGGGACGCGGTCAGGTCCGGCTCCGAGCTCGGCCGCCGGGCCAAGGCCACGATGGAGGCGGGGCGCCTCGTCGACGACGAGCTGATGATCGCCATCGTGCGGGAGCGTCTGGACCGGGAGGACGTCGCGGGCGGCTTCGTGCTCGACGGCTTTCCCCGCACGGTGGCCCAGGCGGTGGCACTGGACGAGATCATGACCGGGCGTCCGCCCCTGATCGTCATCGACATCGCCGTGCCGGACGACGCGCTCGTGGCCCGGCTCGCGCGGCGGCGGGTCTGTGGGCAGTGCGGTCAGGCGACCAGCGTCGACCTGTCGCCGGAGTCGCGTTGCCCCCGGTGCGGCGGCGAGCTGGTGCTGCGGAGCGACGACTCCGAGTCGGTCGTGCGGGAGCGGTTGCGGGTCTACGCCGACGCGACCCGGCCGCTCGTCGACTACTATTCGCAGCGCCCCTCTTTCCGCGCCGTCGACGGAGACCGGAGTCCGGCCGAGGTGGGGTCCGCTCTCGGCGCCGCCGTCGACGCGGTGCTCGCCGAACAGGCGGCGGGGCGCGTACCGGCGGGGGAGACCCGCGCATGATCGTCCGCAAGTCGCCGGCCCAGATCGAGCGGATGCGCGCGGCCAACGCCCTGGTGGCGCAGGTGCTCTCCGAGCTTCGCCGGCTGGTGGCGCCCGGGGTTTCGACGCTGGAGCTCGACGTGGTGGCGGAACGGCAGATTCGGGCGGCCGGCGCGGTGCCCGCGTTCAAGGGGTATCAGGGCTATCCGGCGACGTTGTGCGCATCGGTGAACGAGGCCGTGGTGCACGGCATTCCGTCGTCGGCGCCGCTGGTCGACGGCGACATCGTGTCGCTCGACATGGGCGTGGTGCTCGAAGGCTACTACGGCGACTCGGCCATCACCGTGCCCGTCGGCGGCGTCCCCGAGCGAGTCTCGGAGCTGCTCCGGGTCACCCGGGAGGCTTTGGAGCGCGGCATCGCGCAGGTCCGCGTCGGCGGACACGTCTCCGACATCGGACACCACGTGCAGCGGCACGTGGAGGCGCACGGGTTCTCGGTGGTCCGGGAGTTCGTCGGCCATGGCATCGGGGTCGCGCTGCACGAGGAGCCGCAGATTCCGAACTACGGAGACCCGGGCCAGGGGCCGAGGCTGGAGACCGGCATGGTCCTCGCCATCGAGCCGATGGTCACTCTGGGGCGGCCGGCGGTCAAGGTGCTGGGCGACGGCTGGACCGCGGTGACCCGCGACGGCAGCCTCGCGGCGCACTTCGAGCACACCGTGGCGATTACCGAGGGCGGTCCGGACGTGTTGACCGTCGCCGGCGACGCCGACGCGGCGGCGGGCCCGGCGGCGGTGCGGACGGCGGGGCCGGCATCGGTCCACTGACGGTCGGTTGGCGGAACACGCGGCCGCGGCGGCGGCATCGCGACCCCGGCCGGTTCAGGCTTCCCGCACGCCGGCGGGCCTGGGCCGACGGCCGGTTCGAGGACGTGGAATGAAGGTACGAGCATCGGTGAAACGCATTTGCGACAAGTGCAAGATCGTGCGCCGCGCCGGCGTGGTGCGCGTGATCTGCTCGAATCCGAAGCACAAGCAGCGACAGGGGTGAGGCCGGATCATGGCTCGAATCGCGGGTGTCGATCTTCCAAGAAGCAAGCGCATCGAGACCGGGCTGACGTACATCTTCGGGATCGGCGACCACCGTTCCGGGGTGATCCTGAAGGAGGCCGGCGTCGATCCCGATGTCCGGATCAAGGACCTCTCCGAGGACGACGTCCGCAAGATCAGCCGGGTCATCGAGGAGCAGGGCCGGGTGGAGGGTGATCTCCGCAAGGAGGTCACCATGAACATCAAGCGGTTGATGGAGGTGGGGTCCTTCCGCGGGATGCGCCATCGCCGCAACCTCCCTGTCCGCGGTCAGCGGACGCAGACGAACGCCCGAACGCGAAAGGGACCGCGCCGGGGCGCGGTGGCGAAGAAGCGGACGAGCTAGAGGAAAGGACTGTTCGCGAATGGCTAAGCTGGAGACGGTCGACGCCTCGGTTCCGACGCCGAGCAAGCGGCCGGCCAAGCGCAAGAAGACCTTCAAGAAGAAGCGCGACAAGCGGGTCGTGCACCACGGCATCGTGCACATCCAGGCGTCGTTCAACAACACGATCATCACGATCGCCGATACCGAGGGGAACGTCGTGGCGTGGTCGAGCGCCGGCGGCATCGGTTTCCGCGGCTCGCGGAAGGGCACGCCGTTCGCGGCCACCCAGGCCGCGATACGGGCCGGGCACGGGGCCAAGGCGGTCGGCATGCGCACCGTGGACGTGCGCGTGAAGGGACCGGGCGGCGGGCGCGAGTCCGCCATTCGCGCGCTGCAGGCGTCGGCAGGCCTCAGCGTGAAGTCGATTCGCGACGTGACGCCCATTCCTCACAACGGGTGCCGTCCGCCCAAGCGGCGGCGCGTGTAGGGCCGGAGGAGCAGAATCAGCATGGCACGATATGCAGGACCCGTTTGCCGGCTCTGCCGCCGAGAGGGCATGAAGCTCTTCCTGAAGGGCGAGCGGTGCTACGCGGAGAAGTGCGCCATCGAGAAGCGCAACGTCCCCCCCGGGCAGCAGGGGCGGCGCCGTCGTCCCAGCAAGGTCATGGGCTACGGCTCGCAGCTTCGCGAGAAGCAGAAGGTCAAGCGCACCTACGGCGTGCTCGAGAACCAGTTCCGCCGGTACTTCGCGGCGGCCGAACGGCAGCGGGGCATCACCGGCGAGACGCTGCTGCAGCTCCTCGAGCGCCGGCTCGACAACGTCGTCTACCGGCTCGGGCTCGCGACGTCCCGGCCCCAGGCCCGGCAGCTCGTCCGGCACGGACACGTGCGGGTGAACGGCAGGCGGGCCGACATTCCGTCGTTCTCGCTGAAGGCCGGCGACGCCGTCAGCGTCAGGCAGCGCAGCGCGAAGCGGCCGGCGATTCTCTACGCCATGGAGGAGGTCAAGGGACGGGGGATCCCCGACTGGCTGGAGTTCGACGCGTCCACCCTGACGGGGCGGGTCGCCGCGCTCCCGACGCGCGAGCAGATCAACCTGCCGGTGCTGGAGCAGTTGATCGTCGAGCTGTACTCGAAGTAGAGAAGCGGTCCCGGTCACAGAAAGGACTGACTTGATGTTGTGGAAAGGCTTCCAGCGACCGAAACGGCTGGAGTTCGATGTGGAGACCCTGACCGATCGGTTCGGGAGGTTCTCCGCCCAGCCGTTCGAGCGCGGTTTCGGGACGACGATCGGCAACGCGTTGCGTCGCGTGCTCTTGTCCGCCATCGAGGGCGCCGCGGTCACCAGCGTCAAGATCGACAACGTGCTCCACGAGTTCTCTCCGATTCCGGGGGTCGTGGAGGACGCGACAGACATCATCCTGAACCTGAAGCAGATCCCCATCAAGCTGCACGGCGACGAGACGAAGACGTTGTATCTGCGGGCCGACAAGCCGGGCTCGGTCAAGGCGGCGGATCTCGAGGTCGACGCCGCGGTGGAGATTCTCGATCCCGATCTGCACGTCGCGACCGTGGCCGACGGCGGCTCCCTGCACATGGAGATGCGCGTCAAGCAGGGGCGCGGCTACGTTTCCGCGGAGAAGAACTTCGACGAGGACCTCGGCATCGGCTGGATTCCCGTCGACTCGGTCCACTCCCCGGTGCGCAAGGTCAACTACCTGGTCGAAGCGGCCCGTCTCGGCCAGACCACGGACTACGACAAGCTCACCGTGGACGTGTGGACGGACGGCTCGGTGACCGCCCGGGAGGCGATCTCGCTGGGCGCCAGGCTGGTGCGCGACCACCTGAGCATCTTCATCGATCTCGACGAGTCCGGCGACGCGCCGGTCGAGCCGGAGGGCGAGCGGATGGCGGTGGCAAACGAGCATCTCGACAAGAGCGTCGAGGAGCTCGAGCTCTCGGTCCGGTCCTACAACTGCCTGAAGAACGCCAACATCCGGACCATTCGCGAGCTCGTCCAGAAGACCGAGGCGGAGATGCTTCGCACGAAGAACTTCGGCCGCAAGTCGCTCAACGAGATCAAGGAGATACTGCAGCAGATGGGTCTCGGTCTCGGAATGCGATTCGAACCGCCGCCGCCCGAAGCCGAGGCGGAAGGATAGGGAGTCCGCGCCGCCGGGACGGCCCTTCGTCGGCCGGTGGACGAGAGGAAACGGAAGCATGCGTCATCGAGTAGCGCACAGGAAGCTGGGTCGGGTGACCGAGCATCGACTCGCCACGTTGCGCAATCAGGCCACGATGCTGTTGCGGCACGAGCGGATCGACACGACCCTCGCCAAGGCGAAGGAGCTGCGTCCGTTCGTCGAGCGACTCATCACGGTGGCCAAGCGGGGCCTCGAGGACGGTGCGGAGACCACGCGCGCCCTGCACGCGCGCCGGCTCGTGGCGCGCGACATCGCCGACAAGCAGATCGCCGGCAAGCTGTTCGGCACCATTGCGCCCCGTTTCGCCGAACGGCCGGGCGGGTATACGCGCGTGCTGCGTCTCGGCCGTCGCCAGGGCGACGCGGCCGAGGTCGCGCAGATCGAGCTGGTGGGCAGCGAGTACGATCCGAGCCAGGATCGGGATGCCGATGACGCGGCGCCGTCGGACGTCTCGACGAAGAAGGGCGTGGGCGGCCGCCTGCGCGCCGCCGCGAAGCGCCTGCGCCGGCCGGACGCCGAGAAGTCCGAGGACACCGCCTGACGCGAGGGAGTTCGGCAGCTCTTGCCGTCCTCGCCGCTGCGTTCCCCCCTCGTTGGCGCTGAGTGTCAGCCCTCCTGGTCGTCTCCGTCCCGCTCCGCCTTGGCTTCGGCAATCACCTTCTGCAGGATGTGCGCCGGCACCTCTTCGTAGTGCGAGAACTCCATGTGGTACGACCCGCGGCCGCCCGTCGCCGAGGTCAGTTGCTGCTCGTAGGTCAGCATCTCCGCCATCGGGACCTCGGCCTTGATCGACGTCGACGAGCCGCGCGTCTCCATGCCGCCGATCTTGCCGCGGCGGCCGTTCAGGTCCCCCATGAGGTCGCCGGCGTAGTCGCTGGGCGCGTAGACCTCGACGTTCATGACCGGTTCCAGCAGCGTGGGCTTCGCGCGCGACATGGCGTCGCGGAATGCGAGCCGTCCCGCCATCTTGAATGACATCTCGTTCGAGTCGACGGGGTGGAACGATCCATCGTAGAGGGTGACCTGGAAGTCCACCATCGGGTAGCCCGCGAGATAGCCGCGCGTCCGCGCCTCCTGGATGCCCTTCTCGACGGCGGGGATGAACCCCCGGGGAATCGCCCCCCCGAAGATCTCGTCCACGAACTGGAAGTCCTCTCCCCGCGGCAGCGGCGCGACCTTGATCTTGCAGTCCCCGAACTGGCCGTGCCCGCCGGTCTGCTTCTTGTGGCGGCCGTGCGCCTCGGTGGACGCCTTGATGGTCTCGCGGTACGGGATCCGCGGCAGCTTCAGGTTCACCTCGACCCCGAAGCGGCGCTTGAGCTTGGCGACGGTCACCTCGATGTGCAACTGTCCCTGTCCGGAGAGCAGAAGCTGCGAGGTCTGCGCGTCGCGCGCATAGCGGATGGTGGGGTCCTCCTCCTGCAGCCGCTGGAGGGCGGTGCTGATCTTCTCCTCGTCCCCCCGGCTCTTCGGCTCGATGGCGTAGGACAGCACCGGCTCGGTGAACTGGAACGGCGGGAACCGCCACGCCGCCTCCTTCGGGGCCAGCGTGTCCCCGGTCCGGGTCTCCTTCAGCTTGGCGACGGCGCCGAGGTCGCCCGCCCGTATCTCGGGAACGCCGGTCTGGGTCTTGCCCTGCATGAGGGTGATGGCGCCGATGCGCTCGCCGATCCCCCGGCTGACGTTCTGGACCGTCGAATCGGCGGCGATCGAGCCGTTCGTCACCCGGAACATCGTGATCCGCCCCGCGAAGGGGTCGGCCACGGTCTTCCATACCAGGGCGGCGTCGTCGGACGGGTCGGCCGTGGCCGGGTTCCCCTCGGCGTCGACCACGGGCAGGGTCCGCTGGGTCGGGGACGGAAGATACGCGAGGACGGCGTCGAGCAGGGGCTGAATGCCGATGTTGGCGGTGGCCGACGTGCACACCAGGGGGAACACCTGCCGCCCCGCGGTGGCCGTCTTGAGCCCCGCCTCCAGTTGTTCCTGGGTCAGGGTGCCCGACTCGAAGAACTGCTCCATGAGGGCGTCGTCGGCCTCGGCGACCAGCTCGATGAGCGCCTCGCGGGCCGCGTTGGCGTCGTCGGCCAGCTCCGACGGCACGTCGCCGGCGGACATCGTCCGGCCGTCCGCGTCGAAGGTCAGCGCCCTCATGGCGACGAGGTCGACCACGCCCCGGAAGTCCCTCTCCTCGCCGATGGGAAGGTGGATGGGCACCACGGTGCGGCCCAGGGCCTCGTGCAGCGACTCGAGCGAGCGGGAAAGGCTCGCCCGCTCCCGGTCGAGGCGGTTGAGCACCACCACGCAGGGCAGGCCCAGCTCCTGGGCGACGCCCCACACCTTCTCGGTCAGCACCTCCGAGCCCGCCACCGCGTCCACCACCACGAGGGCGGCGTCGGCCACCCGCAGGGCGCAGCAGGCGTCGCTGAAGAAGTTGGCCATGCCCGGCGTGTCGACGACGTTGATCTTCGTCTTCTTCCACTCCGCGAACGCGGTGCTCGACGAGAGCGTGTGCTTGCGCGCGATCTCCTCCTCGTCGTAGTCGGTGACGGTGGTGCCGTCGTCGACGGCGCCGAGGCGGTTGACGGCGCCGGCGTCGAACAGGAGGGCCGAGGCGAGCTGTGTCTTGCCGGCGCCGCTGTGTCCCACCAACGCGACATTACGGATCTGGTCCGCATCGTACACTTTCATGACTCGGGTTTCCTCCTACGCCGCAGATTCCTGGCCGTCCGTGGAACGCACTCGTCGAGGCGGCAGCCTTCGCCGCCGGGGCAGCCGTGCCCCTGGTCCGCTGCCGGCGCAAACCCACATGCTACGCCAGTCCGGGCGCCCGCTCAAGCGGCCGCGGTCCGTCGGATCGCCGCCTATTCGTAGCGCAGGGCTTCGATGGGGTCGAGGCTGGAGGCCTTGATGGCCGGGTACATGCCGAAGACGATGCCGACGCCGCAGGAGAACCCCAGGCCGAGGGCGAACGACCACCAGGGCAGCGAGACCGGGAACCCGGTGGCCCAGTGAATCCCGAGGCCGATGCCGCTGCCGAGGAGGATGCCGATCAGCCCGCCGATGCCGGTAAGGCAGGCGGCCTCGAGCAGGAACTGCCAGAGAATCTCCTTCTGTCTCGCCCCGAGGGCCCGGCGGGTGCCGATCTCGCGGGTGCGGTCGGTCACCGAGATCGTCATGATCGCCATCACCCCGATGCCCCCGACCATCAGCGCGATCGAGGAGATGACGATCAGGGACAGGAACGTGGCGCCGCTGATCTGGTCCCACAGCGCGAGCATCGCGTCCTGGGTGATGAACTCGAAGTCGTTCGGCTCGTCGAGCCGCAGCCCGTGCCGGATGCGCATGACGCGCTCGATGTCCCTGACGGCGACCTCTGGATCGACGCCCTCGCGGGGGGCCGCCGCAATCATCACCGCGCGCATCACGCCGCCGAAGGCCCGCCGCGCCCTGATCCCGAACTGCTTCTGATAGGTGGTGTGGGGAACGAGGACGAAGTCGTCCTGCCCCATGTTGAAGCCGCCGGGGCTGGGCGTCTCCCCGACCACCCCGATCACCGTGTAGCGGCCGGTCCCGATGCGGACGCGTTTCCCGATGGGATCGGTGTTCGGGAAGAGGGCCTGGGTCGGCGTATGGCCCAGCACCGCCACCCGCGTCCGCCGGCGGGTCTCGCCCGGCGTGAAGAAACGGCCCTCCACGAGTTCCACGGGTTGCACGTCCGGATAGTCGGAGGTGGTGCCGAAGATCATGATCGGCTTCGTCTGCTCCGACCGGTAATAGACTCGCTCCTGGGTGGGGGGGCCCCCCTGTCCGAGCACGACGGCCACGGAGGCGAGCGAATCGGCCTGGCGCTCGATGGCCTCCGCGTCCGCGGTGGTGAGGTTCGGGCGGCGGATGAGCTCCATGAACTCCTCGCCCGAGCCCATGCTGATGGCCGAGAACTTCGTCAGCATGATGGTGTCCGGCCCCATCGTCTCGATGGTGTCGCGCAGCGACTGGTCGAGCCCCCGGATCAGCGACGTGCTGCCGACGATGGACATGATCCCGATGACCACGCCGAGGATGGTCAAGCTCGACCGCGCCTTCTGGTCGCGCAGCGTGGCCACCGCCATCGTCACGATCTCGCCGAACAGGCCGCCGTAGGACCGCTTGGCCATCGATTCGTCGGTTCCCCTCGTGTCGCTCTGTCAGGCCCGGGCGTCCTTCGCCCGAGCGCGGCCCGGCAACTCGCAGCCTCCCCCGCGCGTCTCGGTGCGGCGCGGGGTCGTCACCCTGGGGCCTTCGGCCGAGTCAGGCGCGGCCCAGCGCCGTGATGGGATCCAGCGACGCCGCCCTCGACGCGGGATACAGCCCGAAGAACAGCCCTACCGCCGCCGTCATCGTGATGCCCAGCACCACCGACCACGGGTGCACGGCGGCGGTGATCGGCGTCATGGAGCTCAGCCCGATCGCCACCGCGAACCCGAACGCGGTCCCGATCAGGCCGCCGGCGACGGACAGGATCACCGACTCGGCCAGGATCTGCCAGAGGAGGTCGCGGCGACGGGCCCCCAGAGCCTTGCGCAGCCCGATCTCCCGCGTGCGCTCGGAGACCACCATCAGCATGATGTTCATGATGACGATGCCCCCCACCACCAGCGACAGGCTGACGATGCCCACCAGCACCGCGAAGATGCCGGTGGTGGCCTGCTGGTAGAGTCCCAGCACCGCCCCCGACGTGAACAGCCCGAAGTCGTTCTCCTCGGTGGCGCGCAGTTGCCGCTCGATGCGCAGGGCCACCGTCGCCTCGTCGACGGCGCGGTCGAAGGCCTCCGGCGTGTCGGAGCGGACCCGCAGGGTGATCGACGGGCGCGCCCCGAACAGCTTGCGGAACTGGCCCATCGGAATGATGACGAACTCGTCCTGCGACTGCCCGAACGCGGCGAGGGTCGGCTCGCTGACCCCGACGACGCGGAAGTTCACGCCCTGGACCTTGATGCGGCGGTCTATGGGGTCGAGCTGGTCGAACAGGCGGTCGGCGGTCTCCGCGCCCAGCAACGCGACGCCGCGGTTGCGATCGACCTCGGTGCGGTTGATGAGGCGCCCGAGCTCGGCCGTGAACGTCGGGAACTCGACGTAATCGCGCGTCACGCCCCGGATTCTCACGTTCTCGAGCACGCGGTCGCGGTAGCGGACCTCGCCGCTTCGCCCCGACTGGGCCATGACCGCGCCGACGCTGCGGCCGAACTGGCGGATGGCCTCGGCGTCGTCGAGCGACACGCGGGGATTGTTCCTGGTCGCCTCGATGTCGGCCTCGGTCATGACCATCGGGGTGCGCTCGATGACGAACGAGTCCGGGCCGAACTGCGAGACGATGGCGTTGCCGACCTCCGCGTTGACGCCCTGGATCAGCGACACCACCGCGATGATCGAGGCCACCGCCACGATGTTGCCGAGAATCGTGAGGGTGGACCTGAGCTTGTTGGCCCAGATGGCGCGGAGGGCGATGCCCGTGAGGTCAGCGACGCGTCGCACTCTCCACCACCCGGATGGAGTCGCCGTCGGCGAGGTTGCGCACCTCGCTGAACGGTCCGGTGACGATGAGGTCGCCTTCCGCCACGCCCGAGAGCGCCTCGAAGTAGCGCTCGCCAGCGATGCCGGTGTCGACGGGCACGAACACCGCGCGGCCCTGGCGGGCCACGAACACGCCCTCGAGCTCCTCCTCGGTCTCTCCCGCCGCGAGGTCCGCCGCCTCGGCGGCGGAGACGACGCTCCGGCCCCGCGGTCCCGGGTCCGTGGGCACCACGGTCCCGTTCGCGTCCAGCACCACCTCGCGCACGGTGGACGCCTGTATCGGTATCGCCAGCGAGTCGGGCCGGATGGCGGTGGTGATGTCCGCGGTGCACGTGAAGCCCGGGCGCACGCCGGGAATCGCCTCGTCGAGGGTCACGACGACCTTGAACGTCGTCGCCTGGCTGCCCGCGGCGCCGGCCGCGGCGCCGGCGCCGACGGGGTTGATGGGGCTGTTGCCGATCTCGGTCACGACGCCGGAGAACTCGTCGTCGGGGAACGCGTCGATGGTCACGGTCGCGAGCTGCCCGAGCTCGACGCCGGGGATGTCGGTCTCGTCGACCTCCACCTCGGCTTCTATGACCGAGAGGTCGGCGATGGTGGCCAGCACCGTGCCCTGGTTGTTCATGGTGCCGACGACGACGGTCTCGCCCTCCTCGATGTTGCGCCGGGTAACGACGCCGGAGATGGGCGAGGTGATCGTCACCTTGGTCAGCTCGTACCGCGCGCTCTCGAGGTTGGCCTCCTCCTGGCGGATGCGCTGGGCCTGGGTGGCGACCTCCACTTCCCGCGCCTCCAGCTCGGTCTCCCTGAGGGCGACGTCGTTCAGCGCCTGCTCGTAGGCCTCGCGCGAGACGAGCCGCAGCCCCCACAGGTGCTCCTGCCGCTCCAGGTTGTCGCGGGCGAGCTCGAGGTTGACCCGCGCCGTCTGCACCGTGACCTCGGCCTGCCGCTGGGCCGAGCGCGACGCCTGCAGCGCCGCCTCGCCCCGGTCGACGGCCGCGCGCAGGGTCTCCGGATCGATCTCGAGCAGGAAGTCGCCGACCGCGACGCGCTGCCCCTCGTCGAACTCGAGCCGGGTCACCTGGCCCATCGTGTTCGCGCTGATGTCGACGGTGAGCTGGGGCACGATGGTGCCCGGCGCGGACACGATGGCCTCGAGGTAGCGGCGCTCGACCGCCTCGACCTCCACCTGGGGACCGGTGGCGCGCTCGAACGTCAGGTTGATGTACACGACCGCGGTCCCGATGACCACGATCGCCGCGATGAGGACGGCCTTGCGGGAAGCGGTCAACGGATCACCCTCCCAGGCGAGACAGGAAGAACCCGGCCGCGATCGCGATCACCGCGTACAGGCTGTAGAACGTGGTTGCGATGGGGCCCGTGCGCCGCTTGAAGAGAACCCCGGTGCCCACCGCGAGCAGAAACAGTTGCCATACCAGGAAGAGCTCGACGAAGCCGAGCGTCCGCTGGATGAAGGTGCCTTCCTCGAGCATCGGCAGCAGCGCCGACACCGTCGTGGGTACGCTCATGGCGCCGCGCATGTAGTTGAGGGGCACCGTGAACACCTGCTGGACGATGGTGACGGCCCCGGCGTGGGTGACGACCGCGTACATCGCCTTGAAGGGTGCGTGCGCTCCGAGGATGACGTAGCAGGTGGTCCACACGAGCCCGGCGATGATGACCGTGACGATCGGGAAGGAGACGATGGGGCCCAGGGCGGCGAAGTACCCGGTTCTCTCGAGGTTGCGTTCCATCTCGGCGTAGACCTCGTCCGAGACCGTCATGCCGAACGCTTCCATGCTGTCGATCTGCTGCTCCAGGATCATCTGCTGGCCCAACTCGGTGCTGGACAGCCAGCCGGCGGCGACGGCTGCGCAGAGGCAGGTGGCCACGAGGGCCCCGAACGGCCGGGGCCGGGCCACGATCGCGGCGAACGTGGAGCGCGGCGACAGGAGCACCCCGAACAGGCGTGCCGCGAGGTTCGGTGAAGGTCCGTCCCCGGGTCGCGCCGCGTCGATCTCTTCGGTCATGGCTCGAATTGTGTACGAGAAGTCCGTTTCGGCCGCCGACGGCAACCTGCTATTTTACCCTCTCCAACCCTCGGTAGTCCCCTCGCGTGCTCGCCGACCGGTTCGCCCGCGGCGGCAATCGCCGCCTCCGGTTTCGCTTGGCCCAACCGGCCCTCCGGGAGTCCAACGCCGCGGCCCGGCGCAGACTCCTGGCTGCGCCGGGCCGTCATACCGTATACGCCCCGGACCGGCGAAATGTTCAATCCAACCGGACCACCCGTGCCGTTCCCGGGTGTCGGGCAGAGTCGCGATTCGACCTGGGGCGCTGCCGCGTGCCGCCCGTCCTTGACAGCCCGCGGCCGGTTGCACTACGGTCGAACAACTGCGTCTCGAGCGTTCCGCCGGATTCCCGGCGGCGCTTCCGGTCGCCCGCAACTCCTCCCCGGCAGAGCCACGTGATCGAACTCGTTCCCAAGGAGCTGTTCTTCACCAAGGGTGTCGGCAAGCACCGCGAGAAGCTGACCTCGTTCGAGCTGGCGCTGCGGTCCGCCGACATCGCCGCCTGCAATCTCGTCCGCGTGTCCAGCATCTTTCCCCCGGGCTGTCGCATTCTGCCGAGGGCCACCGGGGTCCGGAAGCTCAAGCCGGGCCAGATCGCGTTCGCGGTGATGTCGGAGGCGGCGACCCGCGAGCCCCACCGAATGGTGGCGGCGTCGATCGGGGTCGCGATTCCGCGCGACCGCCGGCTGTTCGGCTACCTGTCCGAGCATCACAGCTTCGGCGAGAACGAGGAGACCGCCGGCGACTACGCCGAGGAGCTGGCGGCGGAGATGCTCGCCACCACCCTGGGCCTCGAGTTCGACCCCGACAAGAGCTGGGACGAGAAGAAGGAGGTCTACCGCCTGTCGAACAAGATCGTCCGGACCCAGGCCGTCACCCAGACCGCGGTGGGCGACAAGCAGGGGCTCTGGACGACCGTCGTCGCGGGCGCCGTCATCGTCGGCTGACGGCGCCCCGCGGGGCCGGCGCGCCGCCCGTCCGCGGCCCGCTCTCCCGTTTCCCACCGCTCCTTGCGGCTTCCCTCGCCCTTCCCCGCCGCGCCCGTCGCGCACGCGCTCGCCGTCGACCCCGTCATCTGCCAGCCCGGGATGGAGCGCCGCCGCCCGCCGCGCACGGGCCCGCCGCGACTCTGCGGCGGCTCCACGTCGGCCCGCCGCATGCCGACCTGCCGGCGATATGACAATATGTGTCCATTTCAGGGTGATATATTCAAGCTGGTGTTGACATATAATGTCAGTTCTGTAGGATGGTTGTCAGCCGGTCGGCCGGCACTCCCACTTCGCGGTTCCGAGATCATGGCTGCTCGCATCGGTGAATTGCTCGTCGAGACCGGAGGCGCGACGCAGGCGGGCGTCGACGAGGCGCTGGCCGGCCAGAGGGCCGCCGGCGGCCGGCTGGGCTCTCACCTCGTGGGGCTCGGTCTCGCGCGCGACGCCGACGTCGCGGCGTTGCTGAGCCGGCAGTTCCGCGTTCCGTTCATCGAGCTCGGCCGGTTCGACGTCGATCCTGCCGCGGTCGCGCTCCTCCCGGCGGCGACCGCCCGGAAGTACGAGACGGTTCCGTTGAGCCGAAGCGGGACCGCCCTCGCCGTGGCGATGTCCGATCCGGCCAACGTCTTCGCGGTCGACGACATCGAGTTCATGACCGGGTGCCGCGTGGAGCCGGTGGTGGCGACGCAGGCCGCCATCGCGGCGGCGGTCGAGCGGTACTACGGCGAGGGGCCGGAACGGGCGGCCGCACCGGACCTCGGGGAGAGCCGGCTCGCCCTCGCCGCGAAGGCCCTCGAGGAGGTTCCCGGCCTCGGCACCGGCCTCGAGGTCGTCGAGGAGGCGGAAGAGGTCGACGTCACCGCCCTCGAGACGCAGAGCGGCAAGACGCCGGTGGTCCGGCTCGTCAACGCGGTGCTGGCATCCGCGATTCAGAAGGGGGCCAGCGACGTCCACTTCGAGCCGTACGAGAAGCAGTACCGAATCCGGTTCCGGATCGACGGGGTCCTGTACGAGGTCATGGAGCCTCCGTTGAAGTACCGGGACACCATCACGTCCCGACTCAAGGTGATGGCGAAGCTCGACATTGCCGAGAGACGGCTTCCCCAGGACGGCCGCATCAAGCTGCGGTTGAACGCGGACGGCACCGCCCGGGAGATCGACTTCCGCGTGTCCTCCCTGCCGACCCTGCACGGCGAGAAGATCGTGCTGCGGCTGCTCGACCGCAGCAAGCTGATGCTCGACATGACCCGGCTGGGCCTGGAGCCGGAGTCGTTGAGACGGCTCGAAGAAGCGATTCGCCGGCCCTGGGGGCTCGTGCTCGTGACCGGGCCCACCGGCAGCGGCAAGACCAGCACGCTCTACTCGGCCATCTCCCGGCTCAACACCCCGGCCGCCAACATCATGACGGCGGAGGACCCGGTCGAGTTCAACCTCGCCGGGGTCAACCAGGTGCAGACGCGCGAGAGCACGGGCCTCACCTTCGCGGTCGCGTTGCGCTCGTTCCTGCGCCAGGACCCGAACGTGATCCTGGTGGGCGAGATCCGCGACCTCGAGACGGCGGAGATCGCCATCAAGGCGGCCCTGACCGGTCACCTGGTGCTCTCGACCCTGCACACCAACGACGCCGCCGGCACGATTCACCGGCTCGTGAACATGGGGGTCGAGCCGTTTCTGGTCGCCGGCGCGGTCAGCCTGGTCTGCGCGCAACGGCTGGCGCGGCGAATCTGCACCGGATGCGCCGAGGACGAGCCGACCCCGCCGCCGGTGCTCGAAGCGATCGGGTTCGGGGCCGACGAGGCCGCCCGGGTCGTGCCGCGCCGGGGAGCGGGGTGCGAACGGTGCAACGGCCGCGGCTACCGGGGGCGGATCGGCCTCTACGAAGTGATGGCGGTGACCGAGCGGTTCGGCGACATGGTCCGGGAAGGCGCGTCGACGGCGGAGCTCCGGCGCCACGCCGTCGAGGGCGGCATGGTGACGCTGCGCGCCAGCGGACTGCGGAAGATCGCGTCAGGGCTCACGAGCATCGAAGAGGTGCTGAAGGAGACGTGACCCGTCGGCGGCCGGGATCCGCCTTCCGCGACCCGGTCTCCTGCGGTTGCGGCGCCCCCCGGCGGGCCGGCCGTGCGAGGTCCCGCGCGACGCCCGCGCGGGCGGAGACGGAACAGGATGACAGCGCCGATGCCGACGTTGGAGGACCTGCTGAAACTGACCGTGGAGCTCGACGGCTCGGATCTCCACGTGACCGCCGCCTCTTCGCCGCAGGTCCGGGTCCACGGCGAGCTCAGGGCGCTCGACCTGCCGCGGCTGGGCGCCGACGACACCCGGGAGCTCGCGTACAGCGCCCTGAGCGACGGTCAGCGGAGGCGGTTCGAGGAGACACGCGAGCTCGACTGTTCGTTCCGGGTCCGGGGGGTCGGGCGGTTTCGCTGCAACGTCTTCAGGCAGTCGGGGGCGGTCGCGGCGGTCTACCGGCGGGTGCCGGAGAAGATACGGGGCCTCGGCGAGCTGGGGTTGCCGCCCGTGATCGAACGCTGGGCCGAGCGGCCCCGCGGGCTCGTGCTGGTGACGGGGCCGACCGGGTCGGGGAAGAGCGCGACGCTGGCGGCCCTGATCGATCGCGTCAACACCGGGCGCCACGCGCACATCCTGACGATCGAGGACCCGATCGAGTACGTGCACCCTCACAAGCGCTCGCTCGTGAACCAGCGGGAGGTCCACGACGATACGGCCAGCTTCTCGGCGGCCCTGCGGGCCGCCCTCCGCGAGGATCCCGACGTCGTCCTCATCGGCGAGCTGCGGGACTTCGAGACCATCGAGGCGGCGTTCCGCATCGCGGAGACGGGCCACCTGACCCTGGCCACCGTCCACACCAACTCCGCCTACCAGACCATCAACCGGCTCGTCGACGCCTTTCCCGACAGCCGCCAGGACCGGGCGCGCGGCCAGCTCGCGCTCCTGCTCGAGGGCGTCGTGTGTCAGGCGCTGCTGCCCGGCGTGGACGGCCGGGGGCGCGTGGCCGCGGCCGAGGTGCTGAGCCCGACCCCCGCGGTCCGCAACCTGATTCGCGAGAACAAGGTGCACCAGTTGTACTCCGCGATGCAGGCGGGACAGGGGCGGCACGGCATGCAGACGATGAACCAGTCGCTGGCGGCGCTGGTCGGCCGGGGGCGCATCTCGGCGGAAACGGCGATGGCCGCGTCGTCGATGCCGGACGAGCTGAGGGCGCTGCTCTCGCGGGTCAAGACCAGGGGCCCCCGGCCGATGCAGCCTCCGGGTGGGGGGACGGCCGAGTGACGCCGGCCTTCCGCCGTTCGGGACGCGCCGGAGGCGGCCGCGGGGTCAGGGGCGAGCGCGCCGCCCTCAACGGTGAGGCGGCGGCCCGGCGCCGCGAAGGCGCCCGCGTCACCGGCATGGAGCCGAAGCGGGGCGGCAAGAGGTGGGCCGGAAGGCCGCGTCGGGGCGGGTCGGTGCCGGCCCGCGGCCTGGCCGTCTTCACGCGCCAGCTCTCGGTGATGATCGACGCCGGGATGCCGCTCGTGGAGTGCCTCGACACCCTGGGGCGGCAGCAGGCCCACCGGCCTTTTCGCGAGGCCATTCTCCAGACCCGGAGCGCCGTCGAAGGCGGCTCGGGCCTCGCCGACGCGATGCGGGCGCACCCGGGGGCGTTCGGTCCTCTCTATACGAACATGGTTGCGGCGGGCGAGGCGGGCGGCATCCTCGATACCATTCTGGAGCGGCTGGCGACCCACATCGAGAAGAGCGTCAAGCTGGGGGCCCAGGTCAAGTCCGCCATGACCTATCCGATCGCGGTGGTCACGATTGCGGCCGCCGTCGTCGGGGTCATCCTCTGGAAGGTGATTCCGACCTTCGAGGAGCTCTTCGAGGGACTCGGGGCCGCCCTGCCGCTGCCGACGCGGGTGGTCATCGCGTCGAGCGACGCGCTCGTGTCGTACTCGCCCCTGCTCTTCCTCGCCACGGTCGTCCTGGCCTTCGCGTTCCGGTGGTACCGGACCACTCCACGAGGCGGGCGGGCCGTCGACGCCCTGCTGCTCAGGCTCCCGGTGCTGGGGACCATCCTGCGCAAGGTGGCCGTCGCCCGCTTCTGCCGCACCCTGGCCACGCTGCTCGGCTCCGGCGTTCCCCTGCTCGCGGGGCTCGAGATTACCGCCAGGACCGCCGGCAACCTGGCCATCGAGGACGCCGTCCTGGTTTCCCGGGCGGCCATCGAGCGGGGCGAGACGGTGGCCGCGCCCCTGCGGCGGGCGGGGATGTTCCCGCCCATGGTGATCCAGATGATCGGCGTGGGCGAGGCGAGCGGGGCGTTGGACGCCATGCTCGCCAAGGTCGCCGACTTCTGCGAGGAGGAGGTCGACGCGACCGTGGCCGGATTGCTGACCCTCCTGGAACCCGTCATGATCGCGTTGCTGGGACTCGTCATCGGGGGCATCGTGATCGCGATGTACCTGCCCATCTTCGACCTGATCGGCCGCATGGCGGTCTAGCGCCGCGGAACGGTGCGGATTCCTGGAGGGTCGGTTGGCGCCCGGCGGAGCCGAGGCGACGATTGGCGGACGGTTCGAGAGCGACATGTCGAGACGAGACCCTCACGGCGCCGGGCCCCGGGAACCGCAGGGCGCGTACGACATCGTGGGCGACAGCCCGCAGATGCGGAGCATCCGGGAACGGGTGGCACGGGTCGCACCCACCGACGCCACGGTCCTGGTCACCGGCGACGTCGGCGTCGGCAAGGAGCTGGTGGCACGGGCGATTCACCGCGGCTCGGGACGGGCCGCCCTCCCGTTCGTCGGGCTGACCGCCGACACGCTGGCCGAGGCGATTCGCGATCCGGACTCCGGCCGCGAGGAGTGGCCGGGGCCGGTCGCCGCCGCCGAGCCCGGGACGCTCTTCCTGGCGGATGTCGGAGAGGCGGGTCCGGCGAGCCAGGCGGCGTTGCTGGGGTTCCTCAAGGAGCGCCGGTTCCGGCGGGGGGGCGACGGGGCCGGCGGCGGAGCCGGGCGGGCCGCCGCGGCGCGCGTCGTCATGGCGACGACCCGGAACCTCGCCACGATGGTCGGGGACGGCGGGTTCCGGCGCGATCTCTTCTACCGTGTCAACGTCTTCACCATCCACGTGCCCCCGTTGAACGCCCGTCGGCAGGACATCAAGACGTTGGCCCGCCACTTCGTCGAGCGGTTCGCCCGGGAGACGGGCCGGGACCTCCGGGGGCTCTCTCCAGGTGCCGAGCGGATCCTCGAGGCCCACGCATGGCCGGGGAACGTCGCCGAGCTCGAGAACGTCGTCGAGCGGGCCGCCGTTCTCGAGGCGTCGAACCGGGTGCAGGCAGAGACTCTGGAGCTGGACGATGCCCCGGTTCCGGATCGTGGCCGCGAATCGCCGCCGCGCGGCGCGCCGGCCGGCGGCGGGCCACCGTCCCGGCCCCCCCTGGAGGCGCTGCCGGAGTCCGGCTTCGTGCTCGAGCGGCACGTCCGCGACCTCGAGCGGGACTATCTCGCGCGGGCGCTTCACCAGGCCGGCGGCGTCAAGGTCCGGGCCGCGGGGTTGCTGGGCATGACCTTTCGATCGTTCCGCTACTACGCGAAGAAGTACGATCTGGGATGACCTCCGGCCATCGCCGTCGCGTCGGGGGAAACGCGGGTTGTCGGTTTCCGGGAGCGCGGTCGGGTGCGCTCTCGAATCGGGCGGCGTAGAATGAGCTCGTGGCCCGCTTTACTCCGGCGGATCGGCGGGTCCGCGGGCCGGTCGGGCGACCGGCGGAGTCGCAGGGCCGGCGTTGCCGGGGCGCCGGGTCGCCCGGGCCCGCGGCCCCCGGGGGGCGGCGGCGCGGCCGTCGGCCCGTCGCCGAGCGGTTCCGGGCGGATCGATGCTTGCAAAGGTGCTTCGAGGAAGGTCGGGAAGTCGCCGGGCCCTGCGGGGTTCCCCGAGCCCGGGCGGTGACGACGGGGGGCATTCGACCGCGGCGGGGTCGCCGAGGTCGCCCCGTGAACGACGAACGGAGGAGAGGCACCCAATGAAGGCGAGTGGCAGTAGCGGATTCACCCTGATCGAACTGCTGATGGTGGTTGCCATCATCGGCATCATCACCGCCATCGCGGCGCCCGGGTTGATGCGCGCCCGAATGTCCGCCAACGAGGCCTCGGCCATCGGATCGCTGCGGGCCATCAACAGCGCCCAGGCGACGTTCGCGGCCAGTTGCGGCAGCGGCTTCTACGCGCCGAGCCTGGCCCTGCTGGCGACGCCGCCGACGGTGGGCGGGGGCGACGGCTTCATCGGGACGGATCTCGCCTCGGATCCGTCCATGAAGAGCAGCTATTCCGTGGAGCTGACGCCCGGCCCGCCGGCGGAAGGGGCGCCCGCGTCCTGCAACGGCGTAGCCGCCGGCGGGGTGGTGACGACCTACTTCGTCGGGGCGTCGCCCGCGTCGGGCGGCGGCGTGCGCTTCTTCGGCACGAATCAGGGAGGCACGATCTACCAGTCGACGGCGGCGGTGGCGGCCACCCAGAACGGGGCACCGCCGGGAGCCACGCCGATCCAGTAACCGCGGGCGCGCGCTGCGGGACGGTGCGGGTCGGCCGCGAGAGACCCGTCGCGGCGTGCTCCCGCCACCCCGGTCTTGCTCGACAACCGGAGTTGCACCATGAGTCCAACGGTTCGCCGCGCCATCATCGCGCTTGCCCTCGTCGGTTTCGCCGCGGCCGCAGCGTCGGCCTGGGTGCACTATCGGATCGCGCACGATCCCGCCTACGTGAGCTTCTGCGACGTCAACACCACCGTGAGCTGCCGAGACGTCTACCAGAGCCGCTTCGGGTCGGTCGGCCGCATTCCGGTCGCCGTCTTCGGCGCGTTCTGGTTCGGCCTCGTGGGGCTGCTGACGGTGGCGGCGGGCCGGGGCGCGGGCGGGCTCGCCCGCAACGTGGGCGGCTACCTGCTGGTGCTGTCGACGGCCGGCCTCGCGGCGATACTGTTCCTCGCCTACGAGTCGTTCTTCGTCCTCGGGACGCTCTGTCTTCTCTGCGTCACCGCGCACGTCGCCGTCGTCGGCATCTTCTTGGCCGTGAGCACCATCGGGGGGGTGCCGCTGGCGTCGATCCCGGCTCGCCTGCTCGCCGACGTGGGACAGCTCGTCAGAACGCCGGCGGCGTTGGGTGTCGCCGGCGGATACCTGGCGGTGAGCGTCGCCTCGGTGCTGCCGTTTCTCGTCGAACCGGCCGGACCGGCCCCGCCGGTGGCATCGTCGACGTCTCCGATCGCCTCGACCGCGTCCGGCGCGGGGGCGGCGTCCGGCGCGGGGGACGCCGAATCCGAGTTCGTGCGGTTCTGGAAGGCCCAGCCGCGCGTCGACCTTCCGGTGCCGCGGGAGGGGGCGCAGGTGCTGGTGTTGAAGTTCAACGACTACCAGTGCCCGTCGTGCGCGAGAAGCCACTTCCTGTACGCGCCGATCTTCGCGCGCTACGAGTCGAGCCATCCCGGGGCGGTCAGGCAGGTCGAGATCGACTATCCGCTCGACCCCGAGTGCAACGAGCAGACGCCGTTCGCCGGACACATGGGGGCGTGCGAGGCCGCCGTCGCCGTCCGCCTCGCCCGGCGCGACGGGCGTGGTGACGAGATGGCGCGCTGGCTCTACGAGAACCAGGCGGCCATGTCGCGGGAGACGGTCAGCGCGGGGCTCGCCGCGGTGGCCGGCATGACCGACTTCGACGAGCTGTACGACACGGTGCTCGAGGAAGTCCGCGCCGACATCGCGCTGGGGCCGTTGATCGGCATCGAGGCGACCCCGACGTACGTCGTCAACGGCGTCGTCATCAACGCGGCGCTGCCGCCGAACGTCCTCGACGCGGCGATCGCGCTCGAGCTCGATCTCGCCGCCGAGGCGCAAGCGTCGCCGTGAGCGCCTCGCGGAGTTCGTCGCCACGGGCTCTCGGGGCTTCCGTCCACGGCCGGATGCGCCACGAGCCGGTTGGAGTTCCCGCGCGCCCGAGCCGGCCTGCCCCGGCGGACGGCCGTGACCGCCTGCCCGGACTGCCGCTCCGATGATTGGACCCCCGGCGGTCGGGCTCATGGTTGCCGCCGGGCTCGCGGTCGGCAGCTTTCTCAACGTCTGCATCCATCGCCTTCCCCGCGGCGAATCCGTCGTCTCGCCCCCCTCGCGGTGTCCCGCTTGCGGCCGCCGTCTGCGGTGGTTCGAGAACGTGCCGGTGCTGAGCTGGATGGCCCTGCGCGGCCGCTGCCGGACCTGCCGGGCCGCGGTATCGCCGGCTTATCCCGCGGTGGAGGCGGTCACCGCGCTCGTGTTCGTCCTTCAGTACTGGCAGCTCGGATGGCAGCCCCTGCTCGCGGTCCGCCTCGTCTTCGGGGCATCGATGGTCGTGCTGGCCGCGATCGACCTCCGGCACCGGATCCTGCCCGACGTCATCACCCTGCCGGGGGTTGCGGCGGGGCTGGCGTGCAGCCTGTGGTGGGAGCCGGGGTGGCAGGCGGCGGTGGTCGGCGCGGCCGCCGGCTGGACGATTCTCCGGGTGGTCGGCGAGGCCTACTTCCGCCTGCGGGGCCGCGAGGGGATGGGCCTCGGGGACGTGAAGATGCTCGCCATGGTCGGGGCCTTCCTCGGGTGGCCCCACATGCTCGTCACGCTGTTCGTCGCCTCCGCGGCCGGTTCGCTGGTCGGCGGGGCGATGGTGCTCGCGAGCCGGGACAACCTGAGTTTCCCCCTGCCGTTCGGATCGTTTCTGGCGTTCGGGGCCCTTCTGTCCACCCACGTCGCCGATCCGCTGATCCACTGGTACCTCGCGCGCTTCTGGTGACCGCGCGACCCGCGTTCGGTCGGAGGTTCGCTCGCGCGACCTCGGGGGGGCGGGCGCCGGGCGCAACCTCGGCGATCGGGTCCACCCGGGAGCGGCGCCCGGCGGCGAGGGTCCGGCGTGGTTCGGATCTTGCTTCATGAACCGGCATGGACGAACGGCGCGGCCGGCCACGGTCGTTCGGCGGGGCGCGGACTGGCCGCCGGGCCGCTCGCGCCGGTTCCGCCCGCGGCGCCGGCCTGGTCGAGGTCGTCGTGGCCGCGGGCCTGTTCGCGGCGCTGGTGGCCGGCGTCGCCCATCTGTTCGCGATGTCGGCGCGGTCGCTCGTGCTGGCTCGGCATCGGACGTCGTCGCTGATGCTCGCGGTCGACGGGATCGAGCAGCTCCGCGCAGGCGGCGGCCCGTGGGGGGCGCCGGTCGCGGCGGGAACGACGCAGACCGAGTTCCTGGGCGCCGGGGGCCGTCCGCTGGGCAGTGGCGGGACTCCGCCGTCCGGCGGCGTGTACCGGCGCGTGACGTCGGTTCGCGCGAGCGCGGCCCGGCCGGGGACGCTGATCGTTGAGGTCCGGGTCGTCGCCGGTCGCGGGGAAGACGATGCCGCCTCCCTGGAGCCCGCGCCCCACGAGGTCGTGCTGGTCACGCTGCTGCCGGTGCGGGAGGGGTCGTGACCGGGGTGCCGGGCGGCCCCGCCGGAGACGGCGCCGCCGTCGGCGTTCCCCGCCGGGGCCGGCCCCTCCGATCCGAGGCGGGGCTGTCGCTCCTCGAAGCGATCGTCGCCCTGGCGCTGACGCTGGTCGTGGTGGCCGCGCTCTATGGCACGGTGCGCCCCGCGCTCGTGCTGAACCGGTCGCTCCCGGCCATGGCCGATGCGCAACAGCGCATGCGGCATGCCTTCGATCGGCTGCACGCGGAGCTGATGGCGGCGGGCCGGGGGACGTCGCGGGTGGCGCCCGGGCCGCTCCCGCGGATGCTGCCCGCGGTGGTTCCGTACCTCGTGGGGCGTCGGGCCCGCGACGACGAGCACCGGCGGGTCCGACCCGACGCGATCACGGTGCTGGCGGTCTCTCCGGAGGGCGGGACCGAGACCCGGCTGCTCGATGCGGTGGGCGGTCCGGTCCCGGAGTCGAGGCTGGCCCCGGGGCAGGGTTGCGCCGGCGCCGCCTGCGGATATCGCGCCGGCGACCTCGTGCTGGTCTTCGATGACCGCCCCGCGTGGGGTCTGTTCCGGGTGCGGGACACCGGTGAGACGGCGCTGCGGCTCGAGCCGTCGGGCCCGGGCGCGGCCGCCTTCCCGGCGGGGGCGGTGATCGCGCCGATCGACGTCCGTCACTACTACCTCGACGAGGAGCGGCGACAGCTCAGGCGCTACGACGGGTGGCGGGGGGACCTCCCGCTGCTCGACGGCGTGGCGGCGCTGGAGTTCCGGTTCTTCGGGGTCGCGGCGGGGGCCGGAGAGCGGTGCCGGGGCGAGGGCCCGGGGGTGTCGCGGGGTCGGTTGGAGGAGATTGCCCTGGACCGCTTCGCGGACGGACCCTGGTGCGGGCCGGCGTCGTCGCCGGTCGACGCGGACCTGCTGCGGGTGCGGGCGCTCGGTCTCGACATTCGCGTCGAGGGCGCGGCCGCCGGTCCCGCCTCGGCGCCTCGGCCGGCGGCTCCCGGCGGCGCCGCGGGCTACCGCGCCGCCTTCGTGGTGGCGCCCCCCAACCTGCAGATGGCGGGGACCCGTGCGCCGCGGTGAGACGGGGAGCGCGCTCCTGGTGACGATGGCGGCGGGCGCCATCGTGTCCGCGCTGGCCGGCGCCCTCGTCGCCGTCGTCATGATCGAGGAGGCGGTCGAGGCGAACCACCGGCGCGGGGTGCAGGCGCTGTACGCCGCCGACGGTCTGCTCGCGAGCGTGGTCGCGGAGCTGTTCCGCGCCCCCGACTGGAGCTCGCTGCCGGAGGGCCCGGGCGGTCTCGGGTGGCCGGCCGGACCGTCCGCGGCGACCCTGCCGGGGGGATCGGTCGTCGATGCCGAGGCGGAGACCCGGGCCCTGGGGCCGGCCCGCGATCGACCGGGCGACCCGGGGTGGCGCCTGGTCGCGCGGGGATGGCTCGGTGATCTCGCCGGTGCCCCGGACCGGGTCCCGCGGCTCTACCTGCTGGCGTGGCTCCGCCGCGGCCCCGCCGATCCCGACGCCTGCCCGTCCGGGGGCGCGCCCGGCCGTCTCGTGGTGCGGGCGGCCGCCTTCGGCCCCTTCCGCGTCGAGCGGGCCGTCGAGGCGACCCTGGTCCGGGATCTCGATACGGGCGTGGCCCGGGTGGTCGCGTGGAACGTCGTGCGCTAGATGCGTCTTCTGATCCCGATCGTGCCGAGGGCCCGGCGGATTTCCTTCTCGGTCACGTCGTCGACGATGACGGTGTCCCCGATGCCGCGCGGGAGCACGAAGTGCAGGCGCCCCGCGACGACCTTCTTGTCCCGCTGCATGGCCGTGAGCACGTCCGCCAGCGACAGGTCCGTCACCGACGGCAGCGGTCCCATCCGTCCGACGAGCTCGGTCAGGGCGGCGTGGTCGCCCTTGCTCATCAGGCGGCGGTCGGCCGCGAGCCGGGCCGCGACGAGCATGCCGTACGCCACCGCCTCGCCGTGCCGGAGACGCCGGTACCGGGTGACCGCCTCGAGGGCGTGGCCGGCCGTGTGCCCGAAGTTCAGGATGCGCCGCCGGCCCCCTTCGCGCTCGTCGGCGGCGACCACCTCCGCCTTGATGCGGCATGAGGCGGCGACGATGTCCACCAGGAGCTCCGGCTTCCGCTCGAAGATCTGCGGCAGCCCGTCCCCGATCCGCTCGAAGAGCGGGCGGTCGGCGATGACCCCGTACTTGACGACCTCGTACAGGCCGGCCCGCAGCTCTCGGCGGGGCAGGGTGTCGAGGAGCTGGGGGTCGGCGATGACCGCGGCGGGCGGATGGAACGCGCCGATGAGGTTCTTGCCGAGCGCGTGGTTGACCCCGACCTTGCCGCCGACGGCGCTGTCCACCTGGGCGAGGAGGGTGGTCGGCACGTGCACGAGGTCGACCCCGCGGAGATAGGTCGCGGCCGCGAAGCCGGCGGTGTCGCCGAGCACCCCGCCCCCGACCGCGACGATCGTCGACTGCCGGTCCGCCCCCGCGCGGATCAGGGCCTCGTAGATGCGCGACACCGTGTGCAGGGTCTTCGAGCGCTCTCCGTCCGGCACGAGGAGGGGCTCGATCTTCGGCAACGCGGCCTGAATCGTCTTGCCGTGCCGGGCCCACACCGTCGGACTGGAGACGAGGAACCTCCGATCCCCGATTTCCGCCTCGGTGAGCCACCGGTCCATCACCGCGGCGAGCCCGTGGGCCACGAAGACGGGGTAGGTTCGCGTTGCGCTTTCGACGTCGATGCGGGTCGGTTCCATGGAGGGTCCGTCGTGTCCGCGAGCGCGCGGCGCCGCGAGGCGAAGCCCGGCGGCCCGAGGCGAAAGTCCCCGCTGCATTCGAGCGGCGATGCATCCCGCCCGATGCCACGGGCGGCCCGTCAGCGGAGTGGTAGGATAACAGTTTCGCCCGGAGGACCCGCCGCCGATGCCGGACAAGGACGCCCCGCTCGTCAAGGAGATCACCCCCAGGTCCGAGGATTTTTCCCGGTGGTACACGGACGTCATCCGCCGCGCCGAGCTCGCCGACTACTCTCCGGTCAAGGGCAGCATGGTCATCCGCCCGTACGGCTACGCCATGTGGGAGCTCATGCAGCAGGCCCTCGACCGGCGCATCAAGGCGACGGGGCACGTCAACGCGTACTTCCCCCTGTTCATCCCCGAGGGGTTGCTCAAGAAGGAGGCCGCGCACGTGGAGGGGTTCGCCCCGGAGGTGGCCTGGGTGACCCACGGCGGCGACGAGAAGCTCGAGGAGCGGCTGGTGGTGCGTCCTACCTCGGAGGCGATCATCGGCACGATGTATTCGAAGTGGATACAGTCGTGGCGCGATCTGCCGGTCCTCATCAACCAGTGGGCCAACGTGGTGCGGTGGGAGAAGGTGACCCGGCTCTTCCTGCGCACCACCGAGTTCCTGTGGCAGGAAGGCCACACCGTCCATGAGACCGAGGACGAGGCGCAGGCCGAGACCCTGAAGATGCTCGGCGTGTACAAGGACTTCTGCGAGACAGAGCTGGCGATGCCGGTGCTGGAGGGCCGCAAGACCGAGAGCGAGAAGTTCGCGGGGGCGGACAAGACCTATTCGATCGAGGCCCTGATGGGCGACGGGCGCGCCTTGCAGGCGGGTACGTCCCACAACCTCGGCCAGAACTTCGCCAAGGTCTTCGACATCACCTTCCAGGGGCGCGACAAGACGGTGCAGTACGGGTGGCAGACGTCGTGGGGGATGACGACGCGGCTCATCGGCGGGGTCATCATGACCCACGGCGACGACAGCGGGCTGATTCTGCCCCCGCGCATCGCGCCCCACCAGGTGGTCATCGTGCCGATCCCGCGGGGCGACTGGCGCGAGACGGTGCTGCCGCACGCCGAGCGCATCCGGGAGGAGCTCGAGGCCCGCGGGGTCCGCGTCATGCTCGACGACCGCGAGGAGCATTCGCCGGGCTGGAAGTACGCCGAGTGGGAGATGCGCGGGGTGCCGCTGCGCCTCGAGATCGGTCCCCGCGACATCCGGAACGAGCAGGTCATGCTGGTTCGCCGCGACACGCGCGACAAGACGCCGACGCCCATGGAGGGCCTGGCCGGCCGGATCGAGGAGTTGCTGGGCACGATCCAGCAGGCGCTGTTCGACCGGGCCGTCGCGTTCCGGGACGAGCACACCGTCAGGACCGACGACCGGGCCGAGTTCGACGCGATCCTCGAGGGCCGCCCCGGCTACGTGGTCGCGCCGTGGTGCGGGGCCGCCGACTGCGAGGCCAAGATCAAGACGGCCACCCAGGCGACCATCCGCAACCTGCCCCTCGAGCCGGCCCCCGCGTCCGGGAACTGCGTACAGTGCGGCGGGCCGGGGCGGGTGGATGCGTACTTCGCCAAGTCGTACTGAGGGGCATGCCCATGGAACACCCCACCGCTATCGATCCGCGTGAGCACGCCGTCTATGCCCCCGGCAAGATGGGCAAGAGCACGCTCTTCCGCTCCGAGCGCGTGATGGTGGGCCTGAACGCGTTCGAGCCCGGCCAGTCCCATGCGCTCCACGCGCACGCGGACATGGACAAGGTCTACCACGTGGTGGAGGGGCGGGGCGTGTTCCTGCTCGAAGGCCGCGAGGTGCCGATGCAGGCCGGCGCGCTGCTGGTGGCCCCCGCCGGCGAGCCCCACGGCATCCGCAACCCGGGGCCGGACCGGCTCCTCGTCCTCGTCGTCCTCGCGCCGGGGCCGCGCTAGGAGTCTGCGCCGCAGAAACCGGGATGCGACAATTGTAGACGAGCCGCCGACGAAGGGACTGGATGTCGACTACATTCCGCCGCTACGCCCCGGAGCAGTCGCTGCTGTTGCCGCCCGATGTGCGGGAGTGGCTGCCCGAGGGTCACTTGGCGCACCACATCAGCGATCTGGTTGACGGTCTGGATCTGACGGCGTTCTACGCGCCGTACGAGGGGGACGGTCGGCGCAACGCGCCGTACGAGCCTCGGATGATGGTGAAGGTGCTGCTCTACGCGTACGCGACGGGGGTGTTTTCGTCGCGGGGGGTCGCGAAGAAGCTGGAAGAAGACGTGGCGTTCCGGGTGCTGGCGGCGGGCAACTTCCCGCAGCACCGGACGCTCTGCGAGTTTCGACGCCGGCACTTGGCGGATTTCAAGCGGCTGTTCGTGGAGGTGGTCGGTCTGGCGCGGGAACTGGGTCTGGCCCGATTCGGAAAGCTGTCGATTGACGGGACGAAGGTGCGGGCGAATGCGAGCAAGCGCAAGGCGATGAGCTACGGTCGGATGCAGGAGGAGGAGCGGCGTCTGGCCGGGGAGATCGACGCGCTGTTGCGTTCGGCGGACTCGACCGACGTGGCCGAGGACGTTCGGTTGGGCCCGGAGGTCCGTGGCGACGAGTTGCCGGCGGAGTTGCAGCGACGAGAGGACCGTTTGGCGGCGATCCGGGCGGCGAAGGCGCGGTTGGAGGCGGCGCAGCGGGCGGCCGACGACGCGCGGGGTCGGCAGCCGGGCCAGACGCGGAACCCGAAGGGGGGTCGGCCGTACAAGCGGGCGTATGGCGAGCCTGACGAGAAGGCGCAGAGCAACTTCACGGACCCGGAAAGCGGGATCATGAAGACGAGCAACGAGGGCTTCCAGCAGTGCTACAACGCGCAGGCGGCGGTGGACGCTGAGCACCAGTTGGTGGTGGCGACGGATGTGACGGCGAACGCGAGCGACCAGGGCGGATTGCCGGTGTTGCTCGACCAGGTGGAGGAGCGGTTCGACACGCAGCCGGAGACGGTGCTGGCCGACTCGGGATTCTGCAACGAGCGGGACTTGACGGAGCTGGAAACGCGGGGTGTTGACGGGTATGTGGCGGTGGGCCGGGAGGACAAGCGGGTCGCCGCCCGCAATCTGAAGAAGCACCCGGCGACAGGCCGCATGGCAGCGAAGCTGTCGACGCCGGCGGGCCGGTCGGCGTACGCGGAGCGGAAGTGGTTGTCGGAGGCGCCGTACGGCTGGATCAAGCACGTGCTGGGCTTCCGGTGCTTCAGCCTGCGTGGACTGGCGAAAGTGCGAGGCGAGTGGGACTTGGTGTGCCTGGCGGTGAACGCAAAGCGCCTGCACGTTCTGATGGCGGCGTAACGGGGGCGATTCTGGCCCCACACTGCCCGAGAATCGGTCACGAATCGCGGCGTTTGGGCCGTGTACGGCCTGTTCTTCGGTTCCGTGCCGCCGATCGGCCGAGGATCACCGGCTCGTCGGCCGGCGGCCTACGCCCCGACGCCGTGCGTCACGACGCAGACCGCCGGGGTTCCGCGAACTCCTGCGGCGCAGGCTCCTAGCAGCCCGCGGTGGAAGTCCCCGCTGCATTCGAGCAGCGCTGCATCCCGCCTGACTGCGTTGTTCGTCGGTTGCATATGCCCAATACACGCCCTCCTCACGCCTTGTCAGGCGGGCACCTCGCTGCTCTCGGTGCAACGCGGGGTTCCACCACGGGCTGCTGGACCGCCGCGCGGCCCCGCCCCCGAACCGACTCGCCGGCATGCGTCAGAGGTCGTCGCCGCCCTGCTGTCTGGGCGCCACGAGCCAGGCGATGCCGATGCTCAAGCCGTAGAGCACCATCATCGGCGCCGCCATCATCGTCAGGGTGGCCGGGTCCCCGGTCGGGGTCAGCACCGCCGCGACGATGAAGATGATGAGAATGGAGTACTTGGTGTTCCGTATCAGGTAGCGCGCGGTCAGGAGCCCGATCCGGGCGAGGAAGAACACCACCGTCGGCATCTGGAAGACCACGCCGCAGGCGAGCGTCAACCGGACGTAGAGCGAGAACGTCGGCTGCAGCCGCGGCATGAACGTGACGTACTCGGTCGAGAAGCTGCCCAGGAAGATCCACGCCACCCGAAAGAGGATGTAGTGGGAGAAGAGGCATCCGCCGGCGAAGAACAGCGACGACAGGGTGACGAAGGGAATCGCGAACTTCTTCTCGTGGGCGTACAGACCGGGGGCGACGAAGAGCCAGAACTGCGTGAGCACCACCGGCATCGCGACGATCAGCCCGACGAGGGCGGCCACCTTGATCGAAAGGAAGAACGCTTCCGTCGGCTCGGTGAAGATGAAGCCGCTTTGCCCGCCTTCGACCTCGGGGAGGATCGCGTTCAGGGGCACCATGATGAACGCGGTGAGCTCTTCGTGGAAGAAGTACGCGCCGACGAACGCGATGAAGATGGCGCTGACCGAGGTGATGAGCCGCCCCCGCAGCTCGTCCAGGTGGTCGAGGAACGACATGCGCCCGCCGGCGCCGTCGAGCTCGTCCTCGTCGAGCTCCGGGCGCTCGTCGTCGGGTTGGGTCTCGAGCTGGGTTTCGGGGTCCGTCTCCGGGGAGTCGGGAACGGGGACGGCGGACGTGGCCATGGCTTCGATCGATTCAGACGGCGCCGGGCTGATTCTGGTGCGGGTCGCTCGCGGTCCCGGTCGGAGCCGGCGCGGGCTCGGGCTCGGCGGCTTCGCTCGCGGCCGGCGCCTCCGGGTCGAACTCCTGTCCCAGAGTATTGGGCACCGGCTCCCGGGCCGGGGCGGGTGCGCCGGCCGGCGCGGGCGCGGGAGACGGGGCGGGCGCGGGCTTGGCCGCTTCGCGCCGGGCCTGCTCCTCCACGTGGATCTCGTCCTCGAGGGTATGCCGGAGATCGTTCGACGCGCGCTTGAACTCGCCCAGGCTCTTGCCGATGGAGCGGCCGAGCTCCGGCAGCTTGCGCGGCCCGAACACCATCAGGGCGATGACCAGAATGACGACCAACTCCATCGTTCCGATCGAACCGATCATGATCTCGCTCCTTGCAGCGGGCGTGCCGGATGGCACCGACACCGCGGCCACGCCGCACGATGGCAGCGGCCTGACACACGCCCCAATCTCGCCATTATAGGAACGAGCCGGCGAGGCGGTCAAGGTGCGGCCCGCCCATCTCGTGGCGCAAGTCGTTCCTGTACAGTGTGTTAGCTGCTCAAGACGCGCGTCCGCGCGGCCCGCCGCCGCCCCCCGGTTGTCCGGGGAGCCGCCGCCGGACGGCGTCCGCGGCCCGGGCCGGTCGCCCCCGCCCGGACGCCGGTGAGTCGGCGCCCTCCGTCCGGGCCCGGCGCCGCGGCATGTCCTCCCCGCCTGCGGGCGTGGATTCGTGCGGCATCCCGTCCGGTTTCTGATAGCATCATGGCCATGACTGGAAGGCGAACTCTCACGATGGCGGTGGCGGTCGTGGTCGGGTCCGCGGTGATCGGCGGATTCTTCGGGGGGCGCGTGCTGGCGGGGCAGGACCGCCTCGACGATCAGTACGAGGTCTTCTCGACGGCCCTCGCGGCGGTCGAGACCACCTATGTCGGCGAGGTCGATTCCGAGCAGCTCGTCTACCGGGCGACGGCGGGCATGCTGCAGCGGCTCGACCCGCACTCCAACTTCATGGATCCCCGGAACTACGCCCGCCTCCGCGAGCGGCAGGGGGGGCGCTACTACGGGCTCGGCATCTCCATCAACGTCATCAACGGCGACATCACGGTGATGAGCCTTTTCGAGGGGTCGCCCGCATACCGCCGGGGCATCCGGCGCGGGGACGTCATCGCGCGCATCGAGGGCGAGGACGCCAGCGGCATCACCAGCGACGACGCCGTCAGGCAGCTCCGCGGCCCCAAGGGCAGCACCGTCACCGTGTCCATCCGGCGGCGGGGCTACGACGAGCTGATCGATCTCGAGGTCGAGCGGGACGAGATTCACATACCCACGGTCCAGGCGGCGTTCATGATCGACGACGCCACCGGGTACGTGCTTCTCGGCGACTTCTCGGAGACGAGCTCGCGCGAGCTGCGGCAGGCCCTCCGGAAGCTGGACGGTCTCGGCATGGAGCGGTTGCTGCTCGACCTGCGGGACAACCCCGGCGGGCCGCTCGACCAGGCCATCCGGGTGTCGAACCAGTTCCTGCCGCGGGGCGAGCTCATCGTCTATACCCGCGGCCGGATACAGAACTCCGACCAGGACTACAACGCGCGCGAGGACGGCGGCCACGTCGACATCCCCCTCGTGGTCCTGGTCAACCGCCAGAGCGCGAGCGCGGCCGAGATCGTGTCCGGGGCGGTCCAGGATCACGACCGCGGCCTCATCGTCGGCGAGACGACGTTCGGGAAGGCGCTGGTGCAGTCGGTCTACCGGGTGGGCCGCGAGGCCGGCCTCGCGCTGACGACGGCGCGCTACTACACCCCGAGCGGGCGCATGATCCAGCGGCCCTGGGACGGGACCTTCGACGAGTACCTGACTTACGCGTTGCGCGACCAGGACCGCGGCGAGCCCGACCCGAGCGAGCGGAAGCTGACCGACGGCGGCCGCGAGGTGTACGGCGGGGGCGGCATCGAGCCCGATTACCACCTCGCCGGGCCCATCGAGGGGTTCGATCCCACGCGGTTCGGGCGCCTGCTGTTCGCGCGGCAGGAGTTCGCCACGTTCGCCGAGCGCTTCTCGGCCGAGGGCGACACCCGCATCGAGGACCAGGGCGAGGGTCGCCAGCGGCTCGCGCCGGGCTACGCGATCGACGACGCCATGATGGGTGCGTTCCGCGCGCAGCTCGAGGAGCGGGGACTGACCATCGACGACGAGGCGTTCGACGCGGACGTCGTCTTCATCAGGGCGATGATGCGTTACGAGATCGATCTGGCCCTCTTCAGCGTGGAGGAGGCGCGGCGCAACCTGGTCGGCACCGATCCCCAGGCGCAGCTCGCCGTGAGCCTGTTTCCCGAGGCGGAGCGCCTGCTCCGGAGGTCGCGGCGGGGCGGCGCCGCGGTGGCGGCGGGGCAGTAGCCGTCTGCGCCGTAGAACGCCGCAGACGGCTGGACGGTGTTGGGCGGTGAGCGGAGCCGCAGGCGACGCTCTCCGGACTCGGCGCGGCGGCCTGCGCCCCGGCCCGGCGCGTGAACCGCTTGCCCGCCGGACGCCCTCCTGCTACACTGCCGGTGGGCCGCCCGGCTCCGGCAGTGCCGGCGGCCCGTGACGGCGTTCGCAGAGCGTCGGTCTTTTCGCAGCGTTCCCAGCCGCTCGAAAAGGGGTGATATCCGTCCCCCGTTTTCGGGCGGCTGTTTTGGTGTACGGCATCCCCATGCGACTGCAGCAGATCGACATCGCCGGGTTCAAGAGCTTTCCCGAACGGGCCAACCTGGTGTTCGACGACGGCGTGACCGCCATCGTCGGCCCCAACGGTTGCGGCAAGAGCAACGTCATCGACGCCATCACGTGGGTCCTCGGCGAGCAGAGCGCCAAGAGCCTGCGCGGTGACCGCATGGAGGACGTCATCTTCGCGGGAAGCGACGCCCGCAAGCCCATCGGCACGGCCGAGGTCAAGCTGTACCTCGCCCAGGTGGCGGCCGCGCCGGGGCAGGTCGGGGGCCCCGATCCGGACGTGCGTACGGCTCCCGCGCCGGCCGATGCGCCGCCCCCCGCGGTCGCCGCCGACCCGCCGTCGGACGACGCGGACATCGACGACCTCCTGCCCCTCATCACGCGGGACATCGAGGTCGGGCGCCGCCTCTACCGGTCGGGCGAGAGCGAGTACCTGATCGACGGCCGGGTCTGCCGGCTGCGGGACATCCAGGACCTGCTCATGGACTCGGGCGTCGGCGTCAAGGCCTACGCGGTGATCGAGCAGGGCAAGATCGGCCAGATCCTGGGGGCCCGGCCGACGGAACGGCGGCAGCTCCTGGAGGAGGCGGCCGGCGTCACCAAGTACAAGAGCCGGCGGCGGGCGGCCGAGCTCAAGCTCGACGCGGCCCGCCAGAACCTGACCCGGGTCGACGACATCATCTACGAGGTCGAGAAGCAGCGGCGGTCGCTCAAGCGCCAGGCGGCCAAGGCCCGGCGCTACCGCCGGCTGCGCGAGGAGCTTCGCCGGTGGGAGACGCTGGGGTTCGCGCGGCGGCACCGCGTGCTCGTCGCGGAGCTCTCGTCCGCCCGCACCCGGCTCGCGTCGGCGCGCGAGGTCGAGGAGGCGGCGGCGGCGCGGGTGGCGACGGTCGAGGGAAACCGCGAGCGCTGCCAGATCGAGCTCGCGGAGGCCGAGAGCGCGGCGACGCGCAGCCGGGACGCCGCCCACGCGCTCGACCTCGCGGTCGAGCGGCGCCAGCAGCAGTTGACGTTCGACCGCCGGCAGATCGAGACGCAGGCCGACTCGCTCGGCGAGATCGCGGGCGAGATCGAGGCGCTGCGGGCGCGGCGGGACCCGGCCCGGAACGAGCTCGAGGCCCAGATCGCGGCGGCGCGCCGTTGCGGCGCCGAGCGCGACGAGGTCGGTGCGGGCCTGCAGGCGAGGGAGGACGAGCTCACGCAGGCCCAGCGCGCCCTGGACGGGCTCGAGGGCGACGTCGAGGCGGCCCGGAGCGAGGTGTTCGCGGCCGTGAACGCCGCCACCGCGCTGCAGCACGCCATCGAGCACGCGTCGGCCAGCCACGAGAAGCTGGGAGAGTCCCTGGCCAAGCTCGACGCCGAGGCCGCGGATCTCGCCATCGAGTCCCGGGAGATCGAGACCGGGCGGGCGCGCCTCGACGTGGCGGAGCAGGAGACGAAGGCGGCCCTCGAACGGGACCGTTTGGCCTGCGCCGAGCGCGAGGCCGAGCTCGCCGCCGTGCGCCGCGACCGCGAGGCGCTCGCGCGCGACCTGCGCGGGCGCGAGCAGGGGCTGGCGGGTCTGACCGGCCGGCTGACCTCCCTGCACGACCTCGAGGCGACCCGCGCCGCCTACACCGAAGCGGCGCGGCTGCTCCTGTCGGCCGAAGGGGCGGGGGTACCCCATCTGGGATCGGTGGCCGACCACCTGGAGGTGGCGCCGGGCCGCGAGCGGGCGGTCGAGGCCTGTCTCGGCGATCTGCTGCAGCACGTCGTCGTCCCGTCCCGGTCCGATGCGGAGGCGGGCATCTCGTTCGTGCGCAGCCGCGGCGCCGGCCGCGTCGGCTTCCTGGTCGTGGACGCCGCCGACCGGGCGGGCCGCATCCCCGAGGCCCCCACGGCTTCCGTCGAGCCGGTGGCCGGGGTGGTCGAGGTCGCCGGGCCCGGCGCGGGCGCCGTCGGTGCCGCCATCGCCGGCCGCTGGTTGGCGCCGTCGTTCGACGCGGCGGCGGCGGCGGCGGGAGTGACCGACGCGCCGGTGGCTACTCCCGAGGGCGACGTGTTCCGTGGGGCGGGGCGGGTGGCCGGCGGCGCCAAGGCGGAGGCGCCCGGCATTCTGGCCACCAAGCGCGAGATCCGCGAGCTCGAGACCCGGATCGCGGCCGAGAAAGTCGCGGTGGAGGGCCTCGTCGCGACCATCGCCGAGCGCGACGAGGCGGCGGCGGCGGCCGAGACCGCCCTCGGCGAGCTGCGGCAACAGCGGCACCAGCACGAGAAGACGATGCTGGGCCACGACATGCAGCGGACCGCGGCGGCGGAGGCGTCGCGGCGGCTCGCCCGGAAGCAGGAGCTCATCGACAACGAGCGTCGCACGCTGTGCGAGGAGCGCACCGGTCTGGAAGCACGCCGCGACGAGGCGCGCGCCTCGATCGAGCGGCTCGAGGGCGAGCAGCGCGTCGCCGACGAGCGGCTGGCCGCGGCGCAGCGCCGGGTCTTCGACGGGCGGGAGTCGATCGAGCGCCTGCGGCGCGACGTGGCCGAGGTGAAGGCGGGACACGCGGCGCTGGTCGAGCGGGCCTCCGCGATCGAGACCGGCGTCGCGCGCATCGAGCGCGCCAACCGCGAGCTCGAGGAGCGGCTCGAGCATCGGGGCGCCGAGCACGCGCGGGTCGCGGCCGCGCGGGAAGCGCTGATCGCCTCGGTGGCCGAGTCGGAGCGGCAGCTCGACGGCGAGGTCGTGAAGCTGGCGGACCTGCGCGAGGACGTCCGCGCGGCCGACGAGCAGGTCCTCGATCTGCGCGGCCGCCTCGAGACCGAGGACGCCGCGGCGCGGGACGCGCGCGCCGCCCTCGAGGAACGCCGCGGCGAGGCGGCGGCGATCGAGGTCGCCCGCGCCACCGCCGAGCGCGATCTCGACCACCTGGCGGAGACGTGCCGGGACACGCTTCAGGCGACCCTCGACGAGGTCTCGGCGCGGGCGGAGCAACTGGAGCGCGAGGGCCTCGCCGACGCCGGCCGGCTCGCCGCCGAGCCGGAGGACGAAGGCGAGCCGGACGCCGCCGAGCCGGAGGAAAGGGACGACGGGGCCGCCGCCGCGGCGCCGGCGGAGGCGAGCGCGACCGAGCCGGGGGCGGGGTCAGCCGGCGCGGGCACGGCGGCGGTCGACATCGAGGAGACCACGGCGCGTCTGCGGGAGAAGATCGAGCGCCTCGGGCCCGTGAACATGATGGCCATCGAGGAGTTCGACGACCTCGACGAGCGCTACGACTTCCTGACCGCGCAGCGCAAGGACCTGGTGGAGTCGATCGACGCGACCGTCGACGCCATCTCCCGGATCAACAAGACGACGCGCGAGCGCTTCCGCGAGGCGTTCGACGCCATCAACACCCACTTCCAGCGGACCTTCTCCACCCTGTTCGGCGGCGGCCGGGCGGGACTCGTCCTGCTCGACGAGACCGACCTGCTGGAGAGCGGCATCGACATCATCGCCCAGCCGCCCGGCAAGCGGCTGCAGAGCATTCAGCTCCTGTCGGGGGGCGAGAAGGCGCTGGCCGCGATGGCCCTGATGTTCGCGATCTTCAAGTTCAAGCCGAGCCCGTTCTGCCTGCTCGACGAGATCGACGCACCCCTCGACGAGGCCAACATCGGCCGGTTCGTCGAGATGCTGCGGGGGATGCAGTCGGAGACGCAGTTCATTCTCGTCACCCACAACCGCAAGACGATGGAGATCGCCGATCGCCTCTACGGGGTGACGATGGAGGAGCCGGGGGTTTCGAAGCTGGTCTCGGTGCAACTGCAGGCGTAGGGGCCGGCCTGCCGATGGTCGCCTCGGCCCCGGCCGGCGCCGAACCAACCCGCCACGAGTCCGCGGCGCGGACCCTGGCCCGCCGAATCGCCGCCTTCGGCTCAGCTGGGCGCCGAACCAACCCTGCGGGAGTCCGCTAGCTCGGCTGGCGCTCCCGCCGGTTGCCGGCGTCCGGCGCGCCGGCCGGCTTGTCGAGCAGCGCCTTGCGGCTCAGCCGGATCTTGCCCGACGGGTCGACGTTGATCACCTTCACGAGCACCTGCTCGCCCTCCTTGAGCTCGTCCCGCACGTCCTTGACGCGGTAGTGCGCGATCTCCGAGACGTGCAGGAGGCCGTCGACGCCCGGCAGCACCTCGACGAAGGCCCCGAAGTCGGTGATGCGCTGCACCGTGCCGAGGTACGACTTGTTGAGCTCGGGGGTGGCGGTGAGCTCCTCGATGATCGAGAGCGCGCGCTGGGCCGACTCGTCGTCGTTCGACGCCACGTTCACGGTGCCGTCGTCCTCGACGTCGATGCGCACCCCGGTCCGCTCGATGATGCTGCGGATGGTCTTGCCGCCGGGCCCGATGACGTCGCGGATCTTGTCGACGGGGATCTTGACGGTGACGATGCGGGGGGCGAAGGTCGAGATGTTCGAGCGGGCGTCGGGGAGGGTGGCGCGCATGCGCTCGAGGATGTGCAGCCGGCCCGCCCGGGCCTGCTCGAGGGCCTCCCGCATGATGGCGGGGGTGATGCCCCCGATCTTGATGTCCATCTGCAGGGCGGTGATGCCCGATTCGGTGCCGGCGACCTTGAAGTCCATGTCGCCGTAGTGGTCCTCGGCGCCGGCGATGTCGCTGAGCACGGCGTGGCGCCCCGTGGCCTCGTCGAGGATTAGGCCCATGGCCACGCCCGCCACCGGCGCCGCCAGGGGGACGCCGGCGTCCATCATGGCCAGCGTGCCGCCGCACACCGAGGCCATCGACGACGACCCGTTCGACTCCAGGATGTCGGAGACCACCCGGACCGTGTAGGGGAACGCCTCTTCGGTAGGCAGCACCGGCAGCAGGCTGCGCTCGGCGAGGTTGCCGTGGCCGATCTCGCGCCGGCCGGGGCCCCGGAGGAACTTGACCTCGCCCACCGAGAAGGGCGGGAAGTTGTAGTGCAGCATGAACCGGCGGTACATCTCGCCGTCGACCAGCTCGACCTTCTGCTTGTCGTCGGCGGTGCCGAGGGTCGCGGTGACCAGGGCCTGGGTCTCGCCGCGGGTGAACACGGCCGAGCCGTGCGTGCGCGGCAGCATGCCGACGTCCGCGGTGATGGTCCGGATCTCGTCGAACGCGCGGCCGTCCAGCCGTTGGCCGCGTTCGAGGACCTCGTCCCGGAGCACGCGCTCCTTCAGGCCCTTGAAGACGGCCTTGACGTCGCTGCGGCACTCGGCGTCGTCCTCCGGCAGGGTCGCCAGGTGGTCGTCGAGCACCCGGTCGACGGCCGCGTAGTTCTCGAGCTTGTCGCGGATGCGCATGGCGTCGGCCAGGGGGCCGAGCAGCGCGTTCTCCGTCTCGCTGACGACGTCGGGGGCCGGCGCCTTCGTCTCGACGTTCAGCTTCGCCTTGCCGGCGGCCTCGGCCAGCTTGTCGATCTCGCCGATGATGGCGCGGATGGCCTCGTGGCCGGCGTCCAGCGCGTCGATCATCTCCGCTTCCGAGAGCTGCTGCGCCCCCGCTTCGACCATGACGAGGGCGTCCCGGCTGCCCGCCACCACGAGGTCCAGCCGGCCCCGCCGGCGCTGGTCGTAGGTCGGGTTGATGATGATCTTGCCGTCGAGCATGCCGACCCGGACCGCCGCGATGGTCGCCGCCATCGGAATCTCGGAGACCGCGAGGGCGGCCGAGGCGCCGGTCAGGGCCAGCACGTCCGAGTCGTTGTCGGTGTCGGCCGAGATGACGAAGGCCACCACCTGCGATTCGCGACGCCACCCGGCGGGGAAGAGGGGCCTGATCGGGCGGTCGATCAGACGGCTCGTCAGCACCTCCTTCTCCGGCGGCTTGCCCTCGCGCTTGAAGAACCCGCCGGGAATGCGTCCCGAGGCGTAGGTGTTCTCCCGGTAGTCGACGGTCAGGGGAAGAAAGTCGATGCCCTCGCGCTCGTTGGGTGCGTAGCACGCGGTGACGAGGACCATGGTGTCGCCGTAACGCACCACCACGGCGCCGTTCGCCTGTCTGGCCAATCGGCCGGTTTCGAGGGTCAGGGGATGACCGCCGACATTCACTTCGCCTGAAAACATGTTTGCACTCCAGTGCGCACCGAACGGCGGGAGACGGGCGAGGGGGAAGAACCGGTAGCGAAACCGGGGCCGTTTCCGCCTATTTGCGAAGCCCCAGCCGGCGGATCAGGTCGGTGTAACGCCCCGAGTCCTTCGACTTGAGGTAGTCGAGGAGCCGCCGCCGCTGTCCGACCAGCTTCAGCAGCCCGCGGCGCGAGTGGTGGTCCTTTGCGTGGATCTTGAAGTGCTCGGTCAGATAGCTGATGCGCTGGCTCAGCAGGGCGACCTGCACCTCGGGCGAGCCGGTGTCCGTCTGATGGACTCGATACGAGCCGATGAGCTCGGTCTTCTGATCCTTCTGTAGCACCACTGCCGATCACTCCGGTCTGGGGTCCTGATGCCAACGATACAGGAGATGGCTCAGCAGTCCCGTGCTCCAAGCCGCAATCGTCCTCGACGATCTCATCCCTCTGGTCAACCGAGCAATCCTACACTAGAACGATCTTGGGATGCAAAGCCCCGCCGGCGACAGGCTCGGCGATGGCGAGGAGCCGCCCGCCCGCGTCCAGCACCCTGATCCGCTCCGCCGTCGCCGGGAGCGCTTCGTCCCGCGCCGGCTCGATGTCCGGGGGGCCGAGGGGGTTGCCGTGTGCGGCCCGGCGCGCCCCGCGTTCGTTGACGACCACGCCGGGCAGCTCCGGCAGCAGGCCGTCCAGGGCGATCAGGGAGGCCGCCGCGGCCGCTCCCTCGTCGACGAGGCGGTCCAGCGGCACCGCGTCGGCCAGGGTGAACCGGCCGTGCCGTTCGCGCCGCAGGGCCTCGAGGCAGGCCCCGCAGCCCAGCGCCTCGCCGAGGTCGCGGGCCAGCGCGCGTACGTAGAAGCCGCTCGAGCAGGCGATGTGGCAGCGCACCCGCGCGCCGTCTATCGACAGCACCGTCAACGCGTCGACGGTGACGCGCACCGGCGCGGGCTCGGCCGGGCGCCGCCGTCTCGCGAGATGGTAGGCGCGCACGCCCGCGATCTTCTTGGCCGATACCGCCGGCGGGCGTTGCAGATAGGAACCGACGAAGCCGGCCGCGGCCTCCTCGATGGCCTTGGCCGGCGGGGGCGGACCCGTCTCGGCGGGGTCGCCGGCGTCGCGTCCCCCGGTGACGGAGCCGCCGACGTCGCCGGTATCCGTGGTCAGGCCCAGCCGAACGACCGCGTCGTACTGCTTCGCGGCGCCGGAGAACAGCGAGGCGAGCCGGGTCGCCCGGCCCACCACGAGGGGCAGTACCCCGGTGGCCAGCGGGTCGAGGGTGCCGAGATGGCCGACCTTCCGGCAGGCGAGGGCGCGCCGCGCCACCGCCACGACGTCGTGCGACGTCGGGCCGGCGGGCTTGTCGACGATCAGGATGCCGGCGGGCGTCTGCGGGTTGCTCACGCCGGAAGGGACTCCGCGACCGCCGCCGCCACCCGGGTCACGAGCCGGGCCCTGGCGCCCGGGGCGGGCTCTTCGATGGTCAGCCCCGCCGCGTTGCGGTGTCCGCCGCCCCCGAACGACACCGCGACGCGCCGGACGTCGATCTCGTCCTTCGACCGCAGGCTGACGCGGAGGCCGCCGCCGAACGCCTTCAGCAGGATGACCGCCTTGACGTCGCCGGCGGCCAGGGGCAGGTTGACGACGCCCTCCAGGTCGTCCGCCTCGCAGCCGGTCTCCCGCAGCATCGTCTCGTCGACGGCGAGGACCGCGATGCGCCCGCCGGCCTCGAGCTGCATCCGGTCGAGCACCCGACCCGTCAGCCGCAGCCGTCCCAGGCTGCCGTTGTTGAACACGCGCGCGGCGACGGCCGCCGCGTCGACGCCGGCGTCGGCGACGCGGCGGCAGATGTCGAACGTCCGCGCCGTGATGTTGGCGTGCCGAAAGGACCCGGTGTCGGTGAGGATGGCGACGTAGAGGTTGGTGGCGATGGCCGGCGTCAGCGTCGCCCCCAGCGCCTCGATCAGCTCGAACACCAGCTCGCCGCACGCGCACGCCGATTCGTCGCACCAGTTGACGGTCCCGTACCCGGTGTTGCCGGCGTGGTGATCGATGTTGACGACGAACCGGCCCGCGAGGCCGGACACCTCGGTCCGGCCGAGGCTGCCGCACTCGAGGACGACGACGGTGTCCGCGGCGTCCTCCACCGACCCCGCGACCTCGATCGCGGACGCCCCCGGGAGGAACGCGTAGCGGCCCGGCGGCGGATCCGCGTTCACGAGCCGGACCTCCTTGCCGAGCTGGGTCAGGGCCTCGGCGAGCGCGAGCTGGGAACCGAGCGAGTCGCCGTCCGGCCGCGCGTGCGAGGTGACGAGAAAGCGGGTCCCGTCGAGCAGGCGGTCCCGGATCCGGGCACGTTCAGCAGGCGGTCTGGTCATTCGGGGACGTCGGACGAATCGGGCGTCGCCGGGGACGCCGGCCGGTCGAGGCGCAACTCCTCGAGCACGTGCGCGATCCGCTGCTCCCGGTCGAGCGAGTCGTCATGCACGAAGGTCAGGTCCGGGACGTGCCGGAGGCGGAGCCGGCGGCCGAGCCCACCGCGCAGGAAGGACGCGGCGCGCCGCAGGCCGCGGCCGGCCCGGCGGCGCTCCGCCGCGTCGCCGGGGGTCGTGTAGTACACGCGCGCGTGCTGCAGGTCGCGGGTCATCCGGACGTGGGTCACCGTGACGAGCGCGACCGCGGGGTCGGAGGCCGACGTCCGCAGCAGCGCGCACAGCTCGGCGCGTACCTGCTCGCCGACGCGTTCGGGACGGGAAGATGGCATGGCGTCGTCCAGGGCCGCGTTCCTCAGAGCAGCCACTCCAGCTCGCTGCGCACGATCAGGCCCGGCTCGATGCGATCGATCTCGGTGAGGACCCCGTCGAGCGTGCGTTCGGCGACCTCCCGGTCGACGCCGACCGCGACCACGCCGAGGCCCGCGCGCTGGTGCAGATCGTGGTGGTCGACCTCGGCGAGCCCGACGTTGAGGCGCCGCACCCGGTCCTTCAGCCGCCGGAGCGTGGCGCGCTTGTCCTTCAACGAGCGCGCGCCGGCCAGATGCAGCTCGATCGAGAGCAGTCCGACGATCATGGATGACGATGCGGGCTCCCGGGCGCCGCCGCGGGACGCCCGGCCCTGCCGCGCACGGCGGCTACACCGTGGCCGCGACGGTCTCCGTCGAGAACACCTCGATCACGTCGCCGACCTTGATGTCGGCGTAGCGTTCGAAGGCGATCCCGCATTCCAGGCCGTTCTTGACCTCGTTCACGTCGTCCTTGAACCGGCGGAGGGACCCGATGCGGCCCTCGTGGATGACGACGTTGTCGCGGAGCAGCCGCGCCTGCGTCTCGCCCGACCGGCTGATCTTGCCCTCGACCACGAGGCAGCCGGCCGCGGTCCCGAACTTCGGCACCTTGAAGACGTCCCGCACCTGCGCCTGGCCGACCTGCACCTCCTTGATGGTCGGCTCGAGGAGGCCGGCCATCGCCTTCTTGATCTCCTCGGTCACGTCGTAGATGACGCGGTGGAGGCGGACGTCGATGCGTTCCCGCTCCGCCATCGCCGCCGCGTTGCGGTCGGGGCGGACGTTGAAGCCGACGATGACGGCGTTCGACGCCGCCGCGAAGACCACGTCGCCCTCGTTGATGGCGCCGGCCCCGCTGCTGATCAGGCGGACCTTGACGCGTTCGTCGCCGAGCTTGCCGAGGGCGTCGGCAAGGACCTCGGCGGAGCCCTGGACGTCGGCCTTGACGATGATCGGCAGCTCCCGGGTGCCGCCCTCGGCGATCTGCTGCTGGAGCGATTCGAGGGTCAGGCGCCCGCCCTTCTCGCCGAGGGTCTTCTCCTTGGCCTGGCCCTGGCGCAGCATCGCGATCTGCCGGGCCTTGGCGGCGTCCGCCACCGCCTGGAACGTGTCTCCGGGCTGCGGCAGCCCGGTCAGCCCCAGGACCTCGGTGGGGCTCGACGGGCCGGCCTCCTTCTGCGGCTGGCCGCGGTCGTCGATGAGGGCCCGGACCTTGCCGACGATGGGACCGGCGATGAAGTTGTCGCCGATGCGGAGCGTGCCGTCCTTGACGAGGATCGTGGCCACCGGCCCGCGGCCGCGGTCGATCTTGGCTTCCAGCACCGTCCCGCTCGCGCTCCGCTTGGGATTGGCCTTGAGCTCGCCCAGATCGGTGACGAGCAGAATCATCTCCAGCAGCAGATCGAGGTTCTGCTGCTGCTTCGCGGATACCTCGACGGTGACGGTCTTGCCGCCCCAGTCCTCCGCCGTGAGCCCGAGCTCGGACAGCTCCGTCTTGACCCGGTCCGTGTTCGCGTTCGCCTTGTCGATCTTGTTGATGGCGACGATGAGGGGCACGTCGGCGGCCTTGGCGTGGTCGATGGCCTCGCGCGTCTGGGGCATGACCCCGTCGTCGGCCGCCACCACGAGGACGACGATGTCGGTGACCCGCGCGCCGCGCGCCCGCATCAGGGTGAACGCCTCGTGGCCCGGGGTGTCGAGGAAGACGATCTTCCGCTCGTTGATCTCCACCGCGTAGGCGCCGATGTGCTGGGTGATGCCCCCGGCCTCCCGCTCGGCGACCCTCGAGTCGCGGATGGCGTCGAGCAGGGTCGTCTTGCCGTGGTCTACGTGCCCCATCACGGTGACGACCGGCGCGCGGGAGGAGAAGTCCTCGTCCTGGGCGGCGGTGGTCTCGACCTCCAGCATCTCCTCTTCGAAGGACCGCATCTCGACGTCGGCGCCGAACTCGCGCGCCACCATCGTCGCCGTCTCGGTGTCGAGCGTCGTGTTGATCGTCATCATCAACCGGCGCTCGATGAGCTTCTTGAGGACGTCCTTGGCCCGCAGCTCCAGCTTCTCGGCGAGGTCCTTGACGGTCATGCCCTCGGCGAGCGAGATGGTGCGCGTGATCGGCGGCGGCGGCGCCGGCGTGAAGGGGGTCGACGGGCGTTGCGGCCGCCGCTTCTTGCCGCCGGGGGGACGTGGAGGCGGCCGGTACGCGGGCCGGTATCCCACGGCGGGCGCGGCGGGTCTGGCCCCGGGGGAGCGGACCGGCTGCGAGGGCAGCGGCCGGGGGCCGCCCAGCGGGGCGCTCGGCCGCGACGGGGCCGGCGCGATGGGCCGCGAGCCGGGCCTCGGCCGCGGCGGGGCGGCCGGGCGGGCGGCCAACGGCGGGCCTGGCCGGCGGGTCGGGCCCGGCGGCGCCTTCGGTGGCGGCGTCGCGATGGTCGTCGGCGTCAGCGGCGGGGCCTGCTCCTCGATGCGGAGCTTGAGCGTCGACGGCACCAACCGGCCCGTCGGACGTATCCCGACGGTCGACGGCCGCGCCGCCGCGGCCGGGGCCGCCGCAACCGGGGCCCTCGAGACAGGCGCCTCCCGCGGCGCCGGGGTCGGGTCCGCCACCGCGGCGGCGGGCGCGGCCGGCGTCACCGCGGCGGCGGGCGCGGCCGGTTCGGCCGGTGCTGTCACGGGCTCGGCCTCGGCGGGTGTCTCGACCGCGACGGGTGTCTCGACCGCGACGGGCGGCGCCGCCGGAGGTTCGGCCTTCGGCGCCGGCGGCTCGACCGGCGCGACAGGTGTCGTCGGGACGGCGGGCTCGACGACGGCCGGGCCCGGCGGCGCGGATGCGGCGGCGGTCGACGGCGCTTCGGCCGCGGCCGGCGGCGTCGCGGGGGCCTGGTCGGTCGGCTGTGCGTCGGGGGGCGGCGTCCGCAACACCGGCGGTGACGCCGCGGGCGTCCGCAACACCGGCGGCGACGCCGCGGGCGTCCGCAACACCGGCGGCGACGCCGCGGCCGTCCGCAACACCGGCGGCGATGCCTCGGCCGTCCGCAATACCGGCGGCGCGGGCGTCCGCAACGCCGCCGGGGACGCTGCCGCGGGCGTCCGCAACGCCGGCGGCGCGACGGTGGGCGGCGCCGGCGGGGCCGAGGCCGGACTCTGCTCCGACTCCGCGGCGGCGGGTGGAGGCGTGGGGGGGCGCGGCGACTTCACGAGTCGCGGCGGACCCAGTCTCGGCCGCAGGGCCGGTTCCTGCGCCTTGGGGGTCTTGGCGCCCTTGCGGCCCGAAGAGGCGGAGGCCCCCGAGAACAGGCGTCCCGCCGGCAGGCTGAGGTCGCGCTCGCGGGCGATGCGCTTGGCGAACTCCCGCGCAACGATCTCTTCGATGGTGCTCGATGCCGTCTTGACTTCGATGCCGTGCGCGCTTCGCAGGAGGTCCATCACCTCCCGGCTCGGGATGCCGAGCACCTTGGCGACCTCGTGAATCCGGATTGTGCCCAAAGCCTGTCCTCTGTTCTGCGGTGTTCCGCGCGTTCCCGTCCCGCCTCCGCCCGCCGGGGCGGGAGCGGGCCCGTTCCAACACCGGCGGCACCGGAGCTCTCAGTCGCCGCCCGGTGCGTCGTGACCGGGCTCGGCGGCGTTCCCGCCCTCCCCCGCCGGGGCCAGCTCGAGAGCCGGGTCTTCGGCGGCGGGGACGGCGACCGGCTCGATGCCGTCCTGGGGCACCGCCTCCGTCACGCCGGTGCCCACGGCCCCACCCGCCGCCATGGTGGCCGCCTCCGCATCCAGGCGGAGCGCCTCGGCGGCGCCCTCCGAAATGCCCAGCACGTTGCTCAGCTCGGCGGCCGAGGCCGAGATCATGCTCTCGACCGTCTCGATGCCGGCTGCGTTGAGCTGCTCCACCATGGCCTGATCGAGTCCGGGCACGGACAACGGCGCCGGCTCGACCCCGAGCTCGTCGAACTGCGCCTCGACCTCGCGGCGCTTCTCTTCCTCGCTCTTGATGTCGATCTTCCAGCCCGCGAGCTTGGCCGCGAGCCGGACGTTCTGTCCCTTCTTGCCGATCGCCAGCGACAACTGCCGGTCCTCGACGACGACCTCGATGACCCGTTCGGCGTCGTCCACGATGGACACGCGCTGCACGCGGGCCGGGCTGATGGCGTTGGTCACGAAGGTGGTGGCGTCCTCGGACCATTCGACGATGTCGATCTTCTCGCCGCGCAGCTCCCGGATGATGGCCTGCACCCGTGTGCCCTTCATGCCGACGCAGGCACCCACCGGATCGACGTCGCGTTCGCGCGAAGCGACCGCCACCTTGGCCCGGTCGCCGGCCTCGCGCACCGCGCCGCGAATGACGACGGTGCCGTCGTAGATCTCCGGCACCTCCTGCTCGAACAGCTTGATGAGCAGGACCGGATCGGTGCGCGACAGGATGATCTGCGGGCCCTTCGTGTTCTTGTTGACCTCCTTGATGACCGCCCGCACCCGGTCGCCGGTGGTGTAGTTCTCCGCCCGGGACTGCTCGCGCCGCGGCAGCAGGGCTTCCACCTGCCCGACCTCCACGATGATGTCGCCGCTCTCGAAGCGCTTGACGAGGCCGTTGACGACTTCCCCCAGGCGCTGGCCGTACTCCTCGAAGACGTTCTCCCGCTCCGCCTCGCGGACCTTCTGGAAGATCACCTGCTTGGCGGTCTGGGCGGCGATGCGGCCGAGCACGTCGGTCGGCTTGGGAAACTCGATCTCCATGCCCGCCTCGGCCTCGTCGCCGTACAGCTCCTGGGCTTCCGCCAGCGCGATCTCGGTCGCCGGGTTGGCGACCTGCTCCACGATCTGCCTGACCGCGAACAGCTCCACCTGTCCGGTCTCGGGATTGAAGCGGGTGCGAAGATTCTCGTCCGACTTGTAGTACTTGCGCGACGCGGTCAGCACGGCGTCCTCGATAGCGGTGACGATGATGTCCGCCTCGATGCCCTTCTCCTTGGCCAGCGCGTCGATGGTCTGCTGCAGCACGTTGTTCATGGCACTTCCCTGCGACGGTCCGAGGCGGATCGCGTCCAGGCAGCGGCTCGCCCGGTGCGCCGGCCCGCGTCGTCCCGGGGCCCTGCCGCCGGCCGGCGGCGCCCCGGCCCGCCGGTCCCGGCTACATCTCGACCTCGAGACGGGCCCGCGCGACGGCCGCTTCCGGGACGAGGCGCGTCGTCCCGCCGTCCTCGATCAAGATCGTCCGGTCGCGGACCGCCGCGATCCGCCCCGCGACGAAGCGCTGGCCGTCGACCGGTTCGGACATCACGATGCGGGCGCGACGGCCGACGAACCGCTCGAAGTCGTCGAGGTGCCGTAGCGGCCGGTCGAGCCCCGGCGACGACACCTCAAGGGTGTACGCGTGGTCGAACGTCATCTCGACGTCGAGGACCGCGCTGACGTCCACGCTCACCGCCTCGCAGTCGCTCACGGTCACGCTGTCGCCGTGCTCCGCGCCGGCCTGCGGCGGGGGGAGGCGGTCGATGACGATGCGCAGGACCCAGCCGATCGACTCGCGGCGGAACTGCAGGTCGAACACCACGAGCCCGTGGCCGTGGGCGACCCGCTCCGCGATTGCACGGATTTCCCCGCTCCGGTCGGCCGACGACCTGGAAGGTCCCACGACGATCCGTCCCGGAAAAACAAAAAGTGGGCCGCGAACGCCCACTCGGAGTCACTACCGCGAACGTAACCGAGCAATCATACCACGAACCGGACGGCACCCCGGTCGGGCCGGTGGCGGAGTCGCGGGTCGCGGTCGAGACGCCGTCCCGCCGCCCGGCGTCGTCCCGATGCCGGGCGCGGAAACCGCGGCCCGCGGCCCGGCTTCCGGCCCGACTCGAACGTCCTGCCGCCTTACTGCTCCGACTGCGCCTCGAGATACCGCTCGTTGCGCAGCGCGTGCTCGATGGCGTAGTTCCCCTCGTGGCAGGCGAACTCGTAGAGGACCCCGGTGCCCGGGCTCGGGCGCATGAACACGCGCGCGGTCCACGGCCGCGTCCAGGTGGACGGATCGTCCAGGGTGTACTCGTACTGCAGCAGCTCGGGCCCCACCCGGGTGAACCGCTCGGTGATCGTCACGTCGGCCGTCGAGCCGCCCACGCCCCGCGAGAGGTTGGTGGTCTCGACCACCAGCGTGTCTCCCTCCCAGCGGCCGCGCGAGCTGCCCATGGCGGTCGGCGGGCCGACCCGGCTCGGCGCCGCGTTGCCGATCGGAATCAGCCGGGTGTCGTGGTGCATCTCGATCTGGATGCCGACGTAGTCCGCGCTCTGGAAGATCTGGTAGGTGCTGTTGTAGCCCCGCCCGCTCAGCAGCGCCCCGCCGCCGCGGCAGCGGATCGCCGGGTCGATGCGGGCGACCTCCTCCTCGAGGGTCAGCCGCCGGTCCGGCGGCGGCGCGTTGCGCGCCTCCCGCCGCCGCCGGTCGCGCTCCTGCGCCTCGGCGGTCCGGGCCGGCAGCCGCCCGTTGGGCGGATCGACGACGAGCGACGTGCGGTTCTCGAACCACCGGCCGCTCATCCAGAACTGGTTGTAGCTGCCCGTTCCCCGCCGCCGGGCCGGCCGGGCGGCCTGCCCGTCCTCGGGGGGCGCCTGCAGGGCGGCCAGCGCCCGCCGGAACGGCGTCTCCCCGAACACCGCGTCGCCCCCGACCGAGGAGTACTCGGTCGCGTGCGCGGCGAGCGCCGCCACCTCTTCGTCGGTGAGGAACTCCCGGTCGCCCAGCCCTTCCGGCCGCTGCAGCGGCGTTGCCGAGTCGCTGGCCCAGACCCCGCCCAGGTCCGGCCGCCCGTCCGCCGTCCGCGGCGCCGTCCAGCCGTCGGGGGCCTGCCCCGCGAACGCGGACGCCGCCGCCATCACCGCCGCCGCCGCGAGCGCCACAATTGATTGCCTGCGCATCTTCGCCTCTCCTTGCGGAATGAACCCCGGAAGCCGTCCGCGTGCTGCCTGCAATTGACCAAGATATGCCCCCGGGCCGGATAAGGCAAGGACGCGCGTCCATGCGCCGTCCTGCCGTCACGTTCGCCCGCGCCGATTGAAGTTTCTTCAATAGCGCGTGACGCTGTTCGAGCTTCGTCGCCTGCGGCTCCGCTTGGCGCCCAACCAATCCTCCAGGAGTCCGCGGCGTTCTACGGCGCAGGCTCCCGCTCATCACCCCGATACAACGAGCCGCCGCCGAGCTCGTGGTACACGATGGGGACGAAGTCGTTGGCGGTCCACGTCGCCTCCCGCCCCCAGCGGGCGTCGTAGGCGGCGGTCGGTGCCGCCGCCATCACCTCGTCCAGGGTGCGCCCCTCGGAGATCAGGTCGTGCACCCGGTCGCGGACGTCGACGATCATGTCGAGGAACTCGACCATGGCGTCACGGCCGACGACCTCGAGGCCGTGGCCGGGGATGATCCGGGTGTCGGGGCCCGCGAGGCGGAGCGCGATCTCGAGCGCCTCGACGGTGCCGGCCAGGGTGCCGCCGTTGTAGACGTCGATGATCGGATAGCTCGTGGTCCGGAAGACGTCCCCGAGGTGCAGCACGTCCGATTCCGGGAAGTGGACGAAGGTGTCGCCGTCGGTGTGGGCGGGCGGGGCGAGGAATGCGCGAACGTCCTCGCCGTTGAAGTGGAAGCTCACGGTGTCGTTGTAGGTCACGACGGGGCGCGCCCCGGCCGGCGGCGGCGGCGCGAAGCTGCCGCCCCGGCGCGGGAAGCGGAGCCTCTCGAGCATCCGGACGCGCACGTTGTCGTGCGCGAAGATCAGGACGTCGGCCCCCGCCAGCGCCTCGTTGCCGCCGATGTGGTCCGGGTGCACGTGGGTGTTGACGAGGAAGCGGATCTCGCCGTCGGAGACCGTCCGCACCGCCGCGATCAGCCGCTCGGCGAGCGGCGCGAAGAGCGAGTCGACCAGCAGCACCCCGTCCGGCCCCGCGAACATCCCGATGTTGCCGCCCCCGCCCGGCCGCGTCACCATGTGCACGTTGCCGGCCACCGGCACGACGGTCAGCTCGACCCCCGCGAACCGGTCGCCCGGATTCTGCCCGCCGGCCGCCGCCACGACACAGCCGGCCGCCGCGAGGGCGGCCGCGATGAGACGGGGATGTCTGGTCATGCCGCCACCGCTCCCTTCGAGGCGTCTTCCGTGATGAGCCGAACAGTCGACATGCGATACGCATGATGCGAGCGACGATCGGCCCGCGCGATCGATACGGCCGACGACGATGTCCGCTTCGGCTGCCGAAGTTCCTAGAAGTCGATGGTCCCCGGCGCGCGCGGGCAGGGGATGACGTCGCGGATGTTGGCCATGCCGGCGACGTACTGCACGAGGCGCTCGAAGCCGAGGCCGAAACCGGCGTGCTCGGCGCTGCCGTAGCGGCGGAGGTCGCAGTACCAGGACAGCTCCGAGAGGTCGATCTCCAGCTCCTCCATCCGCTGCGCCAGCACCGGCAGCCGCTCCTCGCGCTGGCTGCCGCCGATGATCTCGCCGATGCGGGGGGCCAGCACGTCCATGGCCGCCACCGTCTCGCCGTCGTCGTTGACGCGCATGTAGAACGGCTTGATGGCGCGCGGGTAGTCGGTGACGATGACGGGGCCCCCGCACACCTGCTCGGTGAGGTACCGCTCGTGCTCCGAGGCCAGCTCCTGGCCCCACGCGTGGGGAATCTCGAAATCGACGTCCGCCTTCCGCAGCGCGTCCGCCGCCTCCGTGTAGGAGAGGCGTGCGAACGTCGATTCCGCGAGGTCGCGGAGGGCGGCGGACGAGGCGGCGTCGTAGTGCTTCTCGAGGAACGCCAGCTCCGCCCCGCACCGCTCAAGGGCGGTCCGGCACATCGCCTTGAGGAAGTCCTCGGCGAGCGCCGCGTCATCGTCGAGGTCCGCGAACGCCATCTCCGGCTCGATCATCCAGAACTCCGAGAGGTGCCTCGACGTGTTGGAGTTCTCGGCCCGGAACGTGGGCCCGAAGGTGTAGACGTCGCCGAGGGCCATCGCCATGAACTCGGCCTCGAGCTGGCCGCTCACGGTGAGGTGCGCGGGCCGGCCGAAGAACTCCGCCCCGCCTGAAGCCGGGGCCGCGACCCGGAACATTTCGCCGGCCCCCTCGCAGTCCGACCCCGTGATGATCGGGGTGTGGGCCCAGACGAACCCCCGCCCCTGGAAGAACTCGTGCACGGCGGCGGCGAGGACGTTGCGGATCCGGAAGACGGCGCCGAAGGTGTTGGTGCGGGGGCGGAGGTGGCCGATGTCCCGCAGGAACTCCAGGGTGTGGCCCTTCTTCTGGAGGGGGTACTCGGCCGGCGCGGGCCCGAGGACCTCCAGCTCGTCCACCTGCATCTCGATGCGCTGTCCGGCCCCCGGCGACGCCTTCGTCGCGCCGCGGGCGCGGACGGCGGCGCCGGTCAGCACGCCGTCGAGGGCCGCGAACGCGGGGGTGCCCGCGTCGGCAATCAGTTGCAGGGTCTCCTGCGACGAGCCGTCGTTGATCGCGAGGAAGGCGAAGCGCTTGGCCGTCCTCTTCGTGCGGACCCAGCCGCAGACCGTGATCGGGCCGTCGGACGGCGGGGCGGCGAGGACGTCGCGGATGCGTCGGCGCTTCATGGGCGGTACCCGGCTCCCTATGATTCTCTCCGAAGTCGTGTCCGAAGTCGTGTCCGAAGTCGGGGAGGCGTGCGCGGCGGAGGGCGTCAGCCGAGCTCGGGCACGTGCGGGGACAGCAGCTCGCGGAGCCGTTCGAAGCGCGGGTAGGCCCCCAGGCTCCGGCGCAGATGGGCGAGGGTGCGGGGCACCGCCTCGGCGAAGCGCCCGCGTCCCCGCCGTGCGACCTGGTGGCCGAACGTGCCGAGGGCCTTCAGGTGCCGCTGCACCGACATCAGGTCGAACCGCGCCCGGAAGTCGGCGGTCCGTTGAGCGGGCACGGCGTCGAGGAACCGGCGGGTCAGCGCGGCGGTCAGGTCGTCGGGCAGGTCGACGTAGCAGTCCCGGAGCAGCGAGACCAGATCGTAGGTGCCGGGGCCGAGGCGGGCGTCCTGGAAGTCGATGACGACGAGCCGGCCGCCCCGCACCATGAGGTTCCGGCAGTGGTAGTCGCGATGGCAGAGCACCCGCGGCTCGGCCGCCAGCTCCTCGGCGACGGCCGCCAGCTCGCGCCGCAGCGCTTCGGCCGCGGCGGGGGGCAGCGCGATCCGACGGTACGCCTCGAGGAACTCCGACCGGAAGAAGTCGAGCTCCCAGGTGAGCTTCGGAACGTCGAAGGCGAGGGAGAAGGGAAGAGCGCCCTCGTCGCGGAACGCGGCGCCGCGGGTCTGCAGGGCCGCGAGGTGGTCGATCGCCTCGCGGTACAGGGGCGCCGGGTCGCGGTCCGCGCCGCCCGCCATCCAGCTTTCCAGCGTCTCGTCGCCGAGGTCCTCGACGGCGAGGATGCCCAGGTCTGCGGCCTCGTCGAGCACCGCGGGTATGGGGATCCCCAGCCGGCGGAAGATGGATCCCACGACAATCTGCGGCAGCGAGCCCGGGGCGAACGGCTCCGGGTGGAGGGCGAGAACCGCCGGAGGCCGGCCGGCCGGAACGATCCGCACGTAGGCGCGGCTGGAGGCGTCGCCGTGGAGGGGCTCGACCCGTGTCGCCGTCGGGGCCAGGTTCGAGCGGCGCAGGTACTCGGCCACCCGTTCCTCGATGCGGCTCGACGTCACAGAGGCGCCATCCGCAGGTCGCCGAGGCGCGTCTCGTGCGCCGGGGTCGCCGGCTCGGCGTCGTGGCCGGCGCCGGCCGGCGCCACCGCCTGCCCGTCGAGGACGGTTCCGGCCGGAAGCCGGACCCCGTCCGCGAGGACGCAGCCGGCCACCACGCAGTCGGCACCGACCACCACGTCGTCCCACAGGATGGAGCGTTCCACGCGCGCGGTGGGGTGGATCTCCGAACGATCTCCCGCCGAGAACGGCGAACGCCCTTCCGCCGCCGCGACCGTCCGCACGGTCGCCGCGTAGTCGGCCGGCGTCCCGATGTCGTGGAACGGTCCCGGGACCTCGTGCACCGCCATCGGCCGCCCCGCCGCGAGCAGCGTGTCGTAGAGTCCGCCGACGGTGGCCGCGGGCACCCCGTCGGGCAGGTCCCGGAACACCGCGGCCTCGACGATCTGCACCCCGACGAAGTGCCACGGCGCGTCGGGGCCGATGGCGGCGCCGGCCGGGGCGAACCCGGCGACGCGGCCGCCGGCGTCGGCGAGGACGCCGCCGTAGCGGTGGGGCGCCGGATGCGCGGTCACCGCCAGCGTGACCGCGGCCCCCGAGGCGCGGTGCCGGTCGAGGAGGGCGCCGAAGTCGACGGCGCAGAGCGTGTCGGCGTTGACGATGAAGAACCGGTCGTCGAGCAGGGGCAGCGCCCGGCGCGGCCCGCCGGCGGATCCGAGGACGGTCCGCTCCCACGAGTAGCGGACGCGGCAGCCGAGCGCGGTGCCGTCACCGACGACGGCGGCGACGGTCTCGGGCCGGTGGTGCAGGTTGACGACCGCATCACGGACGCCGGCTTCCGCCAACCCCCGGAGCTGCCGGCAGATCAGCGGCGTTCCCGCGACGGGCACCGCGGCCTTGGCCCGCGAGAACGTCAAGGGCCGCAGGCGGGTGCCGAGGCCGGCGGCGAGGACGAGGGCGGGCGGCAGGGCACCGGTCATGCTCACGCTTCGTCAGGCGGGCGCCCCGGCGATCCGCCGGCGTCGGCGGGGCGCGATGCGATGCGGGGCTCCGCCACGGGTTGCCGGACGTCGAACACCATGTGGTCGCCGGATGCTCCCGTCGCCGCGCGGTGCGCGCGGAACAGGGCCAGGTACGAGTCGAGGATGAAGTCGGCGGGCCCCCGTCCCAGGGCGGCGGCCGTCGCCAGGATGTCGGGCTCGCTGCCCTCGAGCTCGACGAAGGTCCCGATGGGCGCCTCGTCGACCGCGATCACGAGGTCGCCGCGCCGGAACTCCTCGCGGTACTTCTGATAGCGGAACCAGACGCGGAAGCCGATCCGCTCGAGCACCCGCAGCATCAGCTCGCCGTCGCCGACCGCGGTCTCCAGCTCTTCCCGGACCTTGGTGGTCCCCAGCCGCGGGGCGCCCTTGAAGGTCACCCGGGCCGCGTCGCCGTCGATGCGGACCCGCAGGGTGCAGGCGCGGTCCGCGAGGGGCTCGCGCTCGCGGTCCAGCAGGCAGTCGCTCTGCAGGCGCCGCGCCCGCAGCGGCCGCGCGCCGGCCTCGACCACCGCTCGCCGGGCCGCGTCGGGGGTGTCGTACCGGAGCTTGATCTCGCGCTCTACGGGGGTGGTCACGACGCCGCCTCCCGCCAGGTGAACGAGCACCCTTTCAGGGCGGGGCGGCCGACTCCCTTGCCGAGCAACAGCACCTGATGGGTGCTGCCCAGCCCGCCGGGCGCGAGCAGCGTCTTCAGGGCCAGCCGATGGCGGAGGGCGCCGGCGGTGTCCGCCGCCGCGGCGGGGTCGTCGAGGGCCCCGAGGCCCACGAGGAAGCGGGTCTGGTCGACGAATCCGAGGACCTCGAGGCCCTCGTCGCGCGCGGCGAGCTCGATCGACGTGAAGTCCACGTGCGACGTGATGTCCCGGTCGCCCGGATCGGCGAGCCACGCGGGTCCGTCCCGCCCGTCCGGGTCGGTGCCGGCCGCGTCCACGAGGTGGCGCTGGAACGTGGTCAGCGTCCCGCTCGCGTGGTGGCCCGCGTACAGCTCCCGCGCCGGATGGCCGTAGTCGATGAGGACGAGGAAACCGCGCGTCAGGCACCGGGCCGCGGTGCGCACCCAGTCGACCGCCGCGAGGCAGACCTCGCCCCGCCATCCCGGCCGCGGGGTCACCCCGATCCGCGCGAAGTGGCGTTCGAGGGCCGGGCTCGAGGGCGGCCCGGTCCTCTCGACGAAGCGGCCGCCGTCCGCGTCGACGTACACCTCCTGGAGCCCGGCCGCGGTCATGGTGACGGCATGGGTGGGCAGGGCGTCGAGCAGCTCGTTGGCGACGATGACCCCGGAGACCCGTTCCGGCAGGTCCGCGGTGCTGGCGTGCAGGCGGTCCCGGTGCGGACCCAGGGTCGCGGGATGCACCGCACGCGCCGCCGGGCTCGTCTCCACCAGGGTCAGCCGCGCCGCCGCGTACAGGGCGGGATACGCCGATGCGGCCGCGTCCAGCACGTCGCGGGCGAGCTGACCGTTCCCGGCCCCGACCTCGACGAGGTCGAACCCGGAGCCCCCGGCGGCGCCGTGCACCCGGCGCATCTCGTCGAGCTGGACGGTCAGCAGGGCGCCGAACTGCGGGCCGACGTCCACGCTCGTGTAGAAGTCGCCCGCGCGCCCCGTCCGCCGGGGCGCGCGGGCGTAGTAGCCCAGCTCGGGGTGGTACAGCGCCATCTCCATGAACGCCGCCACCGTCAGCGGTCCGCGGTCGCGGATGCGCCGGGCGATCAGGGTCCGGAGCGCGTCGCTACGCTGCAGGCGCCTACTCCCGGGTGATCCGCACCACGCTCTGTGCGTCTCCACGGCTGATCAGGAGGAACGCGACGCCGCCCTCCTCGATCTCGTTCAGCTCCCGGATGGCGTCGGCGGCTGTCGCCACCGGCACCCGGTTGACGCTGGTGATCACGTCGCCGGGGCGCACGCCGCCGGCCTGGGCCGGTCCTCCGGGCTCGACGCCGCTGACGACCGGGCCCTGCGTGCCGCGCGGGAGGTCGAGCTGCCGGGCCGTCTCCGCCGTCAGGTCCTGGAGATTCATGCCGAAGTCGGTGCTGACGTCCTCGACCTCGACGGCGGCCCGCCGGCCCTGGTTCTCCAGGTCCAGCTCGCCGACCGTGATCGGGACCGTCGTCGGCTCGCGGTCCCGATAGACGCCGAGGTCGACGCGCGTGCCCGGCTGCGTGTCGAAGACCTTCCGCTGCAGATCCGAGACGTTCTCCACCCGTTCCCCGTCGAAGCTGACGATGACGTCGCCCAGCTCGAGGTCCGATTCGTCGGCCGGCCCGTCCGGCTCGATGGTCGACACCATCGCGCCCATGGGTTCGCTGAGTCCGTGGTAATCGTAGTCCTGGTCGGTGACGTCCTGTATCGACACCCCGATCCGGCCCCGGGTCACCCGGCCGGTGCGGAGCTGGGGCAGCAGGTCGCGCACGGTGTTGATGGGAACGGCGAAACCGATGCCGAGATTGCTCGGCCGGTCGCTGACGATCGCGGTGTTGATGCCGATGACCTCGCCCCGGAGGTTCAGCAGGGGGCCTCCCGAGTTGCCGGGATTGATGGCCGCGTCAGTTTGGATCACCTGCTGGGGCCGGCCGGGGACCTGGTAGAACGGGCGGCCCACCGCGCTGACGACGCCGACGGTCACCGTGTGCCCGAGATTGAAGGGGTTGCCGATGGCCATCACCCAGTCGCCGGGGCGCATCTGGTCCGAGTCGCCGAACGTCGCGACGGGCAACGGGCGGTCCGGGCGCTCGGTGAGCCTGAGGAGGGCGCTGTCGGTCAGGCGGTCCCGGCCGACGATCTCCGCCTCGTAGGACTCTCCCTCGTCGCCGAAGAACGAGATCTCGATCCGGGTGGCGTCGGCGACCACGTGGTTGTTGGTCACGATGAGCCCGCTCCCGTCGATGACGAAGCCGGTGCCCGCGGACTGCGTCCGCCGTTCCTCGTCCCCCTCCGGCGGGTCTCCGAAGAAGCGCCGGAACAGCTCGTCCTGGTCGCCTCCGAAGAACCGGTTCAGGTCGCGGGCCGGCCTTCGTGACTCGATGCTGATGTTGACGACCATCGGGCTCTGGGCCTCGGCGATGTCGCGGAACGTGTTCGCCCCGAGCTGCCCCGTGATCGGCTGGCTGTTGGTTTCGGGCAGGGCCAGCCCCGGCGGCGCGAAGGTCTGCGCCGCCGAGTCCGACACCAGATCGAGCCGGGCCGCGAGCACGAGACCGATCGCGACCGAGGTGACCGCGATCAGCATTCCCGAGAAGAGCGTGTTCCTGCGTGTAGCCATCCTTGCCTCCACACCGCTGTTACCCCAGGGACCGGATCTCCTCTTGCCGCGGGCCGGTCACCGTCGCCGTCTCCGACCCCACATAGAGGTTGATCTCGGTTCGAAGTCCGAAGTCGTCGAAGTACACGCCGGGCTCGATGGTCACCCCCGTGCCCGGCAGCAGCCGCCGCTCGTCGTGGGTCTCGAAGTCGTCGAGGTGCACGCCGTTGCCGTGCACCTCCTCGCCCAGGTTGTGCCCCGTCCGGTGCACGAACCGGTCGCCGAGCCCGGCCGCCCCCACCCGGTCGCGGACCGCGCGGTCGACCTCCCACCCGCGCAGCTCGCGTCCGTCGGCGACCGCCCGCTGGACGAGCTCGACGGCGGCGTCCCGGCCGTCGCGGATGACCCGGAAGGCGTCGGCGTAACGGGCGGGGACGGCGGCGCCGGTGTAGCCCATCCACGTGATGTCCGCGTAGACCGCGCCCTGCGTGTCCCGGCTCTTCCCCCACAGGTCGAGCAGCACCACCTCGCCGGCGCCGATGCGGCGGTGGCGCCCCGCCGTCGGCAGATAGTGCGGGTCGCCGGCGTTCTCCTGCGCGGCCACCACCGGCCGCGAGTCGCTGACCAGCCCCGCCTCCTCGAACCAGCCGGCCATCGCCTCCTGCACGTCGAGCTCCGTGAGGGGCCGGCCGTCCCGGAGACGCCGGGCCACGAGGTCGAAGGCCCGGTCCTTGATGTCGTGAAGCGCGGCGGACGCGGCCCGGTGCGAGGCCAGGGCCTCCGCGCCCCATATCGCCTCGAACCGCTGGATGAGGTCGCCGGAGGAGCGTACCTCGACGCCGAGGGCGCGGACCGCGTCGACGGTGCCGGCGTCGACCCGGGACACGTAGGGGATGGCGCAGCCCGGCGAGTACTCCATCGCCACCGCCGCGCAGCCGGCCAGCAGCCCGCGCAGGCCGGCGTCGAGGGTGTCGTGTGCCGCGTACCGGGTCTTGCCGCCGGGAAGGTGGTCGAGGCGGTCGGCCTCGATGGCGTGGACCAGGCCCCGCGGCGGTCCCTCGGCCGGGACCAGGTAGTACCAGCGCCGCGTGGTGATCTTGGCCGACGCGTCGAACCCCGCCACCCGCCGCGCGATGGGGTTCGACCCGTGGAAGTCGTACAGCAGCCACCCGTCGAGCCCGTCGTCGCGCAGGGCGCGCTGGACGGCGGCGAGGTCCAGGCTCATGGCGTGCAGTATAGCAGCGGCCCGGTCGGGGCTGGCGGGCGTCCAGGTCATCTAACGGTATGGACGCTGCAACCGGCCGGAAGGTCGGCGGGCCGGGGGTCCGCGCCGCGGACGGCCCGGACTCCGCAGGGGCGGTCGGCCGCCACGCGGAGCCGCGGGCGAGGACTGGCGGGCGTGGACGACCGCGGTCCGCCGAGCCGGCCGCCGGCGCCGAGTTCACCGGGGTTCGTCGTCCGGAACACAAAGGCGCCAAGCGGATGGTCGAATCCGCCTAGCGCCTTTCGGTGGGTCGTCCCGCCGAGCCGAACTTCACCTCTCCCACCGACCGGGGCGGCGGGGGCCGCTCGTGCGAAGGCTCCCTCGTCCGGGGAGCCCTACTCGTTCTCGGCGTCCTCGGCTTCCTCTTCTTCTTCGATCGGCGTCGGCTCGTCCATCTCTTCGAAGAGGGTGGCCTCGATGACGCCGTTCTTGTGGCTGAACTCGTAGTTGCTGCGGGACATGCGCGCGTTGCGGGGGATTCGTATCTCGACCTCGACGATCTGCCCCGAGAGGAACGGCTGCTGCATCCGGAACGAGCCGCCGGCCACGGTGTCGCCGGCGCGGTCGTACCAGAACTCGTCAACCGTGAACCCAGCGAGCGCACTGGTCGAGGTGTTCTGGACGCGGAAGGTCGTGACCATCTCGTTCGCCCGCCGGTCGCGGCGAGAGGTTGGCACCAGGTAGCCGACCTGTCCGGGGCCGCGAATCGTCGCGACGAGCTCCGACTCGCCCTGGTTCTCAAGCGCGTCGCGCAGATTGATCGCGACCGCCAGCGGCCTTTCCTCGGCCTCGACGACCTCCTCGCCGCCGCAACCGAACGACATCCCGATCGCCACGAAACAGCCGAACAACGCCGCGAGTCTCAGGCCTCTCATTGAACTGACCTCCGGGTGGAAACCACGCAGTCTGCAAGGGTGGACGAAATTATAGGGCGGCCCGCCGGAAACCACAACAGAAACTCACATCTCGCCGTTCCAGTCCTCGGGGTCGGCGTGGCTGGTGCGGAATATCTCCAGGTGCCACTTGCCTCCGCCCCACGGCTCGATGACCTCCGCCGCCACCACGTCGACGAGGAGCTCGGCGAAGGCCCGCCCGTCGGGGTCGCCCTCGAGGTGGTACGCGGGGTCGTCCCAGCCGAACGTCGGATACAGGACCAGCGTCAGGAACAGGTCGTAGCCGTCGTCCACCACGATCAACTGGCCGCAGGGGCGCTTGAGCGTGGCGTGGTAGACGAGGTACTTCTCGGCGCTGTGCGCCCGGATGTACCGCTTGACGGCGAACTCTCGGGCGACGACGTCCTCGACCGCGACCTTCTTGTCCCAGCAGTCGCGGCAGTACTTGGCGTCGCCCCGCGGCTCGGACACGTCCTTCGCACCGCAGAGGGCGCACCGGGCCTGGGCGGCCGAGCGGGGAGCCATCCTGCAATTCTAGCAGCAGTCGGGCTGCGCAGCGGCGTTGGGCCATTCCGAGGGACGGCGGGTCAGGCGCCGGGGGGGCGGCGACGCGCTGCGGGCGCGCCCCCCCGGAGAGACCACGCGGGCGCCGGCTGGTAGACTGGAATCATGACCGCCCGACCGGGGCATCTCGGCATTCGGCATCTCGCGCTCTTCGCGAGGGCGTTCGACGAGATGCGCCGCTTCTACGTCGATCGGCTGGGCTTCGCGGTCGAGTGGGAGCCCGACGCCGACAACGTCTACCTGACCTCGGGGACCGACAACCTCGCCCTTCACCGCGCGGGTCCCGGCGCCGCGGCGGGACCCGGCCGCCTCGACCACCTCGGGCTGCTCGTGCGGCACGCCGACGACGTCGACGGCTGGGCCGCTTACCTCGACGAGCACGACGTGCCCCTGAAGGCGCGGCCGCGCACCCACCGGGACGGGGCGCGTTCCCTGTATCTCGAAGACCCCGACGGCAACACGATACAGATCATCCATCACCCGCCCATCAGCGGCGGCGGCGCGGCCTGACGGCCGCGGAGCCGCCTGCGGTCGCGTTGGGGGCTCGCCGGCCCGCAACCCCCGCGTGGGAGCCCCGGCGGGCAACGGCCTCGCCGCCGGCGGGGATCCTCAGCGTGCCGCCCAGCCGAGCTTCTCCCGCAGCACCGCGTAGTAGGGGCGCGCGACGGCCCGGATCATCCGCAGCGGGCGCGGGGCGGCCTCGACCACGACGGTGTCCCCGGGCGCGAGCTCGAAGCCGGTCTGACCGTCGAAGGTGGCGTACGCCTGCGCGTGCGGCTTGGCGAGGTCGGGCTGGATGCGGATGGCGGCGCTCTCGGGCAGCACGACGGGACGGTTGGCGAGCATGTGGGGAGCGATGGGGGTGAGGATGACGGCGTTCACGAGGGGATGCACGATGGGCCCGCCGGTCGACAGGTTGTAGGCGGTCGACCCGGTGGGGCTGGCGACGATCAGGCCGTCGGCCCGGAGCTGCGCCACGAACTGGTCGCCCACGGACACCGACAGGTCGATCATGCCGGACAGGGCGCTCTTCGTGATGACCACGTCGTTCAGGGCGACGCCTTCCCCCGTCGTCGCGCCGCCGCGCTCCGTGCGTGACCGCAGCATGCGGCGCTCGTCGACGCGGGCGCTGCCCTCGACCACTGACGACAGCGCCTCGAAGAGCTCCGGCAGGGTGATCTCGGTGAGGAAGCCGAGCCCCCCGAAGTTGACGGCGAGAATGGGCGGATCGGCGGCCGACGCCGCGATGAGGCGGGCCATGCCGAGGAGCGTGCCGTCGCCGCCGAGCACGAGAATCAGGTCGGAGGCGTCCGGCAGGTCCGCGGCGCCGGCCGAGTCGACCGCGGCCAGCCCCGCGAGCTCGGCGGTCCGGTGTTCCACCACCGGCTTCAGGCGGCGGCGCTCCAGCCACGCCGCGACGTCCCGGACCACCGGCGCCGCCGCCGCGAGACGGGTCTTCGCCACGATGCCGACCCGGGTGACGCCGGTGACGGGGGAGGAGGTGTCGACGCCCATCAGGGGTTCGTCCCAGCGGCCCGCAGGTGGAGGAAGAACTCTCGGTTGCCCTTCGCCCCGGTGATCGGCGACGGGGTCATCGCCACGCGCCTCAATCCTACCGCAGCGGCGGCGGCGGCGACGCCGTCGACGACGCGCTCGTGCACGTCGGGGTCGGTGACGAGCCCGCCGCGCCGGACCTCGGCCCGGCCCGCCTCGAATTGGGGCTTGACGAGGGCCACGAGGTCGCCCCCCGCCGCGAGGAGGGCGGGAAGGCGGTCGGCGAAGCGCGCGATGGAGATGAACGACACGTCGACGGTGACGATGTCGAACCGCCGCAGGCCGGCCGGGAGGTCCTCCGGGGCGACGGCGCCGATGTGGACACGCTCGAGGACCCGGACGCGGGGGTCGCGCCGCAGCCGCCAGTCGAGCTGGCCGCGGCCGACGTCGAGGGCGACGACGGCGCGGGCGCCGCGCCGGAGCAGGACATCGGTGAACCCGCCGGTCGAGGCGCCGACGTCGAGGGCGGCGGCGCCGGCGGGGTCGATGCCGAAGGCGTCGAGGGCGTGGGCGAGCTTCACCCCCCCGCGGCCCACCCAGGGGTGGTCGGGAGCGTCGAGGGTCACCTCGGCGTCGGCCGGGACGAGGGCGCCGGCCTTGGTGGCGGGGCGGCCGTCGACCCGCACCAGTCCCGCGAGCACCGACGTGCGGCCGCGCGTGCGCGAGCTCACGAGGCCGCGCTCGTGCAGCAGCGTGTCGAGCCGGACCCGCCCCGGCATCAGGGCCGGGCCCCCTTCGCGGAGGCGTCGATCACGACGTGCGGGACAGCACCCATGCGGCGATGTCTCCCAGCCGCCCCCCGAGCCCGGCCGACGAGAGGGCGTCGCGGGCGGCGGCGACGGCGTCGGCGGCGAGCGCCCGCGACCGGGCGAGCCCGTGCACGGCGGGATAGGTGGGCTTGCCGGCGGCCGCGTCCTTCCCCGCCGTCTTGCCGAGCTGCGCGGTGCTGCCCTCGACGTCGAGGATGTCGTCGACGATCTGGAACGCCAGCCCAAGCTGGCCGGCGTAGGCGTCGACGCCGCGCACCGCCGGCTCGCTGCCGCCGGCCAGTATCGCACCGATGACGGCGGCGGCGCCGATGAGGGCGCCGGTCTTGCGCTCGTGCACCTCGCGGAGCGCCGCCTCGGGGCCGGCGTCGGGCGGCCCCGGGGCAGGCCCGGCTCCGGTCCCCGCGGCGGCCAGATCCAGGGCCTGGCCGCCCACCATGCCGGCCGCTCCCGCCGCCTCGGCGACGCGGGCGACGGCGCGGAGCTGGCGAGCCTCGAAGCCGAGGGGGGCCTGGGGCGGGCGGCGGGCCAGCAGGGTGAAGGCCTGGGTCAGCAGGGCGTCTCCGGCGAGGATGGCGAGACCCTCGCCGAACACCACGTGCGAGGTGGGGCGTCCCCGCCGCAGGGTGTCGTCGTCCATCGCCGGCAGATCGTCGTGCACGAGCGAGTAGGTGTGGATGAGCTCGATCGCGCAGGCGCCGTTCCGGGCGAGGGCGCGCGCGGCGTCGTCCCCGCGGGGCGGGCCCGCCGCCTCGGCCGCGGCGAGGGTCAGGATGGGCCGGAGGCGCTTGCCGCCGGCGAAGACGCTGTAGCGCATGGCCTCCGCGACCCGCGGGGGGCACCCGGGCGGCGCGGGGACGGCTTCCTCGAGGGCGGCGTCGACCTCCCGCCGGCGGGCGTCGAGGTACTCGTCGAAGGGGACCCCGCCGGTCACGCCCCGTCGTCCTCCGGAACCGCGGCGAGGGCGTCGGGGGCCGGCTGCCGCTCGCCGCGCTCGGTCAGGATCTCGATGCGGCGCTCCGCGTCCTCGAGCCGGGCGTGACAGAAGCGCGACAGCCGCACCCCCCGCTCGAACCGCTCGAGCGACTGCTCGAGGGGCAGGTCGCCGCGCTCCAGGGTGTCGACGATCGATTCCAGCTCCTTGAGCGCGGTCTCGAAGTCCTTGATGTCGTCACTCATGTGTCGCGTCTCGCGGCCCGGGCGAGAGTCCGCCCCTGTCGCCCCGGCCCGCCAATCGTCGCCTCCGGCTCGACGCCCGACCGACCCTCCAGCGAGTCTGCGCCTCCTCCGGAGGCGGCGCCGTTCTACCGCGCAGACTCCCGGTCGGGCGCCGCGCCCGGCCGGACGCGGGATTCCGACGCGGGCCGCGTGCCGGTGACGGTGCAGTCGAGCCGCCCGCGCTGGAGCCCCACGACGAGGTCGTCGCCGACCGCGACGGCGGCCGCGTCCCGCACGATCGCCTTTCGGTCTCCCTGCCAGCAAATCGCGTAGCCGCGTCCCAGGACCCCGAGCGGGCTCAGGGCGTCGAGCCGCCCCGACAGCTCGGCGAGCCGCCCCTGCGCGCGCTCGCGGCGCCGGACGAGGGCCGCGTCGAGGCGGCCGCCGGCGGCCGCGAGCCGGGTCCGCGCCGCCTCTCGCCGCCTCGCGACGGCCGCGTCGAGGCGCCCGCCCGCGGCCACCAACCGGGTGCGGGCCGCTTCGAGCCGCCGCCCCGGCTCGCAGGCTTCGAGGCGTAGCTGCAGATCGCCGAGACGGCGATCGTCGGCCTTGAGGCGGACGCGGGCGACCCGCGCGACGGCGTGGGTCAGCCCCGCGACGTGGCGGCCCCTCATCGCCAGACGCGCCGGCCAGCCGGCCAGGCCCGGGCGCCGGTCGAGGTCGAGCAGCCGCGTGCGGCGCCGGGCCGCGGCGTACCGCGCGGCGGTCCGCAGCCGTTCGCCCAGCCGGTCGATGCGCTCGACGAGGTCGCCGCGCCCCGCCACCACCATCTCCGCCGCGGCGGAAGGGGTGGCGGCGCGGACATCGGCCACCATGTCGCTGATGGTGACGTCGATCTCGTGGCCCACGGCGGAGATGACGGGGACCTCCGCCGCCGCGATGGCTCGGGCCACCGGCTCCTCGTTGAATGCCCAGAGGTCCTCGAGCGAGCCGCCGCCCCGCCCCACGATGACCACGTCGATCCCGTCCTCGCGGGCGAGCCTCCGGATGCCCCGGGCGATCTGGTCGGCCGCGCCCTCGCCTTGCACCCGCACCGGGCGCAGAACGACGCGGGCGGTGCGGTGGCGCCGCCCGAGCACCTGCAGGATGTCCCGCACCGCGGCGCCGTCGAGGGAGGTCACGACGCCGATCTGCCGCGGCAGCACCGGCAGGGGACGCTTCCGCCCGCGGTCGAAGAGCCCCTCCGCCTCGAGCTTGCGCTTCAACTGGTCGAACGCGAGCTGCAGCGCCCCGAGGCCCTGGGGCTGCAGGTGCTCGCAGACGATCTGGTACTCGCCCTTCGGCTCGTAGACGGTGACCCGGCCCCGGGCGACGACCCGCAGCCCGTCCTCCGGCGCGAAGCGCAGGTAGCGCGCCGCCGACCGGAACATCACGCCGCGGATCTGGGCGTTCTCGTCCCGCAGGGTGAAATACAGGTGTCCCGTCTTCCACCGCCGGCAGTTGGCGATCTCGCCCTCGACCCACACGCTGGCGTGCGCCGACTCGAGCACGGTCCGGATGCGGCCGGTCAGCTCGCTGACGGTGACGACCCGCCGGCCCGGCCGCCGGCCGGGCGTCGGCGCATCGAAGGGCAGGGTCGGGCTCGTGCTCACGAGGGGCCCGGCGCCGACGGCGCCTCCAGGTCGGCGGGGGTCAGGCTCAGCCGCTCGATGGCCGTCGCGCGGCCCGTGGCGGCGTCGGCGGTCACGAGGACGCCGTGCAGGCGCGGGTCGCCGCGGGCGGTGTCGAAGCGCCCGGGCAGGGCGGTGAGGAACCGGCGCAGCACGACCGCCTTCTCGACCCCGAGCACCGAGTCGTGGGGCCCGGTCATGCCGACGTCGGTGATGTACGCGGTGCCCTTCGGCAGCACCCGCTCGTCGGCCGTCTGCACGTGGGTGTGGGTGCCGACGACCGCCGTCACCTCGCCGTCGAGATGCCAGCCCATGGCGATCTTCTCGGACGTCGCCTCGCCGTGGAAGTCGACGAGGATTACGCGGGCGGTCTCGCGGACCGCCTCGATCTCGCGCCGCACCACCGCGAACGGGTTGTCGAGGGGGGCCATGAACACGCGCCCCATCACGTTGATCACCCCCACCTGCTCTCCCGACCGGGCGGTGACCACCACGTGGCCGGCGCCGGGGACCCCGGCCGGGTAGTTGGCGGGCCGGATGAGGCGCGGCTCCAGCTCGATGTAGTCGAGGGCCTCCTTCTTGTCCCAGATGTGGTTGCCCGACGTCATCACCTCGATGCCGTGGTCGCGGAGGCTCTCGCCGATCTCGCGGGTGATGCCGTTGCCTCCGGCCGCGTTCTCGACGTTGGCGACCACCAGATCGATGTCGTGCCGCCCGACGAGCGCCGACACGCCCCGCCGGGTCAGGGCCCGGCCGGCCTTCCCGACGATATCGCCGATGAACAGGATCTTCATGGAATCGGTGCGGCCGCGGAGCCGGTGCGGAGACCGTTCGGGACGCCGGTCCGCTCATGATCGCACAGGATGGTCGTTCGCCGAAGCGAATCGTTATGTGAGTTTATGATTATCATATTTAATTATTGACACATGCTTAGCACTGGTCCATACTGTCCGAGCTGGCGTGAACGGCCCCGCGGCCGTTGTACACGAGGACGGACCCGTGGCCGGGGCAGCCGCAATCTCGCCGGCCACGACCGAGAAACGAGAGTCGAGATGCCCCCATCCCCGATCGCGTCGGAACCGGGGCCGATGGCCGCGTTCGACGCCCGGGACATCGTGACCGTCGAGGATTCCCACGGCGGGCTGACCGTCTACTTCCGGGACCGGCCGACCCACTACCTGCTGGACGGCGAATGGTACCGGGCGGCCCCGCTCCCGGGGAGCTCCGCGCCGGTTCCCGCCCCGGACGGGGAGGCGGGGCGAGCGTGACCTCCTCGCCCCCGCCGCCGGACTGAAGCGAGCGCGCTCCGCGGCCACGCCGGTCGACGCGGCTGCGCCTTTTGGGGTACGATCCGACGTCATGGACGACGATTTCGACAGCTTGGCGGCGGAAGACCGCGACGAACCGGCCGCGGTCCCCCAGCCCGTCCCGATGCCGCGCATTCCGGACGAGCCCATGCCGCCGGTGGAGAACCGGTTCCTGTTCGTCGACGTGGCCGCGCAGCGCGCGAAGCAGTTGCGGCGCGGGGCCCTGCCCCGGCTCGAGCCGTTGCGGCCCGACCCCGAGACCGGCGAGCGTCCGGACGTGTCGATCCGCCTCGAACGCGTGGCCATGGAGGAAGTCGAGCAGGGGCTCGTCGTCTACGAGCTGCCGGAGGCTGTCTCGTGAGTGACATTCAGTCGATCCTGGTGGGGTTGCTGCAGGGGCTGGGCTTTTCGACCGTCTTTCTCCTCGCCGTGTTCGTCGGGTTCTGCGTTCTCGTCGGCTTCACCAAGCTCCGGCCCATCGACAAGCGCAGCCGCGTCGTGCGCAGCCTCGACGACAGCCTCGGCCCGGGCGCGCGCTACCTGCCGCCGAGCGTGCCGCGGGGGCCCGCCGACCAGCTCAAGACTCCCGAGCTCCTGGAGCAATCCACCGACCAGGAGTGATCGTCGGCGTCGCCGGTGACACGCTCGGCTGGCCCGCCAATCGCCGCCTTCGGCTCCCGCCTGGCGCCCAACCGACCCTCCAGGAAGCCGCGCCGCTCTACGGTGCAGGCTCCCGCAGCCCGAAAGGGCCGCGTCCGTCTCGTCGCGCCGCCGCCGGCACCCCCCGTTCCCGGGCGTAGCGCCGGCCTTGCTCAGGATTCCTGGTCCTCCGGAACACCGGCGGCCGCTGCCGGCGGCTCGCGCCACCATGGCGCCTGCTCCTCGTAGGCGGCGCCGATTCCGATCAGCGTCCCCTCGTCGAAGGCGCGTCCGATGAGCTGCAGGCCGACCGGGAGTCCGTCGTCGTCCCGGCCGCACGGGACGCTGATGGCGGGCAGCCCGGTCAGGTTGGCGCTCGCCGTGAACACGTCCCCCACGTAGAGCTGCAGCGGATCGTCCGAACGCTCGCCGAGCCGGAACGCGGTCGTCGGGGCGGTGGGCATGGCGACGGCGTCGACCCGCCGGAACGCCGCGTCGTAGTCGTTGCGGATGAGCGTCCTGACCTGCTGTGCCTTCAGGTAGTAGGCGTCGTAGTAGCCGGCGCTGAGGGCGTAGGTCCCGAGCATGATCCGCCGCTTGACCTCGTCGCCGAACCCGTTGTGGCGCGTGCGGTCGTACATCGTGTCCAGCGTGGCGTCCCCCTCGTCGAGGGGTGCCCGGTAGGCGTAGCGCACCCCGTCGTAGCGGGCCAGGTTGGAGCTGGCCTCGGCCGGGGCGACGATGTAGTACGTGGGCACCGCGTACTCGGCGTGGGGTAACGGGACGTCGACGATGGTCGCCCCCATGCCACGCAGGGTCTCCATGGCCGCCTCGAACGCGGCGCGTACGCCGGGGTCGACGCCGTTCTCCAGGATCGCCCGGGGAACGCCGATTGTCGGCCGCCGCATCGGTTCCGCGGCGGCGTCCTGGAAGGCGGGGACCGTCGCGGTGGCCGACGTGGCGTCGCGGCGGTCGGGACCGGCGACCGCCTGCAGCAGGGTGGCGGCGTCGGCCACCGTCAGCCCGAACGGTCCGATCTGGTCGAGCGACGAGGCGAACGCCAGCAGTCCGTAGCGGGATACTCGCCCGTAGGTCGGCTTCAGCCCGACGATGCCGCAGAACGACGCGGGCTGCCGGATCGAGCCGCCGGTGTCCGAGCCCAGCGCCGCCGGCGCGAGCCGCGCCGCCACCGCCGCGGCGGAGCCGCCGCTCGATCCGCCGGGGACGCAGGCCAGGTTCCACGGGTTGCGGGTCGGGCCCGTCACCGAGTGCTCGGTCGTCGACCCCATCGCGAACTCGTCGCAGTTCGTCTTGCCGATGACGACGGCCCCGGCCGCGGTCAGCCGCTCGACGACCGTGGCGTCGTAGGGGGGAACGTATCCCGCGAGGATGCGCGACGAGGCGGTGGTGGGGAGCCCGCGGGTGCAGATGTTGTCCTTGATCGCGATCGGGACCCCGCGCAGCGGCAGCCCCGGCGCGTCGGGTCCCCGCCCGTCGATCTCCGCCGCGCGTTCGAGGGCCCGGTCCGCGGCGACGTGGGTGAAGGCCCGGACGGCCCCGTCGCGGGCCGCGATGCGGTCGATGAACTCCGCGCACACGTCCACCGCGGTCGCACCGTCGCGCAGCGCGGCCCGGACCTCCGCGATGGTCCTCAGCGCAGACAGCTCCATCAGCCGATGACCTTGGGCACCCTGAACAGCCGTTCCCCCCCGCGGTCCGGCGCGTTGCCGAACGCGTCGTCCACGGGCAACGACGGCCGCGGTTCGTCGTCGCGCATGACCGGGGCCGACGTGACGGGGTGGGTGGTGGCCGCGACGCCGGCGGTGTCGATGCGGTTCAGCCGCTCGAAGTAGGCGAGGATGTCGCCGAGCTGGCGGGTGAACTGCTCCGCCTCCGACTCGGTCAGCTCGAGGTGGGCGAGCCGCGCGATGCGGTCGACGTCGGCCCGCGTCAGGGGGTTGGACACGGCGGGAAATGGTAGCAGACACCGGCGGCGTCGGCCGCTGCCGCGCCAGCAACCATGCAAATGCAGACCTGCGAGTTACATCCGCATGGTTGTCGGGCGCGGAGGGTCTCCATTCTCGGTCTACGGCGCAGACTCCTGCCCCGGCAGCGCGAGCGCGATCAGCCGCGGGCCGCCGCCGACGGTCAGGGCGATGTACTGCCGATCGTCGACGAGGTAGGTCATCGGCGTCCCGATGGCGCCGCTCGGCAGGTCGACCGAGCCGACGATGCGGCCCGTCGCCTTGTCGCGCGCGACGAGCCGCGGCCCGCCGTCGGCGCCGCCCGCGGTGAGGGCGCTGACGAGCAGGGTCTTCGTCACCAGCGGCCCCCCGCGGCCGTCGCCGCCGAGGGGCGGAAGGTCGAGATCGCGCAGCAGGGGGTGGTTGCGCAGGCGGTCGCCGTCGCCGTTGGGCTCCATCCAGGCGATGTCGCCAGCGTTCAGATCGATCGCGGTCATGCGCGAGTAGGGCGGCTTGAACAGGGGCAGCCCCTGGGGCAGCCTGGGCTGCCGGCCGCCGCCGAACGGGCCCTGCGTGAACGGCATGGTGCCGCCCGCGGCGGGGTCCGGCGTGTAGAAGTGCAGCACCGAGAACCGGTTCTGCGACGGCACGTAGAGCAGCCCCGTCTCCGGGTCGACGCCAGCCCCGCCCCAGTTGGCGCCGCCGTCGATGGCCGGCCGCTGAATCGTGCCCTGGACGCTGCCCTCGACGCTGTGCAGCGGCGGCGTGAAGAGCGGGCCGAGCTGGAAGTCGGCCACCGCCTCCAGCGCCATCGCCCTTATCTCGGGCGTGAAGTCTACGAGGTCGTCGACGGTCACCCCCTGGTACTCGAACGGCGGCGGCCGGGTGGGGAACGGCTGCGTCGGGGCCGGCACCTCGCCCGGCAGATTGGTGTGCTGCGGCACCGGCCGCTCCTCGATGGGCCAGAGGGGCTCGCCCGTCACGCGGTCGAAGACGTAGACGAACCCCTGCTTGCTCACCTGCGCCAGGGCCTTGACGGCGCGGCCGTCGACGGTGACGTCGACGAGGTTGGGATGGGTCGGGAAGTCGTAGTCCCACAGCCCGTGGTGCACCGCCTGGAAGTGCCAGGCCCGCTGCCCGGTCTCGACGTCGACGGCGACGATCGACTGCGAGAACAGGTTGTCGCCGGGCCGGTCGGCCCCGTAGTAGTCGTTGGTCGGGGCGCCGGTGGGCAGGTACACGTAGCCCAGCTCGTTGTCGCCGGCCAGCATCGACCACACGTTGGCGTTGCCCGAGTAGCGCCACGACTCGTTCAGCCAGGTGTCGGCGCCGAACTCGTCGGGGCTGTTCGGCACGGTGTGGAAGTCCCAGGCGTGCTCGCCGGTCCGCACGTTCCAGGCCCGCACCCACCCCGGCGGGGCCTCCTTCGTGATCCGCACGTCGGCGATCTGCGAGCCGTGGATCACCCGGTCGCGCACCACGATGGGCGGCGAGTTGATCGAGTACAGCATGGCGTTCAGGTAGTCGCGCGCCCCGCGGTCGACCCGCGGGATGCCGGCCGTCGCGTCCACCATGCCGCTGCCGTCGGGCCCGAAGTCGGGGCAGGGCCGACCGGTCGGGGCCTGCACGCAGACGAGGCGCCCGTTGCCGGTGCCCCAGAAGATGCGCTCGTCGCCCTCGCCGTCGGTCCAGTACGCGACCCCGCGCTGCGTCCACGGGCCGCTCATCGAGGGCGTCCCCTCCTCGTAGCTCTTCGGGTTGAACACCCAGCGGGTCTCGCCCGTCGCCGCGTCGACCGCGACCCCCTGCGAGAGGGGCGTGTTGAAGTAGAGGACGCCGCCCACCATCAACGGCGTCGCCTGCAGCCGCGACGGGTTCGGCGACTGGCCCTCGCGGTACAGGTCGGGCGTGTCCGCCACGAGCGAGTCGACGACGGCCTCGCGCGGCGCCCGCCACTCGCCGCCGCCCGGGGTCGACCGGCTGAGCACGGCGTCGGCTGTCGTCCACTCCCAGGCGACCTCGAGGCGCTCGAAGTTGCCGGCGTCGACCCGGTCGAGCGGGGAGTACTTCTGGCCGGCGATGTTGCCGGCATAGCTCCGCCATTCACCGTTCTCCGTCCCGTAGCTCTGCCACGGGCCGTCCGACGCCTCGGTCTGCGCGCCGGCGCCGCCGGCGGCCAGAAGCGCCAGCAGGCATGCGAGCGACGAGAGCCTTCCGCGGGCGTGGCCCGTGGAACGATGCAGTGCGATGTCTTGACGCATGGTGTCGGTTGCCGCTAGTGAGCCCCGGGGCCGCGGTAGTTCTTTTCTCCCGCCTCGACCCGCACGTCGAGCCGGTTGTCGGGCGGGGGCAGGGGGCACGTGGTGTTCGGGTTGAACGCGCACGGCGGGTTGTAGGCCTTGTTGAAGTCGACCGTCGTCCACCCGTCGGCGTCGGGGGCGTCGGCGTACAGGAACCGCGCGGCCGGGTAGGTCTCGTCGCCGCTCGTCGCGTCGCGCAGGATGAACCAGAGCTGGCCGCCCGAGTTCACGGGCAGCATGCGCACCTCGCGGCCCGCCACCGTCAGGGTGACGTGGCCGGTGCTCTCGTAGGTCTCGATGTCGCCGAGGATGTTCATGGTCCTCACGGTCATCGGCTCGTCGTGCGGCGTGAACTTCCCGCGCACCCGGAACCGCTCGTCGACCGGGTACCACTCGAGGCGGGTGAAGTTCCGGCGGATGGCCGACTCGGTGTCGCGGACGCGGATCGCGAGCCGCTCGCCGCTCTCGTGCACCCAGAACGACACCGGGCCCGCGGTCAGGGTGACTCGACCCTCGGCGGGATAGAGCTGGGCGGCGCTGACGGACTCGCCGTCGACGGTCAGCGTCCGGTCTCCCGACGCCCGCACCGACACCGTCCGGCCCCGCCGCTCCAGCACCCCGGCCTCGGCCGGGAACGCGGTGGGGAGCACGAGGTCGTTGCGCGGGCTCGAACCGAAGCGGCTCTCGCCCTCGCGCAGGAAGAACAGCGCCGACACCGTGAGCCAGCCGTCGTCGGCCTTCAGCCGTGCCTCGCGGTCGGCCCGCCACGCCTCGATCTCCTCGGCGTAGTCGTTGGCGGCCGCGCCGGTCCCGATGACGCCGATCCCGACCATTGCGAAGCCCGTCACCGCCGCCATCGTCACCAACCATCCCTTGCGCGATCTCATGGCAGTTTCTCCCGATTCCCAACGCGTTTCCCTTGGGGGAGGCGACAAGTGTAGCACCCGCGCTTCCGGCGATGCGTGACCGCGGCGGGCGGTGTGCGACAATCGGTCGGCGCCATGAGCGACGAGCGACCGCTGTTCAAGCACCCGCCGTGGATGGTGGGCATCATGCTGATTCTCGGCGCGATGTCGCTCTTCGTGGGGCTCACCCTCGACCCGTTCTGGCTCGTCATGGGGGCGCCGGCGATTCTCACGCTGTTCGTCTATATCGGCGTGCGCATCGCCCTGTCCCTCGGTTTCGGCGTGCCGCCGAGCGACCCCGCGGGCACGGTCCCTCCGCTTCCGGAGCCGGAGAGGGGCGGCGCGCCGCGGGACGCACCCGAACCCTGACCGGGGTTCCTGCCCCGGAAGGCGGCGTGGTCGCCCGGCGTGTCCATCGTGACGTTGGCAAGGCGACCAGGAAGCAGCGCCGCAAGCGGTAGCGCCGGGGGCGGCCGTGCCGCAGGGCGTCGGGCCGAGTCGCGAGGCGAGGGTTGCGGGGTCGCAGGTTCCGAGGTGCCGATGCGTTTCCAGTCGTCCGACCCGATCCGGCCCGCGGCGGTGGCGGGCTCCTGGTATCCGGGGACCGTCCCGGCCCTGCGGGAGGCGGTGGATGACCATCTCTCCGGGGCAGAGGCGGGGCCGACGCCGGCCGGTGAGGTCGTCGCCGTCATCGCGCCCCACGCCGGGCTCGTCTACTCCGGCCCGGTCGCGGCCCACGCCTACCGCGCCGTCGCGGGCCGCCCCTACGACGTCGTCCTCCTCGTCGGCCCGTCCCACTATCACGGCTTCGAGGGCGTGGCGATCTGGCCGGCCGGGGCGTTCGAGACGCCGCTCGGCACGGTGGCGGTCGAGGCCGCCGTCGCCGACCGGCTGCTCGCCTCGCCCGTCGTCGGCACGCATCCGGCAGCCCACGACCGCGAGCACGCCTTGGAGATGCAGCTTCCGTTCCTGCAGGAGGTGCTGCCCGGTGTCCCGATCGTGCCGCTGCTTCTCGGGTACCAGGAGCGCCCGACCATCGAGGCCCTGGCCGACGCTCTCGCCGAGGCGTGCGCGGGGCTCACGCCGTTGCTGGTGGCGAGCACCGACCTCTCGCACTACTTCGACGCGGCCCGCGCCGCCGCCCTCGACCAGGTCGTCGTCGACCACGTCGCCCGCTTCGACGCCGCCGGCCTGCTGGCCGAGTACGAGAGCTACTCCCTGAACGAGCGCGGGCGGTACGTGGCTTGCGGCGGCGGCGCGGCCGTCGCCGTCATGCGGGCCGCGGCCCGCCTCGGGGCCGACCGCGCGAGGGTGCTGCGCCGCGCCGACTCGGGCGACGTCTCCGGCGACAAGACCGCCGTGGTCGGCTACCTCGCCGCGACGTTCGAGCGGGGTGGCGACGCTGGCGCGCCTTCCGCGAACAGTCCGCACGGCACCAACTGATGCTCACGCCCCACTACCAGCGGCGGCTGCTGCGCCACGCGCGCCGCGCCGTCGCGGCCAGGCTCGAAGACCGGGAGCCGGAGCCGCTTCCGTCCCCCGGCGCCCTCGGCGAGCCGGCCGCGGCGTTCGTCACCATACGGCTCCACGACCGGCTGCGGGGCTGCATCGGCTCGGTCGAGCACGACGAGCCTCTGCACGAGGTGGTGGCGCGTTGCGCGGTCGACGCCGCTATCCGGGATCCGCGCTTTCCGCCCCTCCCGCCCGCCGAACTGCCGGACGTACGCTTCGAGATCTCCGTGCTGACCCCGTTCCGACGGGTGGCCGACCCGACCGAGACGGAGGTGGGGCGGCACGGCGTGATGGTCGAACACGGGCCGCACCGTGCCCTGCTGTTGCCGCAGGTGCCGGCGGAGTGGGGCTGGGACCGCGACACCTTCCTCTCGCAGACGTGCATCAAGGCCGGTCTGTCGGCCGACGCGTGGCAGACCGGGGCCGCGGTCCACACGTTCGAGGCGCAGGTGTTCGGCGAAGACTAGACCGCCGCCGTCCGTCGGCGGCCGCGCCGCCCGCTCGGGTTGCGCGCAATCGAGACAGTGGATGACAATGAGAGGTTCCACGGACCATTCTGAAGGTCTCGGCGGCCCACTGAACATCCCTGAAGAGAGATGCTCATGAGCAACACGTTCGGCACGCTATCCACTCTGTCGACCGGCGACGCGACCGTCTCGTACCACAGCCTCGAGGCGCTCGAGCGCGCCGGGTTCCCCCGGGTCGCGTGGCTGCCGTACTCGCTGAAGGTCCTGCTCGAGAACCTCCTGCGCCGCGAGGACGGCGGCAGCGTGACCGCTGACGACATCCGCGCCCTCGCCGAGTGGGACCCCGCCGCCGGCGCCACGAAGGAGATCGCGTTCATGCCGGCGCGGGTCCTGCTTCAGGACTTCACCGGCGTGCCCGCGGTGGTGGACCTGGCGGCGATGCGGGACGGCGTGGCCCGGCTCGGCGGCGACCCCGCGCGCATCAACCCGCTTCAGCCGGCCGAGCTCGTCATCGACCACTCGGTGCAGGTCGACCACTTCCGGGGCGCGGACGCGTTCGACCTGAACGCGCGGCTCGAGTTCTCGCGCAACCGCGAGCGCTACTCGTTCCTCAAGTGGGGCCAGCAGGCGTTCGACAACTTCCGGGTGGTGCCCCCCGACACCGGCATCGTGCACCAGGTCAACCTGGAGTACCTGGCCCGCGCGGTGTGCCTGGGCGCGAACGGCGGCGGCCCGCCCATGGCCTATCCCGACACCCTGGTGGGGACCGACTCGCACACCACCATGGTCAACGGCCTCGGCGTCGTCGGCTGGGGCGTGGGCGGCATCGAGGCCGAGGCGGCGATGCTGGGCCAGCCCATCTCGATGCTCATCCCCGAGGTGGTGGGGTTCAAGCTCGTCGGCCGGCTGCCCGAGGGGACGACGGCCACCGACCTCGTGCTGGGGATCACCGAGCGGCTGCGGCAGCACGGGGTCGTCGGCAAGTTCGTCGAGTTCTTCGGCCCCGGGCTCGCGTCGCTGACCCTCGCCGACCGGGCGACCCTCGGCAACATGTCGCCCGAGTACGGGTCGACGGTGGCCATCTGCCCCATCGACGGGATGACCCTCGACTACCTCCGGCTGAGCGGGCGCGACGAAGGGCAGGTGGCCCTGGTCGAGGCCTACGCGCGGGCCCAGGGCATGTTCGGGGCGCCGGCCGACGACCCCGTCTACGCCGACGTCGTCGAGTTCGACCTCGGCGGCGTCGAGCCGAGCATCGCGGGGCCCAAGCGGCCCCAGGACCGCGTGCCCTTGGGGCAGGCGGCGACCGCCTTCACGCGGGCCCTCGACACGCTGCTGCCCGGCGCCACCGTCCGCCCGGGCGGCGACGGGGCCGGCCTCGACCACGGCGCGGTGGTGGTGGCGGCCATCACGAGCTGCACCAACACGTCGAACCCCAGCGTGATGATCGCGGCCGGACTGCTCGCGCAGAGGGCGGCCGCGCGGGGGCTGAAGCCGAAGCCGTGGGTGAAGACGAGCCTCGCCCCGGGGTCGATGGTGGTCACCGAGTACCTCGAGGCGGCGGGCCTGCTGGCGCCGCTGGCCGAGCTCGGCTTCAACCTCGTCGGCTACGGCTGCACCACCTGCATCGGCAACAGCGGGCCGCTGCCCGAGGCCGTCTCCGCCGAGGTGCGGTCGCGCGACCTGGTGGTGACCTCGGTGCTCAGCGGCAACCGCAACTTCGAGGGCCGCGTGCAGCCGCAGGTGCGCGCGAACTACCTGGCGTCGCCGCCGCTGGTCGTCGCCTACGCGCTGGCCGGCTCGATGACCGTCGACCTGACGAGCGCCCCCCTCGGGCAGGACCGCGACGGCAACGACGTCTTCCTCGCCGACCTCTGGCCCTCGGCGGCCGAGATCCAGGCCGCGATGACCGCCGCCGTCCGCACCGAGCAGTTCACCGACAAGTACCGCGGCGTCTTCGACGGCGACGAGCGGTGGCGGGGGCTGCCGGCGCCCGAGGGCCAGCGCTTCGCCTGGGACGACGCGTCGACCTACGTGCGCAACCCGCCCTTCTTCGAGGACCTAGCGCCCGAGCCGGCCCCGCCCGAGGACGTGCGCGGCGCGAGGGTGCTCGCCCTCCTCGGCGACAGCGTCACCACCGACCACATCTCGCCGGCCGGGGTCATCCCCGCCGACGGCCCGGCCGGGGCCTACCTCATCTCGCGCGGCGTCGAGCCGAAGGACTTCAACTCGTTCGGCAGCCGCCGCGGCAACCACGAGGTGATGATGCGGGGCACCTTCGCCAACATCCGGCTGCGCAACCAGCTCGCGCCGGGCACCGAGGGGGGCTGGACCCGCTACCAGCCCGACGACGAGCAACTGAGCATCTACGACGCGGCCATGCGCTACCAGTCGGCCGGGGTGCCCCTCGTCGTCCTCGCGGGCCGCGAGTACGGCTCGGGCTCGTCGCGCGACTGGGCGGCCAAGGGCACGAGGCTGCTCGGGGTCCGCGCCGTGGTGGCCGCGAGCTTCGAGCGCATCCACCGCAGCAACCTCGTGTTCATGGGGGTTCTGCCGCTCGAGTTCCGGGACGGCGAGAGCGCGGCCGGCATCGGCCTGACCGGCCGCGAGACGTTCGACATCACGGGCATCGCCTCCGGCCTCGTCCCGCGCGGCGATGTGCGGGTGCGCGCCGTCGCCCCCGACGGCTCGGCCCGCGAGTTCACGGCGCGGGTGCGCATCGACACCCCCGACGAGCTGGCCTACTACCGGCACGGCGGCATCCTGCCGTTCGTGCTGCGGCAGCTCGCGGGCAACGGACAACAGGCGTAGTGAGCTCCACGATGACGACGACAGCGACCGCCACCGCCGACGTCGAGCCGTCCCCCCCGCAGCAGATCGAGTGGGACCTCGGCGAGATCTATCCCGACGTCGACGCCTGGAACGCGGCCCGCGCCGACCTCGAGAAGCGGGTCGAGTCGCTCGCCGGCTACCAGGGGCGGCTGGGCGAGAGCGCCGCTACGCTACGGGAGGCGCTGGACGCCGTCTCCGCCACCGACAAGGAGCTCTCGCGGCTCTTCGTCCACGCGTTCCTCAAGGCCGACGAGGACCGCCGGGTGGCGTCGGCGCAGGAGCGCCGCGGCCTCGCGGCCTACCTCCGCTCGCGGTTCGGCGAGACCGTCGCGTTCGTCTCGCCCGAGCTGCTGCGCGTCGGCGCCGAGGCCATCGAGCGCTTCATCGCCGACGAGCCGGGCCTCGCCCCCCACGCGTTCAACCTGCGCGACACCCTGCGGCACGCCCCGCACACCCTGTCGGACGAGTCCGAGCAGGTCATCGCGGCCACCGGCCCCGTCGTGCAGGGCCCCGAGCGCATCTACGCCCTGCTGACCAGCTCGGACATGGCGTTCCCGACCGTCACCCTGTCCACCGGCGAGCAGGTCACCCTCGACCAGTCCGCCTACACCGTGCACCGGGCGTCACCGGTGCGCGCCGACCGCAAGCTCGTGTTCGACCGCTTCTGGGGCGCGTGGAAGACCTACGAGGCGACGGTCGGCCAGCTCCTCGACACGCAGGTCAAGGCCCACGTCTTCCACGCCCGGGCGCGGCGCTTCGGCAGTTCGCTCGAGGCGGCCCTGGCCGGCCCCAACATCCCCGCCGCCGTCTACCGCACCCTGCTCGACGCGGCCGGCCGCCACCTGCCGTCGCTGCACCGCTACTTCCGCATCCGGCAGCGCATGCTGGGCCTCGACGACCTGCACTACTACGACATCTACCCGCCTCTGGCCGCGCTGGATCGCAAGTTCGGCATCGACGAGTCGGCCGCCCTCACCCTCGAGTCGACCGCGCCCCTCGGCCCCCGCTACCAGGCGCTGTTGCGCGAGGGGCTCGAGGGCCGCTGGATGCACGTCTACCCGCAGAGCGGCAAGGCGCCGGGCGCGTACATGTTCGGCGACGTCTACGACGTCCACCCCTACCTGCTGCTGAACCACAACGACCGGTTCACCGACCTCTCGACCTTCACCCACGAGTGGGGGCACGCCATCCACACGCGGCTCGCCAACGAGCGGCAGCCCTGGGAGACGTGCGGCTATCCCACGTTCACGGCCGAGATCGCCTCCATCGCCAACGAGATCCTGCTGCAGGAGCACCTGCTGGCCCAGGACATCGGCGACGACGAGCGGCTGTTCTACCTGGGCACGGTGCTCGAGGGCATCCGCGGCACGTTCTTCCGGCAGGTCATGTTCGCCGAGTTCGAGCTGGCCATCCACGAGACGGTCGAGGCGAACGAGGCGCTGTCGGGCGAGAAGATGACCGGCATGTACGGCTCGCTGCTGCGGCGCTACCACGGCGCCGACGCCGGGGTCATGGCCATCGACCCCGCCTATGCCGTCGAGTGGATGTTCATCCCCCACTTCTACGGCAACTTCTACGTCTTCCAGTACGCCACCTCCATCGCCGCCGCCGCCCTCTTCGCCGAGCGCTTCCTCGCCGGCGACGCGCGGGTGCGCGACGACTACCTCGCGGTGCTCTCGGCCGGCGGCTCGCGCTATGCCTGCGAGCTGCTCGGCGAGTACGGCATCGATCTGGCAACGCATGCCCCCTACGACGCCCTCATCGCGCGGATGGACCGCACGATGGACCGCATCGAGGAGATTCTCGACCGGCGGCAGGGCGCGAGGTAGAGGGCTGGGTGCTCTTGTGCGGCGAAGAACGTCGTTCAGGTGCACCCCTGGGCCAGGTCGGAACGTGGTATCGTGAGGAGCCAGTGACGGACACCAGAACCATCGTCGTCTCGGTCGTCGGAACCGGGATCGCCGTCGTCACCGTCATCGTCGGGTTCATGGCCATCATCGCCGGCGGCATCGACGCCCGTTTCGATGACGTGAATGCCCGGATCAGCGACGTCAACACACGCATCGACGAGTTGAGCAGGAGCGTCAACGCGCGTTTCGATGCCGTCAACGCGCGTTTCGACGACGTCAACGCGCGTTTCGACGACGTCAACGCGCGTTTCGACGACGTGAATGGCCGTTTCGATGCCGTCAACGCCCGGATCGACGACTTGAACGCACGGGTCGCCGTCCTCGAGAGCGACGTCCGGGAGTTGCGCGGGCTGGTGATCGACGCGATCAGGGACGTCGAGCCCGCCATCGGCTGAGGGTTCGACATCGACGAGTCGGCGGTTGCGGCGGGAGCCTCCCGCAACCGGGAGCCTGGAGGGGAGTTGCCATGCGGATGCGCATTTCGGCGGTGGTCTTGGCGGTCGCGTTCGGCGCCGGCGGCGGGCTCGCGGCGGCCCAGGCGCCCGAGTCGGTCCCCACGTTCGCCAAGGACGTGGCGCCGATCCTCTACGAGAACTGCGTCACCTGCCACCGGCCGAACAACATCGCGCCGATGACCCTCATCGAGTACGCCGAGGTGCGCCCCTGGGCCCGGTCCGTCAAGGACCTCGTGGTCTCGCGCGAGATGCCCCCGTGGCCCGCCGACCCCGAGAACAGCATGAAGTTCCGGAACGAGCGGTACCTCGAGCAGCACGAGATCGACACCATCGCGGCCTGGGTCGACGCCGGCGCCCCGCGGGGCAACCCCGCCGACCGGCCCGCCCCGCCCGACTTCCCGGCCGGCTGGACCTACGAGGGCGGCGAGCCCGACTACGTCTTCGAGCTGCCCGTCGAGTACACGGTGGCGGCCGAGGGCGAAGAGGACTACATCGACTTCTACACCGAGATGCCGTGGGACGAGGACCGCTTCGCCGAGGTCCTCGAGATGCGGCCCAGCGACTACCGCGTCGTCCACCACTCGGGCGCCTACACCGTCGACCTCCCGTGGGGCACCCAGGTCATCGACGGCGTGCTGCACGACCTCGAGGGCAACTCGCTCCTGCGGGCGCCGCTGCCCAAGCGGCCCGACACGGAGACCGAGGCCTCGGCCGAGTCGGCCGGGCAGGTCGCGCAGCAGGTCTTCAACGAGGTCAACCTGCCCGGCTCGAGCAAGCTGCTCTCCTACGTGCCCGGCCGCGGCGTCGAGCGCCACCGCCCCGGCACCGGCAAGCGGATGGCCGCCGACAAGTGGATCCGCTGGACCATGCACTACAACCCCATCGGGGTCGAGGCCAAGGAGCGCACCAAGCTCGGCATCTGGTTCAACACCCGGCCCGTGACCCACGAGGTGCTGACCCGGCAGGCCGGCAATGCGTTCCCCACCGACCCGTTCGGCACCGACATCTACATCGTGCAGGGCGAGGAGGTGAAGCCGGTCCGCGACCCCGAGACCGGCCGCGTCCGCCGCGGAGCCATCCCCAACATCCCGCCCTACACCGACGACTGGAAGATCACCGGCATCACGCCCATCAACGAGGCCATCACCCTCTACGGCCTCTCGCCCCACATGCACCTGCGGGGCAAGAGCCTGCGGTGGGTGGTGACGTACCCCGACGGCCGCGAGGAGACGATTCTCGACGTCCCCGAGTTCGACTTCAACTGGCAGATCCACTACGAGCTGGCCGATCCGCTCTACCTGCCCGCGGGCAGCAAGATCACCGGCATCGGGGTCTACGACAACTCGCTCGGCAACCGGTGGAACCCCGGTCCCCACCTCGAGGTCTACTGGGGCCAGCAGAGCTGGGACGAGATGTACCAGGCGTTCACCGAGTACACCGTCGAGAGCCAGGACCTGACGAAGCTCGGGACGACCGACGACGAGTAGGGAGCGGGCGAGGGGACCAGCTCGATGCACGACGGGCCGCGGCGTTGCCATACGCGCCGCGGCCCGTCGCGTTTCTCACCGGCACCGGGGGCAGCGGGGCCGGGAAAGGACTGATTCGATGCGGCGGGTAGTGGTTTTGTCGTTCGTGCTGAGCCTCGTCGCGTCGGCGACGGCGGTGGGACAGCCCCAGCCGCAGCGGCCCGAGGGGCAGATACCCGACCGGGGCCGCCCCACCGAGGCCGGCGACGAGATTCCCCTCTTCGACTACGAGGCCTACTTCCCGGGCGCCTGGGAGTTCGAGTGGCGGGTACCCGAGAGCCCCCTGGGCGCCGGCGGGACCATCCGGGGCACCGAGGTCTTCTCGACCGGCGACGGCCGCTACTACACGAGCCGCATCGAGGCCGACGGCCCCGACGGCCCGTTCACCGCCGACTCGCGCATCATCTACCTCGCCGAGCAGAAGGTCTTCTCCCGCTACGAGGTCGACAGCCGCGGCTTCGAGCTGTTCAAGGCGGGCCGCGTCGGCGGCGACCTCGGCGGCTTCTACACCATCCACTACGAGACGCCGCCCTTCGAGGTCGACGGCCAGCAGGTGCAGTTGCGGCTTGTTACCCGGCTGGTGTCGCCGGTCAACTACCGCGTCGAGTCGCGCATCTCGGTGGACGGCGGGCCGTTCCGGAACTTCGGCACCGCGTGGTGGACCAAGGACATCTCCGGGGTGACCGGAGCGGGAGCAGAGGGTCGATGATGGTTCCGGCCCTGAGGCGTCCTGCCGGCTGGCGTTCGCTCACCGCCGCATTGCTGTTCTCGCTGCTGGCCGCCCTGTCGAGCACATCGGCCGCCCAGCCGATGCCCATCATGGCGACCGTCGGCTGCGTCGAGAGCGGCGACGACGGCCGCTTCCACCTCGTGCTCGCCACCGAGCCCCACGCCCTGCAGGAACGCATGCCCGAGGAACCGCCGGCCGACACGCCGCTCGGCGCGCGCACCCTCCGCCTCATCGGCACGCTGGACGAGTTCGGCGTGCCCGCCCGCAACGGCCACAAGGTGTGGGCGAAGGGCCTGCTCAATCCCGCCGACGCTGGTGGCGCGGATCTGCTGAATCTCACCTCAATCACCACCCTGTCCGACCGCTGCGAGTCCTGAAGACCACGCCAGCGCGGGTCGTGCCCCCAGTTCACCCGCACCACCCTGTTCTGCACGAGAGCATGCTCCGAGCTTTCGTCCTTCCCTCATTCCCCGGATGGACTCGGGTTCGGGTTGGGATTTGGGTTCGGATTGGGGTTCGGGTTCGGGTTCGGGCCGCCCGAGCCCTCCAGTCGGGCCAGCGCCCGGATCGCCATCTCGCGCACGTCGCGGTCGTCGTCGCGCGTCGCGTCGATCAGGGCATCCGTGGCGGCAGGATCGCGGACCCGGCCGAGCGCCCAGATGATCTGCTCGCGCACCTCGGGGTCGTCGTCGGCCAGTCCGGCGATCAACCCCCGGGTCGCGGCCCGGCTCTCGATTCGGCCGAGCGCCCAGGCCGCCTGCTCCCGGACGTCGGCATCGGGATCCGGCCGGGCCAGCGTCGCGACGAGGTCGTCGACGGCGCCTTCGTCCTCGATCCGGCCGAGCGCCCAGGCCGCCTGCTCCCGCACGTCGCCGTCCGGATCCCGCAGGCCGGCGAAGAGCCCGGGGAGTCCATCGGCGTGCTCGATTCGGCCGAGCGCCCAGGCGGCCTGCTCTCGCACGTCCGGATCCGGGTCCGGTCGGGTGAGGGCCGCGGCCAGCGCGGGGATACCGGCGCGGCCTTCGATGCGCCCGAGCGCCCAGGCGGCCTGCTCTCGCACGTCGCCGTCCGGGTCGGGCTGCGTGAGGACGCGTCCGAGGGCGGCGGTGGCGCGTTGATCCTCGATGCGCCCGAGGGCCCAGGCGGCTTGCTCCTGCACGCTGGCCGCGGGGTCGGCCAGCGCCTCGACGAGGCCGGGAACGGCGCGCGCATCCTCGATGCGGCCAAGCGCCCAGGCTGCCTGTTCCCTGACCGCCGCGTCGGCGTCGTCCATCGTGCTCACGAGGGGCGTGACCGCGCGCGAATCTTCGAGGCGTCCCAGCGCCCAGGCGGCGGCGCGACGGACCTCCGGGGCGTCGTCGTCGAGCGCGCGCACCAGCCCGTCCACGGCCCGCGCGTCATCGAGCCGTCCGAGCGCGCCCGCCGCCTGCTCTCGGACCGTGGCGTCGGCATCGGTCAACGTCCGGCCGAGCGGCTCCACCGCGCGGCTGTCGTCGAGGCGTCCGAGCGCACGTGCCGCGTTCATCCGAGCACCCCAGACCGGACTGTCGAGGGCGCCCAGCGTCGGCGACACGGCCGCCCGGCCGATCCGGGCCAGTGCGCGGGCGGCCTCCTCGCCCGGTGACGTGGGCGGCCACTGTCGATCGCCCGATCGCCGAGCAGGTCGATCGAGATCGAACGCCCGGCCCACTGTCGGATCCGGCACTCGACCGTCGGCGTGTCCGTCGTGTCGCCGAGCAGCGCCACCAGCAGCGGAATGACCGGCGCCGCCGCGTCGTGCAGACGTCCGAGCTCGCACGCGGCGTCGGCGCGCACGCTGGCGTCGGCCGCGTACAGCGCCGCCACGTGGATGCGCAGCTCCGCCGAGAGCGACCCGCGGAGGGTGTCCGGCGCGATCGTCGGCTGTGCGTAGAGACCGCCCGCGACCCCCAGGGTCGCCAGCGTTGCGACGAGCACTCGCGAGATAGTGACTGACATGGCGTTCCTCCGTGACGTGAAACGTGGGATGCTGAAAAACCAACATTTGCGAGGGCGGCTCGCGCAACCCCCGCCGGTCTTGCCTTTCTTCAGTTGAAGCTAACCGGGCCGACGCGTCGGCCTCCTCGTCGGGGCCTTCTGGACCCCCGCCGGTCTTGCCTTTCTTCAGTGAAGCCCTCGGGCCGACGCGTCGGACTCCTTGTCGGCGCCTTCTGGTGGATTTGGGATTCGGGTCAGGGGCTGGGATTGGGATTCGGGTTGGGATTCGGGTTCGGGTTCGGTGCGCCGGAGCGACCCAACGCCTCGATGATCATCTGGCGGACATCGGCGTCGGCATCGTCGAGCGCGTCCACCAGCGCGTCCGTGGCCCGGGAATCGCGTATCTGTCCCAATGCCCACGCGGCCTGCTCGCGGACGTCTTCCTCACCGTCCGTGAGCGCGGCGGCCAGGCCGTCGATTGCCCGCGCGTCCCGCAGCCGGCCGAGCGCCCACGCCGCCTGCTCTCGCGCATCGTCCGCCGCGCTGCCCAGGGCCTCGACCAGACCGTCGACCGCCCGTGCATCGCGGATGGTGCCCAGCGCCCAGGCGGCTTGCTGCTGCACGTCGCCGTCGGTGTCGCGCAGCGCGGCTATCAGCCCGTCGACCGCGCGCTCGGCCCGGATGTTCCCCAGGGCCCAGGCCGCCTGCTGCCGTGCGTCGTCAGCGGCCGAGCGTAGCGCGGCGACAAGGCCGTCGACGGCCGAGGCGTCGCGGATGTTCCCCAGGGCCCAGGCCGCCTGCTGCTGTACGTCCGGGTCCTCGTCGTCGAGCGCGCCCACCAGTGCGCCGACCGCCTCGCGGCTCCGGATGTTCCCCAGGGCCCAGGCCGCCTGCCGCCGCGCCTCGTCGCCAGCGTTCCGGAGGGCATCGCGGAGACCGTCCAACGCGGCCGGATCCCGGATGTTCCCCAGGGCCCAGGCCGCCTGGTCCTGGACCTCCGGATCCGTGTCGCGCAGCGCGGCGACCAGCGCCTGGACCGCCTCGCGGCTCCGGATGGTGCCGAGGGCCCAGGCCGCCTGTCGTCGCACCTCGGGGTCCTCGTCGTCCAGCGCGCCCGCCAGTGCCGCCGCGGCTTCGGATCGGCGGGCCCGGCCGAGCGCCCGGGCCGCCGCCGATCGAACCTCCGCGTCGCTGTCCGCGCCGAGGGCGCGCGCGAGCGCGTCGAGCGCCCGCTCGCCACGTACTCGTCCGAGCGCGCGCGCCGCCTGTCTTCTGACGGAGGCCTCGGGATCGGCCATCGCCGAGATGAACGCCTGGATGACCCGCTCGCCGGGCTCCCGGGTCTCCGTGTCGTCGCCGGAAACCGGGTCCTGCCCGGCCCCCGTCGAGCCGGGCACCGGCCCGGCGGGGTCGGCCGCGCTGTCAGACTGCGGTACGTACCCCGACGGCTCGACCGCGGCCAGGGTGAGCGCGAGAATCACGACCGTCGACACCGTGAGCATCCGCACCGCGCGCGGGATCACACGGCGTGCCTCCGGATCCAGAATGGCCATGAGTCGTCCCTCCAGCTCCGAGCGCCGCGCCATGGCCATCGTGGCCGCCGCGGCCCACTCCATCGGTTGTGAATGGGCGATGTTCAGCAAGTGCTTCGCGTAGTTTGACGGGCGCATGCCCATCGTCAGTACCTGGTCGTCGCAGGCGCGTTCCCGCTCGACCCGCAGGCGCCTGGCGGCCAGCCAGACGAGCGGATTGAACCAGTAGACGGCGCACGCGAGCTGGGCCACCGCCTGGATGGCGCAGTCGCGGCGCTGCACGTGTGCCAGCTCGTGGGCCAGCACAGCCGTGCGGCACTCGACCGGCCAGTCGTCCGCGTCGGCCGGCAGAAGGACGACCGGTCGCGACCAGCCCCATGTCATCGGCACGTTCGCGCGCTCGCTCCGCAGCAACCGGACGGTGCGGACCAGGCCGAGTCGATCGGACAAGTCGTGCGCGAGGCGCCGCCAGCTCGGGTCGTCGACGGTCGTGGCCGCTCGCGACATCCAGCAGGCCGTTCCGAGCCCGACCGTGAATCGCAGCACCACGAACAGCGCGCCGGCGCTCCAGAGCAGCAGCAGCGCGGTTGGCCAGTCGAGCGGCGACGTGGCGCGCCGGGCCGGCGACCGGGTCGTCGACCCGATCGGCGATCCGGTCGGCTCCACGCGTGGCCTCGCGGTGCCGTCGGTACGCTCGGGTGACGGCGGCGTCCGGGACGTCGCGGTCGCCGCCACCGGCGGATCGGTGACCGACGCCGGCTGGGCAACGAGCGACGCCAACGACTCGGGCACCACCATCGTGATCGAGGGCATCCGTCCGGAAACCGCAGGCAGGGCCAGCGAGGTCGCGAGCGCGACCGCCCAGATCAGATGTCGCATGGCCGCCGGCGCCCGGCGGGCCCCGGTGGCCAGCAGCCCGGCGCCGGCGAGCAGCGCTGCACTCCTGACGGCTGCGTCCGCCAGCCAGGTCGGGTCGGTCAAGACGGTGAACGTCTGCGGCAGGTCCATGGCTACCGGCCTTCCTTTCGTGCCCGCTCGACCAGCGCGGCCAACCGGACCCGCTCGCTCTCGCTGATCTGCGACGAGGGCATGTCGAGCAGGGTGGCGACGGCGTCGGAGGTGGAGCCGCCGAAGAAGGTGTGGACGACCTGCTCGAGGGCCGAGCGCCGCGCCCGGTCCGCCGCGACGACGGGCCGGAACACGTAGCGCCGCCCCTGCTGCTCGTGCCGCAGGTGGCCTTTCTCCTGCAGGATCCGCAGCACCGACCGGACCGCGGAGTAGCTCGGCGGATCGGGCATGTCCTCGATGACGTCGGCCGCCGTGGCCTGTCCGCGCCGGTAGACGATTTCCATGCCGGCGGGCGCCGTGCGTCCAAGCCACGAGCAATGCTGGAAAATCAGCAAGTGCTGAAAAAATAGCACTTGCCCCGACAGGCTGTCAACTCCCGGTTTCTGCCGCGAAATCGGCGCCGGTTCAAGGACCCGCGCTACGGCGAGCTGCCGCTCGGTCGCCGCGACCTCCGCCTGAACGGGTCGAGGACACCATCTTCACGCGGACCAACCGTTCAGAAAGGGACTTGGTGGGCCACTACGAGTTGGCCGAGCCGCTGCACCTTCCGCCTTGCCGTGCGTTACTTGGTATCATGTTGACGCGATTTTGGTAATCCATAATGCGTGCTACGGCGTTGAGCACGTTTGGTGTTCGTACTCGTCGGCTGGTGCGCCGTTTGGAGAAGGAGCGTCTGACGTGATTGAGGATGAGTGGACGCGGATGAACCTGCCGATGCGCTGGTCCATCTACAAGGGAGAATGCGACTTGAGCGTTCCCTTTGGACTTGACGAGCTCGACCTGACGGCGGGCGTGCCTGACGGAAAGTACGACGTGGTGAGCGCCAGCGCGGAATTCCCGAAGGAGGGTCGGATCGGAGGGGTTGTGGTGAGGAACGGCGAGTTCGATCCGAAGACGACCGCCGAAGCCTGTTACCGGGCGGTTTGCGTGGGCTGCTACGGAATGGGCCCACGGGAACTCGCCGAGAGGCCACCCATACACCACTGTTTCATCGAGCGGCTGCATTACGACGTGGAGAGGTCCGCCTTCGTGTTGGAGACGGGCTCGTGAGCGCGCGTGGAGTGGCAACCGAGAGACCAACGACTGGCTGCGGCCGGCGGCTCCGGTCGGCCAAAGGACTATCGCGAAGGGCGGCGGCCGACCCGCACGCGCCCGGAGACCGCAGGGTGACGCGTGGACGGCTTGAGCAGCCCATGGCGGACTTTCACCAAGCCGGTAGGTACTTCTCGCCGCTCCACTCCGGGACCTGCTGGTTCTGACGTAGTCGCATGCGCTGGAGGCTCAGGGCGGAGTACACATCGTCGAGGTGCGGCGTTGCCGAGGTGATGCCGGGCAGGCTCGCCGCCGCTTCCAAGGTGAAGCGCTCGGCGAGGACCGGCCTGGAACGGTCCCGGTAGGCCGAGTTCCACCACGTCAGGATCCGATCCTGCGCCGAGCGCAGGATTCGGTCCCCCGGCAGTCGGTCACGCTTCTCGTGCTGGTTGATCGGCCGGTGGACGGGCATGAGGTTCCACAGGTCGCCGCACGGCCAGATGGCCCACGGGAAGCAGTGATCGATGTCGAATCGACCTGCCGACAGGCGCTTGCCGCTCCAGACGCAGGTGAGAGTGCCGTCCGCGAGCAGGCGTTCCGCCTCCCGGCGTGCCTCGCTGACGTCGCGGTCGGGATCGGACCACGTCATCGCTGCCGCCAATCGAGCATCGTCGATCCGTCGCCCCTGCTTCTCGGCATACCTCTTCGTCAGTCGGATCCACTCGGCCTGCAGCGCCGGCTCGATCCAGACGCTGTAGCGCTGGAGAGCTGTCCACAGGTGCATGGGAACTTGCATGGTCCCGAAGCCGGTGAGGTACTGATCCTCCAGCAACACCTGCGCGGGACGCCGAATCGTGCGATCCTTCCGGACCGGCAGAATCGGCCCCCCGTTGGGGTACGTCATGTAGGTCGCCGGCATTCTCGCGATGGTGTGCACTGCGTCCCTGATCGCCTCGTGGAGCGCCTTGCCGACATCGCCCGAGAACCGCATGCCGACTCGCAGATCGTGATGGGACAGGTCGGTGCCGAGGCGCTCGAACGCGGCCTTCGCGAAGCCCAGGCCGTCCCCGCCCCGGCGGTTGACTGGGCTCTGCGGCAAGTCGGCCTCGAGGATCGGCTTGAAGAGTCTGAGCCAAGTCAGGGCGACGAGGCCCATCGGTACCGCGACGTAGTCGTCGTCGGGGTGGCGTGCGAGGCCGGCGGCAGCATCCGCGATGCGGCACAGGACGCGCAGCAACGCCAGCTTGTAGGTGGAGCTCTTCTCGTCGTTCAGGATGACGTGGCGCAGGAGGGGCAGCGCGCCCGTCCCGTCGTCCGGCAAGCGGACGGCCACCTGCGTCCACTCGACGCCTTCCCGGCCCAGGTGATCTTCTGCGGTCGAGCACCGCTCGACCAGGGCACCGTGATCGCGGGCCAGCCGGCGGATCTCGTCGGCCGAGACGGCGTGCATGGCGCGGGCGGCCTCGGCCGGGCCGTGGCGCAGGCTGAGGGCGATGAGGCCGCCCGGCTTGAGCAGGTTGACGAGCTTCCGGAACGACCGCGCCCGGTCCGACGGGGCGACGTGCATCCAGACCGCGCTGAGCAGGATCACGTCGAACGCCAAGCCGGTCTTGACCGTGTGTCGCAGGGCGGGCAACGAGTCCGCCAGCCACCGGATCGCCGGCTCGGCGTGGCGTTCCCTCGCGATCGTCCGCATTCGGGGCGAGGGCTCGACGGCGACGACGTCGTAGCCCCTGGACGAGAGCCACGCCGCGTCGCGGCCGCTCCCCGCCCCGACGTCGAGAGCGGCGGCCGGCGCCGCCGGCAGCAGGTCGGCCAGCCAGTTGTGCACCCGCTCTGGAGGCACACCCTCGTACCGCGCCGCGGCGGCGTCGGCGTTGGCGTCGTACCAGTCGATGGAGTCAGCCATTCGTCACTGCGAGGGGAGCGGATTCCGCCGAATTTGGAGCGCACCGTCGATAATGCCGCGAGTCGCTCCGTTCGCGACCGTCGCTTGGGATTCTACCCGGTCACACCACCTTGCTCGTGTTCTCCACGGAGATGGCACTGACTGCCCGGCCGACGATGAGCACGAGTAGACTGTGCGGGCTGTCGTTCGTCACCGTCGGCCCGGCCTTCGGCAAGAGAGGTCTCGATGAAGTCCAATCCGAGCGTTCGCACCTGCCTGTGGTTCGACGGGCAGGGCGAGGAAGCAGCGCGATTCTACGTCTCCCTGCTGCCGGGCAGCGCCATCGAGGGCGTCCATCGTCCGGCGCCCGATGCTCCCGCGCTCATCGTCGAGTTCTCCCTGGCCGGTGCGCCGTACATGGTTCTCAACGGCGGCCCGCAGTACACCCACACGCCCGCGGCCTCCATCTCGGTGTCGACCGCGGACCAGGAGACGACCGACCGGCTGTGGGCGGCGCTGACCGCCGACGGCGGCGAGGAGAGCCGGTGCGGATGGCTCGTCGACCGCTTCGGCGTGTCGTGGCAGATCGTGCCGCGGGCGGTCGGTCGCCTGCTGAACGATGCGGACCGGGAGGCGGCCGGGCGGGCGCAAGCGGCGATGCTGCAGATGCGGAAGCTGGACGTCGCCGTGATGGAAGCGGCGTTTCGCGGCGACTGACGACGAATCGGATCACCGCTGCTCTCTCCTCGCCAACCGATACGTCATCGCAAACCGCGCGTGCTACGGTCAAGAGACGACCATGCTCGGACCGTACACCCATTCCATCGATCCGATCCTGCTCGATCTCGGTGGCGTCCACCTCTGGTGGTACGGCCTCGGCTTCGCTCTGGGGTTCCTCGAGCTGCACCTGTTCCTCCGGCGCGGCGGCGGGCGGCTGCGGCTGTCGCCCCGCGAGGTGTGGAGCCTCAGCCTGTACATGACGGTCGGGGTGCTCGTCGGCGGGCGCGCCCTCGAGATCGCGTTCGACGAGTGGCCCTTCTACCGCGAGCACCTGCACCTGCTGCCCGCGTGGTGGCTCGGAGGCATGGCCACCCACGGCCTGCTCCTGGGCGGGGCCCTGGGCGCGGCGCTGTTCGCGCGGCGCTACGGCCGGCCTTTTCTGCTCGTGGCCGACGCGCTGGTCATCCCCGCCGCGTTCCTGATGGGCGTGGGGCGCATCGGCAACTTCATCGACGGGCAGATCGTGGGCGCGGTGACCGACGTGCCGTGGGCGGTCGAGTTCCCCTACGCCGAGGGCTTCCGCCATCCCGTGGTGCTCTACGACGGGGCCAAGAACCTGCTGCTGATGGCCTACCTCCTGCACGTGCGGCGGGTGAACCCGACGCCGGGGGCGCTGGCCGCCCGCTTCGTCTTCTGGTACGCGTTCCCGCGCTTCTTCATCGACCTCTTCCGCGAGTACCCCACCCACCGGCTCGTCCTCGGCACCGGTCAGACCCTGAACATCGTCATGGCCGCGGTCGGGGCCGCCGCCCTCTACCGCTCGCGCCTGCGCCGGCTGGGCCGCCTGAAGGGCAGCGCGGGGTGGGGGCTCGCCGCCGCGGCGCCGGCCGGCGGGTGGCAGTCGGAGGCGCCGCTCCTGTCGCAACGGCTCGCCTTCGCCGGCCTGCTGGCGTTCTGCCTGACGATTCCGAGCAACTGGACGCAGGACGTGCCGGCCCGCTACGGCGACCGGCACCCGGGCCTCGAGCACTCGTGGCTCTACCCGGAAATCGACACCGCGCCGCGCTCCTCGCCCGCGGAGCCCGGCGGGACGGACCCGGTGCCGCCGAGCGGCAGCGGGGGACCGGCGAGATGACCCCTCGACGGCGGTCCTGTGCGGTGGTGATTCTCGTGGTGATGGCCGCGCCGGCCCTTGTCGCGGACGGGCCGGTCGCGGCGGAGGCGTTGCGGGGGACGGGAGTAGCGGCGCCGGCGGCCGCCGCGACTCCGGCGGATCAATCCGCGGTGCCGGAGGCGGTGCCCACCCTCCCGGTGGCACCCGCCCCCGCGGCCGTTCCAGCGGCGGCAGCCCCCACGGCCGTTCCAGCGGCGGCAGCTCCCACGGCCGTTCCAGCGGCGGCAGCCCCCACGGCCGTCGCCGGAGCCGCGAGCCAAGCCGGGGCCCCGGACACGGTCCGCGAGCGCGAGAGCGGGGCGACGTTCCCCCTCGCCCTCACGCCGCCGGGCGGCACGACGCCACACTGGCTGATGGGGACCGGCATCCGCCAGCGGACCATCTTCCGGTTGAAGGTCTACGCCTTCGGCCTCTACGTCGACGCCGACGCCGCGCGGGCCGCGCTCTCGGAGTTCGCCGGCGCCACGGCCGAGGCGCTCGGGCGGGACGGGCGCTTCACCCGCCGCCTTCTCGATCTCGACTTCGGGATGGCGCTGCGCCTGGTCATGACCCGGACCGTCAGCGGCCGCGATGTGGCCGAGGCGTTCGACGATGCGCTGCGGCCGCGTATGCCGCAGGCCGGGGCCGGCGCCGATGACGCCGCGGCGGCGCTGGCGAGGCTGCGAGGCCACCTCGGCGTGGAAGAGGTGCGGCGCGAAGCCGAGATCGTCTTCTCCTGCGGCCCCGCCGGCCGCCTCGCCATGACCGTGGACGGCGCCGCGCGGCCGCCGTTGGAGTCGCGGGCCCTCTGCCGCGCCCTGTTCGACATTTACCTGGGTGACGACCCCATCGAGCCCGCCGGGCGGCGCAACCTCATCGCGGGATTCGCGGGTCTCCTGCGGCCGCTCGACCGACGCTGACGGCGACAACGGGCAGAGCGCCAGCCCGTTCAAGTTCGCCGGAAGAGCCGCCGATCCCACCACACCGGCGTTTCCGGGCCGACCGTCAACCCCTCGAAGTCTGCATGCAGGACGTTGATGACGATGTTGGACCGCGCCAGGTCGAACGGCGTTTCTCCTTCCAACAGCGGATGCGGCCGGTTCAGGAACGCCTCGATGGCGCCCCGGTCGCTGCGGTACGCGCGGCCGAGCGCTCTTGCCCGCTACTCGACGCTGATGCCGAGGGTGGTGGGCATCGAGCCTCGATTGGCGAACCACGTCACGCCTTCGATCACCACGTCGAAATCGACCTCGTAGATCCCCGCATGCTCGATGGCGGGCAGATCCACCTCGATGACCGCGCGGCTCCCCGGCTCGACGTCCTCCTCGAATCCGACACGCAGCCAGTCGAAGTCGACGAGCGTGCGAGTTCCGTTCTGCACGGCGAAGAGATGACCCCCCAGGCGCGTCAGGCCCTTGCGCTCCGCGTGCAGCCACCGCGCCCTGCTCCTGTTCTCGACGGCGACGACGGCCCGGCCGCCGTCGCCGGTCGCGAAGCGCGCGCGGCCGCCGGCCGGCGACTCGATCTCGATCGCGGCCAGGAGCTCGGTGTCGGCGGGCAGGTCCGTGGCCGGCGCATTCGGCGACCTGTGGATGAGGATGTAGTGGTGCGCCGTCAAGGCATGGGAGAAGCCCCGCCAGTAACGATGGAATCCGGCCCCGCCCGCGAACCGGCCCAGCCCTTCGGCGGGGACTTCGTGGCGGAGGTCGGGTGCTGACGCCAGCAGCGTCGTCCTGTCGAATCCCGCTTCCCGGGCCAGGGCGGCAATGTCCGCGACGACGAGCTCGTTCTCCAGGATCCCCTTCTCGCTCTCGGCGAGACTCGAGGGGGCATCGGCATGACCGAACCCGGGTTCCGACATGACCACGATTCCGCGAGGCTGCAGTATCCGGTGCATCTCTCGAAGCAGGGTCCGCTGGTTCGGAACGTGGTGAAACGCGTCGTAGACGACGACGCAGTCGCACACGGCGTCGTCGATGGGCAGCGTGTATCCGTCGAAGGCGACGAAGCGCGGATGGAGCGACCAGTTCGTGCCGGGCTCCCGCTCGAAGAGCTGCCGTCCGAGCTCGAGCGCGGTGCGGGACACGTCGACGGCTACCGTGCGGCAGCCGTAGCGGTTCAGGAGATGCGACAGCCAGCAGCTTCCCGCGCCGACCTCGACGACGGTGTCGCCGGGCCGAATCTGCCCCGCCGCGATCAGGGTACCCGCCCGGATCAGGTGTCCGGCGAACGAGCCGGCGTCGCTGAACGGCTTGTCGAGCAGGTTCCGCGGATGTGAATAGGCGGCGTAGTAGCGTTCGGCCGCCGCGTTGTATTCGTCGGCGCGGCTCAGCAGGTCCTGGTTCTCGACGGTCGTTCCGGGCTTCTGGGCCTGCCGGTACGGCAGTAGCGCCAGGCGGTGCACGACCTCGAGGAGAAACAACGCGGGATGCCGGATCAACGGCCACAGGCCAGGGTGGCGCCGCTTGAAGACCGTCAGGCAATCGACGAGGTTCCTCATCGTCACCGCGATTCTATCGTGGCGAACCAAATCCTCCCTTCAGGCTCGCTTCTCGTTGGACGAGGCCGGGGATGGGCGTGCGGGCTCGGGGCGTGCTAAAGTGGCGCGTTCACTCGGCGCCGGCCACCCTCTGACGACGGATACCGACCATGTTGAGCAGTTGGCAGCAGGACTACACGCCCATCGCGGACAGTCTCGGCTATTCGACGATCGCCGCGGCCATCCCCCTCCTCATCCTCTTCTACATGCTGGGGGTGCGCCGCAAGCCCGGCTGGATCGCCGGCCTCACCGCCCTCGGGGCGGCGGTGGTGCTGGCCGTCGGGGTGTACGGCATGCCGCTGGTGCCGGCGGCGGCCGCCATGGTCTACGGCGCCGCGTTCGGCCTGTTCCCCATCGGCTGGATCGTCATCGCGTCGCTCATCCTCTACCGGGTGACCCTCGACTCGGGCCGGTTCGAGATCATCAAGGACTCCATCGGCTCGCTCAGCGACGACCGCCGCCTGCAGGCGGTGCTCATCGGCTTCGCGTTCGGGGGCTTCATCGAGGGGGCGGCCGGCTTCGGGACCCCGGTGGCCATCGCCGCCGCCATGCTCACCGGCCTCGGCTTCTCCCCGTTCTACGCCGCGTTCATCTGCCTCATCGCCAACACCGCGCCGGTCGCGTTCGGCTCGCTCGGCATCCCCGTCGTGACCCTCGCCCAGGTCACGGGGCTGCCCGAGGCGGGCCTGAGCGCCATGACGGGGCGGCTGTGCGCGCTCATCGGCATCATCATCCCCGCCTACATGGTGGTCGTCATGTCGGGGTTCCGCCGGTCGCTCGAGGTGTTGCCCCAGGTGCTGGCGTGCGCGGTCACCTTCGCCATCGTGCTGTTCGCGGTCACCAACACCCTGGGGCCGGCCCTCGCTGTCATCCTCGCGTCGATCGCGGCGATGATCGCGATGGTCGCGGCCATGAAGATGTGGCACCCGGAGGTGCCCTTCCGCCTCGAGGGCGACGTCGCCGCGACGACCCAGTCGCGCACCCACACCACCGGCGAGCTCGTGTCCGCGTGGACCCCCTACATGCTGCTCGTGGGGTTCGTCCTCGCCTGGCGCTACCCGCCCTTCCAGGGCATGCTCAACGCCCTCGGCACGACGATCCAGGTGCCGCTGCTGCACGACGTGGTCACCCGCATGCCGCCGCTGACCCCCGAGCCGGCGCCGTACGCCGCCGTCTACAACTTCAACTGGCTGTCGGCCGCCGGCACGTCGTGCTTCCTCGCCGCGTTCACGGCGTCGATGGTCATCGGCCTGCCCGCCGGGAAGTTCGTCGGCATCGTGCGCGCGGTCCTCAAGCAGCTCGAGAAGCCGCTCCTGACCATCGCGTCGGTCCTCGCCCTCGCGTTCCTGATGAACTACGCGGGAATGACCTCGACCCTGGGGCTCGCCTTCGCGGCGACCGGGGCCCTGTTCCCGTTCTTCAGCGCCATGCTCGGCTGGACCGGCGTGTTTCTGACCGGCAGCGACACGTCGTCGAACGCGCTCTTCGGCACCCTGCAGGTGGTCACCGCCAACGCCCTCGGGCTGAACCCCATCCTGACCGCGTCGACGAACGCGGCCACCGGGGTCATGGGCAAGATGATCTCGCTGCAGAGCATCGCCGTCGCCGTCGCCGCCACCGGCATGGCGTCGTCGCAGGAGGGCCGCCTCTTCCGCATCACCCTGAAGCACAGCATCATCCTGGCCCTGAGCATGGCGGTCGTCACGATGATCTTCGCCTACGTCCTCCCGCAGCTCGTGCCGCCGCCGCCGGCGTGAGTGGTTGAACAGGTTCAGCATGCTCGTCGGCCGGCTCGGCCGGTCGGCGGGCATGTTCCGATGTCGCGAGCCCGCGACGCAGTTGCCCTCGTCGGGAAGCCGATGAAGCTGAGAATCGTCCTGGAACCGAGCGACGAGGGCGGCTACACGGTGTACGTTCCCGACCTTCCCGGGTGCATCAGCGAGGGCGACACCGTCGCCGATGCGATGGCCAACATCCGGGAAGCAATCGAGCTGTACCTCGAGCCGGTCGAGAGCGACTGAAGCGAGCTCCGACCGCGGCTCACAGCGTCGACGGCACCAGCAGCATCGCCACCGCGGTGACGAGGAACAGGACCACCGCGACGAGGCCGCTGTAGCCGAGCACGTCCCCGAACTTCATCCGCGTGACGGTCAGGATGGGTATCGCCCAGAACGGCTGGATGAGGTTGCTGGTCGAGTCGCCGTAGCAGTAGGCGAGGAGGGTGGTGGTGGGTGAGACCGCGAGGTCGCGGGCCGCCGGCAGCAGGTAGGGGGCCTCGATCAGCCACTTCGACCCGCCCGAGGGGACGAACACGTTCACGACCCCCGAGTAGATGTAGACGATCAGCGGATAGGTCTCGGTGGTCGCCACCTGCACGAAGATCCCGCCCAGCCAGTCGCCGAGGGGGGTGCTGTTGATGACCCCGAAGATGCCGGCGTAGAACGGGAACTGCAGGATGACCCCCGACGCGGTCCGCGCCCCGTTGCCGAACGCCCGCACGAGGTTCGCGGGCCGCCGCTGCAGCAGCATCGCCCCCATCAGGAACACCGCGTTGTAGGCGTTGATGGTCCAGCTCGCCCCGAACCCCTGGGTCACGATGGAGTGCCCGAGGGGATAGCCGATCAGCAGCACGGCGAGGAAGATCCACCCCGGGAACGCCTCGATGCCCGCGGCCGGGGTCGTCGGCTCCGTCTCCTCGGGCATCGCCGGCATGATCTGCGCCAGCTCGTCCTCGGTCAGGGTCCGCGCGTTCCGGCGCGGGTGCAGCACCGCGACCATGACGAGGCCGACGACCGAGACGACGGCGAGGTAGCCGAGGTTGAACGCGTTGAACAGGGTCTCGGTCACCGGCAGCAGCCGGTCGACGAGGGGCTCGGCCCCGGGCGGGGGTGTGGTGATGGGGTTCCCCGCCGTGGCCATGATGAGGGGGGCCGACCCCGAGAGCCCGCCGTGCCAGACGGTGCCGAGGCCGAGATAGCCGGCCGCGATCAGGATGCGGATGTCGGCCCGCGGGTTCCGCCGGGCCACGAACGGGAGGAAAAGGGCCGAGGCGACCACGCTCGCGGCCCAGTTGAAGTAGGCGACGACGATCGAGAACAACCCCAGCAGCACCACCGCCTGCACCGGCCGGTCGACGTCGGGGCGGCTCGCCAGCCAGTCGAGGAAGCGGAACGCGGGCCGCGACGACACGCACGCGTGGGCCGCGATGAGGGCGATGGCGAACTGCATGGCCAGCTCGAGCAGCGCCCACATGCCGCCGCCCCACGCCAGCATCGTCTCGTTGAGGCCGGCCCCCGCCCCGAACATGGCGAGCAGCATCGCCAGCACCGTCAGCGACATGCACACCACCCACGAGTCGGGTATCCAGCGCTGGGTGAAGCGGGACAGGCTCTCGCCGAGGTTGCCGATGAGCTGGATGATCGAGGACATGGGCGCCGCCTGCGATCAGGCCGTCTCTTCCGCCGTCGGCGGCTTCGCGAGGTACAGGCAGACAAGCGAGCCGATGGACAGCACCGCGGCCCCGAAGAACGCCCACTGGTAGTTGCCGAAGGTGTCGAAGACGAGGCCCGCGAGCCGCGCCCCGACCACCGCCGCCAGCCCCCACGCGAGGAACAGCAGGCCGTAGTTCACGCCCAGGTTCTTCGTGCCGTAGAAGTCGGCCGAGGTCGCCGCGAACACCGCGAGCAGGGCGCCGTAGCAGAAGTAGACCGCGAACACCCCGAGCACGAAGAACGCCACGTTCGAGCCGAGCAGGTAGAGCAGGGGCATGGCCACCGCCGACACCAGCACCATGAGCCGCAGCACGTTCAGCCGCCCGAGGTTGTCCGACATCGCCCCGGACAGCACCCGCCCCACGGTGTTGCCGACGGCCCCGACGACGAGCCCGATGAGGGCCACGCTGCCGATGCCCGCCTCGGTGCCGAACGGCACGAGCTGGCTGATCAGCCCCAGCCCCGCGATCGCCCCCATGAAGTAGGCGAGGAAGAGGAAGTAGAACGCGCTGCCCCGCAGCATCTCCGACGGTGTGAAGTCGCGGACCGTGCGGGTCACCGCCGCCTTGAGCTGGCTCGGGTCCCAGCCCTCGGGGGCGTAGCCGTCGGGGGCCGGCTTGAGCAGCCAGGCCCCGACCATGGAGACGATGAAGAAGACGATGCCGTAGAGCCGGAAGGTCGCCTCCCATCCCTGGCCCGGAATCAGCAGCTCGTCGGCGATGGGCCCGAAGATGCCCGACCCCGCGCCGTAGCCCCCGACCGCGATGCCGATGGCGAGCCCGCGCCGGTCGGGGAACCACTTCGAGACGACGGGAATCGCGATCGAGTAGCCGATGCCGTTGCCGGCCCCCGCGATGAGCCCGTAGGTGACGTACAGCCACGCCAGCGACGTCGTGTAGCTGGCGAGGAAGAACCCCCCGCTGAAGAGGAGCCCGCCGATGGCGGCCAGGGTGCGGAACCCGACGGTGGCGTGCAGTCGGCCCGCGAGGACGAACGTCACCGCCATCGTGAAGATGCCGATGCTGAAGGTCGTCGACGTCTGCTCGCGGGCCCAGCCGAACTCACCCTCGAGGGGGAGCACGAAGACGCTCCACGCGTAGAACGAGCCGAGCACGACGTTCAGCATCGTGCCCCCGATCAACGGGAGCCATCGGTTGCCGGCCTGCGAATCAGCCATCGGGGTTCTCCTGGGAGCCTGCGCCGAAGAAGTTCCGCACCAGCGAGCTTCCGACGCGACCGGGCGGCTGCGCCGCGCAGGGTCGCGCTTCCGTCGATCCCGCTATTTCAAGGTGGGCATGCTCAGGCTCACCGCCTCGGGCCGGTCCGGCCACCGCGTGGTGACGACCTTCGTCCGGGTGTAGAACCTGACCCCGTCCTCGCCGTGCACGTGGAGGTCGCCGAACAGCGAGCCCTTCCACCCCCCGAACGAGAAGAACGCCATGGGCACCGGAATCGGGACGTTGACGCCGACCATCCCCACCTCGATGTCGCGGGCGAACCGGCGCGCCGCGTCGCCCGAGCGGGTGAACACCGCCGTCCCGTTGCCGTAGGGGTTGCGGTTGACGATGTCGATCGCCTCGTCGTAGCTGTCGGCGCGCACCACCACCAGCACCGGCCCGAAGATCTCGTCGCGGTAGACGGGCATGTCGACCGTCACCCGGTCGAACAGCGTCGGGCCCAGGAAGTAGCCGCCCTCGTGCCCTTCGACCCGGACGCCGCGGCCGTCGACCACGAGGTCGGCGCCGGCCTGCTCGCCGAGGTCGACGTAGCCGGCGACGCGGTCGAGGTGCTCGCGGGTGATGAGGGGCCCCATCTCGACCCCGTCGCGGTGGCCGGGGCCGACCCGCACCGCGGCGGCCCGGTCGCGGATGCGCGAGACGATGGCGTCGCCCGCGTCGCCCACCGCCACCACCGCCGAGATCGCCATGCACCGCTCGCCGGCCGAGCCGTAGGCGGCGCCGATGAGGGCGTCGGCGGCGGCGTCGAGGTCGGCGTCGGGCAGCACCACCGCGTGGTTCTTGGCCCCGCCGAGGGCCTGCACCCGCTTGCCGTGGGCGGTCGCGGTCTCGTACACGTGCCGAGCGACCGGCGTCGACCCCACGAACGAGACGGCGGCGACGTCGGGGTGCGTCAGCAGCGCGTCGACGGCCTCGCGGTCGCCGTGCACGACGTTGAAGACGCCGGCCGGCAGACCCGCCTCGCCGAGCAGCTCGGCCGCCATCATGCTCGCCGAGGGGTCCTTCTCCGAAGGCTTCAGCACGAACGTGTTCCCGCACGCGAGGGCCACCGGCGCCATCCACATCGGGCACATGATGGGGAAGTTGAACGGGGTGATGCCCGCGCAGACGCCGAGGGGCTGCCGGGTGCTGTGCGAGTCGACCCCCGCCCCCACGTCCTCGGCGTGCTCGCCCTTCAGCAGGTGGGGGATGCCGCTCGCGAACTCGACCACCTCGAGGCCGCGCTGCACCGACCCGGCCGCGTCGGCCAGCGTCTTGCCGTGCTCCTCGGTGACGACCCGTGCGATGTCGCCCTTGCGCCGCTCGAGGAGGTCGCGGAAGCGCATGAGGATGCGCGCCCGCCTGAGCGGCGTCGTGTCGCGCCACGCGGGGAAGGCGGCGCGGGCGTCCCGCACCGCGGCGCCGACGTCCTCGGCGCTCGCGAACGGCACCGTCCGCACCGTGCGTCCGGTCGCCGAGTCGGTGACGTTCCCTTCCCGGCCGCCGACGCGCGAGACGTGGCGCCCGTTCACCCAGAACGGCACGGCGGGGACGGCGGCCTGCGTGGTCATGCGAACGCGAAGTGTATCAGAAAGGCGTGAGCGGGGCGGGAGACGAGAAAGGGGCCGCCGGCGCTGGCCGACGGCCCCTTTCGATTCCGATCCGGCGATGCGGGCGGGCTAGATGTCGAAGTACATCGCGAACTCCCACGGATGGGGCCGCAGGCGGATGGCGTCGACCTCGCCGCGCTTGTAGTCGAGCCACGTGTCGATGAGGTCCTGCGTGAAGACGTCGCCCTTCAGCAGGAACTCGTGGTCGGCCTCGAGGGCGGCGAGGGCCTCCTCGAGGCTGCCCGGCGTGCTCGGAATCTTCGCGTGCTCCTCGGGCGGCAGGTCGTAGAGGTCCTTGTCGAGCGGCCCCATCGGCGTTATCGCGTTCTGGATGCCGTCGAGGCCGGCCATGAGGAGCGCGCTGAACGCCAGGTAGCCGTTGCAGGTCGGGTCGGGGAAGCGGGTCTCGATGCGCTTCGCCTTCTCGCTGCCCGAGTACACCGGGATGCGGACGGCGGCGCTGCGGTTCCGCATCGAGTAGATGAGGTTGATGGGCGCCTCGTAGCCGGGAACGAGCCGGCGGTACGAGTTGGTGGTCGGGTTGCAGAACGCGAGCAGGGCCCCGGCGTGCTTCAGGATGCCGCCGATGTAGTGCAGCGCGGTCTTGCTGAGCCCGGCGTAGGCGTCGGCCTCGAAGAACATGTTCTTGCCGTTCAGCCAGAGGCTCTGGTGCACGTGCATGCCCGACCCGTTGTCCATGAAGATGGGCTTGGGCATCAGGGTCACGGTCTTGCCGTGCCGCCGCCCGACGTTCTTGACGACGTACTTGTACTTCATGAGCTTGTCGCCCATGTTGACGAGCGAGTCGAACCGCATGTCGATCTCGGCCTGACCCGCCGTCCCCACCTCGTGGTGGTGCACCTCGATCTCCACCCCGACCTTCTCGAGCTCGAGCATCATCTCGGTGCGCAGGTCCTGGTGGCTGTCCATCGGCGGCACCGGGAAATAGCCTTCCTTGTAGCGCGGCTTGTAGCCGAGGTTGCGCGAGTTGCCGGCCGCGTCCGGGTTCTCTGCCCGCCCGGCGTTCCAGAAGCCCTCGGCCGCGTCGATGTGGTAGAAGCCGTGCTGGTAGCTCTGACCGAACCGGATGTCGTCGAAGATGAAGAACTCCGGCTCGGGCCCGAAGTAGGCGGTGTCGGCGATGCCGGTGCTCCTCAGGTAGGCGTTGGCCTTCTGCGCGACGTACCGCGGGTCGCGCGAGTACGACTCGCCGGTGATGGGATCCTTGATGTTGCAGATGATGTTCAGCGTCGGCTTCTCGAAGAACGGGTCGACGAAGGCGGTCGAGGCGTCGGGGAAGAGCAGCATGTCGCTCTCCTGAATGGCCTGGAACCCGCGGATGCTCGACCCGTCGAATCCGACGCCCTCCTCGAAGACGTCCGCCTCGAACTCCTTCGCCGAGATCGTGAAGTGCTGCCACAGGCCCGGCAGGTCGATGAACCGCAGGTCGACCGCCTGGATCCCCTTGTCCTTGATCAGTTGCATCACGTCGTTCACTGTCATCCGTGTGTCCTCCTGAATCACCGTTCGTTCGCGACGTTTCGACGTCCGGACGGGATTCGGTCGTCGCCCTTCGAATCCCTGGTTCGATGCCGTCTGCCGCCCGCTCGCGGCGCGCTCAGGCCGCTTCCCCCACGCCGAGCGCCGCCTCGAGGTCGGCGCGCAGCGAGTGCTCCATGTCCGTGGACAACTTCGCGCCGTCGCGCGTCAGGTGGAACACGTCGGTCGCGCGGTCGCCCTCGGTGGAGATCAGCACCAGGTCGATGTCGCACCCGTGCTCCGAGATGACCCGGCTGATGCGGTGCAGCAGTCCCCACTGGTTGGTGCCGCCCACCTCCAGGACGGTGTAGCGGTCGGAGTAGAAGTGGTCGAAGTGCACGACGCCGGGCACGCGCGTCCGGCGCCGCCGCGCCCGCGCCGCCGCCTCTCGTCCCTTGAGCATCGACTCGAGGTCGGCGGCGCCGGTCAGGACCCGCTGCAGCAGGTCCTTGAGCTCGGCGGGGCCCGATTCGTTGAGGGCGAGGAACTTGTCGGCGTCGACGAAGCGGAACAGGTCGAGGACCACCCGCTCGCGGTTGCTCATCGCCTGCCCCCGCAGTATGTCCATGCCGAAGTAGGACAGCACGCCGCAGATCTTCGAGAAGACCCGGGGGCGGTCCCGGGTGACGACGCTCAGCTCCCACACCTCGTCCTGCCGCTCGAGATTGACCCGCACGCCGTCGGACTCGAGATCGCGCGACAGCACGATGTGCTCGTACACCCGCGGGGGGTCGACGAGCCGCAGGTAGCGCCGGGGCAGGCCGTCGAGGAAGCGCGTCACCTGCTCCTCGCCGATCTCCGGCGGCCGGCCGGCCAGCAGCTCGGCCACCCCCTGCTCGTCCCTCGCGATCACCTCGTCGCCGTAGCCCAGCGTCAGGTGGTTGTAGGTGTCGACGTACAAGCGCCAGAGCAGCTCTTCCTTCCAGGGCGTGAGGGTCTCGGGGGTCGTGCCCTGGATGTCCACCAGGGTCAGCAGGCACAGCATCCGCAGCCGGTCCTCGGTGCCGACGAGGCGGGCGAGCTGCCGGGGCACCTCCGGGTCCTGGGTGTCGCGGCGGAATGCCGTCTGCGACATCGCCAGATGATGGCGGATGAGGAACTCCACGGTGCGGGCCGCCGGCGGCGGGACCCGGAGCCGGCGCAGGGGCCCCGCGACCATGCGGACGCTCTCTTCCGCGTGGTTCTTGTTGGTCCACTTGCCGACGTCGTGGAAGAGCAGCGCGAGCACGATCAGCTCGGGCTCCTCCAGCTCCGCGAGGGCGCCGGAGAAGCGCCGCCGCGACGGCGGGCACGAGTCGGGATCGGCGAGGTCCGAGAGGTTGCGGATGGTCACGAGGGTGTGCTCGTCGACCGTGTACTTGTGGTAGAAGTCGCGGATGACCCGGCAGTAGATCTTCCTGAACTCGGGGAACATGCGCCCGAGCAGGCCGTTCTCGTGCATCTCCGACAGCCGGTCGTAGAGGCCCGCCCCCGGCTTCAGGAAGCGCAGGAAGCCCTCGCACTCGGCCCGACCGGGGAAGAACTGCTCCGAGGTGTAGCGGTCGCCGTGGCGCTCGATGAACGTGAGCGTGTCCGGGGCCACCGCGCAGCCCGCGTCGATGGCGGCCTGGAACACGGAGAGCCACGTGGGCGGCTGCAGCGACGCGCGCACCGTGTCGATGAAGCCGACCCCGTCCTGCCGGCGCTCGATGTTGTCCGCGACCGCCCCGGTGGGGACCGGGGCCGGGGCCGGGCCGGTGCCCTCGACGACGCGCGACAGCACGCGCGACACGATGCGCGCGTGGTGGAAGTAGACGCTCATCAGCGCCTCGACCGTCCGCGCCTTCGTCCCCGGCGCGCCGAAGCGTTCGGCCACCGTCTCCTGGTGCTCGTGGCTCAGGATGTTCTGGTCGCGCTTGTTGTCGAGATGCACCATCGACCGGATGCGCAGCAGGAACTCCTCGGCCTCGTCGAGGGCCTCGTCGCGGCGGCCCGCGATGAGGGAGGCGGCGCCGTCGCCGCCGGCCGGGGTCAGCGCGGTCAGGGTCCTGATGGCGGACAGGTCGCGCAGGCCGCCGGGGGCCTCCTTGATGTCCGGCTCGAGGTGGTAGATGGTGCGGTTGTGGTGCCGGTGCCGTTCCGCCACCAGCTCCCGCAGCGCGTCGACGGTGGCCGGGCGCCACGGTGAGCCGGCGTCGAGGACGCGGGCGGCGAGCCGGTCGAAGACCGCGGCGTCGCCGGCCACGAACCTCGCGTCGGAGACGGAGACCAGGAACTCGGGGTTGTCGGTCTCGACGTGCTCCAGCTCGCTGACCTGCCGCACCTGGTGGCCGACGTCGAAGCCGAGATCCCACAGGGCGTGGAGCAGGGTCTTGGCGAGCCGTTCCTCGGCGGCGGTGATCCGGCGGTCGAACAGGATCAGAAGGTCGATGTCCGAGTGCAGGCAGAGGTGCCGGCGCCCGTAGCCGCCGATCGCCACCAGCGCGACGGCCTCGGTCGTGACCCCGGGCCGGTTGCCCGCCCGGGCCAGGTTGTCGGCGAGCAGGCGGTCCACCGCCGCCGTGTACTCGCGCGCGGCCAGCCGCCCCCCGAGCGCCTGCCGGACATCCGCCTCGTAGCGTTCGCGCGCCGCGCGGAGGGCATCCGCCGGCGACTGTCCTTGCGCGGGCCCGGTGCCGGGGGAGGTGCTGGTCATCGGTTCGGGACCGCGCGGCCGGGCGGCACGGCGCCTGGCCATGCTCCGGAAGGTCGATCCTGGAGCAGGGCGCCCGGCGACGCCCGGAACCGGCACGAGCGCGCGCGGCCTGTCGGCGGGCGCGTCGCGCGCCCCGCGGTGTCGATCACGGGCCGGCTCGACCCGATTCCGGTTCGACGCCGGCTGCCTTGCGGCTGTCCGCAAACGGTACATCTTACCAGAGGAGGCGCAGGGATTCGCGATGGAAGGCGATGGCCGACGCCGGAGGGGCCGGCGCCGGACCTGGTCGCATTGGACTCCTCTAGTAGCCGACGCTCAGTCCGAAGAGGGCGATGACCTTGGTGCTGCTGTCGCCGCCGTCGATGGCCTTCGCGCCTTCACCGAGCCTCATCATGTTGACGCCGAGGGCGAGCCCCCACTCGCCGTACTCCGAGGCGACGTTCAGGGGGATGCCGAGCGAGGCGCCGATGCTGAAGAAGCCGAAGGTCCCGCCGGAATGGAGCTCGTAGTGTCCGGGGTGGTCGTGGTCGTGCCCGTCGTCCTCGTGGTGGCCCTCGCCGAGCGCCTCGTACTGGTAGTAGTCGTTCAGGCTCAGGCCGAGGGTCACCGGGAACGACAGGCTGACCGGCGCGTCCTCGAGCGGCGCCGACGGCTCGACGCCGAGCTCGAAGTAGGCGCCCTTGTCGTAGCCGTCGGCGCCGCCGGACGTCTCGAACGCGAACGTTGCGTAGGGGGCCACGGGGTTGTCGACGCTGAGGCCGAACGCGACCTCCTTGGTCGTGCCCCAGCTTCCGCGGGGGCTCATGTACGACGTGTAGGTGATGTCGAGGCCGACCGGCCCGGCGGCCCCGCCGATGCCCGCGTAGAAGTCGGTCTCGTAGAAGCTCTCCGGCGCGCCGGAGAACCCGGCGTCCCCTCTCGAGTGCAGGCTGCTCCAGGTGCCGGCGGTAATCGACGCGGCGCCGAAGCTGATGCTGGCGTCGAGGTACGGCTGCATGATGAGGCCGCCGGTCTCCTGCACGATGCCGCGGAAGTAGTACTGGCTGACGATGTCGGTCCCGGCGCTCATCGAGATGTTGCCGTCGTTCTGCGCGGCGGCGGGGCTTGCGAGCAGGACGAATGCCGCTCCCGCGGTCAGGATGCCGCGGGACAGGCGGTTGGCGATGGTGCGTGTGCGGGTCGAAGTCATCTCCCTCGTTCCTCTCCTGTGAACCTGGTTGTCATTCCCGTGACGGGCGCAGCGTTCATGGCGTTTTCGCATGCATCCCGCCTGAGCCGTCTTTCCCTCTGTCTCCGTTGGCGGCGGTCGACGAACGGCGCCGGCCCGCCGGACGACGCGCGCTTCAGGAAACGCGGCCTGGCGCGCGCCGGGAGGGGAGTGCGCCGGCGGATCGCCGCCGCCCGCGGGCGCACCCGCCCCTGTCGTCCAGGCCCCGTCAGGCCTGGGTGATCTGGAAGCCGCCGTAGGCTTCCATCCCGTGCTCGCCCACGTCGAGGCCGATGCGCTCCTCCTCCGGATCCACCCGCAGCCCGAGCGCCGCCTTGAGCGCGAAGAAGATGATGAACGCGGCGACGAAGCAGAACACGCCGTAGGCGAGGACGCCGATGAGCTGCGTCAGGAACGAGTGATCCGGGTTCGTGCTGAAGATCCCCACCGCGAGCGTACCCCACATGCCGCAGACGAGGTGGACGGAGATGGCCCCCACCGGGTCGTCGAGCTTGGCCCGGTCGAGTCCCAGCACCGAGGCGACGACGATGAGGCCGGCGACGAACCCGATGATGATGGCGGACATGACCCCCACGGTGTCCGCCCCGGCGGTGATGCCGACGAGGCCGGCCAGCGAGCCGTTCAGCACCATGCTGAGGTCGGGCTTGTGCTGCAGCCCCCACGAGGCGGCCATCGCACCGATGACGCCGGCCGCGGCCGCGAGCGACGTCGTGACGAACACGAGGGACACGAGGCCGGGATCGGCGCTCAGCACCGAGCCCCCGTTGAACCCGTACCAGCCCAGCCACAGCAGGAACACGCCGATCGTCGCGAGCGGCATGCTGTGCCCGGCCACCGGCCGGATCTTGCCGTCGACGTACTTGCCCAGCCGCGGCCCGAGCACGATGACCCCGGCCAGGGCGGCCCAGCCCCCGACCGAGTGCACGAGGGTCGAGCCCGCGAAGTCGTAGAAGCCCATCTGGTCGAGCCAGCCCGCGCCCCACTTCCAGGACCCGGCGATGGGATAGATGATAGCGACGTAGACGGTGGTGAAGACGAGGAACGACCCGAGCTTGATGCGCTCGGCCACCGCCCCCGACACGATCGTCGCCGCCGTCGCCGCGAACATCCCCTGGAAGATGAAGTCCGTGTAGTAGGTGTAGCCGGGGTTGTAGGCCGACGTGTTGCCGTCGGCCCCGGGGTCGAGCCCGAACCCGGCGAACCCGAAGAACTCGCCGAGGCTGAAGTCCCCGGGATACATCAGGTTGAAGCCCACGACGGCGTAGGTCAGCAGCCCGATGGCGATGATCGCGGTGTTCTTGAACAGGATGTTGACCGTGTTCTTGGCCCGCGTCATGCCGCTCTCGAGCGCGGCGAAGCCGAGGTGCATGATGAACACCAGGAAGGTGGCCACGAGCATCCAGGTGTTGTTGACGGTGAACATCTCCTCGGAGACGCCCTGCGCGAACGCCACGCTCGGGGCCAGTACGAGGCCCAGGAGCAACAGCGCATAGCGACCGACCCGCCGCGGCAGCGTATTCGTCATTGGTGTCTTCCTTCCGTTTGCAGTCTGTCCAACCCCAGGGGAGTGCCCGGTTACAGCGCGTCGTCCCCGATCTCTCCGGTCCTGATGCGGACCGCCTGCCCGATGTCGCTCACGAATACCTTGCCGTCGCCGATCGACCCGGTCCGGGCGGCCTGGGTGATGGCGTTGCTCGCGGCCTCGACGAGGTCGTCGGCGACCACCGTCTCGATCTTCGCCTTGGGCACGAAGTCGACGGTGTACTCCGCCCCCCGGTAGACCTCGGTATGGCCCTTCTGGCGCCCGAAGCCCTTGACCTCGGTGACCGTCAGGCCCTGGACGCCCGCCTTCGCGAGCTCGTCCCTGACGTCATCGAGCACGTGTGGCTTGATGATTGCGCTGATCAGCTTCATCTCGACTCTCCTGACTTGTCCCCGGTCGACGTGACCGCACCCGGTCGCGGCTCGCGCCGAGACTGGATGCAGTTGCTGCATCCGTTGTCCGTCCGCATCCGTTTCATTCTCGTCATATCCCTAAGCAAGTACGGGGCCACATTTGCCGGCCGCGTCCGCGAGTTAAGGAAACCCAATGAATCCGGGGCTGGATTGCCCGGCACGGGCATTCGTCGGATGTCCGGGATCTACGAAATCGTCGGCCGGGGGGAGCGATCCGACGTTTCGCGCAGGTCGGACGAGGCGGATCCGCGCTGTCGCGACGGAATCGGCGCGTGCCGCGCCGTCGCTCCGGCGGCGCGCACCCCGTCGAAGGGCTCGCCGGGGCGGCGCCGCCCGGCGGGCTCAGCGCCGCGTGATGTCGGCGAGCGCGCGCCGCGCGTAGGCCTCGGTCTCGGGGTGCGGGTCGGTGTCGAGCACCGCCATCAGGTGCTGGTAGGCGGCGGTCGGCTGGTTGCGCGCGTACAGTTGCACCAGCCCCGCCCCGAGGTGGGCCTCGGCGAGGTACGGACCCAGCGGATAGTCGCGGAGATGCCGCTGATAGACGACGAGCGCGGCATCGGCGTGGTCGTTGTTCGCCAGCCACCGGCCGAACTCGAGGGAGTCGCGCGGCATGAGCAGCCGCACCGTGCGCGCCGGGCTGAGCCGGAAGTAGGCGGGCGCCGCCGCCTCGTGCTCTCCCGCCGCGATCAACAGGCGGATGCCCCGCGTCGACGACGGGTCGGCGTCGACGACCGGCGGGTCGGCGCCGGCGACCGGCGGGTCGGCGCCGGCGACCGGCCGCTCCGCCGCCGGCGCCCCGGGCTCGTACTCCGCCGGCCGCGCGTGGACCTCGCGCCGCGCGCTCCACCACGCGAACGCGAGTCCGCCGGCGAAGCCGCCGATGTGCGCGCCGTAGGCGACGCCGCCGCCCCCGCCCCCGCTCGTCGCCAGCAGCGGCAGCAGGTTGTCGACGACGAGGTAGAGGCCGAGCACGAGCCGCGCCGGGGCGTGGACGACGTTCATGAAGAACGGGAAGAGCATGATCCACAGCCGGACGCGGTTGCGCGGGAACCACACGAAGTAGAAGCCGAGCACGCCGGAGACGGCCCCGGAGGCGCCGACCATGGGCAGGTCCGAGCCCGAGTCCAGGACCGCGTGCGAGAGCGTCGCCAGCACCCCGGTGCCGAGGTAGGCGGCGAGGTAGCGCCACCGTCCGAGCCGGTGCTCGACGTTGTCGCCGTAGATCCACAGGAACAGCATGTTCCCCGCGAGGTGCATGAACCCGCCGTGGAGGAACATGGAGGTGAAGAGGGCCGACACGCTCGGATCGGCGGGGCGGAAGCCGTGCGCGAAGACGACGAGGTCGTAGGCCGATACCTGCCGCAGCAGCGTCTCGAGGGCCATGCGGCTCGACACCCGCGGGTAGATCGCCCGCAGGTACTCGGCCAGCACCGGATCGTCCAGGGCCGCCCCCGCGCGGCTCAGCGGCAGTGTCACGAGCAGGAAGACCGCCGCGTTGACCCCGATGAGGGTCCAGGTGACGACCGGCGTCCCGCGGGGGTTCGGCTCGTCGCCGAGAGGCAGGAACATGAATCAGACGTCTGCCATCGAGGGTCCGCGGGTGCCCTTCGGGGCCCCGCGCCGCGGGGCGTTCGCGTCGGCGGGACTCCCGGCGGGACCCGGGGTCGCGCGGCCGCGCACGCCGTTTCGCGACGGCGAAAGTGCCGACCGGGCCGTCAGGCCGCGAGGCCGGCGTCGAGATCCGCGAGCCGCCGGGCGATCTCGTCGCGGACCGACCGGAACCGCTCCAGCCGCTCCGCGGCCGACCCCGACGCCCCCGCGGGGTCCGGCATCGGCCAGTGCAGCCGGCGCACCCGTCCCGGAAACACCGGGCAGACTTCCTCGGCGCACAGCGTCACGACCACGTCGACGGTGGCCGGGTCGACGTCGTCGACCCGGGTCGACCGCTGCCCGCGGATGTCGATCCCGATCTCGCCGAGGGCCGCGACGGCCAGGGGATTGACCGCGGTCGGCGACGAGCCGGCGCTCGCCACCCGGGCCCGGGCGCCGAACCGGGCGCGGGCGAGCCCCTCCGCCATCTGGCTGCGGGCGGAGTTGGCGACGCAGAGGAACAGCAGGCCCGTCATTCGTACAACCAGGTCGACCGCACGATTCTTCGCAAGCGTCGGACACCGAGTGCTTGGCCGTCAGGCCGCCCGCCCCCTCCCGTCGCCCGCGAGCCTCCCATTGTAAACGGGATTCGCGGATGCCGGCCGCGTTCACCCTGGACTCCACACGGGTGTCTGGTCGACGGTGGGGAGCGCAAGTCTGAACGCGCCGTCAGGATCCGCTTCAGAAGAACTTAGGGAGAACTTCAGTTGATGAGGGAGCGGCACCGCTGGACGATGAGAGGTTGTGGTCATGGAAAGAAGAGTTCACTTTGGACGGAAGAGTCCACTTTGACGGAGGCGTTCAGTTGATTTCTGCAATTGGGAGCGATAGGCGGCGTACGGTCGGCGGGCTCGGCCTGCTCGTGGCATGGGCGGCGGGACTCGGCATCCTGGAGGCGAGGCCTGCGCAGGCGCAGGCGACCGGCACGGTGCGGGGAACGGTGGTGGACGACGAGGGCGGGGCGGCGCTGGGGGGGGCCGTCGTCACCCTGGAGGTCATCGGGCTCTCGACGACCACGGCGCCGGACGGGACGTTCGTGATCGACGGGGTCCCGGCCGGGGACCACGGCCTGACGGTGACCCGCGAGGGGTTCGCGCCGCTCGCGTCCCGCGTCACGGTGGCGCCCGGCCTTTCGGTCCAGCTCGACCTGCGCCTTCCCGCCGCGGCGTTCGAGGAGCGCGTCGTCGTCACCGGGATTCAAGGTGAGCTGGGTCTCGCCGGGCCGACGGAAACCGGCAGCCGCCTGGGCTTGAGCGCCATGGACGTGCCCGCGTCGATAGACGTCATCGACAGCTCGGTGATGGAAGCGCGCGGCTATCTGCGCATCAGCGACGCGGTCGAGACCACGCCCGGCGTCGTCGCCGGGCAGAACCCCGCCGCCCCGTCGAGCTTCTCGATGCGCGGCTTCACGCGTTCGCAGATCACCGTCCTGCGCGACGGGATCTGGCTGGGGCCGGCCAACATGGTCATGCGGCCGCAGAACACCTTCAACCTCGACCGGGTCGAGGTGCTGCGGGGGCCGTCCACGGTCCTCAACGGGCAGGGCGCGGTCGCCGGCGCCGTCAACGCCGTCACGAAGCGGGCCACCCCGACCGACACGCACCAGTGGAACGGGCTCTTCTCGTACGGGCGCTTCAACACGCACCAGACCGCGATCGGGGTGAACGGACCCGTCAGCGAGACGCTCTGGTACCGGATGGACTTCAGCCGCTACGGCTCCGACGGGCACGTCGAGCGCATGGCCCCGAGCTCGTCCAACCTCACCGGCAGCCTCCTGTGGCGGCCGAGCCCGCGCGGGGAGCTGAGGCTCGAGTTCGACCTTCTCGACGACGACGTCGGGTCGTACTTCGGCACGCCGCTGCTGCCGGTCGACCACGTCGTCGAGCCGCTCGACGTGATTACGTCGGCGACCGGCGAGGGCATCGACGCCCGGACCCGCTTCCTCAACTACAACATCGGAGACGCCATCAACGACTCGCGCCAGCTCCTGCTCCGCGCCGACGCCGAGCTCCGCCTGAACGACTCGGTCACGCTCCGCAACACGACGTACGGGTTCGGCGCGGATCGCGATTGGCAGAACGGCGACGGCTTCGCCTACTGCACCGGGGTCTTCGACGTCTGCCGGCGGGTCGGCGAGGTGCAGCGGTACTACGGCTACTTCTGGCTCGACCACGACCAGCGGCTCGTCGGCAACCGCACGTTCCTCGACATCCGGACGCCGACGGCGGGGGGCGAGAACCGCGCGACGATCGGCGTCGAGGCCTCCGCCCTCGACTTCGAGCGGACCCGCGGGTTCCGGATGGGCGTGCCGCAGGTGCCGGGCGACGGCGTCGACCTCCTCGACCCGGTGCCCGGCGTCTACGGGCGGCGCGAGATGCGCGGCATCTCGCCGGCCTACATCGATTCGCGGGCGCTGTTCATCGAGGACTCCCTGGCCGTGACGAGCCGCTTCCGGGTCGCCGGCGCCCTGCGCTACGAGGCCATGGACCTCGAGCGCGTCAACCTGAACGCGGCGCGCGAGGTGGAGGGAGGCGGGTTCGACCGGGCGTTCCGGTGGTGGAGCTGGCGCGCCGGCGCGGTGGTGAACCTCCACGACGACGTGGTCGCCTACGGGCAGTACAGCAACGCCAAGGACCCCGTCGACGCCAACATCTTCCTCGTCAACGCCAACCGCGACTTCGACCTGACCGACGCCCGCCAGTGGGAGGTCGGCGTGAAGGCGGATCTCGCCGGGGGACGGACCCAGTTGACCGCCGCCTGGTTCGACATCGAGCGCGATGACGTGCTGGAGCAGTTCGCGCGCGACAGCGCCACGACCATCGGCGGCATCGCGTCGCGCGGCCTCGAGCTCGCGGTGGCGGCCAGCCCGTCGGATTCGGCGAGCCTCGGCGCCAACCTGGCGTGGACCGACGCGGTCTTCGCGCCGTCGGCCAACTTCGTGCAGTTCGCCGGGAACACGCCGCCGAACGTGCCCACGGTCCTCACCAACCTCTGGGGCAGCTATCGGAACACCGGCGGCGTTCCCGTCGAGATCGGCGGCGCGGTGCGGGTGGTCGGCGACCGCCAGGCCAACAACGCCAACACCATTTCCCTCAACGGCTACGCGCTCGCCGACGCCTGGATCGCGTGGGTGCGCGACCGCGTGCGGGTGACGTTGGCCGTCGACAACCTGACCGACACCGCCTACGCCTCGTGGTCGGACGTGTTCTACCTGGGACACACCGACCCGTCGTTCTTCTACGCCAACACGCTGATGCTCGGCGTCCCGAGGACCTATTCGATCATGCTGCAGACCAGCTTCTAGTCGTCCCGGCAAGGCAGATGGCGGTCCTCTTGCGGCGCTGGCTGATCTGGACGCACCGTTACGTCGGCATCCCCCTCAGCGCGCTGTTCGTGCTCTGGTTCGTCTCCGGCATCGTGATGATGTACACCGGGGGCATGCCGGAGCTGTCGCCGGCAGCGCGGCTCGAGCGCAGGGCTGACGTCGATGTGTCGAGGGTGCGCCTGACGCCGGCCGCGGCCGCGGAGCGCGGCGGGGTCTCGCAGCCGCCGACGGAGGCGACGCTGCTGTCGGTCCTCGGCCGGCCGGCGTACCGCTTCGACGGGGTCACCGTCTTCGCCGATACCGGCGAGCGGCTCCCGCCCCTCGGGCCGGACGCGGCGCGCGAGGCGGCGCGGCGGTTCACCGGCGCGCCGCTGTCGGCGATAGCGCACGAGCGCCTCGTCGTCACGCCGGACCAGTGGATGCTGATCGCGCAGCAGTTCCTGCCGGCCCACAGGCTGCGGGTGTCCGACGGCGCGGGCACCGAGATCTACGTCGCGCAGGAGACGGCCGACGTGGCGATGGTGACGACGCGCCGCAGCCGCGCCGTCGCGTGGCTCGGCGCAATCCCGCACTGGTTCTATCTCCCCGCCCTGAGGAACGACCGCCCGTTGTGGGAAGCGGTCATCGTCTGGACCTCCGCCGTCGGCTGCCTCGTCGCGATCACCGGCCTCCTCCTCGGCGTGACGCAGTTCCGGTGGCGCCGGACGCATCGCGGGCAGCGGCGCGTGCCGTACGCGGGCTGGCTCCGCTGGCATTACCTCAGCGGCGTCGTCTTCGGACTCGTGACGTTGACGTGGGTCTTCAGCGGCATGTTGTCGGTGCAGCCGTTCGCGTGGATGACGGTGGAGGATCTGCGCGTTCCGCCCGGCGCGCTGAGCGGGGGACCGCTGGAGCTGGCCGACTTCCCGCCGATCGACCGGGCGGCCTGGGACCGCGCGACCTCGGGCCGGGCGGTGAAGGAGGTCGCGCTGCTGCGGATCGACGGCGAGCCGCACTACGAGGTGCGTCCGGGGCGCGTCCCGAGGGGGCTCGCCGGCGGGAACGGCCACGAACGTCTGGTGGTGCACGCGGGGACGCTGGCGCCCCGGAGCGCGCCGCTCGATGCGGACGTGCTGGTCGGGCGCCTGCGTACGGCGCTGCCCGCCATTCCGGTCGCCGGCGCGACCCTGATCGAGTCCTACGACGACTACTATTACGGCCGCGGCCCCGACCGCCCGCCGCTGCCGGTCGTGCGCATCCGGCTCGCCGACCCGCTGGAGACCTGGATCTACGTCGACCCCGCCGTCAGCCGGATCATGCTGACCGTGCACCGCTACAGCCGCCTCGAGCGCTGGCTGTTCAACGGCCTGCACAGCCTCGACTTCACCTTCTGGTACGAACGCCGGCCGCTGTGGGACGTCGGCGTCCTCACCCTCATGGCCGGCGGGCTGGCGTCGGCCGGTATCGGCCTCTGGCTAGGCATCGCGCGGGTCCGCCCCGCGATCAGCCGCCGTCGGCGCCTCCCCGCTCCGCCCAATCGAGACAGGCGTCCAACCGGTGCACCAGGAAGCAGGGCAGATTGAGCAGCCGGAATCGGTCGCGGTACCGGTGCAGGTATTCCACCGCGGCGTCCCGGCGACAGCGACCGTGGAGCCCGAATCCCGTCGGCGGCACGACCGCAGGTAGGTCGGCTATCCGTCGGCACGCTCGCGCAGCAGCGCTTCGGCGGCGGCGGCTCGGGTCTCGGCGGCGGCGGCTCGAGCTTCGGCCGCATCAGCTCGAGCTTCGGCGGCCCGTCGGCCTTCCGCCTCCGCCCGCCGGCCTTCAGCCTCCTCGTCGTAGCTGCAGAGTTCGCGGCCGGTCGCGGGGTCACAGAAGCGCATCTCGCGCTCCGGCGCTGCCCGCAGCTCCAGACCGAGGGTCCGGCTCCTCAGGGTCGACCCGCCGCCGGGCGCCGTCTCCACGGGTTGACGGACGTAACCCGAAGGTGTCAACCGCCAGCCCAGCAGGCGCGCGGGCAGGTGCTCTCCCTTCGGATCGTACTGGCAGTACTCGCGCACGCCGAGTCGTTCGTATAGCGACCGCTTCCGCGTCAGGTCGTCCCGCCACGTGCTCGGGGAAGCCACCTCGAGCACGAAGTCCGGCGCCCGCCGTTCTTCCCAGAGCTTGTAGTTGGGTCGCTCGCGGTCCTGCACCCCGAACACGACGAACACATCGGGGGCGATCGACACCCGGGGATTGTCTTCCTCGTAGTAGATCAGAAGGTCTCCAGAGACGTAGACGTCCGACCGCCCCTTGAAGTGACGGGTCAGGGCGCTGATCGCGTAGATGATCGCGTGCCGCTGGGCGTCGTTCTCCGCCATCGGCCGGCCGTCGGAGCTGGGATACTCGACGGGAACCGCGGCGGGGGCGCGTCTGAGCATGACGGCTCCCTCATGGTGGCGCAGCGATGCGGCGCGACTCCCAAGCTACCACAGGCTGCGCGGTCCCTCACAGAGCAGCCATGCGCGTGAACTGATGCATGTACCGCGCCAACCGGTGGCGTTCCAGCCGGAGGGGCCTGACCGCCGCTCGCGGAAGACGGCTCCGGCCCGACTGCGACCAGGACCTCGCCGATCAGGCTATCGCCCGCGCCGCGTCAACCGCCCCCGACGCCTCCCCGCTCCGCCCAATCGAGGTAGGCGTCCAAGCGGTGCACCAGGAAGTAGGGCAGATTGAGTAGCCGGAACCGGCGCCCCGTGGGCGTCTTCGCCGCGTGGAGGTCGATGTCCCCGTCCCACAGCCGCACGGCCAGGTCGTGGTCCGCGCGCTGCATGAACTGATGCAGCGACCGGAGCGCACCGCTCTTGCCGGACTTCACCTCCACGGGCACCAGACGGTCGCGGTACCGGTGCAGGTAGTCAACCTCGGCGGTGGCGCCGGTCTTCTGCCGAACCCAGTAGCGCGGCTTGTCGTTGGTCTGCAACTCGGCGGCGATGAGCTCCTGGCCGACGACGTGCTCGGCCAGACGGCCGCGATACTGCGCACCGAGCCCGCCCGGCGAGAGGAAGCCGGTCTGCAGGCCGGCGCGGTAGTTCACCAGACCGGTGTCGAGGTACAGCAGGCGCGGCGACTTGCGCCGGTCGGGCAGCGCGGGCGGCTCGACGGCCGTGGTGGGGTAGAGCAGGGACAGGAGCATGGCCTGCTCCAGGAGCCTGAGAGCCTCGGCCATCTCCCGGGAACGGTAGTTGGAACCGCCGAACCCCTGGAACGAGATCCGCTCGCCGGCCTGCAGCGGGGCGGTCTCGATGACGTGCCGGAGATGACCGAGCTGGGCCGGGCCGCGGGCGTACTTCGCGGCGTCGTCCGCGTACGAGACCAGCAGCCCCTCGTACAGCCGCGTCAGCCGGCCGAGGTCCCGATGTTCGAGATACGACGCCGCGATCTCGGGCATGCCGCCGACCATGACGTAGTCCCGAAACAGACGCCGCAGCGGCGTGACCGCGTAGTCCGGGCAGGGGACCGCCGCCATCGCGTCCCGCCAGCCGCCGGGCACGGCGGCGGCGTACTCGGCGAAGGTCAACGGATAGTGGTAGAGGAACTCGACCCGGCCCACCGGGAAGCTGGCCCGGTACCGGTCGAGGGCCACTTCGAGCAGCGACCCCGCTGCCACCACCGCCAGGTCCGCGCGCTCCTCCGCGAAGTAGCGCAGCAAATGCACCGCGTGCGGCGAGCTCTGGATCTCGTCCAGGAACAGGAGGGTCGACGCCTCGGCCGGGTCGGCGTTCTTGAGGAAGAAGATCGCCTCGAGCGTCCGCCCGAGGGGCAGGCCCTGATCGAAGATCTCCCGGTCGCCGGGATGATCGAGATTCAGGGCGACGTACTGCCGGAACTCCGCGCCGAACAGGTCGACGGACGTCGTCTTGCCCACTTGCCGGGCGCCCCGGAGCACCAACGGCTTGCGGTCGGCCCGTCGCCGCCAAGCCCGCAGGGCATCGACGACCCGCCTCGCGATCATGTAAAATGATGTCTATTTGATACGTATTTTGTCAAGAATTAGGGGCATTTCGTGTTTCTGCGATCGGGCAGGCTCTTCCGGCCCCGCTCGTCGCCATCCAATGGTCACTCAGGCAGGGCGAAGACGAACAGCCCGTTTCCGCCGTTGGGGCGCCGTCTCTCGGGGGTCAGCTCGAGGGGGATCGTCGTCCAGCTCCCGCCGCCGATGCCGGTCCCGATCGCGACGTACTGACGCCCGTCCACCGAATAGGTGATCGGAAAGCCCTGCACGGAGGTGGGGAGGCGGGTCTGCCAGAGCTCGTCGCCGGTCGCGATGTCGTAGGCGTAGGCCCGGCGGTCGAACGTCCCCACGAAGGCGAGGCCGCCCGCGGTGGTCAGCGAGGCCGAGATGTACGGGGTCCGCTTCCGGTGCGACCAGAGGATCTCGCCGCTGACGTGCATGGCCACGAACTCGCCGAGGTTGCCGCCGCTGTCGGGGTGGAGGAAGTTCTCGCGGAACATCATGCCGGCGCCGCCGCCCCCCTCCCGCCACTCGACGTCGCCGTAGATGGTGCGCTGGCAGTTCAGGGTCAGGGGGATGTAGAACGCCTCGGTCTCGGGGTGGTAGGCCATCGCCCGCCAGCTCTTCAGGCCGGAGTGGCTCGGGCAGAACTCGAGCCGCTCGTCGAGCACCGGCATCATGCCGGGCCGGAACGACATCCCGCCCGTCGCGGGGTCGATGTCGACGATGTTCTGGTAGCCGAGGTCGGTGGCGTTGATGAACGCGCCGGTCTCGCGGTCGAGCTGCCACAGGATGCCGAGCTTGCCCATCGTGAACACCGACGGCCGCCCGTCGACGTCGACGAGGATGCGCTCGAAGGTCTCGTCCATGTCGTGCGACTCGCCCGGCAGGTGCTGGAAGTACCACTGCATCTCGCCGGTGGCGGGGTCGAGGGCCAGGGTCGAGCTGGTGTAGAGGGCGTCGCCGTCGGTGCGCCGGCTCACCTGCGCCCACGGCTTGGCCTGGGCCACCCCCCAGAACGTCAGCCCGAGGGCGGGGTCGTAGGACCCGGCGATCCACGCGTCGCCGCCGCCGCGGAACATCATCGGCAGGTCGCCCCAGGTGTCGCCGCCCGGCTCGCCCGGCCGCGCCACCGTCGACGTGCGCCACAGCTCGCGGCCGGTGGCGGCGTCGTGCCCGGTGATGAAGCAGCCATCGTCCCAGAACCGCAGGCAGCCGGCCATGCCGGAGATGACCACGCCGTCCACGACGAGCGACCCGCTGGTGTACTGGTAACCCTTGGCGGCGTCCGCGACATCCGTCTCCCACGCCACCTCGCCGGTCGCGGCATCGAGGGCGACGATGCCCGCGTCGGCGGTGTTGAGGATGATGCGGTCGCCGTGGATGGCCATGCTGCGGTTGGGCCGTCCCCGGCCCCGGGCCGTCGGGAACTCGCGCCGGTACTCCCACAGCAGGTCGCCGGTCGCCGCGTCGAGGGCCTGCACGACGTTCCCGGGGCTCGCGAGGTACATCACGCCGTCGTGCACGATGGGGGTCGTCTGCTGCGACCCGGTCTCCATCGCCCACGACCACACCATGCGGAGCTCGCCGACGTTGTCGCGGGTGATCTGGTCCAGCGGGCTGTAACCCCAGCCGTCGCGCGTGCGGCGCCAGTTCAACCAGCTCTCGGGCGGCGGGTCGGCGAGCATGGCGTCGGTCACCGGCCGCACTTCCGGCGCCTGGCCGGACGCCGGCGCGGCGCTTGCGACGAGGACGACGAGCGTGGCGAGAAGGGCGAAACGGTGCATCGTGGTCTCCCTGTGAGAACGTCCGGGGAACGGGACGCCACCATATCACGCGCGGCGCGGTGGTCAGGTCCGGTACCGCGCGCAGTCGATCTCGTACTTCTTGACCTTGTAGCTGACGATCCGCTCGGTCGAGCGGAGGAGGGTGGCGGCCCTGACGCGGTTGCCGCGGGTCGCCTTCAGGGCGTCCTCGATGAGGTCCCTCTCGTAGGCCTCGACGGCCTCGCCGAGCGACTGGCTCATCACCGTTCCCGACGCCTCGGCCGTCTGCAGGGACGGCGGGAGGTCGTGGGCGTGGATGACGCTCCCGTCGCACACGAGCATCGCGCGCTCGATGGCGTTCTCGAGCTCCCGGACGTTCCCCGGCCAGTGATAGGCCATGAGGATGTCGATGGCGGGGGTCGAGATGCGGCGCACCTGCTTGCCGTGCTCGACGCCGTAGCGTTCCAGGAAGTGGTCGGCGAGCAGCAGCACGTCGGTCTTCCGCTCGCGCAGCGGCGGCACGAAGATCGCGAAGACGTTGAGGCGGTAGTGCAGGTCCTCGCGGAACGTGCCGGCCGCGATGGCCTTCTCGAGCGAGGCGTTGGTGGCCGCGATGAGGCGGACGTCGACCTTGACCGGCTCGGTGCCCCCCAGCCGCTCGAACTCGCGCTCCTGCAGGACCCGCAGCAGCTTGACCTGGGTCGACGGGTTCAGATCGCCGATCTCGTCGAGGAACAGGGTGCCGCCCTGGGCCAGCTCGAAGCGGCCCTTCTTGCGCGTCTGGGCGCCGGTGAACGCGCCCCGCTCGTAGCCGAACAGCTCCGACTCGATGAGCGAGTCGGGGAGGGCGGCGCAGCTCACCTTGACGAACGGCTTCTTCGCCCGCGGAGAGTTGTAGTGGATGGCGTGGGCGATCAGCTCCTTGCCGGTCCCCGACTCGCCGCGCACGAGCACCGTGGTGTTGGCGCCGGCCACCTGGGAGACCTGGCCGTAGACCTGCCGCATGGGGCTGCTGGTGCCGACGATGTTGGCGAAGTCATAGCGCTCCTTGAGCTCGCCCCGCAGGTGGACGTTCTCCTCGGTCAGCCGCTGGCGCTCGGCGTCGACGAGATGGTTGACGCGGATGGCCTGGGCGATCATGGTGGCGACGACGTCGAGGAACTTGACGTAGCGCTGGTAGTCGCGACCCTTCTCGAACGGCAGGTCGATGCTGATGGCCCCCACCGACTTCTTGCTCTTCCGGGTCTTGATGGGGACGCAGATGAAGCTGATGTCGCGCCGGTCGAGGTTCTTGCGGCGGGCCCGGTTGAGGAACATCGGCTCCTTGCTGGCCCGTGGCACGATGACGGGCTTGGCGCTCTCGACGACCCGGCCCGTCACCCCTTCGCCGATGGCGTAGCGGGCCGAGCGCCCCTCCGGGGTCAGTCCCTCGGACGCCTCCACGTGCAGCAGCCCCGAGTCGGGGCTCAGCAGCGTGATCGATCCGCACACCACGCTGTCGCGTCGGTCGAGGAGCTGCATCACCCGGTGGAGGGCGGCCCGCAGGCTCGACCCGCCCGCGAGGGCGTCGTTCACCTCGGCCAGCGTCTCGAGCCGCTGGACGTCCGTCGACCCGTTTCCCTTCGCCACTTCGCGGTCAGCCTCTAAGGCAGCGGCATGGGGAGCCGGGTCTCGCCCATCAGGTGCCGGTCGATGCCGGCCGCGGCGCTGCGGCCCTCGGCGATCGCCCACACGATGAGGGACTGGCCGCGCTGCATGTCGCCCGCGGTGAACACCCCCTCGACGCTGGTCATCCAGTTTCCGTCGCGAGACACGTTGCCGCGGTCCGTCAGCGCGACCCCGAGCTCGTCGAGCAGCCCCCCGCGGGTCGGGCCCAGGAATCCCATGGCCAGCAGCACCAGGTCGACCTCGAGCTCGAACGCGCTGTCCGGGACCGGGGCGAACGAGAGCCGCCCGTTCTCGCGCTTCATCTCTACGTGGGTCGCGTGCAGGGCGGTGACCTGTCCGTCCGCATTGCCGGTGAACCGTTCCGTGGAGACCGAGTAGACGCGCTCGCCGCCTTCCTCGTGGGCCCCGGACACCCGGAAGACGTTGGGCCACTCCGGCCACGGGTTGCCCTCGCTCCGCTCTGCCGGTGGCCTCGCCAGCAGCTCGAACTGGTGGATCGACCGGGCGCCCTGCCGGTGCGCGGTGCCCAGGCAGTCGGCCCCGGTGTCGCCGCCGCCGATGATGACGACCCGTTTGTCCTCGGCGGTGATGAACTCGTCGTCGCCGATCGTGTCGCCCTCGCACCGCCGGTTCTGCAGCGTCAGGTACTCCATGGCGAAGTGGATGCCGGACAGCTCGCGGCCCGGCACCTTCAGGTCGCGCGGCTGCCCGGCGCCGCCCGCGAGCAGCATCGCGTCGTGGTCGCGCCGCAACGCCTCCGCCGTCACGGTCACCCCGACGTCGGTGTTGGGCCGGAACTCGACCCCCTCCGCCTCCAGGATGTCGAGGCGGCGGTCGAGGAACCGCTTCTCCATCTTGAACTCGGGGATGCCGTAGCGCAGGAGCCCCCCGATGCGGTCGGACCGCTCGAACACCGTGACCCGGTGTCCGGCCCGGTTCAACTGGTCGGCCGCGGCGAGCCCGGCCGGGCCCGAGCCCACGACGGCGACCGTCTTGCCGGTCCGCGTGGCGGGAGGCTCGGGCCGGATCCAGCCCTCGTCGAACGCCCGCTCCACGATCGCCATCTCGATCGACTTGATGGTCACCGCGTCGCGGTTGATGGCGAGCACGCACGAGCCCTCGCAGGGGGCGGGGCAGAGCCGCCCCGTCCACTCCGGGAAGTTGTTGGTCTTGTGCAGGCGCTCGATTGCCGCCTTCCACTGGTCGCGGTAGACGAGGTCGTTCCAGTCGGGGATGAGGTTGCCGAGCGGGCACCCCTCGTGGCAGAAGGGGATGCCGCAGTCCATGCACCGCGCCCCCTGGGCCCGCAGGTCCTCGTCGGCGTACGGCAGGTACACCTCCTGCCAGTCGCGGACCCGCTCCGCCACGTCGCGGCTCGCCTGCTTCTGCCGGTCGATCTCGATGAAACCCTTCAGCTTTCCCATGATGTTCTTGTACCGCTAGCTCGCGCCGGTGCCGACCAGCTCCGCGAAGCCGGGCTCGCGCGACTCCGCCCGGGCCTTGGCCTCGGCCATGAGCACCCGCTTGTAGTCGCGCGGCATCACCTTGACGAACGCCGGCCGCGCCGTGTCCCACCCGTCGAGCACCGCCTGCCCGTTGGCGCTCGCGGTGTGGTCGACGTGCCGCCGGATGAGCCGCTGCACCAGCTCGGCGTCCTCGTCGTCGAGCGTCTCCAGGTCGACCATGCCGGGGTTGCAGCGCTGGGCGAAGGTGCCCGTCGGGTCGAGCACGTAGGCGATGCCGCCGCTCATGCCCGCCGCGAAGTTCCGGCCCGTGCGTCCCAGGATGACGACCCGGCCGCCCGTCATGTACTCGCAGCCGTGGTCGCCGACGCCTTCGACGACCGCGTCGACCCCGCTGTTGCGCACCGCGAAACGCTCGCCCGCGACGCCGCGCACGAACGCCTCGCCCCCGGTGCCGCCGTAGAGGGCGACGTTGCCGATGACGATGTTCTCCTCGGGCACGAACGTCGAGGCCCGCGGCGGGTACACGGCGAGCCGGCCGCCCGAGAGTCCCTTGCCGAAGTAGTCGTTCGCGTCGCCCTCGATGGTCAGGGTGACCCCGGTCGGCAGGAACGCGCCGAAGCTCTGCCCGGCCGACCCCGTGAAGGTGACGTCGATGGTCCCGTCCGGCAGCCCCGCCCCGCCCCAGCGGCGGGTGATCTCGGACCCCAGCATGGTGCCGACGGTCCGGTTCACGTTGCGGATGGGCAGGGTGAACGACACCGGGGTCCGGTGCTCGACGGCCGGCGCGCAGCGCTCGATGAGGGTGTTGTCGAGGGCCCGGTCGAGGCCGTGGTCCTGCTCGCGCACGCAGCGCCGGGCCACCGTGTCGGGCACGTCGGGGTTTAGCAGGATCGGCGACAGGTCGAGACCCCGCGCCTTCCAGTGGTCGACGGCGCCGGCGGTGTCGAGCCGGTCGACGCGGCCGATCATCTCCTCCATCGTGCGGAAGCCCATCTCCGCCATCGCTTCGCGCACCTCTTCGGCCACGAAGCGGAAGTAGTTCTCGACGAACTCGGGGCGCCCCGAGAAGTGCTTGCGCAGCTCGGGGTTCTGGGTCGCGATGCCCACCGGGCACGTGTCGAGGTGGCAGACCCGCATCATGATGCAGCCCTCGACGACGAGGGGCGCGGTGGAGAACCCGTACTCCTCGGCCCCGAGCAGCGCCGCGATGACCACGTCGCGGCCCGTCTTCATCTGCCCGTCGGTCTGGACGACGATGCGGTCGCGGAGCTGGTTCATCACCAGCACCTGCTGGGTCTCGGCGAGGCCGAGCTCCCACGGCACCCCCGCGTGCTTGATGCTCGTCAGCGGCGACGCCCCGGTCCCGCCGTCGTGCCCGGAGATGAGGACGACGTCGGAGTGGGCCTTGGCCACCCCCGCCGCCACCGTGCCCACCCCCACCTCGGCCACGAGCTTCACGTGCACCCGGGCCCGCGGGTTCGAGTTCTTCAGGTCGTGGATGAGCTGGGCGAGGTCCTCGATCGAGTAGATGTCGTGGTGCGGCGGCGGCGAGATCAGGGTGACCCCGGGGGTCGAGTAGCGGATCTTGGCGATGAAGGGGTAGACCTTGAACCCCGGGAGCTGGCCGCCCTCGCCGGGCTTGGCCCCCTGCGCCATCTTGATCTGCAGGTCGTCGGCGTTCACGAGGTACTCGCTCGTGACCCCGAACCGCCCCGACGCCACCTGCTTGACCGCGCTCCGCCGCAGGTCGCCGTTCGGGTCGGGGGTGAACCGCGCGGGGTCCTCGCCCCCCTCGCCGGTGTTCGACTTGCCGCCGATGCGGTTCATGGCGATGGCCAGCGTCTCGTGGGCCTCGGCGCTGATCGAGCCGAACGACATCGCGCCGGTCGAGAAGCGCTTGAAGATCGACTCCACCGGCTCGACCTCGTCGAGGGGGACCGGCGCGTCGCCCGGCCGCAGCCGGAACAGCCCGCGCAGCGTGGCCCGCTTGCGGTTCTGGTCGTTGACGAGCCGCGCGTAGTCGCGGTAGATGGCGTACTGCCCGCTGCGGGTGGCGTGCTGCAGCTTGTACACGGTGTCGGGGTTGAACAGGTGGTACTCGCCGTCGCGCCGCCACTGGTACTCGCCGCCGCTGTCGAGCTCGTCGTCCTCGCCGCCGCGGGTGGGGAACGCCGCCCGGTGCCGCTGCTTCACCTCCTCCTCGACGGTGTCGATGCCGATGCCCGCGAGGCGGGACGCCGTCCACGTGAAGTAGCGGTCGACGAACGGCTTGTCGAGGCCCACCGCCTCGAAGATCTGGGCCCCCCGGTAGCTCTGCAGGGTCGAGATGCCCATCTTCGACATCACCTTCAGCACCCCCTTGGTGAGGGCGAGGATGTGATGGCGGATGCCCTTCCGCGCGTCCACGTCGGCGACGTCGCCGCGCTCGATGAGCTCCTCGATGGTCTCGAACGCCACGTACGGGTTGACCGCCCCCGCACCGTACCCCAGCAGCAGCGACATGTGGTGCGGCTCGCGGGGCTCGCCCGACTCGACGACGAGGGCGCAGCGCGTCCGCGTGCCCTCGCGCACGAGGTGGTGGTGCACGCCGGCGGTGACGAGGAGGGCGGGAATCGGCGCGTGGTCCGCGTCGACGCCGCGGTCCGAGAGCACGAGGATGGCGCAGCCGTCGGCGACGGCGGCGCTGGCCTTCAGGCACAGCTCGTCCATCGCCTTCGCGATGGCGCCCGAGCCCTCGCTCGGGTCGAACAGGGTGGACAGCGTCACCGCGCGCAGGGCGGGGTCCGGGTTGTGCAGGATGCGGGCCGTCTCCTCGTTGTCGAGGATCGGGTACTCGATGCGGATCTGGTGACAGGACTCCGGCTCCGGCTTCAGCAGGTTCCGCTCGGCCCCGAGGGTCGAGCTCATGTCGGTGACGAGCTCCTCCCGGATGGCGTCGAGGGGCGGGTTGGTGACCTGCGCGAAGAGCTGCTTGAAGTAGTCGTAGAGCAGCCGCGGCCGGTCGGAGAGGACCGCGAGGGCGGTGTCGGTGCCCATCGACCCGACCGGCTCCACGCCCTGCGCGGCCATGGGGCCGAGCAGAATGCGCAGGTCCTCCTCGGTATATCCGAACGCCCGCTGCCGGCGCCGCAGCGACTCGCGGTCGACCGGCGCCGCCCCGGGGGCGGGCGGCAGGTCGTCGAGGTGCACGACCTCGGCGTCCAGCCAGTCCTGGTAGGGGTGCTCGGCCGCGAGCCCCGACTTGATCTCCTCGTCGTCGATGATGCGCCCCTGCGCGGTGTCGACGAGGAAGATCCGGCCCGGGTGCAGCCGTTCCTTGACGAGCACGTTCTCCGGCGGCACGTCGAGGACGCCGACCTCGGACGCCATGACCACGAGGTCGTCCTTCGTGACGTAGTAGCGGGACGGGCGCAGCCCGTTGCGGTCGAGGACCGCCCCCACCACCGTGCCGTCGGTGAACGCGATCGACGCGGGGCCGTCCCACGGCTCCATCAGCGTCGAGTGGTAGGCGTAGAACGCCCGGCGGTCGGCCGCCATCGACTCGTGCTTCCGCCACGGCTCCGGGATCATCATCAGGACCGAGTGGGGCAGCGACCGGCCGGTCATGGCCAGGAACTCGAGCACGTTGTCGAAGGTGGCGGTGTCGCTCTGGCTCTCCTTGATGATCGGGAACAGCTTCCGCAGGTCGTCCCCCAGCAGGTCCGACTCGCACAGCGCCTCGCGCGCCCGCATCCAGTTGATGTTGCCGCGCAGCGTGTTGATCTCGCCGTTGTGGGCGATGTAGCGGTAGGGGTGCGACAGCGGCCACGACGGGAAGGTGTTGGTGCTGAAGCGCGAGTGGACGAGCCCGATCGCCGACTCGAGGTCGGGGTCCACCAGGTCCGGGAACATGGTGGTGACCTGGTCGGCGATGAGCATGCCCTTGTAGACGATGGTCTGCGACGACAGGCTGGCCGCGTAGAACGCGTCGGGGGCCTCGAGGCCGAGGCCGTCGGCGGCGTGCTCGACGCGCCGGCGAATGACGTAGAGCTTGCGCTCGAACCGCGCCTGCGCGTCGGGGCCGTCGGTCATGGCCGGACCGCGCCCGATGAACACCTGTCGGATGACCGGTTCGCCCCGGCGGGCGGTGGCCCCCAGCGGGCTGCTGTCGGTGGGGACGTCCCGCCAGCCGAGCAGGGTCTGGCCCTCCTCGTCGACGACGCGCTCGATCAGCTCCTCGACGCGGCGCCGCTCGTCCGCCGGCCGCGGGAGGAACAGCATGCCCACGCCGTACCGCCCCTCCGGGGGCAGGGCGAACCCGAGCGCCGCCGTCTCGCGGCGCAGGAACCGGTCGGGGACCTGCATCAGCAGTCCCGCCCCGTCCCCGGTGTTGGGCTCGCACCCGCACGCGCCGCGATGGAGCAGGTTGATCCCGATCTCCAGGGCCTGATCGACGAGCTTGCGCGAGCGCCGCCCCCGGATGTGGACCACGAACCCCACCCCGCAGGAGTCGTGCTCGAACCGGGGGTCGTAGAGCCCCTGGCCCGACGTATGCGGCGGCCGTCTCTCGGATCCGCTCATGGGTTCGCTCCCTGTGGGTCGGGGCCCGCCGTCAGCACGGCGGGGGGCTGCCCGCCGCGCGCTCTCGCGGTCCGGCGGGGGGCTGCCGCTTCCGGCGTGCGGTCCGGTGACGGCGCCGCCGCCGGCGACGATGGCGCGTCGGCGCCGAGCAGCTCGATGAACGCGGTGACGGCGGGGTTCAACCGTCGATTGCTTCTGTGGACGATGCTCAGCGGCCGCACCAGCGGCGGCTCCCCCGCCGGCAGCACGAGGGGCGCCTGCACGAGGGTCCCGCGCCGCACCTCGCGCCGCAGGGTCGGCTCGGGCAGGATCGCGATGCCCGCCTCCTCGTCGACCGCCTGCTTGATGGTCTCGATGTTGTCGAACTCCGCCGTCACGGTCACTTCGACGTCGTGGCGCCGCAGGAACCGGTCGACGGCGCGGCGGACCGGCAGCTTCCGGTCGAAGGCCACGAAGCGCTCGCCCGCGAGGTCCGCCGGCCGGACCCCGCCCCCTTCCGCCGCGAGGTCCGCGAAGCGGTGCGCGGGGGGGCAGGCCACGACCATCGACTGGCGCTTCCACGGGATGACCGCGAGCTCGCGCCGCGGGGTGACGAACGAGATCAGGCCCAGGTCGCATCGGTCGCTGAGCACCTGCTCGCAGATCTCGCCGGGGTGCATGTACTGCAGGTCGACCTCGGCCCCCGGGGCCGCGGCGCGGAGCCGGTCCACGTACTGGGTCAACTGGTGGATGCCCACCGAGTAGATGGTCGCGAGCCGGACCGTCCGGCCCGACGGGTTCTGCCGGTGCCGCACCGCCGCTTCCAGCTCCTGATAGCGCTCGACGAGCTCCTGGCAGCCCTTGAAGAAGAGCCGGCCCTCGGCGGTCAGCTTCCACGGCCGCTTGGACCGGTCGATGAGCTGGGCGCCGAGGTGCCTCTCGAGCTGGCGCACCGCCTGGCTCGCGGCCGACTGGCTGACCGAGCTCGCCCTCGCGCCCCGCGAGAAGCTCTGATGGCGCACCACGTCGCAGAAGATGCGCAGCGTTTCGACGTGCATGAACCGAGCAATATAGCACAGACGGCTAATAGCGAGCCATTGCAATATTAGTAATGCTAATGTCCTGGCCGGCAGCCCGCCGGACGGCGTCAGGCGAGAGGCAGCGCCGAAACGGATGACAGCGGGGTCTCTGCCGCGGCGTGTTCAGGAGCCGGTCCCGGCGTTCAGACGTCCGGCGAGAGCCTCGAGGGGCGCCCTGGCGGCGGTGCGCGCATGGATGCCGAAGCGCGAGCCCGGTCCGGTGCGGGGGGTCAGGGTCCAGGGGCCACCGTCCGACAGCGTCCCGAGGAACGACTCGAACGCGGGCCGGACCGCCGACAGGGTGTCGGGCGTGTTCGGGGCCAGGAGCCGGTCGTTCGCGACCAGGTCGATCTCGTCGCCGCGGAAGCGGACCGGGCCGGGCAGGGTCGCGTCGTTCTCGAGCAGCCGGGCGGCGCGGACGAGCGTTCCTGCGAAGGTGCGGAGCCGCGTCTCAAGCGACCCGTCCAGCGGCTGCGTCCGCACGTACTGCAGCCCCAGCCGGTCGTCGCCGCGGTCGAGGACGTACCGGCCCTCGTGCGCCACGAGGAGCACGAGGGGACCGGTGGGGAGGTGGGTGTAGTCGGCGACGTCGATCAGCATCCCGTCCACCGCGCGGGTCTGGATCCAGCGGTGGAAGACCGGGATGACGTCGCGTGGCGAGAGCACCGCCCCGTCATCGAGAAAGACCTTCAGGCCGATGCGCTGCACGGCGGTGGCGTCGGGCGGGGCGGAGGCGACGGCGCTCACGCGGGACTCCCGGTGAGGGCCGCCTCGCCGGCCGTCGCCGCCATCGCCGCCGCCGGCGCGCCGGCCAGCTTCGCCTGGCACGCGTGGGTGGCCTCGAGGAAGAGCTGGGCCTCCTCGATCGACTGCCGGACGGTGTCGGAGCCGGCCGGAGGGCCGGTGCGGGCGTGCCGCCGGAACAGGTACTGCGCGAACTTCCCGCCCGCGAACCGGTCGAGGAATACCCCGGTGTCGTAGAAGCGCGTCCGGAACTCGGCGACGATGCGATCGGGGTCGTCGGGGACGTCGACGAACTCGGTCTTGACCAGCCCCCGGGCCGCCTGCACCATCGCCGCGTAGGCGAGCTCGTCGGCCGTGCCCACGTTGCCCGCCTCGAGCTGGAGCTGGGCCTCGAAGACCTGGCTGTCGGCCCCCGCGAGATCGAACTCGGTCAGCGACACCACCTCGCCCGCGCATTCGCCGATGCCCATGTCCCCGATGCCGAACTCGCGCGGGTCGCCCCAGTCGCGATAATGGTCGGGCGCGACCTCGTAGTCGGGCACCGCCATCAGGTCCTGCACCATCTCCCGAAGCTCGCGCTTGCCGATGCGGGTCGTGAACGCGTGGAACGTCTCGTCGGGCCCGCGGTCCTCGACGAAGCGACCGGTGATGCGCCTGACTACCTCGGGAATCTCGCGGGCCGGCACCGCGCCGATGGCGAGTCCGTAGGCCCCCGCGTTCTCGATCCACTTGCCGCCCAGCACGACCTGGAAGTGCGGGACGACGCGCCCGTGCACGTGCCGACTCACCCCGTAGAACCCGAGGTCGCTGACGTGGTGCTGGCCGCATGAGTTGAAGCATCCGCTGATCTTGATGCGCAGGCCGCGGACCGCGTCGTCCAGGGTGTCGAGCTGCCCTCGCACCTGCTTCTCGAGCTCGGCCGCCAGTCCCCGCGACGAGGCGATGCCGAGCTTGCAGGTGTCGGTGCCGGGGCAGGCGGTGATGTCGCCGATCGACTGCGCGCCGGGCCGCCCGACGCCGAGGGCGTCCAGCTCCCGATGGAGCGCCGGCAGGTCCGACTCGCGCACCCACCGCAGCACGATGTTCTGCTCGACGGTGGTGCGGACGGTGTCGCCGACGTAGCGGCGGGCGACGTCGGCCAGTCCCCGGAGCTGATCGCTGTCGATGTCGCCCAGCGGCAGGCTCACCGTGACCACCGCGTATCCCGGCTGGCGTTGCCGGTAGACGTTCGAGCGCGACCAGGCCGCGAAGCCCGACCCGTCCGGCCCGCCGTCGAGGGGCTCGCCGTCCTTCAGCGGCTGCTCGTCCGTCGACGCGAGGTCCGCGAGATGGGCGGTCCAGCGCTCGTCATGGGCAAGGCCCCGGCGCTCCTCCTCGACGAGCCGCCGGAACTCGTCGATGCCGAGCTTGGCGACGAGGAACTTGATGCGGGCGCGGGCCCGGTTGCGCTTCTCGCCGAGCCGCGCGAACACCCGCGAGATCGCCTGGAGGGTCGGCAGCACCTCGGACTCGGCCATGAACGGATCGAAGAGCTTCGCCTCGTGGGGCACCGCGCCGAGGCCACCCCCGACGTGGACCTCGAACCCGCGCTCGGTCCCCGCGGCGGTCTCGCGGGTGACCGCGATCGCCCCGAAGTCGTGCATGTTGACGAGGCCGCACGCGTGCTGCCGGCACCCCGAGAAGGCCACCTTGAACTTGCGGCCGAAGTCCTGGGCGTCGGGGTGCCCGAGGAGGAACCGCATCGACGCGCGCGCGTAGGGCGTCACGTCGAAGGTCTCGTCGCGGCACACGCCCGCGAGGGGGCAGGCGGTGACGTTGCGCACGGTGTTGCCGCACGCCTCGCGGGTGGTGATGCCGACCGCCGCGAGCCGGCGCATCAGGGCCGGGGTGTCGTCCACGTGGACGAAGTGGAGCTGCACGTCCTGCCGGGTGGTGATGTGGCAGATGCCGTCGCTGTACTCCTCGGCGAGGTCGGCGAGGGTGTCCATCTGCTCGGCCGTCAGCCCCCCGAACGGGATCTTGATGCGCTGCATGCCGGGGGCGTCCCACACCGTGTCGGGGCCCTTGGTCAGCCCGTTCGAGGGGAACTCGAGCGCCTTGACCCCGTTGCCGTCGTTCCGCTGCCCGTTGTCGTAGCGCTGCCCGTAGGCGCCGCGCCGCAGGCGGGTCTCCGCGAACACCTTGTCGTCGATGCGGCCCTGGCGCTTCAGGGCGATCTGGTTCTCGAAGGTGTCGATCTCCCGCCCCAGCTCCGCCGGGATGCGATCGCCGAGTCTTTCCTTCCAGGTCATCTCGAGCTCCACCCGTTTCCGGCAGCCCGCGGCGGGGTCCCCGCCGCGTTCGAGCGGCGACGCCTCCTGCCTGACTCCGCGGTTCCTCGGCTGCCTGCGCCCAATCTCGGGGTTCCGCCGCGGGGCGCCGGGGATGTCCCGACGCCGCTCGCGGGGAGGGCGCGTTCCTTGCCGGTCGTCACGAGCTCCGGCCCTCCCGTTCGACCGCCGCCGCCGTGTCCGGCCGGGTCTCGTCGAGCATCGCGCGCAGATCGACGACGCTGCCGACGACGAGGGTCCCGGGCGTGCCCTCGGCGGCCGGGTGCGGGGCCGTCCCCAGCTCTCCCAGCGTCCCGGCCCAGACCCGGGTCCGTGGCGAGACGGTGGCGCACACGATGGCGGCCGGGGTGTCGGCCGGCCAGCCGCGGTCGAGCAGGCAGGCGGCCACCGCGGCGCGGCGGGCCAGCCCCATCAGCACCACGACGGTCAGCGAGCCGGGCGGCAACGCGCCGAGCACCGGCCGGAAGCTGGACTCGTGGTGGCCGGACACCACCGCGAACCCCGAGGCCGCCCCGCGATGAGTCATGGGGATGCCGGCGAGGGCCGGGGCGGTGACGGCGGTGGTCAGCCCCGGCACGACCTCGAACCCGATGCCCGCCGCCCGCAGGGCCAGGGCCTCCTCTCCGCCCCGCCCCAGCACGTAGGGGTCGCCGGCCTTCAGCCTGACCACGCGGCGCCCCCGGCGGGCGGCGCGGACCAGGAGGCGGATGATGGTCTCCTGGCGCACCGACCGGCGGCCCGCCCGCTTGCCGACGCAGAAGCACTGCGCCCCGTGCGCGAGCGCGACGATTTCGGGCGCCACGAGCGCGTCGTAGAGCACCAGGTCGGCCCTCTGGAGCCGGTCCAGGGCCTGCATCGTCAGCAGGGCCGGGTCTCCCGGGCCCGCCCCGACGAGCGACACGAACCCCGGGGTCGGGTCGGGTCCGCGGTCAAGGCCCCCGGTGCCGGTCTCCGGTTGCCGGACTGCGGTCGCCGGTCGAGGCTGCGCCGCCGGTTGCTGCGGTCGAGGTCTCATCTGTTCAATCTTCTCGGCCGACCTCACTTGCGGTCGACCTCTCGGCCGTCGCCTTCCTCTTCGGTCGCCGTCCGATCGCCGTACAGCGCGGCCAGCGCGCGTACGAGCAACGGCCGCCGCCGTTCCATCGGCACGCGCCGGGCGAGCCATCCCGCCCGCTCGTCGTCCGCGGCGGCCAGCCACCGCCGCACCTCGTCCTCGGGCAGCAGCGCCTCGAGCGCCTCCCGGATCAGCCCGGCCAGGGCCGGGGCCCGGCCGTCGGTCGAGATCGCCGCGGTGACGCCGCCCCGGCGGACCACGCCGCCGAGATAGAGGCTCGCGTGCGCCGGGTCGTCCACCGCGTTGACGAACAGGCGCCGCTCCTCGGCCGCCGCCGCCACCTCGCGGTTGACCTCGGGGGGCGCCGCCGCCACCGCGAGCCACGCGCCGTCGAGGTCCGATGCCCGGAACCGGCGGCGTCGGACGTCCACGCCGCTCGCCGCGATCCCGGTCGTGACCTCCGGCGCGACGACGGTCACGCTGGCCCCCGCATCGAGCAGCGCGCGGAGCTTCGACGCGGCCACCGGCCCGCCTCCGACCACCGTCACCGACCGGTCCCTCAGCTTGAGGAACGCCGGAAAGAGCGGCGCCGACCCGACGGATGCGTCAACCATGGATCGAGCCGGGAATCGCCTGCGGCCTGCTGCGCCTCGGCCCCGGCCGCCGCAACCGACCCTGGCCGTGGTCGACGCCTCCTGCCGGGTCGGCGAACAAAAAAAGCCCGGAGCCTTTCGGCCCCGGGCTGTCGGTCTCTCGCGCTGGTGCTTGCTGGGTGTTCTGTCAGCTTTCGTGCGTCACCTCACACGACCGTCAGCGTCGGGGCCTCGGCGGCCACCGGACAACAGCAGCGACAACAACAGCCGGCCCGTGTGCGCAGACTCACGATGCCGAAATGTACCTCGCGACGGCCCCCGGCGTCAAGGCGAGACCGGACGCCCCCAGCGCCTCCATCCCGGTGTTCCGGCAGCGAAGTCGCCACTCTTCGACTCATTCTCTCAGTCGTGTTGCGGTTCTTCGACCAACTTCGTCGAACTCGGGAGGTTGTGGATCGCTACACTGGGTGCGTCATGGTGACGATGGAAGCCGTGAACGAGGTGGCGCTGCGGGCCGCCGCCGTGGTTCTGGAGCGCTACCGCGCCGGCGACACGCGGGTGCGGGCGAAGGCGGACGGATCGCCGGTGACCGCGGCCGACCTGGCGGCCGACGCGATCATCCGGAACGGATTGACGGCGCTGGACCCCGCCATCCCGTACCTGTCCGAGGAGCACGAGATTCCGTCGTACGAGGTGCGCCGAGGGTGGTCCCGCTACTGGCTCGTCGACCCCCTCGACGGGACGAAGGAGTTCGTCGATCGTACCGGCGAGTTCACCGTCAACGTGGCGCTGATCGAAGATGGCGAGCCGATCCTCGGCGCGGTGGCGGCGCCCGCCGCCGGGCTCCTGTACTACGCCCGCGCCGGGGAAGGCGCGTGGAAGCGCGAGGGCGACGGCCCGCCGCGGCGCCTGCGGTCGACCCTGTCCCGCCCGTCCGATCCGCTCCGCGTCGTCGAGAGCCGGTCACACCCCAGCGCCGCCCTCGAGGCGTTCCTCGAGCCGCTGAACGTGGTCGAGCGGGTCAAGAGCGGCAGCTCGCTGAAGTTCTGCGTGGTCGCCGAGGGCCGGGCCGACGTCTACCCGCGGCTCGGGCCGACCATGGAGTGGGACGTCGCGGCCGGCGACTGCGTCCACCGCAACTCCGGCCACCCGGAGCCCCATCCTGGCACCCTGCGCTACAACAAGCCGTCGTTGAGAAACGGCAGCTTCGTGGTGGGGTTGCGCCCGGGAACCTACGTGATGCCGGACGATTGATCGATCCCGGGACCCTCGCGTGAGATTGGCCCTGGGGACTTCATTGCCCGGGTTTCCCGGTCCACGGATCGATCGATTCGACATCGAAGGGCACGAAGTGCGCCGTGTCGCGGGTCGCCACGGTGAGGGATTCCGCCTCGGCGGTCCCGGCGATCAGCGCGTCGGCCATCTGCGCGGGCCTCCCGGAGCGGCGGGCTCGGGCTCGGAGCCGCGCCGCTCGTTGCCCGGCCTCGGGGGTTACCGGGAGGATGCGGCCTTCGTGGTTCGCGACGATGCCGGCGACCCGGGTCGCCAGTCGGAGACGACGCCGGCCCGCGGGGAGAAGCTGCACGCCGTACTCCAGCTCGTAAAGCACGACGACGGAGAGCCACAGGCTGTCATGCCGGGTGCGGAGGAACTCGATCACGCCCGCGTCCGGGGCCGGCTTGAGCATCTCGGACACGACGTTGGTATCGAGGAGAAATCCGGTCACTCTTCCGATCCCCGACCGGGCTCGGGCCGATCGAGTGCCTTCCAGTCTTCCTCGGTCCAATCGTCGAACGGGCCGGGTCGTTCCTGCCCTTCGTCGCGTGGCGGGAGCTCAAGCGTTCCGGGCCCGGGCGCGTTGGCGATGAGCCACTGTCCGAGCGTCGGCCGCGGCCCGGTCGTCTCGTCCCAGACGCGGGCCGACACGACCACGAACGCCTTGCGGTGCCCGATGCGTTGCGGTCCCTCTTCTTCGGCGCGGCGCAGCACTTCGGACAGCCTGGCCTTTGCCTCGGCGACGGTCCACGCGCGCGGCTTGTGTTCGTCGTAGGTGACCATCCGTTGCTCCCACTTGCTGTCTGCGATTGACGAAACTAGTCTGGACTGGTTCTGTTTGTCGCGTCAAGTGCAGGAGGCGGGTTCGAACACCGCTCCGGTGGCCTGCGGCTCCTCTATGGCGGTATGGGCGCGTCGAGTCGGACGGCGCGGTTCACGCGTCGGGACCACGCCGCCGCCACCACGCCGCGGCCAGGCTGCCGACCAGGGAGTGGAAGACGCTGGCGATGGCGCTCGGGACCGCGACCAGGGGGTTGGCGAAGTTCTGCTGGGCCAGCACGACGCCGAGCCCGGTGTTCTGCATCCCGACCTCGATGGACACCGTGCGCGCCGCGACCTCGCGCCGCAGGGCGAGCCGGCCCGCGAGATAGCCGAGGAGGAAGCCGAGGGAGTGCAGGGTGACGACCGCGAGCACCAGCCGCGGGCCTGCCTCGATGATCCGCTCGCGGCCGCCGCCGACGACGGAGCCGACGATGAGGCTGATGGCGACGATGGCCACGAGCGGCGCGACGGGCAGCACGCGGTCGACGGCGCCGGGAAAGCGCCACTTGAGCAGCGCTCCCGCCGTCACCGGCACGATGACGACCTGGACGGTGCTGATGAGCAGTCCGGCCGCGGAGACGTCGACCCGGCTGCCGGCGAGCAGGGCGGTCAGGAACGGCGTCATCAGCACCGCCAGCATCGTGGACAGGGCGGTCAGCGTCACCGAGAGCGCCACGTCGGCCCGGGCGAGGTAGGCGATGACGTTCGACGCGGTGCCCCCGGGGCAGCACGAGACGAGCACGAGGCCCACCGCGAACGGCGTCGGCAGGGCGAAGAGATACCCCAGGCCCCAGCCCAGCGCGGGCATGACGGTGTACTGCAGGACCACCCCCGGCAGCACCCGAGCCCGCTCGCGCCCCACCCGGCGGAAGTCGTCGAACCCGAGGGTCATGCCCATGCTGAGCATGATGACGCCGAGGCCGACGGTGATCAGGGGGCCGCTGAACCAGGTGAACCAGTCGGGCCGAATCAGGGCCGCGACTCCCGCGCCCAGAACCCACAGGGGGAACGCCGAGGTCAGCCGGGAGAGGACACCTGTCACGGGCCGATTCCCCGGCGCGCTATGGCAGGGCCGCCACCACCGCCTGGAGCTCGTCGTAGTCGGGCTCGACGCGCAGGCTCTCGCCCACCCAGTGATGGCGCACCACCCCCTCCTTGTCGACGACGGTCACCGCGCGGTTGGCGCAGACGTAGCCGTCCAGGCCGGCGAGGTCGGGGAACGCGACCCCGTAGGCGTTCACCACCTCGCGGTTGTAGTCGCTGAGAAAGGTGTAGCCGACATCGTGCGCCGCCTTCCACGCTGCCTGGACGAAGGGCGGGTCGACGGTGATGCCGACGACCTCCGCATCGAGGGCGCTGAACCGGTCGAGGCGGTCGCGCAGGGCGCACATCTCCGTCGTGCAGACCGGCGTGAAGGCCCCGGGGAAGAAGACGAGCACGACGCTCCGGCCCCGGAAGTCGCGCAGGCTACGTTGCTGCTGCGGGGTTTCGTGCAGGGTGAAGTCGGGGGCGGGCTGTCCGACGACGATGGCCATCGAGCGATCTCCTCCGGGTTGCGGTGACGAACCGTCGAATGGGACCGGTTGTCGGGGGCTGTGAGCGGGTCTTGGCACGTCTCCTGCACTTGCCTCTGGCGTGAGGCTCGGCCGGTCGGCCGCGCATGTTAGCATCAGTTCGAGGGTCGCCCTGGTCCCGCGCGCCGGAGACGTGCGGGGCCGGGGCGAGCTCGGCAAGACCTGGAGACTCGGATGCCCCCCACCGTGCTGGCGGCGAACGTCGCCCCATCCATATCCATCGAGCTCGGCGCCGCGGTAACGTGGCTGCTCGGCGCCCTCGTGTTCCTCTTCGGCGTCATCGCGTGGTTCCTGCGGCGGGAGCTCACGCGCAACGACGAGGCCCACCGGGAGCTTCGAGCGGACATCAAGGTGGTCGAGACGGACGTCAAGAAGCTGCTGGCGGGCGACGTTCCCTGGGTCGCGGCCATCGACTCGCGGTTCGCGGCCATCGACTCGCGGTTCGCGGCCATCGACTCGAAGCTCGCGGGCCTCGACTCGCGGTTCACGGCCATCGACTCGCGGTTCACGGCCATCGACTCGAAGCTCGCGGGCCTCGGCGAGCTGATGTCGAGACGGGCGCCCGCCGGCGGCAACGGGCAACGGTCGGAATGAGCTGTAGACACTCGGCCCATATCGCCTCCCACAGCGGGTCCTCGCCGACCCGTTCGCCGCGCCGGACCGCCCGCGGAGATCGCCGATGATCTCCGACCACCGGTTCCGGCGCGCCGTCGAGCGCTTCGACGCGGCGAACGCGGAGGACCCGAACCGCGAGCTTGCGGACGGGGCCGGGCAGCCGAAGGAGCTCGTCTACGCCCGGCGCATGACCGCCCGCCTCGACCGGTTCCGGCCCGACGCCCCGGAGGCGGTCCGGCTCGCCGCCCGCTGCCAGCACATCCGGCGCTGGACGATTCCCCGTACCGACTACCCGGCCGGCCGCGAGGGCTATCGCCGGTGGCGCACGGACTTGGCGTGCTTCCACGCCGACACTGCCGGCGCCATTCTGCGCGACGTCGGCTACGGCGACGACGTCGTGGCGCGGGTCGGTTCGCTGCTCCGCAAGGAGCGGTTGAAGGCCGACCCCGACGTGCAGCTCCTCGAGGACGTGGTCTGCCTGGTCTTCATCGACCACTATCTGGCCGACTTCGCGCCCAAGCACGACGAGGAGACCCTCTTCGGGGTGCTCCGCAAGACCTGGCGCAAGATGTCGGAAGACGGGCGCCGCGCCGCCCTCGCCCTCGATCTGCCCGCCGATCTGCGCGCCCTCGTCGAGCGGGCGGTGGCGTCACCGGCCGAGTGACGAGGGACCCGCACGCCCGGGGCACCGCTCTGCATCGCCACGCGCCGCCCGGGTCCGACGGGGCAGCGTCAGCGGCCGAGCGAAACGGCGCCGCCGGGGTCGGGGGACGGAGCGTTCTCGGCCGCCGGCGGGCACACGACCCTGGTCGTGAAGGCGAGCAGGAACAGGACGCCGGCGAGACGTCCCCCCACGATCGCCGTCGCCGCTCCCACCGCGCCGATCCAGGAGAGCACCTGCGTCGTGACCGTGAGCAGCACGACGACCACGGCGACCTCGAAGATCCCCGCCCACGTGATCGGCGCCGTCTGCCGGGCGTGGACCAGCACCGCGCGCTGAAAGCAGATCCACACCGACCCCGCCGGGAGCAGGGCCAGGATCTGCGCCGGCAGCAGCGCGAACGCCGCGAGCTCGGGCGAGAGCCCTGACACGTCCTCGAACCAGACGGCGGCCAGCGGCGTGAAGACGATGAGCCCGAGGCCGCCGGCCGCGAACGCCGCGAGCATCCACCCGAAGTTGCGGATGGGCCGGTACTGCTCCCACCGGTCGCCGAACAGGGCGATGCCCACCTCCTGGAACGACAGCCCGAGCGCGCGGAAGAGGAAGGTCAGCCCGTGGATGACGGGCAGGACGGCCAGCGACTCCAGGGCGTACCGGCTCTGGCCGACGAAGAAGGTCACCGCCGGCTGCACCGCCATCGCCAGGAGCGACGTCATGGCCAGGGGCAGGTAGAAGCGGAAGATGGCCGGCATCGTCAGCGCCGCCGCCGCGCCGGCCGCGCCGGTATCGGCCGCCGCGCCGCGGTGCGTGCCCTCCAGGAGCTCCGCCACGACGCCCCGGGTCATCACGCGGCTGGCCACCGCCTCGACGACGACCCCGGTGGCGAGCGCAATCGTCCCCACGTGCACGCCCTCCAGTTCGGGCACCCGCGCCGCGGCGAGGGCGGCCGCGCTCATCGCCGCGAGCCGCACGGCGGTGCCGCAGGTGACGAGGCGGGTCAGGCGCCGGCGTATCAGCAGCCCCTGCCGAAACCGCCGGTACCCGATGGCGATGGGCCACGGCAGCATGATGGCCAGCCCGTGGTGGGTCAGCCGGGCCACGCCCGGCGGCAGCCCGATGAGCGACAGGGCGAGCCAGTCGAACACCGGCGGCAGCACCGCGACCACCTGCACCAGGGTCAGCGCCGCCGCGAGCGTGTAGGTGAAACGCCGCAGCGCCGCGTAGCTCGCGGCGTCGGTGACCAGCGCCGTCGAGGCGGCCATCAGCATGATGACCGGCGCCTCGATGATGATCGCGAGCGCGAACGCCACGCCGAAGGCGGCGAGGTTCTCGGTCGGCCGATCGAGCCGGGCGATGATCGCGGCGAGGTACGGGCCCTCCGCCGCCATCATCAGCCAGGTGCCGGCCAGCGGCAGCCAGAACGCCGCGATGCGCGGATAGGTCAGGGGCTCGGCGCGCATGGCAAACGTACCATGCTACCGCGCCGGCCCTTGGGCCGGGGCTGCTACCATCTCGGCATGGACGAGCAGGCAGCCCGCGGGCTGGTCGCCGGTGCCTCGCGCATCGTCGGCTTCACCGGCGCGGGCATCTCGACCGAGTCGGGGGTGCCGGACTTCCGGAGCCCGAACGGCGTGTGGGCGCGGAACCGGACCGTCGACTTCCAGGAGTTCGTGTCGAGCGAGGCGGGGCGCGTCGAGTACTGGCGGCAGAAGGCGGAGGCGTGGCCGGCGATGCGCGAGGCGAAGCCCAACGCGGGTCACCACGCGTTCGTCGAGCTGCACCGGCAGGGCCGGCTCCTCGCCCTCGTCACCCAGAACATCGAGCGGCTGCACCAGCGGTCGGGGCTGCCCGCCGATGTCGTGCTCGAGCTGCACGGGACCACCACCGAGGCGGAGTGCCTGACGTGCGGGGACCGGATCACCTCGGACGAGGCCTGCCGCCGCATCGAGGCGGGCGAGCGGGCGCCGCGTTGCCGGGCGTGCGGCGGTCTGCTCAAGCCGGCGACGATCTCGTTCGGCCAAGCCATGCCCCTCGACGTCATGGCGCGGGCCCAGGCTGCGGCCGAGACGTGCGACCTGCTGATCGCCGTCGGTTCGTCGCTGGTCGTCGAGCCCGCGGCCTCGATCCCCCGCGTGGCGAAGACGGCGGGAGCTCGCCTTGTCATCGTCAACCGCGAGCCGACCCCGCTGGACGGCATCGCCGACGCGGTGGTCCGCGGCGAGATCGGCGCGGTCCTGCCCGCACTGGTCGGCGCGGCCGGCTGAGGGCAGAACAGGTCGAGGGGACGAGGGATGAAGTACCATGCGAAGTAGGCCGGTATGAACAGATTCACCATCGAGCAGTCCGAGATCGAACTCGAGTCCAAGTTCGCTTCTCGGCTGTGGTCCGTCGTTCATGACGTTCCCGTGCTCTATGAGGCGCTGCTGGAGGAGCTCGCCTACGTCGGCCTTTCGAGCATGGACCTCCGTCCGGACGCCGGCAACGGCTCCGTGGGCGGCGCCGGTCTCGGAGTCTGGCTGTTCGGAGGCAAGGCCAACGTCAGAATCGGCCTGGACGGCGTTCGCTTCCAGACCTCTTCGCCCGAGCCCCAGGTCGTGGACACCGTCGACGGCGTGATCGGCGCCGTGCGGCGGGCATCGCCCGAGCTTCGCTTCAAGAACCACGCGGTGTCGTACGCTTGCCACGGGTCGATCGAAGGCATGAAGGCCGCCGAGTTCGTCCGCCGGTTCGTTCCGAGCTCGGTGAACATCGACGGCTTCGGAGACTGTCTTGGCGCCGGGGCCGCCCTGTACTTCGGCGAAGCTCCACCGATGATCAGCTCCACGTTGACCCTGGACGTCTCCCGCGTGGTCCAGGATGGTCTTTTCGTCCGAGTGTTGATGGTGATGGACGGAGGAGTCGGAACCGGTGCGGCGATCCGGGCCCTGGCGGAACAACGGACCGGTGCGGCGCTGAGGGCCGTGGGGCTGGAGAACTCCTGATAAGCCATGTTTGGACAGCAGCTTGGACGTCTCGACATCGACAGCCCGGTGAGACCACCGTTCGCCCCGGCGATGGATGTCGGACACCTGAGGCCGTTGGCCGACAGTACCGGGTTCAGTGAGGGTCCGTGGCGGTTCGCGACGAGCCCTCCGCAGAGCGATTGGGGCCCGTTCGCCCGAAGAAGGGATGCCTGGGGGTTTCTGCAGCCCGTCGAGGCTCACCCTGCTCCGCCTGTCGAGCGTGGCGCGAGCCTCCAGGCGGCGGCGGATCTGGCTTCACGCCGGCCGGCGGTGGCCATCGAGGTGATGCTCCGACAGCTTCTGGCCGACCATCGCGTTCTGGCCGCGCGCAAGCTGGCCGATGCGGTTCCCCTGGATCAGGCCTTGGACGAGTCGCTGCGCCGTCTGCTGCTCGTGCTGGCGGAGCCGGTCGTCCGGCGCAGACTGCCTGCAAGGCCGAAGAGTGCCGACAACATCGAGTGGTTGCGCAGAAACGCGGGAAGTCATGCGGGCAGGTGGGTCGCTCTGGCCGACGGCGAGCTCCTCGCAGCCGACGAGTCCCTGGCTGCCCTACGGCGGAAGTTGAGGGAGTTCGCCCCGCCCGTAGAGCCGTTTCTGCATCGCCTGTAGCCACCGCGATGCTCCATCGGCCTGACGGATCCGCCTTCGCTTCCGGCAGGTCACGCTATCTCGACAAGGATCCGGGCCGTCCCTCGGAGACTTCGAGCGTTCATGTGCAGGTCGAGTTCGATGGCGTGCGCGTTCTTGCGATGCTCGACACGGGAGCCGCCTGGTCGGTGCTGAACGCCGAGTTGGCCGATGATCTCGAGTTGTTCGACCGGGACGGAGTACCCGGGACCATCAGCTCTCGGATTGGAAGGGTCCACGGGAAACTCGTGAGGGCGATGACGACCCTGGTGGCCGACGACGGTGATTCCGTCGAGGTCGACTCGACCGTCTTCGTATCGCGTGATTGGCCCGCAGGGAACTTCATCGGCTATACGGGCCTTCTGGAGAGGATTCGATTCGCCATAGATCCGCAGGACAACGCGTTCATCTTTGGCGGACTGTGAAGTGACCAACTGGCTCGGTGCCAACCGGCCGGTTCATCACAGGCGGGGGCGGCTCGGGCCGCTCGACGGTCTTGAACCCGACAGACGGAACCAGTCGAGCTGATCGGGCGTGCGCGGACTGCGCGGTGAGGACCTGCCCACGGGGCGAAGACCCCAGTGCAACCTCTCCGCAGGGAACCGCTCAGGAGGAAGGTAACGCAGATGCGATTTTCATGCTCTCTGGCGGCCGTCGCGGCGGTCTTCCTCGCGGCGGGGCCTTTCGCGCCGGCGCACGGGCAGGAGATCACGACGCGAGACCTGGAGCAGGCCGCCGGCGACACCTCGTCGTGGCTCATGTACGGCCGCGACTACCACGGCCACCGCTTCGTGGAGCTGGACGAGATCACCCCGGAGAACGTGGACCGGCTCCACCCCGCCTGGGTGTTCGCGACCGGGGGCGAGAACCGCGGCCTGGAGGCCACCCCGCTGGTGCACGAGGGCGTCATCTACCTGTCGGCCGACGAGTCGCGCGTCTTCGCCATCGACGCCCGCACCGGCGCGAAGCGGTGGGGCTTCGAGCCGGAGATGTCCGACGAGGTCGAGCGCGTCTACTGCTGCGGGTCGAACAACCGCGGCGTCGCGCTGTACGGCGAGCTGGTCTACGTCGGGACGATGGACGCGCGGCTGTTCGCGCTCCACCGCGACAGCGGCGCCGTCGCGTGGGAGGTCGAGGTCGTCGACTGGCGGCAGGGCTACAGCATCACCGGCGCGCCGCTGGTCGTCAACGGCCTCGTGCTCACCGGGGTGGCGGGCGGCGAGTACGGCATCCGCGGCTTCGTCAAGGCCTACGACGCGATGACCGGCGAGCCGCGCTGGACCACCTACACCATTCCCGGCCCCGGCGAGCCCGGCAACGAGACGTGGCCCGGCGACACCTGGCGGCACGGCGGCGCCCCGACCTGGACGACCGGCGCCTACGACCCGGAGCTGAACCTCGTCTACTGGAACACCGGGAACGCCGCCCCCTGGAACTGCCACGTGCGGAAGGGCGACAACCAGTGGTCGGCCGCGACCGTCGCCCTCGACGCCGACGACGGGGCCATCCGCTGGGGCTACCAATACACCCCCTGGGACTGCTGGGACTACGACGCGGTGAGCACGCCGGTGCTCGCCGACGTGACCCTGCGCGGCCACGGGCCCGTCAAGGCGCTCTTCCATCACGACAAGAACGGCTTCTTCTACGCCCTCGACCGCACCGACGGCCGGTTCCTCTACGGCGAGCCCATCGTGCCCGGCATCAACTGGGCCTTCGGGCTCGACCCCGAGACCGGCCGCCCCGACGTCAACCCCGACATGCTGGCGCAGTCCGGCGGGCCCGAGGTCGGGCCCATCATCCCCAGCCTCGAGGGCGCCATCGACTGGCAGCCGCTCGCCTACAACCCCGACCTCGGGGCGCTCTACTTCATGTCCAACCAGTGGGCGATGGGGTACCGGTTCTGGGCCGAGGACGAGTTCGAGCCGCCGACGAACGGCGAGGCGTACCTCGGCGGCGACTACCAGCAGTACCTGACGAGCGACAACCCCGGCAACTTCGTCGGCTTCGACGTGGTCGAGCAGGAGGTGCTGTGGCGCATCGTCAGCCCCGCCCCGTTCTGGGCCGGCGCCGTGGCCACCTCCAGCGGACTCGTCTTCACCGGCGACATGCGCGGCTACTTCATGGCCATCGACGCCCGCAGCGGCGAGGTGCTGTGGCGCTTCCAGACCGGCTCGGGCATCATCGGCAGCCCCGTCACCTACGAGCTCGACGGGACGCAGTACGTGGCGGTGCCGTCGGGCGGCATCGGCGGGGACATGACCTTCTACTACACCGAGCCGAAGGCCGGGAACCTGTGGGTGTTCGCGCTCGACGGGGGTCCCCGGACCGAGCGGCAGGAAACGAACCTGACGCCGCTGCCGGGCGGCCTGCCCCGCGTCGGCGAGCCCGGCCACACCCTCGGCGGCCGGGTCCTGCCGGGCTACGGCTTCGAGCCCACCGAGGGCGGCGAGCCGATCGCGGTGCCGGCTCCGGTTCTCGGCGCCCCGCCGGCGCCCGGGGACGCGGCCAACCCCGTGCTCGGCGACGAGGCCGCCGTCGCCGCCGGCGAGCGCATCTACCGCGCCCGCTGCGTCGTCTGCCACCGCGCCGGCGGCGGTGCGAGCCCGAACCTGTTCAGGAGCGGATTGCCCACCCCCCGCTTCCTCGACGCGGTCACGCGGGGGCGCGAAGGCACGAACATGCCCGCGTTCGGGGAGCTGCTGTCGCAGGACGAGATCTGGCAGGTGCACGCGTTCCTCATGTCTCGCGACGGGTTGTGAGGCGCGGGCAGCGCTCGAACAGCCGGGCTCGCTGAGAATCGACGCTGAGGCAAGGCGCCCGACGGTCACCCGTTCACACGCGCAGCAAGCCGTTCATATCCGCGATCAGGTTGCGGCCTCGGTGAAAGCCCCGGGCGGCAATCAGTGTGAGTGCTCGTCGCGCACAGTCCAGATCGGCCTCGGAGGCTACGCGAAGCAGTGCCCTCAGGTCGACGAGATCCTGCGGGCGGGTCACGTCGTCGCGGGAGAGCACCTTGAGTGCAATCAGGTGCCCCGTCGTGGCGACGCGCATCGACAGACGTGGCAGGAGAACGAGGATCTCGGCCTCGGTCACGATCTCCGGTTCGATCCCGGACGAGGCGAACAACAGATCGACGACGGGTGCACGCGGCGCGCGCGAGCGTACGACGCGGACGGTCGCGAGTCGTCCGGCGGCCTCCTGCTCGACGACGGACTCGATGCGGTAGTCCAGCCTCCGAAGGGTGTGAACCAGGGCTTCGGCCTCCGCATCGTTCGCCACGGCGACCGCCAGGTCCGCATCTCGAGTGAATCGCGGTTCGGTTCTTGCGGAAACCGCCAAGCCGCCAATCAACGCGAACGAGACCCGCGCGCGCGTGAGGTCGGCGTCAATCCGATGCAGGACCTCTTCGAGCGAGGTCCCTGCACCGGTCGGCCCAGGCGATTCGTGGTCCGGGGCTGTCACCCGATTCTGCTCCCGGTCGGTCGAGGAGCCATCGTTGAAGTTGTCGCTCGAGCTCCTCCGCGCTCGCACCCGGCTGACTTCTTCGGAGATTCTGGTACTTCAGCTTCAACCCGGCGTCGAAGAGGTCGAGCGTGACACGAAACGCGCCCGTCACTGATGCCGACGGTCGAGCGGTATCCATGTTCATAATGTACGGCGCGCTGTCGAGTTTCGCAAACGGCTCCGGTGGAACACGGCGCTGTTCCGCCAGAACGCCAGCCGCTCCCGTCGCGTCGCGCTTGCGCTCGGAGCCCCATACCGGAACGCCTCCTTCGATCGGAGCGGTCAAGCCTCAATCGGAAGCGCACACACGCCGTTCGCCAACCGCATCTGCCGGACCGATCTGCATTCCGGTTCGAACAGCCGCGAACTCGCCACGACGACGCACGCACAGCGCGCCCGGCTCGTTGCCACGTTCAGCCGATTCAGGCTGTACAGAAACTCCATCCCCCGCGGGGCGTCTTCCGGGCTCGACGTCGTCATGGCGTAGATGACGACCGCCGCCTCCTGGCCCTGGAACTTGTCCACCGTCCCCACCCTGGCCCTTGGCCCGAGCTCCCGCTGCAACGCCGCGACCTGGGCGTTGTACGGGGCCACGATCACGATATCGTCCATCCGCAGGCGCTTCGTCTGTCCTTGGTGGTGGGTCCACGACGCGCCCTCGCGGGTCAGCTCCGCGACCACCTCGACCACCCGGGTCACCTCTTCCTCGCTGGTGCTCTGATTTCCGTCGTGGTCGACCTGCTCCACCCGGATGCCCGCTCCCGCGTACTTCGTGTGTCCGGCGACCACCTGAATCTCGAGGCCCGGGCGGGACGTCAATCGGCCGTCGTAGAACTGTCGGGAGGTGAATTCGCAGATCTCCGGATGCAGACGCCAAGTCTGTTCGAGGAACAGGCCCTGCTCTGCCGGCATCACGTCGCCGTCGCCGATCACGTGTTGCAGTGCGGAGACGTTCGTGCCTTCCGGGTGGCTGCCCTTCTGCGGCTGTTCGAGCTGCCGGGGATCTCCCAGCAGCACGATGTTTCGCGTGCACGGGCTCATGGCCAGCACGCTGGCGAGACTCATCTGACCCGCCTCGTCCACGAACAACACGTCCACCGACTCCCTGTACTCCTCCCGCGCCCACAACCACGCCGTGCCGCCGACCACGTTCACCTCGCCACTCTCCAGATCCCGAAGCGGCTTCTCGTTGCTCGTGGTCTCGGTGACTCCTGTGGGCGGCTCCGCCGATTTCTCGCTCACCTTGTGCAGGCATCGAAGATCGACACCATTCCCGACCGCCGCGGCCATCGCGCTCTGCAGCAGGTGGTCGATTACCTTGTGGCTCACCGCAGACACACCGACGCGTTTGCTCCGTCTCACCAACTCGACGATCATGTGGGCGCCCGTGTGCGTCTTGCCGCTGCCAGGTGGACCCTGAATCGCCAGCGTGCTCCCATCGAGTTCGCCGGCGAGGCGGCAGGCCGTAGCGGTGGGGTCCTTCTCGTAGCGCAGCGGGCCGGTGGTCGCGCGCCGCGGAGGAAGCATGAGCAGCAGATCGCGCCCGGCGCGGGCGAAGCTGCCGGCATCGCCGGCGTCCAGGCCGTTGTCGACCACCCATTGCCCCAAGCGCATCAGGCTTTCCCGCAACTTCTGGGTGCGGACCACGGTGCACTCGTACACGCAGCGCGGGCGTTCCTCGCTCCTGCTGCCCGCCTGCTTGATGTCCACCGTCATTGCAGAAGTGTCGATGCCGACGACATCACCCAGCTTTTCGCCCTCTGCGTCGTACAGCTCTGCCCTTTCGCGAATCTCCACGATCTGAGCGGGATACGAATACCGGTATCGCGGATTTCTCTCCTTGCCCAGTTTCGGCAGCCGTTCCCGCCAGACCAGCCCGACGATCGCCGCCTTCTCGTCGTACAGTTCTTCTTCCGGCAGGTCGCGCAGCCGATAGTATTCCCACCACGCGGCTTTCTCTTCGCGCCAGTGCCAGTCCAGCATATGCGCCAACAGCCAGCGGGCCTGCGCTTCGTCGTCCCGGCCCTCCGCTACCGGCGCTACGCCTGTCGTCAGCCGCTGCCGCAACTCGCTCAGCGCTTGCTGCCACGCCTTCAGTTCGTCCCCCGGCTCGCCCCCCGCAGGCTCCGGGCGCGGCACCTCGACGCCGTTCGCGATCAGTTCGGCGCGGCGTTCTTCCAGCCACTGCCGCAGCCGCCACGTCGACACGCAGTCGTCCTCGTTGTATCCGCGCACGATCGCCCGGATCTCCGGCGGGGTGCCCGCAGCGTGGCCGGTCTGCAGCAACGCCTCGAGTTGGCGCTTGGGGCGGCTCACCTCCTGCAGGTCGATCCCGCGCTCGTACCCGAAGAACCGCTCCAGTTGCTTGATCGAATAGCTCTCGACGCCCGCGCGCACCGCCTGACGAGTGACCCGGTACAGGTCGACGAACACCTCGCCGCGCAGCAGTTCGTCCATCTGCCGTTCGTGTGTGGCGTAGCGGCCCATCAGCCGCTTGAGTGCGGCCGGTTCGTACGGCGCGTAGTGATATACGTGCATCCCGGGATGCCGCTGGCGGCGGGCCGTCACCATGTCGATGAAGCGCTCGAACGCGGCCCTCTCCGTCCGCTGGTCATGCGCCCAGATATGGTCGTATGCCGGATCTCCAGAATCCTCCGTTTCCGGGACCGCCGCCCATCCGAACAGGTATTCCAAACCTCCCTCCGTGGCGAACGGGTCTCCTTCCAGGTCGAAGAACAGGTCACCCGGGTCCGGCGTCGGCAGACGTGTCAGGCCGCGGCCGGCCATCACCTCGATCGTTTCGTAGTACGGCTCCTGGCTGGTCCTGTCTTTCAGTTGCACGTACGCCTGGCGTTGAACATTGTCCAGACTCTCGCGGCGGCCCCGTTTCGGCTTCAGCTCCGCCGAGAGCGGCTCCCGGCCGAAACGCGCCAGCGTCTCGATTCCCCAGCCGGTCAACTCGGCCCGCTGTCCCCGCGAGACTCCTGCCACGAGGCTGAGATGGTCGTCGTCGTGACGCTGCTTGTCGCACGTCCGCCACCAGTCGCAGATTCGGCAGTGTTCGCACGGCTCCGGGTAGGTCGCCGCGCCGTTTCCGCCGACGGCCGCTTCGAGGCGCGACTTCACGCGTCGGTAGTAGGCCTCGTAGTGATCGACCCGGTACGTCTCGGGCTCGAAACCTCTACCCGGGGGCACGACCATGACCCTGTCCGGCCGGCGGTCCTGAATCCCCGCCAGCAGGTCGGCGTACAGACAGAGCTGCAGAACGGTTTCCGGTTTCGTCCGCTTGGCCAGCTTCGTATCCACCACCGCGTAGTGATACCCGCCCAGGCCGCTCTCCCCGGGCACGCGCAGCAGCACGTCGGCGCGGCCGATCCAGCGGCCGTCGGCCAGCCACGCTTGGGCGATCGCGTCCGCGCCGTCTACCAGCGCCCGGCGGGTCGCCTCGACGTTCCGGTGTTCCCCGGGCAGGTGCACGACCCGCAGCCCCTGCGCGGCCAGGTGTTCGAGATACGCGCGTTCGTGGTCGGCACCCTTCTGCCGCAGCACCTCCAGGCCCGGATCGCTGCGGTACGGCTTCTGCAAGTCGCCGCTGGCTCGCCGCAGTTCGAGCTGCGTCAGGTGCCGGCAGCTCAGGTGATTGGCCAGATCGGTGGCGGACAGCATCACGCGGGAATGTGAGACGCGCATTGGTGCGAACCTCGTCACGCATCGTCATCGGTCAAGCGGAGCGTTCGGTTCCCCGGTATCCTGATCGACTCGGGCAAGAAGGCGGCAGGGCGTACGACGATGTCCGGGTCAGGGCGGCGGAAGACCGGGTCCGATGTGTCTTGGCAGCGCCTACTGTAGGGCAGGCCGACTGGCTTCGCAAGCATCAGGCCCCGGCGCACCCCAACGCCGGCTGCCGTGGCCTCAGCGGGCGCTGGCTGGCGGCAGAGGGGCCCAGCCCGGCATAGTAGAATCGAGGTCGCGGCGGATCTTGTGCGCGAGGGGTAGGGCTACCATGGAAGGAAGACGCAGGCGGAGTTCGCTCCTGGCGTGCGCGGCGGTCGGCGGCCTGCTGGCCGTCGCCGGTTGCGTCGGCAGCGAGCCCGAGCGGCTCGTGCTCGGGACTGAGGTCGAAGCGGTCCCGGTCGCCGGGTCGGCCGAGATCCGAATCGGGCTTTTCGACGACCTCGACACGCCGGTGCCCGGCGCGGTGGTTCGGCTCTCCACCGACACCCCCGGCACGGTCCTGAGCGCGGACGAGGTGGTGACCGGGCCGGCCGGCGCGGCCCGCGTGACCCTCACCGCCGCGAGCCGGGTCGGCGAGAACCGCGTCGAGGCGGTCTCCGGCGACCTGTCGGCCTCGCTCGTCCTGCCCGGCGTGGCCGGGCCCCCCGCCCGTTTCGCGGTGACCGCGGAGCCGGCGCGCACGGTGAACGGGGGCACGGTCGCCCTCGTCGTCGCCGTCACCGACCGCTTCGACAATCCCGTCTCGGACGTCGCGGTCGGGCTGGAGGCGGCTCCCGCCGTGGCCGCGATCGAGCTCCCCGGCGGCGAGACCGACAGCTCGGGCTCGCTGACCCGGACGTTCACCACCGCCCCCGAACCGGGCGACAACCGGGTGCAGGTCACGGTGGCGGGTCTGGCGCCGCAGACCCTGGTCGTGCCCACGCGGCGGTTGTCCCGCCTGGCGGTCCGGCCGGAACGGGCGGAGCTCGTGGCCGGAGACACCCTGCGCTTCGAGGCGGTCGGCTTCGACGACGACGGCGGCGAGCTCGGGGTGCGGCCCGAGTGGACCCTCGCGGGAGGCATCGGCGCCCTGGAACCCACCGGAAGGTTCACGGCGGAGACCGCGGGCCGGGGGGAGGTGCGGGCGGAGGTCGCCGGCGTCGTGGCATCCAGCGCGTTGACGGTGGCGTCGGGTCCGCCGCTCCGCCTGGAGGTGCTGCCGGCGGAGCTGCGCATCGAGTCGGGCGAGACGGTGGCGTTGCGCGCGGTGGCGCGCGACGCCGGGGGCAACGCGGTGGCCCCGGCGGAGGCCGTGCAGTGGACCCTGAGCGCCGACGTGGGCGATCTGGACGACGGCGGGGGTTTCACCGCGAGACGGGTCGGCGAGGCGACGGTGGCGGCGGTGGCCGGCGAGCTGCGGGGCGAGGCCCGGGTGGAGGTGACGGCGGGCCGGCTCGTCACGATCGCCCTGGAGCCTCGCAACCTGACCGTCGCCAGCGGAACCGAGCGCCGGTTCCGCGCCGTCGGCCAGGATCCCGGCGGCAACCCGGTGCCGCTGACCGCGACCTGGAGCCTGTCCGACGCGATCGGCGAGCTCGACGGCACCGGCCGCTTCCGGGCGGTGCGGGCCGGTACGGCGCGGCTCGTCGTCGCCTCGGGCCGCGTCGCGGCGTCGACCGAGATCGAGGTGGTGCCGGGCCCGCTGGCGTCGATCGCGGTGAGCCCCGCGCGGGCCGAGGTGCCGGCGGGCACGATCGCTGTCTTCACGGCCGCGGGGCGCGACGCGGCGGGGAACGCGGTGGCCATCGAGCCGGCCTGGGAGCTGTCGTCGCCGGTGGGGCGCATCGATGCCGCCGGCGAGCTGACCGGGGGCCGGCTCGGGACGACACAGGTGGTCGCGCGGTCGGGAGAGGTGGCAGGCACGGCGGACGCGAGGGTGGTTCCCGGCGCGCTGACACGCCTGACCGTCGAGCCGGCCACGGCCACCGTGGCCGCGGGGTCGTCGCAAGGGTTCGCGGTGACGGCGGTCGACGTCGCCGGCAACCGGATGACCGTCGAGCCGGCGTGGCGCGTGGCCGGCGAAGGGCGGATCGATTCCGACGGCGTGTTCTCCGCCACCTTGGCCGGCGCGGTCACGCTGGCCGCGGTGGTGGGGGACCTGTCGGTCGAGGCCGCGGTGGAGGTCACCCCGGGACCGCTGGCGTCGATCGAGGTGACCCCCCGGCGGCTCGACATCGCGGCCGGCGCCGCGCAGGCGTTCGAGGCCACGGGCCGGGATGCGCTCGGGAACGAGCGGGCCATCACGCCGGTGTGGACGGTGACGGCCGGCGTGGGGACGATCGGCGCGCAGGACGGCCGGCTCGCCGCGGTTACCGCCGGGGCGGGCTCGGTGGTCGCGACGGCCGGCGCGCTGTCCGGGGTCGCCGACGTGACGGTCGTGCCCGGGCCCCTCGCCGCCATCGACCTCGACGCGCCGGGCGACGTGCAGGTCGGCGGGATGCGGCCGTTGGGCTGGACCGGCGCCGACGCCAACGGCAACGCGGTGGAGGTCAGTCCCGTGTGGGAGGTGGCCGGCGGCGTCGGCCGGGTCGACCCCGAGGGTCGGTTCGTCGCGACCACCCCCGGCGCCGGCCGCATCACCGCCCGGTCGGGCGGGGTGTCGGCGGAGGCGCCGGTGCGGGTCCGGCCCGGGCCTCTGGCGGAGCTGCGGATCGTCCGCGACCCGGACCGCGCCGAGGTGACGGCGGGCGAGGAGGTCCGGTTGTCGGCGGAGGGACGGGACGAGAACGGCCACGCGGTGGACGTCGAGCCCCGGTGGGAGATCGTCCGCGGGGCCGGGTCCATCGACGACGCGGGGCGGTTCGTTCCGACCCGCGCGGGTCCCGCCGCGGTGCGGGTGACCAGCGGGCGGCTGGCCGCCGAGGCGGAGGTGGACGTCGCGCCGGGGCCCCTCGCCTCGATCGTGGTCGCGCCGGCGCGGGCGGACGTGGCCAGCGGCACCAACCGGGCGTTCAGCGCCGCCGGCCGCGACGCCTGGGGCAACCTCGTGGACATCGACCCCGCCTGGAGCGTCACCTACGGCGTCGGCGACCTCGGCGCGGAGGGACGGTTCACGGGCACCACGGTAGGGACCGGGGTGGTCTCGGCCACCGTCGGCGGCGTGGTCGGGACCGCGGACGTCGCCACCGTCCCGGGCGCGCTCGCGCAACTGGACGTGCAGCCGGCGGGCCGCGACGTGCGGTCGGGCGAGCTCCTGCGGTTTCGGACCACCGGGCTCGACGCCCGCGGCAACGTCGTGACGGGCTACCCCGTCGAGTGGCGGGTGTCGGGCGACGTCGGCACCATCGAGCCGGCCCGCGGCATCTTCACCGCCCTCGCCGCGGGGTCCGGACGGGTGCTGGCGCGGTCGAGAGGGGTCGCGGGGTCGACCGCGGTCGGGGTCGTTCCGGGGGACCCGAGCGCGGACACGTCGACGGTGGAGGCGTCCCCGGCCTCGGTTCCCGCCGGCGGGGACGCGGCGGAGATCATCGTGACGGTGCGCGACGCCTTCCGCAATCCGGTAGCCGGGGTCCCGGTGCGGGTCCTCTCCAGCCGGGCTGCCGACACCGTCCGGCCGGCGGAGGCGACGACCGGCCCCGACGGCGCGGCCCGCCTGCGAATCATGTCGAGCACCGTCGGGCGGTCGACGCTTCGGGTGACGGCGGGGACGGTCGCGCTGGCCTCACCCCCGCCGATCGAGTTCCGCTGAGGAGGACGGGGCGGTCACGGGTTCTCGTCGCCGGCCGCCGCGCCTTGCGTCTTGCCCGCCTCCGGCAGGATCCGCCGCGGCCGGTTCAGTGTCGCCGGGGGCGGGCGGCGCTGCGACGACCCGGCCGCCGGCGCGGCCGCGGCCGGATCCTGGGCCGGAGTGCGCTCGTCGAGGGTGCGGTCGAGCTCTCGAATCCGGAGGCGCGCCTCCCGGATCGCCACGGCGTGCTCCAGCTCCATGGTCTTGATCTTCCGCTCGAGCGCGTGGCGGGCCTTGGCGGCCTCGATCTCCTGGCGATTGAGGGTCAGTTGGGCGGTGGACTCGCGCAGCCTGAGGTCCAGTTGCCGGAGCGCGCCGCGCGTGGCCAGCCACCCCGCCACGATGACGAGCAGGAGGCCCACCGCGGTGAGGGTCGCCGCGATCTCGAGGTAGCCCGGCAGGCTCGGCGAGAGGCCGCTCAAGGGGCCGCGAAGGCCGAGGCCGGCGAGCGAGATCAGGCAGGGGATGCCGTAGAGCACCAGCGACAGGCGGACCCGGCGCATGCTGCGGTCCAGGGCGGTCACGATCTCGTTGGCGCTCGGTTGAGTCACGACGTCCGTTCCGGCAGCTTGGGGGACTCGGCGACCGCGTCGAGGACGGCGGGCCGAAGCTCCAGGTCCGCGTCGGATCCCGGCTCCGAAGGGCCTTCGATGGCCATCGTCTTGAGCTTCAGCTCCATGGCGTGCCGGGCCCGCTCGGTCTCGAGCTCGTTGCCCGTCGCCTCGAGCTGGCGGTCCAGCGCGGCCAGGGCCCGCATCTGTTTTCGGACCGTCCACCAGTCGACGGTCCAGGCCCCGCCGACGACCAGCGCCAGCGCGGCGCCGCTCGCGGCGGCGACGACGGCCAGCGGGACGCCCTCGAGCAGGGACAGGTCGGCCAGCGGCGACCGGAGGAGCAGGCCCGCGAGCGACACCGCGAACGGCACGCCGGCCACGATGAGGGCGATCTGCACGCCGCGCCCGCGGCGGTCCGTATCGACGGTGAAGGGGCGTGGATTGTCGGACACGGCTCTCGGGCTCGCGATGCGGTCTCCGGGTCGGGCGAGCCGGCGGCGTCGCCACTGACCATCATAAGACGGATTGGGGGCGTCGACGGATCGATTCGGGGCCCGGGCGACTCGATTGGGCGGATATGGGTGTATAAAGGGGGCCAGAAAGGATGTCGCGGCCGTCGTGGCAACCCGTGACGGGGGACTTCCATGCTCGAACCGAGGCGACGTTGGAGACTCTGCCCGACGGTGGCGGGGGCGCTGGCCGCCGCCGGCCTCGCCGGCGCGATCGGGGCCGCGCCGGCCGCCGGCGCCGAGCCGGAGGCCGACGCGTACCGGGCCGTGGTCGATCGCTACTGCCTGACCTGCCACAACGACCGGACCCGCACCGCCGGTCTGGCCCTGGACACCGTCGCCGAGGGGGCGCTGGCCGACCACACCGAGGTGTGGGAGCGGGTGGTCCGGAAGCTGCGCGCCCGCCAGATGCCGCCGGTCCCCGCCCGACGGCCCGACGAGGCGACCTACGCGGCGGCGATCGGCTCGCTGGAGGCGGCCCTCGACCGCCACGCCGCGGCGGCGCCCGATCCGGGGCGCTCGGAGACGTTCCGGCGGCTCAACCGCACCGAGTACCACAACGCGGTGCGGGACCTGCTGGCCCTCGACGTCGACGTGGCCGCCCTGCTCCCGAGCGACTCGTCCAGCTTCGGGTTCGACAACATCACCGTCGGGAACCTCTCGCCGACGCTGCTGGAGCGGTACGTCGGGGCGGCCGAGAAGATCGCCCGCCTCGCGGTCGGGCGCCCCGGCCTCGGGCCCGGCGGCGTGACCGTCCGCACCCGGCCGGACCTGACCCAGGAGGGGCACCTGCCCGGCATGCCCCTCGGGACCCGGGGCGGGGCCCTGCTGTCGCACACCTTCCCGCTGGACGGCGACTACGAGATCAGCATCCGGCTCGCCCGCGACCGGAACGAGCACGTCGAGGGCCTGAGCGAGGCGCACGACCTGCACCTTCTGCTCGACGGCGAGCTGGTGGGCGAGTTCACGGTCCGCCCGCCCGACCAGGTCGAGGAGCATGCGCTGAACTACCAGCCGTCGCACGACACCCTCGACGCCCACCTCACCGAGCGGGTGGCGGTCGCCGCGGGTCCCCACGCCCTCGCCGTCACGTTCCCCAAGAAGCCCGAGCTGCTGCTCGAGACCGAGCGGCAGCCGTACCAGGCCCACTTCAACTACTACCGGCACCCGAGGGTGCAGCCGGCGGTGTACGAGATCTCCATCGTCGGCCCCTACAACCCCGCCGGGGCCGGCGACACCCCGAGCCGCGCCCGCATCTTCACGTGCCGGCCGTCGGGGCCGGCCGGTGAGGACGCGTGCGCCGCCGACATCCTGTCGGCCCTGATGCGGCGGGCCTACCGGCGCCCGGTGACCGAGGCGGACCTGGCGCGGCCGCTCGAGATGTTCCGCGCGGCCCGGGACCAGGGCGGCTTCGACGCCGGCATCGAGATGGGGCTCGCGGCGGTGCTCGTGAGCCCCGAGTTCCTGTTCCGGGTCGAGCGCGACCGCGCCGGGGTCGAGGCGGGCGCGGCCTACCGCCTGAGCGACCTCGAGCTGGCGTCGCGGCTGTCCTTCTTCCTTTGGAGCAGCGTTCCCGACGACGAGCTGCTCGCGGCGGCCGAGCGGGGCGCGCTGACCGCGCCGGACGAGCTCCGTCGGCAGGTGCGGCGGATGCTCGCCGATGCTCGCGCCTCGAACCTCGTCACCAACTTCGCGGGCCAGTGGCTGCACCTCCGGAACCTGGAATCGATCACCCCGGACATGCGGGTGTTCCCCGACTTCGACGACAACCTGCGGCAGGCGTTCCGGCAGGAGACGGAGATGCTCGTCGAGAGCGTCCTGCGCGAGGACCGCAGCGTCGTCGACCTCCTGCGGGCCGACTACACCTACCTGAACGAGCGTCTCGCCAAGCACTATGGGGTGCCGCACGTCTACGGCAGCCGGTTCCGCCGCGTCGAGTTCGAAGAGGGCGGGACCCGGGGCGGGCTGCTGCGGCAGGGGAGCATCCTGCTCGCGACCTCCTACGCGACGCGCACCTCGCCGGTCATCCGCGGCAAGTGGGTGCTCGACAACATCCTGGGGGTGCCGCCCCCGCCGCCTCCGCCCAACGTGCCCGAGCTGGAGGAGACGGGGACGGGGACCCGCGCCCGCTCCATGAAGGAGCGGATGAGTGCGCACCGCGAGAACCCCGCCTGTGCGAGCTGCCACAAGTTGATGGATCCGGTGGGGTTCGCCCTCGAGAACTACGACGCGGTGGGGCGGTGGCGGGACGCCGACGGGGGGACGCCCATCGACGCCACCGCGACGCTGTTCGACGGGACGGCCGTCGACGGGGTCGACGCGCTCGAGGCGGCGCTGCTGCGGCGCCCGGAGCTCTTCGTGGGCACGGTGGTCGAGAAGCTGCTGACGTTCGCGATCGGGCGCGGGGTCGGGCACACCGACGCCCCCGCCGTCCGGGCCATACTCAGGGCTGCCGAGGAGGAAGACTACCGCTTCTCGTCGCTCGTGCTCGGCGTCGTCGAGAGCATGCCGTTCCAGATGAGGAAAGCATCATGATGATTTCGAAGAAGGCGTTGCCGCGGCGGACCTTCCTGCGCGGCGTCGGGGCCACGGTGGCGCTGCCGCTGCTCGACGCGATGGTGCCGTCGATGACGGCGCTCGCCAGCACCGCGGCGAGGCCGGTCCGGCGCCTCGGGTTCGTCTACATCCCCATGGGGTCCAACATCGCGCTGTGGACCCCGCCCGGCGAGGGCAAGCTGACGCAGCTCTCGCCGAGCCTGGGGCCGCTCGCCCCGGTGCGGGACCAGTTGACGGTGGTCAGCAACCTCGAGCTGCGGAACGCGTACCCCGGCACCCACGCCACCTCGAACGCGTCGTTCCTGAGCGCGGCCAAGGCGAAGTGGACCGAGAGCACCGACTACTACCTCGGCACCACCGTCGACCAGATCGCGGCCCGGCAGATCGGCCAGGAGACGCGGTTGCCGTCCCTCGAGCTGGCCATGGACCTGCTCGACATGGTGGGCCAGTGCGACAACGGCTACGCCTGCGTCTACCAGAACAACCTGTCGTGGTCGTCGCCCACCTCGCCCCTGCCGCCCGAGGCCCATCCCCGCATGGTGTTCGAGCGCCTCTTCGGCGAGGGGGGCACGGCGGCCCAGCGGCGCGCCGCCCTCGGCCGCCGCGCGAGCCTGCTCGACTGGGTGCGCGACGACATCGCGCGGCTGCAGCGCGAGCTGGGTCCCGGCGACCGGGCCCGGGTGAGCGAGTACCTGGACACGGTGCGCGAGGTCGAGCGCCGCATTCAGCGGGCCGAGGCGGAGACCGATCAGAACGCGCTGCCCGACCTGGAACGCCCCATCGGGGTGCCGGCCGCCTACGAGGACCACGCGAAGCTGATGTTCGACCTGCAGGTGCTGGCACTTCAGGGCGACGTCACGCGGGTCATCACCTTCCAGCTCGCGCGGGAGTCGAGCAATCGGACCTATCCCGAGATCGGGGTGCCCGATCCGCACCATCCGATCTCGCACCACGGCAACGACCCCGAGAAGCTCGCGATGCTGGCGAAGATCAACCAGTACCACGTGTCGCTCTTCGCGTACTTCCTCGAGCGGCTGGCGTCGGTGCCCGACGGCGAGGGATCGTTGCTCGACCACTCGCTCTACATGTACGGCAGCGGCATGGGCAACCCCAACGTGCACGACCACGTGAACCTGCCGGTGGTGGTGGCCGGGGGCGGCGCCGCCCGGACCGCGGGGGGGCGGCACATCCGCTACGCCGAGCCGACGCCGATGGCCAACCTGCACCTGACCCTGCTCGACAAGGTCGGGGTGGAGCTGGACACCTGGTCGGACAGCACCGGGACCATCGACACGCTGCTCGACCCGGTGGCGCTATAGGGCGGCGGTTTCGGGGCCCGGGAGACGGAACGATGTATCGCAGAATGGCCGGTAGGAGTGTGGTCGTTGCCGTGCTCGTGGGATTGGCGCCGCTCGGCGCCGCCGCGTCCGACGCGCTCCTGGCCGATGCGGTTCAGCAACGCGACGGCGCGGCCGTGGCTCGGCTGCTCGCCGAGCGGGCCGACGTCAACGCGGCCCAGATCGACGGCATGACCGCCCTGCACTGGGCCGCGTACCTCGACGACGCGGACCTCGTCGGCCGTCTCGTGGACGCGGGCGCGAACGTGCACGCGCCGAACCGCTACGGCGTCATCCCGCTGTCGCTGGCCGCCGAGAACGGCAACGCGGCGATGGTCAGGCGGCTGCTCGAGGCGGGCGCCGACGCCGGCGCCACCCTGCCGGGGGGCGAGACGGTGCTGATGACCGCCGCCCGCTCGGGGCGGGTGGGGGTGGTCAGGGCCCTCATCGCGTACGGGGCGGACGTCGAGGCGACCGAGCCCCGGCGCCGGCAGACGGCCCTGATGTGGGCGTCGGCGGAAGGGCACGTGGACGTCGTCGAGACCCTGATCGAGGTGGGGGCCGACTTCATCACCCCCCTCGACTCCGGCTTCACCCCGCTGCTCTTCGCGATCCGGGAGGGGCACCTCGGAGTGGTCCGCCTGCTCCTGAGCGCCGGCGCGGAGGTCAACGGCGCGGTCGAGGAGGTGGTTCGGGGGGAGCAGACCTACCGCACGGGTCGGCCGGTCCGGGTCGGCACGACGCCCCTGCTCCTCGCGGTGACCAATGCGCACTGGGACGTCGCGGCGGCGCTGCTCGAGGCCGGTGCCGATCCGAACGCGGACGGCCCCGGCTACGCCGCGCTGCACATCATCCCCAAGGTGCGCAAGCCGGGCGTCGGCGACAACGATCCGGCCCCCGACGGGTCGGGGCGCATGACGAGCCTCGAGCTCGTGCGGACCCTGGTCGAGCACGGGGCCGACGTCGACGCCCGCATGCCCGTGCGGCGCAACCTGAACAACACCCGTCATCACGAGCCGGGATCGACCCCGTTCATGCTGGCGTCGCTGGTGGCCGATGCCGAGCTCATGCGCACCCTCGTCGACCTCGGGGCCGATCCGCGGATGACGAACGCAGAGAACAGCACGCCCCTGATGGCGGCGGCGGGGCTCGGCACGCGATCGCCGGGCGAGGACGCGGGGACCGAGGCGGAGGTGCTCGAGGCCGTGCAGCTCGCCCTCGACCTCGGGAACGACGTCAACGCCGTCGACGCCAAGGGCGAGACGGCGATGCACGGCGCCGCCTACAAGAACCTCCCGGCGGTGGTGGGGCTGCTCGCGGCGAGCGGCGCCGACATCGGGGTCTGGGCGCGCAAGAACCAGTACGGCTGGTCGCCCCTGACCATCGCCCGCGGGTACCGGTTCGGCAACTTCAAGCCGTCGCCGGTGACGGTGGCGGCCATCGAGCAGGCGATGCTCGCGGCGGGAGTCACGCCGCCCACGGAGGAGGAAGAGGCGGCGGACAGCTTCGACATCTACGCGCCGCGCCCGCCTGCCGCCCCCGTAGCGGCGCCCCCGGCCCCGCCGCGCTGAGGTGAACCGGCCGGCGAGCCCCCAGGGTTCCGCCACGCTGAGAGCGGGTTGCGTCTGGCTGCCGTGAGCGTCAGCTCTGTAGCGAGCACTTGTCGCTGGAGACGGACCGGCGGGCAAGAGACAGGAGGAGAACTCCATGCGTGGCTGCCATCTCGCACGGATCGCGGCGCCGATCGCCCTGATCGCGCTGGTCCTGGCCGCCGGTCCGGCCCGCGCCCAGACCGCCGACGAGGACTGGACCCCGCCCCGGCTGGCCGACGGCCGCCCCGACCTGCAGGGCGTGTGGCTGAGCAACACCGCCACCCCATTGCAGCGGCCCGAGGTGTTCGGGGACCGGGCGCACCTGACCGAGGAGGAGGTCGCCACCCTGAGCGCCCGCGTGGAGCGGATCTTCCGGAACGGCAGGAGCGCGTTCGCCATCCCGGAGAGCGCGTTCTTCGCCGCCCTGAACGACGTGGAAACCTACGAGGCGTGGTCCACCAGCAGCTCGATCGGCATGGTCGACGTGTGGATCACCGACCGGACGTCCCTCGTCGTCGATCCGCCCGACGGCCGCATCCCCGCCCTGACCCCGGCGGCGCGGGCGCGCGAGGCGGCGGTGGACACCGGATGGGAGCTCAAGACCGGCCCGGAGGACCTGAACAACATCCACCGCTGCGTGACCACCGGGGTGCCGCGCCTGGGCGGCAACTTCGGGGCGGGCCCCTACACGTTCTACCAGCTCGTCCAGACGCCCGACACCGTTGCGTTCGTCAGCGAGGCGTTCCACGACGCCCGGATCATCCCCCTCGACGGGCGCCCCCATCTCCATGACGCCGTCCGCCAGTGGAACGGCGACTCGCGCGGCCACTGGGACGGCGACACGCTGGTCGTGGAGACCCGCAACTTCTCGGAGAACAGCTACTATCGGGGGTCCGCCGACGGCCTCCATCTCGTCGAGCGGTTCACCCTGACCGGCCCCGACACCCTCGACTACGAGATGACGTTCACGGACCCGGCCACCTGGGCCGCGCCGTGGACGGCGGCGCTTCCCCTGAAGCGCCGCGCGCAGCCCATCTACGAGTTCGCGTGCCACGAGGGCAACTACTCGATCGTGGGGATGCTGCGCACCGCCCGCCTCGAGCAGGCGCGCTAGAAGGGAAGACCGATGATTCGCAAGATGCTCCTGCTCACCGCGTCGTCCGCCTGGCTCGCCGGCGTGCCCGCCGTCGCCGCCGCCGCCGACTACCACCACATCCACCTCGTCGCCGAGTCCGCGGCCGAGGCCAAGGCGTGGTACATGACCCACATGGGGTGCACCGACTACGGGCGGCACAACGCGTGCGCGGCCGGCGACACCCTCATCATCTTCTTCGAGCGCGAGCCGACCGGTCCCAGCGTGGGCAGCGGCGTCGACCACATCGGCTTCTCGTTCACCGACCTCGCGGCCAAGATGGCCTCGTTCGAGGCGGCCGGCGTGAAGATCCTCGAGCCGATGCGGGAGATCGAGGGCCTCTTCAAGCTCGCCTTCGTCGAGGACCCTTGGGGCACGAAGATCGAGGTCGTCGAGGACACCGAGTGGCTGGGCTTCCACCACCTGGACCTGCGGTCCGCGGACCCCGCTGCCGCCCTCGACTGGTACGAGAACATCTTCGAAGGCGAGCGCGACAGCCTCAAGGGGCGCATCGCCGGCCTGCGCTACGGCACCGTCTGGCTGTTCATCTCCCGGGCGGAGGGCGAGCTGGCGCCGACCGAGGGCCGCGCCTTCGATCACCTGGGCTGGCAGTACCCCGACCTGCGCGCCGCCGCCGAGGAGATCAGGGGCAAGGGCGTCGACTTCGACATCGAGCCGCGTCCCTTCACCAACCCCCTCGGCGAGGACATGCTGATCTCGTTCGTGACGGGACCGGACGGCGTGAGGATAGAGATCGTCCAGCCGGAGGCGTAGAGCGGTCCGAACCGATCCGCCGGCGTTCGGGCGGGGGTATCTCCGCCCCAACGCCGGTGGGCACTCATCGCGGGCACGGACACGGCACGGTCCGTTCGAGCAGAGCCCGCCGTTCCCGCGCCTATTCCGTGCGCTCGAGGAAGCGCGCCCCGCTCAGCGCGTTCGGCACGGCGTAGTTCCCCTCGTGGCACGCGTACTCGAACATCTCGTAGGTGGGCTCGGCCGTCAGCGGCATCGAGATGCGCCAGGGTGACGTGTAGACGTTCGGGTCGGTGATCGTCACGTCCCACATGATGGTGGTCTCGGAGACACGCTCGAACCGCTCGACGACGTGGTGCGCCTCGGTGACGCGAATGCCCTTCAGGCGGCGGCCGGCCCCGCTCGAGGCCACCCAGCCGCGGTCGTGGAAGTTCTTCGTCTCGACCACGAGCACGTCACCCTCCCAGTGCGCGCGGGCATCCCCCATCCACTGGCGGATGCGGCCGTCGGCGAACGGCCGGTCCGACAGCGGGATGATGCGCGCGTCGTGGATCATCTCGTAGTAGATGACGACGTGGTCGGGCGTCTGCAGAATGCGGTAGGCGTTGTTGTAGCCGGCGGGCAGCATCGAGCCGGGGACCCCCCGCGAGACGCACCGGTCCCAGACGCTCATGTTCCGGTAGTGGTCGCCCTCGTGCTCGAGGCGCCACGCCTTCTCGTCGAGGGCCCACTGCCGTACGGGGGCCCTGCCGCTCGGCGGGTCGACCACCATCGACGTCTGCCCCGTCGACAGCACCGTGTCGCCCGAGTCGAGCCAGTAGCTGCCGTAGCCGCTGCCGAGGGTGGGGCTGGCCTCGGTGCGTCTCGCGGGCGCCGCGTCCTGGGCGGCCAGGGTCATGGCCCGCCCCTGGTTGAGGGTGGCGATCTCCTCGTCGGTCAGGTACGCCCGCGTCTCGCTCCCGGACCGCTCGATCGGCGTGATCGTCTTGTTGCCCCAGACGCCCTGGAGGTCGGGCTGGCCGTCGGGGGTGCGGGGGGTCGTCCAGCTCGGGTCGCGGACCCGGTCGAGCTGGGCCGAGGCAGGCGGCGCGACGAGCGAGGCAAGGGCGAAGATGATTCCGGTCACCATGAGCAGCCGGCGGGTTGCGCGAGTCTTCATGGAAATCGCTCCTCCACGAGTACGGTTCAGAGTCGAAGCATAGCCGATTCCACCGACGCGTGAGCAACGAGGTTGCGGCCGCGTGTCCGGGGTCCACCCGCCTCGCAACGTCGACTGCAAGGTGAGATACCGTGGTGGGACATTGCAGGGGACAATTTTTGGACTAAAATGCTGGATGCTGGACTGGGAGCCCCTCTGACGGGCTCCAGGCGGCCCGGAACGGAGGAGAACGAGTCGTTGATGACCGGTCGCGAGTACGAGCGCAGCCACCCGTGGATCAGCTTCACGCTCGATCTCCGGGCGGCGCCCACTGGTCTCTGGACGCTGCTCGGCCAGGCCGTGGCCCGATGTGAGCAGATCGCCGGGGCCGCCCTGCCGCCCGGCAATGCCGAGGACATGCAGAAGCTCTACCTGGTCAAGGGGGTGCAGGCGACCACCGCGATCGAGGGCAACACGCTCAGCACGGAGCAGATTCGCGCGCGGGTCGAAGGGCGCCTCGACCTGCCGCCGTCGCAGGAGTACCTGGGCCGGGAAGTGGACAACGTGGTCCGCGCCTGCAACGCGATCGCGGCAGCACTGTTGCACGGACGCCCGCTGCGGCTCACGCCGGAGGGGATCGCCTCCTTCAATTCCCAGGTGCTCGACGGCCTCGAGGAGCACCTGGAGGAAGGTGTCGTCCCCGGCGAGATCCCGGCCCATACCGTCGGCGTCGGTCGCTACCGGGGTGCGCCCCGAGAAGACTGCGCGTTCCTGCTTGCCCGGCTCTGCCGGTGGCTGGAGGAAGAGCAGAGCGACGTCTCCCTGATGGGGGACGAACGCGCCGACCGGATTGCGGCGGCAATCCTCCACGCGATCATCGCCCACCTGTACATCGCGTGGATTCACCCGTTCGGCGACGGCAACGGGCGCACCGCTCGGCTGGTCGAGTTCATGCTGCTGGCCCGGGCCGGCGTGCCGCTGACGTCGGCGCAGCTTCTGAGCAACCACTACAACCTGACGCGGACCGAGTACTACCGGCAGCTCGACCGGGCGAGCCGCGCGGAGGCCGGCCATGGGGACCCCATCGGCTTCGTCCTCTATGCGCTGCGGGGACTTGTCGACGGCCTGGAAGAGCAGTGCCGCTACATCAGTGCCATCCAGTTGTCCATCGCGTGGGAGCACTTCGTGTTCCGGCGGTTTCAGGAAGAGCGGCGTTCACCGGCTCTCAGCCGGCGGCGAGAGCTGGTGCTTGCTCTGACCGCGGCGGAAGAGCCGGTCCCACGAGCCCTCCTCCGTCGCCTCAACCCGGCGCTGGCCGAGCTCTACGCCGCCAAGACGGACAAGACGGTGACACGAGATCTGAACTGGCTCATGCAGCAGCGCCTGATCGAGAAGCGCCCGCACGGGTACCGTGCACGGGTCGAGCTGATGCTGAGCTTTCGGCCGCGGCGGGCCGACCAGGGCGGTGACGCACCCTGATCGTGCTCGTGGTGCGTTTCCGCGCAGGGGCCACGCCATTGAAACGGCGTAGACGCCGGGAGAATCGATCGGCGCGGCGGGAGCCGGGGAAGGCGGTTTTCCGCAGTAGGAGTCTGCATCGTCGAAAGCGGCGCAGACCGTGGCGCAGTGCGTCGGCCGGCGGCGCCCCAAAGACGCGGGACGCCGCCGGCGACGATCTCCGAGGCAAGGGTCTGCACCATGAGAGCGCCGCCGACTCCTCGAGGAACTGGTCGGGTCGGCGGCGCCCCGAGGCGGCGACCTCCGGGGTTCAGAAGCGGAAGCCCAGCGCGACCCGGTACTCGCGTCCGTTGGGGTAGTCTCCGGCGCCGATCGCCTCGCCGAACCGCGGCCCTTCCGTGTAGGTCGTCGGCAGCCCGAGCTCGTCGAGAGTTCCCTCGAAGTTCGGGTCGACGGTGGTGTCCCACGACAGCAGCGTGTCGTTGTTCAGGACGTTGTACACCTCGGCCTTCAGCCACGGCCGGGCCTCCCGCCAGATCGGCAGCTCCCACTGTACGGAGAGGTCGAGCCGCGTGTAGCCGGCGAAGTCCTCCGTGCCGCGGCCGCCGTAGAAGATGCCACGGGTCGACGGCGTGCTCGCGTAGCCCAGATCGGCCAGGATCATCTCCTGCACCGGGGTCAGCGACACGCCGCCCGACGCGAGGCTGTAGGTGAGCCCCGAGTCGTAGCGCCACATGCCGCCGAGGTCGAGGCGGCCGAGCCGGCCCAGGCCGAGGTTGTAGATGCCCCACAGGCGGACCTTGTGCTTCTGGAAGTCGTTGAGGCGCCCGTACGGGAAGTACCGGGCGGCGGGGGTGACCTCCGGCCAGTCGAACGCGTTGGAAGCGCTGCCCGGCGTGTTGGTCCCCTCGCCCTCGAAGTTCCCTTCGTTGCTGAGCTGCACGGTCCAGCTTCCGTCCAGCAGGAGGTTGCGGGTCGCCTGCACGCGGGTGTCGAGCACCAGCGCGCGGTAACGGCGCTCGAGCTCGTCGGTGTTCCGCAGCACCTGGTTGACGAAGGTGCCGAAGCTCTCGCCCTCCTCGACGATCTCCGTCTCGCCGGTGGTCAGGTCGAGGAAGTCCTCGATGACCCCGCCGGTCGCGCGCTGGATGAAGGTGAGCTTCAGGTGGCTGCGCGTTCCGAGGGCGCCGCCGGCCGAGAGGGTGAGCTCCTTGGTCAGGGGTGATCGGAGATTCGGATCGTTGAAGACGTTCCGGGTGGGGAAGGTGGCGTCGTAGGTGAAGTAGTTGGCCGGGTCGAAGCCGGGGGCGAAGTCGCGTCCCTGGCCGGCCGGTCCGACGTAGACCCCTTCGAGCACGCTCGGGTTGCCGACGTTGGTGATGCTCGCGAACTGGGTCTCGCTGTACTTGCCGGAGTAGTGGCTGTAGGTGGCCTGCAGCGCCAGCCGCCCGTTCCCGGCCGGATCGTAGGCGACGCCGAGGCGCGGCACCAGGGCGCCGGCGTCGACGGTCTGAATCCCGCCGGTCGCCTCGCTGTCGACGGTCTCGCCCCGCACGCCGAGGTTGAACGACAGGTGGTCGTCGAGGGTCCATGTGTCGTTCACGAAGAACGACGTGGTGTTGATGTCGATCCGCGCGCCCCGCACCGCCCGCCAGTCCTGAATGACGACCCCGAACGGCTCGAACACCGGGAACAGCCGCCCATCGGCGTCGAGCAGCGGGGCGCCGTCGGGTCCCTCTGCGAAGGGGGCGTAGAAGACGAAGCCGGTCGACGACTGCGAGTTGCCGCCGGTGTTGGTCGACGTGTAGCGCTCGAACCCGGCCTTCACGCTGTGCGAGCCGAAGGTGGGCGATGAGTGGAACCACGTGACGTTGCCGGTCACCTGCCGGTTGTTCCGGTCTTCCGGGTCGGTGGCGTCGAAGTAGGGCGCGTTGTAGTGGCCCAGCCCCTGCCACACGGTGATGAACGGCGAGTTGAAGATGTCGCTGGACGTGCCGCCGAAGTTCCGGAAGCCCTGCCGCTTCTGCGAGTACTGCACCTCAGCCGCGAGGTTCGATCCGATGGCGCCCCGGTAGGTCGCGACCACCAGGTCGTTCGGGAACTCGGGCTCGATGAGGCCGGTCGGCTCGAGGCTGAAGCCGAAGGTGGGCCGCCCCGAGGCGGTCGGGCTGCGCATGTAGGTGCCCGCCAGCGTGTGGCCGGGTGTCAGGGTGCCCGTGAGCTTGATCTGGTACCGGTCGTTCTTGGCGGTATCTTCGTAGCTGATGCCGGTCTGGTCGAAACTCTCGGTCACCGACCGCCGCTCGATCCGGTTGGCGCCGAAGAACCACAGGCGGTCCAGCACGATGGGGCCGCCCAGGGTGGTCTCGTAGGTGGTGTTGTCGACGAGGTCGCCCTCCCGCGGCACCTCGTTCTCCACCTCGTAGGGGTTCCGGGCGGTCCACGTGGGCTTCCACATGTTGGCCCGGAAGCTGCCGGAGAAGAGGTTGCCGCCGCTCTTGGTGATGGCGTTGATGACTCCGCCGCTGAACCGGCCGTACTCGGCCGAAATGCCCGACGTGATCACCTGGGTCTCCTCGATGGCGTCCTCGATGAAGAGGCCGTTGGAGGTCCCGAACAGGTTGTCGTTGATGTCGACGCCGTCGACCAGGAAGACGTTGTCGTAGGCGAAAGCCCCGTTGATGGTCACCTGGCCGCCGTTCGGGGTGTTGGTGGTCAGCTCGGGCTGTACCGCGGCGATGCCGAACAGGCTGCGGCCCACCGGCAGTGCGTTGATCTCGTCGTCGGTCATGTTCGAGCTGTTCTCGATGGTCGCGATCGGCGTCGGCACCACCCCGAGCACGTTCACCGTCTCGGTGACGCCCGCCGGGGCCATCACCGCGTTCACCCCGACCTGTCCGCCTAGAGAGACCACGGCGGTCTCGGCGACGTCGTCGAACCCGTCGAGCAGGAAGACGACGGTGTACTCGCCCGGGGGCAGCCCGATCAGCTCGTAGGCGCCGTTGGCGCCGGTGACCGCGGTTCGAATGCCCTGCAGCGAGGTCGAGCTGACGGTGACCGTTACCCCCGGCAGCGAGAGCCCCTGGGCGTCGAGGGCGACGCCGCGGATGGTGCCGGTCTGGCGCCCCTGCGCCAGCGTGTCGGTGGGGGCCGAAAAGACGATCGCCGCGCAGAGCGCGGCCAGCATCACCGCTTGGCGGGGGCGGCGTGAGGGCGAGCGGAATCCTCCTCCAACGGTTTGGTGGTGTGCATGCCGGTCCATCTCGTTCTCCTTGTTACGTCCATGTTAATCCGCGATTCCGCCGGTTGAAAAGTCAGCCCTGACATGCTTCGCGCGTTCGCCGGCCCGGCGAAGATGGAGGAGGACTGGACGGCGCTCGTCGGATCGGCGGGCGAGCCGGGGCGGGTGGTTTCCGGCGACGCTATTCGGCGACGCCGGCGACCGGGGCGCCGGCGGAGGAGGGCCGGGTGACCGCCACGTCCGGCTGGAGCTCGATCGTCTCGCCCTGGTGGCCGATGGCGAGCGGCCCGTCGCCCCGCAGCAGGTAGGTGGCGGACGCCGGCGTCAGCTCCACCTCGAGCCGCCGGCCGCGGACCTGCAGCGGGAAGCGCAGGCTCTCGAACTGCGGGGGCACCTGCGGCGAGAAGGTGATCTGCCCGCCGTCGTCCCGCATGCCCGCGAACCCGTAGATGAGGGTCATCCAGAAGCCGCCCATCGAGGCGATGTGGCAGCCGTCCTGCACGTTGCCGGCCACGTTGGCGAGGTCCATGAACCCGGCGTCGAGCGAGTAGCCGAACGCCTTCTCCGCCTCGCCGACCTCGGCCGCGACGATGCTCTCGATGGAGCACGAGAGCGACGAGTCGCGCGTCGTCAGCGGGTCGTAGTACATGAAGTTGCGGCGCTTCTGCCCCAGGGTGAACTCCTGCCCGAGGAGGAACATGGCGAGGACGACGTCCGCCTGCTTGACGACGCGGTGGCGGTAGATGACGAGCGGGTGGTAGTGAAGCAGGAGGGGGTACTTGTCGCGCGGGGTGTGCTCGAAGTCCCAGTCCTCCTTGTCCTTGAACGAGTCGTCCTGGAGGTGGACGCGGTCGCGCTCGTCGAAGGGCAGGTACATCCGGTCGGCCGCGAGCTGCCACGCCTCGACCTCCGCGGGGTCGAGGCCGGTCGCGCGCACGAGGACCTTGAAGCGCGGCGCGTCGTCCGCGCGCATCGCGCGGATCGTCTCGGCCGCGTACCAGAGGTTCTCGCGCGCCATCAGGTTCGTGTAGAGGTTGTTGTTGACGACGGCGTTGTACTCGTCCGGCCCGGTGACGCCGTGGATGCGGAACTTGCCGTCGTGGCGGTCGAAGAAGCCGAGATCGACCCACAGGCGCGCCGTCTCGACGAGGATCTCGGCCCCGACGTCGGCGAGGAACCGGGTGTCGCCGGTCACCTCCACGTACTTGCGCAGGGCGTACACGATGTCCGCGTTGATGTGGTACTGCGCGGTCCCCGCCGCGTAGTAGGCCGACGCCTCGTTGCCGTCGATGGTGCGCCAGGGGAAGAGCGCGCCGCGCTGGTTCAGCTCGCCCGCGCGCCGGCGAGCGTCGTCGAGGTGCCGGTGGCGCAGGCGCAGCAGGTTCTGCGCGATGCGCGGGGTCGTGTAGACGAGGAACGGCAGCAGGTAGATCTCGGTGTCCCAGAAGTAGTGGCCCTCGTAGCCGGGGCCGGTCAGCCCCTTGGCCGGCACCCCGACCCCCTCGGCCCGCGCCGTCGCCTGGCAGATGTGGAACAGGTTGAAGCGTATCGTCTGCTGCCACTCCGGCTGTCCCTTGACGACGACGTCGCTGCGGTGCCAGAAGTCGGTGAGGAACTGCCGCTGGCTGTCGATCAGGTCGGAGAAGCCGCGCCGGACGACGCGGTTCAGCAGCCGGTCGGCCCGCTCGCAGAGCTCGTGGGCCTGGGGGCGCCGCGACGAGTGGTAGGTGATGTACTTGACGAGGCGGATGCGCGCGCCCACCTTGCCGTCGATCGAGAAGTCGATCCGCCCGTCGGGTCCGTCCGACCGCACGTCGGTCGTGTAGTCGCAGTCGGTCCGCAGCTCGTGGTCGACCGCGCACGACAGGGTCATGCCGCCCGACCGGGTGCGGTACCCGAGCACGAGGCGGCGGTCGGTGGCGCGGCTCACCTGCGGCTCGATGACCTCGCACCCGAACTGCTTGATGCGGGGGTCTCCGTTGGCGCCGGTCGACCGCCCGCTCGCCGCGATCTCGGAGACGATGACGACGGGGGCATCGTAGGCCAGCAGGGTCACCTCGTAGGAGATCGCCGCGAGGTGCCGGTGCTCGAGGGAGACGAGGCGGCGCGACCGGATGGAAACGCGCTGGCCCGAGGAGTGGGCCCAGACGAGGGTGCGGTCGAGGGTCCCCGCGCGCATGTCGAGCGCGCGCTCGTAACGCTCGAGGGTCGCCGTCGGCAGGAAGAACGGCTCGTCGTCGACGTACAGGCGGATGATCTTGGCGTCCGGCACGTCGACGATGGTCTGGCCCTGCTTCGCGAAGCCGTACGCCTCTTCGCCGTAGACGATGGGCCAGGTCTCGTGGAAGCCGTTGACGTAAGTGCCGTGGTGCACGACCGGCTGGCCCTCGTCGCTGGTGCCGCGCATGCCGAGGTACCCGTTGGCGGTGGTGAAGAGCGACTCCGACGCCCCGACGCGGCGGGGGTCGAAGCGCGTCTCGACGAGCCGCCACTCGTCGGCGGGATAGATGTCCCGGGGAAGATCCGCGTGGTAGCGGTCGTCCATCAGCCGGCCTCCTGGCCCGCCCGTCGTCGCCTGCCGCTCCGCGGGGCGCCCAACCAACCCTGCAGGAGCCCGCGCCGTTTCACGGCGCAGACTCCTGGCTGCCGGTTGCGGCGTCGGGCCCCGCCCCGGCCGGCAGGGTGACGGCGAGGTCCGTCACCACGAGGTCCGCGCCGGCCCGCGCGAGATCGTCGGGGGTGCCGGCGCGGCCGATGCCGACGACCAGGGCGAACCCGCCGGCCCGACCGGCGGCGACGCCCGCGATCGCGTCCTCGACCACCACCGCGCGCGACGGGGCGACCCCCAGCGCGCGCGCCGCGTGGAGAAAGGTGTCGGGGGCCGGCTTCCCGGGCAGGCCCTGCCGATCGGCCACGACGCCGTCCACCTGCAGCTCGAAGAGGCCGGTGATGCCGGCCGCGTCCAGGATCGCCGCGCAGTTCCGGCTCGACGAGACGACGGCCCTGCGCACCTCGTGCCGCCGCAGGTGGCGCACGACGGCGAGGGTGCCGGGAATGGTGTCCACTCCCTCGCTCGCCAGCACTTCCTGGAAGAAGGCCTGCTTGCGGTTCCCGAGGCCGCAGACCGTCTCGCGGCCCGGCGGGTCGTCGGACGCGCCGTCGGGGATGGTGATGCCGCGCGAGGCGAGGAAGGCGCGCACCCCGTCGTAGCGCGGCCGGCCGTCGACGAACCGCGCGTAGTCGCGCGGCCCGAAGCCCTGGAACGGCTCGCCGCGGGCGGCGGCGCGCCGCGCCAGGTACTCGTCGAAGAGCCGGGTCCACGCCGCCGCGTGCAGACGTGCGGTGGCCGTCAGCACCCCGTCGAGATCGAACAGGACCGCCTCGTAGCCGGCCCACTCGACCACGGGAGCCGGGGGCGCGGGTTCAGGCACCGGCGACCGCCACGCCGACCGGACACCGCACGCCGGTCCCTCCGAGGCCGCAGTAGCCCGCCGGGTTCTTCGCGAGGTACTGCTGGTGGTAGTCCTCGGCATGGTAGAAGGGCGGCGCATCGCGGATCTCGGTGGTGACGGGGCCGAAGCCGGCCGCCGTCAGCCGCGCCTGGTAGGCGTCGCGCGAGGCGAGGGCGGCGCGCTGCTGCCCGGCGTCGGCCGTGTAGATGGCCGAGCGGTACTGGGTGCCGACGTCGTTGCCCTGCCGCATGCCCTGCGTCGGGTCGTGGCCCTCCCAGAAGCCCTGGAGGAGCCGCTCGAACGGGACCGCGGCGGGGTCGGCGACCACCAGCACCACCTCGGTGTGGCCGGTCCCGCCGCTGCACACCTCGCGGTAGGTCGGGTTCCTCGTGAACCCGCCGGCGTAGCCGACGGCAGTCGTGTAGACGCCCTCGAGCGTCCAGAACGCCCGCTCCGCGCCCCAGAAGCAGCCCATGCCGAAGACCGCGCGGGTCATCCCGTCGGGGAACGGCGGCGCGATGGGGCGGCCGTTGACGAAGTGCTCACCGGCCAGCGGCATCGGCTCGTCCCGGCCGGGAAGCGCCTCCTCGGCCGTGGGCATCCGCAGGCTGGCGGGATTCGCGAACAGCATCCGATTCCTCCCGGCGATCCGGGCCGGTCCGGGACCGGCACGGGAACCGCGGCAAAGAGACGCAGTCTTTCTGACCGACTTCTGTGCTTAGTGTAACCCACCGAAATCCCGAGGATGTCGCTGCTGACCGTTCCCGGGCGCCCGTGCCCGTGCTGCCCGCGGGGCCCCCGCAGCGGACGGGCGTCACCGGGTTGCACCGGTCTCGGCGCCTCGGGAGGTCGCCGCACGGGCTCCTGGTGGACTGTCCTGGAGCCAACTTTGCCGTGCGGTCGTCGAATCGCACCGGCATGCGTACGAGAACGGCCCCGGGCATGGACGGCCCTTCTCGCAGACGGTCCACTAGTATCATGCGGTCATGGATCCTGCCGCGCTCCTCCCGGACGATGCCTTCAACCGCAAGCTCGCCGCCAACGTCCACCCGCCCGGGTGGCGGAACCCGACGCCGGAAGGCCGCTACAACCTCGTCGTCGTCGGGGCGGGGACGGCGGGCCTGGTGACGGCGGCGGTCGCGGCCGGCATCGGCGCGCGGGTCGCCCTCGTCGAGCGGCACCTGATGGGCGGAGACTGCCTCAACGTCGGCTGCGTGCCCTCGAAGGGCGTGCTCCGGGCGGCGCGGGTGTGGGCGTCGGCGCGGGACGGGGCGGCGTTCGGGTTGACCTTTCCCGGCGGGGTCGAGCGTGACTTCGGGGCGGTGATGGCCCGCATGCGCCGTCTGCGGGCCGAGATAAGCCACGTGGACTCCGCCGAGCGGTTCGCCGGGCTCGGCGTCGACGTCTTCATCGGCGAGGCCCGGTTCACCGGGCCGGACACCGTCGCGGTCGGCGACGCCACCCTGCAGTTCGCGCGGGCCGCCGTCTGCACCGGGGCGCGCGCCGCGGTCCTGCCGATTCCGGGGCTGGCCGAGGCCGGCTGCCTCACCAACGAGACGGTCTTCTCGCTGACCGAGCTGCCGACGCGCCTCGCCGTCATCGGGGCCGGCCCCATCGGCTGCGAGCTGGCCCAGGCGTTCGCCCGCTTCGGCAGCGAGGTCACCGTCATCGAGCAGGCCCCCCGCATCCTTCCCCGCGAGGACCCGGACGCGGCCGCCGTGGTGCAGGCGCGGATGGAGCACGACGGCGTGCGGTTTGCGCTCGACGCGGCGATCGGCGCGGTGGAACCGGCGCCGAGCGGGACGGGTGAGGGGGACACCGGCGGGAAACGGATTCGCTACACCGTGGGCGGCGAAACGCAGGACGTCACCGTCGACGAAATCCTGCTCGGCGTCGGGCGGGCGCCGAACGTCGAGGGGCTGGGGCTGGAGGCGGCGGGTGTGGCCTTCGACCGGGGCGGCGTCACCGTCGACGCCCACCTGCGGACGACCAGCCCCCGCATCTACGCGGCGGGCGACGTCTGCTCTCCGTTCAAGTTCACCCATGCCGCCGACGCCATGGCCCAGATCGTCATCCAGAACGCGCTGTTCCCGCACCCGTTCGGCCTGGGGAAGGCGTCGACGGAGTCGCTGGTCATTCCCTGGTGCACGTACACCGAGCCCGAGATCGCCCACGTCGGCCTGTACGAGGCCGACGCCCGGGCGAAGGGCATCGAGGTCGAGACCTTCACGCAACCCCTCGCCGAGGTCGACCGCGCGGTGCTCGACGGCGAGGACGCCGGCTTCGCCCGCGTCCACGTCCGGAAGGGAACCGACCGCATCGTCGGCGCCACCGTCGTGGCGGCCGACGCCGGCAACCTCATCAGCGAGGTGACGGTGGCGATGAAGGCGGGCGCCGGCCTCGGCGTCATCGGCGCCGCCATCCACCCCTATCCCACCCAGGCCGAGGCCTGGCGCAAGGCCGCCAACCAGTTGCGCCGGGCCCGGTTCAGTGACCGCCAGCGGGCGATCCTCGGCCGCCTGTTCGCGTGGCGGCGGTAGGCCGTGAATCGCTTGCGGCCCGATTTGCAGCCCAACCGGGCCTGACCCGGGTCTGCGCCCAGACCTCTGGTTCCGGACTCCCGGCCCCTCGTTCGAGCCGTTGTGGTACCGTCCGTCGGGTTGTCAGACCGACGAAGGAGATGTCAGATGAGACATGTCGAGACCTCGTTCCGCAGAGTCGTCGCGCTCTCCCTGGGTGCGGTGGTCGCCCTGGCCGGTGTGGCGAGCGCCCAGGCGCCGTCGAACGGACAACTCCTGGTGCTGCTCAGGGACGCCAGCGCCCTCGCGATCGTCGATCCGGAGAGCGGCAACGTGCTGGGGCAAGTGCCGACGGGCCGGGACCCGCACGAGGTGACCGCGTCCGCCGACGGGCGGCTGGCCTTCGTGGCGAGCATGGTGGACGGCATCTCCGTCATCGACATCGCCGCGCGGGAGGAGATCCGCCGGGTCGACCCCGGCCCCGGCAGCCTGACGCATGACGTGCTGTTCGCCGACGACAAGCTGTACTTCACCATCGAGGGCTACAAGTCGATCGGGCGCTACGACCCGGCCGCCGACGTCATCGACTGGACGCTCGGCATCGGCGAGGACGGCTCGCACATGCTGGTGCTCGATCGGGAGCGGGGCGCGTTGTTCACGCCGAACATCGGCTCGAACACGGTCACGATGGTCGAGAACGTGCTGGAGGGTCCCGCGCGGGCGCGGCTCACCGACATCCCCGTGCCGGGAGTGCGGCCCGAGGGCCTCGACCTGTCGCCGGACGGCCGCGAGCTCTGGACGGCGACCCGCGGCGACGGCGGCGTGTCCATCATCGACGTCGAGAGCCACCAGGTCGTGGAGACCCTCGACCTGGGCATGCTGGACGCGAACCGGCTGAAGTTCACGCCCGACGGCCGCGTGCTGATCATCGACGGCGAGGCGGCGTCACTGGTGGTGATGGACGCGGCCACCCGTAGCGTGATCGAGCGCGTGACGGTGGGCGAGACCGACACCGGCGACGGCGCGGTCCTCGTGGGGCCCGACGGCCGGCGCGCCTTTCTCGGCCTGAGGGCCGCCGACCGCGTCGCCGTCGTCGACCTGGAGACGCTGGAGATCACCCTGGAGATACCGATGGGCGAGGGCGCCGGGCCGGGCTGCCTCTACTGGATCGGCGCGAGCTGAGGGCGGCGTCCTCGTGTGCGCCGTGAACCAACAGTGAGGCACCGGCTGCGGGCGAAAGCCGCCGGGAACAGCTACCCGCGTCCGCCTACCGCCACCGCGCCAGTCGTCGACTCTACGAACGCGGTTGCACGAGCGAGCTACCGGCGGCGCGCTCGTGCGGCGCAGACTCCTGACGGAGTGTCCGGCCGCTCGGGCGCGACGCAGAGTCTGCAGCCAGCCCCCGTGCCTTCGCGGGTTCCCTCTCCGGCGGGCTGCTGGGCGAAACCGGCTGCGGATTCCTGCGGGGAAGCGGACGGGCTACGATTCGTCTTCTTCTGTCACCACCCACTCTGGCAGCGGGTCGTCCAGCGAAGCCCACCCGGCAGCGGAGGCCATCTCGGCGTCGGTCAGCAGACAGCCGTCCAGCGCGGCCTCGATGGCCTCTTGCGGCATCTCGATTCCGATGAAGACGAGCTCCTGACGGCGGTCGCCGTGGTCGGGGTCCCATACCTTGCCGACCCACTCCATGGTCTCGGGGTCGTCGGCGAGCTCTGCCGGGTCCAGCGCGGCGAACCAATGGCCTCCGGGCTCCAGGGTCAGCGAGTCTCCGGCGATCGAGAGCGCGCCGGCCACCTCATGGCGGGTGGCCAGCCAGACGACCCCCTTCGCCCGCAGCACGCCCTCGAAGCTGCCTTCGAAGATCGCCGCCAGCCGCGCCGGATGGAAGGGCCGTCGCCTCCGATAGACGAAGCTGCCGATGCCGTACTCCTCGGTCTCGGGCGTGTGGCCGCCTTGCAGCTCCTGAAGCCAACCCGCCGTTTGCTCGACATGCTCGAAATCGAACAGGCCCGTATCGAAAATCAGGTCGAGCGGAATCCGCCCGTAGGTCGCCGGGACGAACGTCGCCGTCTGGTTGAGCTTGCGCAGGATCCCGGTCAACCGTGCGACTTCCTTCCCGCTCATCTTGTCGGTCTTGTTGAGAACGAGAACGTTGGCGAGCTCGACCTGATCGGCGAGGAGCTCGGCGATGGAGCGGTCGTCGTCGACATCGACCCCGAGCCCGCGGTCGAGCAGGTCTTCTCCGGAGCCGAAGTCGCGAAGAAAACGCGGGCCGTCGACGACGGTGACCATCGTGTCCAACCGGGCCAGCTCGCCCAGTTGGGCGCCAAGGTCGTCCGACAGGGCGAAGGTGGCCGCGACGGGAAGCGGCTCGGAGATGCCGGTCGATTCGATCAGCAGGTAGTCGAAGCGACGTTCCCGCGCCAGGCGTGCCACCTCGTCGAGGAGGTCTTCACGCAACGTGCAGCAGATGCAGCCGTTGGACATCTCGATCAGCCGCTCGTCGACGCGGTTGAGCTCGGCGCCGCCGTTGCGGACGAGCTGGGCATCGACGTTGACCTCGCTCATGTCGTTGACGATGACCGCGACGCGGCGGCCTTCGCGGTTGTGCAGCGCGTGGTTGAGCAACGTCGTCTTGCCGGCGCCGAGGAAGCCGGAGAGCACGGTTACGGGAAGGCGTGAGTCGTTCAATTCGATTCCTCCGCTCTTGGGGCCGTCTCCGACGGCAGCCAAACGGGTAGAAACTGGAAGCGGTCGAGGAAGACGGCGCCCTTCCGCGGCGTTCCGTACAGGAGGCCGAACAGCCATGCTCGACCCCAAGCCAACGGAGTGCTGAACGCTGTGGCCGCCACAGCCTGCCGACCCACCAACCGCAGCACGAACGCGCGGCCCTGCTCGCGCGCAATCCGTCAACCAGGTGACCAGGTGTCGTAGCGCGCACGCTCCGTGCGCTGGCGGCAATACCCCGTGGACCAACGATGGACGAAACGCGGCGCGTGACGGGAGCTAGGCGGGCGGGCCCCGGGCGGGGAGGCGAGGGAAGTGACCGGACGCGATCCATTCGCCGTCGGCAGCCTGCTCGAGCGGCTCCGCAACCTCGGCGAATCCGATCTGCAACGGGCCGGAAAGCTCGGCGGCAGGCTGGTGTCGGAGCTGGCAGACGGCACAAAGCTGATCGGCCTCGTGCTCCTCGTGACAGAGGACCTCGGCGGCGGCGGCACCGGCCACCACCATGACCAGGACGACGATCCATGCGCACGAGGCACCGCTGCGACGTGCGAGCCTCTTGCGCGCGCGCTCCCTCTGGACCATCGATTTTCACGCTAGCAGAGATCGCCCCAGGGCACAAGGGCCGCGGCGGATTCAGAACGCGCCCCGTGTCCAGCAAGGCCACGGCGCAGCAACGGCTCTGCGGTGGGAACCGCGGCAAAGAGACGCAGTCTTTCTGTCGGACTTTCGTGCTTGGTGTAACGCACCGAAATCCCGAAAGGATGTCGTTGCTGAGTGTTCCCGGGCGCCCGGGCCCGTGCTGCCCGCGGGTCCCGCAGCCGGCGGGCGTCCCCCTTATCAGCGAGGTGACGGTAGCGATGAGGGCGGGGGCCGGCCTCGGCGTCATCGGCGCCGCCATCCATCCCTGTCCCACCCCAGGCCGAGGCCTGGCGCAAGGCCGCCAACCAGCTCCGCAAGGCGCGGTTCAGCGACCGCCAGCGGGCGATCCCAGGCCGCCTGTACGCCTTGCGGCGCCAGGAGCCCGCGCCGTAGAACGGCGCGGGCTCCTGGCGGGTTGGTTGGGCGCCAGGCGGAGGCCGCAGCGCGACCTGGCGGTGGCGTTCGGCGACGATTGGTGGCGAGGCCCTTATTTACGTATTTGTGGTATCTTCGAGTCGATGACGGCTGATGCGCGGCCCGCCAGACTGAGCGTCGACGTGACCCGCGAGACCCGGCGGCGCATTCGGCTTGCCGCTGCGTTGCGAGAACAGTCCATCCGCCAGTACGTGTCCGAGGCCATCGAGGCGCGCCTGCGGGATGACCTGGCCGACGAGGTTCCGGCTGACCTCTTCGCCCTGAGGGCATCGGCCGATCCCGTGCTCGCGGAATTGTGGGACAACCCTGAGGATGCCAGGTACGACGACCTTTGACCGCGGCACGGTCGTCCTCGTGAAGTTCGTCTTCGCGGACGAGAAAGGTGCGAAGAAGCGGCCCGTGCTGGTCTTGAGCTCGCGGCGCTACCACGCGGGACGACGGGAAGTGGTCGTGGCCGCCATCACGAGCAGGGTGGACCGGTTGCTCGTCGGCGACCACGAGATCGTGGCCTGGCGGCACGCAGGTCTCCCGCTGCCGTCCGTCGTGACCGGTATCCTCCGGACCGTCAAGCGGGACATGATGGAGGCTGCCTTGGGAGTCTTGGAAGCCTCCGATCTCTCGGCCGTCGAACGCAACCTGAGGGAGTCTCTGGGACTCCGAGGTCATCAGGCCGACGAAGGAGACATCAAATGAGACAGTTCGGGATTCCGTTTCTCAGGATCGTGGCTCTCTCGCTGGGCGCGCTGAGCGCCCTGGTCGGTGTGGCGAGCGCCCAGACGCCGTCGTCCGGACGGCTCCTGGTGCTGCTCAGGGACGCCAGCGCCCTCGCGATCGTCGATCCCGCGAGCGGCAACGTCCTGGGGCAGGTGCCGACCGGCCGGGACCCCCACGAGGTGACGGCGTCGGACGACGGCCGGCTGGCGTTCGTGGCGAGCATGGTGGACGGCATCTCCGTCATCGACATCGCCGCGCGGGAGGAGATCCGCCGGGTCGACCCCGGCCCCGGCAGCCTGACGCACGACGTGCTGTTCGCCGACGACAAGCTGTACTTCACCATCGAGGGCTACAAGTCGATCGGGCGCTACGACCCGGCCGCCGACGTCATCGACTGGACGCTCGGCATCGGCGAGGACGGCTCGCACATGCTGGTGCTCGATCGGGAGCGGGGCGCGCTGTTCACGCCGAACATCGGCTCGAACACGGTCACGATGGTCGAGAACGTGCTGGAGGGCCCGGCGCGGGCGCGGCTCACCGACATTCCCGTGCCGGGAGTGCGGCCCGAGGGCCTCGACCTGTCGCCGGACGGCCGCGAGCTCTGGACCGCGACGCGGGGCGACGGCGGCGTGTCCATCATCGACGTGGAGGCGCGCCAGGTCGTCGAGACCCTGGACCTGGGCATGCAGGACGCGAACCGGCTGAAGTTCACGCCGGACGGCCGCGTGCTGATCATCGACGGCGAGGCGGCGTCGCTGGTGGTGGTGGACGCGGCCACCCGCGCCGTGATCGAGCGCGTGACGGTGGGCGAGACCGACACCGGCGACGGCGCGGTCCTGGTGGGGCCCGACGGCCGGCGCGCCTTTCTCGGCCTGAGAGCGGCCGACCGCGTCGCGGTGGTGGACCTGGAAACGCTGGAGATCACCCTGGAGATACCGCTGGGCGAGGGCGCCGGGCCGGGCTGTCTCTACTGGATTGGCGCGAACTGACGGCGGCGAGCCTTGCGGCGCCGATTCTTGCAGGATGTCCGGCCGCTCGGGCGCGACACGGAGTCTGCGGGCAATCCTCGTCCGAGGCCGTCCGGTGCCGATGACGGGGGGGAACGAGCGACGCAGTTCGCCTGTTCGCCGAACGGCGACCAGCGGCACACAGGAGTTCTTCGCATGACCGGCAGGCATCTCGGAACATTGGCGGCGGTCATGGCGCTCACCGTGCTCGCGCCGCTATCGGCGGTCGGGCAGACGGCGGCCGCCGCCTCGGCCTACCAGCGGATCGGCTACCTCGAACCACCGGCCGGCGTTGCCGCGATCGTGATCGACCAACTGGAGGGTCACGCCGCACTCGCGCCGATCGGCAGCGGGCATGAACGGAGCGGCCCGAGTGGAATCTGTGTCCTGCTCTTTCCTGAAGGCAACGGTACGCCGGAAGCCGTCGGGACGACCACTGAGCGCGGCCAGTTCGCGCTTCCCCGACCTGCGCCGGGCTCCTACGTCCTCGTAGCGGCCCTCCGCGGCACGGTCGACGACCTCGCGGTGTCCGTTCGGATCTCCGACATCCCGGCGGATCCGGAGCGAGGCCTGTTGCTGCATGTGCGGGCCGAGGAGGACGACCGCGGCGGCTTCGCGTCGGCGATTCCCCACCTCGCGCTGCGCCGGGAGCTCCTGGAGATGGCGCGGGTCGATCAGGCGGTGAGGAACGAGTGGATGCGGGAAAACCCCGTCGCGCCGAGTCCGGAGCTTCTGTCACGGATGGCCGCGATCGACGCGGCGAACACGGCTCGACTGCAGGAGATCGTTGAGGAGCACGGCTGGCCCGGATCGGAACTCGTCGGGCTGGATGGAGCCAGGAGCGCGTTCCTGATCGTGCAGCATGCAACCCATGACGTCCAGAAGGCGCTGTTTCCGCTCGTGGAGGCCGGGTACCGCGAGGGGGTGGTGTCGGGACCCAGCTATGCGTTGCTGCTCGATCGCATTCTGGTGGGGGATGGAAGGCCCCAGGTGTACGGAAGTCAGGCCGGGTTCGTCGACGGCGAACTGGTCCTCGATCCCATCGAGGACGAGGTGAACGTCGACGTGCGGCGGGCCGAGGTCGGATTGCCCCCGCTCGCCGAGTACGTGGAGCAGTTGAAGGTGAACGAGCCGGACGGGAGGCGCGTCGCGGTCGCGGCCGGTCCTCTCGGCTGTCGTCGTCAACCCGACCGCCGGGCGAGCAACGCCTCGACCTCGGCCGGCGTCGGGCTCGCCTCGCGGGCGCCGAGGCCGCGGCACTTGAGGGCGGCCGCCGCGTTCGCGTAGCGCAGCACGTCCTCGATCTCCGCGCCGTCGCCGCCGCGCAGCCAGCCGGAGATGAAGCCGCCGCGGAAGACGTCGCCGGCGCCGGTGGTGTCGACGACCGGCACCCGGAACGCCGGCGTCCTCACCTCGATGTCGCCGACGAGGGCGAGGCTGCCTTCCGACCCCAGCGTCGTGCAGACCAGCGCCGGGCGGTAGGCGTCCCGTAATGCCCGCAACGCCGCCCCCGGTGTGTCCTTGCCGGTCAGCGCGGCCGGGAACTCCTGGGCCGTGACGATGACGTCGATCTCTGCCAGCAGCGCGTCGATGCCGTCCCGGACGTGCTCGACGTCGACGACGGTCCGGATGCCGGCCCGCCGCGCCGCGCGCGCCGCCGTCGTCGCCGACGCCGTCTCGTGACAGTCGACGAGCAGCACGCGGCCCGCGCAGACCGCGGCCGGGTCGACATCGTCGGGGCGCAGCTTCAGCCCAGGGTCGCGGGTCCAGAGCACGGTGCGCTCGCCGGTCCCCTCGTCGACGAGAATCACCGACATCCCGTTGCGCGTGTCGGGGGCCACCCTGCACGCACCGACGTCGACCCCTTCCGCGGCGAGGCTCGACCGTCCTCGCTGTCCGTTGTCGTCGTCGCCGAAGCATCCGACGTAGCGCGCCCGCCAGCCGAGCCGGGCGCACGCCACCATGGCGCTCGCCGCCTGGCCCCCCGGCGAGTACGCGTGCCGCCGGATCGGCTGCTTGGAGTCGGGCCGCGGAAAGCGCTCGACCACGACCAGCAGGTCGGTCATGTTCAGGCCGAACCCCACCACGTCGAAGCGCCGGCCCTCCGGCGGCGGGAGCCTGACCGGCATCCGCATGGCTGGATCGTACACCTCGCGGCCGACCCCTCACGCAGGACTCACGGGAGCCCGGTTCGATGTCGCGGGTCGCACGACCAGAGAGTGAGGCGCCGCCGGGAACGACACCCGCGATCGCCGGCCTGACCGGTGTCGGGGCGGTCATCTCACGAATCTGTCGTGCACCCTCGCGGGTCGCGGCGCTGCTTGCTTGGAGGGTGTTCTCGCCCCGCTCGTAGGCCACCCCCTCGGCGTTGTCCTTCCCGAGGAGCCGGGCCAGCTCCGACAGCGTCATCCTCGGCAGGATGACCCGGGACGGATGCACCGCGACGCCGGCGGGCCGAGTCAGTCGGCCGCGAGGCAAGCAGCACCGTCGAGCGGCCGCCAGCGGGGCGGGTTCGAAAGGTCGGTCGCGCGCAGCCGCCCGCCGCGCGCGGTGAGCCAGCCGGCGACGGCATCCCGGACCAGAGGCGCTGTCGCCGTCACGGTTGCGCGAACGCCAAAACGCGCCCGTGCGCCGAAGGAGTCCGTGGTCGCCACGACGAGCGTCTCGGCGGGGTCGATCCGCGCTCCCGACGACCGCACGATGTCGACCTCCGGCCTCTCTCCCGCGCAGGTCACGCGAACGCGGATGCCAGACACGCCCGGGACCCCGCGACGCCGCCGGGACACCTCTCTGGCGAGGACCTGCCGCAGCTGCGTCCCGGTCAGCACCAGCGCGACGACGCGATTGTCGAACGGAAACACGTCGTAGAGCGGCCCGCGGGTCAGCGCCCCGGCCGGCAGATCCGTGCGCAGCCCGCCGCGCCGCGCCCCCAAGCCTATCGCGGCGTCTGTGCCGGGCACGGCAGCGCGGAAGGCATCGGCGAAGAGGTTGCCCAGCGGCGATTCGAGGCCGTCTCCGGTCCGGGTGAGGGGGGTCTCGAGGACGATGCCGACCGGTGTCTCGCGCCAGCGGCGCACCCGTTCGAGCTCGGGCCGCATCGCCGCCGTCACCGACGCGTCGGGCACGACCGGTGCCCCTTCGTAGTGCGGCGGCGCGCCGTGGGCCGCGCAGTCTCCGTCCGGGCCGACGGCCGCACACAGCCCCTGCGGCGCGAAGACCCGCGCCGACACGACCCCCGCCCCGCGCTCGACGGTCAGATCCAGGCGCGCGAACGCCGCTCCCCGCGAGTACGCCTGGACGATCGGGATGTCCGCCACCACGTGAGCCACCGCCGCGTGGCTGTGCCCCGCGACGATCGCGTCCACGAGGCCGTTTGGAAGCTGCCGGGCGAGCCGGAATATCTCTCCATCGGCGTCGCACGACGAGAGGTCGTCGGCGTCGTCGAACCGCGCGCACCACCCGCCGGCGTGCGCCACGACCACCACGAGGTCGGCGCCGCGCTGCCGCAGCCGTCGCGCCTCCGCCTCGACGGCGGGCGCGAGCGGCACGGTGCGAAGCCCCTGGGCGTTGGCGGCGAGGGTCAGGCGGAGCCCGTCCCGGGTCATCACGCCCACGATGCCGACGCGCAGGCCCGCGGCGTCCACGACGGTGGACGGCCGGACGTTCGGCCACGCCACCGGGCGTCCGGTGACCTCGTCGATCAGGTTCGCCGCGAGGAACGGAAACCGCGCGCGGGTGGCCGCCGCCTTGAGGGCGCCGCGCATGTCGGGCGGTGCGCCGTCCGCGGATGCGGTGTCGCCGAATGCGGTGTCGAGCGCTCCGTAGTCGAACTCGTGATTGCCGATGGCCAGCGCGTCGTAGCCCAGCGCGTTGTAGGCGTCGACGACGAGCGCGCCCTCCGACAGGTTCGACTCGATCCCTCCCTCGAAGGTGTCGCCTGCATCCAGCAGCAGCACCGCGCCGCCGTCCCGCTCTCGCGCCGCGCGGAGGTTGCGCAGATACCCACCGAGCTGCGCGAGTCCTCCGCGCCAGTCCCGCGGAAACACGCGGCCGTGCAGGTCGGTGGTGCCCACGATCGACAGCGTCACGCGGCCGCTCGCGTCCGTCGCCGCGGGGCGCTGAAGGGCCCCGACCGCCCCCGCGAGCAGAGCGAGGAAGACGACGGCGAACGCCGCCGCGCGGACCATCGCGTGGTACCTGGCTGGCCCTGACATCGCTTGAGCATACTCCTCCCCGGCGCTTGCGCAAGGGGCGTGCAACCGACAGCGTTGCCTCAGTCGCCAGCCTGTCGGCTATCGGTCACGAGGCGATAGCTCGTGTTGCGTCCGCCGCCGGGGTTGCGGGCCAGGAGGCCGTGGGCGACCAGGTCCATGATGTCCCGCAGCGCCGTGTCCTGGGAGCACTTGGCGAGCTTCGCCCACTTCGACGTGGTCAGCTTCCCCTCGAAGCCGTCCAGGACGCGGTTCAGCACTCGACGCTGCCGCTCGTTGAGGGCGATGCCGCCCGCGCGTTCCCAGAACCGGGCCTTCGCGAGCACCTCGGCCAGCGCCGTCCCCGCCGCGTCGATCGACCGGCCGAGACAGGCGAGAAACCACGTTATCCAGTCGGTGACGTCGGTCGTGCCCCTCTGCGTCCGTTCCAGAGCGTCGTAGTAGTCGCCGCGCTCGGCCCGAATCTGCGCCGACATGCTGTAGAAGCGCTGCGAGCTGTCCTCCGAACGGGCCAGGGCCATGTCGGCGACGGCGCGGGCGATGCGGCCGTTCCCGTCCTCGAACGGGTGGACGGTCACGAACCAGAGGTGCGCCAACCCCGCCTTCAGCACCGGGTCGGCCTCGGCCGGCGTCTCGAACCAGTGGAGGAACGCGCGCATCTCCGCGTCCACCCGCGCCGCCGACGGCGCCTCGAAGTGCACCCGCTCGCGGCCGATCGGACCGGAGACCACCTGCATCGGGTCGGCCTGCGCGTCGCGCCATCGTCCGACCGCAATCCGCCGCATCCCGCTGCGGCTGGTCGGGAACAGCGATGCGTGCCAATCGAACAGCCGCGCGGCCGTGAGAGGCTGGTCGTAGCGTCGGGTCGCGTCCAGCATCAGCTCGACAATCCCCTCGACGTCGCGACCGGCCTGCGCGCCGCCGCCGGCATCCATGCCGAGCCGCCGCGCTATCGACGAGCGGACCTCGGCCGCATCGAGCTTCTCACCCTCGATGTCGCTGCTCTTCACCACGTCCTCGACCAGCGTGCCGAGCACCGCTTCGCGCCGCAGATCGAAGCCGAGGGTCTCCATGCGCCCGAGGAGGCGGCCCTGCCGGTACCTGACGTCGGCCAGCACATCGACCAGCGCCTCGCGTTTCCAGTGGAGCCGCGGCCAGTCGGGTTGCTCGTGAATGTAGGTTCTCCGCACGATCCGCGGAGATTGTAGCAGCGATTCACCGCACGCCGTCGTTGCGGCCGTGTCGGAGGCGGTGGTGTAGGTGACCGGCTTACTTCCAAGGATTCGTGTAGAATGGCCATGTTGATAGCCATCATGGATGTGAAATCGTGCCCGAAGTATCCATCGCCCAAGCTCGAAACACGCTGACCCGACTGATTCATGAAGCCGAGAACGGAGAGGCCGTGCACATCACCCGGCGCGGAAGGCGGGTCGCGGTGCTGGTCTCGAGGCGAGAGTACGAACGCCTGGAATCGGGAGCAGGCGGGAGCGCCTTCTGGCAGGGGATCAAGGATTGGCGCGCGCAGGCGAGCTTCGACTGGCCGGAACTCACTCCGGAGGAAGTCGATAGCTGGCGTGACCGGCGCCCGCCCCGGGAGCCCGAATGGCCAGACTGAGGTACCTGCTCGATACCAACGTCCTCTCCGAATCCTCACGGCGGCGTCCTGACCCCGATGTCGAGTCGCACTGGACGCGCATGCGCACGAAGCGTGCACGGCGGCTCCGGTTCTCCATGAATTGGAGTACGGATTGGTCCGAATGCCGGATGGACTGCGCAAGCAGGAGTTGGCCCACTACCTGAAATGGGTTCTGCGTCTGGAGATCCTGCCGTACGATCGCGAGGCGGCGCGATGGCACGCGGAAGAGCGCGCACGGCTGACCGGTCGAGGGCGGACGCCCCCGTTCGTAGATGGCCAGATCGCCGCGATTGCGGTGACCAACGGCTTGATGCTGGTCACGCGCAATATTGGCGACTTCGACGATTTCAGGAATCTGAACGTAGAAAACTGGTTCGCGTGACTACCTCGGGTTCGTCCGACCTTCGACTCCAGATGGTTGGCCAACTAATACTGGTCGGCTGTGCTCTCACCGGTCAGTCTGGCCTGACCCGACCGGCGAGGAAACACGTCAGGACGGACAGGATAGCGGGGAAGTCCCCAGTCGCTCTGCGGGTGGTCAATCATCACTTCTATGAAGCACGGCATCAGCGTCGCCATGATCCGGGCGCCGTCCTCGACTTGCGTTCGGTTGACGCTGCCGCGGTACGTTGCGCCACCGTGCAGTAGTTGGTTTCGCAGCGTGTAGAGACGATTAAACAGCTCACACAAGGTGTCCTGCCAAAGCGTCAACGTGCGTTGGCGAAACGCATCTTCCATCCGTGTCTTGTGCCAATTGAACTCCCTTTTCCAGTCTTGATGCGATTCCCCCTCTTCTTGGTGTTGCCAGGACAGCTGGAATACGTGTTCATTGCGCATCAAACTCTCGATGGGTGACTGGAGATGAGCCCAAGTAGCCCTTTGGAATGCGGTCCAGTCACTTGCGATGACTTGCCGCAAGTACTGATGAAAGAACTTCTTTTCGTTGTCGTGATCGTCCCACAGGGCATTCTGCTGCCCATATGCGGCGTTGAAGGCTATCCAGTAGAAGATGAAGGAGGCATCGCAGTCCTTCCTTTCGCGCTCGGCGCGCTCCAGCCAACTGAGACTGCGACGCAACCGGAGGTTGAGGTTTGCCTGTTGATGAGACGGATCGCGGCTGTAGTACCCGGACTCCTTCCACTTGTCCGATAGTCCCCTCGAACGCCTCGCGGCGAACTTTGGGCGCACAGGCTCCCTGTTCTGAATCGAACGGTGGGTCTCTTGGCCGCTCGTGCTGGCCGGGCGATCAGTACCCCACCACCTGCCCGTCCTTGCGCACGTCCGTCCCGCCGTGCAGCATGCCCGTCTCGGGGTGGATCATGATCGCCTGATAGCCGCCCATGCCCCCGCCGCCGGCGCGGACGACGTTGTGGCCGCGACGCCGCAGCTCGGCGATGACTTCGTCGGAGACGCCGGGCTCGACGGCGACGGTGCCGCCGGGCCGGCTGCTGGGGCTGTGGCGCACGCGGGCGGCGTCGCCCGCCTCCTGGAGGTTCATGCCGAAGTCGACGATGTTCGACAGCACCTGCCAGTGGCCCTGCGGCTGCATGGCGCCGCCCATGACCCCGAACGACATGAAGGGCTTGCCGTCCTTCGTGACGAAGCCGGGCATGTTGGTGTGGAGCGAGCGCTTGTGGGGCTCGAGCGAGTTGAGGTGGCCCTCCTCGAGGGTGAAGCCGGAGCCGCGGTTCTGGAGGGCGAAGCCGAGGTCGCCCGGCACCACCATCGAGCCGAAGCCGCCGAAGATGCTCTCGATGAGGGAGATGGCGTTGCGGTCCTCGTCGACCACGGTCAGGTACACGGTGTCGCTGTGGTCGAACGGCTGGCCGGCGGCGACGTCGGTCGACGCGCGCTCGGGGTCGATGAGCTGCCGGCGCGCGTCGGCGTACGACTTCGAGATGAGGGGCTGCGTGGGCAGCTCGTTGGCGTCGGCGTCGGCGACGTAGGTGTCGCGGTCGGCCCACACGAGCTTCTTGGCCTCGGTGTAGAGGTGGATGGCGTCGGCGGTGTTCTTGCCAAGGGCGGGGACGTCGTAGCCCTCCATGATGTTCAGGATCATCAGGGCGAGGATGCCGGAGCTGTTGGGCGGCACCTCCCAGATGTCGTAGCCGCGGTAGTTGGTGCTGACGGGCTCGACCCACACCGACGAGTGGTCCTCGAAGTCGGCCATCGTGAAGTAGCCGCCGTTGCCCTCGCTGAACGAGACGATGCGCCGGGCGATGTCGCCCTTGTAGAAGGCGTCGCGGCCGCCCCGGGCGATGGCGTCGTAGGTGTCGGCGAGGCGCGGGTTGCGGAAGACCTCGCCGACGCGCGGCGGCCGGCCGTCGGGCAGGTAGGTGGCGGCCGAGTCGGGCCACTGCACGAGCGACGGCATCGCCCCCGCCCACTGCCGCTGGATGATCTCGCTCACCGGGAAGCCCGCGCGGGCGTAGCGGATGGCCGGCGCGAGCACCTCGGCGAGGGTCATCGTGCCGAACCGCTCGAGCAGCTCGTGCCAGCCGTCGACGGCGCCCGGCACCGTCCACGTCAGCGGCCCGTTCCCCGGCATGCGGGAGTAGCCCTGGCGGACGAGGGTCTCGCGTTTGATCTCGTAGGGCGCCCGCCCGGTGGCGTTCAGCCCGTAGAGCCGCTCGGTGTCGGCGTCCCAGACGAGGGCGAAGAGGTCGCCGCCGATGCCGTTCATGTGCGGCTCGACGAGGCCGAGCACGGCGTTGACGGCCACCGCCGCGTCGATGGCGTTGCCGCCCGCCTTCAGGATGTCGAGGCCGACCTGGGCCGCCAGCGGCTGGCTGGCCGCGACCATCCCGTGCGGCGCGATCACCTCCGACCGGCTGCCGTGGGGGCTGCGGGCGGGCCGGCTGTAGCCATGGCCGAGCGGCTCGTCCGACTGGGCGTGCGCAGGCGCGCCGGTTCCGATCATTGCGACTCCCAGCAGGATGGCGAGCACCGGGGCCGAGCGAACGGCCCGGAACACCGGACGACAGGATCGCAGCGCCAGCAGCATCGTGTACCCCTTTCCATCGGCTCGGCAAATCTGGTCGGAAGCTGTCGCCGGCTCGCGGCTCCGACTTCCGCCCCATCGGCCCGTCGGGCGAGCCCGCCGTTGCGCGGCGAGGACCCGGCGGAAGCCGGCGGGACGTCGCGTCCCGACGGCTGCGAGCGGATGTTATCGCAATTCGCCCATCGGCGGATCGCGTGCACGGGCTGCCCCACGCGAGTGATGGCGGACCCCGTCGGCGGCGCCGGGGCGGCGGGGCGCGACCGGGCCGTCCGCGCGAGACGGGAAGTGGGGTATGCTCGCCCGCCAGGAGGTCGCGAATGACGTGCATCTTGTCGCTGTGGCTGCCGATCCTGCTGTCGGCGATCCTCGTCTTCGTCGCCAGCTCGGTCATCCACATGCTGCTGGCGTATCACGTCGGCGATGCCGGGCCGGTTCCCGATCAGGAGAAGGCGGCGGACGCGCTACGGGGGTTGGAGATTCCGCCGGGCGACTACGCCATCCCGCGGGCGTCGAGCATGAAGGAGATGAACACCCCAGAGTTCGCGGAGCAATTGAAGCGCGGCCCCGTCGTGTTCCTCACGGTGCTCCCCAACGGGCCGCTCGCCGTCGGCAAGAGCCTGGGGCAGTGGTTCGTCTACTGCCTCGTGGTCGGTGCCGTCGCCGGCTACACGGCCGGCCTCACCCTCGGGCCGGAGGCCGAGTACGGGCTCGTCTTCCGCGTCGTCGGCCTCGTGGCCTTCGCCGGCTACGCGCTGGCGATTCCGCAGAGCACCATCTGGTGGCACCGGAGCTGGCGCTTCACCCTGCTGACGATGTTCGACGGAGTGATCTACGCGCTGCTGACGGCGGGCACGTTCGGCTGGCTCTGGCCGTCGTAAGCGTCCCGTGCCTGGGGAGAATCGAACCATGGAACGTGTCGTGCGTCTCTTCGCCGTTGCCGGCCTGATCCTGTCGCTCGCGGCAGGAACCGGCCTTGCCCAGTCCCGCCTGACCATGCAGTGGGAGGCGATGGCCGAGCGCCTCGTGGCGCAGCTCGCGCCGGAGCCGGGCGAGCGCATCCTGCTGGTGGCGCGTCCGGGGCAGTTCGACGAGCTGATTCCGCCGCTGCGCTACGCCTTGCTGCGGGCCGGGGCGGTCGACCTCGGGGTGATCGACGTCATCGAGGAGCCGCACCCCGAGGACTGGGACGCCGATCTGCTGGCCGAGGGCGCGGCGGCCGCGCGCGCCGTCTACCGCGAGATGCTGCGCGACTTCGACGGCGCGATCATGCTGCCGGGGGCGCGGCCCGACCACGCGGTGTACGCCGCGCTGCAGGACCTGCTGCACGAGGGCATCGGCCGCACCATCCACTTCCACTGGACCCAGAACGGCAGCGCGTTCCCCCTGCCGGGCCAGCCCATGCCGTCGCAGGCGGTCATCGACGCCACGTATCAGCACGCGCTGCTGGAGACCGACTACGCGGAGCTGGCGACGGCCCAGCGGCGCTTCGTGGCCGCCATGCGCGGGGCCGAGGTGCGGGTCACGTCGCCGCTCGGCACCGACATCCGGTTCCGCATCGGCGACCGGCCGGTGAACTTCGGCGACGGCGACGCCTCGAAGGCGCGCACCGATCAGGGCGTCATTCTCATCGATCGCGAGCTCGAGCTGCCGGCGGGAGCCATCCGGGTGGCCCCGGTCGAGGAGACCGTGGACGGCGTGATCGTCTTCCCGCCGTCGCAGTGGGACGGGCGAGCGGTCAGCGGCCTGCGGGTGGAGATCGAGGCCGGGCGGGTCACGGGGATGACCGCGGAGTCGGGGCAAGAGGCGGCCGAAGCCGAGCTCGCCGGCGTCCCCGAGGAGGCGCGGGCGTTCCGCGAGTTCGCCCTCGGGTTCAACCCGTTGCTCGCCGTGCCCGAGCGCAATCCGTGGATTCCCTACTACGGCTACGGGGCCGGGATCGTGCGGCTCTCGCTCGGCGACAACTCCGAGCTGGGAGGGACCGTCACCGGCGGCTACATCCGCTGGAACTTCTTCACCGACACCACGGTGACGGTCGGTGACGAGGTCTGGGTGCAGGACGGCCGCCTCGTGCGCTGACCGCGGCCTTGGCCCGCGCGCACGCGCCCGCCGGGGCCACCGCACCCGGGGCCTGCGCCGTGCAGATTGGACGGGTGGCCGGGGCCGCAGGCGTGCGGTCCCGGCCGTCGGACGCGCCTACTGCATGTAGACGAACCGCTGGACCCGCTTGCCCTCGAGCGTCTCGCCCACGTAGATGTTGCCGCTCGAGTCGACGGCGAGGCTGTGGGCGGCGGTGAACCCGCCGGCCATGTGGCCGCCGAACCCGAACGAGCCGAGGATCTCGAGGCTCGACCGGTCGATCAGCCACACCTTCTGGTTCATCCCGTCGATGTTGTAGAGCACCCGCTGCTCGCCGTCGGGCGAGAAGTCGACGTCGAACGCCGACCCGAACCCGCGGGTGCGGCCCGCGATGACCACCTCGTTCAGGAACGTGCCGTCGCGGTCGAACACCTGGATGCGGTCGTTGACCCGGTCGCAGACGTAGACGAGCCCGTCGTCGGACAGGGTCGCGCAGTGGACCGGGCGCCCGAACTGCTGCGAGGGCGGCGCGTCGGGGTCGTAGCTGTAGGCCTCGTCGGTGGGCCGGTTGCCGTAGGCGCCCCAGTGGCGCTTGTATTCGCCGGTGTCGGCGTCGAAGACCGCGACCCGGCGGTTGCCGTAGCCGTCGGCGATGTACACCTCGTTGGTCTCGGGGTCGACGTCGATCTCGGCCGGCTGGCCGAAGTTCGCGAGGTCGTTGCTGCCCTCGCCCTGGCCGTGCCGGCCGATCTGCAGCAGGAACTCGCCGTCGCGGGTGAACTTCAGGATGTGGGCGTCGTCGCCGCCGCTGCCCCCCAGCCACACGTTGTCGAGGTGGTCGATGAAGATGCCGTGCTCCGAGTCGGGCCACCGGTAGCCCTCGCCGGGCCCGCCCCACGCGTTCACCACGTTGCCGGCCTGGTCGAACTCGATGACCGGCGGGGCGGGGCGGCAGCACTCGGCCAGGGGCGGCGTCGCGTCGGCGCCGCGCTCCTGCACGTTCAGGCTGCCCGGACGTTGGACGATCCAGATGTGGTCGCGGGCGTCCACCGCGACCCCCACCACGTTGCCCAGCGTCCAGTTGTCGGGCAGCGGCTTCGGCCATGTCGCGTCGAACTGGAACGCCGAGGCGTCCGAGCCCGGCTGCGCGCCGCCGGTGACCGCGGCGAGCCGGGGCAGGCCGGCGACCAGGGCCGCGGCGACCACCAGCACGAGGGCGACGAGTATCGAGGAATGACGCCGTGTCATCGGTGCCTCCAGACTGCTTCTCTCGCGGTCCATGCTCTCGTCCACGGTTTCCCGATCATGCCGTGGACAGTTCGTGCAGGCGGGTATTCTCGCACGGCGGCGGGCCGAAGGGACCGTGGAGGCGGTGGGGAAGCCGAGCATCGCCGCGCCCGCTCGGGCCGCGGTCAGGGTTCGATGGTGAAGTCGGCCGCCCAGACGTGCTGGCCCCAGACGATCACGAGGCGGGCCTCGTCGCCGTCCGCCGGCACCAGGGACACCCCCAGGGGGCGATCCTCGTAAGGGCCGCCGTGGGTGTGGTCGATGTCGACCTCGGCCGCGTCGAACGCGGGGTCGTGCTGGGTCCCCCACGAGTCGGGCTCGTTGTTGAAGACCAGGGTCCAGCCCGGGCCGGACGCCCGCAGCCAGAGGCCGTACGAGCCGGGGAAGTCGGGGGCGAGGTTGTCGGTGGGGATGAGGGTGTCGCCGAACCGCAGGGGGACCTCGCTACGGAGCCGGATGACCGCGCCCTCCGTGAGCTCGACGAGGTCGCCGTCGCCAATCGACTCCAGCGCCGCGAAGTCGACGCCGTCGGTGCCGAGCTCCTGCTCGAAGAGCACCTGGATGTGGGCGCCGTCCGGGGTCCGGAGGGCGGTCTCGTTGCGCGACCCGAGCGCCGCCGCCCGGTAGCGGGCATCGAGGTCCGAGTCGCGGGTCAGGCTCGTGCCGGGGCCGACGTTGGAAGTGCGCTCGGGGCGGGGCGGCCGCGGCAGCTCGACGAACTCGAAGTCGGCCGTCCACTGGTTGCGGCCCCAGACCAGCTCCAGCGTCCCCGCTTCGTCCGCGGCCGGCAGCAGCCTGACGGTCAGCGTCTCGGCCTCGTCGGCGAGCGTCCGATGGGCGAGGGGGATGCGGCCGGGCCGCGGCTCGGGGGCCGCGTCCTCGCCTTCGGCGTCCGTGCCCTCGCCCTCGGCGTCCGCGTCCGCTTCGGCGTCATCCCCTTCGGCGTCTTCCGGCCCGGCGGCGCCGGCATCCTCCGCATCGGACTCCCCGCCGGCCTCGTCGGCGGCACCGTCGCTCTCGTCGGCGGGTTCCTCGACCGGCCTGGCGTCGAGCACCCAGCCCGCGCCGGTGCGCATCAGCCAGAGATCGTGGTCCGGGGCGGGGCCGCGCGGCTCGTCCGGGTCGGGGGCCAGCGTACCGATGGCCAGCGATCGATGGCCCTCGATGCGCCCGAGCCGCACCGCCGCCTGCGTCGAGCCGGCCCGCAGCACCAGCAGCGAGCGGTGGTCCGATGGCAGGGCGGGGTCGTAGTCCACGCTGATCGACCGCCCGTTCAGGACCAGCCCGGTGCGGACGAGGCCCTCGGCGTCTCCATCGGCCTGCCCCGCGTGGGCCGGGGCCGTCTGCGTCAGGGCGTACAGGACGACGGCGCACGCAGGGATGCGGAATCGCAGTGCAGGCATGGCGTATCCAACGGGGCGGGAGAACCGGGAGGCCCGCGCCGGAAACGGCGCGGGCCCCCAGGGCGGGAAGGGTCCTTGCTAGTCGTCGTCGGTGGTGTTCGCCGGCTCGTCGAGCTCGACGGCGTAGCCGATGAAGCCCAGCGTCATCTCGTCGTCGGTCCGGGGACCGTGGCCGGGCGAGTCGGTCGAGCGGAAGTCGTAGCGCGCCGCCCGCTCCGGCGAGTTGTCGTACCAGAAGCTGACGTCGATGCGCGTGCCCTCGGGCAGCAGCTTCGGCTCCTTGTACTTGTAGGTCTCCTGCCACCCCTGGTCGTAGTGGGGCACGTCGAGCAGCAGCTCCTCGCGGCCGTCGGGGTAGATGGCGGTGTAGCGCGACGCGGTGCCGCGCAGATGGGCGTGCGGCCAGTACGTCAGCACCTGGATGTCCTTGTCCAGGGTGCGGGACGTGCCGATCCGGTAGTTGGGGTGGCCCGGCGGAATCTCGAACCCGGTGTTGCCGATGGAGTCGTTGATCACCTGGTACCGCACCGGCCGGTCCTCGACGAAGAAGGCGATCTCGGGCTGCGTCCAGATGCCCGTGCCCTCGCCCGGATCCTTGTGGTAGTGCATGTTGTAGGTCAACGTCGACCCCGCCTCGAGGCGCAGGCCGTAGCCGTCGGGCAGCATCACCGCCTCGGCGCCCTCGGCGATGCACGTCAGGAGCTGGCCGGAGCCCGCCGCGCCCTCGTCGGCCGCGGCCTCCTCGACCGGCCGCTCGCCGGGGGCGGGGCCGCGCACGAAGCCGCACATGTGGTGGCCGACGGTGCCGGCGTCGGTCTTGAACTCCCAGCCGCGCACCCAGACGTCCTCGGGCAGCTCCGCCTCGGTCAGGGTCTTGAAGAAGCTGATGTTCAGGTCGTAGACGTCGTCCTCGACATGGTAGGGCTCGTCGAGCTTGAACACGAAGTCGGGCGTGCCCAGCGACCAGCCGCCGCTCGTGTTCTCGACGAACTGCCGGGGCGCGGGGGCGTCGGCCCGGTCGCCGGCGGGCGCGCCCGCCTCGACCCAGCTCAGCAGCGTTTCGATCTCGGCGTCGGTCAGCAGGCGCTCGTTCGAGAAGACGCCCCTCGGCGCCTCGGCGTACCAGGGCGGCATCTCGCGCGCCTCGACCTTGTGGGCGATGGCGCGGGCCCACGGGCGGGTCTCCTGGTAGCTCATGAACGACATCGGCGCCAGCACCCCGCCGAGGTTCTGACCCTCGGGCTGGTGGCAGCTCTGGCAGTTGTCCTGGATGATCGGGAGGACGTCCCGGTAGTAGGTGACGTCGCCCTCGTTCGCCTGGCTCGGAGCGGCGACGAGCGACAGGGCCCCGACCGCCAAGACGACCGCGACTGTTCGCGCCTGGATTCTCATGAATGGACTCCTTCGACCGGTACGCGGATACGACGAGTAATGGAGGATTATGCCATCAACTCGCCGGCGGGTAAACCACCGGGCCCCGGCGAATCTGGTTGCCAACGGGCGCGGCTGGCACTACAGTAGCCGAGGCGGCGACCGGCGCTTGCGCATGGTGGCCGCCTCCGGACGCTGGAGAGACATGATGCTGTCGAGGGCGATGCCGGCCATCCGGCAGGTGGTGGGAGTGTGCGCTATCGCGCTGGCCGCCTTGGCGCCGATGTCGGTGTCGGCCCAGGGCCCGGTGGCGGCGCCGTACGACGCCGATTCCGCCCAGGGGTTGCTGCAACGCTACTGCCTCGCGTGCCACACCGCGGCCAGGGAGGCGCGGGGGCTCGTGCCGGTGGCCTTCGACGGGCTCGACGCCGGGGACGTCGGGGCCGACACCGATGTGTGGGAGGCCATCGTCCGCAAGCTGCGGCTTGGCATGATGCCGCCGGCCGGGCGGCCCCGCCCCGCCGCCGACGTCCACGAGCGGTTCCTCGGCTGGCTCGAGGGCGGGCTCGACGCCGCGTCGGCCGCGGGCCCCGACCCCGGCCGGCCCGCCGTGCGCCGCCTGACCACCCCCGAGTATCGCAACGCCGTGCGCAGCCTCCTCGACATCGAGGTCGACGAGGGCTGGCTGCTGTTTCCGCCCGACGACGTCAGCCTGGAAGGGTTCAGCACCGACGCCGAGGCCCTCTCGGTGTCGCCGGCCCTGTTCGACCGCTACCTCTCGGCCGCCAACCGCATCAGCCGGCTCGCGGTCGGGGACCCCGCCGTCGGTCCCGGGTTCGCCGCCGCGACGTACTCCATGCCGCGGCTGCTGTACCAGGACGACCGCATGAGCGAGGACCTGCCGTTCGGTTCCCGCGGGGGATTGGCGGTCCGGCACTACTTCCCGCTCGACGGCGAGTACCGCGTGAAGCTGCGGCTGCGCCGGATGATCTACGACTACGTCGTCGGCATGGGGACCGCCCAGCAAATCGAGGTGCGTCTGGACGGGCGCCTCGTGCGGCGCTTCACCGTCGGCGACGCCGACCGCTTCGGGTACCCCTCGGCCTACACCTTCTTCGGCACCATCCGCGGCGACCCGGCGTGGGAGCAGTACGTGTCGATCGACGCCGACGCGGACCTCGAGGTCATGGTGCCGGCCACCGCCGGCGAGCACGTCGTCGGGGTGTCGTTCGTGGCCGCGCGCACCGAGCCGACGGGCATTCTCGAGCGCCGGCTGTCCGGGTTCTCGCTGAGCGGGCTCGGGTTCTACCACGGCCACGCGGCGATCGACCGGGTGGAGATAGCCGGTCCCTACGACCCCGCGGGCCCGGGCGAAACCGCGAGCCGGCTCCGGATCTTCACCTGCCGGCCGGTTGCCGAGGCGGACGCCGAGGCCGGCCACGGCGCCGCCGGGCCAGGCGCAGCCGGGGCGGAGACGGCCGGGGCCGCGGACGAGGAGCGGTGCGCATCCGAGATCCTGTCGGCCCTGGGGCGGCGCGCCTACCGCCGGCCGCTCGACGACCGCGACCTGGACACGCTGCTCGCGTTCTACGAGCAGGGCCGGGCCGAGGGCGGCTTCGAGACCGGCGTCCGGAAAGCCGTCGAGCGGCTGCTCGTGGCCCCGGAGTTCCTGTTCCGCATCGAGCGCGATCCCCCCGGCACGCCCCCGGCGACCGCATACCCCCTGAGCGACCTGGAGCTGGCGACCCGCCTCTCCCTGTTCCTCTGGAGCGACATCCCCGACGAGCCGCTGCTCGCGGCGGCCGAGGCCGGGCGCCTCTCCGAGCCGGCCGAGCTCGACCGGCAGGTCGCGCGCATGCTCGCCGACCCCCGGGCCCGCGCCCTCGTCGAGAACTTCGCCAGCCAGTGGCTGCAGCTCGGCCGGGTGCGGGGGGTCATTCCCGACGCCGACGTCTTCTGGGAGTTCGACGAGAACCTGCGGGCGGACATGGAGCGCGAGACGGCGCTGTTCCTCGAGAGCCAGATTCTCGGCGGCCGCGGCGTCATGGAGCTGTTCGACGCCGACTACACGTTCGTGAACGAGCGGCTCGCCCGGCACTACGGGCGGGACGGCGTCTACGGCGAGCGGTTCCGGCGCGTGCCCGTGGAGGGCGCTCGGGCGGGGCTGCTGGGCCACGCGAGCCTGTTGACGGTGACCGCCTATCCCACCCGCACGTCGCCGGTGCTGCGGGGCAAGTGGCTGCTCGACAACGTCCTCGGGATGCCGCCGGCCGAGCCCCCGGCGGACGTACCCGCCCTGGAGGAGAACCACGCGGGGGCGCCGCCCCGCACCATGCGCGAGCGGATGGAGCGCCACCGGGCCAACCCCGCCTGCGCCGCCTGCCACCGCATGATGGACCCGCCGGGCTTCGCCCTCGAGCACTTCGACGCCATCGGGCGGTGGCGGGCCGCCGACGAGTACGGGGCCCCGGTCGACGCGGCGGGGGCCCTGGCCGACGGCACCGCGGTGGACGGCCCCGCCGCCCTGCGCCACGCGGTCCTCGCCCACGAGACGAGCGTGGTCCGCACCGTGACCGAGAAGCTGCTGACCTACGCCGTGGGGCGGGGGATGGAGTCTTTCGACCAGCCCGCGATCCGGCGCATCGTGCGCGACGCGGAGGCCGGCGGGTACCGCTGGTCGTCGATCATTCGAGGCATCGTCGAGAGCGTGCCGTTTCAGATGAGGAGATCGGAGTCATGACGTTCATCACCAGGCGGACGATTCCGCGTCGCGCGGTGCTGCGGGGGCTCGGAGCGAGCGTGGCCCTGCCGTTTCTCGACGGCATGGTGCCGGGCCTGAGCGCGCGCGCGGCGGCGGGGCCGGTGCGGTTCGGGGCGGTCTACGTGCCCAACGGCATGGTGATGCAGAACTGGACGCCGTCGGCCACCGGGCGCGGCTTCGAGCTGACGCCGATTCTCGAGCCGCTGGCCCCGTTCCGCGACAAGCTGCTGGTGCTGTCGGGGCTCAACTGCACGCCGCCCCCGGGCACCCGGGGCGGCAGCCACTCGCGCGCCTCGACCCGCTTCCTCACCGACGTGCATCCCGGCGCGTGGAACCCGGAGGCGGTCTCGATGGACCAGATCGCGGCCCGCGAGCTCGGGCGCCACACGCCGCTCGCGTCGCTCGAGCTGGGGCTCGAGGGCGCGAACTTCGCCGGCTCGTGCGACAGCGGCGGGTTCAGTTGCGCCTTCTCGTACACCATCGCGTGGCGCGACTCGCAGACCCCGCTGCCGATGGAGCACAACCCGCGGGCGGTGTTCGAGCGGCTCTTCGGCGACAACGAGACCACCGACCCCGCCGCCCGCGAGGCGCGCCGCCGCGAGCAGCGCAGCATCCTCGACTCGGTCCGGGCCGACGTGGTCCGGCTGCGCGACAGCCTCGGCGTCGGCGACCGGCTGAAGCTCGGCGCCTACCTCGACGCGGTGCGCGACGTCGAGCGGCGCATCGAGGTGGCCGAGGCCCAGGGCGACCGCGAGGTGCCGCTGATGGACCGGCCGATGGGGGCCCCGGCCGACTTCGCCGACCACACCGGGCTGATGTACGACCTGCAGTTGCTGGCCCACCAGACCGACCGCACCCGGGTCACCACGTTCATGAGCGGGCACGAGCTGAGCGGTCGCACCTATCCCCAGATCGACGTGCCCGACGCCCACCACCCGCTGTCGCACCACCGCGGGGTGGGCGAGGCGCTGCGCAAGCTGACGAAGATCAACCGCTACCACGTCAGCCTGTTCGCCGGCTTCGTCGAGAAGCTGCGGTCGACGCCCGACGGCGACGGCTCGCTGCTCGACCACATGATCCTGATGTACGGCGCGGGCATGAGCGACAGCAACGCGCACTCGCCCTACAACCTGCCGCTCGTCCTGCTCGGCGGCGGGGCGGGGCAGCTCGCGGGCGGGCGCCACGTCGCCTACCCCGAGCGCGACCGCACGCCGCTGGCCAACCTCCACGTGTCGCTGCTCGACAAGCTGGGGGCGCCGGTCGAGCGCATCGGCGACAGCACCGGGCCGCTGCCGAGGCTGCTGGCCGGCCCGGGGCCGGATCGGCTGACGGGGATCTGAGGGGGGCCTCGACGCCATGCCTGCACGGAGCGCACCGTCGCGGCGGGTCGGTTGGGGAGCACGTGGTGAAGCCGCGCGCCGCCCCGGCCGAACGCAGCCGGGATTCCGCCTCGGGCTCCTCGCGGCCGCCGGGCTCGCGGTCGCGGCGGCGCCCGCCCAGACTCCCGACCTGCGGCTGATCGATGCGGTCAAGCGACAGCAGGTTCCGGCAATCGCCGCCCTGCTCGAAGAGGCGGGCGGGCCGGACGGCGTCGACGTGAACGCGGCCCAGCTCGACGGCGCGACGGCGCTGCACTGGGCCGCCTACCACGACGACCTCGAGACGGCGCACCGGTTGGCGGACGCCGGTGCCGACGCGGCGGTCGCGAACGATCTCGGCGTGACTCCGCTCGCCCTCGCCTGCGACAACGGCAACTCCGGCATGGTCCGGCTGCTGCTCGCGGCCGGCGCCGACCCTGGCGCGGCGGTCGAGACCGGCGAGACCGCCCTCATGACCTGCGCCCGCACCGGCGACGCCGAGGCGGTGCGGCCACTCCTCGATGCCGGCGCCGATGTCAACGCCCGCGAGTCGCTCGAGCAGCAGACGGCGCTGATGTGGGCGGCCGCCCAGGGCCACGCCGACATCGTACAGCTTCTGATCGACGCCGGCGCGGACGTGGCGGCGCGTTCGCGCTCGCGCCGGTTCGTCATCAGCCGGCGGCTGCAGTCCGAGCTGCGCTACGGCGAGCTCGGGCGCAGCTACGGCACCGACGCCGAGGAGACGCAGATTGGCGGTTTCACGCCGCTGCTCTTCGCGGCTCGCAACGGCGACGCGGCGGTGGCGCGCCGGCTCCTCGACGCCGGGGCCGACGTCAACGACACCGCCCCCGACGGGGCGAGCGCCCTGGTGGTGGCGGCGCACAGCGGGCACCGCGAGCTCGTGTCCACCCTGCTCGACCGGGGCGCCAATCCCAACGCCTCCGGTGCCGGCTACACCGCCCTGCACGCGGCGGTTCTGACCGGCGACCTCGCGGTGGTCGAGGCCCTGCTCGCGCGCGGCGCGAGCGCGAACGCCCAGGTGACGCTGGCCACGAAGGTGACGCGCAACGGCCAGGTGCTGATGATCGGCGAGCACCTGCTGGGGGCGACCCCCCTCGCGCTGGCCGCCAAGTTCACCGAGCTGGACCTCATGCGGGCCCTCGCCGAGGCCGGCGCCGATGCCCGGCTGCCCCTCAAGAACGGGTGGACCCCGCTGATGCTCGCGTCCGGCGCCGGCTGGCGCTACGCGGTGTGGGACCGGCGCGAGCGGACGCTGCACAAGACGCCGGCGTTCCAGGCCCAGATGTACGACGAGGCCGGCACCCTCGACGCGGTACGGTTCCTCCTCGAGCGAGGGGCGCCCGTCAACGCGGTGGACGAGGACGGGAACACCGCGCTCCACTACGTGGTCGACAAGGGCTTCGACGGCGTGGTCGAGTTGCTGGTCGAGCACGGTGCCGACCTCGACCTCGCCAACCGGCGCGGGCAGACCCCCTGGGCCATCGTGGCCCGCGGCCGCACCGGCAACGTCGAGGCGGCGTCGGCGACGGTCCGTCTGCTCGAGTCGCTCGCAGCGCGCTAGCGTGCCGTGCGCCATGTTCTCTCGCCGGCGGACGAGCTCCGGCAACGATCCTCGGTCATGCGGGCGAGCGGATAGAATCGGCAGTCCGGCGGCGGCCGGGCGTTCACGACCACAGGAACGAGGCAGGGCGAAGACGATGCGAGTGCTGATGACGGCGGCCGCGGCGGCGGCGATGGCGGCGGGGTCCCTGACGGTGGCGGCGAGCCAGGAGCCGGACGTCGAGACCACCGTCAAGGACGGGGTGTACACCACGGGGCAGGCCGCCCGCGGGCGCGAGCGCTACGAGGCGAGCTGCCAGCGCTGCCACGGGGCCGACCTCACCGGCGGCGCCGGCCGGTCACTCACCGGGGTGGTGTTCCTGCGCGACTGGACCGGGCTGACCCTCGACGGCCTCTACGAGCGCATGCAGTCGATGCCTCCCGACGGCTCCGAGAACCTGTCCGACGCCGCCTACGTCGACATCATCAGCTACGTCCTCGAGCGCAACGGCTTCCCGTCGGGTGACGCCGAGCTCTCGGCCGGCCTCCTCGGCGATGTTCGCGTGGAGGGCGAGGACGGCCCCGGCGTCGTTCCCAACTTCGCCCTGGTGCGGGTGGTCGGCTGCCTCGCCGGCGACGGCCACGCCGGCTGGCAGTTGTCATCGGCGAGCCCCGAGGTCCGCGCGTCCGACCCGGCCCCGTCGGCCGGCGACGCCCTGTCCGAGGCCCAGGCCATCCCCCTTGGCGACCGCGCCTTCAAGCTGCTGTACGTCTTCCCGAGCCCAGAGGCCTATCTCGGCCACAAGGTCGAGACGAAGGGCCTCCTGATCCGCGACGAGAGCGGCACCGCCGACGCCGTCGACAGCATCAACGTCACCTCCGTCCAGGGGCTCGCCGAGGTCTGCGAGTAGACGGCACTTTCGGTCGGGCGAGACTCATCACGTGACGATGGCCGCCCCCGGGGCCGACCGTCGTCACGAGGCGCCGGATGTCCCCGTCCGAAGGCCCGGCTCGCTTCTGCACGCCGGAGCTCGCCAGTCGTCAGCGCCCCATGTTCGGCCTTCCACTCGTCCAGCAACTTCTAGTCGACGGCTATTCCGCCGTGGTCGAGCGGCGAGGGCGTGGGCCGAGGGCGGCGAGGGCCGAAGGCGCCGAGGACGATGTCGACGAAGCTGGCGCCGCGCGGCTGGGTGTAGGCGAAGGCGCCGTGGTGCCGCTCCCGGGGCGTGAAGTCTCCGGCCTGGCCTCCGAGGCCGGTCGGATGCATGATGTCCTGCGGGTCCGGCGTGTGGTAGAAGCCGAGCGCATGACCTATCTCGTGCATGATCAGGGATGGCGTCAGGCATGACGGCCGGCGCATGTTCAGCGCGACGCATCCACGCACGCGTCCGATGTACGCGCGCCCGCATTCGCTGGACCGTACCTCGATGCCCCGGCAGGCCACGGACACTGGCGTCTCCGGCGGCCTGGCGCCCTCGACCACGATCCAGTTGCCCCCGACCGGCTCCGGCATACCCAGCGACCCGGTGTCGATGCGGCCGGTGTAGGGGACGCCCGTCAACTGCGGGACGGCGTGCGGAATCGTCTCGCGGATGCGATCGACGAGCTCGGGACTCAGGCTGTCGGCCAGCACCAGGAAGTCGGGGGACGGGGTCGGCAGCCGCCAGAGCACGCGCTCCTCGATGGGGCGGTACGTGAAACCGGCGGCCTCGCAGGCCGCCCGCGTCCGGCAGTCCCAGTCGTTGAACGCGAACTGCCTCCAGAAGGCCTCGTCGGGTCCCACGGGTGGGACGGGTCGGACCTCGATGTCGGCGCTCGCGCGGTGGTCGCCGACCGTCGCCGTGATGATGCAGGCGCCGACGGCGTGGCCCTGGACCTCGCCATCCTCGGCGACCGAGGCCACCGCGGGTTCGCTCGATGTCCAGGTGGCGACCTCGAGCCTCGTCGTGCCGTCGCTGTACGTGCCGTGCGCCGCGAGCCTGACCGTGCTCCCGACGATCAGGCCGGTCGGCGGGACGTTGGCGATCTCGATGTCCACGAGGATGGGAGCGGGATCGGGCGCGGTGGGAGCGGTCGGGCTGCGGACGTCGTCGCTACCGCAGGCGGCGTTCAGGAGCGCGAGGGCGAGCGCGCCGGCCGCCCTGCGTCCCCGCGAGTCTCGGCACCGGGACATGACGGTACAATACAGTCATCGGTCGCGTGAAGGGTTCCGGGGTCGACTCGAGCTCGCGGGGAGCGGTTTCCGGGCGCCGCCGCGGAGGGATGGCGGGATGGCGATTCGCAGGATTCCCAGGTTCCGCCGGACCGCCGGTCCGGTACGTTGCGTTGCGGGCGGCCGCGTCCCCGCCTTCGCTCTGGTTGCCGTCGCCGCGATTCTCCTTGCGGCTCCCGCCGGGTCGGCCGCGCAGGGTCGCTGGGTCGGCACCTGGGCGACGGGGCCCGTCGCGGTCGAGCCGCCGCCGCCCGAGGTGCAGGCAGAGGAGGTGCCGACGCCGGCCCCGCGCACCCCGGTGCGGGTCCGGAACCAGACGATCCGGCAGGTGGTCCGGACGAGCATCGGCGGGTCGCAGGTGCGCGTGACCCTGACGAACCTGTTCGGCACCGAGCCTCTCGAGATCGGGGCCGCCCACGTCGCGGAGCGGACGGCCGGCGGCGCTATGGGGGCGGGCGCCCACCTGACCTTCGGCGGCCACCCGTCGGTCACCATCGAGGCGGGGTCGGCGGTGCTGAGCGATCCCGTCGCGCTCGAGCTGGCGCCGCTCGGCGATCTGGTCATCGATCTCTACCTGCCGGGCGACACCTGGGCATCGACGTCGCCGGCCACCATGCACCTCACCGGGCTGTCGACCACCCACGTGTCGGCGCCGGGCAATCACGTCGCCGCCGTGCAGTTCGATGACGAGCGCGACACGCAACAGTGGTTCTACCTGTCGCGCGTCGATGTGTTGACGGAGACGGCCCCCGGCGCCATCGTGGCGATGGGCGACTCGATCACCGACGGCAGCCGGTCGACGGTCGACGCGAACCGACGCTGGCCCGACTTCCTGGCCCGGCGGCTCGCGGCCGAGCTCGGGGAGGCGGCGCCCGGGGTCCTGAACGTCGGCATCGCCGGCAACCGCGTGCTCAGCCACAACGCGGGCCTCGGCATCCTTCGCCGCGCCGGCGGGGCCGGGCCCCCGGATGCGGAGGAGCCGCCCAACCCTAACGCGCTCTTCGGGCCGAGCGGCCTGTCGCGGTTCGACCGCGACGTGCTGCTGCAGCCGGGGGCGACCCACGTCATCGTCCTCGAGACGACCAACGACATCGGGATGGCCTTCGACGACCCGCGGCCGTCGGTCGACGACCTCGTCGCGGGTCACCGGACGCTGATCCAGCGGGCGCACGCGCGGGGGCTGACCATCTATGGCGGCACCCTGCCGCCGTTCGAGGGCGCCTTCTACTGGACGGAGGCGGGCGAGGCGAAGCGGCAGGCCCTCAACGCGTGGATCCGCACGAGCGGCGCCTACGACGGGGTCGTCGACTTCGACGCGGCGGTGCGCGATCCCGACCAGCCGACGCGGTTCCGGTGGGACCTGCACTCCGGCGACTGGCTGCACCCGTCCGACGCGGGCTACGAGGCGATGGCGAACGCCGTCGACCTGTCCCTGTTCGAGGCCCCCGCGGCCGCCCGCGCCGCCGCCACCACCGCGGGACCCCGCACGCCGTGGGGCGCGCCGGACCTGGGCGGTGTCTGGGACTTCCGGACCCTGACCCCGCTCGAGCGGCCGGCCGCGCTGGGCGACCAGGCCGTCCTCACCCCGGAGGAGGCGGCCGAGTTCCGGGCCACCGCGATCGAGAGCCGGAACGCCGACCGGCGGGACGGCGGCGCCCGGCGCGACGTCGAGCGCGCCTACAACGACTTCTGGTGGGACTACGGCGACAGCCTGACGGGGGACCTGCGCACGTCGCTCATCGTCAATCCCCCCGACGGCCGCATCCCCCCGCGGGTCGACGGCGTGGACGAGGCCGACCAGGCGCGCCGCGCGGCGTGGCGCCGGCCGGTCCGCGAGCGGGTCGTCTTCAACTCGCCGGCGCGCGGGCCCGAGGACCTCGGCCTCTCCGAGCGGTGCATGCTCGGCTTCAACGCCGGCCCGCCGATGCTGCCGAGCGCCTACAACAACAACATCCACATCCTGCAGACCCCCGACCACGTGGTCATCTTCAACGAAATGGTCCACGACGCGCGCATCGTGCCGCTGGGCGACGTGCCGCACCTGCCCGGCACGGTCCGCCAGTGGCTCGGCGACTCGCGCGGGCGCTGGGAGGGCGACACGTTGGTGGTCGAGTCGACCAACTTCACCCACAAGACCGGCAGCTTCTACACCATTGCCCGTTCCTACGGGTCGGGCGAGACGGCACGGCTCGTCGAGCGCTTCACCCGCGAGGACGCGGGCCGCCTGCGCTACGAGTTCACCGTCGACGACCCCGCGACGTTCTCGCAGCCGTTCACCGCGATGATCCCGATGACGCGGACCGATGCGCCGCTGTTTCGAGTACGCCTGCCACGAGGGCAACTACGGGATGACGAACCTGCTCGCGGGCGCCCGCGTGCAGGAGCGCCAAGCTGCCGAGGGACGCTGAAAGGAGCCATTTCGATGCGCAGATTCACCAACCGCCGATGCCTCGTCGTCGCGGCCCTCGCCGCCGTCGGCCTGTTCGCCGGCGCGGCCGGGGCCAGCGCGCAGCTCGAGCGCGTCGTCGACCCCGACTGGACGCTGCCCCGGACGCCGGACGGTCAGCCCGACCTCCAGGGCATGTGGGGCAACAAGACCCTGACCCCGATCGAGCGGCCGGCCAACCTCGACGGGCGCGCGTTCCTGACCGACGAGGAGATCGCGGCCATCAACCAGCAGCGCATCGTCGACGAGCAGGCGCGCGACGACGCCCCCGCGCGGCGCTACGAGGCGGGCCAGAACGTCGGCGGCTACGGCAGCTACTGGCTCGACGCGGGAGACACGGTGCTGTCGACGGGGCAGACGTCGCTCATCGTCGACCCGCCCGACGGGCGCGCGCGCATCCGGCAGTGGGCCCTCGACGCCAAGCAGTACAACCTGGACCACAACGGCGACGACTACATCCACATGAGCGTGTGGGACCGCTGCATCTCGCGCGGCGTCCCCGGCTCGATGCTGCCGGCCGGCTACAACAACGCCTACCGCATCGTGCAGACACCGGACCACTTCGTCATCCAGCACGAGATGATCCACGACGTCCGCATCATCCCGATCTCGGACCAGCCGCACGTCGACGCGAACATCCGCATGTGGATGGGCGATTCCCGCGGCCGCTGGGAGGGCGACACCCTGGTCGTCGAGTCGAGGAACTTCCACAACCGCGGGTGGATCGCGTCGAGCAGCGCCGGCCGCCGCCTCAAGGGCATCCCCACCAGCAAGGCCCTCGAGGTCGTCGAGCGCTTCCGCCGCGTCTCCGAGGACACCATCCTCTGGACCGTCACCGTCACCGACCCGAACGTCTACACGGCGCCGTTCACCATCCAGATGCCCCTGACCGCCGACCCCACCTACGAGATCTACGAGTACGCCTGCCACGAGGGCAACTGGGCGGTGCGCAACGCCCTGAGCGGCCAGCGCGTCCTCGACGCGCAGGCGGCGACCGACGATCAGGAGCAGTGACCCGCCGGCGGCTGCGGGGCGCCGAGCGCCGCAGCCGCCGTTCCGTTCAGTTCCCGGAACCGGCCCCGCGGCGGATGCTCTCCCTCGTTCGGCAACCTGTCATACTGAGCGCGAATGCGCTTCTTCAACACCACCGGCCCGGTCGTGCCGGTGGATCACTACTGCATTCCGCCTCTCGAACGCCTGAACCTGGACGATATCCGCGAGCTCGTCCGGGACAAGCGCTACTTCGTGCTGCACGCGCCCCGTCAGACCGGCAAGACCTCGGCCCTGTTGGCCCTGCGGGATGTCCTGAACAGCGGCGTTTGGGGCGGTTACCGCTGCGTGTACGTCAACGTCGAGGGCGGACAGGCGCTACGGGACAACCTGGAAGAAGCGATGCGCGTCATTCTGGACGAGCTGGCTTCCTGGGCGCGGTCGACGCTGAACGACGAGTTCGTGGACGGTGTCTGGCCCGGAATTCTCGCGAAGTCCGGTCCGGGGGGCGCGCTTCGCGAGACGTTGGCGCGCTGGGCCGAGGCCGATCCGAGACCCCTCGTCCTGTTGATCGACGAGATCGATGCGCTGGTAGGCGACACGCTCCTCTCCGTGCTGCGGCAGTTGCGGGCCGGCTACGTCCGGCGGCCGGGGGGCTTTCCGCAGAGCGTGGTCCTGTGTGGCGTACGGGACGTGCGCGACTATCGCATCCAGTCGTCGGCCGAGAGGGCGATCATCACCGGCGGCAGCGCCTTCAACATCAAGGCGCGATCGCTGCGCCTGGGTGACTTCACCCGGGACCAGGTGACCGCGTTGCTGGCGCAGCACACGGCCGAGACCGGCCAGGCGTTTACCGAGGAGGCGCTGAACACGATCTGGACGCGGACCGCAGGGCAGCCGTGGCTGGTGAACGCGCTCGCGGACGAGACGTGCTTCCGCCGGCCGGCCGGCCGGGAACGCGACCGGGCGATTACGGACGCCGATGTCCGCGAGGCGGAGGAGCAGATCATCCGCCGCCGCGAGACCCACCTGGACCAGTTGGCGGACAAGCTGAGGGAGGATCGCGTGCGGCGCGTCGTCGAACCCATCCTGAGCGGGGGCGGCGAACGCGCCTTTACCGACCGCGACATCGAGTACGTGCGCGATCTCGGCCTCGTGGCGCAGGATCCGCCGTTCCGCATCGCCAATCCGATCTACGCCGAGGTCGTCCCCCGCGAGCTGACCTGGGTGGTCCAGGAGTCGTTGGACGAGGAAGCCGCGTGGTACGTCGATGCGGGTGGCGGGCTGGACATGATCAGGTTGCTCGGCGCCTTCCAGGCGTTCTTTCGAGAGCATTCCGAGCACTGGATGGCCCGGTTCGCGTACCAGGAGGCCGGCCCGCAGCTCCTCCTGCAGGCGTTCCTGCAGCGCATCGTCAACAGCGGCGGGCGCATCGAACGGGAGTACGGCCTGGGCCGGGGCCGCACGGACCTGCTCGTGGTCTGGCCGCAGGGAGGAAGGGTGGGCCGGTTCGTGATCGAATGCAAGGTCCTGCGCAAGAGCCGGGAGCGCACCATCGACGAGGGCCTGGCGCAGACCGCCGGCTACATGGACCGCTGCGCCGCCGACGCCGGCCATCTCGTCGTCTTCGACCGCGACCCGGACAAGCGCTGGCAGGACAAGGTGTTCCACCGCCGCGAGACCCGCGCTGGCGTCGACATTCACGTGTGGGGGATGTAGCGTGCGTGGACGATTCCGTTCCACGCCCACCTGCCGGTCAGGGGTGACAGTGAGGCTGTGGTGCCTGGCGGTGCCACCGGTGCCCACTTGTCGCTGTCGTCTTCGTATACCCAATGCTGACAGGCGACGAGCAGGAGCGGCGGGAACTTACTTCCGCAGTCCAGGGTCCTTCCACACGCCTGGAGCGCCACTTCACTGACAAATGCCCCGGGTCTGTGGAGACTGCGAGCCGACGGGGGAGTCGCGCGGAGGCCGCGGAACTCCGCTGTCGAGCATCTACTGGTCCGGCGTGACGCCGGCCGCGCGCATGACGTCGCGGATGGCGTCCGCGGTCTGCGGGGAGCTGAGGAGGTTCATGCCGCGGTGCATGCCGACGGCGATGCCCAGCGGGGTGGCCCCGCGCCGGTTGGCGCGGTTCCAGACGCTGATGTCTGCCCCCGCGTCGGCGAGCAGGGTGGCCACCCGGGGCAGGTGCTTGTAGGCGGCGCCGTGCATCGCGGTCTCGCCCCTGGCGTCGACGGCGTCAATGTCCAGACCCAGATCGAGGGCGACCTGCACCGCCTCCAGGACCTCGGCCTCGGTGCCCGGATCCTCGCCGGGTGACGACGTGCCGAGGCCGGCCGCGACCATCAGTGCGGTGGAGTCGTCCTCGTTGGTGAGGAAGACGTCGGCGCCCAGTCCCGCCAAGAGCTCCATGTACTCGGCGTCGGCGGTGCGCGCCGCGAGCAGGAACGGGGTGCCGCCGATGAAGTTCAGGGCGGTTATGCCGGCGGGGGGACGGGTGGTGACGCGGGCGTTCAGGTCCGCGCCGTGGGCGACGAGCTTGCGCGCGAACTCGAGGCTGGTCATCTCGCCCGAGCCGCGGGGGGCGGGGTTGTTGCTGCCCGCGATGCCCGCCTTGCGGACCCACGTGAGTTGGTGGAGGGCGGTCCAGCCGCGCGGCGCGGCGTTGGGGTCGGCGCCGCGGTCGAGCAGATACGCGGCGAGCTCGAAGTGGGCGCTTCCCGCCGCGAGCAGGAACGCGTTCAGGCCGGCGTCGGACGCGCGCCGCCGCTCGACGCCGCCGGCCGTGAGGGTCGAGTTGATGGAGATCTGCTCGTCGAGGTCCGCCCCCGTCTCGAGCAGGGTCTGCACGACGTCGGTGCGTCCCTCCCGGGCCGCGAAGAGCAGCGCCGTGAAGCCCCGCTTCGACCGGGCGCCGACGTCGGCGCCGTAGCGAACGAGGGCGGGGACGACGGCGGCGTGTCCCTCGGCGGCCGCCCACATCAGCGCCGTCTGCCCCTTCCAGCTCTCGTGCGCGTTGGGGTCGGCCCCGGCGTCGAGCAGCAGCTCGACGACGTCGACGTTGCCCGCGCGGGCCGCCGTCATCAGCGCGGTCTCGCCTTCCGTCAGGGTGCTGTTCGGGTTGGCGCCGGCGTCGAGCAGGGCCTCGACCACGCCCGGGCTCCCCGCCATGCTCGCGAGCGACAGCGCCCGGACGCCGTAGCGGTTGCCGGTGTTGGCTACGGCGCCCGCCGCCAGCAGCAGCCGCGTAGTCTCGACGTCGCCACCGTACGCGGCCCAGTGGAGCGGGGTGGTGCCGTCGGGCTCGGCCGCGTTGACATCGGCCCCGGCGTCGACGAGCGCGCGCACCCGCGCCGTGTCACCAGCCTTGACCGCATCGACGAGCGGCACGTCCGCGGGAGCGGCGAGAACCGGCGGCGCGCCCGCCAGCAGCACTGCGAGCGTGAGGGCGAACAGCAGTCTGACCCGAGTCATGCGGTTGTCTCCCCGTTGCGTCCGGTCACGCCGAGGCCGAAGCGGTCGAGCGGTTCCCCTGCGGGTGCGGGGGGCAGCGCCGGTCGTTGCGGGCGGCGGGCCGACCCTAGCAGGATCGGCCCGAACCCGATGCCGGTGACGAGTCCTCTAGAGCGACAGCGGCTCCATGACCTCGGTGGCCCGCCCCGTGCTGTCGACGAACCGGTCGAGGTGCACGCCGACGTCGTCGAGGAGCGCGAGGTGCAGGTTGGCCAGCGGCGTCCCCGGCTCGTACTTGACGTGGCGGCCGCCCCACGGCTTGTCGTTGCCGCCGCGCGCCACCACGATGGGCAGGTTGCGGTGGTCGTGCACGTCGGGGTTGCCCATGCCGCTGCCGAGCATGAACGTCGAGTGGTCCATCAGCGAGCCGTCGCCGTCGCCGGTCGACTTCAGCCGGTCGACCATGTACGCGAAGAGCGAAACGTGGTACGCGTTGATCTTCGCGAGCTTGGCGAGCTTCTCGGGGTCGTTCACGTGGTGCGAGATGGGGTGGTGCGGCTCCGGGACCCCGATCTGCGGATACGTGCGGGTGCTCGCCTCGCGCGCGAGCTGGAACGTGATGACCCGCGTCATGTCCGCCTGCAGGGCCAGCACCTGGAGGTCGAACATCAGCTTGACGTGGTCCTCCCACTCGGCGGGGACGCTGGTGGGGCGGGTCAGGTCGTCCGGCAGCAGCGAGGTCGCGGCCTGCTCCTCGGCGAGCTGGATGCGGCGCTCGACCTCGCGCACGGTGCTGACGTACTCGTCGACCCGGACGCGGTCCGCTTGGCCCACCCGGTGCTGCAGCTTCGCCATGTCGTCGAGCACCCAGTCGAGGATGCTGGCGTTCTTCTTCATCTCGGCCCGCCGCTGCTCGGCGGTGCCGCCGTCGCCGAAGAGCCGCTCGAAGACCACCCGCGGGTCGGCCTCGGTCGGCAGGGGAGACGTCGGCGACGCCCAGGACAGGTTGTTCTGGTAGACGCAGGCGTAGCCGTTGTCGCACGAGCCGACCTGCACGATCAGGTCGGTGCCCAGCTCCAGGGACGGAATCGGCGTGTCCGTCCCGATCTGCTGCGCCGCGATCTGGTCCACGGTGGTGCCCAGCTCGTAGTCGCTGCCCTCGGTCCGCTTGCCCTTGAGGCAGCTCAGGAACGCCGCGTTCGACGAGGCGTGGTTGCCGGTGGTGTGGGCGTTCTCGAGGTCCAGGTTCGTGACCACCGTCACCTCGTCGAGGTGCGGGGTCAGCGCGGCCAGCGACGGCGAGAGGCCCTTCAGGCGGCCTTCCTCCCTCGGCGTCCACGGCGCGGGGTTCATCCCCATCGGGATGAACACGAACCCGAGCCGCCGCGGGGCGTTGGCGGCGGTCGCCGCCTGCGCGGTGAACGCGGGCACCATCGAATCGAGCAACGGCAGCGCGACCGTGGCGCCCAGACCCTTGAGGAACGTCCGGCGCGGCAGCGCCATCCTGCTGATCATCATGACTGCGACCTCCGCATCTGGAACGGGATGCTCTCCACGATACCGAGCACCAGGGAAGAGAACCGGTAGTCTTCGCCGGCGGCGTCGCGGACGATCCGCCGCACCGCCGGGCCGTCGTCGTGGTCGAGCCCGCGGCCCAACGCATAGGTGAGGAGCTTCTCGGTGACGGTGCCCGCGAAGACGTGCGGGCGGGCGAGCACCGCGTCGCGAAGCCCGGTCACGCCGTCGAAGTCGCCGCCGCCCGGGATACTGCCGCGGGCGTCGATGCGGCTCCAGTCCTCGCCGCGGTCGCGCCACCGGCCGATGGCGTCGAAGTTCTCCATCGAGAGTCCGGCCGGGTCCATGAGCCGGTGGCAGGCGGCGCACGCGGGGTTCACGCGGTGCGCCTCCATCCGCTCGCGCATCGACCGCGCGGCCACGCCGGGCTCGGGCTCCTCGAGGGGCGGCACGCTCGCCGGCGGGGGCGGCGGGGGCATGCCGAGCAGGTTGTCGAGAATCCAGCTCCCCCGCAGCACCGGGGACGTGCGGGTGGCGTAGGAGGTCACGGTCAGGATGCTGCCGTGCCCGAGCAATCCGCCGCGGAGGCTGCCGGGCGGCAGGTCGACCCGCCGGAACCCGCTGCCGTAGACGCCGGGGATGCCGTAGTGGCGGGCGAGGCGCTCGTTGAGGAACGTGTAGTCGGCCCGCAGGAGGTCGAGGACGCTGCGGTCCTCCCCCACGACGCTGCCGAACAACATCTCCGTCTCGCGCCGGAATGCCTGCCGCAGGTTGTCGTCGAAGTCGGGGAAGCGGCGGAGGTTCGGCGCCGCCGCCTCCAGGTTGCGCAGATGCAGCCACTGGCCGGCGAAGCTGGTGGTCAGGGCCTCCGCCTTCGGGTCGGCGAGCATCCGCCGAACCTGCGCCTCGCGCACCGCCGGGTCGCCGAGCCGGCCGGCCTCGGCGAGGTCGAGGAGCTCGTCGTCGGGGATGCTGCCCCAGAGGAAGAACGACAGGCGCGAGGCGAGCGCGAGGTCGCCCAGCCGGTAGGGCGTGCCGGGGGCGGCGTCCGCCGGGTCCTCCTCGATGCGGAAGAGGAACTCGGGGCTCGTCAGCATCGCCCGCAACGCGAGCTCGATGCCCGCCTCGAAGCCGCCGTCGGCGCGGCCCCGCTCGTAGAACGAGAGGGGCATCTCGATGTCGCCGTAGGACACCGGCCGCCGGTAGGCGCGCCGGGCCAGGGTCGAGATGATCTCGGCCGCGCAGTCGGCCTCGTCGGCCGCGGTCTCCGGCCGGCACGTGAAGATGCGGTCGCGGCTCGGCGTGTCGCCGGCCCCGCTCGGGTTGAACGGCCCGGCGATCGACACGGAATGCACCGCCGGCTGCTGCCGAGGATGGCGGTCCTGGTTGAACTGCGCCTGGTAGGGCTGCCGCTCGGTCTCGATGAGGGCCGCGTTCTTGCGCAGGAACGCGGCGCCGACGGTGTGGGGGCCGGCGGTGACGCGCAGCCGCAGGTTGAGGTGCCGGTCGACCCCCTCGTCGGCATAGTAGCCGCCGAGCCGGTTGCGGTCGGGGACCACGTTGAACAGCTTCAGCCGCTCGCCGTCGAGCAGCATCTCGACCACGTGGGGGTCGCGCAGGCCCTCGACGTTCTCGTTCCGGTTGCGGGCCAGCCGCGCCTGGATCTCGTACTCGCCGTCGAGGGGGAACGTGTGCTCGACCACCACGCCGCCGCGGGTGCCGAACGGCAGGCCCTCGAGGTGCCCCTCCTGGGTCAGGTCGGGGCGCAGGATGACGACCCGGCTCCCCGGCACGATGGCCGAGCTGCCGACCGCGAGCCGGCTGATCTTCTGCGCGGCCGCGAGATAGCGCTCCATCAGGGTGGGCGACAGCTCGACCAGCCCCACGTTGTCGAAGCCGTAGCTCGCGTCGTCGCGGGGGAGCAGGGCGTCGACGTCGACGTCGAGGTCGAGCAGGTCGCGGACGGCGTTGCGGTACTCGGTACGGTTCAGGCGCCGGAACGTCTCCGTCCGCCCCGGGTTCGGGGCGGCGGCGGCGCGGGTGTCCAGCTCGGCCTCGATGTACGAGAGCAGGCCCTGGTAGGCGGCCGCCTCGGGCCGCGCCGACCCCGCCGGGGGCATGGCGCCGGCCCGCAGCTTGCGGACCACCCGCTCCCAGACCTCGGCGTGGCCGGCCACGTTGTCCAGCGGCGCGGCTTCGAGCGACAGCCCGCCCTGCAACGCCCGGTCGTTGTGGCAGGTCAGACAGTACCGGTTGACGAGCGACTGCTCCGGGCCGCGCGTCTGGGCCGCGGCGTCGGGCCCCGCGAGCCCCAGCCACGCCAGCGCGAGTGCGGCCGAAAGGGCGGCCGTCTTCTGTATGCGCATGTCGACCCTCGCCGCGTTCCATCGCGGTGGCGAACGCACGCGCGCGACCCTCGTGCCGGGCCTCGCGTACAAGTACAGACGCGTATCTTACACGCGGTCGCGCCGAGAGTCGAGCCGGGTGCGCTATCCTGTGCCGTCGCACGCGCGAGCGGCGCTACAAGGCCACGGAGGGACGACGTGACGCGATACGCAGGGTGGCTCCTGGCGGGTGCGGCGGGCGTGGCGGCGTTCGGGCTGCCGGCGTCCGCCCGGGGAGCGCAGGAGACGGGCGCCGATGCCGGAGAGCGGCGCAACATCGTCTTCATCTTCACCGACGACCAGCGGTTCGACGGCCTCGGGCTCCGCAACGACTACTTCGAGACGCCGCACCTCGACCGGCTCGCCGAGGGCGGCGTCCTCTTCGAGAACGCGTTCGTCACCACGTCGCTGTGCTCGCCGAGCCGGGCGTCGATCCTGTCGGGGCTCTACGCCCACACCCACCAGGTGCTCGACAACAGCACCGCCATGCCCCGCGACCTGCCGACCTTCCCGGTCGGGCTCCAGGACGCCGGCTACGACACCGCGTTCATCGGCAAGTGGCACATGGGCGGCGCGAGCGACGACCCGCGTCCCGGGTTCGACCACTGGGTCTCGTTCCGGGGACAGGGGCCCTACCTCGACCCGACCCTGAACGTGAACGGCACCCGCGTCGAGCGGCAGGGGTACACCACCGACCTCCTGACCGACTACGCGGTGGAGTTCCTGCGCGGGCGCGACGAGGACCGCCCGTTCCTGCTGTACCTCTCTCACAAGGCGGTGCACGCGCCGTTCACGCCGGCCGAGCGGCACCGCGGCGCCTACTCGGACCGCGGCTACGTCCGGCCCGCGTCGATGGCCGACACCGACGCGAACTACCGCGGCAAGCCCGACTGGGTGCGGGCCCAGCGCGCGAGCTGGCACGGCGTCGACGGGATGTACGACGGCCGGACCGACTTCGACCGGTTCGTGCAGGAGTACGCCGAGGCCCTGATGGCCGTCGACGACAGCGTGGGCCGGGTGGTGGCGGCCCTCGGCGAGCTCGGCCTGCTCGACTCGACCCTGCTCGTGTTCATGTCCGACAACGGCTTCCAGTTCGGCGAGCACGGCCTGATCGACAAGCGCACGATGTACGAGGCGTCCATCCGGGTGCCCCTGATCGTGCATTGTCCCGAGCTCTTCGCGGGCGGGCGGCGGCGGCCCGAGATGGTGCTGAACATCGACGTCGCGCCCACCCTGATCGAGGCTGGCGGGGCGCCGGTCCCCGACACCATGCACGGCCGGTCGTTCCTGGGCCTGCTGACCGGCGAGGCGGCGGGGTGGCGAGACGCGTTCCTCTACGAGTACTTCTGGGAGCGGGCGTTTCCCCAGACCCCGACCGTCCTCGGGGTGCGGGGCGACCGCTACAAGCTCATGCGCTTCCACGGCGTCTGGGATCGCTACGAGCTCTACGACCTCGAGACCGACCCCGGCGAGATGCGCAACCTGCTCGGCGACATCCGGCTCGAGACGCAGGCGGGGACCATCGACCGGCAGATCGCGCAGCGGGCCGACCCCGAGGTCGCGGCCCTCTTCCAGCGGCTGAGCCGGCGGCTCGACGACCTGCTGGCCGAGACCGGGGCCCTCGACGAGCCGACGTGGCTCGGCGCGGCCAGCCGGTGAGCCGACGTGCGGGCCCCCGTCGTGCGCCGGGTCGCGCCCCGATCGTCGCTCGGCGAGAGCCCCGCGTCGGCCCCGGACCGGCGATCAGAACAGCGACAACTGATCGTCGTCGCCCACCACCCGGTCGAAGTCGAGGCCGAGGGCGGCGAGCACGGGCTCGGCCACCGGCCGGACCTGCTTGTCCACGTAGTGCTCCCGGTCCGGCGGGTGCTCCAGCGCGTCAAGCGGTTCCGGTCCGGCAACGGTGATCAGATAGGAGACGACCCGGCTCCGCAGCCGCGACTTGCGGGCGGCGGCGACGTGCGGCGGCGTGCTCGCGGTGTACGCGGCGGGGCGCTTCCGCAGGCCCTTGCGGTAGACGAGCTTGTCGTCGAGCTCGCCCCGTCGGAGCGCGGCGACGGTGTCCGCGAGGTAGCCGTCCACCGGCTCGCCCGCGAAGAGCCGCGCGTAGAGCTCGCGCTGCACGTCCTTGGCGAGGTCCGTCCAGTCGCGGCGCACCACCTCCATGCCCACGAACTCGACCTCGCGGCGGCCGTCGACGAGCCCCGCGTAGCGCTTGCGGGCGCCGCCCCGGCCGCGCCGCACCGACGGCAGGACGAGCTTCACGTATAGCTTCTCGAACTCCAGATCCAGACGGCTCGTCACCCGCCACTCCGCCGAGACGTACGCCGCGACGGCCTCGTTCAGCTCCCGGGCGAGGCGCGGGCCGGCGTCCCTGGCCTCGTCCGCGGACAGGCCGGAGCGCACGAACAGGCTGTCGGTGTCGCCGTAGAGCACCTCGAAGCCGCGTTCCTCGAACCAGCGCTTCGACCACCGCAGGAGCCGCCGGCCCATGCCGGTGACGGCGTTGGCGACGGCGGCGTTGTGGAAGCGGCAGGCGGGGGTGCCGAGGACGCCGTAGAACGAGTTCATCAGGATCTTGACCGCCTGTGACGCGACGGCGTCACCGGCGCGCTTCGCCGCCTCGCGTTGCGGGAACAGCTCGTCGAGCATCGCGGGGAGGATGGCGTCGCCGCGGCGGAACGCGGCGTCGGAGAGCCGCACCACCGCGTCGCCCGGCGCGGGGCTCTCCACGTAGCCGAGGGGATCGATGTTGAACGTGCGGATGACGCTGGGGTACAGACTCCTGAAGTCGAACACCCACACGTTCTCGTGGATGCCGGCGACCGGCTCGAAGACGTCGCCGCCGGCCTGGTGCCGGGACACCCGGGCGTCGTCCGACCGCACGGTGGGGGCCACGACGCCCCGCCGGCCGAGGGCCGCGAGGTAGAGGAAGTCGAACGAGGCGATGCTCGCCGATACCCGGTCCGGGGTCATGCCGGTGAGGCGGCTGCGGGCGATCGCGAGGGTCACGAGGTCGAGCTTCCGCACGATCTCCAGGGCGAGCCGGGCGTCCGTGCGGGCGTAGTGGGCGAAGGTGCCGAGATCGTCGTGGTAGCGGGCCTGGATCGCCTCCGCCCGGTTGCCGCGGTCCTCGTCGCCGGGGCCCAGCGCCACCTTGCCCTCGCCGAGCACCTCGCTCGCCACGCGGTCCAGCGTGTAGTCGTCGAAGCGCAGGAAGGCGCCGCGCACGAGGTCCATGCCGTCGAGGACGAGGCGGCCGGGGAGGGACGCCTCGCCGCTGCCGAACCAGCCCCGGGGCGGCCGAAGGCGCAACGGCCCCGCGTCGCGGCCGAGCTCGAGCGGTGCGCCCGTGCGCCCGGCGATGCGGTCGAGCACCTTGAGGTCGAAGTCGACGACGTTCCAGCCGGTCAGCACGTCCGGGTCCAGCTCGCGGACGCGGGTGGAGAAGGCGTCGAGGGCTTCCCGCTCGCCGGCGCAGCCGATGGCGCGGTCGGGCAGGGCGCGGCCGCCGGGGTCGACGATGTACACCTCGTCCACGCCTGTGCCGTGGAGCGCGACGGCGAGGAGGCGCCGGCCCGCGGGGTCGGTCTCGATGTCGAGAGACAGCACCGACGGCGTCACCGTCACGTCGGCGGGACGCAGCTCGGGGTCGTCGAAAACGCGGGTGACGCGTTCGCCGGGGGTCGACGCGCCGGCGATCTCGCAGCCGCCGCGGATGCCGCGGTCGATCAGGTAGCGCACGGCGAAGCGGACGTCCGCCTCGAACGTCCGGATGCCGTGCTCCTGCAGGCGGTCGCGGAGGGGCGGGGTATCCGGCGGGACCGCGACCTCCACCCGCACGACGGGCTCGCCGTCGAAGGTCCGCCGCGCGGTGTCGCGCTGGCCGTCGGCGCCAAGCTCCCGGGCGCGGGCGGCGTCGGCGCGGCGGACGTAGAAGCGGGGCGTCTCGCGGCCGTCCCGCACGAGGAACGTGCCGCCCCCCTCCAGCACGCCGTAGAGGTGAACCACCGGCGCGCCGTTCTCGATGCGGTACGTGGCCTGCAGGACGAAGCCGCGTGCCGGGTCGGGAGCGCCGCCGGTCATGTCGTCGGGGACAGGCATGGTCTCGGAAGAGCCGTTCCCCGCCGGTGGCGGTAGAATCGGCCGAATCCCGGGCAGGTAGAGTAGCCCGTTCCGGTTCGCGACAGGAGTAGAGACATGCGCGCAAAGCTGTTCACGGTTCTGGCGGCGGCGGTGCTTGGGCTGACGGTGGGGGCCGGCCCGGGCGAGGCGCAGTGCCGGCCCGACGGCGACGTCGAGTTCGTGTGCGGTCCGGTGAGCCCGGAGGACCTCGTGGCGGTGCCGGAGACGCCCTGGGTCATCGTGGCGGGCATGGAGGACGACGGCTACCTCTATGCGACGGACAGCCGGGACCACCGCTCGTCGGTGCTGTTCCCGGTTTCCTCGTTCGGTTCGCGGCCCGACCCCGCGTTCGCCGACTGCGGCGGCCCCCTCACCGGCGGCTTCCGGCCGCACGGGCTCAACCTGCGGCCGGGGCCGGGGGGGCGGCACACCCTCTACGTGGTGCGGCACGGCGCCCGCGAGGCCATCGAGGTCTTCGAGCTCGACGCCCGCGGGGGGCGACCGGTGCTGACGTGGACCGGCTGCGCGGAGGCGCCCGAGGGGGTCACGTTCAACTCGGTGGCGGCGCTGCCCGGCGGGGGTTTCGCGGCGACCCACTTCGCGCGGCCGGTGGGCCGGGTGTGGGAGTGGGCCCCGGGCGCCGGCTGGGCCGAGGTGCCCGGCACCGAGACGAACGGGCCGAACGGCATCGTCGCGTCCCCGGACGGGCGCTGGCTGTACCTCGGCGGATGGGGCACGCGGTCGTTGATCCGGGTGTCGCGCGGCGAGGCGCCGGTCCGGCAGGACGCGGTCGAGGTCGGCTTCCACGTCGACAACGTCCGCTGGGCGCCCGACGGATCCCTGCTCGCGGCCGGTCACCTCGGGGATGCGCCCGAGTCGATCTTCGAGTGCCTGGGCCAGGGCCGTTGCGACGGGGTGACGTCGCGGGTGGCGCGGGTCGACCCGGACGCCCTGACGGCGGAGGAGATCGTCCGCTATCCGTCGAACGAGAACTTCATCCTGGGGACGGTCGGCCTCGAGGTCGGCGACGAGATCTGGGTCGGCGGCATCGCCGGCGCGGACCGCATCGCGCGCTTTCCGGCGCGCTGACGGGCTTATGCGGCCGTGGCCCCGCCGGTGCCCGACGGGTCGGTGTAGCGGTCGTTGAGGAGCTGTACGTAGCCGTTGGCCTCCAGCAGCACGTCGGCGACCCGGCGCCGGCCGCGGCCCTCCCAGCCGACGGGGCGGCGCCGGAAGATGCTGCGCCAGCCCTCCGCGCTGTTGCGGAAGGCGCGGGGCAGGCTGTCGGCGAACCGGGTGCCGTGGTCGTCCCGCGGCTGTTTGGCCAGCCGCGCGAGCACCGCCCGCGCCGCCCGGGCGCGGAGCCTCGCGTGGACGTAGCCGCCGGCCGCGAGCGCCGCCGCGAGCAGCACGAGCTGCCACAGTGGATCGAGGTCGAAGAGGCCCGCCCACGTGGGGTGCGAGAAGCTCAGGCCGTCCCACTCGCCCGTCCACAGCGTCCAGCCCCCGACGAAAGCGGCGAGGAGGCCGAAGACGACGGCGTCGAGCCGGAGGACCCGGCGCCGCCACTCGGCCAGCAGCGCCTCCAGCTTCGGCACGAACAGGTCCTGGATGTCCCTCGCGGTCTGCTCGAGGGCGCCGACCACCCGGTAGGCGCGGTCGATGCCCACCTGCTCCATGCGGTCGTGGATCTCCTTCATGTCGACGTCGCGCTTCGCCTCGAACCGCTGGCGCAGCGTGTCGTCCTCGATGGCGACGGCGGCGTCGGGGTTGTAGATGCGGTAGAAGCGGCCCGCGGTCAGCCCCTTCTGGGCGAGGGCGCGCTGCCACGAGGCGATGACGTCCTCCGGGTTGTCCTCGCGCGCGGTGGTGTCGATCTGGTTCAGCACGTACAGGAACTTGCTGGAGTCGGGCCGGCTGATGGTCTGGGCGACGAGGTGGTCGAGGGTGTCCCGCATGGTGCCGGCCTCGGGATGGCGGGCGTCGAAGAACACCAGCACGAGGTCGGAGAGGTCGATGATGTGGTCCGTGATGCGGAGGATGGACGTGCGCTGGTCATCGGCGTCGAAGCCCGGCGAGTCGATGATGATCTTGCCCCGGATCTTCTCCTTGGCGGAGGTCTTCAGTTGCAGGTAGGCGTCGATGCGGCGGCCCTCGCCGGTCGCCAGCTCCTCGATCGAGCGGCTCAGCCGGTAGAACGGGAAGCGGGGGTCGGCGTCGAGGGAGAGGCCCGGCAGCACCCGGGCGTCGTCCCCGTGCGTGTAGCAGATCACCGTGAAGCGGTCGTCGACGGCCTGGTTCCCGGTGAGCTGCAGCGCCTGCCCGATGTAGTGGTTGATGAACGTGGACTTGCCGGACGAGTAGGTCCCCAGCAGCGAGATCATCGGCCACCAGGAGATGCGGGTGGCGAACGACTCCTCCGGCTCGAGGAGGCCGAGGCGGTAGCAGACCCGGTCGAGCTTGCGGAAGCTCGCGACGGTCTGCAGCAGAATCGGGTTCTCCTGGGAGAGGTGCTTCTCCAGGCTCCGCAGGCGCTTCTTCAACTGTTGTGATTGCGACATGCCGGCTCCCGCTCGCCGCCCCGGACGACGTGGAGGACCCCGCGCCGTGCCGCAGTTCAGCCCCCCCGGCCATTATCCCCGCTCCGGGCGGGTGCGTCCAATCGCCGGCGTCATCCCCGGAGGCCGGGGCCGCCGAGCTCTCCCCGCCCGAGGGCCGCCCACGGCCCCGGAGCGTGTTTCCCGAATGTGTCGAACGCGTAACCGAAAGGCAATAGCGCCGCTTCCGGATGACGGGCGCGCTTGCGCGGGGCGGGCGGGGGGCAAAGACGGGTACCATGTCGCCGGCACTCGCGGTCTGCCGGCACGCGACGCAGGAGCTCTCGCGCCGGCGAGCTTCCGCCGCGACCGCGAGGGCGCGCCGTACCGCGAGGTCCCGCCGCGACCGCGAGGTCGCGCTGTCGCGAAGGGTGGTGCATGGCTGAGAATCAGGGCACGGACGCCGACAGGTCCGCCCCGCGCCCGGCCGCGGCGTGGGGCGTCGTCGCCGTCATGGTCTATCTGCTCCTCGTCGCGGTGGGGGTCGTCGGCGACGGCTTCCGTCTCGCGGTCGGGGGGCAGGCCGGCGCCGAGCGGCTCTTCGCCTTCGCGACGAACCCCTTCGTGGGCGTGCTTCTCGGCACCCTGACCACCGCCCTCGTGCAGTCGTCGAGCACGGTGACGTCGATTATCGTCGGCCTCGTGGCCGGCGGGTTGCCGGTAGGGGTCGCGATCCCGATGGTCATGGGCGCCAACATGGGCACGACCGTCACCAACACCCTGGTCAGCCTCGGCCACATCGGGCGCGCCGACGAGTTCAGGCGGGCGTTCGCGGCGGCGACCGTGCACGACTGGTTCAACCTGATCGGCATCGTCATCTTCCTGCCGATCGAGGTCGCGTTCGGGCTCATCGAGCGGGCCAGCTCGGCCCTGCTGACCGGCTTCGTGTCCGTGGGGTCCTACTCCACCGGGGGTTGGGACGTGCTGGGCGGTGCGGTGGGGCCGGGCCGGTCGCTGGCGGGGGCGCTGGTCGAGCCGCTGCCCGAGACCGGGGGCGGCGTCCTGCTGATCGGGCTCGGCGTGGTGCTCATCCTGGTGTCGATCACTTACCTGGGCCGGGCACTGAAGACGGTCATGGTGGGCAACGCCCGGCGGCTCCTGCATGGAGCAATCGGTCGGGGGGCGGGCGCCGGCATCCTGTCGGGGACGGTGGTGACGGTGCTCGTGCAGTCGTCGTCGACCACCACCAGCCTGATGGTTCCGCTGGCCGCCGGCGGGGTGTTCACCCTGCGGGAGGTGTACCCCTTCACCCTCGGCGCCAACATCGGCACGACGATCACGGCGCTGATGGCGGCGACCGCGGTCACCGGCGCCAGCCGCGAGCCGGCGCTGCAGATCGCGCTGGCCCACTTCCTGTTCAACGCGTTCGCGGTGGGCGTCGTCTACGGCGTGCCGTGGCTGCGGCGGCTGCCCCTCCGGGGCGCGGGCTGGATAGCGGAGCTGGGAGCGGAGCGCAAGGGGCTCGCCCTCGCCTGGGTCCTCGCGGTGTTCTTCGCGGTCCCCGCCCTGCTGACCGTCGCGACGCTGCGCCTCTTCTGAGCCCCGGCAGTGCCTGGCGAGGCCCGCGCTGCCGCCCGGGGCACAGGAATGCCGCGCCGGCGAAGCTCCCGACGCGAGGCGAGCTCGCACCACCGGCCCGGGGTGCAGGAGTCTCGCGCCAGCGAACTCTCGACGTGGCCTGACGGCTCACTCCATCGTGCGCACCTGGATGGCGTTCACGTAGCCGTGGCTGGTGGCGACGTTCGCCACGATCACCACCGGCTCGCCGCTCACCAGCCGGTCGTGCTTCCTCAGGCGATCGAGGGCGCGGACCACCGTCTCGTCCGGGTCTCCCGACACGTCGATCATGAACGGCACGATGGACCGGGACAGCCACAGCCGCCGGCGGACGACCTCGGTGGTCGTGAAGGCGTAGATGATGGCGCCGCGGGGGCGGAAGCTGCTGACGAGATGTCCCAGCAGGCCCCGCATCGTGATGACGACGATGGCCCGCGAGCCGAGCGAGTCGGCGAGGAGGCAGGCGCTGCGGGCGAGCTGCTCGCGGATGGTCTTGGGCTCGCGGCCGTGGTGGAGCCCGAGCCCCTGCTCCTTCTCGATGCGCCTGGCGATGCGGTCGAGCGCCGAGACGCAACGCACCGGGTACTTTCCGGTCGCGGTCTCCCCGCTGAGCATGACCGCGTCGGCCTGCTCGTACACCGCGTTGGCGACGTCGGTCACCTCGGCCCGCGTCGGCATGGGGTTGTCGATCATCGACTCCAGCAGGTGGGTCGCCACGATCACCGGCTTGCCGGCGACGATGCAGCGCCGCACCATGTCGCGCTGGGCCGCGGGGAGCATCTCGAACTCCACCTCGACCCCGAGGTCGCCGCGCGCCACCATGACCCCGTCGGCCGCCTCGATGATCTCCTCGAGGTTGTCGAGGCCTTCCTGGTTCTCGATCTTGGCGACGATCCGCATGGCGTGCCCGCCCGCCTCCTTGATGATGCGCCGCGCGTCGCGCACCGCCTCGGCGCTTCGCACGAAGGACACCGCGAGGAAGTCGACGTCGTGCTCGACCGCGAATCGGATGTCCGCGACGTCCTGCTCGGTGATCGACGGCAGGTTGATGCGCACGCCGGGGAGGTTGATGTGCTTGCGCGACCCGAGGACCCCGCCGTCCAGCACCCGGCAGCGCAGGTCGTGCTCGCCCGTCTCCAGCACCTCCAGGTTGATCAGGCCGTTGTCGACGGTGATGCGGTCGCCCGCCTTCACCTGGTGCACCATGTCCTGGTAGTCGACGTGGATGCTCCTCTCCTCGGGGTCCTCGGTCGGGCCGACGGTGACGTGGAACTCCTGGCCGACCTCGAGGGACAGGTGCCCGAGACGGTCGCCGGTGCGGATGGCCGGCCCCTGCAGGTCGAGCAGCAGGGCGATGGGGTGGTTCAGATGTTCGTTGAGGCCCTTGACAGCCCGGATCGCCTGCGCGTGGCTGGCGTGGCTGCCGTGCGACATGTTGAGGCGGGCGATGTTCATGCCGGCCCGGGCGAGCTGCTCGATCTCCTCCGGCGAGGAGCTCGACGGACCCAGCGTGCACAGGATCTTGGTGTGGCGGAAGTCCCGTCGTGGTGCCATTGGCGTCGTCCTTCCCGGTCGCGTCGGTGCGGTCGACCGGCGACTAGTCTGACACCGCCGGGCGCGGTCAGTCGACCAGGTAGCTGAAGACCTTGTGCTCTTCCCCGCGCACGAGGGTCGATCCGTAGAGGTGCATCTCGACTTCGCGGCCGGCATCGTCGAGCAGCCGCAGGCGGGTCTCCCGGTGCACGAGCCAGGGGCCGTAGTCGGTGGTCTCGCCGTCGTAGGCGACGCCGAGCAGCGTGAAGCGGTGCCCTCCCCACCGGGCGACGAGCCGGCGCAGGGCGTTCGAGCTCTTCTGGCGCAGGTCGGCCCACGCGTACGAGACGGGGACGCCGCGCTCGGGCCGGCTCGACGGGAGCTCGGGCCAGATGACATCCCGGAACTCCTGGCCGTCGAGGGCGAGGGCGGCGAGGCGCTCCCTGTCGTTGTCGGCGAGGGCGTCGAGCACCGCCTTGGCCAGCGCTTCCGGGGACGGGTGAGTGTTGGCGAGCGGCGGCGGCGCGCCGCATCCGGCGAGGGCGAGGACGAGGAGTAGCGCACGCGAGACCGCCCCCGCCGGGCGACGGGGGCGGTCTCGACGCCGGGTGCGCACGAACGCCCTCAGTTGGGCGCGAAGTCGGTCCACCCCTGCCACCAGGTGTCCTTGCTGCCGGTCGGCCCCACCGCGCCGATGAAGTTGGCGGTCTCGATGAAGGTGTCGTTCATGGGCGGCATGGCCGCCGTCACCGTGCCGTTCAGGGCCGGCGACGTCGCGGCCGGGCGGAAGTCGGGGCTCGACAGGTCGTAGGGGGCCGCCAGCACCGGGTCGACGAACGAGACGTTGGAGCTGCCCGTGACGAAGTCCTTCGTCGGGGTCGTCGCCGCGGCGTCGTCGCTGTCGGGCCGGAACTGGCCGTCGCAGCCGCTCACCGAGCAGTTGTCGTGGATGATGCCGCTCCCGAGGGTCAGGCTCCCGTTGTCGACCTGATCGTACGTCGCGGTGTGGTCGATGTCGACGGAGGCCTCCTTGAATCCGAGGACGATGAAGTTCCGGATGGTGGCGGAGGTGCCCTCGCGCAGCAGCATGCCGATGTCGCTCTCGCTGCCGTCGTCGGTGTCCGGGTCGCCGATCAGGGTCAGGTTGTAGAGGATCGGGTTCGAGCGCGGCGTCAGGTTGTTGTTGTCGCCGTTGTTGTCCCCCTCGATGCCCTGGTCGGCGTCGTCGCCGCTCTGCATGACGATGATGAACTGCCCCTTGCCGGTCCAGCCGTCGGTCCAGTCGACGCTGTCGTCGGCGATGCCCTGCAGCACGACGTGCTTCACCTGGACGGTGCCGCCGAAGAACTCGAGGCCGTCGTCCTTGTTGTACTTGACCATGACGTGGTCGACCTCGGTGTTGCTGCCCACGCCCTGGAAGGCGATGCCGTTCAGCTCGTTGTCGGGGCTGAACTCGGTGCCGGCGAACTCCACGCGGACGTAGCGCAGGTGCCCGCTGTCGTCGGCCGGGTCGTTGCCGCCGTAGGTGCCGGTGTCGCCCTCGCCGACGGCCTCGCCGCCCGGGACGTTGAGGGGCGCGCGGCCGTTGATGATGAGCCCGCCCCAGTCGGCCCGCCCCCGCTCGCCGATGGGCTGGTCGCTGCTGAACACGATGGGGGCGCTCGCCGTGCCGTTGGCGAGGATCTGGGCGCCGCGGGCGACGATGAGGGTGCCGTTGGTGGCGAACTCTCCGAAGATCTCGGTGCCCGCGTCGATGGTGAGCCGGGCCGGCGGGTCGACGAAGACCGCGCCCCGCAGCACCCAGTAGCTGTTGCTGTCCCAGGTCGTGTCGCCGGCGATGCGCCCGCTGACGACGCAGACCGGCTTGTCGATCCCGTCGACGCTGCCGCAGTTGGTCGTCGACTGGGTGAGGGCCGGCCCGCTGGTCAGCAGGATTCCCGCCCCGGCGAGCAGCAGCGCCGCCGCGGCGCGGCCCATGGTCTTGCTGTGCGTATCGGTCCACATGCTCGTCTGTCCTGGTTCGGATGATTCTGAATCTCTGGCCTTCTCGCGCCCTGGTCGCGGCTACGGGTGCACCGAGAGGCCGAACGCCATGGTGCGGCCGAGCCTGTAGACCCGCTGGTCGAGCCCGCCCTGCCGGAAGACGTACGGTGCGTCGGTCAGGTTCGAGATGGCGAATCGGAAGCTGACCTGCCGGAAGCGCTTGGCGAAGACGAGGTCGAGCGAGCTCCGCGCGTCCTGGATGATGTCGGGGAGGCCGAGCGACCCGACGTCGCTGATGCGGTCGTCGAAGAAGTTGAGCAGCAGGCGGCCCGAGTAGCCGGCGTTGCTCACCTCGATCATGGAGTTGAAGAGGTTCTTCGACGTGCCGGCGAGGGGGCGCACCAGCGACGTCTGCACCTGGCGCGCGGCGGCGTCGAGGGTGACCTCGGAGTCGACCCAGGTGTAGTTGGCGCCGAGGAACAGGTACTGGCCGAGCGCCTTGCGGCCCTCGATCTCGAAGCCGGCGTTGCGGGCCGAGCCGGCGTTGGTGAACGAGGTCCGGAGCTGGGCCGTCGGCTCGACGATGCGCTCGATGGGGTTGTCGAAGTTCTTGTAGAAGAAGCTCGCCGCGACCACTTCCTCACCGGAGCCGGGGAAGAGCTCCCAGCGCACGTCGACGTTCTGGATCAGCGACTGCCGCAGGTCGGGGTTGCCGACGGTGGCTCGGCCGCCGACCACGTCGGTGAACTCGAACGGCGCGAGTTCCCGGAACTCGGGGCGGTTGACGGTCTGGCTGACCCCGACCCGGAGGTTCTGGTTGTTCCGGATCGAGTACACGAGGTTGATGGCGGGGAAGACGTTGGTCTCGTCGAGGTTGGCCCTGATGACGCCGGTGGTGCCGAAGACGGCGCGCGCGAAGGGATCCTTGGTGTCGACCTGCTGCCGGAAGTTCTCGACCCGGGCCCCCGCCACGAGGCGGAGCCGCACCGCCAGGGGCACGTCGACCATGCCGTAGGCGGACAGGGTCTCCTGGGCCGCGTCGTACTGGTCGGTCGGCCGCGTCTCCTCCTTGAGCTGGAAGTTGGGGCCGATGAAGCTCGACGTGAACAGCTCCTCGGCCGGCCGCGAGAGGTCGAGGCCGCGCGTGTTCGTCGGGACGAACCGGAGCCGGCGCGACAGGAAGTCGCGGGTGCGGTCGATGTAGCTGGTCCCGAACTTGAACTGGGTCGGCAGCCCCGCCCAGTTCTCCACCAGCGTCGACCAGTTCGCGCTGAGCTCCACGCTGTCGTCGACGAGGTCGTTGAACTGGCGCAGCCCGCTCTGCGACTCGTCGGCGAGCACGAACGCCTCGCGCGCGGGGTCGAACTCGTACAGCACCTCGCGCAGGTCGGGCTCGGCCCGGTCCGCCTGCGAGACGGCGATCTTCCAGTCGAGCCGGCTGTTCGAGGCGTTGGGGAACAGGTGGTCGCCGCCCACGTGGTGGGTTCGGATCTGCTCCTCGACGAAGAAGAGCCGCTGGTTGCGGATGTCGGCGTCGGCGTCGGTGTTGAACCCCTGGAAGACGCGGGTCTCGTCGGTGCCGACGTGCGTGTAGAAGTTGTCGACCGACAGCCGGTGGTTCGGGCTGAACTGGTAGGCGAGGTTGCCGACGCCGCCCACCGTCGATACGAACTGGGTTTCGTCGAAGTCGTAGGGGCCGTTGAACCGCTCGACGCCGCCGGCGCCGACCTTGTAGAACGTGCGCTCCTCGTTGGTGATCTGCGAGCTCTGCGAGTGCCTCAGCGTGGCGACGGCCCCCAGCTTGCCGAAGCGGCCGCCGAACAGCCCGCTGTAGGACTGGTTCATCGGCTGGTCCTGCCGCACCGGGTCCCAGACGTTGCTGAAGGACTCGCCCAGCCGCTCGAGGTCGCTGCGAAGGAACCCGAGCTCGTCGCTGGTGAACCGGCCGCCGCGGATGACCTTGCGGTCGGGGAAGCCGGCGGGCAGCGCGCGGGAGCCGCCGTCGAACCCGTTCCAGGGCCTGCCCCCGCCATAGCCGAGGCCGCTCTTGCCGGTGGTGGCGGAGTTGTGGGCGCCGCCGAGCGAGAACTCGTAGGCGGTCTCGGCCGGGAGCTTCAGCGGAATGATCTCGACGAGGCCGCCCGCGAACTGCGACGGTTTGTCGGGGGTGTAGGTCTTGCTGACCTGGACGCTGTCGATGAGGCCGCTCGGGAACAGGTCGAGCGGCACCACCCGGCGGTCGGGCTCGGTGGTGGGCAGGGTCGCGCCGTTCAGGGTCGTGTTGCTGTAGCGCTCGCCGAGGCCCCGGACGAAGACCGACTGGCTGTCGACGACCGAGACCCCGGTCACCCGGCTCATGGCGTCCGCCGCGTCCGAGTCGTTGTTCGAGCGCATCTCCGACCCGCCGATGTTGTCCTGCACCCCGGGGGCGCGCATCCGCAGCATCATCTGCGCCGCCGCGGTGGAGCTCTGCGCCTCGAGGGTGGGGGCGACGACCGCCACCTCTTCCGCGAAGACGTTGGTCGTCAGCGCCACCTGCACCTCGGTGACCGCCCCGGGGACGATCTCGATATTGACGAGCTGCTCGGCGTACCCGCCGAGCGCGATCCGGAGCTGGTGCTCGCCGACCGGCAGCTCGAGGTCATAGCGGCCGTCGAGGTCGGTGTAGGTGACGAAGGTGGTGCCGACCGCTTCGACCGGCACGCCGGGCAGCGGGATGGCGTTGGTCTGGTCGATGACCACCCCGGCCACCCGCCCCGTGTCCTGCGCCGCGGCGGGGACGGCGGCCGCGAGCAGGGCCGCCGCCAACCGGATCGGGAACCGCATTGATCGTGCAAGCCGTGTCGACATGTGTTGTTCCAAGGGGACGTGGATTGGAGAAAGTGGAAGCCCGAGCGTGGCCGGCCCACAGCGCGGCCATGAAGGTCTGGCGGGATGGTGGGGCGGGACCGTCCGACCGGTGCGACGATCGACGACGAGCGACCAACCCTGTCGCCGGAGCATCTCAAAACGAGTCCCGATTGTCGCCGACTCGAGGCTGAGGCGTGTTACGGGACGATTGCGCCCGCGTTAATTCGGGGCAATTAACGCACTGTTTACGGGTCGAGCACGGGATCGGGCGCTGTCGCGCGACCGCCTGCCGGACCGCGTCCGGGGGAGCGGAGACACCGTCGACGCCCGTACCGTCGACATGCACCTCGGCCGGTTGCGGGCGAAGCCGGGGCCGGCCGGCAGCCGGGTCGAGACGGTATTCGGTCTCGGCTATCGCATCGCCGGGAACCTGTAACCCAGAATTTACATTTCCCTTGACCGCGCCGGGCCCGACTGGCGCTAGTGTACGGAAATGGCAGGCGTGGCCCGTCGTCGTGTGTCGTACCGGCCGCGGCTGCTCCCGGCCCTGTCGCTCGCGGGCTGCGGAATCCTGGCCGCGCTCGCGGGGACGGCCGCGTGTCGCGGATGGATCGACGGCGCCGCGCGGGTCGTCACCGTCGACGGCTCGAGCACCGTCTTTCCGATTGCCGAGGCGGTGGCGGAGGAGTACCGGCGGGTGGACCCGGAGGCCCGGGTGACGGTCGGCGTGTCCGGCACCGGCGGGGGCTTCGAGAAGTTCTGCGCGGGGGAGACCGACATCTCGAGCGCCTCCCGCCCCATCCGGCCCCTGGAGATGGAGGCGTGCGCGGCGGCCGGGATCGAGTTCGTCGAGCTGCCGATCGCGCACGACGGCATCGCCGTCGTGGTGCACGCGGACAACGACTGGGTCGGGACCCTCACGCCGGACGACTTGAGGCGGATGTGGGAACCGGCCGCGCAGGGGACCGTGACCCGCTGGAACCAGGTCCGGCCCGAGTGGCCGGATCGCGAGCTGCACCTGTTCGGCCCCGGCGTCGACTCGGGCACGTTCGACTACTTCACCGGGGCCATCGTCGGCGAGCCCGGGGCGGGGCGGGGCGACTTCACCTCGAGCGAGGACGACAACGTGCTCGTGCAGGGCGTGTCCAACGACGAGCTGGCGCTGGGGTTCTTCGGCTACGCCCACTACGAGGAGAACCGGGACCGGCTCGGGTTGTCGGCCATCGACGACGAGGACGACACCAACGGCGCCGGAGCGATCCGCCCGTCGCCCGACACCGTGCGGGACGGAACCTACCGGCCGCTTTCCCGGCCGGTCTTCCTCTACGTCAACCCGGGAGCCCTCGACCGGCCCGACGTCGCCGGGTTCGTCCGCTACTTCCTGTCGGCCGGCGCCGAGCTCGTGAGGGAGGTGGGGTACGTGTCCCTGACGGACCGCGAGCATGCCCTGGTGCGGCACCGGCTGGAAGACCGGGTCGTCGGCACGATGTACTGCGGGCCGGGCAGGAGCGACGGCGAGGTCGCGTCGCTGGAAGCGTTGCTGAGCCGACCCGGATACTGCTGAGCCGCACCGCGTGCATCCCCGAATGACCCTGGCGGCTGCGCCGCGGGCGTTTCGCGTCATCGAGACTCCCGACGCGGCCGCGGGTCGCGTGGCCGCGTCCCGGACCGCCTCACAGGAACCGCAGCATGGCGCGGACACGACAGGACCGCATCGAGGGCGTCATCGAGTGGGCGCTCCGCGCCTGCGCGGGGGCCTCGGTCCTCGTCACCGTCGGCATCCTGTCGATCCTGTCCATCGAGACCCTTCGGTTCTTCCGCGAGGTGTCGCCGTTCGAGTTCCTGTTCGGCACGGTGTGGACGCCCCTGTTCTTCCAGGAGTCCTTCGGCGTGCTGCCGCTGGTGGCGGGCACCCTGCTGGTGTCGGCCATCGCTCTCGCGGTCGCCCTTCCCGCCGGGCTGCTGACCGCCGTCTATCTCAGCGAGTACGCGCCCCCGAGGGTGCGCCGGAGCGTCAAGCCGGTGCTGGAGGTCCTGGCCGGGCTGCCCACGGTCGTGTACGGCTACTTCGCGCTGCTCGCCGTCACCCCGTTCCTGCAGCAGTTCATTCCCGGCCTCTCCGGATTCAACGCGCTCAGTCCCGGCCTGGTCATGGGCGTCATGATCCTGCCGCTGGTGTCGTCCCTCTCGGAAGACGCCCTGCAGGGGGTTCCGCGCGGTCTCCGGGACGCGTCCAAGGCGCTGGGAGCCACCCGGGCGCAGACGACGCTGGGCGTGGTCCTCCCGGCGGCCGCGTCGGGCATCTCGGCCGCCGCCGTCCTCGCCGTCTCGCGGGCCATCGGCGAGACGATGATCGTGGCCATCGCGGCTGGGCAGCAGCCGCGGTTGACCCTCAATCCGCTGGTGCCGATCGAGACGATGACCGCCTACATCGTGCAGATCAGCCTCGGCGACGCCCCGACCGGGACCCTCGCCTACCGGACGATCTTCGCGGTCGGCATGTTGTTGTTCATCAGCACGTTCTCTCTCAATCTCGTCAGCACCTGGCTGCGGGGGCGGTACCGGGAGGCGTATCCGTGAATGCGCGGCTGCGGAGCCGGCTGTCCGATCTGGCCCTGCACGGGCTGGGGCTGGGCGCGACCCTGCTCGGGCTCCTGGTGCTCGCGATCCTGCTCGCCGACATCCTTCGCGACGGGCTGGGGCGGCTGTCCTGGGACTTCCTCACGGGCCTGCCCTCGCGCCGGGCCGAGAACGCCGGCATCTTCCCGGCGCTGGCGGGCACGGTGTGGGTGATCGCCGTGACCACCGTGCTGGCGGTACCGATCGGGATCGGGGCGGCGATCTACCTGGAAGAGTACGGCGACCGCGGGTGGTGGGCCCGGCTGATCGAGATCAACATCGCCAATCTCGCGGGGGTGCCGTCGGTGATCTACGGGCTCCTGGCGTTGGGGCTCTTCGTGCGCACGCTGGGGTTCGGCCGGAGCGTGCTGGCCGGCGCCGCGACCCTGGCCCTGCTGGTGCTGCCGGTGGTCATCCTGGCCTCCCGCGAGGCGCTGCGGGCGGTGCCGCCGTCCCTGCGGGAGGCGTCGTACGCCCTGGGGGCGACGCGGTGGCAGACGGTCTGGCACCAGGTGCTGCCGGTCGCCTTGCCCGGCATGCTCACGGGGACGATACTGGCCCTGTCGCGGGCGATCGGGGAGACCGCGCCCCTGCTCGCGATCGGCGCCCTGACCTACGTCCCGTTCGCGCCCGACGGCATCTGGTCGCCGTTCACGGTGCTGCCGATGCAGGTGTTCAACTGGATGTCGCGGCCGCAGGAAGCGTTCCTGGAGAACGCGGCTGCCGGTATCATGGTGTTGCTGGTCCTGCTGCTCGGGATGAACGGATTCGCCGCCTGGCTGCGGGACCGATGCCAGGGGTGACTGTCGCGCCGCCGGTCGAACGCGGCGGGGGTCTTCGCCACGCGCTCCCGGCAGGCTCCTCGACGATGGCCTCACGCAGCATGGCGATACCGTCCCTGGCCGACGTCGCGGCACGCGGCCGCGAGGCCGAGGTCGTCGATACCGGGACGAAGGTCGACGTCAGGGACCTGAGCTGCTTCTATGGCGAGACGCGGGCCCTCGACAACGTGTCGATGCGCATTCCCGCTCATCGGGTCACCGCATGCGTCGGCCCCTCGGGATGCGGCAAGAGCACGTTTCTCCGGGCGTTGAACCGGATGAACGAGGTCATTCCCTCGACACGCGTGACGGGATCCGTCTTCATCGACGGCGAGGACATCTACGCGCCGGAAGCCGACCCCGTCGAGGTGCGCCGCCGGGTCGGCATGGTGTTCCAGAAGTCCAACCCGTTTCCCAAGTCGGTGTTCGAGAACGTCGCCTACGGGCTGCGCATCAACGGCCTCGCCGGATCGCGGGCGGAGCTGGAGGACCGCGTCGAGGCCAGCCTGAAGACGGCCGCCCTGTGGGACGAGGTGCAGGGCCGCCTGCGGGAGTCGGCCCTCGCCCTGTCCGTCGGCCAGCAGCAGCGGCTGTGCATCGCGCGGGCCCTGGCCGTCGACCCGGACGTCCTGCTGATGGACGAGCCCGCGTCGGCGCTCGACCCCATCGCGACCCAGCGCATCGAGGAGCTGGTGTATCAACTGAAGCGCCGCTACACGATCGTCATCGTGACCCACAACATGCAGCAGGCCGCCCGCGTCTCGGACGGCACCGCGTTCTTCTGGCTGGGCAAGCTCGTGGAGCATGACCTGACGAGCCGCATCTTCACGGCGCCGGCCCGGAGGCTCACCGAGGACTACGTCACCGGCCGGCTCGGCTAGGGGCGATGCCGCACCTCCAGGACGACCTCGACCACCTCAAGGAGCGGCTGCTGGTGATGGCCGGCGCCGTCGAGGAGCAGGTGCGCGCGTCGGTGCAGTCGCTGGTCGACCGCGACCACGGGCTGGCCGAGCGGGTGCTGACCGGCGACGACGCGATCAACCGGTTGCACATCGAGATCGACGAGCGCTGCTTCCAGCTCCTCGCCCTGCATCAGCCGGTGGCGACGGACCTGCGGGTGGTCGTGTCCGGCGTCAAGATCAACAGCGACCTGGAACGCATCGGCGACTTCGCCATCAACGTCGCCGAGGCGACCCTGCGGTACCTGGAGCATGCCGCGGTCAAGCCGCTGATCGACGTTCCCCGGATGGCGGACATCGCCCAGGGCATGCTCCGCGATTCCCTGAACGCGTTCGTGGGGCAGGACATCCGCCTCGCCAGGGAGGTCCTCGACCGGGACGATTCCGTGGACCGGCTCAAGGACCGCGTGTTCCGCGAGCTGATCGGGGTCATGTGCACGGATGCCGCGGTGACCCAGCCCGCCCTCGAGCTCCTGCTCATCTCGCGGCACCTCGAGCGCATCGGCGACCACGCCACGAACATCGCCGAGGAAGCCATCTTCATCGTATCGGGGCGCGACGTCCGCCATCACGGACGGGAGGGCGGAGCCGGCGGCGCCGACGCGCCGCCGCGCGGGGAGCAGTGAGCGAGCCGTTGGTCGTCCGAGAGCCACCTGCCGATGCCTAGCCGCATACTCGTCGTCGAGGACGATCCGGACATCGCGGAGCTGGTCGAGCACCACCTCTCGCGGGCCGGCTACGAGACCAGCGTCGTGGCGACCGGCAACGACGCCCTGGAGCAGATTCGTCAGCGCCCCGACCTCGTCGTCCTCGACCTGATGCTGCCCGGGCTCAGCGGCCTGGAGATCTGCCGGCTGATGCGCAGCGATCCGCAGACCGCGGCAGTGCCGATCATCATGCTGACGGCGCGGGCCGAAGAGGAGGCCCGGGTGGAGGGCCTCGAGCTCGGCGCCGACGACTACGTGACCAAGCCGTTCAGCCCGAGGGAGCTGGTGGCGCGGCTCCGCGCCGTCCTGCGCCGCACGCAGCCCTTCGGGCCGGCCAAGATCCTCCGGTTCGGCTCGCTGGTCGTCGACCTCGACCGGCACGAGGTGAGCGACGACGGGCGGCCGGTCCGGTTGACGGCCAAGGAGTTCCTGCTGCTGAAGTACCTGATCGAGCACGCCGGCCGGGTGTTGTCGCGCGATCTCCTGCTCTCCGACGTCTGGGGCTACCAGTACACCGGAGGCACCCGCACCGTCGACGTGCACATCCGGCGGCTGCGCGAGAAGCTCCCCACGCTGGTCGAGCACATCGTGACCATCAAGCAGTTCGGGTACAAGTTCGTCGAGAGCACGTGAGGCTGCCGACCCGTCTGTTCCTGTCCTCGATTGCGGTCGCCGCCGCGGCCCTGGTCACGGTTGCGCTCGTCGGCTCGGCGGGCGCCCCGCCGGGAAGCGTCGGGGACGGGTTCGATCCGCCGGCCTACACGCTCGCCGCCGGGTTCCTGGCGGCGCTCGGGGCCGCCCTCGCCATCGCCTGGTTCGCCTCGATCCGACTCCACCGCCGCGTCCGGGCGCTGACCGAGATGGCCGGGCGATATACGGCGGGGCCGCCCTTCCCCGTCGGACTCGACCACGGCGACGACGAGCTGGGGGTGATGGCGCGCGCGCTCGATCAGACGGCGCGCGAGCTGGCCCGCCAGGTGAAGGACCTCTCCGGCCAGCAGACGCGGGTCGACGCCATCATGGGGGGCATGGTCGAAGGGGTCCTGGTGATCGACGACCAGGGCCGGGTGCAGATTGCCAACGAGTCGGTGCAGCGCATGCTCGGCATCGACAGCGATCCGACGGGACGCTTCCACGTCGAGCTGATCCGGCATCCGGACGTGACCCGGATCATCGCGGCGGCGGTGGCCGGCGACGCGGGACGGGGGAACGAGGTGCGGTTGAACACCGATCCCCCCAAGGTGCTTCTCGCCAACGCCCGGCCCTTCGCCGCCAACGGGGAGCGGGGGGTGGCCCTGGTGCTCCACGACGTCACCGAGTATCGGCGGGCGGACCAGGTCCGGCAGGACTTCGTCGCCAACGTCTCTCACGAGCTGCGGACGCCGCTCACCGCGATCCGGGGCGGGGTCGAGGCCCTCGTCGACGAGGACCGTCCCGAGGAACGCCGCTTCGTCGCCATCATCGCCCGGAACAGCGCGAGGATGGAGCGGCTGGTCAGCGACCTGCTGCGTCTGGCCCGCCTCGACGCGGGCCAGGAGCATCTGACGCTGACCCCGTGCGCGCTGGAGGCGGCGTTCGGCTCGGTAGCCGGCGAGCTGGCGCCGCTGGCGGAGAGCAAGGACCTCGACATCAGGACCGTCGTCGCCCCGGAAGCGGGCACGGTCCTGGCGGACCCCGTCAAGCTCCACGACGCCGTCCGCAACCTCGTCGAGAACGCCGTCAACTACGCCCCGGCCGACAGCACCATCGAGCTCGGCGCCGCCGGCGAGGAGGGCATCGTCCGCATCACCGTCGCCGACCGCGGCCCGGGCATCCCGGATACGGACCTGACCCGGATCTTCGAGCGGTTCTATCGCGTGGACGTCGCGAGGCCCCGCGACCCCGGCGGCACCGGCCTCGGGCTCGCGATCGTCAAGCACCTGATCGGTCTCCACGCGGGCTCGGTCCGGGCCGCCAACCGGGAGGGCGGCGGCACGGTCTTCACCATCGAGCTGCCTCACCCGCGGTCAGATGGCGGCGAAGCTGTCGGAACGCCCGCCCCCGATGGCTGACGGCGGCCTTCTCGTCCGGGGTCACCTCGGCCAGCGTGCGGCCGTAGGGGGGGTAGTGGAAGATGGGGTCGTATCCGAAGCCCCCTTCGCCGCGGGGAGGCAGTTGCACGCGGCCCTCGACGACGCCCGCGGCCTCCCAGAGAACGGCGCCGGGGCGCGCGACGGCGAGCGCGCACACGAAGCGGGCGGTGCTGCCGCCGGCGCCCCGTTCGGCGAGCATGCGCCTGATGGCCGCGAACTTGTCCGCGTAGGACTCCCCGTTGAATCTCGCCGAGCGCACTCCCGGCTCCCCGTCTAGCGCGTCGATCTCGAGCCCCGAGTCCTCGGCGACGGTGAGCTCGCCGGTCGCCCCCGCGTAGTAGCGCGCCTTCAGGCGGGCGTTGGCGGCGAACGTCGTCCCGGTCTCCTCCGGCTCCGCGATTCCGGGATGGTCGTCGAGAGTGGCGAGGGTGGTCGGCGTACCGCCGAGGATGTCCCGGATCTCGGCGAGCTTGCCGCGGTTGGTGGTGGCCACGAGCAACCGCGGCGGCGCGGCGCCGGTCACGCGGTCAGGGCCCCGACCAGCTCGCGCTGCATCTCGACGAGGCGTCGGATGCCGGTCTCGGCCAACGCGAGCAGGGCGTCGTGCGACGCGCGGGAGAAAGGCGCGCCCTCGGCCGTTCCCTGCACCTCGATGAAGCGGCCGTCCCCGGTCATGACCACGTTCATGTCGACTTCCGCGTTCGAGTCCTCCTCGTAGGCGAGGTCGAGGAGGGGGCTGCCGCCGACGACCCCGACGCTGGTCGCGGCGACGTGGTCGGTCAGGGGCATGCGCGCGATCGCGCCGCGCTCGTGGAGCCGGCGCAGCGCGAAGGCGAGGGCCACGAAGCCCCCGGTGATCGACGCGGTGCGGGTGCCTCCGTCCGCCTGGATGACGTCGCAGTCGATCCAGACGGTGCGCTCTCCGAGCGCCTCGAGGCGCGTGACCGCGCGCAGCGAGCGGCCGATCAGCCGTTGAATCTCCTGGGTGCGGCCGCTCGGCCGTCCCCGGCTCGCCTCGCGGGCGGTGCGCGTGGACGTGGCGCGCGGCAGCATCCCGTACTCGGCCGTCACCCAGCCCTTGCCGGCGCCGCGGAGGAACACCGGCACCTTGTCCTCGACGCTCGCGGTGCAGATGACCCGGGTACGTCCGGCCTCGATGAGGACGGACCCCTCGGGGTGTTCGAGATAGTGCGGGGTGAGGCGAGTGGGACGAAGCTCGTCCGGGGGCCGGGCATCGCCGCGGGCGGTTGCGATCATGACGAACGATCCGGGTCGGCCGGCGCATCGTCGGCCGGCATCCAGTCATCGCTGGGGGCTTCCAGCAGGTCGAGGTTCTGTCTCAGGGGACGTTGCAGGTCCACGTGGCCGACCAGCGTGTCGACCTCGACGCCGTCGACCAGAATCTGCACGGCGTCGACGGCCGCGAGGTTCGTGGCCAGTGCGTTCACGATGGCGTACACCGTGAACAGCTCCTCCCGCGACCCGCCGGAATGGCCGAGGGCGACCTCCTCGGTGAGGTCGACGAACGCGTCGCCGTCGCCGGTGAGATAGACCGCGCGCAGGCGGGTGCCGGGCGGGATGGCCGAGGTCAGCGGCGCCGGCGGATCCGCGAGCTGCTGCTCGAGAATGGCGCGGGCCTGGGCGGTGGCGTTCGCCCGGCGCGCCAGTTGGCGCGGCACGCCGACGAGCCGCATGCCGTCGCCGGAAACGTAGTACAGCGTCGAGACCGTCTGCGCGCCCCCCGCGGACCTGTTCTCGCCACCGGTCGAGACCGCCGGGCCCTCGGCGGGATACCAGCGGGGAAGCCCGACGAAGATCACCCAGGCCCCACCGAGCGCGACGGCCGCGAACACGATTCGAGCCGGCCAGCCCCGACCGCTCACGGCCGCGGCCCCCGGGGTTCCGCCGGGCCGTCCGCGGGCGGGTCCTCGACGAGCGGATCGTCTTCCTCGGGGAAGCCCTGCTCGACCATGTCGCGGAAACGGATGATGCTCTGCAGCACCGCGTCGACGAAGGCGTCCTGAAACGCGGGGGAGGCGAGCTGGACCTCCTGCCCGGGATTCGAGATGAATCCCATCTCCACCAGGGCCGCCGGCATGTTGGCTCCCACCAGCACCCGGAGCGGCGCGTGCTGGACGCCCCGCGGGCTCATCGGCACCCGGGCGCGCAACTCCTCGGCCAGCGTCCGCGCCCAGACCGCGGACCGGTCGACGAAACGGAGCTGAGCCCGTTCCCAGGGCACGATGTCGAGCCGCCGCGCGCCGCCGCTCACCACCGGCACCCATTCGCCCCCGGGCCGCGCGTCGCCCGGATCCTCGTACTCGACGGGACTGAGATGGAAGACCTCGGCCCCGGTCGCGGTCTCCCGCATCGACGCGTTGGCGTGAAGGCTGATGAACAGGTCGGCGCGGTTGTTGTTGGCGATGGCCGCGCGCTCGTCGAGGGTCACGTCGACGTCGCCGGAGCGGGTCAGGACGACGCGCAGCCCGAGCCGTCGCTGGATGGCGGCCTGCAGCCGACGGGCCACGCCGAGGGTGACGTCCTTCTCCAGCGTGCCCTCGGGACCGAGGGTCCCCACATCGGCCCCGCCGTGTCCCGCATCGATGGCGATGGCGCTGACCGTCGACGGCTCCGCGAAATCCGCAAGCGCCGGCAGCCCGGCATCCTCCACTTCGAAACCCGCTTCCGTCTCCACGACGGGGCGCGGGTCCGGCGCCGGCGGGGGGGCGGCGCGGGCCTCCGCCGCCGGTCCGAGGTCGATGGCCACCTCCAGGCTGCCGCCGAGCGCGGGCGAGCTGTTGGCGGCGAAGCTGCCGAAAGCGTCGCCCACCACGACCTCGAGCCGGGCGCGGCGGTCGTCGACCGTCACCCGCCGGAGCAGATCGTCGGGCGCGAAGTCGCGCATGACGAGGTCCACGGCATCGGCCTCGAAGGTGACGAGGAGCCGACCGGCCGCCCGTTCGATGCGGGGTTCGACGTTCGGGGTCACCATGAGGCGCAGCCGCGACCGCCGCCCGATGCGCTGATAGCGGGCCACCACCTGCGGGACGCGCACGTCGCCGACGATCACCAGCCCCGAGCGGGACCTCAGCTCGACCGGTTGATCCGAGATGAGGGGGAGTGCCCGGCCGATGAAGTCGGTCGGCACGTACCAGACGCCTCCCTGCTCCACCGGGGGGGAGCTCAGCGACTCGAGGCGCCCCGCCACCGACACGATCCCGTCTCCCGCCGTCAGCACCATCACCGCCGCTCCCCGCACGAGCGTCAGGCGCCCGGGCTGCCGGTCGTCCCCCAGGCGAAGGCCGAAGGGTCCGATGAGCTCGGACAACGCGACCATGGTGCGGCCGCCGACGTCGACCGTGGGCAGGGTTCGCCGGCCGTCGCGCGAGATGACCGTCAGGCCGTCGGGGACGGGCTGACCGCCGCCCGTCAGGGCGGTGGCGAGCAGAATGCCCAGCACCCATCCGATGCGGCGCGCACGCCTCGCCCGGACGGCCGTCCGTCGCTCGACCGGGGACAGGGCGCGTGGCGACGCGGGCATGGTTTCGGCGGGTGTGGATTGCGAGCCGTCGAAGGTCGTTCAGGCATCATAGCGTACGGGCGGTGCGGATCGAGAGCCTCGACGTGGACGAGTACGAACGGCTGCTGCGGCCGATCTGGGCCTACCTGTGCCCGAGCGAGCCGCCGGCGCAGAGCGACGTCATCTTCGTGTTCGGCAGCCGGGGACTCGAGGTGCCCCGCCGGGCGGCGCAACTCTTCGCGGCGGGATGGGCGCCGCGCGTGCTCGTGTCGGGACGGGCCGGCCCGATGACCGAGCACGTCTTCGACAGGCCGGAGGCACTCGTCTTCAAGGACGAGCTGGTGCGCCGGGGCGTGCCCGCCTCGGCCGTCGTCACCGAGGTCGACGCCGGCAACACCCTCGAGAACGTGCGGTTCGGCATGACCGTTCTCGAGGCGGCGGGACACGGACCGCGGTCCGCGCTGCTGGTGGCCAAGGCGTTCGCGATGCGGCGTTGCCTCGCGACCTTCGCCGGCCAGCATCCCGGCGTGCGGGTGCGGGGGTGTCCCCCCGGCGGATCGCTTCTCGAGCACCTGGACCGGAGCCGGGCCGACTTCGCGGCACGGTTGGTGGCGGAGCTCCGGCGCCTGGACGTGTACGGAGCGGCCGGCGACATCGCGCCGTGCGCGATTCCCCCGGCGGTCCGCGCGGCGGCCCGCGAGACGGCGCGGTTCCTGGACCCGGCCGCACCTGTCTGACGTTCCCGCGCCTTGCGCCGCCCGGTGACACCTGCCGCCCGATCCCGCGGTCGATGGAGGCGCCGCGGCCTCCCCGTCCGGACCTGGTGGTTCCCGCCTGACGGCCCGGCTGCCTCTCCGCCGTCCCCGGCCCGCGGACCGCGCGGGACGTGCACAACCGGCGCAAAAACCCGTAGAATCGTAGGCGAGCGTTGCGGGCGCGGTGGCCGCGGCGTCTTCCTGAACCGGTTGCGCACATGTCCGGCGTGAAGCTCTCCATCCTCGGCCTGCTGTTGCTGTCGGCCCCGGCCTTGGCCGGCCAGCGCCCGGTCGGCCCGGTGACGCGCGACGCGGCCCCGGTATTCAGCTCCGGCGTCGACATGGTGACCGTCAACGTCTCGGTGCGCGACCCCCGGGGGCGCATCGTGCGGGGGCTGGCGTGCCGGGATTTCCGCCTCATCGACAGCGGGTTCGGACGTCCCATCCGCAGCGTCTTCGAGAGCGATGCGCCGCTTCGCATCGCCGTGCTGCTCGACATGAGCGGCAGCATGGCGATCGACGGCAACATCACCCGCGCCCGGAGGGCGGTGAGGACCCTCGTCGGCGCGCTGCAGTCGGGTCGGGACGAGGCGGCGCTCTTCACCTTCGACAGCGCGTTGCGGGAGATCGTGCCGTTCACGCGGGACCTGGGGCGGTTCGACGCGGTGGAGCTGACGGAGCGGCCGTACGGCAGGACGTCGCTCTATGACGCGGTGGCCGACACCGCGACCCTCGTGGGCACGAGCGGCGAGCGACATGGCGCACTGCTCGTGGTGACCGATGGCGTGGACACCGGGAGCCGTCGCACGGTGGAAGAAGTTTCGGGGGCCGCGAGCGCCATCGCCGTGCAGGTGCATCTGCTCACCGTCGGCGGCGCCCTGGACCGGCGCGACGGGCCGGGGGGCGCGGGCGGGTCCGACAGCGCCGCGCTGTCGGCCACCCTCGCGGACCTCGCGAGCTGGACCGGAGGGAGCGTACGCGCGACCGGCACCGAAGAGGATATGCTTGAAGCCGTGGGAGAGTTGCTGCCGGGGCTGCGCTACCAGTACGTGGTGACGTTCAGGCCCGGCTTTCGGCGGGGGTGGCACCCCATAGAGCTTCAGACGTTGGACGATCGGCTGGCGGTGAATGCCCGCCGCGGGTACGTGGCGGGAAGGGCAAAACTGGACAGACGACCTGCAGCGAGGGAGAGACCATGCGAGTGACGATGTTGAAGGTGGTGACGTTGGCGGCGCTTGTCGCGCTGGTGGCGCCGGCCTGCGCGACCCGGGGTTTCGTACGCACCGAGACCGCCGTCGTCGATGCCAAGATCGATTCGGTGGCGGTATCGGTCGAGGAGGCCCAGGAGCGGGCCCTCCAGAACGAGGAGCGCATCGGTGAGGTCGACCAGCGTGCGATGGCGGCCGGTCAGTCGGCCCAGATGGCGCAGGCGTCGGCGGACGGAGCGGCGGCGGCGGGGGGGGAGGTCGGCGTCCGCGTCGACGAGATGGCGGCGGCGGCCGGCCGTCTGATCCTCGAGGTCACCCTGAGCGAGGACCAGGGGAACTTCGCCATCGGCCAGGACGACCTGCCGGATGCGGCGCGGGCCAGGATCGACCAGTTGATCGGTCAGCTCGCCGCCGACGGCCAGAACGAGTTCATCGAGATCGAGGGGCACACCGATAACATCGGCGGCGCCAACTTCAACCTCGGGCTGGGCATGCGCCGGGCCGAGGCGGTGCAGCGGTACCTCTACGAGCAGCACAACGTGCCGCTCCACAAGATGAGCGTGTACAGCTACGGGGAGGAGCGTCCCGCGGCGCCGAACGACACCGCCCAGGGGCGGGCCCAGAACCGCCGCGTGGTCATCCGCGTGCGGACGTGATCGCAGCGCGTGGGGACGAGGCCGACGAGCCCCGTCTCCCGCTTGCGTCGCGGTTCCGCCTTCCAGCTCTCCAGGAGTCCGCGCCGTTCCACGGCGCAGACTCCTCGCCCGCCAATCGTCGCCTGCGGCTCTGCCTTGGCGGCCAGGGGGCGCCGCGATCGGCCTCATACGGGGTCGGCGGGCTCCCCGCGATGCTGCCGGATCACGTCGAGCACGATGGGCCCGAGGTCCTCGGCCTTCCGGGCGCCGATGCCGTAGACCTGCAGCAACTCTTCCGGCGTGGTCGGCCGCCGCCGCGCGAGGTCGCGTAGCGTGTTGTCGTGGAAGACGACGTAGGGCGGGACGCCGCGGGCCCGCGCGACCTCGAGGCGGCACTGCCGCAGCGCTTCGAACAGCTCGCGATCGACCCCGTCCCACGCCGCCGGGTCGACCGCGGGCCGGGACGCACGCTGGCCGGGGGCGGGCCGCGGCTGGCGGTAGAGCTCCACCTCGGTCTGGCCCTTCAGGGCCGCCACCCCGCGGTCCGTGAGCTGGAGAACGGGGAATTGGCCGGCCGTGCGCAGCAGCAGCTCCTGCTCGGTGAGCTGGTCGAGATAGCCGCGCAGCTCGGCGATGGGGACGTCGGCGAGCAGGCCGAACGTGCTCAGCGCCTGATGGCGGGCCCGGCCCACGGCGTCGGTGGTCCGCCCGCGCAGCACGTCGATGACGTGGCCGACGCCCCACCGCTGGCCGAGGCGGGCCACCGCCGACAGGATCTTCTGGCAGAGGACTCGCTCGTCGTCCACCCGCTCGAGCTCCCTGAGGCACCAGTCGCACGCGCCGCAGGCATCGCGCTCGTAGGGCTGGTCGAAGTACTCGACGAGGGTGCGGTGCCGGCAGCGGGTGCCGGCGGCGTACCGCGACATGCCGTTCAGCAGCCGCCGCGCGGTGTCCGTCAGCTCCCCGCTCTGCTCGAGCATCTGCCGCCATCGCGCGAAGTCGGCGCCCGAGTAGAACAGGATGCACTCCGCCTCGAGGCCGTCCCGCCCCGCGCGGCCCGATTCCTGCTGGTAGTGCTCGAGCGACCGCGGCGAGCCGGCGTGAATGACGAAGCGGATGTTCGAGCGATCGATGCCCATGCCGAAGGCCACCGTCGCGACCATGACGTCCACGCGCTCCTGGAGGAACTCCTCCTGGTGCCGCCGCCGCGTTTCGTCGGCCAGGCCGGCGTGATACGGGCGGGCGCGATGGCCCTGCCTTTCCAGCCATTCCGCAAGTGACTCCACCTCCCGCCGCGAGAGGCAGTAGACGATGCCCGCCTCTCCGGCGTGGCGGTCCAGCACCTTGCGGATCTGGTCCCTGAGGCCGGTGCGGGTGCGCACCCGGTAGATGAGGTTGGGCCGGTCGAACGAGCCGACGAGCACCTCGGGATTCTGGAGTGCGAGCTGCGCGACGATGTCCTCGCGCACGCGCCGGGTGGCGGTTGCGGTGAACGCGTGCAGGGCGGCCCCGGGGAAGTCGTCCCGGACCCTGGCGAGCTGCCGGTACTCGGGGCGGAACTCGTGCCCCCACTGGCTGATGCAGTGCGCCTCGTCGACCGCGACGAAGCGGACGCCCCAGGCCCGGAGCCGGGCTCGGAAGCCCTCGCCGCCCTCGCCGACGAGGCGCTCCGGCGTCACGTACAGCAGCCGGCACCGCCCCTCGTCGAGGTCGGCGTAGACCCGGCGCCGTTCGTCGGGCGGGATCGAGGCGTTGAGGGCGCCGGCCGACACCCCGCTCGCCACCAGGCCGTCCACCTGGTCCTTCATCAGCGAGATGAGGGGAGACACGACGAGGCCCACCCCGCCGCGGGGCTCGACGAGGGCCGGCATCTGGAAGCACAGCGACTTGCCGCCTCCCGTGGGCAGCACGACGACGCTGTCGCGGCCCTGCAGGTTGGCCGCGATCGCTTCCCGCTGCAGGGGGCGGAACTCGCGGTAGCCCCAATACCGCTCGAGGGTCCCGAGCAGGACCGACTCGTCGACCTCCAGGGTTGCGGGGCGGGCGGTCTCGGGCGGAATCGGCACGCCTGAAAGGGATGCAAGGAGCGGGCCGGGGCGGCCCGCGGACGGGGTCGTCGGCGGCACGACCGTCCACCGGCCGATGGCCGGTCGCCGGTCGAACCCTCGCCAGTTCGTCGCCGCACCGATTATAGTGCGCTTGCGGAAGGGCGCCGAAGGGACGAGACCGACCTGAGGGCCGGAGGAGGACGCGCGTGAACGGTGCGAGATGCGTAGGTTCGGTAGCGGGGCTGCTCCTGGTCGCGGGGCTGGCGTCCGCGCAGGGTCCCGACTTCTCGGGGATGTGGACGCTCGACCGCGAGGCGAGCGACTTCACGGCCCCCGCGTTCAGCGGCGGGCGCGGCGGCGACGACATCGGCCGCCTGTTCATCACCCATGCCGCCAACGGCACGATCGTCGTCGGCGCCGAGACCAACGGCCTCAAGGCCTGGTCGTTCACGCCCGGACGCGAGCTGACCATCCCGGTCGGCCGCGACACGACGATGGAGGTCGCGTCGCGGTGGGAGGGCGAGCGGCTGGTGGCGGAGGGGACGCGGGGCGACATGACCATGCACGAGGTGATGTCGCTGACCCCGGACGGCGGGACCCTGACCATTGAGGTGACCACGGGGACGCCGGAGGGGGAGACCCGCAACCGGCTCGTCTACCGGTCGGGCCGTCCCGTCGGCGGGTGCGAGACCTGGGCGATGCCGTGCAGGGAGTTTCCGCAGGACGTGCCCGCGGCCGCCGGTTCGGCTGCGACGCGCGAGGGGTCGCCGCGATGACGAGATGCGAGACACCGATCCGGCTGGCCCTGGCCGCGGTCCTATGCCTCGCCGCCGGGACGGCGGGTGCGCAGGAAGGGGAGTGGCGCCAGTGGGCGGGGCGGAACCGCGACTTCACGGCCGAGTCGACCGGGCTTGCCGAGCGCTGGCCGGCCTCGGGTCCGCCCGAGCTCTGGAGCCGGCCGCTGGGCGCCGGGCATTCCTCCATCCTCGTCTCCGGCGGACGGCTGTTCACCATGTACCGCGTCTCTCACGGCGAGGGCGGCCGCGCCCCGTGGACGCCGCGCGAGGCGGTCATCGCCATGGACGCGGCGACGGGCGCGACGCTTTGGGAGTACGAGTACGCCTCGAAGAACCAGGACTTCGGCCAAGGGGCGGGGCCGCACGCGACGCCGCTCCTCGCCGGCGGCCGCCTCTTCACCGTCGGCAGCAACAAGGAGCTGCACGCCTTGGATCCCGATACCGGCGAGCTGCTGTGGTCGCGGAACCTCATCACCGACTTCGGGGCGCCGCCGCTGCTCATCCGCTCGATGATCAAGCCGGGGTCGGGGATGAGCCCTACGCCCTACAACGACACGATCCTGCTGCAGGTCGGCGGCCCCGGCCAGGCGGTGATGGCCCTGCGGCAGAGCGACGGCGAGGTGGTCTGGCGGAGCGGCAGCTTCCTCGTGTCGCACGCCCCGGTGGGGCTGATCCCGGTCGGCGGACGGACCCACGCGGTGGTCTTCGCGGGCCAGGCGGTGGTCGGCATGGACCCCGAGACCGGCGCCGTGCTCTGGGCCCACCCCCACGACGCCGGCAACGACTTCAACTTCCAGATTCCCCACTACGACCCCGAGACCGGCGTGCTCTTCTTCTCGTCCGGCTACATCGGGGGCAGCCAGGCGATTCGGCTCGTGCCTGATGGGGACATCGTGCACACGGAGCTGCTGTGGGAGGATCGCCGCCTGCGGTTCACGTTCCTCAACGTGCTCAGGCTCGGCGGCTTCATCTACGGCACGAGCGGCCAGGGCGCGGCCGCCATTCTCACCGCCACCCACCTGGAGACGGGGGAGACCGCGTGGCGCGAGCGCGGCTTCAGCCGCGCGACGATGGTCTACGGGGACGGGAAGGCGATCGTCCTCGAGGAGGACGGCGACCTCTCGCTCGTCCGGCTGAGCCCGAGCGGCCTCGAGCGGCTCGCCACCACCCAGCTCTTCGACACGCGGTCATGGACGGTGCCGACCCTCGTCGGGACCACCCTCTATGCCCGCGACCGGGCGCGCATCGTTGCCCTGGACCTGGGCGCCCGCTAGCGCCTCATGCGTCCGACGTCGAAGCGGGGGGACGAACACCGGTAGCGTCGGGCCGGCGCCGACTCGCGTGACGCCGGTGGATGGTGGCGGGCGGGCGCCGCGGGCTGCCGGACGGCGACAAGGCCAGGAATCTGCGTTGCGGAACGGTGCAGATTCCTGGCCTTCAGTCTCTTGAGAAGGGCCGGCTGTCAGGCTACCGGTTGGCCCGCTGCCGGTCGAGCAGGTCCACCTCGAAGGTGAACGACAGCGGCACCGACACCGGGTCGTAGCAGAGCCGGTCGTCGCACGCCTGGTAGTCGAGGGTGCCCGACAGCGTCACCGCGTCGATCTCGGCGAGGGCGTCCTCCACCCCCGGGGCGCCGGACACCACTGCCTCCTGGAGCAGGGTGAACGGGGCCTGGTACACCGGCACCCGCTCGTCGAGCGGCTCGAAGTGGTAGATCTCGGACGCCGGGTACGCCACCGGCTCGAACCGGGTGTGCGGCAGCGGTGACAGGGACAGCCCGAGCACGCGATAGCCGAGCTCGTCGGCTCCCGGGGCGTAGAGGTGCATGCCGGGGTTCGGCTCGATCTCCACCGCCACCGAGAAACGGGTCCCGACGGTGATGGCCGGATCGCTGGCGTAGGCGGTGAACTTCAGGTGCGCGGTCGACCCTTCGATGGCCTCGATGGGCGACAGCCCCTCGCCGAGCCGGAGCATCACGTTCGCGGTGGTGTTCCGCTCGCGGTAGAACTCCTCGAAGAAGCGCGCGGTCACGCGGCCCTCGCCGTCGAGCATGAAGGTGCCCGGGAACGGCGTGCCGATGATGTTCGAGCCCGCCCCGAACACGGAGACGTACTTCGCCACGTCGGCCACCACGTCGGGGTGGTCGCCGTTGGGGCCGTGGGCCTCGATGGCGACGGTGTTCAGGATGCCGAAGTCGGTGATGACGGCGGAGTCGTCATCGGCGAGCAGCGGGAAGGTGACGCCCCGCCGCCGGCTGAAGTCCGCGAGCACCTCCTGCGAGTCGTAGCTGATGGCGGCGACGCCGAGGCCGCGCCCCCGAAGCTCTTCCAGACGGTCTTGCAGCTCCACGAGCTGCGCTTTGCAGTACGGTCACCAGTCGGCCGAGCGGTGGAACAGCAGGATCGCGCCGTTGGGCCCCAGAATTGAGTCGCGCGTCCGGACGCGGCCGTTCTGGTCCGTCAGCGCGAAGTCGGGCACTCTCTCTCCGATCTGCGGTCCCAGGTTTGCGACTTCCACCGGTTCTCTCTCCTGCGCGGCCTCGGTCGGAGCGGCGAGCGGGAGGGCGCAGAGCGCCCCCGCGAGAGCAGCGTGACGCAGTATTCGCTTCATGACGCGGCATCCTATCACGGGTGTACGGCACCCGGCCTTGAGTTCGAAACGCCATCGGGCGAGCGAGTTCCTGCTTGCGCGCCGTCCGCGACCGTGGGCTTGGTGCGGGCGCTCCTGTCCATGGACGACGTCACGCGCGGCGACGTCCTCGTCTTCAAGTTCCCCGAAGACTCCGAGCGTGACTTGATCGAGCGGAGTCATCGGCCTTCCCGGCGAGACCGTCGAGTTCGCACCAGGGCCGCGTCTTCATCGACCGCGAGGCCACGAGCCCCGTCTCGACGCCCGACGCCCGGCCGGCCGGCTCCCGCTTCGACATCCGGGGCCCCTCGGTCGCCGCCCACGGCGGGGCCGCGAGTGGGGCCGTCCGGGCGTCAGGCGGCCCGATCCTCGACGACCAGGGTGCGTCCGGCGGCTTCGCGGATGCCCAGACGCCCGGCGAGCTCCACCGCGCTCCCGGCCCGCCCTTGGGTCGGATTAACGGGGGCTACGTCAACTTGACTTCACGGGTGACGGCCTCCACGCTTTGACAGGCCACGGGTCCTGGCCTCATACTCCTATGTGATGACCATAGGAGAAAGCCGGGTCGACGTGCTCAAGGGCACGCTGGACCTGATGGTGCTCAAGACGCTCGACGTCATGGGGCCGCGGCACGGCTACGGCATCGCCCGGCGCATCGAGCAGGTCAGCGACGACCTGCTGCACCTGAACGAGGGTACGGTGTACGCGTCGCTCCTGCGGCTACGGCGGCAGGGCTGGATTGCGGCGAGCTGGGGGCGCTCGGAAAACAACCGGCGCGCCCGGTTCTACACCATCACTGCGGCGGGCCGTCGGCGGCTCGCGGCCCAGACGGAAGACTCGGAGCGCATCGCCGGGGTCATGGCGCGCCTCCTGCGGTTGTCTCCGGACCCATGAGCCCCTGGCGACGCGTCGTCGCGTTCGTGTCGCGCGTGCGGGACCTGTGCGGGCGACGCCGCCTTGCGCGGGAGGCGGAGCAGGAGATGGAGATGCATCTCGACCTGCTCGCCGCGCGGTTCGCCCGCGCGGGGAACACCCCCGCCGAAGCCCGCCGGCTGGCCCGCGCGAAGTTCGGCGGAGTCACCCAGGTCCGGGAGTCGCTGAGGGACCAGGCGGGATTCCCGATGCTCGAATCGATCCTCCACGACGTGCGGTACGCCGCCCGCTCGCTGGTGCGGCAGCCGGGGACGACCGCGCTGGCCGTCGGCATCCTCGCCCTGGGCCTGGGCGTCAACACCGCGGTGCTCGCCGTCGCCTACGGCGTGCTCTGGCGGCCGTTGCCGTACCCGGACGCGGACCGGTCACGGTCGCCCGGGTGTACGCGGAGAACGGCTCGGAAACCGGTCTACGGCTCGTCGGGATCGACGAGTGGAACCGCCGTTTCAGGACGATGCGGGTGGCCGCTCACAACGCGCGTGAACGCGTGGTGCGCGGCGCGGGTCCGACCCGCGTGATGGAGGTGGCCAGCGTCACCGGGAACTTCTTCGAAGTGCTCGGGGTACCGGCCGTGCAGGGCGTCGCGCCCCGGCTCGCGGCCGCCGACGGCCGGGCCGTCATCAGCGCGTCGCTGGCCCGGACGCTCGAGGACGAGAGCGGCGGGTCCGCCCTCGGTCGGACGATGACGGTCGGCGACCGCCGCTACTAGGTCGCGGCCGTCATGCCCGCCGGGTTCGGGTTTCCATCGGCCGATGTCGACGTGTGGCTTGTCCCGCCGGGGACCCCACGGGCGCAATTGGGGATCAATCAGCTCGTGGGCCGGCTGCGGGACGGCTCGACCCTCGCCCAGGCCCGCGACGACGTGACGCGGATCGTCCGCGAGACCCTCGAGTACCGGGGCGACGTGCACAGCGCGGCGGTCCGGTCGGTCGACGAGATGTTGCGCGGCGAGCTCCGGCCCGTGCTGCGGCTGTCGATCGCGGCGGCGCTGCTCGTGCTGGTGGTCGCGTGCGCGAACGCGGCGACGCTCCTCATCGGCCGCTCGGTGGTGCGGAGCCGCGAGTTCGCCATCCGCATCGCCCTCGGCTCGGGCCTGGCCCGGCTGGTCCGGGCCGCCCTCGTCGAGGGTCTGGCAATGGCCGCCGGCGGACTGATGCTGGGCCTCGCGGCGGCCTGGGCCGGTCTGCGGCTGTTCGCGGCCATGACCGTCGGCGTGATGCCGCGGTTGGACGCCGTCGTCCTCGATCTGCCGATCGTGTCGGCCGGCCTCGTCTTGACCCTGCTGGCCGGCGCGGCCTGCGGCGGCGCCTCGGCGGCCGGTGCGGTGCGAGGCGACGGCGCCGTCCTGCGCGGGGGCACGGCGTCGACCGGCTCGCGGACCACGCGACGCCTGCGGGCGGCGCTGGTGGCCGCCCAGATCGCGCTGTCGATCGTGCTGCTGACCGGCGCCGGACTGCTGTTCCTGACCGTCGATCGTTTGCTCGACGAAGACGCCGGCCTCGAGCCGCGGCAGGCGCTGACGGCGCGGCTGATGCTCGCCGACAGGCCTCTCGTCGGAGGCGACGACCACAACGCCTTCGTGGAGACGTTGCTCGAGCGGGTGCGCGGAATGCCGGGCGTGCAGTCGGCCGGGGTGGGCAGCGTACTGCCTCCCGACGATGAGCCCATGTCGATTCACTTCGTCTATGAGGACGACAGTGGTCACTCGTCGAGGCGCGAGCTCTTTCTCTCGTTCGCCGCGGTCACCCGCGGGTACTTCGAGGCGCTCGGCGCGCGGCTGCGGGGCGGGCGGCGGTTCGAGGCCGCCGACAACCTCGCCGACCCGGGTCCCGTGATGCTGAGCGATACCGCCGCGCGTTTCGTCTACCCGGACGAGGACGCGGTCGGCCGCCCGCTGCACTACGACTACATCGATGCCCTCGACCTCGGGCCTCGCGCGGCTGGCGTCGCCATCGCCGGTGCTGCGCTGCTCCAAGCCTTGCTCGAGCTCGAGCCTCGCGCGCCTGTCGTCGCCATCGTCGACGACATGAAGTACCAGGGGCTCGCCGCCCCGCGCGCGGGCTCGATATACGTCCCGTGGCCGCGGGTGCCCACCGGCGTGGCGCACCTCGTGGTGCGGACCACCGGCGATCCGCTGGCGCTGGCCCCGGCGATTCGCGACCTCATCCGGACGCTGAACCCGTCGCTGCCGGTCCCCGAGGTGCGTACGCTCACGGATCATGTCGTCGGCACGATCGCCGAGCGGAGGCTTCGCGTGCTGCCGGCGGCGGGCTTCGCGGGGCTCGCTCTCGCCGTGGCGATGGTCGGCCTCTTCGGCGCCCTCGCCCGGGCGGTCGCCGAGCGACGCCAGGAGCTGGCCATCCGCGCTGCCGTCGGGGCGTCGCCCGGCCAGCTCGTCCGGCTCGTCGTGGGGAGCGCCCTCGCCGTCACCGGAACCGGGCTGGTGGCGGGGCTGCTGGCCGCGGCCGCGGCCGGCCGCGGCCTCGCCTCCCTGCTGTACGGCGTCGGTCCCTACGACCCGGCGACGTTCGCGGTGGCGGCCGCCGCCGTCGTCTTCGCCGCGCTGGCGACCACGGCGATTCCGGCCCGCCGGGCCGCCCGGCTCGATCCGATGGCTGCCTTGAGGGCGGGCTGATGGACCGTCCCCCGGACAAAGGCTGCCCATGTCGCGGGGGCGTTCGCCAGCACTTGCCGGCGTGAGCCGGCAACGGCGCGGCAAGAGATGCGTCAGGGGGAGGGATGGCATGGCGGGATGGTGTGGGGAGAGCGTCCGGATACGTGTGGCCGCGGCATCGCTCGCGGCGGTCCTGACCGCGTGTTCCAGTCGGCCCTACGTGACAATAGGTGAGGTGGGGGAGGGCTATCAGGGGTATCTCGAGGCCCACCTCGCCCGGCTGCAGTACGACACGGGGCTCACCGGGGTGGCTGCCGCCGTGATGACCGACGGACGGCTTGTCGCTGCGGCCGCCAGTGGCGAGCGCCAGCGGGGCTCCGGCATCCCGGTGACCGTTGACGATCGCTGGCACGTCGGCTCGGTCACCAAGTCGATGATGGCCACGCTGCTCGCCGTGCTGGAATCCGCAGGACTGCTCTCGGCCGACGACACGGTGGCGGCGCTGCTGCCGGAGTTCGAAGTGAGCGCCGGCTGGGCCGCCTGCACGCTGGACCATCTGCTCACCCACACCGCGGGCGCCCCGGCGAACTTTCCGAGGAGCGTGCAGAGCGTCTGGCCGGAGACACCCGGGGAAACGGTCGCGGCGCGGCGCCGCTTCATCGCCCCCGTTCTCGCCAGGGAGCCCGCCTCGCCCTGCGGCGAGCGCTTTGCCTATTCCAACGTCGGCTACACGATCGCCGGCCATATCGCCGAGACGGTGGCCGACGAGCCCTACGAATCGCTGCTGCGCGAGCACGTGTTCGAACCGCTCGGCCTCGCCAGCGCCGGTTTCGGTCCGCCGCAGGGCGATGCCCCGGACCAGGAGCCGATCGGGCATCAGGTCGCGCTGGGTTTTCGACTGGGCATGGACCCGTTCGAGACACGCGCCGACAACTCGCCGGTGATGGCTCCTGCGGGCGCGGCGCACATGACAATCCTCGACTTGGCGCGCTACGGCGCGGCCCACCTGGAAAGAGAATCCGCCCCCTCGCCAGCCCTGCTGCCGCCCGCGGCGTGGGAGCGGCTGCACACGCCGGTTCTCGACGACTACGCGCGCGGCTGGGTCCGCTACGAACGCGACTGGGCGGGCGGTCCCGTGCTCTGGCACAACGGCAGCAATACGTTTTGGTACGCGCTGCTCATGCTGCTGCCCGCGAAGAACACGGTGTTGGCGTTCGCGACGAACGAGGGCTCGATGCGGGCGGCAGAAACCGCGTTCGTCGAGCTGGCAGGGGAGCTCGGCAGGTCCGCGCCGGGATCCTGATCCGGCAAACGCCTGCTCGTCCGACTGGATCGTGGTCGCCGGCGACGTTCAGTTGCGGCCGGGCGATCGGCGTACGCACACGTGGGCGGCTGCGCAGCGCGCGATCTTCCCGAACGGGGTGGTTTGCATCTCGCGGATAGCCGGTCCTGGCTTTTGCGTTTCGAGCACGCCTTCCGCGGTCACGGCCGCGGTCGGCGCGCGAGGGAGCGTCCAGGCCGGTCATGCTGAGCCGGTGCCTTCCGGATGAGCGCGAGGGCGTCACGGCCCGGCCCCGCCCTTGGCGCGCGACGGCGTCTGGCTCCGGCAGCCGTTTCTCCGAGATTCTCAGAGTCTCCGTTCCTCGGCGGCCGTCCTTCGCGTTCGTCTGCGACCACGCCCACGGCTATCCCATAACCCGCTTCAGGGGATAATTCGTGTCCGCCAGAAAACCGTAACCACTTCATTCTACGGGACTTGTGCTTGATTCAAGTGGCGAAGATTGCCGAAAAGTCGTATTCTTGCCGGTGATCTTGCCGGTGATCTCGCGCTGCCGGCCGCCTTCGAGTGAGATCTTCGCGACATCGACCGCCATGAGAGAAGTTCACAGACGACAGTTCCGGCTCGGCGAGGTGGCCATTGAACAGATCTGGCTCGACCCCAAGTCGCGGGACGACATCCCGGCGGTGTTGAAGGGGCTTCAGCACATCTGGTCGGACGAGGCGCTTCGGGCGCGGCTGTTCGCGCTGCTGGAGGAGCATGTTCAGCCGGAGGTGGACCATGCGGTCGGGCGTCCGGGGATGGCCTTGTGGCCGGTCCTGGTGTTGGGGGTCCTCAAGCAGGGTCTGGGCTGCGACTTCGACCGTCTTCACGACCTCGCGAACAATCACGGGAAGGTGCGGGCGTTCCTGGGACACGGCGACTTCGGCGACGAGACGCATTACGAGTGTCAGACGATCCGGGACAACGTGTCGTTGCTGACGCCGGAGCTGTTGTCGGCGGTGGGGCAACTGGTGGTGGAGAGCGGCCACAAGGTCGCAAAAAAAAAGCCTGGCGAGCCATTGCGCGGTCGGTGTGACTCGTTCGTGGTGGAGACGGACGTGCACTACCCGACGGACGTGAATCTGTTGTGGGACGCGATGCGGTGTCTGATTCGGGAGACGGGTCGGGCGGCGGTGAAGCATGCGGTCGGCGGTTGGCGCCAGTGGCGTCATCTGTCGAGGGAGGTCCGGAAGCTGTTCAACGGGGTGCGTTCCACGCGTCGGGCGAAGCGGCGTCCGGAGCGGGTTGAGGCGTATGTGGAGCGCTGCCGTGGACTGGTCGAGCGGGCGGTCGCGACCGTCGACACGCTTGGGGACGAGGGCATCGCGGCAAGCACCTGCCAATCCATCCGGGGCTTGATCGCGCACGCCCGGCGGCAGCTCGACCAGGTCGAGCGTCGCCTGTTGCGGGATGAGACGATTCCTCACGGGGAGAAGGTCTTCTCGATCTTCAAGGAACACACGCGCTGGATTTCGAAGGGCAAGGCGGGCACGCCGGTCGAGCTCGGGGTTCCTGTCGCTCTCATCGAGGACCAGCATCAGTTCATCCTTCACCACCGGATCCTGTGGCAGGGTGAGGACGTGGACGTGGCGGTGCCGATGGTGGAGGAAGCGCAGGCCCTGTATCCGGCGCTGCGGGCCTGCAGCTTCGACCGGGGTTTTCACAGCCCCGCGAACCGGGTGCGACTCGACGCCTTGCTGGACGTCAACGCCCTGCCCGGCAGCGGCTATCTTTCGAAAGCGAACCGGGAGCGGGAATCGGAAGAGTCGTTTGTGTCGGCGCGGCGTGCGCATCCAGCGATCGAGTCGGCGATCAACGGATTGGAGCATCGGGGGCTCGACCGCGTCCGCAGCCATGGTGCTGACGGTTTTGCACGTGCGGTTGCGCTGTCGGTACTGGCCGCCAACCTGCATCGCATCGGGTTGCTCCTGCAGAAGCGGGAGCGCAACCGACTGCGACGCGCTGCCTGACGAACCGTTTGCGTGTCGGACTTCCGGATTGCGGGTCGAGGGCCGGCAGGTTTTCCTGTCTTCTGAACGCCCGCGGGCAGCCTTGATTGATGGCCGGATGCCCCCGCGACACCGCCCAGCGCCTCCCCAATGGTGAAACCACGTCACGAGCGCGGCGTATCGCCCGCAATTTCCACCCGGCGGAGGGGGGTTTTCTGGCCGACACTAATTCGCGGCGGGAGGATGAGACCACATGCGAACAGCCCAGAAGCTGACCCTCGACGACGCCCGGGTCATGATGGCCGCGGCCGAGGCCAAGGCGCGCGAGATCGGCGTCGACATGCGTTCACGGCGGCTGCGGCGCGACGCTCGACGCGGTCCTACGGGGAGGTGAGCGGACCGGGAGGCCCGGCGTTCGGCATCCACGTCAGCAACCAGGGCCGCTTCATGATCGTGGCCGGCGGCGTGCCGGTGTTCGTGAACGACGAGATCGTGGCCGGCATCGGCTGCAGCTCGGGCACCCCCGACCAGGACGAGGTCGTGGCCCAGGCCGGGGTGGACGCCCTGCTGGCGAGTCTGGGCTGAGCCGGCCTTCACCACCGGGAGGCGGCGCCCCGCGACCTGTTGCCGGGCTGGCGGACTACTGCTGCTGCTGCTGCTGCTCGCGCGCGGCCAGGACCTCGCGGAAGTTCGGTCCCAGGTCCTCGCCCAGGGTGGTGTCGGCCCCGAGCTGCTCCAGGATCTCGCCGGTCTCCCTGTGGGTGTAGAACGAGCCGGACCGGTACTCGCCCTCGGCCGCGACCATCCAGGGCGTCTGCCCGCGGACGTTGACGACGTCGATCTCGGCCCCCTGCTCGACGAGGTACGGCACGAGCAGGGTCCCGCCGAGGTAGACGGCGCCGTGGAGCGTGGTCTGCTCGTGGATGTTCCTGGCGTTGACGTCGAGGCCGAGCTCCAGCAGGTACTTCACCGCTTCCAGGGCCGATTCCTGCAGGGCCAGGTTGTCGCCGAACCACCGGACGCCGTACTTGTCCGCGCCCTCCACGTAGTCGCCGCCCGCCGCCACCATCAGCGCGGTGGTCTCGTCGTCGGCCCGCAGCATGGGGTCGGCGCCGCCCTCAACGAGGATCTTCATGCTCTCGAGGTCGTTGTAGCTCGCGGCCAGGAAGAACGGCGTGGCCCCGGTGTTGGAGGGGGTCATCCCGTTGTTCTGTGTGATGCGCCGCGACACGAACGGCAGCCGCTTCGTCATCCTGGGGTCGGGGTCGGCGCCGTGCTCGAGAAGAGCCGCCACCACCTCCGGCATCTTCCGCTGCACGGCGGCGTGCAGGGCGGTGCGCCCCGCCCCGTCGTGATCGGGGTCAGCGCCCCGCGCCAGCAGGAAGCGCGCCATCTCGGCGTGGCCGCTGTCGATGGCCACGAGCAGGGCGGCGGCGTCGGTGTTGGGCACGAAGCGCGTGCGCGCGTTGGTGTTGCCCCCGATGCCGTCCGGCGCCGACTCGTCGACGTCGGCCCCGGCCGAGAGCAGCAGGTCGGCCGCCTCGAGGTTGCCCTGCTGCGCCGCGAACAGCAGCGGGGTGAACCGGTTCGTCGAGCGGGCGGTGGCCGCGGCGCCGGTCTCGAGCAGGAGGCGCGCCACCGGGGTGTGGTTCTCGGCCACGGCGAGCATCAGCGCCGTCTGGCCGAGGGTGGCCTCCCGGGCGTCGGGATCGGCCCCCGCCGCGATCAGGCTTCGGGCCACGTCGAGATTGCCGACCCGCGCCGCCGTCATCAGCGGCGTCTCGCCGTTGCCGCGTGCCCCGTTGGGGTCGGCGCCGGCCGCGAGCAGGACGTCGACGACGAGCCGGTTGCCGTTCACGCACGCCAGAGACAGGGGCGTGACGCCGTGGTCGTCGGCGGCGTTCACGTCGGCGCCGGCCGCGAGCAGGTCGACGACCAGGGCGTGCGCGTCGCGGTGCGCCGCCCAGTGGAGGGCGGTGGTCCCGTCCCCGTAGGCCGCGTCGGGGTCCGCGCCCGCCTCGAGAAGATCCCGGACCGCCTCGTCGTCGCTGCCTCTCGCCGCCGCCACCAGGTCCGGAAGACCGAAGGCCGGCTGCGCGTGGGATGTGACGGGGAGCGCCGTGGCAAGGAGCGCGGTCGCGATGGCGGCCGCCGCTGATTGGTGTGCCTTCATGGTCTCGGTCTCGTTGCCGTCCGCGGGCGGATGCTCGCGCGCCCGCTCGCGCCGTCGCTTGACTGCCGCCGTGGCCTTCATGATAATGCAGCGGCGGGTTTCTGGGGACAACTTCATCAACCGGACGAACATGCCACACCGTCACGCGCGTACACGCGGCGTCCCGGCGATTCTGGCCGCGGCGGCGCTGTCGTTGCTCGGGGGCGGGGCCGGCGCCGCGCTGGCGCAGCCCGCGCCGGACGACCGGGCCCTCCTCACGCGTTACTGCGTGGGGTGCCACAACGACCGGACCCTGACCGCGGGCGTCTCCCTGCAGGGCGTCGACTTCGACCGGGTCGGCGAGCACGCCGGCGAAGCCGAGCTCTGGGAAAGGGTCATCCGCAAGCTGCGCACCCGCGCGATGCCCCCGGCCGGCCGGCCTCGCCCGAGCGAGGCGCAGTACGAGGGGGTCGTCGCCCGCCTCGAGACGGCGATCGACGCCGCCGCGGCGGCCGACCCGAACCCTGGCCGGCGACCCGCCGTCCACCGCCTCAACCGCGCCGAGTACGCCAACGCCATCCGCGACCTCCTCGCGCTGGAGGTCGACACGAGGGCGCTGCTCCCGGCCGACGACTCCGGCTACGGCTTCGACAACATCGCCGACGTGCTGTCGGTGTCGCCCATGCTGACCGAGCGCTACCTGTCGGCGGCCCGGAAGATCAGCCGGCTCGCGGTGGGCGACCCGAACCTCGCCCCGTCGACCGAGATATTCACCGTCGACAAGTACCTGAAGCAGGACGCCCGGGTCAGCGACGACCTGCCGTTCGGGTCGCGGGGGGGGCTGGCGGTCCGCCACACCTTCCCGGTGGACGGCGAGTACGTCGTCAGGATCTACCTGGCCCGCACCTACGACGGGCGGCTGCGCGGCCTCGCCAACCGGCACGAGATGGAGGTGCGGCTCGACGGGGCCCTCGTCGAGACCCTGACCGTGGGCGGCCCCCTCCTCGACGCTTCGGGGGCCGAGCAGCGGCGCGACTACCGGAACTCGGTCGACGACGCGCAGGAGGTGCGCTTCACGGTACCCGCCGGCCCCCACATGCTCGCGGTGACCTTCGTCGACCAGGCGGCGGTGCTCGAGGGCATGCGCCGGCCGCACTACGCGGTCACCAGCTACGAGTACGCGGGCGACCAGAGCCACGATCCGGGTATCGGCCGCATCGAGTTGCGGGGGCCCTACGACGTCACCGGCCGCGGCGACACCCCCAGCCGGCGCGCCATCTTCGTCTGCCGGCCCCCGGCCGGCGCGGCGCCGTCCGGTCCCGAGGAAGTGGCCTGCGCCCGGGAGATTCTCGGGGCGCTGGGACGCCGCGCGTTCCGCCGGCCGCTCGACGACGGCGACCTCGACATGCTGCTGCGCTTCTTCCACCTCGGGCGCGAGAGCGGCGACTTCGACGCGGGCGTCGAGATGGCCCTGCGCCGGGTGCTCGTGAGCCCCGACTTCCTGTTCCGGCGCGAGCGCGACCCCGACGGGGCGGCCCCCGGAGCGCCGTACCTCGTCGGCGAGCACGAGCTCGCGGCGCGGCTGTCGTTCTTCCTGTGGAGCAGCATTCCCGACGACGAGCTGCTCGACCTCGCCGACCGGGGCGCGCTGCGCGAGCCGGGCGTGCTCGAGGCCCAGGTGGAGCGGATGCTGGCCGACCCCCGCGCCGCATCGCTCGTCGACAACTTCGGCGGCCAGTGGCTGTACCTGCGCAACATGGCCCTGGTGGCCCCCGACCCCTACGCCTTCGCCGACTTCGACGCCAACCTCCGCGGGGCGATGGCCCGCGAGATGGAGCTGTTCCTCGACCGGCAGATTCGCCAGGACCACAGCGTCCTCGAGCTCCTGACGTCGGACGAGACGTTCGTCAACCAGCGGCTGGCCGAGCACTACGGCATTCCCAACGTCTACGGGAACCATTTCCGGCCCGTCGCCCTCGACGGCGGGCTGTCGCCGCGGCGGGGCCTGCTCGGCAAGGGCAGCCTGCTGACGGTGACCTCGTACGCACACCGGACGTCGCCGGTGGTCCGCGGCAAGTGGCTGCTCGAGAACATCCTCGGCTCGCCGCCCCCGCCGCCCCCGGCCGACGTGCCCGCCCTGGCCGAGAACGACGACAGCGGCGAGCCGCCCCGCTCGGTGCGCGAGCGCCTCGAGGTGCACCGCCAGAGCCCCGCGTGCGCGGGCTGCCACCGGGTCATGGACCCCCTGGGCTTCGCGCTCGAGAACTTCGACGCCATCGGCCGCTGGCGGACGGTGACCGAGGCGGGGACCCCGGTCGACGCGGCCGGCGAGCTGGTCGACGGCACCCCGGTGGACGGGCCCGAGTCGCTGGCCGCGGCTCTGCTCAAGCGGCCGGAGAGCTTCGTGACCACCGTGGCCGAGAAGCTGATGACCTACGGGCTCGGGCGCGGTGTAGAGTATTACGACGCCCCGGCGGTGCGCCGCGTCGTCCGCGAGGCCGCGGACGACGACTACCGCTGGTCGGCGATCGTGGCGGGCATCGCCCGCAGCGTGCCGTTTCAACTGAGGAGAGGTCCCGCGTCATGATCATCACCAAGATGGCGTTGCCCCGGCGGACGTTCCTGCGCGGCGTCGGCGCCACCCTGGCCCTGCCCCTGCTCGACGGGATGGTCCCGGCCCTGTCGGCGATGCGCAACACCGCGGCGCGGCCGCAGGCGCGGCTCTACGTCGGCTACGTCCCCAACGGCGTCATCATGGACCAGTGGACGCCGGCGGCTGACGGGCGCGACTTCATCCTGCCGCAGACTCTCGCCCCCCTCGCCCCGTTCCAGGACCAGGTCACGGTGGTGAGCGGGCTCCAGAGCGAGCCGATGTTCCCGCTGCCCGGCGAGGGTACCGGCGACCACGTGCGCGCCGCCTCCGCGTTCCTCACCGGGGTGCACCCGAAGAAGACCGAGGGGCCGGACATCCGCGGCGGGACCTCGATGGACCAGATCGCGGCCGCGAGGATCGGGCAGGACACCCAGCTCACGTCGCTCGAGCTCGCGCTGGACCCGAACGAGCTGATCGGGGCGTGCGAGGCGGGCTGGAGCTGCGCCTACGCCAACACCCTGTCGTGGCGCAACCCGACCACCCCGCTGCCGATGGAGAACCAGCCGCGGGCGGTCTTCGAGCGGCTCTTCGGCGACACCGACGACACCAGTCAGGAGGCCCGGCTCGCCCGCATCCGCGAGGACCGCAGCATCCTCGACTCGCTGGTGCACGAGGTCGACGACTTCCGCCACACCCTCGCGCCCGCCGATCGCGACAAGGTGAACCAGTACCTCGACGCGATCCGCGACATCGAGCGGCGCATCCGGCTCGCCGAGCTGCAGAGCCACGTCGAGCTGCCGGAGCTGGCCCGGCCCACCGGGGGCATCCCCGACACCTTCGCGGAGCACGCGCGGCTGATGTTCGACCTGCAGTTGTTGGCCCTGCAGACGGACATGACCCGGGTCATCACGTTCATGATGTCGCGTGAGGTCAGCCCGCGGACCTATCCCGAGCTGGGCATTCCCGACCCGCACCACGGGCTCTCGCACCACCAGAACCGCCCGGTGCAGATGGAGAAGCTGGCCAAGCTGAACCGGCACCACATCGAGCAGTTCGCGTACTTCGTCGGGCGCCTCGCGGAGACGCCGGACGGCGACGGCAGCCTCCTCGACCACATGATGATGCTCTACGGCTGCGGCATCAGCGACGGCAACCAGCACCTGCACGTGAACCTGCCGATCGTGCTCGTCGGCGGCTCGGCCGGGCGCATGCGCGGCGGCCGCCACGTGCGCGTGGCCGACGAGACGCCGCTGACCAACCTGCAGCTCAGCCTGCTCGACAAGGTCGGGGTGCCGACCGAGAAGCTCGGCGACAGCACCGGTCAGCTGAAGCACCTGTCGGACGTGTAGAACGAGCCTCACCCGGAGCCCGGCGGCCTCGCCGCCGGGCTCCCCGGTCCCGGACATTCGGATTTCAGAGTTGCAGGCGGCGGGTCGAGGCGGGCAAGCCCCCACCCGCCGCCGTCACGTTTGCGCGCTGTCCGCTCGGTGGCGGGCATGCAAGCTTCTTGCCGCGCATCGGCAGCGTGGGCGGAGCGGCCCCACTGGCCCCCCTCAGTGGTGATGACTGAGGTACGCCTCGTGCTCGGCGTGCGCCTTGTCGCGCTGGATCTTCTTGGCGGCCTGGCGGGCGAGGCCCAGGCTGCGCTGCCGGGTCCCGTCGGAGCTGACCGACGAGATCGACAGCAGCTTCTCCAGGTCGGTGCCCCGGCACGTCGGGCACGCGGGAGCGTTGCCCGGCAGGATGAGCAGCTCGAACTGGTTCCGGCAGCCGCGGCACTCGTACTCGTAGATCGGCATCGTGTCCTCGCTTCGTCGAATCAGATCGACGCGACCGGTCGGACGGGAATGACCGAAGGCGCCGCCTGCCGTTGCCTCCGCTTGGCGCGAAGCAGCAGCAGCCAGTGCGGGCACTTCTTCACGTCGGCGTAGAGCCGCTCGCAGTCGTCGCAGCGGACGCACTCGGTCATGACGATCTCGGGCCCGCGGATGGCGCCCCATTCGCAGGCCTTCTCGCAGATCTTGCAGGTGTCGCACTCCTTCCACCGCTTGATCCGGAACACCGTCGCCTTCGACAGGATTCCCAGGAACGCGCCCACCGGGCACAGGAAGCGGCAGTAGAGGTTGCGCACGAACACCGTGGCCACGAGCAGCACCGCCAGCGCGATCCACATCGCGGTCGTCCCGCGCCGCGTGAACATCCAGAACGGCTCGACCCAGCGGTAGGCGGGGATGTCCGCCGTCGCCAGGAAGTAGACCAGCACCACCCCCAGCAGGCCGTACTTGATCCACGCCGCCCGTTCCTCGAGCCATTGCGGCACCTCAACCCGCAGCCGGGCCGGGACCACCCGGTCCATGAGCTGGGTGAGCGCGCCGAAGGCGCAGACGCGCCCGCAATAGAGCCGTCCCCACAGCACGGTGGTGACGACGGTGAACGCCGCGAACAGGTACCACGCGAGGCTGTAGCGGAAGACCGGCATGTTGCCGGTCACCAGACCGTAGACGTTGACGACGGAGATGAGCTGGCTCTTCGTGAACCCCATGTAGACGACGGCGGCGGCGAGGGTCACGTACTTGAGCGGGACGCTCTTCCGGAAGAAGCCCACCATGACCAGCGCCGCGAAGCCGGTGAAGAACACGAGATCGGCGGCCTGATCGCGGAGCAGGGTGCCCCAGGTCTCCGTCTCCGCCTGGTCGTCCTCGAAGCTCCAGGCGTCGTCACCCCCCTCCTCGTCCTCGAAGCCCCATCCGTCGTCTTCCTCCTCGTCTTCGAAGCCCCATCCGTCGTCTTCCTCCTCGAAGTCCCACCCGTCATCGGCCGGCTGCCCGTCGACCCCGGCCGCTTCGGGCAGCGCCGGCGCCGGGGCGGCCGCGGGCTCCCCCTGCGCCGCCGCCGGGGTGGCCGCCCCGAGGCCCCCGAGCACGAGGGCGACGGTGACGAGCCAGCGCCGGGGGACGGCGGCGCCGAGGGTCGACGGCCCGGCCGGCGTCCGGGTCACCGCAGGCCCCCATCGGGACTCAGGAACTGCCGCGCGATGCGCCGGGCCCCGTTGCGCACCGCCCGGGTCGCGCTCCGGACGGTGATGGTGGCGGTGGCCACCGAGTCGATGTCGGCGCCGACCCGGAACCGGTCGCGCACGCTCTTCCGGACGAACTGCGCGCCGTACTCGGGGGTGTCGATCGAGAAGTAGCCGTAGGGCTCGTGATGCCGGGCGACGATGATGCCGGTGAGCTCGGCGTCGAGATCGACTCCGACGAGCACCTGGATGGGGCCGTCGTAGCCGCGCTCGAGCGGCTCGAGCTCGGTGGTCCAGAAGGCGAAGCCGACGATGTCGCCGTTGGCCGCGAACGCCTTGAAGTGGGGCGGCGACCCCTCCTTGGGCGAGAAGGAGGCGGCGCGTGGGAACAGCTTGCCGAGCTGCTCCTGCAGCAGCGGATCGAAGGGCGACTGGCTCTCGACGACCACGACGCCGGCCAGCAGCAGCGCGAGGATGGGAATTCTCATAGAATTGCCCGAAGTTTACCCCAACGGGAGGACCCATGCCGCGCATCAGACCCGGCGCGACCGCCGCCGCGCTGCTCGTTGCCGCCCTCGCCGCGTCGCCGGGCGCCTTCGCGCAGGACCTGTACGACACCACCGCCCTCGACTGCTCCTTCACGGTCATCGCCACCGCGGACTGGTCCGACGGTGGGGCCGACGCGAGCGTCGAGCCCTCGACGCTGTCGCTGCGCTTCGAGGAGATCGACGCCGACGGCGCCACCGCCGCGATCGTCGGCCCCTACGGCGCCTCGCACATCATCGTGCGACAGACCGGCGACTACCTCCATCTCGTCCAGATGTTCACGGTGGGGCCGCTGTACACGACGACGGTGATCGACCGCGAGACGGCGGACGGGCGGCGGATGGCGGTGCACACCCGACACGAGTACACCGACACCCGGCTCGTCGGCTTCACCTCGCGGCCGGAGCAGTACGTCGGCGACTGCGCAGTGGAGTTCTGACCCGCGGGTCGCGAAGGGAAGCGGCCACGGCGGCCGGGAAGCGTCGAGTCCGGAGAACGGGGATGATGCCATCGAAGCGTGCGGCCCGGTGTTTCGCGGTCGCGGCGGCGTTGGGGCTGTGCGCCGTGCGCGGCGTGTCCGGGGGGCAGGCGATGCCGCCGATCGAGATCGACGAGGGCGTGTCCTGGGCCCTGGCCGAGCATCGGGCCGCGACGCTGTCCGATCTGCGCTACCGCTACGACCTGCGGGTCCCCCGCGAGCGGAGCCGGCCCGTCGCGGGCGCGGTGGAGATTGCCTTCACGTGGTCCGATCCCGATGGCCGCGATCTGGTGCTGGACTTCAGGGACCCGTCCCGGCGGGTCACGGCCGTGCGGGCCAACGGCGCGGCCGTCGGCTGGACGCCGCGGCACGACCACGTCGTCGTTCCCGCCGCCGCCCTGCGTCCCCACGCCGAGAACCGCGTCGAGCTGGACTTCGAGGCGGGCGACGAGGCCCTCAACCGGAACGACGACTTTCTCTACACGCTCTTCGTGCCCGACCGGGCCCACTTCTCGCTGCCCCTCTTCGACCAGCCGAACCTGAAGGCACGCTTCGAGCTGACCCTGGAGGCGCCGGCCGGGTGGGTCGCGGTGGCCAACGGAGCGACCGTCGACGCGCCGGACGGAGCGGGCGCGGACGGGCCGGTCTCGTGGCGCTTCGCCGAGACCGAGCCGATTCCGACGTACCTGTTCGCGTTCGCGGCCGGCCGCTTCCAGGTCGAGACGGCGGAGCGGGCGGGCCGCAGGATGCGGATGTTCCATCGCGAGACGGACGCCGTGAAGGTGACGCGCAACCGGGACGCCATCTTCGACCTGCACGCCGCCGCCCTCGACTGGCTCGAGGACTACACGGGTATTCCCTATCCGTTCGGCAAGTTCGACTTCGTGCTCGTCCCGCCCTTCCAGTACGGGGGGATGGAGCATCCCGGCTCGATCTTCTACCGCGCGTCGAGCCTCATGCTGGACGAGTCGGCGACCCAGGCCGCGTACCTGGGCCGGGCCAGCCTGATCGCCCACGAGACCGCTCACATGTGGTTCGGCGACCTCGTCACCATGAACTGGTTCGACGACGTCTGGACGAAGGAGGTGTTCGCGAACTTCCTCGCCGCCAAGATCGTTCACCCCTCGTTCCCCGAGGTGGACCACGACCTCCGGTTCTTCCTCGCGCATCACCAGGCCGCCTACGGGATCGACCGTACCGCCGGGGCCAATCCCATTCGGCAGCCGCTGGAGAACCTGAAGGAGGCGGGGGCGCTCTACGGGCCGATCATCTACCAGAAGGCGCCGATCGTGATGCGCCACCTGGAGCGCCTGGTGGGCGAGGAGCGATTTCGCGACGGTCTGCGCGAGTACCTGCGGACGTTCGCGTACGGCAACGCGACATGGCCGGAGCTCATCGACATCCTCGATCGGCGCACCGAGACCGATCTGCGGTCCTGGAGCGCGGTGTGGGTGGAAGAGCCCGGCCGCCCGACCGTCACCGTGCGCCGCGACTCGGGAGACGGCGCCCCGGGCGGCCGGCTCACGTTGGCGCAGTCGGATCCGGCCGGCCGCTCGCGCCTCTGGCCGCAGCGGATCGAGCTGTTGCTGGACTACGGCGACGCCGAGGCGCGGATGCCCCTGCTGCTCTCCGGCGGCGCCGCGTCGGTCGACCTGGAGCGGCCGGCGCCCCGCTTCGTGCTGCCGAACGCGAGCGGGGTGGAGTACGGCCGCTTCCGGCTCGACGAGGCCAGCGCCGGGTTCCTGATGACCGCGCTCCCGGATATCGCCGACCCGCTGACCCGCGGCATCGCCTGGGGCACGTTGTGGGACGCGGTGCTGGAGGGAGAGGTCCCCGTCGCGGACTGGTTCGAGCTGCTGCTGCGCGGCCTTGAGTCCGAGTCCGTCGAGCAGAACGCCCAGCGGCTGCTCGGCTACCTCTCGACCACGTGCTGGTCGCTCATGAGCGATGCCGCGCGCCTGGCGGCGGCTCCGCGGGTCGAAGCGATCCTGTGGGCCGGCGTGACGGGCGGCGCCGCGTCCACGCGCAAGGCCGCCTACTTCCGCGCGTGGCACGGTCTGGTCCGGACCCCCGACGGCGTGGCGCGGCTGCGGCGCATCTGGGCGGAGGAGGAGACGGTGCCGGGCGTGATCCTCGCCGAGCGGGACTTCACCGCCCTTGCCGCCGCCCTCGCGGTTCGCGGGGCGGCGGGAACGGAGGAGATAATTGCCCTGCAGGCGGCCCGCATCGAGAACCCGGACCGGCTCGCCCGGTTCGAGTTCCTCCGGCCCGCGCTCTCCCCGGACCCGGCGGTACGGGAGCGGTTCTTCGCCGGCCTGCGCGAGGCCGCGAACCGGGAGCGCGAGCCGTGGGTGCTGGCGGGGCTGGGCTATCTGCACCACCCGCTGAGGGCCGAGCATTCCCGGCGCTTCATCGGTCCTGCCCTCGATCTGCTGGTCGAGGTCCAGCGCACCGGCGACATCTTCTTTCCCGCGGGCTGGCTCGGCGCCACCCTCGGCGGGCACAACTCCGGCGCTGCCGCCGACGTCGTTCGCCGGTTCCTCGACGGGCTCGACCTCGGCTATCCGCCCCGCCTGCGTGCCAAGATCCTGCAGTCGGCCGACCTGTTGTTCCGGGCCGCGCCCATCGTCACCGGGGGCGTCGGCCCCGGGGCGTGACGGGTCCGGCGTGCAACCGGTCCGGCTTTCTTTCCGGGCCGCCGTGCGGGGCCCGGCGCGCGGGGGCGGCCTCAACGCTGCGGGGCAGTGCTGCGGTCCGGCGTCGTGCAGGCAACGGTCCGTCGCCGCTCTTGCGTGAGCTTCGCGCCGAGCCGCTCCAGCTCGGCCGGTGCCGCGGCCTGCTGCACGGCCTCGAACAGCACGCGCTCCTCGCTCCGGACGTGGGCCTCGAGCCGGGCTCCCAGCGCGGGCAGGCGCACCGCGAGGTCCGCGTCGGGGCAGGCGGGCAGGCCGAGAATCTCGGCCCGCAGGTCGTCGTGGTCCTTCCGCAGCGTCTTCACCAGGTCGACGTGGTCTGGGAGCAGGCGTTCCGCCAGGGGAAAGACCTCCGCCTCTTCAACCGCGAAATGAGGCCGAAGCGTGCTCTCGAAGAAGGCCACCAGACGGTCACCCTGGGCGCGCCGGTCCGTCGGCCAGTCCGACCGGGGCGCGATGGGGCGTCCCCGGATGAGCCCCTGCGCGACGACCAGGGTGTCGTGATGGTCGTGCGACAGGGGGATCAGGCTCGGGTGTCGTTTCATGGGCGTTCCCCGGGTCCGCCGTCGCGGGCGGCCAATATAGAATACGACGTTTGTCCGACGCCGAGGCTGGTCCGCCCCGCCGTACAAGGAGATTCCCGAATGCGTAGCTGGTTGCCGTTCGTGTTGCTGACCGTCCTGAGCTGGGGTACCTACATTCCGACGTTGCACAAGGGTCAGGTCGCCCTGGGCGGGAGCGGCGTGCACGCCTTCCTGATGGTGGGCATGGCCTACTTGCTCGTCGCCATCCTCATTCCCGGGACGTTGATCGCCCGGGCCGGCAGTTGGGACCTCTTCACGGCCGGCGGGGCCGGGTTCACCTTCGCGGCCGGGGTGCTCGGCGCCATGGGGGCGCTCGGCATCGTGTTCGCGCTCGTCAACGGCGGCCGCCCCACCGTGGTGCCGCCGCTCGTCTTCGCGGGGGCGCCGGTCGTCAGCGTGTTCGTAGCCATGCTGTACAACCCGCCCGAGAACCTCCCGTCGCCGATCTTCTTCCTGGGGCTCGTCATGGCTGCCGTCGGCGCCGGGCTGGTGCTCGCCTATCGCCCCAGTTGATGGCCAGTAGTCTGTGCCGTGGAAACGGCGGGGAGTCGTGGGCGGCGATTGGCGGGCCGGGGGAAGCGTCGTCGCGTCGGCCCGACGGCTGGCGGTCCGCGGTGGGAGTTTCTCGCCACGGGTTCCTGGAGTGGCCGGGGTCCTTGGACGGGGTTCCCGCGGGGGCGGCGGTAGGGACGGTCGACGGCCGCTCGACCGCCGGCAGTGACGCGGTGGAGCACGGTTCTTGCGGCGGGCTGTTAAGATCGCCCCAAAGGACTTTCAATCGACAGGGAGGTGGAGAGCGTGCAGGTGGACATGTCACTGAGGTGGAAGGGGATGCTGGCCGTCGCGGCGTTCGCCGTGGTCGGCGTGGCGGCGTGCGGGGGCGGGTCGGACGAGGCCGCGCCGGAGAGCGCGGCGGAGCCGATGGAGGAAGCCGCGGCCGAGGAGTCGTCGGGAGAGCCGCGGGTGTTCTTCGTCGCTCCGATAAACGAGACCGATCACGCCACCGAGATTCCGCTCGGCATCACGTTCGGCATAGAGAACTTCGAGATCGGCGCCGTTCCCGAAGAGGTGAACACCGTGCGGGAGGGCGTGGGGCACTACCATCTCGCGCTCGACACCGACTGTCTGCCCGCCGGCGAGATCATCCCGTCCGCCGATCCCTGGGTGCACTTCGGCGACGGCTCGGACGGCATGGAGATGCAGCTCGAGGGTGGCGAGTATCGCCTGACCGTGCAGATCGGCGATGACGAGCACCGCACCCTCGAGGGGCTGTGCGACACCATCGTCGTCCGCATGGAAGACGGCATCTAGCCTGCCGACCGTCGCCTTCGGCTCGGCCCGGGTGCCCCGACCGGCCCGGGAGTCCGCGCCATTCCACGGCGCAGGCTCCTGGCCCGGGCGGCCGTCCCGCGTCGTCGCGCGGAGCCGCCCGCCGTGGTGGCGGCCGTCCGACCGCCCTCACCGGTCGTACTCGAGGGCGCGCCCGCCGGGGCCGGGGAGAAACCGGCCATCGCGGTACCGCAACTCGCCGTTCACCCAGGTCGCCCGCACCCGGGCGCCGAATCGGAAGCCGCTGAACGGGCTCCATCCGCACTTCGCGTGGATCGGCTCGTCGCGGCTTCCCGCGGTCGGGTCGACGAGGACCAGGTCGGCCCAGTACCCCTCCCGGATGAACCCGCGGTCCCGGATGTCGAACAGGCGCGCCGGGGCGTGGGCGGTCTTCTCGACCACCTTCGCGACCGTGCACCGGCCCGAGCGAACCTGCTCGAACAGGACGAGCAGGGCGTGCTGGACGAGCGGCAGGCCGGCGGGGGAGGCGGCGTAGGGGCGCGCCTTCTCTTCCACGGTGTGGGGCGCGTGGTCGGTGGCGATGACGTCGATGCGGCCCTCGTTCACCGCGGTCCACAGCGCGTCGCGGTCGGCCGCGGACTTGATGGCGGGATTGCACTTGACGCGGGCCCCGAGCGTCGGATAGGCGGAGTCGTCGAAGAACAGGTGGTGGACGCAGGCCTCGGCCGTGATCCGCTTGCCGGCGAGGTCCCCCGGCTCGAAGAGCGCGAGCTCACGCGCGGTGGTGAGGTGCAGCACGTGGAGGCGCGTGCCGAGGCGCCGGGCCAGCTCGACCGCGAGGCTCGACGAGCGGTGGCAGGCCTCGACCGAGCGAATGCGCGGGTGCTCGCTGAAGGGTATCTCCTCTCCGTATCTCTCCCGGGCCCGGGCCTCGTTCGCGAGAATCGTCGGCGTGTGCTCGCAGTGGGTGGCCACGAGCAGAGGGGCGTTGGCGAAGATGCCTTCGAGGGTCCGCTCGTCGTCCACCAGCATGTTGCCCGTGCTCGAGCCCATGAACACCTTGACGCCGCAGGCCCGATGCCGGTCGACCGCCTTCACCGCCTCGAGGTTGTCGTTGGTGGCGCCGAGGTAGAACCCCCAGTTCGCCATCGACCCGGCGGCGGCGCGGGCGTGCTTGTCCTCCAGCGCCCCGGCCGTCACCGTCTGCGGCCGGCAGTTGGGCATCTCCAGGTAGCTGGTGACGCCGCCCGCGACGGCGGCCCGCGATTCGGTCGCGATGGTGGCCTTGTGTTCCAGCCCCGGCTCGCGGAAGTGCACCTGGTCGTCGATCATGCCCGGCAGCAGCCAGGCGCCCTCGGCGTCGATGACGGCGGCCCCGTCGGGGCCGCCCGCGCCGATCCCGGCGATGCGTCCCCCGGCGATCGACAGGTCTCCCTCGACGACCGCGCCTTCGTTGACGATGCGGGCGTTGACGATGCGGTAGCTCACGGTTCCAGGCCGTAGGGGGTGGGCCGGCCGGCTACTCGGCCAGCAGCAGCCGAATCTCGGCCTCGATCGCCTCGCGGCTCACGAGGCCCACGTGCTCGGCCGCAATCCGGCCCTGCCGGTCGATGAGCCAGGTGGTGGGCAGCACGTTCTTCGGACCGAAGGGGGCGCGCAGCTCCACGGTGTCGGCCAGCACGATCCGGTAGTTGACCGGGGAGCGCTCGAGGAAGGGTCCGACGATGTCCCGCCCCGGCTCGTCCACCGAGACGCCGAGCACGGCGAAGCCGTCGTCCCCGAACCGCGACTGGAAGTCCACGAACCAGGGCATCTCCGCCCGGCAGGGCAGGCACCAGGTCGCCCAGAAGTTCAGCAGCAGGACCTGTCCGGAGTAGTCGGCCAGCGTCGCGGTGCCCCCGTCCATGTCCGGCAGGGCGAATCCGGGGGCGGGGTCGCGGCGGGAGGCGGGAATCAGGCGCGGTTCGGCCGACCGGCGCCGCGGCGTGTCCTCCACGCCGGCAGCGCCGGGGGCGGCCGCGAGCCCGGGCGCCACTCCGGCCGGCCCCGGAGAGCCGGCGGCCGGCGCCTCGGCCGGGTCCTCCGGCCCCACCATGAACAGCATCACGCCGAGCCACAGGCCGAGCGCGGACAAGACCAGCCAGAGGCCGATCGAACGGTGCCGGGGCCCGCCCGGTCCGGTCCCCGGTCCCGGGGAATCACCGAGAGGGAAAGCGGGTCCGGTTTCTGTGTCGCGTGCAGCCATGGCGGGCCGGCCCCGCGGCGAGAATCGCCCTATCGATGAAGGCCGGGGGCGCTGACGTGCTTGGTCAAGATGCGGCTGATCTCGTCGACGCGTCCCTTTAGCTCTCTGATGTCGCGTCCGTTGACGTACCCGAAGACTGCGGCCAGAAGCGCTGCGACCGCACCGACGGCGGCGACGAAATCCATGATCTGCATCGGAGCGTGTCCATCCTATCACACGGGTAGAAGGGGAGATGGAGCGCCGGACGCGGTGCCGCGACCCGCCGATGTCGACGAATCTTCGGGGTCGCTTGCCCGACCGCCTCACTCTCGCGTGCTCGTCGGAGGGGCGCCTCCCGGCCGGCCGGCGGCCGGGGCGGGTCGATAGGGCCGGAACGGCGGCGGAGTTCCCACGGTTGCGGCGACCAGGTCCTCGAGGCGGTCGAGCCTGAAGCAGGACGAGATTCGCCAGTCGAGCACGGCCCCGGCCGGCGCCTCGCGCTCAAGGTGATCGAGCAGGCGGGGGCTCAGGAACGTCAGGCTCAACCAGTCGAGGCTCGGGTCCCGCGAAGCGGCCGGCCGGGCGGTGAGCGCGCCGGTGAAGGCGGCGATCGTCCGCGAGAGCTTCCCGATGCTGTCGACCAGGCTGCGCCGAAACCACCTGTCGTCGGGAATCGACTCGAACGGCACGAGCGTCGAGAGGTCCGCGAACCCGCCGTCGATGCATGCGCCGGCCGGGTCCACGCAGGACCCGCGAGCTGCGTTCCATGGCGCGAACGGCATGAACCCCATGTGCAGCAACCGCGCGAACTGGCGGCACCAGCCCGCGACCGTCTCCTCACCGGCTTCCGGCGCCGCCCGCAGTTGCGGGTCGGTGGCGGCCAGGAGCTGCAGGTCATCGACACGGATGGGCGCCGTGGGGTAGTACCACACCGAGACCCCGCATCCCCGGCGCGCGCGCGACGCGGCGCGTTCGAAGGCTGCAGCCGGAAGACGCCAGCGCAGGGCCTCTACGTAGCGCGCCGTGTCCTCGGCCGAGCATCGATGCACTGCGAGGGGAACGGGCGCGTGCGCCAGCTCGCCATAGCGGGTCAGGTGGCGTTCGTGCAACGCCGCGGCCATCTGCTGGGTCCGGTCGCAAACGTCCAGCGGCATCGCGCCGGGCGGGACGTCGGCGACGAGCGGGAGGTGCAGCCCGATAGGGAGATCGCCGTTCCCGGGCGGGGTGGTCAGCATCCACCGCAGGTAGTCGTCGAGATCGGCCATCAACGGCTCGGTGCCCTCGAAGGCGATGACGTCGCCTTCCCAGAGCTGTTCCGGTCCCCCCACATCCGGGATGGCGCAACAGACGCGCCCGTGGTGGCCGGGCAGCCGGTAGAACTGCCCCGTCGTCCCCTCGCCGGCATGGGGGGCGACGGGCAGCCGCCGCCGCAGCCCGGCCAGGATGGCGCGAACCGGCGGGCACCGGCGCTCGACGGCGCGGACGAGTCGAGGGCGCTCGCGCTCGGCGTCGAAGGCGAGGTCGGCCTCGACCAGGGCGAACCCGGCGCGTTCGGCGTGGCGCCGGAGCAGGTCGGTCAACGCAGGCTCTCGAACACGAAGTTGAAGATCGGCCCCGCCATGCAGATGACGAACAGAACGGTTCCGACCGCGACGGTGGCGCGGACGGACAGCGATCCGACCACCTTGAGGGCGATCGCGAGCGTCGCCGAGAGCCAGAGATTGGAGTAGTGTCCGAGCAGCCGTCCCGTCGACAGCAACGGTCCCGACTGCAGGCTGCGTTGATGGTCGGCCAGCGCTTCCATGATCTCCGTGTTCGAGGCGCCCACCGGCACGCGCATCGGCTCCGGCGCCCAGAGCCAGACGATGGCGATCATCACGATGCACCACGGCACCTGGGTGTAGAAGCTGACCGCCGTGAACTTGGCCAGCAGACGCGGCTGTTCCGACCCGCTGGCCACGACGTCGAGGGCCAGCACGGCCAGGAACATCACGCCGAAGAACATCGGGTAGCCCACTAGGCCCGCGACGAACGCCATGCTCTGCATGGGGAACTCGGCGAACGGGACGTCGATGGCCGCGATTGCATCCTCCATCGCCGGGAGAATCCTGGCGCTGGAGATCGAGCCGGCGACGGCTTGCAGCGCGGCGCACAGGGCCGGCCCGCCGGCCGCTGCCAGCCAGTGCGGGCTGCCGGCGCGCCGGGTCTCGAAGAAGCGAATCGGACTCCACAACAGCATGTGCATGGCGGGTTCCTGCGAATCAGTCGACGAGCTGCCACGTGTCGGCCCGCTTAGCCCACCGGATCGTGTTCCACACGATGCCCAGGTATATCAGCAGCAGGCCGGCCGCCATGAGGGGAGGGCCGTAGGGTGCGTTCCAGAAGGCGATGAGCGCCGCGCGCGCCAGTGTGCCCTCCCGGGCGAGCAGCAGGCCCGGCAACAGGAATGCGGCCAGGATGCCGATGGGAACCATGTGGGCCAGATGCCAGTTGACGCGCCATCTCGTCGCGACGCAGAGCGCGCCGAAGGCGGCCAGGGCGCACAGCGTGACCAGCGGCTCGCCCCGGGACTGCCAGACCTGCCGCGCGAACAGTCCCGTCGACACCGTCCACAGCGTCGTGCCGCAGGCGGACGCAAGGAGGAACTTGCCGAGGACGAGGGTCCGATCGTCCACGGGCAGGGAACGCAGCCAGGCAAAGGAGCGCGTGGAACGCTCGCGCGCGATGAGCCACTCGCTGAAAGCGAGGGTGATGAACACGTTGATGTTGGTCACGAACCCCACCGGCGAGGCCTCGCTCGGGACGAAGCGAATCACCAAGCCGAGGAAGGAAAGGACGGCGGCGAACATCAGCAACAGGGGCAGGCCGTGCAGTCGCAGGTCCTTGGCCATCAGGATCCACAGCATTCTTGTGCTCATCGTCTTGCTCCCGGGGGGTGCCCCGTGCCGTGATAGACGGCGGCGAGCAGGCTCGACGGGCGATCCTCGACATGGTCGGCACTCTGCCGCAGGTGTGTGTCGAGCGCGCTGTTCCCGAGTACGAGGAGCCACTCCTCGTCCTTGCGGATCCAGCGAGCCAGGAGGTCCGGGGAAGGCTCCACGGCGCCCGCGGCGCGGGTGCGGTACAGTGTCGAGGCCTGCAGGATGTCGGCCGCCATCTCGAAGACGAAGCGGCCGTCGCGCAGCATCAGGATGTCGGTGGCCGTCTCTTCGATGTCCTCGAAGATGTGCGACGACAGGACCACGCAGAGGCGGGGTTGTTCCTGCACCAGGGACCGGACGATTGCCTGGACGTCGGCCCGGACCGTGGGGTCGAGACCGGCGGTGGGTTCGTCGAGCAGGAGGAGGTCGGCGTGGTGGGCGAGCGCGCTCGCAATGCCCAGCTTGACCTTCGTGCCCTTCGACAGCTTGCCGACCGGCTTGTCCAGCGGCAGCTCGAGCGTCTCGACGAGCCGGGCAGCCAGAGCCGGATCCCAGGCATCGTAGACGCGTGACGTGAACCTGAGCGTTTGGGCGACGGTGAGCTCGCCGTAGAACGGCACGACCTCCCGTACGTAGCTGAGTCGCTTCTTCCAGCGGAGCGAGCCCCAGCCGATCGGCTCGTCGCCCGCCCGGAGGACGCCGCCGGTGGGCCTGAGCTGCAGCCCGAGGATGTCGAGCAGCGTCGTTTTCCCGGCGCCGTTCGGCCCGAGCAGGCCGTAGACGCGGCCCGGGCGCAACTTAAGCGTCAGCGGACCCAGCTCGAAGCCGGGGAACCGCCGACGAATCTCGTTCAGCTCGACGACGATGTCCTTCATGGCGTGCCTCCTGGCGGCGGAGTCTGCCCCGAGATTGCGGCGATGGCGGGCATCACGCTCGCTTCGACGACGGCGGCGACCACGAGCAGCACACCCCCGCCCCCGAGACTGACGGCGCCGGCCTTGAGTGGTAAGGACTCTCCCGTCGCCAGGCACCGGACCACCCCCAGAGAGAGATGCTGCGTGGCGGTGGCGACGAGGATGAACGCGAGGAACTCGAGGGGTACGTAGCTGGCGAGGAACGGCAAGACCTCGGCGGCGTTCCGGGTCAGGGCGGACAGGCCGTAGCCCAGCAGGAACGCGTTGTACAGCAGTCCGACGAGGGTGAACAGCCCCAGCGTGCACCCGCCCGCCAGCAGTCCGGCCGCGACCCGCAGGTTGCCGCGCAGAATGTAGGCGGCGTCCGAGTGGATGCGGTCGCCGGTGACTGCAGCAGACCGGCGGACGTGGAGCTGTTCTCCCAGGTGCTCGGCGCTGAGCCAACCGGCGCAGACGGTGAGGCTGAAGAGCAGCACGTTGACGACTAGCAGAATCGCCAATGAGCGGGACCATCTGTCGAGTCTCTCCACTTCAGCCTCCGTGCGCGTCGGTCCTCGTCTCGCTCAGCGTCTCCCCGCGACGATCACAACCCGCCGGTGACCCCGCACGCAATGGAGCCGATCCAAATGAACGGGGAGCAGGTAACGGCACCGAGAACGGTGAATGTCAGGGCCTCCTCGCGATTCATTCCCAACGCGAATGCCCACCGGGGGGCGACCGGCTCCTCCACCGACGGCGGTGCCTGCGGTGCGACCAGATGGCCGTGCAGCGCGAGCTCCGCCCCTGTCTCCATCGGGGCCGGCTGCAGGGTTCCGACCGAGAGCAGGAGGGCGGTCAACGTCGAGATGGCGAGCAGCGTTCGTTTCTGCATGATTCTCTCCTGAGCTATGTGATCTGTAACACAATTGTTGCGTACTTCGAACCTCGGGTTCCGGCGGCGAGCTGCCGCGTCGTCAGCGTCGCCGCCGCCGCTGACTTGCGTGTCTTCATGGTCAACCTCCTTGGATTCGGCGCGGCGTCATGCCGCTTCCGGGCGCCGAATCGGCTCGGCCGCCCGTGCACGAAATGACTACAAGGGTCGTGCCACGTGGAGTTGGCGGGCGAAACGCTGCAAGAACCGGGAGGTCGGCGGATTCGCGCCCGGTCGGCCGCCGGCGCGCGGCCTGGGTGGCGGGCAACCGTCGGCGTCGGGATCGCCGGCCCGCCGGTCGGGTCGGACGCAAGCGATGTCGCGTGACTCGGGGGCAATCGCGTCTTCTTGCCGTCGTCAACCCCGGTTGACCCGGAATCCGCCCGTTTCCCGGCGACGCCGTGCGGCGGCCTGTCGCCGCTCGCCGACTCGCGCCGGGATCTCACGTCGCGGGGTGGGGACGCGAGCCCGGCGGCCCCCCCCGGGCCGCCCCGCGGCAATCGACGCTGCGGGCGGCGGTTGAGGGGCGTGCCGTCGAGGCGCCCGGGCGGCGGTGGTATTCTCCCGAGAGGAGACGGTCATGATCGAGACGAGCCCAGCGTCGACCGAGACGAACCCCACCGAGAAGAAGACGCCCGAGGAGTGGCGCGCCCTGCTCCCGGCGGCGTCGTTCGCGGTCCTGTTCCGGGAGGCGACCGAGCCGCCCGGGTCGAGCCCGCTGAACCGGGAGAAGCGCGCCGGGACGTTCGTTTGCGCCGCCTGCTATCAGCCGCTCTTCGAGTCGGCGGCGAAGTACGAGAGCGGCACCGGATGGCCGAGCTTCTTCGCGCCGATCGAGGGCAGCCTCGGCACGAAGCGCGATTTCAAGATGATCCTGCCGCGGACCGAGTATCACTGCGCCCGCTGCGGGGGGCACCAGGGGCACGTCTTTCCGGACGGGCCGCGGCCCACCGGAAAGCGGTACTGCAACAACGGCGTCGCGCTCCGCTTCGTCCCCGAGGGCGAGCCATTGCCGGAGCGGTGATTCGGGACGAGGCGGGCTTCCGCGCCGGCGAGGCCGGCGAGTCCCCGGACGGCGATGACGGACGGTGGTCGACCGGCCCTTGAGCCCGCCTCCGCGACCGCGCTAGAATAGAGCCCCGTTTCCGAAGTCCCGAATGTCCATGGTTCGCGCGTCCCGTGGCTCTGTCGTGGTCGGCGTTCACGGCGCCGGCGTCATCATTGCGCCGGCGGCCAGTGGATGATGTACTCGACGAACACAGCAGATTCGAGGGCCATCATCCACGGTCGGGTGATGGCCCTTTTTTTGTCGGAAGGCTCACGCACATGACGGCCAGGCCAGGCAAGACCCGCAGCGGCGCGATCACGGACGGCCCCTCCCGCGCTCCGGCGCGATCGATGCTGAAGGCGGTCGGGTTCGACGACGAGGCGCTGGGCCGGCCGATCATCGGGGTCGCCAACACCTGGATCGAGATCGGGCCCTGCAACTTCCATCTGCGGCGGCTCGGGGAGCGGATCAAGGACGGGATCCGCGCCGCCGGGGGCACGCCGATGGAGTTCAACACGGTGTCCATCTCCGACGGCATCACCATGGGCAGCGACGGCATGCGCGCCTCCCTGGTGAGCCGCGAGGTGATCGCCGACTCCATCGAGCTCGTCGCCCGCGGCAACCTCTTCGACGGGCTCGTGGTCCTGGTGGGCTGCGACAAGACCATCCCCGGGGGGGTGATGGCGGTGGCGCGGCTCGACATCCCGGGCCTCGTGCTCTACGGCGGCTCCATCGCGCCGGGGCGCTGGGAGGACCGCGACGTCACCATCCAGGACGTCTTCGAGGCGGTGGGGGCGCACGCGGCGGGCACGATGAGCGACGCGCAGTTGAAGGCGCTCGAGGACGCGGCGTGCCCCGGCCCCGGCGCGTGCGGCGGCCAGTTCACCGCCAACACCATGGCGACGGTGTGCGAGCTGATCGGCATCTCGCCGATGAGCCACAACGCGGTGCCGGCGATGGAAGACGAGAAGGACGTGGTGGCCCGCGAGTCGGGGCGGCTCATCATGGACCTGGTCGAGTCGGACCGGCGCCCGCGGCAGATCATGACCCGGGCCGCGCTCGAGAACGGCATCGCGTCGGTGGCCGCCACGGGAGGGTCGACCAACGCGGTGCTGCACCTGCTGGCCATCGCCCGCGAGGCGGGGGTCGAGATCTCCATCGACGACTTCGACCGCATCAGCGGCGTGACGCCGTTGCTGGCCGATCTGAAGCCTGGCGGCCGCTTCGTCGCGACCGACCTGTACCGGGCCGGCGGCAGCCGCCTGGTGGCGCGGCGGCTCGAGGAGGCAGGGGTGCTGCGGTCCGACGAGGTCACCGTCACCGGCCGCACCATCGGAGAGGAGGCGCGGGCGGCGACCGAGGCCCCGGGGCAGGAAGTGGTGCGGCCGGTGTCCGAGCCGATAACTCCGACAGGCGGGCTCATCATCCTGAAGGGCAACCTGGCCCCGGACGGGTGCGTGGTGAAGGTGGCCGGCGGCTACGGCACCCGGCGGCACCGCGGCCCGGCGCGGGTGTTCGACAGCGAGGAGGCCTGCTTCGAGGCGGTCGAGAAGGGCGCGCTGCGGCCGGGGGACGTCGTCGTGATCCGCTACGAGGGGCCGCGCGGCGGTCCCGGCATGCGCGAGATGCTGGCGGTCACCGCGGCGATCGTCGGGGCCGGCCTCGGCGACTCGGTGGCGTTGCTGACCGACGGCCGGTTCTCGGGCGCGACCCGCGGCCTCATGGCGGGGCACGTGGCGCCGGAGGCGGCGCGGGGAGGGCCGATCGCGGCGGTGCGCGACGGCGATATCATCGTCTTCGACCTGCAGGCGCGGGAGCTGCGGGTAGAGGTCGACGAGGCGGAGATCGCCGAGCGCATGCGCGGCTGGGAGGCCCCGGCGCCGCGCTTCGCGACCGGCGTGATGGCGAAGTACTGCCGTCTCGTGGGGTCGGCGGCCGAGGGTGCGGTGACGACGGCGTGAGGGCGCGGAGGCCGCTTCCGCCGCCGACGGGTACGGGTCAATGGGGAACATGAGAACCGGCGCGCAGATCCTGTGGGAATCCCTCGTGCGCGAGGGGGTGACCACGGTGTTCGGCTATCCTGGCGGCGCGATTCTGCCCGCCTACGACGCCATGCTGGAGTACCCCGTCCGCCATGTCCTGGTGCGGCACGAGCAGGGGGCGACCCACATGGCCGACGGCTACGCGCGGGCGAGCGGGGAGGTCGGCGTGGCGGTGGCCACGTCGGGGCCCGGCGCCACGAACATGGTCACGGGCATCGCCACCGCGATGCTCGATTCCTCGCCCATCGTCTGCATCACGGGTCAGGTGGGCAGCCGGCTCATCGGGTCGGACGCCTTTCAGGAGACCGACGTCACCGGCGTCACCCTGCCCATCACGAAGCACAACTACCTGGTGTCGAACGTGTCCGAGGTGGCGCCGACCATCCACGAGGCGTTCTACGTCGCGCGCTCCGGCCGCCCCGGACCGGTGCTGGTGGACATCACCAAGGACGCCCAGCAGTCCTCGGCCGAGTTCGTCTGGGACGGCAGCCCCGTGCGCCTGCCCGGCTACCGGCCCGAGCTTCGCGCGTCGGACGCCGAGCGCCGGCAGGCGGTGGACCTGATCAACAGCGCCAAGCGGCCGGTCATCTTCGCCGGGCACGGCGTGATGTTGTCGGGCGCCATGGACCTGGTGCGCGAGTTCGCCGAGCGGGCCGACATCCCGGTCGCAATGACCCTGCTCGGCATCGGGTCGTTCCCGGCCCTGCACCCCCTGAACCTGGGCATGATGGGGATGCACGGGGAGGCGTGGGTGAACCAGGCCATCCAGGAGGCCGACCTCCTGCTCGCCTTCGGCATGCGGTTCGACGACCGCGTCACCGGCAACGTCAGGACGTACGCGCCGAACGCGAGGAAGATCCACGTCGACATCGACCCGGCCGAATTCAACAAGAACGTCCTCGTCGACGTCACCCTGGCCGGCGACCTGTCGGGCGTGCTGCGGGAGCTGCTGCCGCGGATCGAGGACGGCGACCGCCGCGCGTGGCTCGACTCGATCGCGGAGATGAAGGGCGACTCGGCCGTCCGTGACGTGCAGAACCTGCCCGACAGCGGTCACCTGTACGCCGCGCACGTCATCAACGACATCTGGCGCATGACCGACGGCAAGGCGGTGGTCGTGACCGACGTCGGCCAGCACCAGATGTGGGAGGCGCAGTACTACCACCACCAGGAGCCGCGGTCGCTCATCACGTCGGGGGGCCTCGGGACTATGGGGTTCGCCCTGCCCGCCGCGATCGGCGCCAAGCTCGCGCGGCCCGAGGCCGAGGTGTGGGCGATCGTGGGCGACGGCGGCTTCCAGATGACGATGTGCGAGCTGGCCACCATCGCGCAGGAGAAGGTGAAGGTCAACGTGGCCATCATCAACAACGGCTATCTGGGCATGGTGCGGCAGTGGCAGGAGTTCTTCTACGAGCGGCGCTACGCGGCCACGCCGCTGCTCAGCCCCGACTTCGCGAAGCTGGGCGAGGCCTTCGGCCTCCGCAGCGCGACGGTCTCGCGCCGGCAGGAGGTCGAGCCGACGGTGGCGATGGCGCGGGCCGAGCCCGGTGCGGTGGTCATCGACTTCCGGGTCGAGCAGGAGGACACCGTCTATCCGATGGTGCCGGCCGGCGCCGACCTGCACAAGATGATCCGCCGGCCGAGCCCCAGTCCCATCGTCGAGACGGCGGACGACTAGGATCTGACAGGACCATGCGACGTACCTTTGTCGTGCACGTCGAGGACAAGCCGGGAGTCCTGAACCGGGTGGCGTCGCTGTTTCGCCGCCGCGCGTTCAACATCGAGTCGCTGACGGTGGGCCGCACCGAGGTCGCCGGCGTGTCCCGCATGACGATCGTCGTCGATACCGACGACAACGGCGCGAGGCGGCTCGAAGCGAACCTGTACAAGCTCGTGAACGTTCTGCGGGTGACGGACCTGACCGGCGACGCGGCCGTCATCCGGGACCTCACCCTCATCAGGGTCGAGGCGAACCAGGAGACCCGCACGCAGGTGATGCAGATCGTGGATACGTTTCGAGGCCGCGTCGTCGACGTGGCGCCCGACTCCCTGATTGTCGAGGCGACCGGCACCGAGGACAAGATCGACGGGCTGCTGGGTGTCCTGCAGCCCTACGGCGTGCTCGAGATAGTGCGGACCGGGCGCGTGGCCATGGCGCGAGGGCAGCAGAGCGTGGCGACGGAGCCCGTCGACGCCCCCGCCGAGGTCGAGGCCGGCGATCAGGTTTCCTATTCCGTGTAACGGCGCAAGCCGAAGCCCCATCCCGAAGCCCTCGGGAACATCCCGACTGACGAGGCGGAAATCAGAATGGCAACGATTCACTACGACGACTCGGCGGATCTCTCTCTCATTCAGGGCAGGAAGGTCGCCGTCTTCGGCTACGGCTCCCAGGGGCATGCGCATGCGCTGAACCTGAAGGACAGCGGGGTTCCGGTGCAGGTGGCGCTGGCGGAGGGCAGCCGCTCCCGCGCCCGCGCGGAAGCGGACGGGCTGACCGTGAAGAGCGGCGCCGAGGCGGCGGCGTGGGCCGACGTGGTCATGATCCTCGCGCCCGATACGAAGCAGCGGGCCATCTATGATCAGTCCATCGCTTCCAATCTCGCGCCGGGCGACATGCTGATGTTCGCCCACGGCTTCAACATCCGGTTCAAGACCATCACCCCGCCGTCCGACGTCGACGTCACGCTGATCGCGCCCAAGGCCCCGGGTCACCGCGTACGCGAGGTCTTCCTCGAGGGCGGGGGCACGCCGGCCCTGGTCGCGGTCGAGCAGGATGCGACGGGGAGCGCGCAGCCCCTGGCCCTGTCCTATGCGAAGGGCCTCGGTCTCACGAGGGCCGGCGTCATCGAGACGACGTTCGCGGAGGAGACCGAGACCGACCTGTTCGGCGAGCAGACGGTCCTCTGCGGAGGGGTCAGCGCGCTCATCAAGGCGAGCTTCGAGACGCTGGTGGAGGCCGGCTACCAGCCGGAGGTGGCATACTTCGAGTGCATGCACGAGCTGAAGCTCATCGTGGACCTCATCTACCGGGGCGGCCTCAACTACATGCGCTACTCGGTCAGCGACACCGCCGAGCACGGCGACTACACCGGCGGCCCGCGGGTCGTGACCGACGCCACCCGCGAGGCGATGCGGGGCATCCTGAAGGACATCCAGGACGGGGTCTACGCCGACAAGTGGATCGCCGAGGACAAGGCCGGCCGGCCCTGGTTCATGGCGCAGCGGCGGGCCGAGCAGGAGCACCGGATCGAGAAGGTAGGGGCCGAGCTCAGGGGGATGATGCCGTTCCTCGACGCGGTCACGGTGAAGGAGCCAGTCTAGGAGTTGCCACATGCCACGAGTCACCTTCGACGAGCTGCCGCCGGAAGCGCGCCTGTGGATCTTCGCGGCCGAGCGTCCGTTGGTCGCCGGCGAGCGCACCCGCGTGACCCGCGAGGTGGACGCCTTCATCGACCAGTGGACCGCCCACGACGTTCCCCTGAGGGCGGCCCGCGACGTGCGGTACGAGCAGTTCATCTTCGTGGCCGTCGACGAGCGGGCGGCCGGCGCGTCCGGCTGCTCCGTCGACGCCCTCGTGCGACGCATGAAGGTGCTGCAGGCCGACCTGGGCGTCGAGCTCGTGAACCATGCGCCGGTGCTCTATCGCGACGAGGCCGGCATCGCCAGAGTGTCCCGGGAGCGGTTCGCCGATCTGGCCGAAAGCGGCGACGTGGGTCCGCGGACGGTGGTCTTCGACAATACGCTGACGAAGGTCGAGCAGGTCCGGGCCGGCCGATGGGAGCTGCCGGCCTCCGATTCGTGGCACGGCGCGGCGTTCTTCGGGTAGGGGGTCTGCGCGGTGCAGCGGCGCGGACTCCGGCGGGTTGGTTGGGCGCCGAGCGGAGTGCGGCGGTCGAAAACTGGTCGGGGCGCCCGGGTTCGAACCGGGGGCCTCCTGCTCCCAAAGCAGGCGCGCTACCAGGCTGCGCCACGCCCCGACGGCCGCCGCGGCACGAGACTAAGTTACCACACACACGGCGGTTTCCCACCCGTTCCGTTCTCGCGGCACGGGGCTGTCCGCCCGTGTCCCGTTCGCCGCCGACCGCAAATGCGTTTGACAATCCGTGTTGTGTGCCACTATTCTCTAGCCTCATGAGTGTCATAACCGACGCAATTGCCGAGCGGCAGAGTCAGATCGAGCGCCTGCAGGCCGAGATCAAGGCGTTGAGCGATGTCGAGAAGATGCTGGGAGACTCTGCCCCGCAACCCAGGCGGAGAGCCCGGCGGTCCTCTTCGCCGAGGAAGCCGGCGGCTCCCGCCCCGGCCCCGGCCCCGGCCGCGGATGCCGCGCCCGCGGCCAAGCCGAGGAGAAAGCGCCGTCAGATGACGGCCGAAGAAAAGAAGGCGGTGTCCGAGCGGATGACCGCGTATTGGGCGGCCCGGAGAAAAAAGGCCGGGAAGTAGTTCTCGGCTGGCTTCAGGAACGCCTTCCAGGGGGGACGGTGGAGGCGTCCCCCGGGGGTTCCCTGCCGCTCCGATTCCGCCGCTGGGCCTGATGGCTCCGCGCGAGCGGCGCACGCGTGCTACCGGCTATCCAGTGCCTGTCTCACCGAGGCGAGCTCGACGCACGCCACGAATACCCGCATCGCCTGATCGAGATCGGCGAGTTCCGGAAACGTCGGCGCGAGCCGAATGTTGGAATCGTCGGGATCCCGCCCATAGGGAAAAGTGGCTCCGGCCGGGGTGAGCTTCACGCCGGCGCGGGCCGCGAGGCGAACGATCTCGCCGGCGAGGCCGGGACGGGCGTCGAACGAAAGAAAATAGCCTCCGCGCGGCCTCGTCCAGGAACCGGTCCCGGTTCCGTCCAATGCCTCCGACAGCCGTCGGAACACCAGCCCGAACTTGGGGCGGAGGATCGAAGCGTGCTTCCGCATGTGCACGCGCACGTGATCCATGTCGCGCAGGAACCGGACGTGCCGCAACTGGTTGACCTTGTCCGGTCCGATGGTCAACACCTGCATCCGACGCCGAAACCAGCCGAGGGTGGCCGGTGAACCGCCCATGAAGCTGATGCCGGCGCCGGCGCGCGTGACCTTGGAAGTCGACGCGAAGAGCACCAGGCTGTCTTCCGTGCCGTGGCGCCGGCACGCGTCCATGACGTTGGCCAGCGGCGGCGGCTCGTCGTCGAGATCGTGGACGGCATAGGCGTTGTCGCACAGGATGCGGAAGTGCGGGCCGGCGACGGCGGCGAGTCTGGCGAGCCGGTCCACGGTGGCCTCCGAATAGACCTGCCCGCCGGGATTGGAGTACTTCGGCACGCACCAGATGCCCCGGATGGAGGCGTCGGAGCGCACGCACGCCTCGACCTGATCCATGTCGGGGCCGTCGTCCCGCATCGGCACGTTGACCATCTCGATGCCGAGATCCTCGAGAATCGCGAAGTGGCGGTCGTACCCGGGCACCGGACAGAGAAACCGCGCCGTTCCGGACCTTCTCCATGCGCCGTCCGGCCCGGCCGGACCGTGAAGCCACGCGTTCAGCAGGTACAGGTACATCAGGGTGAGGCTGCTGTTGCCGCCGGCAATCACCTCGTCGGGACGCACGCCGAGCCATTCCGCGCCCAGTTGCCGGGCCTCCGGCAGGCCGTCGAGTCCGCCGTAGTTCCGGACGTCGGTCCCGTCGGCGGCCGTGAACGGCCCGCTCTCCGCGTCGAGGTCGTCGGACAGTGCGAGCTGGGCCGGGCTCGGCTTGCCGCGGGTCAGGTCCAGGGCGAGGCGGGCGGAGCGGAATTCGTCGTGAGCGGCGGTCAACTCCCTTTCGCGGGCACGCAGGGCCTCCAAATCGCAACGGTCGAGCGTCGTCGTGGTCAAGTCCGCCTCCTGTGCTTCTCATGTTACAGGACCGCCGGCCGGTGGCCGCGGGCACGCCGCCGCCGGGCCGTTCCCTCTCCCGTCCTGCAACCCGACCCACCGCCGCCGCGGGCCTGATTGCAGGGGTCCGGCCGGCGGTGGGATAATCGGCCCTTGGCCCGTGATTCCTGCTCGTCCGACGTGGGTGCGACACTCGTGACGCTCCGACAATCGACCCGTACCGCTGCCGTCGCGCGGCTGTTGTGCCTGGCGGCGGCGTGCGTGGCGGGAAGCTGCGCCCCTCCGTCGGACTCCACCGCCGGCGGGGCGCCGGCGGAAGCGGACGGCGTCGTCGGTCCCGCTCCCGGCGAGTGGTTCACGGAGGGCGCGGCGGCGGGGCTCGACTTCGTGCACTTCAACGGCATGACGGGCGACTTCCATCAGACCGAGATCATGGGCCCCGGCGTGGCGTTGCTCGACTACGACAACGACGGCGATCTCGACGCCTACGTGGCGCAGGGGCGCACGCTGGGAAGCGGCACCCCGCTGATCCCCCGGCCGGAGGGCCCGCTCACCGACCGCCTCTACCGCAACGATCTCGAGCCGTCGCCGGACGGCCCCCGGCTGCGGTTCACGGACGTGTCGGCCGGGAGCGGGCTGCACGCGGGGGGGCACGGCATGGGGGTCGCGGCCGGCGACTACGACAACGACGGCTGGGTCGACCTCTATCTGACGGGGTTCGAGCGCAACCGGATGTTCCGGAACAACGGCGACGGGACGTTCTCGGACGTGTCCGAAGAGAGCGGCACCCACGCTCCCGATCGTTGGGGGGTGTCGGCCTCCTTCCTCGACTACGATCGCGACGGGTGGCTGGACCTCTTCGTCGGCAACTACCTGAGCTTCAGCCTCGACACCCACATCCCGTGCTTCAACCGCTCGGGACCGCCGGACTACTGCCCGCCCGAGGTCTATCGCGCCCAGCCGGATCGCCTGTATCGCAATCGCGGCGACGGCACCTTCGCCGACGTGACGGCGGAGGCCGGCGTCGCCCATGAGTTCGGCCCGGCCCTCGGGGTGTCGACGGCGGACTTCGACAACGACGGCTGGATGGACATCTTCGTCGCCAACGATCAGCAGGAGAACCAACTGTGGATCAACCGGCGCGACGGCACCTTCGTCAACCGGGCCCCATTGTGGGGGGCAGCGTTGGGGGCGGGCGGCGAAGCCAAGGCGGACATGGGGGTCGATGCCGGCGACTTCGACAACGACGGTGACGAGGATCTGTTCGTCACCGAGCTCATCGGTCAGGGCAGCACCCTCTACGTCAACGACGGTTCCGGCCTGTTCGAGGAGCGGAGCATGCAGGCGTTCATACGCCTGCCCAGCCTGCCCTATACCGGTTTCGGGACCGCGTGGTTCGACTTCGACAACGACGGCTGGCTGGATCTGTTCTCGGTCAACGGCCACGTCACCCGCGACATGGACGCGCTGGGGCCGGACAACCCGTTTCCGCTGCAGCAGCGCAACCTGTTGTTCCGCAACCGGGGCGACGGGCGCTTTGAGGACGTGACGGACCGCGCCGGCGAGGTGTTCCGCTTGTCGGAGGTGAGCCGGGGCGCGGCGTTCGGCGACGTCGACAACGACGGCGATGTCGACGTGCTGGTCGGCAACGGGGCCGGCCCGGTGCGGCTGCTCGTGAACCGAATCGGCGAGGACAACCGGTGGGTGGGCCTGCGGCTCGTCGGCGGCGATGCGCCGCGGGACATGATCGGCGCCCGGGTCGAGGTGGTGCTCGAGGACGGCTCGCGGGTGTGGCGCCGCGCACGCTCCGACGGCAGCTACGCCTCCGCGCAGGATCCGCGCGTCCTGGTCGGGCTCGGGGCGTCGCCGGCTCCGGTCGAGGTGCGGGTCACGTGGCCGAGCGGGAGCACGGAGACGTGGCGCAACGTGCCTCCCGGCCGCTACACGACGCTGCGGGAAGGCGAGGGCGGCTGACATGACGGGACACCGGACCGGGACCGCGTTGCTGGCATGCGCAGCGGCTTTCGCGGCCGGTTGCGCCGCTGCGCCGGAGGAGAGCGCCCTGGTATCGCGTCTGCCGGGTGACGGGCGCGCGATGCGGGCGGGCGGCCCGCGGCAGCCGATCGCCCTGCCGGACCTCTCCGGCGTCGCCGTTTCGGTGCAGCGTCAGGTGCGTGAGCGTCACGAGCGCCTCGCCGCGAGGCTTGCCGAGCCCGGCACGCCGCCGGTCGAGCTCGCCGGCGCCTTCGGCGACCTCGGGCTCGTGCTGATGGCCACCGAGTACCACGACGCCGCCGCCGACTGCTTCGCGAGTGCGATGGACCTCGCGCCCGACGAGGTGCGCTGGCCGTACTATCTCGGCCATCTCCACGCCGTCGAGGGCGACCGGGCGGCGGCGGCCGGGCTCTTCGCGCGCGCGCACGAGCTGCGGCCGACGGATCCGGCCGCGCTGGTCCGGCTCGGCGACACCCTGCTCGACCAGAGCCGGCCCGATGCGGCCGAGGAGGCGTTCATGCGGGCGCTGACCCTCGATTCCGCCCTGGCTCCGGCGCTCGCGGGCATGGGGCGCGCGGCACTGGCGAAGGGGGAGGCGGCGCGCGCGACGGACTACCTGACGCGTGCGCTGTCCGCCGACGAGCGGGCGACGAGCCTGCACTATCCGCTGGCGATGGCCTATCGGCAGCTCGGCGACCTCGGCGCGGCCCAGGCGCACCTGCGCCGGCGCGGCGGCGGCGTCGCGGCGGTGCCGGATCCGCTGATGGACGCCTATTCGGAGGTGCTGGAAAGCGCGCTCACCTACGAGACGCGCGGGATGCGGGCCCTGCAGAACGGCGAGCTGGCGGCGGCGGAGGACCTGTTTCGCCGGGGGCTGGAGCTGGCCCCGGACGACCCCGCCCTGCGGCACCGGCTGGGCACGGCCTTGATGATGGCGGGGGACCCGGGGGGCGCCGTGGAACAGTTCGAGGAGACCATCCGCCGATCTCCGGACTTCGCGAGGGCGCACTTCGGCCTCGGCATGATCGCGATGATCGATGGCCGCCATCCCGAGGCGGCGGAGCGGTTCGGGGATGCGGTGGAGCATCAGCCCGACTATCTTGAGGCGCGGGTCGGCCTCGCCGACGCGTTGCGGGTGACGGGGCGGGCGGAGGCGGCCCTCGCCCACTACCGTCAGGTGGTGGTGGCGGATCCGCGGTTCGCGGACGCGTGGACGGGTTACGTGATGGCCCTCGCCGGCCTCGGCCGCGTCGAGGACGCGCGGGAGCGGCTCGGCGAGGCGCTCTCGATTCTCCCCGGCCATCCGCAGTTGACCGGCCTGCGGGCGCGGCTGCGGTGACGGGTGGTGAGGGACGAATGACGGGGCGAGGCGTCGGCGGGACGGGGCTCGCGGTTGCCGCCTTCGTCCTTGCGGCGGTTCAGGGTGCGGCCGGGCAGCAGGACGGGAGCCGGCCCGGCACCGACGCCATGGTGGCGCGGCTCGAGGCGATGGCCGCCGCCGCGGCGCGGACGAACCCCTACGCCGGCTCGATGCGGGCGCGGGCCCTGAGCGCGGTCGCCCCGCCCGCCGCGCTGTCGGACCTCCTGCGCTACCGCTCCGAGATCGCGCGGTACCTGCTCTACGCCGGCCGGAGCGAAGAGGCGGCGGCAGCGTTCGATGACGTCCTCCGCGAGGCGGCCGCGGACCCGTCGATCTCGCCCACGTTCGTCAGCGCGGTGCGGCAGCTCCTCGCCCTGTCCCACCTGCGGGTGGCCATGCAGGGCAACTGCGTCTCCGGGCCCGCCGCCGCCCGTTGCTCGGTGCCGGTCGGCCGCGAGGCGGTGCACCCGGACGACGGCGCGGCGCGACGGGCCATCGAGGAGTACGCCCGCGTCCTGGGCGATCCTCCCGACGACTCGACCGCGCTGGCGGCGCAATGGCTGCTCAATCTCGCCTACATGATGGTCGGCGAGTACCCGTTCCACGTGCCGGAGCCGTGGCTGGTGCCGCCCGAGGCGTTTCGCGCCGAGCACGACCCGGGCCGGTTCCCCGACGTGGCGGGGTGGCTCGGCCTCGACGACGCGGGCCGGAAGGGCGGCAGCGTCATGGACGACTTCGACGGCGACGGGCGCCTCGACATCGTCGCGTCGTCGGCCGGCCTGTTCGCGGTGGCGGAGGGGGAGAGCGCCAACCAGTTGCGGTACTTCCGGAACGAGGGCGACGGCACCTTCACGGAGCGGACCACCGAGGCCGGGCTCGACGGGCTCGTCAGCGGCCTCCACGTCATCCACGCCGATTACGACAACGACGGGTTCCTCGATCTGCTGGTGCTGCGCGGGGCGTGGCTCGACACCGGACATCCGAACTCGCTCCTGCGGAACGACGGCGACGGCACGTTCACCGACGTCACCGAGGCGGCGGGCCTGCTCATGCCGGCCCCGACGCAGGCCGCGGCGTGGGGCGACTACGACAACGACGGGTGGATCGACCTGTTCATCGGCAACGAGTCCCGGGTCCCCCCCGGCGGTGCCGGGGCCGGGGCGTCCGGCGGTGGCTCGGTGTATCCCTCCCGCCTGTTCCGCAACAACGGCGACGGCACGTTCACCGACGTCGCGGCCGAGGCCGGGGTGGCGGTGGTGGGGTTCGTCAAGGGCGTCGTCTGGGGCGACTACGACAACGACGGCCGCCTCGATCTCTACGTGACGCGGCTCCGCCCCGACGAGCCCAACCTGCTCTTCCACAACGAGGGGCCCGGCCCCGGCGGCGCGTGGTCGTTCCGCGACACGGCGGCCGAGGCGGGGGTCGAGGGGCCCCCGGTGAGCTTTCCGACGTGGTTCTTCGACTACGACAACGACGGGTGGGAGGACCTCTTCGTCAGCGGGTTCAGCGGGGGGCTGGCCGACGTCGTTCTCGAGCGCCTCGGCCAGCCGCACCAGGGCCAGTTGCCGCGCCTCTACCGCAACGACCGCGACGGCACGTTCACCGACGTCACCGCGGCGGTGGGCCTCGACCGGATCATGGTGGGCATGGGGTCGAACTTCGGCGACCTCGACAACGACGGGTTCCTCGACATGTACCTGGGCACCGGGGACCCCGACTACCGCATGCTCATCCCCAACCTGATGTTCCGGAACGCGGGGGGCGAGCGCTTCCAGGACGTCACCTCGTCGGGAGGCTTCGGGCACCTGCAGAAGGGGCACGGGGTGTCGTTCGGAGACCTCGACGCCGACGGCGATCAGGACCTGTACCACGTCTCCGGAGGGGCTTTCGAGGGCGATACCTTCCCGAACGCCCTCTACCTGAACCCCGGCCACGGCAACCGCTGGCTGACCCTGCGGCTCGAGGGGGTGGCCTCGAACCGGGCCGCCATCGGCGCGCGGATCGCGGTCACCGCGGTCACCCGGGACGGCGAGCGGGAGATACACGTGACGGTCGGGGCCGGCGGCAGCTTCGGGGGATCCAGCCTGCAGCAGGAGATCGGGCTCGGGACGGCGACCGCGGTCCGGCGGGTGGCCGTGACCTGGCCGGTGACGGGAGAGACGGACGTGTACGCCGACGTTGCGCTGGACCGCGCGTACCGCGTCCGCGAGGGCGCCGCGGCGCTGACGCCGGTCGCCCTCGTCCCGCTCGACCTGGATGCGGGCACCGGCGGATCCGTCTCACCCGCGGCCGACCCCCGCGACCACCGGGCGCGGGGACTGGACGCCGCCGCCGTGGGCGACTGGCCGGAGGCCCTCGCCCGGTTCCGGCGGGCCCTCGCGCCCGCGCCGGGCGATCCAATGCTCAATTGGTACCTGGGGATGGCTCTGCACCTCTCGGGCGGCGACCCCGAGACGGCGCTGGCGTACCTCGCCGAGGCCGCGCGCCTCGATCCGGCCCTGACGGCGCGGGTGCAGCTCACCATCGGTGCCGTGCGCGAGGCGGGCGGTCGCTTGGACGAGGCCATCGGCCACTACACGCTGGCCGCGTCCGAGGCCCCGGCCGGCGGGGAGGCGCACTTCCGCCTCGCCGAGGCGCTGCGCCGGTCGGGGCGGGCCGCGGCGTCCCTCGCCTACTACGAGCAGGTCCCCGGCCGCCGCGACGCCCGCTTCGGCGAGGTCCTGGCCCTCGTCAGCCTCGGGCGCTACCGTGACGCGCACGACCGGCTCGCGGCCGGGGTCGAGCGGCATCCGTGGGAGCCCGCGTTCCCCATCGCCCTCGCCCGGCTGCTCGCCGCCGCCCCCGACGACACGCTGCGCGACGGCCCCCGCGCGCTGGCCCTCGCCGAGGCCCTGGCCGAGCGCCTCCGCACCACCGCCGTCGCCGAGACGATGGCGATGGCCCTCGCCGAGCTGGGGCAGTTCGCGGGGGCGGTCGAGTGGCAGCGTCTCGCGATGTCCGTCGCGGCCGAGGCGGGGCAGTCGGCGGCGGTGCAGCGCATGTCCGCCAACCTCGCGCGCTATCTCCGCGGTGAGCCCTGCCGCATCCCGTGGCAGGACGACGAACTGGAGTAGGTCTCGCGGCCGCAAGCTTGCATCGACGTATCGTCGATGGCAACCGCCGGATCGACGTCGGAAGCGACCACCCGAGCCTGATGCCTCAGCGCCTCGCCAGCTCGGCGAGGGCCGCGTCGAGCCGGCCCTGCAGCTCGCGGTGGTCCGGCGCGATGGCCAGCGCTTCCCGGAACCGGGCGACGGCCTCGTCGAGCCGCCCCTGCAGTTGGAGGGCGGTGCCCAGGTTCGCGTGGGCGTCGACGTGGCCCGGCTCGAGGTCGATGGCGCGGCGGAACTCGGCCGACGCCTCGTCGAGCCGGCCCGCCGAACCGAGCGCGATGCCCAGCCGGTTGTGCAGCTCGGCGGTGACCACGCCGAGGTCGATGGCCCTGCGCAGGTGCCCGATCGCGTCGTCGAGCTCGCCGCCGTCGTGCAGGGCGATGCCCAGAGCCGCGTGGGCCTCGGCCGATCCCGGGTCGACGTCGAGGGCCCGCCGGAGGCTCGCGATGCCGTCGTCGGCGCGGCCGAGCGAGAGCAGGGCGTTCCCGAGGTTGGAGTGCGCGTCGGCGTCCTCCGGCGCGAGGGCGAGGGCCCGTTCGTAATGGCCGACGGCCTCGTCGAGCCGGCCCTGGGCGGCGAGGGCGGTGCCGAGGTTGCTGTGGGCGAGGCCGTCGTCGGGGGTCAGCGCGAGCACCCGCCGGTACTGCTCGACGGCCTCGTCGAGCCGGCCCTCCGCCTGCAGCTCGGTCCCCACGTTCAGGGCGGTGATGGCCCGCATGTCGCTCATGGAGAGCACCGGCCAGTTGCAGACGACGAGCAGGCCGGCCGCCGCCGCGCCCGCCCAGGCCGTCTGCCGCGTCCATCCCGTCCGCTTTCCGCGCTTCGCCAGCTCCCAGACCGCCGCCGCCCCCGCCGCCGCGAAGAGCATCAGCAGCGGGGCCAGGGGGTGGCGGTAGCGCCCCATCACCGCGAACAGCACCACGCTCGCCGCGTAGGCGGCGAGCATCAGGTGGAACGGCCGCAACTGCCGGCGGCGGCCCCACGTCAGGCAGATGCCCGCCACTCCCAGGGGCGCGAGCAGGCCGAAGTGCCAGACGAAGCCGGCGAGGCGGAGCGGGACCGACCAGTCGGCGTGGCTGAGCTGGTCCTCGGTGTCGGCCACCTCCGATCCGTTCAGGGTCAGCAGCACCTTGCGCCCGGTCAGCCGCAGCCAGTCTCCCGGCCGGCTGCGGACGTACTCGAGCGCCCGGCCCGTCCAGTAGCTCGACACCTGCCCCGGGGTCAGCGGCGCCCCGACCTCGCGCTCCGCGATCTGGGTCGCGTCCCGGCGCTCGAACCGGGGGTCGCCGCGCCCCGGCACGAGGGGCCGGTAGGTGCCGTCGGCATCGGGGTTGTTGCCGATGTAGAAGTTCGGTCCGAACTGGGCCGTCGTCAGCAGGAACTCGCCGCCGACCGCCTGGTTCCGGGCCGCCACCGGCAGGAGCACGAGGGCCAGCCCGAGGGTGAGGGCCCCCGCCCCCGCCAGGTGCCGCCGCCCCGTATCGCGCGACACGGCCAGCCAGCCCAGCAGCACGGCCGCGAAGACGAGGGCGTTCTCGCGCGTCAGCACGAGGGCGCCGAGCACCACGCCGGGCCACAGCCACGCCCGCGGCCGGCCCGGCCCGGTGACGAGCCGGGCGAGCAGGGCGAGGAGGAGGCACAGCAGGAACAGGCCCAGCGCGGTCTTCTGAATCAGGCCGTCGAAGAAGATCGCCGGCGCGTAGACGGCCAGCATCACGCCCGCCACGATGCCCGCCGGCCTCGAGAAGAGCCGGTTCCCGGCTACCGCGAGGAGGGCGCAGGCGGCCGAGCCCAGCACGATCTGGCACAGGCGCACCGCGAGCAGGCCGGGGCCGGAGAGCGTGTAGACGAGCCCGAGGAAGTACGGATAGAGCGGCGCCTGGTAGAAGGTCTCGCCGCCCATCCAGTCCCCGCCCGCGATCTCGAGGCCCCACGCGTGGTAGCTCTGCGCATCGCCCATCGCGAGGTCGAAGAACGGGGCGGAGCGCAGTTGCCAGACGTGGACGAGCCGGACCGCGAGGGCGAGGCCGAAGATGGCGAGCGCGACGCGGCCGAACCCGTCCCCGCCGGGCCGGCCCGCGGACCCACGGGTCGGCGTCGCCGGGGCCGATCGGCCTGGAGGCGGTGGCGCGGGGCGTCGTCGTCGGCGGCGTGAGGACATTCTGCGTTCGGTCGGCGGGCTCGGAACGGCGCGGCCGGACCGTCTACCGCCGCGCTACGCGCTCCTGAGACGGCCAGGTCGCGCTGGGGCACATGAACGGCGCCGGCAGCCCTGGCCGGCCTCCGGCGGGCGCCGTCTCGGGAGCGCGGCCGAAGTGGCTGCCGTCACCGTCCCCGCCGCCCGGGCCGTTGCGCGAGGGCGCGGCGGTACCCGTCGAGCCGCTCGCGGATGACCGCGGCCACGTCGTCCCGGCCCTCGGGCACGAGGGCGAGGGCCGACTCCGCGGTGGCGATGGCGCGATCGAGCCGGCCGGCGGCGGCGTAGGCGGCGGCCAGCACGTCGAGCACCGCCGGCTGGGCCTGATTCGTCAGCGACGCCGCCCGCTCCGCGAGCGCGACGGCGCGGGCCGGGTCGCGCCGCGCCGGCTCCGGGTGGGCCGCGAGCAGCCACGCCAGCTCGGCGGCCGGCTCGGGGGCGTCCGGGGCGGCCCGGACCGCACGCCGGTACAGCGTGACCGCCTCGTCCAGCGCGCCCTGCATCATCAGCGCGTTGGCCAGGTTGTAGAGCGCCTCACCGTCGTCGGGGCGGATCCCGAGCGACCGCCGGAAGTGCCGCACCGCGTCGCCCATCCGGCCCTGCAGCCGGCGGACGGCGCCGAGGTTGTTGTGGGCGAGGGCGTAGTCGGGGTTCAGCCGCAGCGCCCGCTCGAGGTGGGCGGCCGCCTCGTCGAGCTCGCCCGCCTGCAGGAGCGTCGTGCCGAGGTTGTAGGCGGCGGCCGGCGACCCGGGCTGCAGCCGCGCCGATTCCCGGTAGTGCGCCGCCGCCCTGTCGACCTGCCCGAACTGCAGGTAGAGGGAGGCGACGTCGTCGTGCATCATCACTTGGTCCGGGTCGGCGGCCAGCTCCATCTCGAACCCCACGATGTCCTCCGCGAGCTCCGTCGGCCGCCGGTCGCGGGTCAGGGGGCCGAGGTCGGCGGGGCGGACGGGCACCACCTGGATCCACAGGTCGCCCATCTCGTTCGACGAATCCTGGCCCCAGGTCACCCGGCGGGGCGGCGCGAACCGGTTGTCGGGGTTGCGGGCGGAGTTGTCGTAGGTGAACTCCATCGCCAGCTCGGTGCCCCGGGGGAGGACGAACGGCGTCTCGTAGCGGTAGAAGTCCTGCCAGTGGAAGTCCCAGTCGTCGATGCGGATGAGGGGGCGGCGGGTCCCGTCGGGCAGGGTGGCGTAACCCCGCACCTCCTCGGCCAGGTAGTGGGCGTGCGGCTGCACGCCGTGCACCTCGACGTCGACCGGCAGCACGTAGCGGTCCACGCTGCGGTAGTCGGCCGCTCCCGGCGGAATGTCGAGGTCCTGCTTGCCGAGGCGGATCGTGAACGGGACCTTCGTCGGGGCCTCCTCGGCGAAGAAGAAGCCGACGCGCGACCGCACCGGCTGCGGCTCGTCGGTCGGCGTGAGGTGGAGCTCGAGCAGCAGGTCCGAGCCGGGGTCGAGGCGCCACGCCATGCCCTCGGCCTCCAGCGGGCGGGCCTGCCCCGGCGTCCAGCCGAGGAAATAGCCGAAGGGGAAGCGCGCGTCGAAGGGGGTGACGCCCTCGTAGCCGGGCTCGGGGTCCTCGGCGTCGAGGCGCCGGGACGCCGGGGTCGGGTCGATCTTCAGGTTGGCGTGGTGGACGACCCGCGGGTTCCCGGGCTGGAACTCCACGCCCTTCACGTACCGCGTCTCCCCCACCGGGATGGGGACGGCGAACTTGCGGAGGATGTCGTCCCCCTCGCCGCCGGCGCGGAGCAGGTAGGGCTCGGGCATCTCGACGACGAGGTCCGGGGCGCCGAGCCGCCATCCCCCGGCCCGGGCCGTCCCCATCGGCGGCTGCTCCGCCGGGTCGCCCTCCGGGGCGCCCGCGTCCACCCAGGCCGTGATGAGGTCGATCTCGGCGTCGCTCAGCCGCCGCTCGGCCACGAACGGGCCGCCGTAGCCCGGCTCCGGCTTCCACGGCGGCATCGAGCGGGTGCGGACCGACTGCCGGATCGCGCGCGCCCAGGGCCGGACCTCGCGGTAGGCGAGCACGCTGAACGGCGCGACCCCGCCGGGTTGGTGGCAGGCGGCGCAACGCGTCAGCAGGAGGGGGGCGATTTGCCGGGCGAAGGTGACGTCCCCCGGGGTGGGCTGCTCCCCGGCCGCGAGGGCGCCGCCCCGGACCGCCGCCGCGCCGCCGCCCGCCGTGCCGCCGGCCGCTGCGAGCCACGCGCCCAGAGCCGCCCCGAGTACGCGACGCCTCGTCCCGCGGTGGAAACCGGTCGTGCGGAACCAGTCCGGCATGCCGGGCCCAGTGTAGCAGACCGGTCCGGGCCCTCCGGGACCCCCCCGCGGGTCGGCAACGACACGGGGCGAGATTCTTGTTGACCCGCGGACTACAAACCGAGTAGTGTGCTCCGTTAATTGCAGGTTAACCGGGGGCTCTGGGCACTTCAGCGGCCGCCGGACACGCGGATTTCGGCGGTGGAAAGCGTCGCCGTCGGCGATGGGAGAGGGCGCATTGCGGCTTCCGGCGACCGGAAGTGCTCCAGCGGCTATCGGGGCGTTCGGCGCCACCAAATCGTTGGATGGAACTCCAGCGTTTTGGATTGGCTGTCGGCCGCTGTGTCGAGAATTCGGCTGTACATACGCGGATCGTGAAGCTCGGGTTCCGTCAAGTGAACGGCACGGTGCTTGCTTATAGAGGGGGCGGCACCGGTTCCACGGGCGTCCGGAGCAGCTTTCGGTCGTGTCGTGGGGTCCCAGCCCGGCGGCCGGTTGGGTGCGAACGGTGGATACGGCTCTCGGAGGAGGTTCTGGATAATGCGTAAGCGTCTTGTATTCGGTTGCGTGCTGGCGGCGGTGGTGGCGCTCGGCTCGCCCCAGCCGGCGTCGGCGCAGGTAGGCGGAGACCTGGCGGTCGGGTACTCTTTCCTGTCGAACGACCAGTTGGCCGCCAACGCGTCGAGCCTGCCCTTCGGCTACTTCTTCGACACGTCGTACGAGGTCAACGACGGCCTGTCGCTCGCCCTCGACGTGAACGGGCACTACCGGCGGGGCATCGACGCGCATCCCATGTACTCCGGCGGCCCGAACGACATGCCGGTGCGGCCCAACCCGAACCAGGACTTCCAGGCGCTCTCGTTCAACCGGCCCGAGCGGGAGTACTGCTCGCCGTTGCATGTGGGCGAGTACTCGAACTTGTGTCAGGTGCACATCCAGACCGCCAGCGTCGTCGGCGGTCCGCGGTTCCACATACAGGCGGGGGGGGTGCGGCCGTACTTCCACGCCCTGTTCGGGGTGGCGCGGTCGCTGCGCAAGATCGGCTTCTTCTCTCACACCGCGACCCACTGGGCGATTCAGCCGGGGGGCGGAGTCGACATCGACATGACCCCGAACACCGCGTTCCGCATCCAGGCGGACTACCGGCTGACCATGTATCCCAACGAGGATGCCCAGACCGACCTGTCGGGGACGTCGTCGCTGGTGAACCCGGGCGGCGAGGACTTCAAGGAGTTCGCGGTCTCGTTCGGCTTCGTCGTGCGGCTCGGCGATCGGCGCAACTGACGCACCGGTGCGCCGTCGGTACGGGATTTTCGGTGTCGGATCGGATTTCGGTCGGCGTTTCTGCGGGAGTTGAACAGCAACAGATGTCTCACTGGTTGTCTCTGATTCAGGAGGTGCACGCATGAGGTTGGGTAGGTTCCTTGCGGTCGCGGCAGCGGTTCTGCTGCTCGCGCCCGCGGTTGCCGTGGCGCAGAGCTCGATTGCGGGCGCGGTCACGGACGACACCGGGGGCGTGCTCCCCGGTGTGACGGTCGAGGCGTCGAGCGACGTCCTGATCGAGGGGTCGCGTGTCGTGTTCACCGACGGCACCGGCGCCTACAACATCATCGACCTGCGCCCGGGCGAGTACACCGTCGTGTTCACCCTGCCCGGGTTCGGCACCCTGGTGCGCGACCAGCTCATCCTCGGCGCCGACGTGGCCATGCCTCTCGACGCGGTGATGTCGGTCGGGTCGGTCGAGGAGACCATCACGGTTTCCGGCGAGACCCCGGTGGTCGACGTGCAGCAGGTGCAGCGCATCGAGGTCATGACCCGCGAGACGCAGGAGGCGATTCCCACCGGCCGCAGCATGTGGTCGTACGCCCTCCTGATCCCGGGCGTCAAGGTTCACAAGCCGGACGTGGGCGGCACCGCCGGGGTGCAGCAGTCCGAGATGATGGGCCGCGGTCTCGACGCCTCGAACACGACGATCGAGGTCGACGGGATGATGATCAACACGATGATCAGCGACGGTCGGTACCAGGCCTACCTGAACCCGATGCTCGCGGCGGAGACGTCGTACACGACGTCGGGCCAGGGGGCCGAGACTCAGACCGGCGGGCTGCGCATCAACATGATCCCGAACGAGGGCGGCAACCAGTTCAGCGGGAACTGGTTCACCGGCTTCACGCCGGGCAACTGGCAGGCGAAGAGCCTGCCGCAGGCGGCGCAGGCCCAGGGCCTCTCGCAGCCGACCGGCGTCGCCCTCATCTACGACAACAACGGGGCGATCGGCGGCCCGGTGTTCCGCGACCGTCTGTGGTTCTTCTCGACGGGCCGCTGGAACGGTGTGAACAACGAGATCACCAACAGCGTCAACCCCGACGGCTCGCAGGGCCTCGACAACAACACCATCCACAGCGCGAACGTGCGGCTGACGTGGCAGATGACGCAGCAGCACAAGATCTCGGCGATGTTCGACAAGGTGCGGAAGCGCCGGTTCAGCCAGCACAACCCGGGCGAGGACCTGAACACCGCGGCGTCGTCGTGGACGTCTCCGCACTACGACACGGGGACGGCGAAGTGGACGGGGACGCTGTCGAACCGGATGCTGGCCGAGTTCGGGTTCTCGATCATCTACGAGGACTGGGACCCCGGCTACTACCGGTACCGCGAGGACGGCAACCTCATCGTCCAGCCGAAGCCCGACGCGTCGGCGCTGGCGACCTGCTATTCGACGCCGTGCTTCCCCGAGGTCGGCTCGGCCGCGCACATGGCGCAGATGCCGGTGTCGATGGGCGGCGACCCCTGGTACACCCAGACTCCCAGCATCGACGGCCGGCTCGGACTGGAGTACGGCGCCAGGCAGTGGGGCGAGAACAACAACTACACGCACCGCTGGGCGTACCAGAGCGCGCTGTCGTACGTCACCGGCTCGCACAGCTTCAAGTTCGGGATGAACATCACGAACGGCCACAACCGGCACACGAACAGCAGCAACGGCAACGTTCAGCTGTTGTATGACGACGGCGCCCATCCGATGGGGAACCTGATCCAGAACTCGCCGCTCGTTCACGGCATGCCCTGGTTCAACTGCGACCATCCCCAGGCGAAGGCGAACATCGACGCCGGCACCATCCAGGGGAACTGCGGCCTGCTCGGCACGCCGGACAGCGTCAACGTGATGTCGGACCCGTCGTACCTGGCCTACAAGCTGGACTACAACGGCGGCCTCTACGCGCAGGACTCGTGGACCATCGACCGGCTGACGCTGAACTACGGCATGCGGGTCGACTTCGCGGGGGTCTCGATTCCCGAGGTTCCCAAGGGCCCGGGCCGGTTCGTGCCCGCGTTCATGCAGCGGGGTCGCCCAGGCAGCGAGCTGCCGAGCTTCGGCCCCGACTTCTCGCCGCGGCTGAGCGTGGCCTACGACGTGTTCGGCGACGCGCGGACGGCGCTGAAGTTCGGCTTCAACAAGTACGTGCGCGACGTGGGCGGCAACCTCGCCCGCCGCTACGCCTACGGGTTCCTGCGCTCCGACAACCGCGACTGGTACGACTGCACGATGAACGCGGCAGGTGACGCCTGCGCCCTGGACGCCATGGGCAACCGGATCGACCCGTACGGGACGAACTGGGACGGCGTAGCCCAGAACTGGGAGATCGGGGCCATCTCGAACTCGAGCTTCGGCTCGAGCTCGGACCCGACCCGGATTCCCGACATCTCGGCGCGCGAGTACAACCGCATCTGGACCGTGGGCATCCAGCAGGAGATCATCCCGGGGCTGTCGATGAGCGGTGAGTACCGGCAGCGGACCTACCACAACACATGGTGGGACGACAACCCGAACTGGAACTTCTCGCACTACGGCGTGATGCCGGACGGCACGCCCGACCCCGCGTATGCCGTGGGCAACAGCATGGGCAATCCGGTGCGGCACTTCCAGGTGGCGCGGCCGTACCCGATGGTCGGTAGCTTCACCGCGTTCAGCATCGATCCGGACGTGCGGACCAACCAGTTGGGTTACACCGACCGCACGCGGGGCCCCGGCTTCACCAACGTCTACCGCGGCTTCGAGCTGAGCATCCAGGGGCGTCTGCGCGGCGGCGGCACCCTGTTCGGTGGCTGGTCCATGGAGGACACGGGCCGAGTGTCGATCTACGGTTACGACACCAACGGCGGCGCCGGCAGCCGGTACGGCGGCGAGGTGAATGCCTGCTCGGACGTCATCGAGCGGGGCGACGAGCCGCACCATCTCCGGTTCTGCGACGCCGGTGCGTATCCGCGGCCGTTCCGGAACGAGTTCAAGCTGTCGGGCACCCAGCCGTTCTCGCTGCCGGTCGTCGGCGACCTGCAGGCCGGCTTCTCGCTGCAGGCGTATCCGGGCGGTCTTGGCGACTGGGGCGGCCTGCAGGAGGGCCTGTACGTCCACCGCACGTCGACCAACGACCTGTACCGGACCTACTCGCCCGAGCTCTACGGTCAGCCCGGCCACTGCGTGGCGCCGTGCGTGCTCGGTCAGAACATCATGCCCGACGGTCTCGGCATCATCGAGCGCAGCACGGGCGGCGAGTGGTACCCGATGGTCCCGCTGAGCAGCGTGAAGTTCGAGCCGTACTGGACGCAGCTCGACGTGAACGTGCAGAAGGTGTTCAACATCGGGAGCTGGCGGTACGACACGCGGTTCTCGTTCTACAACGTCCTCAACAACGCCGTGGTCCTCGACCAGGGGGGATCGCGTAACGCGAGAGGCAGCACCGGGGCCACCTACCAGGCACTGACGTCGTGGGAGCGCGGCAACCGGATGCTCGAAGGCCGCGTCATCCAGTTCGCGGTCACCGCCCGCTTCTAGCGCGCGGCTGTCGCCGCCCGTTGCGGCGGGCGGTGATTCCTGCCTTCGTTCCGGAGCCGGGAGAGAGCCATCTCTCCCGGCTCCGTTTTTTGTGCGCTCGCCCCACCGGGCCACGCTGGTGGATAATCGGACTCCGGAGCTGGCGTTGCCGTGGCCGGCGGGTTGCCCTACACTTGAGTGCAGTGATCCTGGACGTGTTCAAGCCCGGCGATGGCGCATTCCCGCCGGCGCTCAGGCTCCGTTCGGATGGATCCGACGCCGGCCTCCCGGCCCGCCCGCGCTGGTGGAGCCGCTTGAGGCCAGCGACGTGACCATCGACGGCGAGGCCCTGGATGCGGTGGTCGAGGACAGCCGGCACTACCCGTACTGGGCGGTTCGATGGAGGCTGCCGGTGTGGGGACTGGCCGTCCTTGCGGCCGCTTGCGGGCCGCCCGCGGGGTCCGCCCCGGGCGCTACCGGCGATGCGACCCCGGCGACGGGCACCGTGGTCGGCGAAACCTGGTTCACGGATCGTGCGGCCGCGGCGGGCATCGACTTCATTCACTTCAACGGCATGTCCGGCGAGTACTATTTCAACGAGGTGTTGGGGTCGGGCGGCGCCCTGTTCGACTTCGACAACGACGGCGACCTCGACGTCTACCTGCTGCAGGGGCAGATGCTCGGACCCGGTCGGACGCTGGACGACGCCCTGTTTCCCCCGGCCGCGGGGCGGCCGCCGACCGACCGCCTCTTCCGGAACGATCTCGAAGTCGACCCGAGCGGCGCCCGCGTGCTGCGTTTCACCGACGTGACCGCGGGCAGCGGCCTCGATGCCTCCTCCTATGGCATGGGCGTGGCCGCCGGCGATTTCGACAACGACGGCTGGACCGACCTCTACCGCACGCGGCAGGGGCCGAACCAGCTCTTCCGGAACGACGGCGACGGCACCTTCACCGACGTCGGCGCGGCCAGCGGCACCGACGACCCCCTCTGGGGCGTGGCCGCTTCCTTCGTCGACGCGGACCACGACGGCTGGCTCGACCTCTACGTCGGCAACTACGTCGTCTACGAGCCGGGAGACGGCGACCGGTGCCGGACGGCGACCGACGAGCCGAGCTACTGCGCGCCGCAAAGCTACCCGTACCAGCCGGACCGCCTCTATCGGAACCGCGGGGACGGTACGTTCGCCGACGTGACGGCCGAGGCGGGCATCGACAGGATGTACGGTCCCGCCCTCGGCGTGGTCGCCGCGGACGTGAACGCGGACGGCCTTGTCGACATCTACGTCGCCAACGACGGCGAGCCCAACCAGTTGTGGATCAACGAGGGCGGGTGGCGCTTCCGGGACGACGCGCTGCTCGCCGGCGTGGCCGTCAACGCGGTCGGGGCGGCGGAAGCGAGCATGGGCGTCGACGTGGGCGACGGCGACGGCGACGGCGACGGCGACCTGTTCATGACCCACGTCAGCGCCGAGACGAACACGTTCTACGTCAACGACGGCTCGGGCTTCTTCGCCGACCGGAGCGCCGAGGCCGGGCTCGGGGCGCCCAGCCTGCCGTACACCGGCTTCGGCGCGGCGTGGTTCGACGCCGACAACGACACGTGGCTCGACGCCCTCGTCGTCAACGGGGCGGTGCGGACCATCGAGGCCCTCGCTCGCGTCGACGACCCCTTCCCGCTGCACGAGCCCAATCAACTCTTCCACAACCTCGGCGGCGGACGCTTCGAGGACATCTCCGCGCGCGCCGGCGAGGTCTTCGCGCTCTCCGAGGTCAGCCGCGGGGCCGCCTTCGGCGACGTCGACAACGACGGCGACGTCGACGTGCTGGTGACCAACAACAACGGGCCGGTGCGCCTCCTGATCAACGAGGTCGGCCATCGGCGGCATTGGCTGGGGCTTCGCCTCGTCGGCGGGCCCGAGGCGCGGCGGGACATGCTGGGGGCGCGCGTCGCGGTCTTCCCGGCCGGTGGCGGGTCGCCTCTCTGGCGCCGCGCGCGCGCCGACGGCAGCTACGCCTCGGCCAACGATCCGCGCGTGCTGGTCGGCCTCGGCGAGGCGGTCGCGGTGGAGCGGGTGCGGGTGATCTGGCCGAGCGGGGGCGTTGAGGAATGGGCCGGCGTCGAGATCGACGGCTGGACGACGCTGGCGGAGGGCACGGGCACAGCCGGGAGTCCGCGATGAAGGTCAGCCAACCGCCTCGGGTCGCGGCGGGCGAATCCCGGGCGTGCCGCGGCGCGGGGTTTCGCCACGGGCTTCCGGTGACGACCCTGTGGTCCGGGCTGCTGTCGTGCGTCGTGCTCACGGCTGGCCTCGTCGCCGGATGCGGGTCGCCTCCGGCCGGCGTCGATGACGCGGAGATTCTGCCGGTGGAGCTGCCCGACCTGTCGGGCATGCACGAGTCGGTCCAGGAGCAGCTTCGCGACGCCCATCGGGCGTTGGAGTCCGGCTCCTCTTTGCGGCCCGGCGAGCTCGCCGACGCCTACGGCCGCCTCGGCATGCTCCTGGTGGCCGGCGAGTACTTCGAGGCTGCGGAGGCCTGCCTGCTGAATGCGCGTCGGCTGGCGCCGGAGAGGTTCCGGTGGGCCTACTACCTGGGCCATCTCTACGAGCGGCGCGGAGACCTGGAAGAGGCCACCGAGGCCTTCGAGCGAGCGCACGACCAGCGGCCGCGCGATTTCGCCACGCTGTTCTGGCTGATCAACGTCAACGTCGACCTGGGCCGTTGGGATGCCGTGCAACCGCTGCTCGAACGGGCGCGGGCGCTGCAGCCGGCCTCGGAGGCGATGGGGTTTCAGCTCGGACGGGCGGCCCTGGCGGCCGGCGACCACGCGGCGGCCGTCGATCATCTGGAAGCCGTCCTGCGACAGAACCCCGCCGCCACCATCGTGCACTACCCGCTCGGCATGGCCTACCGCGGCCTCGGTGACCTCGAGACGGCCCGTCAACACCTGGATCGGAGCGGCGGGCGCACGGACGGCGGCTACTCCGCCGGGGTCGGGATCTCCATGTCGGATCCGCTGCTGGAGGAGCTGCGTAATGCCCTTCGCAGCCCGCAACGCCACCGGACCCTGGCCCTGCAGGCCGACGCCAACGGCGACCGGGAAGAGGCGGCGCGCCAGTTCCGTCTCGCCCTCGAGCTGGAGCCCGGGGACGCCGACCTGCAGCTCAGCCTCGGCATGGCCCTCGACCGGGCCGGGCATGCCCGCGAGGCCCTCGTCGAGCTGGAGGCCGCCCTCCGGCTCGACCCGCGGTCGGCCCAGGCCAACTACATGATCGGGACGATCCTCGAACGGGCGGGCCGGGACGCGGAGGCGATGGGACGCTACGCCGCCGCCGCCGAGCTTGCCCCGGAGTCGGTGGAGGCGCAGCTTCGCCTGGCCGACGCCTACAACCGGGCGGCGCGCGGGGACGAAGCCCTCGCGCACTATCGGCACGTGCTCGAGGGCTCTCCCGACTCCGTCGCGGGCCGTTTCGGCGAGGCCGTGGCCCTGGTCCGCCTGGGCCGCCACCGCGAGGCGCGGGACCGGCTCGCGGGGGCGCGCGAGCGCCATCCCGGCCAGCCCGTTTTCGCGATGGCCCTGGCCCGCCTGCTCGCCGCGTCTCCCGACCCCGGCGTGCGGAACGGACGAGGGGCCGCCTCCCTGGCCGAGACCCTCGTCGCCACCGTCAAGACCACCGCCGCGGCGGAGACGATGGCCATGGCCCTGGCCGAGGTCGGCCAGTTCGCCGGCGCCGCGGAGTGGCAACGCCTCGCCATCGACGTGGCCCGCGACGCCGGGCGTAGCGATCTGGCGCAACCGATGTCCGCCAACCTGGCCTCGTACATGCGCGGAGAGCCCAGCCGGACCCCTTGGCGCGACGACGAGCCCGAGTTCCGCCCCGGCCTTCCCGTCGAACCGGGCCTGCTCGGTCGGTGACGACCCGGCCGGCGCACGGTTCTCCGTCGGGGGCCGGATTGCGCGCCCCGCCGGCCGGCGACCGGCCGGAACCCCGCTCCGCCGCTCTCAGCGCGGTCCCAGGTCCCGCAGCCCGCCGCGCGCCTCCGCGTGATCTGGATCGAGCCGCAGGGCTTCCCGGAACGCGCGTTCGGCCCCGGCCCTCGCGCCCGCCGCGGCACGCGCGTGGCCCAGGTTCGCGTGGGCGTTGGCATTCTCGGGGTCGACCGCGATCACGCGCTCGAAGTGGCGGGCGGCTTCGTCCATCCGGCCCTGCCCGGCCAGGACCACCCCCAGGTTGTTGAGCGTCTCCAGGTGGTTGGGATTGTGGTCGAGGGCCCGTCGGTACTCGGCGATGGCGTCGCCCGGCCGACCGGCCCGATCGAGCACCAATCCGAGCTCGTAGCGGGTGGGCGCGTTGTCGAGGCCATCGAGCGCCCGGCGCAGGATTTCCTCGGCCTCCCCGTAGCGCCCGAGGCCGGACAGGCACCGCCCGATGTCGGCGAGCACGCCGAAGTCGCCGGGCCGCTCGCGCCGGCGGCGCTCCAGCAGCGCCAGCGCCTCCTCGTAGCGCCGGAGCCGGCGGAACGTCGCGGCCAGCTCGGCGAGGGCGACGTCGTGGTCGGGGTCGACCTCGAGGGCGCGGCGAATGAGGTGCTCGCGCCAGGCGGCGTTCGTCGCGAGGTCGGCGGTGGCGGCCTGCTGGAGGAGGAACGTCGTGCTCCGCGATTCCCGGACGAGGGCCCCGGAAAGCGGGTCGAGATACGACTCGTACTGCGGCAGGCGGTTGGCGGCGCGAAGCGCCCGCGCCGCATCGTCCATCCGGCCCAGCGTCGCGTAGGCGTCGCCGAGCAGCCGGAAGGCGGGGCCGAAACCGGGTGCCCCCGCCGTCACCTCCTCCAGTCGGTCGGCGGCCGCTTGCGCGTCGCCCTGCACGAGCGCGACCCGGGCGAGGCCGAGCGCGGCGTACGCGGACACGGGCGCGCCCGGCACGCGCGCCGGCGGGGCGGCCGGGGCGCCACCCTCCGCGTATGCCGCTTCGCCGGCCGACGGCGCCGGCTCCGCCAGCGGCAGGGCGCGCCGCCACGCCTCGGCGGCGCGGTCGTAGCGTCCCGCCTTGAACTCCGCCTCCCCGAGTCGCCACCAGGCGGGACCGAAGTCTGGCGCGGCCGCGACCACCCGACGCATCCCGTCGGCAAGCTCGCCGGTGTCGCCGCGGGTGCCGGCGGCCAGGGCCCGGTAGTAGGTCCAGCGCCACGCGCCACCGCTCAGCGCCTCGGCCGCCGCGTAGGTGCGGTCCGCTTCTTCCAGGAACAGGTCGGCGTGGTAGGCGAGGCCGAGCGCGCCCACCGCGTCGGCGGAGGTCGGCCGGTCGCGCGCGGCGCGGTCCGCCGCCTCGAGATGCTCGCGTAGCGCCGGCGGCCGGCCCGACAGCTCGGGAAGGGTGGGAAGCCGCCCCGCGTGGATCGCCCGTCTCGCCTGGGAGACGCCCGCGAAGAGCACGACGGCGGCGACGGCGGCGACGGCGGCCCACGCCAGCCATCGGCGCCGGTGTGGTTCCGGACGGCCGGCCGTGGCGGGCGGTCGGGCCGGCGGGGGCGCCGGACCGCTCGCGGCCCCTTGAGCGGCCGGCCCGGTGGTCGCCCGGGGGGACGCTTCGGCGGGTGCGGCGGCTTCCGGGAGCGCGGCGGCGGGAGAACGCCCATCCGTGGTCGCCCGGGTGGGCCGTTCAGCCCGCGCCGGGTCGTGGCGAGGAGACGTGTCGCCGGTGCGGCCGGGCGCTGCCGCGGCGCCCCGGCGCTTGTCACGGCGCCGGCGGGCCACCGTTGCTCCAGACCGTCACCCGCGACATGCGGTCGTAGGGGCCGCTGATGTGCATGCCGCCGGTGACGAGATCGGCGTCACCGTCGCCGTCGAGGTCGCCGGCGGCCAGGGTGATGAGGTGGGTCGGCGAACGCGCGATGCGGTGCATCGCGAACTGCATCCGCCCGTTGTTCTCGAGCCACACGAGGCTGTGGGCCGACTCGTCGTCCCACGCGTTGTAGGCGCTGACCACCGCCACGTCGAGGTCGCCGTCGCCGTCGAGGTCGGCGGCCTGCGGGCTCGACGCCCCCTGGAGATCCGCGATGCGGTGCGGCTCGAACTGCATGCCGCCCCGGTTCTCCAGCCACTGCACGCCGTGCCACGGGCGGCTGTTGGCGGGGGCGTAGTCGAACGCGTCGCCGTTGCTGTGCAGGATGTCGGGGTCCCCGTCCCTATCGAGATCGACGAGGGTGATCCAGCTCGAGCCGAAGTCCGGGTTCGTGGTGCCCCAGAGCAGCCGCGGCCTCAGCTCGGGGCCGGGAAAGGCCCAGATCTCCTCCCACTCCTGGCTGACGAGGGCCACGATGTCGCGGGCGCCGTCGTCGTCGAGGTCGGCGGCGATGGCGTTGATGGCGCCCGAGAACCGCTGCAGGACGTGGGCCTCGAACGTCCAGCCGCCCCGGTTCTCGAGCCACAGCGTCTCGCCGTGGTCGTAGCCGAAGGCGGCCACCGCGAGGTCGAGGTCCCCGTCGCCGTCGAGGTCGCCGGCCCGCACGTCGGCGACCCGCGGTATGCCCTCGGCCGCGACGCGGCTCGTGAAGCGCTGTTCGCCGTCGTTCTCGAGGACCACCACCGAGCCGATGCGCAGATCGCTCGGGAAGAGCTCGCCGAGGCTCGCGACGAGCAGGTCGAGGTCCCCGTCGCCGTCGAAGTCGGTCGGCTCCACGTGCGCGGGAGCGCGGATGTCCTCGGTGACGGGCTCCTCGGTCCAGGTCCCGGCCGGGTGCTGGCGGATCCAGGCGACCCGGTTCCGGATCGCGTCGCAGGCCAGGATGTCCGGCAGGCCGTCGGCGTCGAGGTCGACGATGGTGACGTGCGCGATCTGGGGCCGCTCGCCGTCGCCGCGCGGCTCGCCGACCGGCCGCGGCGTGAAGAAGTCCGACGGCGCCCCCTCGGGCAGGATGGCGCTGCGCGGGTCGATGGGCGGGTCACCATCGGGCGCCGGGCCGCAGGCCCACGCAAGGATGGTCAGCACGCCCGCTCCCACGGCCCGGACGACGGGCGCGCAGACGATCGAGCCCGCCCGGAATCGATAGCGTGACACCGGGGTTGACTATACCAGACGGGGGGAGCGGCCCCGGCGCTGTCGTATAATCGCCGTGTCTTCCATTCCACCATGCTCCCCTGCCCCGGTTTCGGGCGCCCCGGCGCTGCCGCATTGGCCTGCGGGTTGAGCGCCGCCCTCTGGGCGTGCTCTCCGGGTGGCGACGTCGACGGTCTCCGCCTGGCCGCGGAAGGGGGGGACGTCGAGGCCCAGCTCGAGCTCGGGTCGATGTACGACGAGGGCCGCGGGGTATCCGAGGACGACGTCGAGGCGGCGCGGTGGTTCCGGATGGCGGCCGAGCAGGGGCTCGCCGCCGCCCAGGGCCGTTTGGGCGAGATGTACGCGGAGGGCCTCGGGGTCCCCCGAAGCGGTGCGGAGGCGGCGCGGTGGCTCCGCCTCGCGGCCGAGCAGGGGCTCGTCGCCGCCCAGGGTCGGCTCGGGGCGCTCTACGCCGGGGGCGGCGGGGTGGGGCGGGACGACGCCGAGGCGCTGCGGTGGCTCCGGCTCGCGGCCGACCAGGGGGACGCCCGGGCCCAGGGTCAGCTCGGCGCGATGTACGCGGGCGGGCGCGGCGTCCCGCAGGACGATTCGGAGGCGGCCCGGCTGATTCGGCTCGCGGCGGACCAGGGGCTGGCCGAGGCGCAGAGCCGGCTGGGGATGCTGTACGCGGGCGGGCGCGGCGTCCCGCAGGACGATTCGGAGGCGGTCCGGCTGATTCGGCTCGCGGCGGACCAGGGCCTCGCCGAGGCGCAGGGCCAGCTCGGGTTGCTCTACGCCGACGGGCGCGGGGTGCCGCGGGATCTCGCGGAGGCCGCGCGCTGGTACCGGCTCGCGGCCGATCAGGGCGACGCGCAGGCCCAGGTGAACCTGGGTTTCGCGTACGGCGAGGGCCGCGGAGTCGCCCAGGACGACGCCGAGGCGGTGCGGTGGCTCCGGCTTGGGGCGGAGCAGGGCCACGCCATCGCCCAGGGACAACTGGGCACCATGTACCTCGTCGGCGGCGGGGTCTCCCCGGACGAGGCGGAAGCCGCGCGCTGGATCCGGCTCGCGGCCGATCAGGGCCTCGCCGAGGCGCAGTTCCAGCTCGGGATCCTCCACGCCCAGGGCGGCGGCGTGCCCCAGGACGACGCGGAGTCGGCGCGGTGGTTCCGCCTCGCGGCGGAGCAGGGGCACCCCCAGGCGCAGGGCAGCCTCGGGGCGATGCACGCGGCGGGCCTCGGCATGCCGCAGGACTTTGGGGAGGCGGTGCGGTGGTTCCGGCTCGCGGCCGATCAGGGCGACCCTCAGGCCCAGGCGAACCTCGGGGCGATGTACGCCGAAGGGCGCGGCGTGGGGCGGGACCCGGCGGAGGCCCTGCGGTGGTTCCGTCGCGCCACCGAACAGGGACATCCTCAGGCGCAGTACTACCTCGGGCTCGCCTACCTCGAGGGCGGCGGGGTGGGGCAGGACGACGCCGAGGCGGTGCGGCTGATTCGCCTCGCCGCCGACCAGGGATACCCCGACGCGCAGTTCTATCTCGGGTTCGCCCATACGGAGGGTCGCGGAGTTCCCCGGGACGAGGCCGAGGCGGCGCGGTGGGTGCGCCTGGCCGCCGAGCAGGGACACCCCTTCGCGCAGGGCGAGCTCGGCCGCCTGCACGCCGAGGGCCGCGGCGTCGAGCGTGATCTCGTGGCCGCCCTCACCTGGCTCAGCCTCGCCGCCCTGCAGGTTCCCGGGGCGGAGGGCGCCGCCATCGCCCGGGCGCGCGACGGCGTCGCGGCGGGGATGACGGCCGAGCAGGTCGCCCGGGCGGAGGCGAACGTGCGGGCGCGGTTGAGCGGAAGCGCCGGCGGGCCGTAACGGCTCGCGGCGGCGCTGCCCGGCTCTCGCGGGGCGCCGGCGCGGATCCAAGCCCGCCGGTCGTCGCCTGCGGCTCTGCCTGGCGCCCAACCAACCCGCCAGGAGGCCGAAGGGACTCGATCAGGAAGGGCCTTCCGCGGCGCCACCGCCGTCGGCTTCCGGAGCGCGCTCGCGCCGCTCGAGACCGCGGAACCGTTCCCGCACGCGCCGGTCGAGATCGCCGATCTGCTGCGATGTCTGGGCGTTGAGCACCGCGACCTGGGCATCGACGCGGCCGAGCCGGTCGTCGAGCCCGGCCACCCGGGCGTCGAGGTCGCTCACCCGGCGGTCGAGCCCTTCGAGCCGCGTGTCGAGCCCGCTCAGGCTGTTGTCGAGGCCGTCGAGCCGGTTGTCGAGGGCGTCCAGGCGGTTGTCGAGGCCGTCGAGCCGGTTGTCGAGAGCGTCCAGGCGGCGGTCGAGGCCGTCGAGGCGGACGTTCCCGGGGCTCGCGGGATCGTTCAACCGCTCGTCCACGTGTTCGGACGTCGTCCTGGCGAGGGCGCCGCGGATGCGGCCCGTGACCCATGCCTCGATGATGAACAGCAGGACGACGAGATTGGCGATGCCGACCAGCACATCCATGGGCCAATCATAACCGAGGCGGCGCGACCTTGCGCCTGCGGCTCCGCTTTGGCGCCGAACCAACCCTGCCGGAGTCCGCGCCGTCTACGGCTCGGACTCCGAGCCCGCCAATCGTCGCCTTCGGCTCCGCTTGGCGCCCAACCAACCCTGCCGGAGTCCGCGCCGTTTACGGCTCGGACTCCGGCTCCGAAAGCGCGAAGACGAACAGGTTGTTGCCGTTGCTCGGGCGCAGCTCCGGCGTCAGTTGGAGAAAGCTGCGGGTCGTCGCGGCGCCGCCGGTGCCTACCGCGACGTACTGGCGTCCGTCCACCGCGAAGCTGACGGGGAAGCCGCTGACCGGCGAGCCGAGGTTGATCTCCCACAGCACCTCGCCTGTCTCGTCGTCGAACGCGCGGAACCGGCCGTTCGCGTCGCCGCCGAAGACGAGGCCGCCGCCGGTCGCGACCAGGGACAGGGTCGCGGCGCGCTGCTGGTGCAGCCAGCGCGTCTCGCCGGTCTCGGCCGAGATCGCGTACACGGCGCCGAGCTGCTCGCTGCCCGGCGCGTGCTCGTGGCGCACCGCCAGCGCGTAGATGCGGTGCGAGGCGTCGGGGGAGGTCGTCGCGAGCAGTCGCTGGCACATGTTGCGCATCGGCATGTACAGGGTGTTCGTCAGGGGGCTGTAGGCGCCCGCCTCCCAGTCCTTGCCGCCGTGCATGTTGGGGCACGCCAGCACCGTCTGGCCCTCGGCCGTGAAGATCACCTCCGCGTTCTCGGTCACCGCCCCGGTCGCCCCGTCGATGTGGTCGATGACGTTCTGGGCCACGGTGGGGGTGGCCCACAGGAACTCGCCGGTCTCGCGGTCGAGGGTGTAGACGAGGCCGGTCTTGCCGGGGATGCCGGTCATCACCTTCCGCACCTCGCCCGGCCGGATGCGCGGGTTGATCCAGCTCACCGCGTCGGGATCCGGCGCCACCGCGGTGTCGACGAGGATGCGCTCGAAGGGGTGGTCGAGGTCCCAGTGGTCGTTCATGTGCTGGTAGAACCAGCGGATCTCGCCGGTCTCGACGTCGAGGGCGAGGGTGGAGTTGTGGTAGAGGTGGGTGTTCTCGACCCCGCCGAGCATGAATTTCGGGGCCGGCGAGGTGACCGAGGTGCCCTGGTAGATGAGCCGCAGCTCGGGGTCGTAGCTCGCCGGCATCCACGTGCCCACGTGGACCCGCTCCTCGTAGGGCACGCCGCCCCACGTCTCGTCGCCCGGCTCGCCCGGCGCCGGCACCGTGCGGCGCCGCCACAGCTCGTCGCCGGTCCGCGCGTCGTGGGCCACGATGACGCACGACTCGGGCCCTCCGCGGGGCCGGCAGCTCCGCCCGGAGATGACCCGGCCGTCGGCGACGATCGGCCCCGAGCTGTGGCCGGCCGGGGTCTCCCGGTAGTCGAAGATCCGTGTCTCCCATGCGATCTCGCCGGTCTCGGCGTCGAGGGCGAACGCGTAGTTGTCGTCGCTCGTATTGATGATGAAGCGACCGTGGATGGCGATGTTGCGGTTGTTGCGGGCGTTGCCGCCGACGAAGTCGTAGACGTCGTTGGGCAGGTTCCGGCGGTGCTGCCAGATCAGGTCGCCGGTCACCGCGTCGATGGCCTCGATGACGTCGCTGGCCTGGGGCATGTAGAGGACGCCGCCATAGGCGAGGGGCGTGCCCTCCTGCCGCCCCGGCGCGAGGGCGCGAGACCACACCATGCGCAGGTCGCCCACGTTGCCGCGGTCGATCTGGTCGAGGGGGCTGTAGCCCCATCCGTCGAGGGTGCGTCGCCACATGAGCCAGTCCCCGGGGGCGGGGTCCTGGAGCATCGCGTCGGTGACCGGGACGAACGCCGCGGCGGGCGGGGCCTGACCGGCTGCCGCCGCCGGTGACAGGCAGGCCGCCGCGAGGGCGGCGAGCATCGCGCGATGGAGCGGCGAGGGCGCGGATTCGAGCCTGCCTTCGCATGGATTCCCGGTCGAACGAGTCCGGCGGGTCGTCGTTGTCGTGGCCATGGACATCAACCGTAACACGTCCGAACCGGCTCGCGCCGCTTCGCCGCGGCCGTGCTTCCGCTTGGTCGAAAGCCCGCGAGCGATTAGCATAGGAACCGGAAGGAGCGCTCTCGTGGGTCTCACCGATCGGCTGTTCGGCCGGAAACCGAAGGATGACGCTCCCGATCCCCTCGCCGACCTGGTCCTCCGGAAGCTCAAGGTCGGCTACCTCGTCGACTACGACCTCCGGACCTGGAAGGTGACCGGCTACTCCCGCTACCGGTTCTCGGGCCTCGACGACGACCTCGAGGAGTGGGAGCTGACCGCGAGCGGCGAGCAGCGCTACCTCGAGCGGGCCGGCGACGCCTGGTCGCTGTCGCGCCGCATCGCCGTCGGCGACATCGCCGGCGACGTCCGGCGGCACATCCTCGACCACGACGACCCCCCGGAGCGCATCGTCTTCGAGGGCGCCGAGTACCGCCTCGACGCCTCCTACGCGGGGCACATGTTCCCCGACGGGGCCGGGGCCGGCGAGCCGTTGGTCCGCTGGGAGTTCGCCGACGAGGCGGAGACCGCGTTCGTCGGCGTCGAGCAGTGGGGCGAGACGGAGTTCACGGCGGCGGCCGGCCGCGTGGTCGAGGAGTACCAGTTCACCCACATCCTGCCCGGGAGTCCGGAATGAACCGCCTCTGCCGCCGAATGGCGACGCCCCCGCGGATCGCGAGCCGGCGCGCGGCGCCGGGCGCTCTCGGGGAAGCCTGTCGCTCCACCCCGTCCCGCCGGGCGCCCGCGTGGCGGGGCGCAACCGCGGCGCTCCTCGCGTCGGCCCTGCTCGCGGCCGGGTCCTGCGCCACGCAGACCCCCCTCGACCGCCTCGAGCAGGAGCTCGACCGCTTCCCCGAGTACTCGGTGGTGCTCCAGGACATGAGCGACGAGGGCTTCGGATACGCCCACCAGTACCGGGTCGTGGTCGGCGAGCCCCAGGCGGGCTCTGAGGGGCCGGTCTACCGCGAAGCGGTCCTCGACTGGCTGGAGGTCGACTCCGGGACCTACGACCGCTACCGGTCGTCGCTCGGCATGGTGGTCCTGTCGAAGGGCCCCGACGGGGCCGTCGATCAGGGTGAGCATCCACCCGGTTACCAGCAGGTGGGCGACGAGCGGTACGGGCAGTGGCGCGACGACGGGGGCGGCCGGTCGTTCTGGGAGTTCTACGGCCAGTACGCGCTGCTGAGCAACCTCATCGGCGGCTTCGGGCGCCCCGTCTACCGCGACGACTGGGACGGCTACCGGGACGCGCGGAGCCGGGGCCAGACCTACTATGGACCCGGTGGCGGCGTGTACGGCACCAACGGGTCCACCACCCGGCAGACCAGCCCCGACTTCTTCCGCCGGCAGCAGGCGCGCCAGGCCGCTCAGGGCCGGTCGTTCGGCCAGCGGGTCCGCAGCCGCATGGCGGGCGGTGTGCGCAGCTTCGGCAAGTAGGCCGGGGGGCCGCGCCCGTCGAACGGTGCAGACCCCCGGCAGGGTGGTTGGGCGGCAATCGGAGCCGCGGACGGCGGTCGTCGGGCTGCCTCGTGGCGGAACCCGTATTCGAACCAGGACCCGGCGAGGCACAGGACGCATCGTCCGTCGAATGCAGCTTCCGCCGCGGGCTGACTGGCCTCGGGAGGGCGTGAGATGTCCGTGGATCAGATAGTGGCCGGTTTCACCTACCTGGCCGTCATCCTCGTCCTGCTCGCCGTCGGCAAGTGGGTCTACGACGCGCTCCACCGGCGTTTCGTGCTCCGGGTCGAGCTGCTCGAGAAGGACAACCTGGCCCTCGCGGTCACCGTCGCCGGCTACTACCTGGGGCTGGTCATCGTGCTCGGCGGCGTCGTGTCCGGGCCCGCCTCGGTCAGCCTCCTCGACGACGTCATCGGCCTCGTCATCTACGGCGGGCTCGCCATCGTCCTCCTCAACCTGTCGGCCTGGGTCAACGACCGTCTCGTGTTCTCGCGGTTCGACAACGAGCGCGAGATCGTCGAGGACCGGAACGTCGGCGTGGGCATCCTCGAGGGGGCCAACTACGTCGCGGTGGGGCTGATCACGGCCGGCGCGATGTCCGGCGAGGGCGGGCTGGCGTCGGGGCTCGTGTTCTGGGTCACCGGCCTCGCCGCCCTCGTCGTCGCCGGGGTCCTCTACGACCGGATCACGGCGTACGACCTCCACGACCAGATCGAAGGGGGCAACGTCGCCGTCGCCGTCGCCTTCGCGGGGGTCCTCGTCGGGTTCGGCAACGTCATCCGCCTCGCCGGCGAGGGAGACTTCGTCTCCTGGAACGAGAGCCTGACCGAGTTCGGGTACTACCTGGTCGTGGGGCTTGTCCTGCTGCCGCTGGTCCGGCTCTTCGCCGACAAGGTGCTGCTGCCCGGCGCGAGCCTGACCGACGAGCTGGTGCAGGAGCGGCCCAACCTGGGCGCCGGGGTCATCGAGGGCGTCACCTATCTCGCCGCTTCCATGCTGATCGGCTTGACGCTGTAGCAGGGCCGATTCGCGGGCGGCGTTGGTCCGTTCCGGCCGCCGCGGCGGCACGTCATTCAGACATGAGCATCCGTGCGTTCGTGGTGGCGCAAGTCCTGACGCGGGCTATCGGCTTCCTGCGCCGCGAGAACCTGTTGCGCATCCTCGGGGTCATCGCGGTGCTGATTCTGGGTGGGGCGGCCGGTTTCGCGTTCTTCGAGGGGCGGTCCCCGGCCGACGGGCTCTGGTGGTCCGTCGTCACCCTGACCACCGTCGGCTTCGGCGACATCTTCCCCGTGACGCTCGGCGGCCGCCTCGTCGGCATCGTGCTCATGTTCTTCGGCATCGGTGTGCTGGGCATGTTCACGGCCACCATCGCCGGGGTGTTCGTGGAAGAGCGCATGAGGAAGGACCGGGGCATGGACTCTTACGACGGCAAGAGGCACATCATCCTGTGCGGCTGGAACGGCCGGATGAAGGAAATCCTGGCCGACCTGCGGGCCGATGTGCGCTCCTCGGACGCCGACATCGTGCTGGTGGCCGACATCGACGTGAAGCCGGTGGCGGACGACCATCTTCACTTCGTGCGCGGCGATGTGACCGAGGAGAACCTGAAGCGGGCCGGCATCGACGCCGCGGCGACCGTCGTCATCGTGGGAGACCGTTCGCTGGACTACAGCGCGCGGGACGCCAAGACGGTGCTGGCGACGCTCACCGTAAAGAGCCTCAATTCGGAGGTCTACTCCATCGTCGAGCTCGCCACCGAGGCCAACGTGCGTCACTGCCAGCAGGCCAGGGCCGACGAGATTGTCGTGGGAGCCGAGCTGTGCAGCCGGGTCATGTCGACCGCGGCCCACGACCATGGCATCTCCACGGTGTTGCGCGAGCTGCTGAGCGCCAGCGTCGGGCAGGATCTGGTGACCGAGCCGGTGCCGCCCGCGCTGGCCGGCCGGCCGTTCTTCGACGTGTTCTCCGCCCTCAAGCGCGAACACGACAAGATCGCGGTGGCAATCCAGCGCCAGGGAAACGGAACCATCGAGACGAACCCCGGCGCCGATGCGGTGGTCGCGGCCGCGGATCGCCTGGTGGTGATCTCGGCCCGCGAGCGCCGGGAGGCAGCGGCGAATTGAACCCGCCGTCCCGACGTATCGTCAATCAGAGAGAATCTCCGGCGCCGCCCGTTCAGAAGGGTGGAACGAGAAGCCCCGCCCGCGCCCGCGCCCGCGGCGAGCGCGGAGCGGGCGTCGGTTTCGGCCGGCGGAGCGGGCGCGCACGGAACGGACGCGCAAGGAGGCGCGATGAATGTCTGAGCATCTGGAAACGGTCAAGGGCCACGTGCTCGATCTCGGGCTCACGATCACGGCGGAGAACGAGGCCGACGATCTGGTGGTGGTCGACGACGAGGACAACGGCATCAAGCAGCTCGTCATCGACTGCGAGCCGCCCATCGTCATTCTCGAGCAGTTGATCGGCGAGGTGCCGGCGGAGCCGGGCGATCTCTTCACCCGGCTGCTGCAGATGAACAACACGCTGGTGCACGGCGCGTTCGTGCTCGACGAGACGGGCGGTCGCATCTTCTACCGCGACACCCTGCAGCTCGCCAACCTCGATCTGAACGAGCTCGAAGGCTCGATCCGGGCCCTGACGCTGGCCCTGGCCGAGAACGGCGCCGAGCTCCTCGCCTACTGGAAGAAGTAGCCATGAGTATCTTTCGCAGAATGTTCAAGGTCGCCCAGTCGAACGCCCACGCCGCCGTCGACCAGTTGGAGGATCCGATCAAGATGACCGAGCAGGGCATCCGCGATCTCAAGAAGAACCTCCAGGCCGCGATGGTGAGCCTCGCCCAGGTGAAGTCGCTGGCCATCCGCCTGCAGAAGGAGACCGACGACCACAAGAAGCGCGCGGCCGACTACGAGCGCAAGGCGATGCTCCTCCTCCGGCGGGCCGAGTCCGGCGAGATGGCCGCGGCCGAGGCCGAGCGCCTCGCCACCTCCGCTCTCGAGAAGAAGGACACCGAGGTCCAGCAGTCGGCCCGGGTCGGCGCCGACTACGAGACGCAGCGGCGCATGTCCGACCAGCTCCAGGCCAAGGTCGAGGACCTCAAGCGGCAGATCGCCAAGTACGAGAACGAGCTGATCACCCTGCGCGCGCGGGCCCGCACCGCGTCGTCGATGCGCAAGATCAACCAGCAGCTCGCCGGCGCCGACGCCTCGGGCACCGTCGCGATGCTCGAGAAGATGAAGCACCGCGTGCAGGAAGAGGAGTCGCTGGCCGAGGCCTACGACCAGCTCGCCGACGTCGGCGGCACCATCGACGACGACATCGACCGCGCTCTCGCGGGGCCCTCGCCCAGCGCCGGCGCCGACTCGCTGGCCGAGCTCAAGAAGAAGATGGGGATCGGGGCGACGTAGCCCGCCAATCGTCGCCGGCGGCTCCGCTTGGCGCCCCCAACCGACCCGGCTGGGAGTCTGCACCGTACCACGGCGCAGACTCCCAGGAGCCATTCTGCCCGCGCGACTCGGCCCGGGGCGGAAGGATCAGGCGACGAAATCGGCGGGCGGAGCGCCTCACGCCTGCTCGATGTCCGGCAGCGATGTCGCGTGGGCATGGTCCAGAGCCCGCATCACCTCCTCGGCCGCCCGGACGCCGTGATACTGCGCCTCCTCGAAGACCGAGATGCCGCCCATGTCCGAGTGGGCGAAGCGGATCGCGCCGTGCGGGGCGGCGGCCCGGCGCCTCGCCTCGCCCCAGATGAAGCCGGGCGCGGGCCGGATCATCGCGTGCCCCCAGAGCATCACGTCGATGCGGGAAACGCGGAGCTCGATGTCGGGATGGGCCCGCGCGAGGTCGGCGAGTATCAGCGAGGCCCAGTCGCGCCATTCCCGCTCGAGCATCCACGCACGCGCGGAGTCCGGGTTCGGGACGGCGAGCGGCAGGTACCAGGTCAGTACGCTGGGACCCGGCGCCGTGCGCAGGCTCTGGTGCGTGGCGACGACGTAGCCGAGTGACGGGCTGTCGTAGAGCACGTTGTCCCAGGCCGCGCCCTCCGGCGCCCGGTCGACGGTCAGGTTCGCGACGACCCACGGGCTGTAGGTGAACGACTCGAGGCCGGCGAGGGCGTAGCCCTCGATGGCGTGGGGCGCCGTGAACCGGGGCAGGGCATAGATGCAGTGGCGCGCCCGGAACCGCACGGCGGTCTCGGTGTGCGTGTCCAGCACGTCGACCTCGACCCCGCCGTCGGGGGCGGCGCCGGGGGGAAACGCGCTGCCGGGGGCCGTGGGGCCCGTAGCGCCGTCGGCCGGCGCCCTCACCGCACCGCCGTCCGTCTCCGCGCCGCCGGTAGGGCGCACGCGGTAGACCAGCATCCCGGTGCGGACGTTCCCGCCCACCCGGTCCAGGAAGTGACGCACGATGCGGCCGTTGCCCTCGGGCCAGGTCAGGTACTCGACGTCGTCGGGGCGCGAGCAGAAGTAGTGCCACCCCGCCCACGCGGAGGTCGTCTCCAGCGTGCAGCCGTAGTCGTCTCGGCAGCAGTAGTCCACGTACCAGCGCAGGCGGGAAGATGACCAGCCGGCTCGGTCGAAGTACTCGCGCATCGACATCCGGTCGAGCGCGGCGATCGTCGCGTCGGTGGAGCCGGCGGCGATGGGCAGGGCGAACGCCCGTCGGCCCCGCGCGTCCCGGTAGTCCCGGTACCGCCGAGCCTCGGCCTCGAACGCCGCGAGCTCCGCCGACTCGGAGGAGCCGGGGGCGGGGTCCACCACGTCGCGCGCCGACAGCCCTTCGCGCCACCCGCCGTCGACGAACAACCGCTCCTGGGGGGCGTGGCACAGGTGGCGCGGATCGTAGACCGGCTCGCCGTCCGCGCCGGTGTCCAGGACCAGACCCATCTCGGCGACCAGCTCCCGCGTCGCGGTGGCCTCGGCGGCGGGGACCGGCAGGTAGTGCGCGCCCCACGGAAAGCGCGAGACGTCGTTCTCCCCCCACCTCGCGTTGCCTCCCGGCTCCGGCTCGAGCTCGAGCACCACGAAGTCGCGCATGCCGCTGCGCGCAAGCTTCCACGCCGCGGACAGCCCCGCGACGCCCGCCCCGACGATGACCACGGGGACGTCGTGGATCTGCCGCGGCTCGGGCCGGGCGCCGTCCCGCAGCCGATGTCCGAGCCGGTGGGAGGCGCCCACGATGGTCCCGGTGATGCGACCGGCGTCGAGGGCCCTCTCGGCGGAGGCGGGCAGGCCCGGAGTGCAACCGAGCGCCATCGCCGCGGCCGCGCCCGGACCCATCCGCAGGATGTCCCGGCGTGTCAGTCCGCGGTTGGGGAGGTTCCGTCGTGTGTCCATCGGGTCGGCAATCCGTGTGGTGGTGCCGCGGTGGCGCGGAGTGGCCGGTATATCCCGTCCAAGCCTGTTCCTGGTCGGTTGCAGTCCGACTTGCTTGCGTCGAAGCCCGCGGCCGGGCGCCTCCACGGCCAGCTCAGGTCCTCGCCCGGTTGTGACGCCGGCCCGCCAATCGTCGCCTTCGGCTCCGCTTGGCGCGCCAACCAACCCCCGGGCGTTCGCGCCGTGCCACGGCGCAGGCTCCTAACGCGGGCTGCCTGCGACGCTCCCTGCGTACTGCTCCCAGCCCTCCGCGTGGTACTGCACGAGGATCTGGTTGTTCAATCGGTTCACCTCCACCGGCACCGGCGCCATGTCGGCCGGGAACTCGAACAGCGACCCCGCGATGGCCGGGGTGAGGTACCGCAACCCCGGCGGGAACGCATCGGACCGGGCCAGCGGTTCCCGCGACGCCAGCACGTAGCCCCACTCCCCGAAGGTCGGGACCGGCGCGTGGTAGGGCCTCGCGTGCAGCCCCGCCGCTCGGACCGTCTCGACCACGCACCAGAAGGACCGCCGCGAGACAAGGGGCGATGTGCTCTGGATGGCGGCGGCGCCGCCCGCGTTCAGCCGGCTCGCGAGTCGCCGGTAGAAGGTGGTCGTGTAGAGCTTGCCGAGCGAGTAGGTGCGGGGGTCGGGGAAGTCGACGACGATGAAGTCCCAGCGGGCGGGGTTCGACTCGAGCCAGACGAAGGCGTCGGCGTTGACCACCTCGACCCGGGGCGAGCGCAGCGCGAAGTCGTTGAAGGCGGCGAACGCCTCGTGGTCGCGGAAGATGTCGGTCATCATCGGGTCGAGATCCACCAGCGTGACCTCGCGGACGCGGTCGTCCTTCAGGATCTCGCGGACCGCCATGCCGTCGCCGCCGCCGAGCACGAGCACGCGGCGGGGCGCGGCCACCGCGGCGAGGCCGGGGTGGACGAGGGCCTCGTGATAGCGGTACTCGTCGAGGGTCGAGAACTGCAGGTTGCCGTTCAGGAACAGGCGGACGCCGTTGTCGCCCCGCGTCAGCACGATGCGCTGGTAGGGAGACGACCGCGACAGGACGACCGGCTCCTCGTAGAGCCGCCGCTCGGACCAGGTCGTCAGGTCGTCGGAGAAGACCGTGCCGAGCGCCAGCACCGCGAACGCGCCCCAGGCCTGCACGGCGAGCCGCGGCCGCCGGTGGCGCCGGCGGAAGTAGTGGCAGGTCCACACCGCGACCAGCACGTTGAGCCCGCCGAACACGAACGACGACCGCATCAGGCCGACTTGCGGCACCAGCCACAGCGGGAACAGCAACGCCGCCGCCAACGCGCCCAGGTAGTCGAGCGACAGGACGCGGGAGACGAGGTCGTGCAGCGGGAACTCGTCCTTCAGGATACGGATGAGAAACGGGATCTCCAGGCCGACGAGCACCCCGGTGGCGGTGACCCAGCCGTACAGCACGACGCGGAAGGCGTCCACCTCGGAGAACGCGAAGAAGAGCACCGGCGACGAGAGGCCGCCGACGAGGCCCACCAGGATCTCGATCTCGATGAACCGGGCCAGCAGATCGCGGCGGACGTGGCGCGACAGGTACGACCCGACGCCCATCGAGAAGAGGTAGACGCCGATGACCGTCGAGAACTGCGTGACGCTGTCGCCGAGGAGATAGCTGGCGATGGTGCTCGCGAGCAGCTCGTAGATCAAGCCGCAGGTCGCGATGGTGAAGACCGCGATCAGCAGGACGCCGGTGCCGGCGCCGATGGGGTCGGCCGGGGCGGCCCGCGGGTCGTCGCCGGGGCCTTCGCGCCGCCGCACGTCCGTGGGGGCCACACCCTAACCATACCGCGCCCCGCCCGGTTCGCTCATGTTCGCGACTGGCGACCGGGTGGGGTCGCCATCGATCCCGCAACCGTGCCGCGGCCCCCGACCGGCTTCCCCGCCGGCCGAACGACCGGCCCGCGGCGTCCGGCGCCTGCCTCCGGCTCCGCGATGGCTCGCGGCCGACCGCCGCTCCGGCGCCCGGTCGCGCGCACGAGCTCGGCGCTCGTCCGCGGTGCCGCTCCGGTCAGTACCGGAAGAGGTACTGGAACTTCAGGAACACCGCGCGGTTGGTCCGCTGGCGCCAGTTCCAGCTCGAGCGCCCGCTGCCGACCTCGTGCCAGTCCAGCAGATCGCCGTCGATGCGGTCGGCCTGCTGATAGTGGTCGTCGTAGCCGGCGTAGAAGACGGTGCCCGCGTTGACGCGGTAGGTGAGCAGGAAGTTCAGGTCCAGCTTCCCTCGCAGCGTGTTGTACTCGCTGATGTTGCGGAAGAGCAGGCGGTTGCTGAACTGGTAGGTCGTGAGGGCGCGGTAGATCTGGACGTCGAACACCGCGCCGCCGCCGTGGCGGTGGTCCGTGAACCGGTTCGTGGTGACGTTGATCGCCGATCGCAGGCGGGGGACGGGACGCAGGTTGAGCCTCGCGGTGATGCCCTGCTCCCGGCCGAGGTACGGCGCCTCGGCGTCGAAGCGTATCTGTTCGCCGCGCCGGTACTCGAGGGACACCCCGACCCGCCGGCTCGTGTCGACCCGGCCGAAGACCCGGGCGCGGGTCTTGTGGAAGTCGATGCCGCCGAACCGCTCCAGCTCGCGGCGGACGTTGCTGGCGACGAACATGTTGCGGGCGAGGGCGAGGTTGATGCCGGCGTCGGCGACCTCGTCCTGCAGGACGCCCGCGAAGTCGTAGTTCCGTCCGTAGACGAACTCGGGCCCCCAGTTGCGGAGCCAGTGCTCCGGCCACCACCGGTAGCCCCCGGTCACCGACGTGTAGCGCTGGTCGGTGCGGCGGACGAACCCCACGTCGGTCCTGAACTCGGGCGACAGCGAGTACGACGACAGGGCGTAGCGCAGGTTGCGGCCGCTCTTGCTGAACCTCGCGTCGAGCAGGCGGCCCGTCGTCTCCGCGCCCCCGCGGTCCCGGTGGTCGGTGGCCATGGCGCGGAAGGCGACCGCGTGGGTGTCGCCGAGGCGGAAGTTCGAGTCGACCCCGGCGAGCCGGCTGTAGCCGTCGAGCAGCTCCCGGTCGGTGAAGACGGCCCCGACGTGCGACTCGGTGTAGAGGTCGTATCGCGCCCGGCCCACGAAGGTGTGCGCGGGCTGCCCGAAGGCGGGGTCGGCGTCGTCGTCCAGGTTCCCGGGCGCCGCGTCGTTGGCGTACATCAGCCCGAGGGTGGTGCGTCCGACCTTGCCGGTCAGCTTGGCGCCGTACGCGGGGTCGACGATGGTGCGGGTGTGGACGGTGGTGATCGGCGCGCGGATGTTGAAGATCTCGGCCCCCTCCAGGAAGAAGGGACGCAGCTCGGGGTAGAAGAGCGCGAACCGCTGGTTGATCTCGATCTGCGGCAGGTCCGACTCGATCTGCGAGAAGTCGGGGTTGAACGTGACGTCGGCGGTGAGGTTGGACGTGACGCCGTACTTGATGTTGACGCCGCCTTCAGGCGACAGGTCCCCCTCGTCGAACCGGCCGGTGCCGCGGTCGAGGGCGCCGAACCGGGTCGCGGTGACGGTGGGCAGTATCTCCAGGTTGTGGCTGCGCGAGAGGTCGGTCATGCCGTCGAGCAGGCCCATCTGGGGCAGGAAGCCGGCGATGTCGCGCGACGTGCGGGACCAGACGTCGGCCTCGTCCTTGCCGCCGATGGTGCGCGCGATCTGCAGCCCCCACCGATGCTCGGATCCGGCTTCCCGCCTCGGGTAACGGAGGCTCTTGAAGGGGATGGCCATCTCGGCGACGAAGCCGTCGGCAACGAGTCGGGCCGCGGTGTCGAACAGCACGTCCCACGAGGCGTCGCCGCGGGGGACGCCGAAGCGGCCGCCCCCGAGGGCCCCCGCCCGCAGGATCGCGTCTCCCTGCACCCCGTAGCCGTTCACGGTGAAGACGTAGGCCCGCTGCTGGTCGAGGAACGGGTCGAAGTAGATCAGGAACAGGTCGTCCTCGACGGTCTGGTCGCGGTCGCGCCGGTTCGCCCGCATCATGCCGGGGTCCGTGTAGTGCGCGTGCAGTCCGACATAGAGGTGGTCGCTGTCGTAGGCGAGGTAGACGTCGCTCGCCTCGGTGGCGGGCGGGCCGTCGAGGGGCCGGCGCTGCACGAGCTCGGTGATGTGGGCGGCGCGGTCCCAGGCCGGATCGTCGAGCCGGCCGTCGATGACCGGCGGGGCGGTCACCCGCGGGGGCCGGACGGCGGGGCGGACGATGCCGGCGGCGCCGGGAGGGGGAGGTGGCTCCGGCGCGGGCTGGGCGTCCACGGCGGGAACGGCCGCGCCCGTCAGCAGGAGAGTCAGCGTCGCCGCCAGAAAGCGCGGGCGTCGAGCCGGCCGGATATGAAGTTCCGGGAGCGCGGCGCCGATACAGTCAGTAATCCCACCAGGGGTCCGGGCCGTGGAACGGCGCGGACTCCGGCCGGGTGGGTCGGGCGCCCCGCGGAGCCGCCAGGCCACGGTGGGCGGGCCCGGTGGGATGCGTCCCGGTGCCGGCCCCCGCGGACCAAGGTGCCGGGGAGGCAAGGCGGAAGGACACGAGCAGGACGGATCGGATCCGGCAGGGAGGACCCTCATGCGAGTTACGGCAACGCTGGCGATGGTGCTGAGCGCGGCGCTGTTCGGCGGCTGCATCGCCACGACCGGCTTCGTCGAAGACACCGCCGCGCAGCTTCAGGCTCAGGTCGGCGCCCAGATCTCCGAGGTGCGCGGCGAGCTGGACGATTCCTACGCCATCGTACAGCAACAGGCGGAACGCATCGACGCGGTCGAGCGGACCGCCCAGAACGCGTTCGCCAGCGCCAACTCGGCGCAGATGGCGGCGGAGATGGCGCAGAGGCGCGCCGACCAGCTGGGCAACACCCTCGAGAACGCGAACCGGCGACTCGTCTACGAGATGGTGATCGACGAGAACGTCGCCGGGTTCGGGATCTCCCAGTCGGTACTGCCGGACGAGGTCCGGACGTACCTGGACCAGTTCGTGGCCGACCTGCGGTCGCTCCCCATCGCGTCATTCGTGGAGATCGAGGGGCACACGGACTCTACCGGCTCGGCCGCGAACAACGCGCGCCTCGGCATGCAGCGCGCCGACAACGCCCGGCGCTATCTCCACGAGGCGCACCAGCTCCCCCTGCACAAGATGGGCATCATCAGCTACGGCGAGGACCAGCCGGTCGCCCCCAACGACACCGCGGCGGGGCGGGCGCAGAACCGGCGGGTCGTCTTGCGCGTTCTCGCGTAGCCGGGAGTTCGGAGGGACCCTGCCGCCCTGCCGCGGCGGCGCAGACTTCCCCGCCGTCCGCCTCGCGGCAGGGCGGCGACGAAGCGACGATTCGTCCTCGCCGGCCGCCGGCGGGCGGGAGGCCCTTCGGCGGACACGTCGCCCCTCTCTCGATCCTCCGCCGCCTCGTTCTCCCGGGCCAACCCCGAAAGCGTCGCCTGCGGCTCCGCTCAGCGCCCAACCGACCCTGCCAGGAGTCTGGACCGTTCTACGGCGCAGACTCCTACTCCACGATCGCACGCCAGTTGCTCACCAGGTGCTCCGCCGTGCGCCACGCCAGGGCCTGCGCGGTCAAGGTGGGGTTCCGGGCGCCGCTCGTCCCCATGACCGAGGCGCCGAGGACGCCGAGGTTCGGCACCTCGTGCGACAGCCCGAAGCGGTCGACCACGTTGGTCTCGGGGTTGTCACCCATGCGGGTCCCGCCGTAGGCGTGGGTGGAGACCCCCATCTGCCCCCCGAGGCCGCCGCGCTGCACCTCGACCGCGCCCGCCGCGCGGTACCACCGCGCCATCTTGTCCTGCAGGAACTCGGCGATGGCCAGCTCGTTGCGCTTGTACTCGGCCGTCACCCGGATCACGGGGTCGCCGACGGGGTCGGTGACCGCCGGGTCGAGGTCGAGGTAGTTGGACTCGTAGGGCAGGGTGGTCTTCTGGATGTAGGCGCTGTTCGTCCGGTCGGCGTTCTCGCGGACGAACCTCTTCCAGGCCGAGCCCCACGCGGGGGCGCGCCCGAACGTGCTCATGCCCGCGGCGGCGATGGGGCGCCGGTCGGAGTAGACCCACAGGTTGCCGCCGCCGATGAAGTCGAGGTCCCCATGATCGAAGTTGTCGTCGGCCCAGTCGTCGACGGCGACGCCCTGCGCGGGCAGGCCGTACCAGGCGTGCGTGTCGTAGGGAAACAGCGCCGTGACCCCCGCCCCCTGATGGTGGCTGAGGTAGTGCCGGCCGACCTGCGCGCGGTTGTTCGAGAGGCCGAGGGGCCACGCCCGCGACTTCGACAGGAGCAGCAGGCGCACGTTCTCGTAGGTGTAGCTGGCGAGCAGCACGAACCGCGCGGGCTGGAAGAGCTCCTCCCGGTCCTGCAGGTAGGTGACGCCGGTCACCCGGCCCCGGTTGTCGGTCTCGATGCGCCGGACGTGGGCGTGGGTGACCACCTTCAGCCGCCCCGTCGCCTCGGCCCGCGGGATCGTGGTCACCGCCGGCGAGTTCTTGGCGTCGACGTGGCACCCGCCTCGGTTGCAGAAGCCGTGGTACATGCAGCCCGAGCGCCCCTGGTAGGCGCGCGAGTTGATGGCGGCGGGCCCGGGGAACGGCTGCCATCCCAGCGATCGGGCCGCGTCCGCCATCCCCTCCAGGTAGCCGGTCCAGCGCAGCGCGGGCATCGGGTAGTCGCGGCTGCGGGGGCCCTCGAACGGGTTGCCCCGCCCGTCGCGCCGGCCGTCGACGTTGCCCGCCTGCCCCGAGACGCCGATCTCGTGCTCGACCCGATCGTAGTAGCGCTCGAGCTCCTCGTAGCCGAACGGCCAGTCCTCGACCGTCGTCCCCTCGGGCAGGCGCGAGCGGCCGTAGCGCCGCGTCGTCGCCGAGACCACCTCGAAGTCCCACGGGTTGAGCCGCCAGCTCTGCGCCCAGTAGTGCAGGGTGGTGCCGCCGACGGCGTTCATCATCGGGTGGCCGCCGCCCTGGGCCGCGGTCTCCGACCCGTTGCGGCGGAGGGTCGGCACCTCGCTGGCGCACTTCTGGACCGAGAACGGCCAGGCCCGCACGTTGTTCCGGATCTCGTCGGGGGCGAAGTCGCGGCGGGTGAGGCGTCCCCCGGCCTCGAGCCCGATCACGTCGAGCCCCGCCTCGGCGAGGGGGAGCGCGGCGACGCCGCCGGCCGCCCCCAGCCCCACGATGACGACGTCGGTTCCCGGCAGCCTAGTCGCCATGGCGCGTCTCCCCCGTCGCGGCGTCGACCACCGCCTTGTCGAAGTACTCGGTGTCGTAGGCCGACCGCCGGCGCGACGGCAGCTCGCCGGCCTCGAGCTGCGACTGCAGCCGGGGCCAGACCGCCGTCCGCACACCGGGATAGTCGATGAGGTCCCAGCCCACGTAGTCGCGGTTGCCGCCGTACCAGGGGTCGCCGAACGTGCCTTGCAGGACGTGGCCGCGCACCATGTTGAAGAACGCGGCAGAGCTGCCCGCGAAGCCGGTGCGGGCGCCGGTCGCGGCGCCGGTCTCGACGTCGATGAGGGCCGAGACCTGGTCGACGTGGGGCAGCTCGCGGAAGGGCGCGCCGCGTGAGGCCCGGCAGTAGCGGTCGAACGCCGCGAGGCCCCCGCGGTAGGCGTCGCGCGACTCGGACAGCGCACCCCCGAGGGCCCGATCGATGTAGACCACCGCGCCGGCCGCCACCGCCCCCGGTCCGAGGTCGTCGCTCGGGATGAGCTGGTCGGCGATGGCTTCGAGCAGATCCGCCTCCTCCGCCGTCAAGTGCTCGAAGGCGGCGCGCGGCGGTTCCGACGCGGGGGTCTGCACGGACCCGGGCAGGGGTGCGGTCGGGGCCGCCGTCGCTCCGGTTTCCGGGGGTTTCTCCTCGCGGGCGGAAACCCCCGCGGCGCCGGCCGCCGCCGCCGCGCCGGCGGCACCCGCGCGTCGCAGCAGGGCGCGCCGGGACATGAGCTGGGGACGCTTGTCTTCCATTGGTCGCTCCTCCTGCATTTCGCCGGACCCGGACCCGGAGCTCGCGGCCTCGCGGCTCGGCCCACCTGGCGGCCGGACGCCGCGCGCCTCCGTGCCGTCTCGCGGCTAGAACCGCTCGTAGACCGGCACGAGGTCTCCCCGCCCGATGACGTGGCCCTCCATGGCCTTGAGCAGCTTCCGGCGCGTGAGGCCCGGCTCGAGCCGCAGGGCCTCGTCGAGCGCGTAAACCGTGAAGTGGTACAGGTGCGGCGTGCCCGCCGGCGGCGCCGGCCCCCGGTAGTAGGGCCGCCGCCACCCGTTCAGCCCCTGGACGGCCCCGTCCAGCTCCGCGGGCATCGGCGTCTCCGGCAGGATCGGCAGCCCCTCGGGCAGCCCGCCGGCGGTGGCGGGGATGCCGTAAACGATCCAGTGCACCCACGGGGGCGGGTTCCCGGCCCCGAAGTCGGCGCAGACCACCGCGATCTCGCGCGTGTCCTCCGGCAGGCCGCTCCAGGTGATGGGCGGCGACACGTTGTGCCCGTCCGGCGTGTATCGCCGGGGCATCGTCTCGCCCGAGGCCATGGCCGGGCTCTCGACGCGTATCTCGTGGACGCGCGGCTGCCCCGCGGCCGTTGCGGCGAGCAGACCGGCGGCGAGGGCGAGTCCGGGGGTTGCAAGAGGGTTGGGGGCTGGCATGGGCGGTACTTTACCCCCGAACCGGTTCTTCCGTAGACTCTTGGCCATGAGAGCTACCCGAGCCGGGTTCCTTCTGGGAGCGTTTCTGGTGACCCTGCCGGCCTTCGCGCAGAGCGATGCCCTGCGCGGCACGTGGTCGGGCCAGTGGATTCCCGAGTCCGGTTACGACGCCTCGACGGTGCGGTTCGAGGTCGATGGCGACACCATCACCGGCGAGATGCTGAACCCGGCGAACGTGGCGTTCGACGTCGTCGAGTTCGATCCGGAAACCCTCGAGCTCGTTGCCGAGGCGACCCATCCCGAGGACGGGCACTTCCGAATCGAGGCGCGCGTCGAAGAGGTCACGCGACTGAACGGCACCCTCTTTCACGACGGCGCCGGCGGCGCGTTGCGGCTGACGAAGTGGACCTACCGGCCGCGCCGGTAGGCTGCTCCGCCGCGCCGCCCGACCCGCCCGGGAGCGGTGGGCGCGACGCACACTTCCCCGTCCTGTCGCGCCGTTCCGGCCGTCGGCGGTGCGAGACCGGCGGATGCCGTCGGGGTACCGGTAGCCGGACGTCAGCTCACTCCATGTAGGGCATGGGCGGGGTCTTGCCGCGGAGTCGCGCGTACACCGTCAGAGCGCCCCGGTGGTGGGCGGTGTGGTCCGTAATCGCCCCGAAGATCGCCGCGCGCGGTCGGCCCCCGAGGATGGGGCCGGCCGGCAGCGGGCGGCTCCAGTCGTCGTCCGGCGTCGACTCGATCGTCTGCCGGGCCTGCTCGACCGCTCGCGTGAACCACGCGCGGGCGTCGGCGAGCGACGTCACCTCGCGCACCTTGCGATCGAGCGCCTCGAACTCCAGGCTGAACCCGGTCGGACTGAACGCGCCCTCGACGAACCAGTCGATGGTCTGGGCGGCGTGCGCCACGTGCTGGGCCGCGGTGAACGTGCCCTCCGCGGGGGCGTAGCCCGAGTCGTCCTCGGTCAGGGCGCGGGTGCTGCGGTCGAAGTACTCCCGTGCCTCGTTCAGCTCTCGGAGCAGGCGTTCCTTCATCTGTCTGTTCTCCTTCCGGCCACTGATGGCAGTCTGCGGCGGCGAGTGGTCCGCGGCAACGCGACGCCCGCTCGCGGCCCGCGGCGCGCTTCTGTCCGGCCCGCCAATCGCCGCTGGCGGCGCCGCTTGGTGCTCGACCAACGCCCCCCTGCCACTGATGGCAGTCTGCGGCGGCGAGTAGTCGCGGCGAAGCGACGCCCCGCTTGCGGCCCGCGGCGCGTTCGGTCCGGCCCGCCAATCGCCGACTGGCGGCGCCGCTCGGCGCTCGACCAACGCTCCAGAGGGCCCGTGCCGTTCTACGGTGCGGGCCCCCGTGTTGTTCCGGGCCGTAGCGGCCGGGGGTGAAGTCCGATAGGATCTACTCCATGCGTATTGCCGGGCTGGTGCTGTCGGGGTTCTGCGCGGTCGGAGCCGCCGCGCCTTCCGCCGCCCAGTCGGCGTCGGAAGGCGCCGGCGCGCCACTGGACCAGCCGCTGATCCTCGAAGGGAGCGGCGCCCCGCAGGCGGGCTTTTCCCTGGGCCAGTCGCTGCGGGTCGAGCCGCGCCGGGTGGACCGCCCCCCGGTCGTGGACGGCCGGCTCGACGAGGAGGCGTGGCTCTCGGCCGCCGTCGTCGACGACTTCGTGCAGCAGGAGCCGGCCGAGGGCGAGCCGGCGACCGAGCGCACGGTGGTGCGCCTGCTCTACGACGCGCAGGCGCTCTACATCGGCGTCGAGGCCTACGACTCGGTCCCCGAGGCGGTCATCGCGACCGAGATGCGCCGCGACTCGCTGCGGCTCCTCGACGAGGACAACTTCCAGGTCATCCTCGACACCTTCCACGACCGCCGGTCGGGCTACATGTTCGTCACGAGCCCCCTCGGGGCCAAGCTCGAGCAGCAGGTGTCGGAGGAGGGCGAGGGGGGCTGGCGCGGCACCAACACGTCGAACATCAACGTGAACTGGGACGGGGTGTGGGACGTGGTGGCCCACCGCACCCCCGAGGGGTGGACGGCCGAGATCGCGATCCCCATGATCACCCTGCGCTTCCCCGACAACGAGGAGCAGGTGTGGGGCGTCAACTTCATGCGGAACATCCGCAGGAAGAACGAGCAGGTGTACTGGTCCCCGATCTCGAAGGAGTACACCCTCACCCGGGTGAGCCTCGCCGGCACCATGACCGGCATCACCGGGGTCGACCAGGGCATGGACCTGCGGGTGACCCCCTACATGCTCACGGGGGGGCGGCAGGACCGCGCGGTGGGCGGCGGGCTCGACGGCAGCGGGTTTCGCGACCTCGGCCTCGACGTCAAGTACGGCCTCGCGTCCGGCCTCAACCTCGACGTGACCCTCAACACCGACTTCGCGCAGGTCGAGGTCGACGAGCAGCAGGTCAACCTGACCCGGTTCCCGCTGTTCTTCCCCGAGAAGCGCGACTTCTTCCTCGAGAACGCCGGCATGTTCAACGTCGGGGCGTCGTCGGGGTTCAGCCGCCTCGCGGACCTCTTCTTCACCCGCCGCATCGGTTTGTCGGACACCGGGCAGCCGGTGCCGATCATCGGGGGCACCCGCGTCTCGGGCAAGGTGGAGCGCCACAACATCGCGGCGATGAACATCACCACGCAGGAAGCGTTCGGCAGTCCCGGCGACAACTTCTTCGTCGGGCGCTACAGCCGCGACATCCTCTCGCGGTCGAAGGTCGGCGGCATCGTCATCGACAAGAGCTCGATCAACGACGCGCACTTCAACCGGACGCTGGCCGCCGACACCACCCTCGCCGTGCACCGCAACTTCACCATCAACAGCTTCCTCGCCAAGACCGACACGGCGCTCTGCGGCGCGAGCTCCGTGACGCGGGGCCGCTGCCCCGGCGAGGCGGGGCGCGACATGGCGGCGTACGCCCGCGGCACCTGGCTCAGCCCCTCGTGGAGCATCTACGCCGAGTACATCGACCTGCAGGAGAACTTCAACGCCGAGGTGGGCTTCGTGCCCCGCACCGGCATCCGCACCTCGAAGTTCCACGGCGAGTGGGACCCCCGCCCGGGGCGCTGGGGCATCCGCATGTTCGACCCGATGTGGAACATCACCTACACCACCGACCAGAACAACCGGCTGCTGACCCGGCGCATCCACCACATGATCGGGACCTACTTCGAGAACGGCTCGTCGATGACGGTCTGGTACAACGACCACTTCGAGCAGCTCGACATCCCGTTCACCATCTACGGCCAGGGGGTCACGATTCCGCCGGGCACGTACCGCTTCGGCGAGTGGAACTACCGCTATCGCAGCGACCCGTCGCGCCGCCTCTACGGCGAGCTGGGCTACTCGCCGCAGACCTTCTTCGGCGGCACCCGCGTCAACTCCCGGGCCGTCCTCGGGGTGCGGGCCACGAGCCGCATCGCCACCGAGCTGCGGTTCGACCGCAACGACGTCGAGATGCCGTGGGGCGAGTTCGTCGCCGACCTCGCGTCGCTGCGTCTCGACTTCGCCCTCTCGCCGGAGATGACCCTGCGCACCCTGACCCAGTACAACTCGACCGCCGGCGAGCTCAGCACCAGCGTCCGGTTCAACTGGATCTACAGCCCCGGCAGCGACATCTACATCGCCTACGACGAGATGCGGCTGTACGACCAGATGTGGCAGTACACCCCCGGCATCTACCGCCACTACGACGCGCCGTGGCTCCGCAACCGCCAGCTCGCGGTCAAGATGACCTACCTGTTCTCGCGCTGAGGGGACGCGGTCGCACCCGGCGGGCCCGCCTTCGCGGGCGATCCCGTCGGACCGTACGGCCTACCGTGAGAGAAGTCCATCGATCCACCGAAACCCGCAGGTATCCTGCCGAAAAACAGGGTTTTTCGGCAGGAGCGTTGCCAGAATCTCCGCATTGGCGTCACTTCCGGGCGCTTCCGGCGCGACGGTGCGAGGGAGGCTTCACCATGTGATCCACTTGCCCCTCGGAAGGTGCCGAGACGCTCCGTGCGTAGACCGCGCCAGGATGGAGGAGCGTATTGCCCCCGTCCAGCTTCTCGGCCACAACCACCGCTTCTCCCACGAAGCGCTCAGGATTCGCATGTACGGCGTCGCCCCGACCGAGGGTCGGCGACCATGGCCAGTACGGCGTGCTGGGGTACTTCGGGACCGATGGCATCCGCAGTTCAACTTCCTGCGTCATCGACCGTCGCCGAGCACGCGATGGGCGACATGGTCCCGTCTACACTGGCCTCGTAGTGGCCGGCCCGGGACTCGTTGACGGGCCCCGACGAGGTCAAGTGCGGCTCCAAGATCTGGCGCGGGCGGTCGTGGTACACGAGCGCGATTCAGCGATCAGACAAGTCCGGGTCCTCTGCCGTCGCGTTCCGCGACCAGGAGCTCGTAGCGAGTCTGAAGGTCTCATCCAACTCTGCGCGCGAATTGTAGCGTAGGTCGACGAGCCGACGAGTGGGCAGTAGCGGGCAGGGCGTTCCCCCGTGTGGTCCGGCGTGATAGCCTGAATCCGCTCGGCTCGGGCCGGTTGGTGTGCCCGACGGTTTCGCCCATGACACTGGCTCCAGGCGTGAGGCTCGGGCCCTACGAGGTCGTCGGCGCCCTTGGCGCGGGCGGCATGGGCGAGGTGTACCGGGCCACGGACACGCGCCTCGACCGCACCGTCGCCATCAAGATCCTGCCCGCGCACGTGGCCGCCGATCCGGCCCTCCGCGAGCGCTTCGAGCGTGAGGCGCGCGCGGTGGGGGGCCTGAGCCACCCGAACATCTGCACCCTGCACGACGTCGGCCGCCAGCGGCCGGCGAGCGGCGCAGCGGGGCCGGACGAGTCGGCGCCGGCGGTCGACTTCCTCGTCATGGAGTGCCTCGACGGGGAGACGCTGGCGCGGCGCCTCGAGCGGGGGGCGCTGCCGCTGGATGAGGCGCTGCGCATCGCTGGCGACGTCGCCGAGGCGCTCGACGCCGCCCACCGGCGGGGCATCGTCCACCGCGACCTGAAGCCGGGCAACGTGATGCTCTCGTCCACCGGCGTGAAGCTGCTCGACTTCGGGCTGGCCCGGCTGCGCGGCCAGGACCCCCCGGACGACGACCCGTCGGGGGCGCCGACCCGCGCCGCGTTGACGGCCGAGGGCAGCCTGCTCGGCACGCTGCAGTACATGTCGCCCGAGCAGCTCGACGGGAAGCCGGTCGACGCGCGCTCGGACGTCTTCGCCTTCGGGGCCACGCTCTACGAGATGCTGACCGGCGCCCGGCCCTTCGACGGCGACGGGCAGGCGAGCGTCATCGGGTCGATCCTGAAGGACGAGCCGGCGCCGCTGCGGGAGGTCCGGCGCGGCCTGTCGCGCCGGCTCGACCGGCTGGTGCGGACCTGCCTCGCCAAGGACCCCGACGACCGCTGGCAGACGGTGCGCGACCTGAAGCGCGAGCTGCGCTGGCTGGCCGAGGCCGGCGATGAAGCCGACGAGCCGCGGGAGACCCGTCCGCGCCGGCCCGCGGCCCGGGTCTGGCCGGCTGGCGCCTCGCCCTGGGCGTGGCCGGCGGCCAGCTCGCGTTGTCGCCGGACGGGCGGCGCCTGGTCTACGTCGTCCTGGAGGGCGGCACGACGCGGCTCTACCTGCGCGATCTCGATGCGGGGGGTCTCCACGGCGAGCCGATCCGGCTACCGGCGGAGTCGCTCGACAGCCTGGGGCTCGTCGTGAACCAGAGCTTCGCGGCCGTCACGCGCGCCTTGATTCGTCCGCCGGACGAAGGACGGCTGCGGACGCTGACGTGGGTCGATCGGGCCGGCAACGAAGAACCGTTGCCGCTCGACCCGGCGCTCGGACGAGTCCGGGCGCAACGAGGTGTACGTCCAGCGCTTTCCCGAACTGGGGAGCCGGGTCCAGATCTCCACCGCCGGCGGCACCTCGCTCCTCTGGTCCTCCGACGGCGCGGAGCTCTTCTATCGCGAGGGGCAGGCCACGATGACCGTCGCCGTCGACGGGTCGGGCGCCGCGTTCCGTGCCGGCCCGCCGGAGCGGCTGTTCGAGGGCCGCTACCTGGACGACCTCACGCGCAACTACGACGTCGCCCCCGACGGGCGGTTCCTGATGATCAAACAGGCCGGCACGCTCAGGCAGATCCACGTGGTGGTCGACTGGCTGGAAGACCTGCGTCCGTTCCCCGGGTCGGACTGACCCGCGCGCCATGCCGGCTCTCGCCCCGTCCCGTTTCGTGACCGCACCGCATGCCACTCGAAGCCGAGCCCGTTGAAGCGGCGGCGGCCGGGGCTGCCGGTCCGCCCGAAGATCCCGCGGCCCCGCCGCCGGTCGACCCCCGCCGTGGCGCCCAGGCGGCCGGGGCCGCCGCGGCCGCCACCACGTCCGAGGAACCTGGTGGCGTTCCGCCTGCCGTCACCGCCGCCACCCCTGGGCGTGATGCGCCGCCTGACGGGCGCCCCGCGTCCGACCCTCCCGTCGACGAACCGCCCGTCCGCCCTCACGCCGAGCCGGAGCCCGGAGACCCCGCCGTTCCTGACGCCGGGTTCCCGGGCGCTGGCGAGGGCGACAAGGCGCTCGACCCCGCGTCGGTCACCGCGGCGCGGCTCGCCGGCGCGATCGGGGTGACGGTGGGGGCGTCGTCCGCCCTGGCCGCGGTCCTCGTCACCGCCGTCGCGACGCCGCTGGGCGGACTGGACGCTGCCGTTCTCGGCGCCGCGGTGCTGGCGCTCTCGGCGGCGGGCGCCGCGGCGAGCTGGCTGTGGCCGGCGGTGCGGTACCGGCACATCCGCTACCGCCTCGACGCCCACGGCGTCACCATCCGCCGCGGGGTCGTCTGGCGCACGGTCACGTCGGTGCCGACGTCGCGCGTCCAGCACACCGACGTGTCGCGCGGCCCGTTGGAGCGCTACTTCGAGCTCGCCACGCTGGTCATCCACACCGCCGGCACGCGCGACGCGTCGGTCGCGCTGAGCGGCCTCGGGCATCGCGAGGCGATCGCCCTCCGCGACCGGCTGATCGAGGCGGGAGGCGGCCGTGGCGTCTGACGACCGGCGCCTGCATCCCCTGTCGTGGGTCTTCACCGCCGGGCAGTTCGCCAAGGGGTTCATCGTGCCCGCCCTGCTGCTCCTCGTGGCCTCGGGCGGCGGCAGCTACGAGCTGTGGGGAGGGCTGTTCATCGGCCCCGTGATCGCCGCCGCCCTGGTCCAGTACCGGGTCTACCGCTACCGCCTCGCGGCGGACGAGATGGTGGTGCGCGACGGCATCCTGACCCGCACCGAGCGCCACATCCCCTACGAGCGCATCCAGAACATCGACCTCGTGCAGAACCCCTTGCACCGGCTCTTCAAGGTCGCGCTCGTACGCGTCCAGACGGCCAGCGGCACCCGGCCCGAGGCGGTGATGCGGGTGCTGTCGCTCGACGCGGTGGCCGAGATGCACGCCCGGGTGTTCGCGGGGCGGCCAGCCGCGGAGGGTGGGATGGGGGCGGGTGGGGCAGCCGTTGCCGCGCCATGGCCCGGCGGCTCGGGGGTGACGGACCGGGGCCGAGGACCGGCCGGAGCGCCGGGAGCGCCCGCGGCGGCGGCCGCGACCGCCGGGCCGGCCGGGGGGCAGGCGGAGGCGCCCGCGGCCGCCGGCGAGCCCGGCGACCGCCTGCTGCTGCAGGTGCCGACCGGCGAGCTGGTGAAGCTGGGCATCGTCTCGAACAAGGGCATGGTGGTGGTCGCCGCCGCTTTGGGCCTGTTCGCGCAGATCCGTCCGGGGGATTCTCTCGAGTCGGTGCTGCGGTCCGCCGCGGACCGGCTGCCGCTCGGCGCGGCGGCCGAGTGGCTGACCGGGCTCCGCATGTCCAACCCGGTCCTGACCGGGGTCCTGCTCGCGGTCGCGTTGGCGGCGGCGGCGCTGGTGCTGCTCCGCGTGCTGTCGGTCGCCTGGTTCCTGCTGCAGCTGCACGGCTTCACCCTGACCCGCCGCGGCTCGGATCTGCGCGCCGACTACGGCCTGTTCACCCGCGTGCGCCGCACCATTCCGACCCGCCGCATCCAGTCGCTGACGGCGACCGAGTCGCCGCTGCATCGCTGGTTCCGCCGCCAGTCGCTCGAGCTGCGCACGGTCGGCGGCGCCGCCTCTTCCGGCGACGACGTCGACTTCGACCCCTCGTCGGACGGCGGCAAGGCCGAGAGCCAGTGGCTGGCCCCGATGGTGGAGACGACGCAGGTTCCGCAGCTCCTGCGGCGTGTCCTGCCGGAGGTCGATCTCGGCGGCGTGACGTGGCGGCGGCTCGCGGCCGGGGCCCGGCGGCGCGTCCTCGTCCGCGGGCTCGCCGCGGCCGCCGCGCTGACCCTGCTCGCCACCCTGCCCGCGGGGTCGTGGGGGCTCGCGCTGGCTCCCCCGGCCGCGCTCGCGGCCTTCGTGCACGCCCATCGCTGGGTGGCGCACGCCGCGTGGGCGGTCACCGCGTGGGGGGTGCTGTTCCGGTCGGGCTGGTGGACCCGCAGGCTGGCCATCGTGCCCCTCGCCCGCATCCAGACCGTGGGGCTCGGCGAGTCGCCCTTCGACCGCCGTCACCGCATGGCCTCGGTCCGCATCGATACCGCCGGCGGGGCGGCCGGCGGCTACACCATCGCCATTCCGTATCTGGATCGCGCGGTCGCGTTCGAGGTCGTTCGCGTGTTGTATGCGGAAGCCGGGCAACGCGCGTTCCGGTGGTGAGCCCGGAGCCTCGACGCGCGCGCCTCGCGAGCGAGCCCGCGACCGGTGCGACCCGAGCTCCGGGGAGGCGCGCGCGGCGCCGGCGTCCTCGGCCTGCAGATCCGTCCGTTCGACGGGATCCTTGCGGTCGCTGTCGCACTGTTGCAGGCAGGGATCCGGCGGTACGGCCTGCGTTCGGCGCCGGCGCCTGCCTGGCGTCGGCGATGCGCGAGCGGAGCCGGGTCCGCTGCCTCACGCGAGCATTCGCCTCTGCCGCCGAAGGCCGCCATCTTCATCCACGGGTCCGACTCCAGCGCCCTCGCGTGTCGTTCACAGACAGGGGCCGCAGGAGGACCCGGCGGCCAAACCCCGCTCGTGCTTGAAGGGCCCCCGCGCTCATCGAGCGCAGGCGGGCGATTCGGGGCTCACTCGTCCTGGAGCGCGGTGAGGGGGTCGACGCGCGCGGCGCGCCGGGCGGGGAGGTAGCCGGCCACCGCCGCGACCCCGGCGAGGACGGCGGCCGCCTGCGCGATGGTGACGGGGTCGGTGGGGGCCAGACCGTGGATCAGGCTCGCCACGAGGCGGCCGGCCAGCAGCACGGTGCCGGTCCCGGCCGCGACGCCCACCGCGACGAGCACCAGCGACTCGCGCAGGACCATCCAGGCGATGCCCGCCGACGGGGCGCCGAGGGCCATCCGGATGCCGATCTCGTTGGTGCGCCGGGTCACGGTGTACGAGGCCAGCCCGAACAGCCCGATGGCGGCCAGCAGCGTCGCCAGGCCTCCGAAGGCGGCATAGGCGACGGCGTACAACCGCTCCTGGGACAGCCGCGCCTCGATGGCCGCGGTCTGGGTGGTGACGTTCATGATCGGGAGCCGCGGATCGATCTGACGGACGGTCTCGCGCACCGCCGGGGTCATGGCGCTCGGCGGACCGTCGGTCCGGACCGCGAACGTCGCGGCGCGCAGGGGAGACTGCACCGCGGAGCGGAACACGGTCGGCGGCGCCGCGCCCCGGAGGTCGTCGTAGCGGGTGTCCCGGGCGACCCCGATGACCTCGATCTCGCCGCGCTCCTCCTGATCGAAACCGAACCGCCGGCCCACCGCATTCCCGGTCCCGAACAGCTCCGTCGCGGCGGCGGCGTTGATCACCGCGACCCGCGGTGTGTCCCGGTCGTCGCGGGGCTCGAAGGCCCGTCCCGCCAGCAGCGGGATCTCCATCGTGTCGAAGAAGCCGGGGGCCACCGTCATCAGGTGCGTCGCGCGACCGCCGTCGGTCCCGCCCTCGACGTGGACGGTGCTCATCCACACCCCCCCGCCCAGCAGCGCCGTCTGCGCCGTGGTGACGGAGCGCACGCCGGGCAGCGCCCGCACGCCGTCGCGGACCCTGGCGTAGAGCGCGGCCGACGCCTCGGGGTCGTAGCCGCTCCGCGCGGAGTCCATCTGGAACAGCAGCACCTGCTCGGGATTGAACCCGACGTCGACGCCCCGCAGGTTGGCCAGGGTCTTGAGGAAGAGCCCGGCGCCCACCAGCAGGGCCAGCGACACCGCGACCTGGGCCACGATCAACGCCCGGCTCAGCCGGGAGCGCGACAGGGTCACGCTCCGGCTCTGTTCCTTGAGCGCGTCCGACGGCTCGGCGCGGGTGGCGCGCAGGGCCGGCACGAGGCTGAACACCATCCCGGCGGCCAGGCTCAGCACCGCCGCGAAGGCGAAGACCCGCCAGTCGAACGGGCTCGTCGCGCCGAACGGCAGCAGCCCGCGCGCCGCCCACGCGACGGGCAGGGCGAGCGCCCCGCCGGTCGCCGACAGGAGCAGGCCCTCGGTCACGAGCTGCCGAATCAGCCGCCCCCGGGTGGCGCCGACGGACAGGCGGATCGCCACCTCGCGGTGACGCGACACGGCCCGCGACAGCAGCAGGGTGCCCACGTTGGCGCACACGATGAGGAGCACGAGGGCGACGACGACGCCGAGGATGAGGGCCTGGCCGGACGACCGGGGACTCGCATCGTAGAGGCCCTGCCGGCCGGAATCGACGAGCAGCCGCGGCTCCGCGCTCCGGGTGCGGTTCCGGGCCAGCGCCCGTTCTTCCTCGGACAGGCCGTCGAGGAACGACGCCAGCGCCGACTGCGCGGCGGCCCGGAGCACCCCGTCCAGGTTCCCCTGCACCTGGGCCGGGGTCGCCCCCGGCTTCAGCCGTCCCATGATCGGGAGCCACCACATCGTCGCGTCCGTCACGCGGGCGCCGCTCTCCGGCAGGGGCAGGGTGGCGAGCGGCAGGTGCACGTCGGCGGCGAGGGCGTCCGGCCGGCGGATGCCGGTGAAGCCGGGGGGGAGCACGCCCACGATGGTGGTGGGCACGTCGTTGACGCGGATGACCTTCCCGACCGCCTCCTCGTCCGTGCCGAAGCGGCGCTGCCGGAACGGATGGCTGATCATCGCCACCGGCTCGGCCCCCGGCCGGTCGTCGCCGGGGCCGATGGCGCGGCCCGCGATCGGTTGCACGCCGAGAACGCCGAGGTAGCCGCCGGTGGCCGCGAAGCCGGTCGCGACCTCGGCCCGGCCGTCGACGACCAGGGTCAACGGCGTCTGGGCCACCGCGAACAGCCCGGCGAGGGTCTCGTTGGCGTCCCGCAGCGCTTCGAAGACGGGGTACGAGAAGGACCCCTGGACGCCGTCTCCCCGGGTGAAGCCGGAGACCATCACGCCCCGCACCGCGCCGTTGTCGCCGGTCCAGCGCAGTCGCACGAGGCCGTCGGGGTCCGCGACCGGAATCGTCCTGAGGAGCAGTCCGTCGACAGCGCTGAAGAGCGCGGTGTTGGCGCCGATGCCCAGGGCGAGCGAGACCAGCACCACGATCGTCCAGCCCCTGGCCTTCCCCAGCACCCGGACGGCGTGACGAAGGTCTCGCAGCATCGGTGCCTTCCCGTCGGGTCGTTCCCGGGTCCGCGATTCCGTTTCGTCCGGTTCCGCCCTCGGCCCCCCGGGGGGAGGCTGGTGGTCTTCTCGCTGCCCGAGCGGCAGCCGATCAGGTACCGTGGCAGCGCTCTTGCACCAACTCACTGTATCACCGCGGGGGCAGCCGGGACCCGCGAGCCGGTACCACGTCGCCGACGGCTTCGGGAGCGAGGTCGGCGGGGGCGGGGATCACGGTCGGGCCGACGAGCTCCGGCCCGCCACGGGAACCCGTGTTTCCCTTCGCGACCAGGTTCCGGCTTCTCCGCCCGGACGTCGGACCGCCGACTCGCGAGTGAGTTCGTTCCGACACCCCCGTGTGATAGCTTTGAAGGGAAGCTGGGATGAGCAACGACACGAAGTGGCTGATCGGGACCGCCGTAGTCCTGGCGGGGCTGTTGTCTGCGCAGATCGCGGGCGTGAACGCCCGGGTCGACGACCTGCGAACCGATCTGACGGCGCAGATCGCCGGCGTGAACGCCAGGGTCGGGGACGTAGGAACCGGCCTGAACGCCCGGCTTGAGGACGTACAAACCGACCTGAGCGCCCGGATCGAGGACGTACGAACCGACGTGAACGCCCGGCTTGAGGACGTACGAACCGACCTGAGCGCCCGGATCGAAGACGTACGAACCGACGTGAACGCCCGGATGGACCGGATCGAGACACGTCTCGACGGGTTCGACGAACGGTTGCGCAACGTCGAGATCGCGCTCGGCAGGGTCGACCAGAGGCTTCTCACCATCGAGCGCATCATCCTGCCCGCGCCCGACCAGCCAGACCCATAGCCTCGCGCCGGCCGAAAAGCAACACGAAGCAGTCGGTCTCCGTGCGGCGCGATGCTAGCCGCCGGCCATCGCACCCACGATCAGGAACGGCTCGGTCCCCGCGGCTACGGCGGCCGGCAGCGGCGCGTCGGGCGGGTCGTTCGAGAGGTCCTGCCGGCACGCGTAGAAGCGCACGAGGGCGCGCCGGCGGTGGGTGCCCTGATCCCGGATCGCGCCGCGGAGCACCGGGTAGCGCGTCTCGACCGCCTCCAGGACCGTGCGCTGCGTGACCGGGCCGTCGACAGGCAGCTCGATGTCGCCGGCGATACCGGCCAGCGTGCGCAGGTGCGCGGGCAGGACGACCTGTATCAGGGCCATGGATCGCGTCGCTCCGTTGCCTCGCCCGCCAACGGTCGCCTTCGGCTCCGCTGGGTGCTCCACCAACCCTCTCAGGAGTCTGCGCCTCCTCTGGAGGCGGCGCCGTTCCGCGGCACGGTCCTCGCCCGCGAATCGTCGCCTGCGGCTCCGCCTGGCGCCCAACCAACCCTCCGGCGAGTTCGCGCCTCCTCCGGAGGCGGCGCCGTTCCACGGCGCAGACTCCTATCGCAGCGTCTGGACCTCGACCGACAGCACCGCCGGCAGGTCGCGGGCTATCGGTGTCCAGTGGTCGCCGGCGTCGGGCGAGACGTAGACCTGGCCGCCGGTGGTCCCGAAGTAGACGCCGCACGGGTCGAGGGTGTCGACGGCCATCGCGTCGCGCAGCACGTTGACGTAGCAGTGCCGCTGCGGCAGGCCGTCGCCGAGCGCCTCCCACTCGTCTCCGCCGGTCCGGCTGCGGTAGACGCGCAGCCGGCCGTCCGGCGGGTAGTGCTCCGAGTCGCTCTTGATGGGGACGACGTACACCGTGTCGGGCTCGTGCGCGTGGACCTCGATGGGGAAGCCGAAGTCGGACGGGAGGTTGCCGCTGATCTCGCGCCACGAGTCGCCGGCGTCGTCGCTGCGCATGACGTCCCAGTGCTTCTGCATGAAGAGGACGCGGGGCCGCGAGGGGTGCCGCGCGATGCGGTGCACGCAGTGGCCGACCGGCGCCTCCGGGTCGGCGATCATGCCCTCCGACCGGAGGCCGCGGTTCGCGGGCGCCCAGGTCTGCCCGTGGTCGTCGCTGCGGAAGACGCCGACCGCCGACGTCGCCGTGAAGATCTGCCCCCCGCCCGTCGGGTCCAGCAGAATCGTGTGCAGGCACATCCCGCCCGCCCCCGGCTGCCAGTCCTGGCTCGTGCCGTGACTGCGCAGGCCGGCCAGCTCCTGCCAGCTCGCGCCGCCGTCGGTCGAGCGGAACAGCGCCGCGTCCTCGACCCCGGCGTAGACGGTCTCGGGGTCGGTCGCCGAGGGCTCGAGGTGCCAGACGCGCTTGAACTCCCACGGATGGGGCGTGCCGTCGTACCAGAGATGGGTGCCGATCGCGCCCTGGTAGGTGAAGTGGTTGCCCGCCGCCTTCCAAGTCTTCCCGCCGTCGTCCGAGCGCTGAATCACCTGTCCGAACCAGTCGGTCCATTGCGACAGGTAGAGGCGGTCGGGGTCGGCGGGCGAACCCCTGGCGTGCAGGATCTCCCACCCCCCGAACTCGGGTCCGCGGATGTTCCAGTCGGAGCGGGTTCCGTCCGACGTCATGACGAATGCGCCCTTGCGGGTGCCGACGAGCACGCGCACCCGACTCATGGGACCGGGGCCCCGCCGTTTCGATCGTTGGACATGGTTCATTTGTAACACGTCTCGGCTGCGCCGTTCGCTCGGCCGGGACCCCGCCCGCGCAAGTCGACATGGTTCGTCCGGCTGCAGGACGCCGGCCTGTTCCTTGTCTGCAACGAAGGCCGAGGGGCTCGGCGACTTCATCCCGGCGGGGGCCGGCCGCAGGGTCACTCTGAAGTACAGTTGTCTCTTCGACCTGCTCGGACCGCGGTCTGCTCGAGAACGGCGGCACTCTCGCTGGTCACGCGGACTGCTCGGGCGTCGGGGCACGCGAGAAGGGGAGGCGAGGCCGACATGCCTCCGCCTCTCGGCTGCCCACGTCGAAAGGCGAGCGTCGTATGCAGAGAACGGAAGGCGGCAGCGTCGACCGCGACCAGATCGAGCCGGGGGTGGTGCGCGGCTCGTGGTGGCACCGTCTCGACGACGGCCGGGTGCAGTGCGACCTGTGCCCGCGCTACTGCCGGCTCCACGACGGGCAGAAGGCGTTCTGCTACGTGCGGGAGGCGCGCGGCGGCGAGGTCGTGCTCGCCAGCTACGGCCGCGCCAGCGGCTTTTGCATCGATCCGATCGAGAAGAAGCCGCTGAGCCACTTCTACCCGGGGTCGAGCGTGCTGTCGTTCGGCACCGCCGGCTGCAACCTCGGCTGCCGCTTCTGCCAGAACTGGGACATCTCGAAGGCGCGAGAGGACCACGCGCTGTCCGCCGACGCGTCTCCGGCCGGGGTCGCCGAGGCCGCCGCCGGGGCCGGCTGCACCAGCGTCGCCTTCACCTACAACGACCCCATCATCTTCGCCGAGTACGCCATCGACTGCGCGAAGGCGGCCCGTGCGCGCGGGGTCAGGAGCGTGGCGGTGTCGAGCGGCTACGTGTCGCCGGACGCCCGCCGGGACCTGTTCGCCCACATGGACGCGGCGAACATCGACCTCAAGGCGTTCACGGAGACGTTCTACCACCGCGTCTGCTTCGCCCACCTCCAGCCGGTGCTCGACACCCTCGAGTGGCTCGCTCGCGAGACCGAGGTGTGGCTCGAGGTCACGACCCTGCTCATCCCCGGACAGAACGATTCGCCCGACGAGGTCGATCGCCTCTGCGGCTGGCTGGTCGAGCACCTCGGCCCCGACGTGCCGCTGCACTTCACCGCGTTCCACCCCGACTTCAGGATGCTCGACGTGCCCCCCACGCCGCCCGACACCGTCCGCCGGGCGCGCGAGCAGGGACTGCGGGCGGGCCTGCGCCACGTCTACACCGGCAACATCCGCGACGAGGACGGGCAGTCCACCCGCTGCCCCGGCTGTGGGGACGTGCTGATCGGCCGCGACGGCTACCGCATCACCCGCTGGCGTCTCGATGCCGGAGGGCGCTGCCCGACCTGCGCGACGATGCTGGCGGGCCGCTTCCTCGCGCAGCCGGGCCGGTGGGGAGCGCGGCGCCAACCCCTCGTCATCTGAGCTCCACTTCGCCGCCGGGAAGCACGCGGGCGGTGACGTCCGGGCCGAGGCGCCGCAGGGGCATGCCCAGCGTCACCGTCCCGAAGGGATTACGCCTTGCCCCGACGGCCGCGGTCGTCACCGCGGCGAGGGGACGGGGGCGTCGAGCCGGATGCGCTCCCCGGGGTAGATGGCGGTAATCCGCCCGTCGAGCAGCTCCAGGGCCGAGGGCCGTCCCCGGTAGGCGCCTTCCAGCATGCCGGTATCGATGAGGAAGATCCTCCCCGCCGTGCGGACGGTGATCCGCCGGGACGGGGTGACCGAATGGCCGACCACGACGCGCGCGACGCCGAAACGCCTCAACAGACCGCCGATGAAGCCGTCGACCTCCGGCTCCGGCCGCAGCGCGAATCCGCGGAACCAGAGGGGACCGTCGGGGTCGACGATCGACCAACTGTTGATGGTCTGCAGGTCCACCAGAACGTCGATGAGCACCCTTTCCGCGCGCGTCACCGTCCGCCGCCGGCGTCGTTGGCGCTGGTCGGGGGACAGGCGCTCGATCCAGGTCCGCAGCTCGAGGGCCACCGCCGCGAACATCTCCTGGAACGTCGAGAACGGCAGGATGATCCCGGCGTCGACGAGATGGCGCCGGTGGCGATCGAAGCGCTCGATCTCGTCCCGCGCCCGGTCGTTCAGGGCCTCGACGTTCTCCGCTTCCAGGTCGGGCGACAGGCCCGCGTGCACGAAGAGGGTGTCCGCGGCCACGGTCGCGACCGGCTTGTCCCGCAGCCAGCGGCCGTACCGCCCGTCGGGCCCCATCGCCTCCATGAACTCCACGAAGCCGGGCGGATGCGCCCGCATCCACTCGCCGCGGGACATCGGTTCCGGGCGTTCGGGACCGTTCCGGTCCGAGCGCCGCCGGTTCGCGTGCCTCGTGTACTGTCGAAACGCGTCCTCGCGCCGCCGCTCGGCGTCCTCCGAGGCGAAGGCGGCGAAGATCGCGGGGGTGACGTCCCTGACGTCGCCCATCATGTTCATCGCCTCGTGGTTGCCCAGGAGCACCCTGACCTCGCCGCCGTCGTCGCGGGCCTCGTCCTCGAGCCGCATCAGGAGGTCCATGATCTCGCGCACCTGGGGGCCCCGGTCGGTGATGTCGCCGATCTGCACCAGGGTCGCGGCCCCGCCGCTCCATCCGCGTTCGCGGTCGATGAGGCCGGTCTCCTGCAAGAGCGCGCGCAGCCGGTCGCCGGCGCCGTGGATGTCGCCGATGGCGACCACGCGACGGGAGTCGGGCTGGGCCGCGGCGGGGGGAGTGCCGGTTGCGAGCAGGGCCACGACGGCCGCGCCCGCGACACGGCGGAGGCGCGCGCGCCGGTCAGCGGGAGGGGTGGCCGTCGGCGCGGGCCGGTCGGCGGGCTGCATCTGGCGTCCTCGGTGCAACGCGGGGTTTCGCCGCCGGCCGCTACGGCGCGGGCTCCGGGTCCACGACGACCCCGCGCTCGCCGAAGCGGGCGATGCGATCGTCGAAGTGTTGCAGCAGGAGTTCGCGCCGCCGCATCACGCTCGACCGCTCTCCCCGGCTCAGAACATCTCCGAGCGCCGCTTCGACGGCCTCCGGGGTGAGGCCGCGCAGGTTGTCGAGCAGGTCCCGCCCGATGCGCGTGAGCCGCTCGGGCTCCGTCAGCTCCACGTCCTGGCGGAACGCGCGGGTGTGGTCGATCAGCCACATCTTCCAGTCCGTCGTCCACAGCATGTTGCCCTGGTTTCGGTCCCGGTTCTGGATGAGCTCGTCGAAGACGTACTGGGTGTAGAACTGCCGGCTCGTCCTCGCGGGGTCCGGCCCCAGCGTCCGCTGGGCGATCCGATCCGCCTCGGTCATGGCCACGTCGTCGACCCACCACGTGACCGCGGCCCGTCGGCCGTCGACCCCGCGCAGGACCGACATGGGCACGTTGTCGATGCCCAGCAGGACGGCGAGACGGTAGGCGGCGACGTTGTAGAGGTAGGAGTCCCTGAAGTTCAGCTCCACCCGGGCGCCGGCGGCGACGAAGCGCGAACGGCTGATGTCGACGGACTGGATGTGAACGTCGTGGGTCAGCCGGCCGTCGGAGGCGGTCGCGCGCCGCGATCCCGTCACGCCGGTCCCGACGTCGCGGATGTCCGTCAGCTCGGCGTCGAGGAGGAAGACCTCCATCTCCGCCGCGGAGAGTGCGGGTGCGGCGTCCTGGGCATGCGCGGGCTCCGGCACGCCCAGCCACAGCACGAGAACCGTCACCAACGAGGCCGAGGATCGACGGGGCATGGGCATGGGCGGTCTCCGGGAGCCGGCCCGAACGGTGCCGGCTCCTACGCGGTCAACGTGGCGTCCGGCCTGCGCTCGCGCGCGGCCCCCGGGGGCGCGGAGGCTCCGCCGGCGAGCGCGCCGCTGAACAGATCCTGCAGCAAGTCGACCCGATCGGACAACACCGTGTACACCTCGTCCCGTTCCGCCCGAAGGATCCGGCACGCGCCCTGTGCGGTGGCCCGCCATCCCGCCGGCCCCCCCGCGAGGGTCTCGGCCACGAACAGGGTGCCGCCCGGTCCGGCCACGATCGGCGCGGCGCCATCCGACTCGAGGCGCATGGCCCCCTCCAGCACCAGGCACAGCGCGGCGGGGGCGTCACCGAGCACCAGCACCTCGCCGTCCCCGAGCGAGAGCCTCCGCGCGGCCTGCACGAGGGCGAGGAGTTCGGTCGCCGCCGCCCGACCGAGGAGGGGGTGGTGACGCAGCAGCATCGCCTCGTCGAACGGCTGCAGCGCCGACTGCGGCAGGGTCACCGCCGGCAGGTGGGCGGGGCTGCGATCGCGGCGGCCGTCCGGGGGGGTCAGCAGCAACCGGAACAGCCCCTGCGCCAGCAGGTCGTCGTCCGACACCATCGCCACGAAGTCGGCCGACCTGATGCGCAGGCAGGCCGACGGCTGGTTGGCCCACGTCGGCCGCGTCGTCGGGGCCCCCTGCAGCGCCTCCTCGAGGCCGAGCACACCGGGCGCGCACAGGGTATCGCCGTCGCCGCCGGTGACCGACCGGCGGACGGCGCCCTCGATCAGGAGCTCGACGGCCTCGGTCGCGCCTTCCGTGCCGACCGGCTGGTCCGGCGCGTACCACACCTGCTGGCCGGAATCGATGACCCGGAACAACTCGTCCACCGAGACGAACTCGAAGATGGGGATGCGGCTCAGCCGGTTCGCGATCTCCGCCGTCGGGAGCCGGCGGACGTCCGCCGGGGCCGAGGCCTGACCGGACGTGCCGAGGGACAGGGCCCACCAGGCGGTGTCGACGACGTGCGGATCCGCGGCGGCGCGATGGGCGTTCACCCACCGCAGATCGTCGGTCAGCGCGCCCGGGAGATGCTCGGCCGCGAAGTGGATGGCCGTCGCCGCGACCACCGGGTTGGCGTCGTGGATGAGCTGCGCCAGCGTGTCCTCGAGGTCTCGGGGCCGCGTGCCCAGGACGCGGTTGGCGTGCTCGACCTTCTCGGACAGGGGCGTCTCGTCGATGAGGGGCAGGATGCGCTTTCGCACGTTGCCGGGCAACACGTTGTCGAGGTACTCCAGGCCGCGGGCGCGGCGCCGGGGGTCGCCGAAGTCTATCGCGTGCCGAGCGGCCGCGACGTCGCCGACCTCGTGCAGGATTCCCAGGAGCCGGTAGATCCGGTCGAGGCTGCTCTCCAGCAGCTCGCGGAGAGCGCGTTCGAGCAGGGTGTCGTGCGGTGCAAGCGAGGCCGCGCGGTCCGGGTCCCGCCGCTCGGCGCCGCGGGCGTGTTCGAGCGCCGCATCGTCCGGCGCCGGCGCGTGTACGAGGAGGTTGTTCCCGAGGCTCAGGACGTTGCAGTAGCGGGTCGACTCCTTCATGAGGAAGGCCTCGATTACGTCACGAGGCACGGCGAGGGCCGGATGGTGGCGCCGGAGGCGCTCGATGGCGGCGATCACCTTGTAGCGAAGAAACCTGTCGGGGGTGTCGAGGCTGCCCACGAGCGCGTCCATCGCCGCCTGGTGGGGCAGGCGGGCCAGCGTGGACGGGACGTGCCGCCGCACCCAGACCTGTTCGTGGGGGTTCTCCAGCGCGTAGCGGAGGGCCGGGATGCTCGCTTCGCCGTAGGCCACGAGCGTCTCCCGGGCCGGGTGCTTCAGGCCGCGGTGAGCCAGTCTCGAGAGCAGGCCCGGCAGGAACAGCCCGTCCGACGCGCCGAGGGCCCGCGCGCTCCGAATCGCCTCGAGGACCACGTCGACCCGGTGGTCGTGCAACAGGGTCGCGAGCAGGGTGCGGAAGCGGGGGTCGTCGGTCCTGATCCTGGCGAGGGCCCGCGCCGCCTCGCGCCGGCCCTCGGCGCCGGCGTCGCGCGTGTCCTCGATGAGTCTCCGGAACGTCGCGGCGGCGAGGACCGCGTCGGGCTCGCGGCCGGACCGCGCGAGGGCCGCCGCCGCGGCCACCGCCACCCGGGGCTCGGGGTCGGCGAGATGGCCGGTCATGACGGTCGCGGCGTCCTGATGGGCGAGGCTCGCCAGGGCCTCGAGAGCGGCCGCGCGCACGTCGACGTCGTCGTCCCGGGTCATCCGTTCGACGGCGCCCTTCCAGCGGTGGGCCACGCGCGAGCGGCCCGACGCCAGCGCGTGCAGGGCGCGCACCCGGACCCGCCCCGACTCGTGGCGCAGGAGGAGCGGCGTGACGAGGTGCGGCTTGTCCATCGCCTCGAGCATCTCGATGGCGTAGAGCACGGCGGCGGGGTCGGGGTTGGACAGCTCCTCGACCAGGGTCTCGACGGTGGCGGCTTCGCCGGCCCGCGTCATCACCGCGTCGGGGGTGATGGTCCGGGCGTCGATGCTGGCCCGGAACGACCGGAGGTACTCGCGCCGCGCGCGCATCGCGACCGCGATCCAGAGCCCGGTGATGACGAGGGTCGCCCAGCTCAGTTGCCGCCAGTCGAGCCCGAGCCCCCACGGCTGGATGAGGGCGAGCAGCAGCACCGCCGTCACCGCCTTGGCGAACCGGTCCATGGTGACGTCGATGAACGGCTTGACCCGGTGCCGCATTTCGGCCGGCAGGGGCACGAAGAGGACCTCGCGCGTCGTCTTGTCGAGCGTGTAGCGCAGCGTCGAGCCGAGCACCCGGGCCCCCGCGACCGCCCACAGGGTCCCCGTGAAGAGGATGAGGGCGGCGCTGGCGCTGAAGCCGAACGGCAGCAGCAGGAGGGCCACGCCGATGCCGGCGGACCGATGGATGCGGCTGATGAGGGCCACCTGCACGACGAACCCGCCGATGGACAGGTAGGCGGTGACCTCGGCCAGGAGGGCGGCGATGCTGTCGCCGCCGCTGTCGCCGCGCATCGCCTCGGCCGCCATGTTCAACTGCTGGTCGACGACGGCGGCCCCCGCGGCGGCGCACGCGACGGTCAGGGCGAGCACCTGGAGCGGGCGCGACCCGGCGAGGAGGCGAATCCCCTCCCGGCCCCCGAGGCCACTGTCCGAGGCGTCGAATCCGGCGTGCTCGCCGACGGGGTGGCGGCGCAGCAGGAGCATCACGATGCCGGTGCAGCCGGCGAGGGTGACCGCGCTCACCAGCACCAGTTGCTCGGAGCCCACCTCCTCGACGACGACGGCGGTGATGCCGGCCCCCAGCGCTCCGCCGAGGCTGGCCCCGCCGCCGATGAACCCGAACAGGCGCTTGGCCTGGCGGGCGTCGAAGACGTCGTTGGCCAGGGTCCAGAACTGGCTGATCAACAGGATGCCGAGGATCAGGCCGAAGAAGTAGAAGGCGACGGTGACCCACCCCGCCCCGGTCTGCAGGAGGCCCCAGAAGAGGACCAGGATGCCGATGATGGCGGCCTGCGTGAGGGGTATCACGTGGCGGGGCGGCAGGCGGCGGATGACGCCGGTATAGAGGTGCATGACGCCGCCGATCAACACCCCGGCCGCGAACAGCACGTACGGCAGGTTGTCGGAGCCGAGGGCGGCGATGAACTGCGACCGCGTCAGCGGCTTCACGATGTTGTACGACGTCATGGCGAGGAACGAGTAGGCGAACATCAGCACCACCGGGGCCGTCTCCTCGGGGCGAATCGAGGTGACGGAGCCGATCAGCCGGTACAGGAGGGTTCGCATCGCCACGGGTCGCCGGTGCGCCGCCTGACCGTACCGTGATTTCCTCCCCCGCGCAACCGCACCGCCGCGTCCGGCCGCCGGAGCCCTGGCAGCCCGCGGCGAGAGTCCCCGCTGCATTCGAGCGGCGATGCATCCCGCCTGACTGCGTTGCTCCTCGGTTGAGTGGATCCTGCTCTTCGATCGGCGGGTCATGACCATGGTCATGACCATGGTAGTATTGCATCGGGACCCGGGAGGGGTGTCGTGAAAGCACACAAGGACCAGCCCGACGGCAGTCGGACCATCAAGGCGTCGGAGTTCAAGGCGACCTGCCTGAAGCTCATGGACGAAGTCGCGGAGAGCGGCGAAGAGATCGTCATCACCAAGAACGGCCGGCCGGTGTCGCGGCTGGTGCCGTACCGCAGGAAGCCCGGGCTCTGGTTCGGCCGCAATCGGGACAACATTCAGATAAGGGGTGACATCGTCTCGCCCATGCCACCGGAGTGGTACGAGAAATCGGAGGACTCCGAGGACCTGTTTTGACTCTCGTCGATACGCACGTGTTGATCTGGTACGAGAGCGGAGACCGGAGGTTGGGGCCACGGGCTCGCCAGGCTTTCGAGCGCGCGTTGCAGGGCGGTGAAGCGGCGGTATCGGCCGTCTCCTTCTGGGAGATCGGGATGGGCTTCCGGAAAGGTCGCATCGGTCTGTTGCTCGATCCGGAAGCGTGGCGCCTGGACCTCCTCGACCAGGGACTGATCGAGATTCCGGTCGACGGCGGCATCGCGTCCCGCGCGGGACTGCTCTCGAAGATCCATGGCGATCCGGCGGACCGCATCATCGTGGCCACGGCGCTGGCGGGGCACCGACTGATGACCGCGGACCGGCAGATCCTCGAATGGCCCGGACCGCTGAGTCGCCTGAGCGCATCGGATTGACGAGCCCCGTTCCTGCGTAGCAGACAAGCTGTCGTGCCGGACATGACTTGGCTCGATTGACCGAACCGCGGGGAGAGAAACGCCCGATGTCAGCGACCGACCCGAGGATCCTGGTATTCCAGCACATTCCGATCGAGCATCCTGGCGTCTTTCGGGACTTCATGCGCGAAGACGGCGTCGAGTGGCGCGCGGTCGAGCTCGATGCCGGCGAGCCCATTCCCGATCTCGGCGGCCACGACGCGTTGTGGGTCATGGGCGGCCCGATGGACGTCTGGGAGGACGACCTCCATCCGTGGCTCGAGGCCGAGCGCGCCGCCATCCGGGAGGCGGTGGTCGAGCGGAAGATGCCCTTCTTCGGATTCTGCCTCGGGCACCAGCTTCTCGCCCAGGCGCTCGGCGGCGAGGTGGGGGCGGCGGCCCGGCCCGAGATCGGCATCTTCGACGTGGAGCTCACCGAGGCGGGCCGGACGAGTCCCCTGTTCGAGGGCGTGGCCGCCACCCACGCCTGCCTGCAATGGCACGGCGCGGAGGTGTTGCAGCCGCCGCCCGGCGCCCGCGTCCTCGCGTCGTCGCCCGCCTGCGCGGTGCAGGCGCTCGGCGTCGGCGACCAGGCCTTCAGCATTCAGTACCACGTCGAGATCACGGAGAGGACGGTGCGAGAGTGGGGCGCGGTGCCCGCCTACGGGCAGGCCCTGGAGCGCGCGCTCGGGACCGACGCCCTCGCGCGCTTCGAGGCCGATGCGGCGGCCGGCATGGCCGGCTTCAACCGCAACGCGCGCCGCATCTACGACAACTTCATGGGAATCGTCGAGGGTGCTCGCGCCGGCTCGGTTGGGGTCTCGCCCGCCGCGGCCGCCAGCGCATCGGCAATCTCGGGAAACAGGATCCGCGGCAGCGAGCGGCGCGAGCGGGTGGCGCCGCCGAAGCCGGTCGCGCGCTCGTAGCGCACGACCGTGCGCAGGGCGTCGGCGAGCGACTGCTTGCGCGTCGCCTCGAACTCGACGCATTCGACGGCGCGCGGGCCGGTCGAGGCGTGGTAGTGCGCCACTTCCATGTCGGGGAAGTCCCAGACCGTCAGGTCCTTGACGATGACGCCGCTCCAGGTCACCCCGAGCCGATCGACGAAGGCGTCGACGGCGGCCGCCTGGTCGCCCGCGTGGTGGCCGAGGTCGAGATTGATCTCCGAGCGCACCTCGGTGTCGCGGGCCAGCGACTTCAGGGTCAGGTGGTGCAGCTCGGCATCGTAGCGGTGGCGGAGGATGAACCCCCCGCGTCGCCCCGCCACGGTCAGGAAGTACCGGTCGCGGACCCGCAGCGCGGTGGTCCGCGTCGGATGCAGCCGCTCGATCGCGGCGCGGAAGCGCGTCAGTTCGAAGTCGTCGCCGACGACGAACTTGTGCTCGATCTCGGTGAAGCGAAGGTCGTCGGGCATCACATCCACCGCTTGAGGCGGCCGAGCACCGCGAGGCGCAGCCGGAGGCCGGCCGGCAGGTCCCGGCGAAAATTGCGCCCGACCGCGGTGTTGTGCGGGTTTCGCCTGAGCATGTCGAAGATCTCTCGCGCCGGCGCGACCGCGGCGGGGTGGCGCGTGGCCAGCATGGCCTCGGCGAGCCGGTCGTGCGCCGCGTCCTCGAAGTTGTAGCTGCCGAACGCGGCCCAGACATCGTCGACGAGCACGATCTTCGAGTGCTCCCCGGTCCGATTCTCGTAGATGCGGACGCCCGCGTCCAGCAGCCGCGGATAGCCGGCGGCGGCGGCGATCCAGGCCAGGTCGGTGGCCGGCAGCGCGTCGCGGTGCGAGTGGTGGATCTCGATGTCGACGCCGCGCCGCGCGGCCGCGAGCAGCGCATCCAACAGCGCGGGGGCCGGCTTGAAGTAGAAGGTCGTGAGCTCGATGCGGCGCCGCGCCGCGGTCACCATGTCGATCATGCGGTCGGTCACCACGTTGGGGCCGCGCCAGCCGAGGGGCCCGCGGCGGCCCTGGTGCAGGTTGGGATTGCATATCCAGTAGTCGAGATCGATGTCTCCGGGCGTTCCCGCCGCGCACCGGTCGAGGTCGCGCAGGTGGGCGGGGTCGACCTCGCCGCCGATGGTCCGATAGCTCTCGAGCAGGGTGCGCGCGACGGGGCCGCGCAGCGCGACCGAGTACTCGTTCCATCCCTCGAAGGACGTGCGGGTGACGTTGCTGCTGCCGAAGATCGCCTCGCCCCGCTCCGAGACCTGGATCTTGACGTGCTGGCCGCCGCCGAGGCGTCGCTGCATCGCGTGGGGCGGGCGGTACACGGTCACCACGGCGCCGGCGGCACGCAGGGCGTCGAGCCGCTCTTGCAGGACCGCCTTGATCGCGGAAGGCATCAGCACGCCACCGAGGCGCTGGCCGAAGCCGTCGATGAGCAGGTTCACCGCGACCCCGCGCCCTTGCGCCTCGAGCAGCAGCGTCAGCAGCTCGGCGCCGTACTCGTCGTACTCCAGGTAGTAGGTGGACAGGTACAGGAACCGTTGCGCCTCGCGGATCATCCGCAGCCGGCGCTTCCACTCCGCGGCTCGGTTCCACAACGGGCGGAGCGCCGTCGCGCTGAGCGGAGTCGGACTCAAAGCCGGTATCCGCCGGAGACGTCGATGTTGACCCCGGTCACGTAGGAGGCGTCGAGCAGGTACTCGACCGCCTGCGCGACGTCGTCCAGCCGGCCCGCGCGCCCCAGCGGGACCCACTGGCCGATGGCGTCCGCCGGTGGCAGGTCGACGGAGTTCTCGAGCTGTCCCGGCGAGACCATGTTCACGCGGATCCGCCGGCCCGCGTGCGCCTTCGCGAGGGCCCGGGTCAGGACGAGGAGCCCGGTCTTGCTGACGTAGTAGTCGGCGCCGCGGACGTTGGCGCGGATGCCCTCCAGGCCGGCCATGCCGATGCTGACGATGTTGCCGCCCTCGGGCATGAGGGGCGAGTGTGATTGGAGGCCCTCGATCCACCTTCGGCGCAGCGCGTGGTGGCAGCAGTAGAACGCGCCGGACAGGTTGGCGGCGAGCGTCGCGTCCCACACCGCGGGGTCGAGCCGGGTCACCGGCTGCGGGTTGTAGTTGCCGACGTTGTTCACGAGGAGGTCGACCCGGCCCTCCGCCGCCGCGACGTCGTCGAAGACCGCGGCCACGTCGCGCTCGACGCCGATGTCGGCGGCGAGGGCGCGGGCGCGGCGTCCCGCCGTCTCGATCTCGCGCACCAGCGACCGCGCGTCCTGTTCGGAGGTGCGGTAGAGCACCACGAGGTCGTAGCCCCGCGCGGCGAGCATCGAGCACAGGCGGCGCCCGAGGCGGCGCGCGCCGCCGGTCACCACCGCGACCTGGGTGTCCTCCGTGGGGCTCACGACCGCGCGCGCTCCACCCGGACGAAGGCGCAGGCGGCGGCGGGGACCGCCCGGGGCTTGCGGACCTCGAGCCGTACGCGTTGCGCGCGGTCGATCCGGTCGAGGAGGAGCGCGGCCGCCGCCTCCGCCATGGTCTCGAGGAGCGCGAACCGCCGCTCCCGGACGAGCTCGCCGACGGCGGCGGCGACGCCGTCGTAGTCGATGGCGTCCGCCAGTGCGTCGGACCGCGCGGCGGGCGCCAGGTCGTAGTCGACCTCGATGTCGAAGACGATCGGCTGGGGGTGCTCCCGCTCCCGCGGGTAGACGCCGACGATGCCGGTCACTTCCAGGTCCTTGAGTCCCGCGGTTCCCACCATGCGCTACGGCTCCGTCGTCTCTCGTCGCGTCGCCCCGCCCGGCCGCGCCGCCGACGGTGCGCTCCGCGCCGCCCTCATCCCGGCTTGCGTGCGATCCAGATCTGCTCGGCCGCGGTGTCCATCGAGAATGGCGTCCCGTCGAAGCTGCCGAGGCAGGCGTCGATCGTGAAGCCGGCCCCGAGCAGCATCATCCGGGCCTGGTCCGGGTCGAGCCAGCTCAGGTCGAGGCGCCGGTAGCGGCGCCATTCCGGCCGCCCGTCGGCCGTGAAGTGGTCCTCCCAGGTGATGACCTCCATCGACTCGGCCTTCTCGTCCACGCGCGAGGTGACCCACAACAGGATATCCGTGCCCGCCGCCGACGGGTAGGCGGCCCGAAGCTGCACCTGGCGCATCCGGGTCACGGCGTCGGGCGTCATCAGGAAGTCGTCGAAGATGAACCGTCCCCCCGCGCGGAGCTGGCTGAACACGTGGTGCGTCACCTGCTGCTTGGCCGGCATGCCCGCGAGGTGCCCGATGCTGTGATACGGCAGGGTGACGAGCGCGGCCGCCTCGTCGATGCGGAAGGTGCGGAAGTCCGTTTCAAGCAACTCGATCCGATGGCCCACGCCGGCCTCCTCGGCGCGCTTCCGGCACCGCCGCAGCATCACCGGCGAGGCGTCCACGCCAACTACCCGGCATCCGCGCGCCGCCGCTTCCACCGCGATGCGCCCGTCGCCGACGCCGAGCTCCACCACCGGCCCGCCGGCCGCGAGATACGCGTCGACGTAGAACCGGCGGTTCGACTGGGCCGCCGGCGCCGTTTCCGTCCAGACGCCGTAGATGTCGGCGAAGCTGTCGTACTGCGCCCCGGGCCCGGCGGCCGAAAGTGGCGACGATGACACGCGATTGCTCCGGGGTCTGGGTCGGTCCAGAAGTCTGCACGTTACGGTGCAGACTCCTGGCAGGGTTGGTTGGGCGGCAAACGGAGCCGCGGGTGACGATTCCGGCCTACGGCGCAGAGCCCTGCTGAACGGTCCCCGCGGCTCGGTCCCGGCTCCGGCGGGCGCGGGACACGATCCCGTCCGCGTCCTCCGGCAGGAGCAGCCGGTCCTCGACCAGGGCCTCCGCCGCCTCGCCGACCGCGCGCACGTAGGACGCGTGGTCGGGGTAGCGTTCCTCGAGCGACGGCCGGGGATCGCCGGACGCCCCGCGCTCCGCCCGGGTGGCCGCGAACGGGATGAAGGACCCCGTGCCCCGGCACTGGGCGCCCTCCGCGAACCCCTCGCGCCGCAGGTTCCAGCCCGTGAAGGTGCCGATGGGCGCAGCCAGATTGGGGTGCCGGACGCCGTCGACCATGTTGCCGTCGGCGTCGGTGCGGCCGACCAGGACCGCGTAGGCGTCGCCCCGCATCGGGGGCAGCGACCGGTGGTCGGCGAGGTGCAGGGGGTTGTACGACCCCGACCAGGTCACCCCGGGGACGGCCGGGAAGTCGACGGCGGACGCGGGGACGAGCCCGCCGCCGGCGGTGGGGAAGCGGCTCTCGGGCGGTGCGACCCCCTTCTCCACCCAGTCTTGCAGGGCCAGGCTGAGGGCGGTGCGTATCTGGGCCAGGGCCAGCGGGTTGCCCAGGTTCTGGCAGAGGCCCGCGCTCGGCCTCCCCACGTGCACGCCGGGGCCGCCGCCGTGCTGGGTGCCGGCGAACAGGTACACCCGCACGTTGTCCGGCAGCTCGATGGGCCCTCCCGCGGGGTCGGTGACCACGAGGGACGCCCGCGCCTGCCAGAGCTCCGCCTCGCTGTCGCTGTGGACGATCTTCGGGCAGGTGCCGGAGGCCGAGCACCGCTCCTGCAAGCCGTCGGTCCGGCCGCTGACGGGGTCGGTCAGGGTGAGGTAGGTGAACGGGAACTGATCGCCGGGGTAGACGTGGTCCTCGTGCTGCTTCTGCCAGCGCCCCGGCTGACCGAACTGGTAGTTGGTGAAGGTCTTCCGCGAGCCGGCGATGTTGGGATGGATGCCGTCGAACACGATGCGGCCCGCGACGTCCTCGTTGAAGCCCAGGTACAGGAAGTCGCGCAGCATGCGCCCGCTCTGGGAGATGCCGATCGAGATCGCGGTGCGGGGCAGCCCGGGCTCCGCGAGCGGGTTCGGATTGCCGTCGGCGTCCGCCGCCTCGTAGCGCAGGAACGAGATGGCGTCCCGCATCGCCGCGAACCCGAGCCCCAGCACGATGGGGTCCTTCGCCTGGTAGATGAACTCGTAGATGGCGCCGCCGTCGAACCCGGCGGGCCGCGCGACCTCGATCTCGGTATCGCTCGCCCAGGTCCACGCGAGGTCCGGGGGCGCCTGCCGCCGGCCGGTCTGGGTGGCCCGGACCGAGAGCATCCCGCCCGACGGCTCGCGCGAGGCGGTCGGATAGGTCAGGCGGTAGCGGGACCGCGAGGCGTCGTCGTCGAAGATCATCTCCTCGAGGGCCGCGCCGACGATGGGGGAGCCGTCGGCCAGGGCGGCGACGGGCAGCTCGGCCACGATGTTCGTGTCGGTCGGCGCGATGTCGCCCTGCCAGCCCACGCGGACGAGCGCGAACCCGCGCTCAAGCAGGGCGCGCTCGGCCGCGCCGGCCCCGCCCCGGTTCGGGACGGTGTGATAGATGGCCCGGTTCCACCGGGTCATGTCGACGGGCCGGTAGATCTCGACGGTGGCGCGGTACTCGACCCGGCCCCGGTCGTTGCGGGGGGCGCGGTCGAGGTTGACGACGTGGCGGTGACGGGGGTCGTCCGGGTCCACCTCGCCGGTGATCGTGCCGCGCAGCCGTTCGTACCGGCCGGCAGCGCCGTAGGACTCGCCTCCCAGGGCCGGCGATTCGACGACCGGCAGGTCGATGTGCGTGATCTGAGCCGGCGCGAGCCCGGCCGACAGCAGGACGACGACGGTCCCGGCGAACAGTGCTCGAGTGTTCATGGCGTCTCCTTCTCGCGTTCCGCGCCCATGATAGCCCGCGGCGCGGGTGGAGGTCGCCGGCGGCATCCTCTCCGCAGCCTCGCCCTCATCGCCGACGCCGGCCACATGCTGACTCCCACGAGTCCGCCCCGTTGCACGGCGCAGACTCCCGGCCCGGACTCTCCCCGTGCCGTGGTGCAGCCTCCGGGCTGGAGTTGCACTACCATCGGGAACATGAGTAGAGGAGACCGCCATGGCCTTCATCGCACGTCTGTTCGCCGTCGCCGCGGTTTCGTGTAGAGCCGTTTCGCGGGCAAGCTGCCAGGAGTCTGCGCCGTGGAGCGTCGCGGGCTCCCGGAAGGTTGTTGGGGCGCCAGGGCGACCGGGGTTTCCATCCCGAAACGCGCGAGACCGTGTAGCGGTGGCTCTCGTCCGCTTCCGTCGCGACGCTCCATGACACGCCGTCACCACTACCGCGCGTGCGTCTTCGCCGGCAGCCTCCTGATCTCGTCGATGTCGGCCTCGATTGCCGCCCAGCCGCCCCGTCTGGCCGCCGGCTACTGGACCCGGGGGCTGTCGGGCGGCTGGGGCGACGCCTGGAAGTACGGCGTTCCTGGTTGGAGGAAGACGGAGAGCGACGTCCGCTTCGCGGCGTTCCACCCGCAGCTCGGACGGTTCGTCACCGATCACCTGGAGATCCACGGCGAGGCCGCGCTGCTGGCCTACAACCGGGTCCCGGCCGTCAGCGGGGGGCTCGGCCTGGGCGGCCGTTATCACGTTTGGCGGGACCGGCGATGGACGCCCTACGTCGCCGGCGGGGCCGGGCTGCTCTGGACATCGCTGGACGTGCCCGAGATCGACCGCGTCTTCAACTTCACGATCGTCTATGGTCTGGGCATTCGGACGGTGCCGCGTCGGGGGCCCGGCCTCGTCGTCGAGCTCCGGAACCACCACATTTCCAATGCCGGCACGGCGGGGGAGAACCTGGGCCTGAACGCGGCGGTGGTGGTCGCCGGGGTCCAGTGGGTCCTGCGTCCGGCCGAGTGACGCCGTCTGCGGCGGCTCCGTGGCGAGCGGCCGATCCGGCCCGGCGCCGCCCCGCCGGTCCGGAACCGCCGGCGCGGTGTCTTCTCGTCGAGGAGCGCCGTGAGCGGCCCGCGATCAGCTCGAACCGCCGGCGTGGTGTCTTCTCGTCGAGGAGCGCCGTGAGCGCCCGGCGAGCAGCTCGCGTAACAGGAGAGGGAGTGCCATGGCCGGCTGGGTGAACGACCTGCGGCTTGTGGTGCGGAGGCTGGCTCGCCGGCCTGGCGTCGTGTCGCTCACCGTGGCGACGCTCGCGCTCGGCATCGGCCTGAACGCGGCGGCGTTCGCCGTGGCCTACGGCGTGCTGTGGCGGCCCCTCGTCTACCCCGACGCCGGCCGGCTGGTGACCGTCACCGCGCTGTACCACGAGAACGAAGCGGCCAGCGGGTTCGGCCCCGACCGGCTCCGGGAGTGGGCCGAGCGCCTGCGGGTCGCCGAGCTGGCCGGATACGAGACGCGCGAACGCGGCGTCCGCGGCGCCGGCCCGGCCCGAATCGCCCGGGTCGCGACGGTCACCGAGCACTTCTTCGACGTGCTCGGCGTGCCGGCCGCCGCCGGCGTCGCGCCGCCGCTTCCCGCCGGCGATCCGCGCGCCGTCGTCAGCACACGGCTCGCCGCCTCCCTGGGCGCCGCTCCGGCGGCGGTCGTCGGCCTCGGGATCACCATCGGCGACGCGCCGTACACCGTCGCCGGCGTGATGCCCTCCGCGTTCACGTTCCCGACGCCGGCCGTCGACGTCTGGGTTCCCGTGCCGGCGGCCCCACCGGTCGGGACCTCCTTCGACGTGGTCGGACGGCTGACCGCGGGCGCCACGGTCGAGCAGGCCCGCGACGACGCGGCCCGGGTCGTCCGCGACGTGCACGGCGACGAATGGCGCGCGGCCGTGGTCCCGCTCGAGGCGGTTCTCCTCGATGCCGTCCGGCCGGCCCTGACGGCGGCCCTCGCGGCGGCGATGCTGGTGCTCCTGGCTGCCTGCGCGAACGCGATGACGCTGCTCGTGGGCCGGTCCATGGCACGCCGCCGCGAGTTCGCGGTCCGGCTCGCCCTCGGCGTCGGCCTTCGCCGCCTGTACGGCGCGACGTTCGCGGAGGGGCTGGTCGTCGCGGCCGCCGGTCTGGCCGCCGGCTCTCTCCTCGCCTGGGTCGCGGTCCGGCTGTTCGCGACGAGCGCCGCCGCGGTGCTCCCGCGCGCGGCCGAGATCCGGTTCGAGGATCCGATGCTGCTGGCTGCGGCGGCGTCGTTCCTCGTTGCCGCCCTGGCCTGCGGCGCCGCGTCCACCGCGGGGATGCCGCGCGGCCGGCGGCTGGGTCCCTCCGGGGTCGCGGGCCCCGCCGCGACGGCGACGGCGCGGCGCCTTCGGGCGACGCTCGTCGTGGCGCAGGTGTCGACGGCCGTCGTGCTCCTGGCCGGCGCGGGGCTTCTCGCCCGCAGCATGGACGCACTGCTCGCCGAGGACGGCGGCTTCGATTCCTCGCGCGTGCTGATCGCCAAGCTGATGCTCGGCGACTCGCGTTTCGCCGCCGCCGGCGCGTCGGCGGGGTTCGTCGACCGGCTGCTCGCCGAGGTGAGGAGACTGCCCGGCGTCGACGCGGCCGGGCTCGGCAGCCTGCTGCCCCCGACCGACGCGCCCCAGACGATCAACCTCCGGTTCCGGAGCGATACGCGGGACGACACCCTGTCGATGTCGTTCGGCGCGGTGACGCCGGGCTTCTTCGAGGCGCTGGGGACGCCGCTCGACGCCGGCCGCCGTTTCGACGCGGCGGACGAGCGTGCCGAGACGCCGGACGTCGTCGTGAGCGCGTCGACGGCGCGGTTTCTCTACCCGGACGCGGACGCCGTCGGCCGCGGTCCGCGGTTCGCGCTCGAGCATTTCGGCATCGCCCGCGAGACGAGGGTGCAGGGCGTGGTGGCCGACATGAAGTACGCGGGGCTCGAAGCGGGCCCCGACGCGTCGATATACGTCCCCTGGCGGCACCGGCCGATGGGGCTGGCGCACCTGGTGGTGCGCACCGCCGGCGACCCGTCGGGGCTCCTGCCGGCGGTTCGGGACCTGATCCTGTCGCTGAACCCGAACCTGCCGGTTCCCGAGGTGCGTACGCTGGACGATCACGTTGCCGACTCGATAGCCGGGCGGCGACTCCAACTGGTGCCCGCCGCGGTCGTGGGGGGGCTTGCGCTGCTGGTCGCGATGGTGGGGGTGTTCGGCGCCCTCACGCGCGCGGTGACCGAGCGGCGGCGCGAGCTCGCGGTCCGCGCGGCGATCGGGGCGTCGCCGGCCCGCCTCGTCCGACTGATCATGCGCGGCAGCCTCGCCGTCGGCGCCGTCGGCGTGGCCGTCGGCCTCGCCGCGGCGGCGGGCGTCGCCCGAGGGTTGTCGAGCCTCCTGTACGGCGTCGGCCCCTACGACGCGGCGACCTTCGCCGGGGTGGCGGGGTCGGCCCTCGCCGCGACGGCGGTCGCCTCGCTCCTGCCGGCCCGTCGCGCGGCCCGCGTCGATCCCCTGATCGCGCTGAAGGGCGACTGACGACCGGGCGCCGCGTCACCCTGCCGGTGCGGCTCCTGACAGGTTCTGACACACCCTGCCTCTATCCTGGCGGTTGTCTACCCGACAAAGGACAAGCGCCGGCCACCCCAACCCCGGCGCGGTCAGGCGGGAGCGTGCACACGAACCGGGAGGAGCCTATGGACAAGAGCACGGCAGGCGCATTCGTCGACCTGGAGCGGGCCGCGATCGGACGGCCCCTCACGCGTCTCGGGGTCTCGTTCTTTCCCGTCTACCTGATGGACAACCCCTTGCCGGCCATCGCGACCGGCCCGAAGTCGGGGCGGGTCATCGAGGAGCTGGCCGATGCCTCGGTGCCGACGCTGACCGCGGCCAATCCCACGGACCGGCCGATCCTGCTCGTCGAGGGCGAGCAGTTCCTTGGCGGCGACCAGAACCGCACCCTCAACGTCAGCGTGCTGCTGGCGCCCGCCGCCACCCTGAAGATCCCGGTGTCGTGCCTGGAGGCGGGCCGGTGGGGGCGCCGGCGCGACTTCGCGGCAGGGTCCACGTACACCCACCGCCGGGTGCGTCGCGCCAAGAACGCGGCGGTCGCCCGCCAGGCGGCGACGGCGGAGGCACGGCGGGGCGATCAGAACGCGGTGTGGAGCTCCATCGACGCGGAGCTCGACGACCTCGGGGTGGCCGCGCCGACGCGGGCCATGGCCGCGGCCGACGGCGTCTACGAGCGGGAGCCCGATCGGCTCGCGGCGGCGGACGAGCTCGGCAGGCTCGGCCCCCTGCCCGGCCAGTGCGGCGTCGTCGTCGCCCACGACCCGCGCGTGGTCGCCACCGAGGTCTTCGGGGCCCCCGGGCTGCTCCGGCCCCACTGGGCGGCGCTGGTGCGCGCCTACCTGCTCGAGCGGTCCACCGCCGCCGGCCGGCCCTCGGCCAGCCGCGTCCTCCGCAAGCTCGGCCGCGTCAGCAAGGCCGCGTGCCGCGAGACGCCCGGGCTTGGGCTCGGCGTCGAGCGGCATCTCGTCGGTGCCAAGGCGGTCGGGCAGGCCCTCACTCTCGACGGCGGGGTCGTCCATGCGTCGGTCCTGAGCGCGTGAGGGCGGGGGTCGAGGGGGCGCCCCGAACCCCGTGACGAGGGCGGGATCTCGGACGCGCCGGTGGGTGGCGACCGCGGTCGAGCGGCGGCGGCGACCGGTCTCGGCGGGCGCGCCTTCGATACCGTCGTCCGACCGCTACCGGGCGATCACGGTCTTGAAGCGCCGGACGAGGAGCGTGAGCAGCAGGGACTGGTAACCCAGGCCCGCGAGGAAGTGGAGCCACACCAGGGGTTCGCCGGCCTCGATCATCCAGAACACCTTGAGGGGCCAGTAGAGCGGGTCGAGGCCGAACGCCACCTGCCACGGCGACTCGACGAACCACGCGATGACGGGGGGCCAGGTCAGGACGCCGACGCCCTTCAGCAGCGCGAACCCCTGCACCTTGTTCGAGGCGAACGCGGCCGCGAACAACGCGAACAGCGGCGCGGTGGGCGCGGCCTGGGCGGCGGCGGCGAAGGCCGGGACGACCCCCATCGTCGCCAGATCCGAGATGGCGATGGACGCCATCATCACCGGCACGCTCACCACCATGGGGACGGCGATGCGGTAGGCGAGGTACCCCTCCACCGTGAGCGGCGTGACCTGGAGCGCGGTGAGGGTGCGGTCGTCCCGCTCATCGAGCAGCAGGAACCCGACCACCGCGCCGACCAGCGCCGGGGTAATGAGGACGAGGAAGCTCGCCAGCAGCGGGTAGTGCGGCGTGAGGTCGAATCCGTATCGTTCGTCCAGCCAGGCGCGGAGGACGGGAACGCCCCACCGGAAGGCGAGCGCGTAGGCGATGGGCGCGGCGACCACCCAGCGCAGCATGCTGTCCCGCGCGACGCTCCTGACGTCGATCGGACCGAGGGCCCGGACCACCGAAGTCGCCGTCGGCATCAGCCCCCTCCCTCGCGCGCGACCATGAACCGGTCGAAGGTCCGCCGGGCCGCGATCAGCAGCAGCCCGGTCCAGGCGGCGGCGTAGAGCACGCCGTAGGCCGACTGCCAGGCCGGAATCGGCCGGAACGCCCCGGCGAGGAGCAACAGGGGCGCCGTGAAGGGATGGAGATAGAGCAGCCAGGTGTCCCACAGGCCGAAGTAGTGCAGCATCGGCAGGGAGACCACTGCCGTGAACAGGACGGACGGGAACATGTACTCGTTGATCGATCGGTAGCGGGCGATGAGCAGGAAGCCGACCAGGGTGTAGAGGATTGCGGCCAGCGCGATGCCGGCGACGAGGGGACCGGCCGCGAAGCCGCCGCCGTGGGCCGACCAGACGATGACGACCTGCTCGACGAGCGAGAGGGCGGTCAGCGTCGCCGTCTTCGAGGCGAGGTACTCCCAGTCGGCGAGCGGCGTCACCACCTGGGCCTCCAGCGTCCCCTCGCCCTTCTCGAGGAGGACGAGGCCGGCGATGAAGTAGAAGTTCACCATCACCAGGTTCCCGAACACGACGGCGGGCAGCACGTAGCCCCAGTCGATGGGGGGGAGCCGGGTGAGGAGCACGAACCAGCAGGCGAGCACGAACGCCACCGCGTAGTAGAAGCCGTTCCGCAGTTGCAGGCGGAGGTCGAGGCGAACGGTAGCGGCCAGCCGGTGCATGGGATCACTGCAGGTGCTGGCCGGTGACGCGCAGGAAGACGTCCTCGAGCGTGGCTTCCTGGGTGTGCAGCGTGCGGACCGTCGCCTCGCGCAGCAGGGCGAGGAACTCGGCATCGTCGCCGAGGCCGTCGAGCGGGAACTCTCGCCGTCCGTGCTCGCCGTGGAGGTCGTACTCGACCGCCACGGTCCGTGCGCCGTGGGCCAGCTTCAGGTCGCGCGGCGAGTCGACGAGTCGTATCTCCCCGTCGACGATGAACGCGACGCGGTCGCACAGCTCGTCGGCCACCGTCATGTCGTGCGTCGTGAGGAACACGGTGCGCCCCGCCTGCTTCAGATCGCGAACGAGGTGCCTGACGCCGCGTCCGCTGGCCGGGTCGAGCCCCACCGTCGGCTCGTCCAGGAAGATCAGTTGCGGGTCGTTCAGCAGGGCGCGCGCCACCCCGAGCCGCGTCTTCATCCCCTTGGAGTACTCGGCGACGAGGCGCTTGCCGTCGCCAGCCAGCCCCACCATCTCGAGCAGCGCCTCCGGCCGGCGGGTCTCGCCCCGGTACAGCTCCCGGAAGTAGCCGAGGTTCTCGAGGCCGGTCAGCCGCAGGTAGTGGTTGGGCAGCTCGAACGAGACGCCGATCTCCTCGTAGTAGTCGCCTCCCCACGCTGCGAGGTCGCGGCCCAGCACCGAGACCGCGCCCCGGTAGCCGCGCAGGAGCCCGATCAGTACCTTCTGGGTGGTCGACTTGCCGGCGCCGCTGGGCCCCAGGAACCCGAAGATCTCGCCGCGGTCGATGCGGAACGACAGGTCCCGGACGGCGGGGCTCGCGCCCGACGCGTAGGTGAAGGTCAAGCCGTCGACGTCGACTACGGGCATTCGGGCGTCTCCGTGGTCTCGTGGCTGGCGCCGGCGGCGAGCGCACCGAACGGGTCAGGGTAGCGGCCCTGACCGCGTCGGCGTCCCGACCCGTAACCGTCCAGCCTCGCCTCCGGCTACCGCCGGCCGGGCCGGGCCACGTCCTCCGTCACGGCACCTCGTCGAAGCGGGGGACGACGGCGGCGTGCTCGCGAATCCACGCGTGATAGGCGGCGACGAGCCGGTCGAGGGTGGCGGGCTCGTCGCCGGAGCGGTCGTCGAGCTCTGTGGGGTCCTCGGCGAGGTTGTACAGCTCCCACTGCTCGGCGTTGACGCGCACCAGCTTCCAGTCGCCGATGCGGACCATGCGGAAGCGCTCGGTGAACCCCGAGACGAGGATGTCGGGGGCGGGGCGCGTCCCGCCCCGGAACACCGGCAGCAGGCTGCCGCCGTCGAGCACCGGCGTTGGCCGTCCGTTCGCGGTCGCCGGATACGCGGCCCCGGCCGCGTCGAGCAGGGTCGGCAGTAGGTCCGCGACATGGGCGGGCTGGTCCGAGAGCCCGGGCTCGACGACGGCCGGCCAGTGGGCGATGAAGTGGGTGTGCGACCCCCCCTCGTGGCCGTACTGCTTGTAGTAGCGGAAAGGCGTGTTCCCGACGTTGGCCCACGCCGCCGACAGGGTCCGGTACGACGCCGGTCCCCCGGGGGGAATCGAGAAGTCCCGGTTGCTGTCGTAGGGGCACGACCCGTTGTCGGACAGGAACAGGACGAGGGTGTCGTCGAGCGCGCCCGTCTCGCCGAGCCGGGCCAGGAGCCGGCCGATGTTCTGGTCCATGCGGTCGATCATGGCCGCGTAGACGGCCATCTCCAGGTCGAGCGCGTCCTGCTCTGCGTCGCTCAGGCCCTCCCATTCCCGATAGTGGTAGACGTCGCCCCGGAACGGCCCGCGGTACCGGTTCACGTTGTCCTCCGGCGGGCTGAGGCGCGCGTTCGGGGGAATGACCCCCAGCTCGCGCATGCGCGCGTAGCGCTCCGCCCGCACCGCGTCCCAGCCCCGGCGGTACGAGCCGCGGTAGCGCGCGATATCCTCTTCCCGGGCCTGCAGCGGATAGTGCGCGACGTGATACGGCACGTAGAGGAAGAACGGCTTGCCGCTCGCCTCCGCGTTGTCGAGGAAGCGCAGGGCGTAGTCGGTCAGGACGTCCGTTTTGTAGAACGGCGGGTCCGCCACCGGCATGTCCTCGACCGCGATCTCCTCGCCGTCGAGGAAGAACGGGTTCTGCCACGCCCCGTCCGGGGGAATGAAGAACTGGTTGATGACCGGATAGGTCAGCGCGTCGTCGAAGTTGTGCCGGGCATAGACGTGCTCGGGCACCCAGCCGCTGAAGTGCTCCTTGCCGGTCATGGCGGTGTGGTAGCCGGCGTCGCGCAGCAGCCCCCCCAGCGAGCGCGCGTTGCCGGCGTCGTGCTTGGCGAAGAAGAGCCCGGTGTGCAGGGCCGCCCGCGTCGTCTCGCACTTCGCCATGTTGTAGAACTGCGTGAAGCGCAGGCCGCCCTCGGCGAGCCGGTCGAGGTGCGGGGTGCGTATCTCCGACCCGTAGGGGCCGATGTCTGAGTAGCCGACGTCGTCGGCCATGATGAGGACGATGTTCGGGCGCTGCGGCGGCTGGCCGGACGCCGGATCGGCGGGAGCGAACGACGCCGCCAGGGTTAGCAGGGGGAGCAGGACGCGGGCGGAGATGATGCGCATGGTGTCTCGCTAACGCAGGCTGACGCCGGCCGCGGTGGGGAAATCGTCGGGCACCGGCTGGGTGACGCCGCCGGTGGCCGCCCACTCCGCCGCGCGCTGAATCAAAGTGATGAACCCGACGCACTCGATGGCCGGCCAGGGGCCCGACCCGGGCGCCGCGCCCCCGTCGACGTGGCCCATGGCGGTGCCGACGATGCGGCCGCGGCCGTAGCGCACCGTGTGCACCATCGGCTCGTCGTCGCCGGTGCCGTGCGTCCGCACCCCCCAGTGCGCCTCGCGGGCGGGGTCGGACCACGCGGTGGCCAGGATCGTCAGGTTCCGCGCGGGGCCGCGCTGGTTGCTGTACAGCTCGTCGGTGCCGTGCAGCCAGACCCGTGGCAGTCCGCGCATGATCGGATGGTCCGGCTCGCGGGTGACGACCGGATACTCGTGGGGGTCGACGCACTCGCCGGCGTGGCCCGGCGTGTGGTCGAGGAACAGCCGGCCGTTGCGGTACTTCACGAAGGGGCCGTGCCGCTCGTCGCGCCCGCCCCAGGCGCCGAAGCCGATCATCTCGTTGAATTCGGGCCAGTCCGCGAACGTGTGGTTGACGGCGTGGCCGTAGACGAGGCCGCCCCCGTTCAGCATGTAGCGCTCGAACGACTCGCGCACGGGGGCCGGCCACATGTCGCCGTTGTACTCCATGACGACCACGTCGTAGTCGGAGAACGCGGGCGCGAACCCGCTCATGTCGCCCCCCCGCGGCGGGCTCGTCACCACGTCCACCTCGAAGAGGCCGGTCTCCTCGAGTATCGACCGGTAGTGCTCGCTCAGCACCTGCCAGCCGTGGTTGTTCTGGCCCGTCAGCACCATCGCCTTGAGGGGGCGGTCCTGGGCGTCGAGCACCCCGGCCGGGCCGGGGCCGGCGGCCGGCGCCAGCAGCAGCGACAGGACGAGCAGGGCTGCGTACCGCCGCACGCGAGAGGTCGTGGCCATCGTCTTCCTCCAGTCCATCCGTGCTTCCGGTTTCTGCTTCGGTCGGCCGGCCGGTCCGGCGCGCGGCACGTCTCTCAACCCGTCCTTATACACGGGGCCGGCGCCGATGTGCAGGGAAATCCGCAGGCGGGTAAGGAGGGAGCGTCGCCGGCATCAGCGACGAGTGGTCAGACGCTCACGGGCGGGCCTTGGCCGGGGAGGCGCCCCGGCTACGCGAGCAGGCGCCAGATCTGAGTCAGCAGGAAGCAGACGGTCACGCCCATCGCCACCGGTAGCAGCGCGGCGACGGTGGTCCAGCGGGCGCTGCGGGTTTCCTTGTAGATGGTGTAGATGGTGGTCGAGCACGGGTTGTGCAGCAGGCTGAACAGCATGAGGTTCACCGCCGTGAGCAGCGTCCAGCCCCCCGCCCGCAGCAGGTCGCCGGTGGCGTCGGTGCTGTCGAGCTCGAACATCACCCCCGCCCCCTGACCCGCCCCCGCCACGTTGGCGGTCAGCACCGTCAGCATCAGCACCGTCGGGATGACGATCTCGTTGGCGGGGATGGCGACGATGTAGGCGAGCAGGATCACGCCGTTCAGCCCGATGAGGAGGCCCGGTCCGTCGAGCCACTCGACCGAGTGCGCGGCGAGGCTCGCGTCGCCGAGGGAGACGTTCGAGATGAGCCAGATGACCGCGCCGGCCGGCACCGCGAACAGCACCGCGCGCCACAGGACGATGAGGGTGCGGTCGATCACCGACGTGTAGAGGGTCTGCAGCACGCGGGGCGGACGGTAGGGCGGCAGCTCGAGGCTGAAGCTCGTGGCCTCGCCCCGCAGCACCGTGCGCGAGAGCAGCCACGAGGCCGCGAGCATCATCACGATGCCGAGCACCGCGATGCCCACCACCGCCGCGGCCGAGACGAGCCCCGCGAGGTGGGCCGGCGCGAGGGCACCGATGAAGATGGACGCGATGAGGATCTGCGTCGGCCAGCGCCCGTTGCACAACGAGAAGTTGTTGGTGATGATGGCGATGAGCCGCTCGCGGGGGCTGTCGATGATGCGCGTCGACACCACCCCCGCCGCGTTGCACCCGAACCCCATGCACATCGTCAGGGCCTGCTTGCCGTGGGCGCCGGCGCGGCGGAACAGCGAGTCGAGGTTGAACGCCACCCGGGGCAGGTAGCCGAAGTCCTCGAGCAGCGTGAAGAGCGGGAAGAAGATGGCCATCGGCGGCAGCATCACTGCGATGACCCACGCCGTGGCGAGGTAGATGCCGTCGAACAGGAAGCCGCTGAGCCACCAGGGCATGCGCAGCGCCTCGCCGATGCCGATCAGCCACGGATGGACGGTGTCGATCAGCAGGGTCGCGAGCATGCTCGACGGTACGTTCGCGCCCTCGATGGTCAGCCAGAAGACCACCGCGAGGATGGTGAGCATCAGCGGGAACCCGAGCCACCGGCTCGTCAGCAGCCCGTCGAGCCGGCGGTCGAGGTCGAAGCCGGCCCGCCCGAGGCCGCGGCGCATGGCGCCCTCGGCGAGGCGCTGGGCGGCGTGGTAGGTGCGTTCCGTGACCGTGTCGTGGAAGTCGGGGGGCAGGTCCCACTGGAGCTGCCGGGCCTGCTGCAGCACCTGCTCGCGGGCCGCTTCTGGGACCGGCGGCTCGGCTCCGCCGCTGGCGCTGGTCTCGTTGCTGGCGTCGCCTGCGCTCCCGGTGCCGGTGTTGGCGTCGGCGCCGATCTGACCCAGCTCGCCCGAGCGCACCGCGGTCACCACCGCGTCGTCCGCGTTGAGCAGGCGCTCGGCCACCCAGCGGCTGTTCGCCACCCTCGGGAACGCCGCCTCGACCGTCTCCGACAAAGACGCCACCGCCCGCTCGACGGCCGGCGCGTGCCGGACCAGCCGGAACGGGGTAGTGCGGACCTCGCCCGCCGCGACCCGGTGGGCGGCTTCGAGCAGCTCGTCGATGCCCACCCGGTTCCGGGCCGAGCCGGCGACCACCGGCACCCCCAGCTCGTTCTCGAGCCGGGCCGCGTCGACGGCGACGCCGTGGCGGCGGGCCTCGTCCATCAGGTTCAGGAACACCACCACCCGGTCGGTGATGCCCAGTATCTGCAGGACGAGGTGCAGGTTGCGCTCCAGGCGGGTGGCGTCGACCACCACCACGGTGACGTCGGGGCGCCCGAAGAGCAGGAAGTCGCGCGCCACCTCCTCGTCGGCGCTGCCCGCCTGCAGCGAGTACGTGCCCGGCAGGTCGACGAGCTTGATGCGCGAGCCGCGGTGGGCGAAGGCGCCCTCGGCCCGCACGATGGTCTTGCCCGGCCAGTTGCCGGTGTGTTGCCGCAGGCCGGTGAGGGCGTTGAAGACGGTGCTCTTGCCGACGTTGGGGTTGCCGGCGAGGGCCACGAGCACGTCCCAGCGGTCGGGGCTCAGCCCGAGCCGGACCAGGTTGTCGGCCCGGTGCTCGGCGCATCCCCCGAGCTGTGGCAGGAGCCCCCCCGAACCGCCGTTCGCCATCAGACTGCCTCCCGTGGGGCCGGGGCGTCCGCCGGATAGATCGAGACGCCCAGCCGCGATAGCGGCCCGGGCGACCCCGCCCCAGCCATCAGACCGCCTCCTGCGGCGCCGTGACGTCCGGCGGCTCGATCCAGATCAGCCCCGCCTGCGTCCGCCGCAGCGCAATCAGGGCGCCCCGGATGCGATAGGCGACCGGGTCGCCGGCCGCGCTCGTCAGCTCGGGCGTCACCGGCGTCCCCGGCACCAGCCCCAGGTCGAGCAGGCGCCGGCGCTGCGCTCCCTGACAGGCGCGGGAGATGCTGGCCACCCGCACCGTCTGTCCCGTCGGGGCGTCGAGCAGGGTGGTCGGGGTGGTGTCGGCCGCCTCGTCCTCGGCCAGGTAGCGGACGGTGACGTTGGCCGCGGTCACCGGGTCGAGGTCCCAGGTGCGGCCGTGCGAGCGGAGGCGGATGGTGCGGTCGGTACGCTCGAGAATCTCGAGGCGGGCCCCCAGCGACAACCCGGTGTCGAGAAGGGCGTCGTAGATCTCGCGCGGCTCGTCCTCCAGGTGCAGGACCTCGACCGTCCGTCCCGGCTCCGTTCCCGGCAGGCCGAACCCGGGCTCGGGCGGCATCTCGCCGGCCGGGGTGGGAATCGGGTCGCCGTGCGGGTCCCACACGGGATGCCCCAGGCGGGCGTCGAGGGCGTCGACCTGCGCGGCGGACAGTGCATGCTCCATCCGCTCCGCCTCCGCGTGCCACTCGCCGGCCGGCACCCCGGTCCGGTCGGCGAGATAGCGCTCCCACATGCGGTGGGTGCGCACGATCTGCACCGCCGAGCGCTCGCCGCCCTCGGTCAGGGCGGGGCCCGTGCCCGGGGTGCGCACCAGCCGTAGCTCGGCGAGCCGCGAGATCAGCGTCGCGGCGCGCGCCCGCGACACCCCCAACCGCCCCGCGAGACTGTCGAGGGAGCACGGCTGGCGCGTCCGCTGACACATGTAGATGTGCTTGATGGCGTCCTCCAGCCGGACGCGCTCGTCGAGGTCGGTGAAGCGGCGAATGCGGCCGACGAGGCCGCCGGCCGGCCAGAAGAGCCCGACGACGGCGGCCGCGAACAGCGCGAAGACGAGGAGGGCCAGGACCGGGTCGGTCATGTTTTTGAGTATACAAAAAATCGTCTTAGTTGTCACCAAAACCGACTCCGTGCCCTGCCCCGGAGCCCGGTTGGGTGTCTTGCCGACCCGCGCCGTGCCGCCGTGCCGCGGCGTTGCCTAGCGTTGACAGCCCCCGGCCGGCCCCATAGGCTATGTGAAATCGTGTCAGGTCCTGGTCCCGACGGGCGGGCTGCCGCGGCCCGCGAGGGTCGCTCCGTCCACCGGCACCGGGACACCGAGTGCTCTAGCGGCCCGTGGCGGAGTTCCCGAGTGGCGAGACCGCCGGTCCGGCGCCCGGGCGTTTCGCTTCGGACGGCTCCAGTGCAGATTGCGCGGATCTCGCACGGCCGCGGGGTCCGGCCCGAAAGGAGCACCGATGCCACAGCGTGACACCCGGTTCCCGTCCCGGCGAAGCCGCCGGGGGTTCCTCAAGGCCGCCGCCCTCGGGTCCGCCGCGGTCGCCCTGCCCGCGTTGCCGGCCTCCGCTCAGGAGGGCGCCGGACGCAGGCTCGGCGCCGGGGTCAGCGCCTACGGCGGCCGCTCCCGGTTCGAGGGCGCGACCCGCCGGGTGCGCGGCGGGCGCTACGACCAGGCGGCGGGCAGCCTCACCCCGCTCCAGGACCTCGACGGCAGCATCACCCCGTCGGCCCTGCACTTCGAGCGGCACCACGCGGGCATTCCCGATATCGATCCGGCCGAGCACCGGCTCGCGATCGGCGGCCTCGTCGACCGGCCGCTCGTGTTCACGATGGCCGAGCTGCGGCGGCTGCCGGCCGTCAACCGCGTGTACTTCATCGAGTGCTCGGGCAACGGCCGGGTGAAGTGGTCGCCCGCCCAGCCCGACACCGACGCCCAGGGCGCGTTCGGCATGACGAGCTGCAGCGAGTGGACGGGGGTGCCGCTGTCGGTGCTCCTCGGCGAGGCGGGGGTCCGGCCCGAGGCCCGCTGGCTGGTGGCCGAGGGGGCCGACGCGTGCCGCATGACGCGCAGCGTGCCCCTCGACAAGGCGATGGACGATGTGCTCGTCGCGTGGGGCCAGAACGGCGAGGCGCTGCGGCCGGCCCAGGGGTACCCGCTGCGGCTGCTGATTCCGGGGTGGGAGGGCAACATCTCCATCAAGTGGCTGCGGCGGATGCAGCTCGTCGACCGTGCCTGGCAGACCCGCGAGGAGACCTCGAAGTACACCGACCTGATGCCCAGCGGCGAGGCCCGGCAGTTCACGTTCGTGATGGACGCCAAGTCGGTCATCACGCGGCCGTCCGGCGGGCAGCGGCTCGACGGACCGGGTTTCCACCAGATCTCGGGGCTCGCGTGGTCGGGCCGGGGCCGGGTGCGCGGGGTCGAGGTCTCGACCGACGGCGGCGGGTCGTGGGCGGAGGCGCGGCTCCAGGGGCCGGTGCTGCCCCTGGCCCACACCCGGTTCCGCCTCGACTGGCGCTGGGACGGCTCGCCGGCGACCCTCGTCTCGCGCTGCATCGACGAGACGGGCGACCGGCAGCCGACGCGCGACGCGCTCATCGCCGCGCGGGGCACGCGCTCGAGCTACCACAACAACGCGCTGCAGGCCTGGCGCATCCGGGCCGACGGCGGGGTGGAGAACGTCGATGTGTGAACGGGGAATTCGGGCCGCTCTCGCCGGCGCCGTCCTGCCGATGGTCTGCGCCGGCGCGGTGTGGGCGCAGACGTCCGACGGTGCCCGGCTTACGGACCTGGGAACGCCGGCGACGGCGGAGGAGATCGCCGCCTGGGGGCCAATCGTCGGGCCGGACGGCGAGGGGCTGCCGGCGGGCGGCGGGACCGCGGCCGAGGGCCGGGCCCTCTACGACCGCCGTTGCGCCGTCTGCCATGGGCCGACGGGGCAGGAAGGCCCCGACGACCGCCTCGCCGGCGGCCAGGGATCGCTGGCCGGCGACGGGGCGCGCAAGACGGTGGGCAGCTACTGGCCCGCCGCCACCACCCTGTGGGACTACGTGAACCGGGCCATGCCGTTCAACCAGCCCGGCTCGCTCTCGACCGACGAGGTTTACGCGGTGGTCGCCTACGTGCTCCACCTCAACGGCCTCGTCGGCGAAGACGACCGCATCGACGCCGTCACGCTGCCCGTGGTCGAGATGCCCAACCGCGACGGTTTCGTGCCCGACGCGCGCCCCGACGTGGGCGTGGCGTCCGGCGCGGCCCGGTTGGGAGTCCCCAATGCTGCGCAGGCGCCGGCCGCCGCAGTCGCGGACGCCCGCCCGGCGGCGCCGCGCACCCCGTGGGGCGACCCCGACCTGCAGGGGGTCTGGAACCACGGGACCATCACCCCCCTCGAGCGCCCGCCCGAGTACGCCGGCCGCGAGCTGCTGACCGAGGAGGAGGTCGCGGCGGCGAACCACGCCTCGGAGACCCGGGCCACCTCCGAGCGCCGGTCCGAGCTGACCCGCGAGCAGGACGTGGCCCTCGCCTACAACCAGTTCTGGTGGGATCGCGGCATCTCCATCGGCCGCACCTCGCTCATCACCGACCCCGCCGACGGCCGCCTGCCGCCGCGCACGCCCGAGGCGCTGGCCCGGGCCGCCACGCCGGAGGCGCAGCGCCTGGCCGCGGCCAAGCGCGGCCGCGTGCCCGCGCACGGGCCCGAGGACATGGACCTGGGGGACCGCTGCCTCGTGTACCGGCCGGTGCCCATCACGTCGAGCGGCTACAACAACCACGTGCACGTCCTGCAGTCGCCGGGATGGGTCGTCATCTTCCAGGAGCAGATCCACGACATCCGCTTCATCCCGGTGACCGAGCGGCCGCCGCTGCCCGACCACGTCGACCAGTGGCTCGGCGTCTCGCGCGGACGGTGGGAGGGCGACACCCTCGTCGTCGAGACCGGCAACTTCTACGAGCAGGCCGACTATCTCGGCTCGAGCGTCGGCCGGCACGTGGTCGAGCGGTTCACGCGCGTGGCCGACGACGCCATCCGCTACGAGTTCACGGTCAGCGACCCGTCGGTGTGGACGCGTCCCTGGACCGGCGTGGTCCCGTGGCGCCCCGCCGAGGGGCCGCTCTTCGAGTACGCCTGCCACGAGGGGAACTACGGCATGACCAACCTGCTGGTGTCGTCGCGCGCCGTCGAGCGCGAGAGCGGGGGTGAGCAGTGAGGGGCGGAACGGACCACGGTCTTCCGGCGGCGGTCTCGCGGCGGGGCCTCGTCGCAACGGTGGTGGCCGTGGGCCTGGCGGCCGGTCTCGCCGGGGGGGCGTCCGTCGGGGCGTCCGGGAGGGAGGCGCCGGCGATGCAGTCGTCCGCCGGCTCGGTGCTCGACGGCGTCTTCACGCCGGCCCAGGCGTCGCGTGGCGAGCGCACGTTCAGCGACGTGTGCGCCGCGTGCCACGACACGGGGGAGTTCTCGGGCGGCCGGTTCCGCATAAGCTGGGTGGGCCGGCCCGTCGGCGAGCTGTTCGAGACCATCTCGACGCTGATGCCGGAGGCCGATCCGGGCAGCCTCAGCCCCGCCGAGTACGCGGCCATCGTCGCCTATCTGCTGCAGATCAACAACTATCCCGCGGGAGACGCGGACCTGCCCACGAACGTGCGGGCCCTCGGGCAGTTGGAGATCGTCTCGCCGCCCGCGCAGTAGGAGCCGGCGCCGTGGGCGGGTCGAGCTCCTGCAGCTCAAGCAGGGTTGGTCGGGCGCCAAGGGGTGCCGTCAGACGACGATTGGCGGGCTGATAGGCGTCCGTGGCAGGGCCTCGCCTCGTCCGGGGTGTCGAGCGGTCGGGTGCCACGGTTGGAGCGTCCCCGGGTGACAGACGGGGCGAAGGAACACGTTGGGCGTGCGCCACCGGCGACCGGGAGCAGTCCGCGCGCTGCGCGGGCCCGCAGAGCGACGCAGCTCGGCGTCCGGAGCCGCTCCGTTGCGGACCGGCGGTGCTGCGCCGGTCGTTCGGAGCACGCAGGCGAGGGAAGGGGAGAGCGGATGAGAGCCACTGCGCAGTCTGTCCGTGGAGTGCTGACCGGCATCGCCGTCACGGGTTTCCTCCTGGCCGCGGCCTCGGCCCCCGCCCAGGACGCCGGCGAATGGCGCTACATCGGGGGCGACGCCGCGCACACCCGGTATTCCGCGCTCGATCAGATCACCGCCGACAACTTCGACGACCTCGAGGTGGCGTGGCTCTGGCGGGGCGACAACTTCGGGCCCTCGCGGCTCGCGGTGTCCCGATCGACTCCCATCTACGTCGACGGCACCCTCTACACGGTGGCCGGCGAGCGCCGCACCGTGGTCGCCATCGACCCCGCGACCGGCGAGACCCTCTGGACGTTCCGCGAGCCCCACACCACCCGCTTCGACCGGGGCATGCGGAACGGCTACGGCAAGGGCGTAGCCTACGGCGAGATCGACGGCCGCGGCGTCATCTACACCATCAGCCCCGCCTTCTTCCTCTACGCCCTCGACGCCAGCACCGGGCTGCCTCTCGAGGACTGGGGGACGCAGGTTCCCCTGCCCGGGTTCCCGGGCACCGGCGTGGTCGACCTGCTGCCCGACCTCATCGCCGACTGGGGGCCGTGGCTGAGCTGGGACGGCGCCTACGACCCCGACTTCGGCATCCCCCGCGAGCTGGGCTACATCACCAGCTCGTCGCCGCCCATCGTCGTCGACGGCGTGGTCGTGGTGGGCAACTCGGCCGAGCAGGGCTACAACCAGACGCGGATCGAGAACGTGCCGGGCGACATCCTGGGCTACGACGCCCGCACCGGCGAGCACCTCTGGAAGTTCAACGTCATCCCGCGGCCCGGCGAGTTCGGCCACGAGACGTGGGAGAACGACGCCTGGGAGTGGACCGGCGACGTGTCGTCGTGGGCGCCGATGTCGGCCGACCCCGAGCTCGGGCTCGTTTACATCCCGACCAACCCGCCCACCATCGACTTCTACGGGGGGTTCCGGCCCGGGGACGGGCTCTTCGGCACCAGCGTCATCGCCCTCGACGTGCGCACCGGCGAGCGCCGCTGGCACTTCCAGACCGTGCACCACGACATCTGGAACTTCGACAACCCCACCGCGCCGGTGGCCCTCGACGTGACCGTCGACGGGCAACCGCGCCGCATCGTGGTGCAGGCCACCAAGCAGGGCTGGGCCTACACCTTCGACCGGGCGACGGGCGAGCCCGTCTGGCCCATCGAGGAGCGGCCGGTGCCGCAGTCCGAGGTGCCGGGCGAGCGCCTCTCGCCCACGCAGCCCATGCCCACCCGGCCCGCCGCCTACGAGATGCAGGGGCTGACCGAGGACGACCTCATCGACTTCACCCCCGAGCTGCGGGCCGAGGCACTGGAGATCGCGAGCAACTACCGACTCGGGCCCATCTTCAACCCGCCCATCCAGCGCGGCCACCCGTCCGGCCTCCGGTCGTTCGTGAGCTGTCCGAGCGGAGCGTCGAACATCCACGGGCCGACGTCGGCCGATCCCGAGACCGGCGTCCTCTACGTGGGGACCCGCCGCGGCTGCCGGTCCGAGAACATCGTGCCGGGCGCCCTCATCGACGTGCCCGAGGACATCAAGACCACGGGCCGGACCATCGCCGAGTTCGCGGTGCTGAACCGCGGCGACTTCCGGGGCCCGCAGGGGCTGCCCATCTTCAAGCCGCCGTACAGCCGCATCGTCGCCATCGACATGAACACCGGCGAGCAGCTCTGGGAGACCCCGAACGGCGATACCCCCGAGCGCATCCGCAACCACCCCGCGCTCGCGGGAGTCGACCTGCCCAACACCGGGCTCCTGTCGCACCCCGTGACGATGGTCACCCGCACTCTCGTCGTCACCGCCGAGGGCACCGGCGGCACCCCGCGCCTGCACGCCCTCGACAAGCGGACGGGCGAGCGGGTCGGCACCGTCGAGCTGCCCGCCTCGGGCCAGTACGGGATGATGGGCTACCTCCACGAGGGCCGGCAGTACATCGTGGTGCAGGTGGCCGGCCCCGGACTGCCCGGGGCGCTCGCGGCGCTGCGCCTGCCCTGACCGCGCCGGCATCGACCGACCGGCGCCGGTGCGAGCGTGTCGAGAGCAAGGTTCCGGTGGGTCGGTCGACCGGCGCCCGGCATCTACGGTCCCGTGAAGGTCCGTTGGTGGGTGTGATTCTAGGAATGAAACTCCCGAATATCCATGTAAAATGGGAGTATGTATCCCAGAATGCTGGAGACTCCGGTCGGGGCCGGCCAGAGCTTCTTCCTCTTCGGCCCGCGCGGCACCGGCAAGACAACCTGGCTCAGGCAGCGTTTTCCGAACGCGCTCTACCTCGATCTGCTCGATCACGCCCTCTACCTCGACCTGCTGACGCGGCCGCAACGCCTCCGCGAGCTCATTCCGCCGCGGCACGACGACTGGATCGTGCTCGACGAGGTGCAGCGCGTTCCCCTGGTTCTCAACGAGGTTCACCGCCTGATCGAGACCGAGCGGCGGCGCTTCATCCTGACCGGATCGAGCGCCCGCAGCCTGCGCCGCCGCGGCGTCAACCTGCTTGCGGGGCGGGCGCGCACCCATCACCTGTACCCCCTGACCGCGGTCGAGGCGGGCGCCGATTTTTCGCTGGAACGAGCATTGGTCCACGGCCAGCTCCCCTCCGTCTACACCCAGCCGGATCCGGACGGCTACCTGGCCTCCTACGTCGAGAGCTACCTGCGCCAGGAGGTCATCGAGGAAGGGCGCACCCGTAACCTCGCGGCGTTCGGCCGGTTCCTCGAGAGCGCCAGCTTCTCTCAGGCCGCCCTGCTCAACGTCGCCGACGTGGCGCGCGACGTCGGGGTGGACCGCAAGACGGCGGTCGCCTACTTCGACCTGCTGGAGGACCTGCTGATCGCCACGCGCGTGCCCGTCTTCACCCGGCGGGCCCGCCGGCGGATGACCGCCCATCCCAAGTTCTTCCTGTTCGACGCCGGCGTGTACCGAACGATCAGGCCGACCGGCCCCCTCGACCGTCCCGAGGAGATCGGCGGCGCGGCCCTCGAGACCCTCGTCCATCAGGAGCTGCGCGCCCACATCGCCTACCGGCCGCTCGATCTCAAGCTGTTCACGTGGCGCACGGCGGCGGGAGCGGAGGTCGACTTCATCGCCTACGGGGGTGACGGGCTGTTCGCCATCGAGGTCAAGCGCGGCCGCACCATCCGGCGGGCCGATCTGCAGGGCCTCGCGCAGTTCAAGGACGACTACCCGATGGCGCGCTGCGTGCTGCTCTTCGGCGGGGAGCGCCGCGAGCACCGCGACGGCATCGAGCTGCTGCCGGTAGCCGAGGCGCTGGCCGATCCGACCCTGGTCCTCGGGTAGCGGCGAAACCAATGCGGGGCCGATCGCGTCTCAACGATCAGGGCCGACGACGCGGCGGACCCGGGAATCGGGGTTCACGGCGCCGCCGAAGCGGCCGATACGGTTCGTGAGGACACGCGGAGGCAGGGCATGACCAATCTGGAAATGTCGGCGGATGCGGATCGACGGTCCCGCGGTTCGAGAACCGGAACCACACGGCACGCCAAGCTGTGCCGGCGGTGCGGCAGGCGCGACGCGTTCTGCACGCGCTATACCTGGAAGCGGCGGGTCAACCGGGAACGGCACCACGACCTCTGCTTCAAGTGCCGTCGCGCGATGCGCGACGCGACGCGGAGCTGCGCGGCCCGCGCCGCCTAGGCGGACCGCGGTATCGTCGCGACGACCACGCGGCCGAACTGTCACGTCGGTTCGGAGTGCGCTTCGTCATGGTGAGGGCATGATCTCGGAGCCGCCCTGAGAAGGCCGAGAGAGCTCCGATGCCGGCCGTGAAGCCTGCCGCCGGAACCCGATGACCCTTTTCGGAACTCGACCGCCGCCTCGAAGAGGCGCATCGAGCAGACGCCGACGCGGATATCGTCGCCGTTACCCGGCGCGATCGGACGCGAGCGCCCGCTCGAAAGCGGCCTTGACCCGAGGCTCGAAGCAGACGAACCTGACCTCCTCGATCGACGGGGCGTCCGCCAGCGCGGCCCGGACCGCGCCGACCGCGACCGTCGCGGCCTCGTCCGGCGGGTATCCGTAGATGCCGCAACTGATGGCGGCGAACGCGATGGTCTTCAGCTCGCGCTCGCCCGCCAGCTCGACCGCCCGTCGGTAGCAGCCCGCGAGCTGCTCGGCCTCGTCGCGCGTCCCCTCGTGCCAGACCGGTCCAACTGCGTGGATCACGTGACGCGCCGGCAGGTCGTAGCTGCCGGTGATCTTCGCGCTGCCGGTGGGGCAGCCCCCGAGGCCGCGGCACTCGGCCAGCAGGCCCGGTCCCGCCGCGCGGTGAATGGCGCCGTCCACGCCTCCACCTCCCAGCAGACGGGTGTTCGCGGCGTTCACGATCGCGTCGACCGCGAGCTTCGTGATGTCGGCGGTGGAGATGGAGAGTCGCGGGTTCGGCATGGCGCCTGCCTGGTCGGCGGTCGCTGGCCCTTCCGGCGCCTGGTGCGACGCCGCGCCAGGCGGCGCCGGGGAGTCGGGGAGCGGCCGGCGCCGCCCGGCGTCCCCGGCCGCGGACGGGCGCGGGGACGCCGGGAAGCGTATCGAGGGCGAAGGTCAGTCCAGCGGGGCCCGCGCGATGCGGATGCTCTCGCCGACGCTGCCGACCCACAGCTCGTCGCCGACCTGGATGGCGGCGGTGCCCAGCCGCAGGTTGTCGTTGCTGGGGTAGGTGAAGATGGTCTCCGCGGTCAGGGCCTCGGTGTCGACCCGGGCGACGTGCGAGGTGACGCCCTCGCAGCTCACGCCGCGGACGCACTCGCCGACGCGGGCCCGCTCGGGGGCGCGGTGGCCGGCCGCGATCAGGGTGCCGTCGGGCGCCCAGTGCACGTTGTCGATGTAGAAGCCGACCTCGATGCGGTCCGTCGGCATGGCGTTCGGACCGCGCGGCAGGCGGATGATCGACTCGGCGGCGTAGCCGGCGACGAGGTACGACTGCCCGTCGGGCGCGATCTCGAGGCCGTTGGGGCCGATGCCCTCGCTGCCGGGCGCGCGGGTCCAGTCGCCGCCGGGCTGCCACTCCCAGATGTCGCCGGTGGCGGGGCTCGTCGCCGCGAACCCGCCCTCGGGCAGCGGCACCACCGCGTTCAGCCCGAGGCCCTCCGGGGCCACCACGCACCCGACCCAGGTGAGGGACGGGACGGCGCCGCCGGCGTCGACCTCGAAGACCTCGATCGCTTCCCGGTCCGTGTGCCGGACGACGTACAGCGTGTGGGTGTCGTCGTCGCCGGGCCGGATGCTGATGCCGTGCGCCCGGAACTGCTCGGTGGTCATGCCGGGGCAGCCGCCGTACGTGGCCATGTCGTGCCGCCCCCGCGAGGGCGTGGTCGTGGTGGGGAACAGGCGGACGGTGCTGCTGTCGCGGCTGTCGGCGGCCGACAGGTAGCCGTCGTCGACCATGCTCGCGACGATGACCCACGGCGAGTCGGGTATCTGGATGAGGTCCTCGGGGCTGACGGGCCCGCAGACGAACTCGATGTCGCCGTCCGCCTCGCACTGCGCGGCGGACGGCGCGGGCATCGCGAGCAGGCCCGCCGCGGCCAAGTAGAGCACGGGAAGCAGTCGCCTCATGGTTCATTCCTCCTGTCGGCGGGCGAAGGTCATCGCCCGGAGAACTTGTTTGCTGTCTTCACGCTTGCTGCAGGCATTGTAGCCGACCCGCCGGTTCGCGCGGATCGCGATCCCGGAGCCGGGAAACCGGACGAAAACGGCGGCGCCCGTCCTCTCTGCCTCCACTCTGAGGGCTTTCCGTCCCTCTCGTCGACCAGTGGCGGGGCGGCATCCGGCGTTGCGGTGAGCAGATCGGGCTATTCAGATGCCGGACCTTGAGGTATAAAGGCATGATCCGGACGAATTGGCCGGATCGACAGGTCGTGAGGACTCGCTGATGACGACAAGACACCGCCGTGCGGCGACGGTGACCGGCGCCCTGCTCGCCTGCGTGCTCGCCGGCGACGCCGCGTCGGCTCAGGTTCCGTGGTCGCCCGGACCCGCCTCGTGGGTCGAAGACCTGGCGCCCATCACCGCCGCCGACTGGAACGCGGACCGGGCCGCGCACCTGCTGAGCCGGGCCGGGTTCGGGGGCACGCCCGAGGAGATCGCCGAGCTCGCCGCCCGGGGTCCGGAGCAGGCGGTGCGGTCGCTCGTGTACTACGACGACACCGCGAACGGCCACCTCGCCCCGTTCGAGCACTCGGGGCTCTGGGACGAGGGTCTGCTGAACTTCCCGCCGAGCCGCCCCGCCGCCACCGACCTCGGGCTGAGGAACGGCGAGAGCATGGGGGTGCGGGTCAAGCCCGACCAGGTCAACCGCCACGCCCAGCCGGTGTCCGACCGCTTCTTCTACTGGCTGCGCGCGACCCTGCTCGAGACCCGCCGGGTCGGCTACTGGTGGGCCGAGCGGATGCTCGACACGAACCGGCCCCTCGAAGAGAAGATGAAGCTGCTCTGGCACGGGCACTTCGCGACGGCCGAGAGCAAGGTCCGCGACTACCGCAAGATGCTCGTCCAGCTCGAGACGTTCGAGCGCCACGCCACGGGCAACTTCGGCGACCTCCTGATCGCGGTGGCCCAGGACCCCGCGATGCTCTACTACCTCGACGCCGGGGTGAACGTGAAGGGCTCGGCCAACGAGAACTTCGCCCGCGAGGTGATGGAGCTGTTCACCATGGGGGTGGGCAACTACACCGAGCCCGACATCCGCGAGGCGGCCCGCGCCTTCACCGGCTGGAACTTCGAGAACCTCGACTTCGTGGTCCACCCCGCCCAGCACGACGACGGCCCCAAGACGTTCCTGGGGCGGACCGGCAACTTCGACGGCGTCGACGTGCTCGACATCATTCTCGAGCAGCCGGTCACGGCCGAGTACATCGCGGCCAAGATCTACCGCTTCTTCGTGCGCGAGGAGCTGTCGGCGGACCTCCAGGGCGAGCTCGGGGCGATTCTCCGCGACAACGACTACGAGCTGCGGCCGCTGCTCTCGACCATCTTCCGCTCGCGCGATTTCTACAGCGCGGCCAGCTACGGCGCCCACATCAAGGGGCCGGCCGAGCACGTGGTCACACTGCTGAAGCACCTCGGGGCCGACGACGTGCCCGGGGTGCCCGACTTCAACCGGACCACCACCGCCCTCGGCCAGCACCTGCTGAACCCGCCGTCGGTGGCGGGCTGGGCCCAGGGCCGGGCGTGGATCACCCCCGCCCTCATCCAGGAGCGGGGCAACGTCGCCTTCGACTACCTGTTCCCCGACATCGTCAACTTCCGCGACCCGAACTTCCTGTCCCGCCGGGGCGCCGGCGAGGTGGGAAACCGGCTGCGGCAGGGGTATGATTTCGGCAGCGCCATCGCCCTCGACGACCCGGCCAACATGTCGGCGTTCGACCTGGCCGCGCTCGAGCGGGACGAGCTGTTCAACACCCGCGTGTCGACCTACCGCGGGTGGGAGCGGGCGGCGCGCAAGCTGATCCCGACCCCCCGCGGCGGGGCCCGGGTCGACATGACGCGCATGATCCGCGACGCGGGGGCGGCGACCACCGGCGAGGCGGTAGACTACCTGCTGGGCCGGTTCCTGCGGGTGCCCATCGCGCCGTCGATGCGCGACGCGCTGGTGGCGCTGCTCGACGACGAGCTCGGCACCTCGGACATCGGCCGCGCCGAGACGTACATGGAAGACCCGTTGCGCATGGTGGCGCATCTCATCATGAGCACGCCGGAGTACCAGATCAACTAGAGGTGGGACATGACGATGACGAATCGAGGCCGGCGGTTGTGCGAGGCGAGCGGCGTGTCCCGTCGCGACGCCCTGAAGATCGGCGCCCGCGGCATCGCCCTCGGACTGGCCGGGGCGGTCAGCCCCCTGCCGCCCCTGTTCGGGGCGGCGTCGAAGGCCATGGCCGCCACCCCGGGCAAGATCCTCGTGGTCTTCGAGTGGTTCGGGGGCTACGACGGGCTGAGCACGTTCGTGCCCTACAGCAACGACGCGCTCTACCGGCACCGGCCCAACCTCGGGGTGCGCGAGGCCGACGTCCTCAAGGTCGACGAGCACTTCGGCTTCCAGAAGTCGATGCTCGGGATGCACCGCCTGTGGAACGACGGCAACGTGGCCGTCATCCACGGCGCCGGCTATGACCAGCCGTCGTTCTCGCACTTCACCTCGGCCTCGTACTGGCACACCGGCGCGCCCAACAGCGGCGAGGAGTACGGCTGGTACGGCCGCACCGCCGATGCCCTCGACCCGTCGGGGACGCCCAACTACCTCGTCAACATCTCGGCGACCCAGAGCCTCGCGGTGCGGGCCCGGCAGCACGTGCCGGTCGTCTTCGACCAGCCGTCCGCCTTCACCCGCAGCGTCTTCCACCCCGAGCAGGCGTTCGTCGACCATCTCGGGACGGGGCAGGAGGCCCGCACCTCCGTCCACAAGTTCCTGCTCGACGTGAACCGGAGCGCCCGCGACGCCTCCGCCCTCGTCAGCCAGGCCTGGGACAACTACAACCGCACCCGCAACCCCGACCTGCGGCTGCTCGACCTCGACAAGGTCGTGGCCCTCATCGAGAACGACTTCCCCGCGCGGCTCTACTACGTCCGCCTGCAGGGCAGCCTGTTCGACACCCACGTCAACCAGGAGAGCCCCCACAACCGCCAGGTGCAGTACTGCTCCGACGCGGTCTGGTCCTTCTTCGAGGAGATGAAGCGCCTCGGCAAGCAGGACGACGTGGCCGTCTTCATCCACAGCGAGTTCGGCCGCCGCGTGCCCGAGAACACCAACCTCGGCACCGACCACGGCACCGCCAACGTGTCGTTCGTGGTCGGCGGCGGCGTCGAGGGCGGCCAGTACAGCACCCCGCCCAGCCTCACCGAGCTCGTGCACGGCGACAACCTGCAGCACACCGTCGACTTCCGCCGCGTCTACGCCAGCCTCATCGAGGAGTTCCTGGGGCAGCCCGACTCGGAGAAGATCCTCGGCGAGAAGATGAAGACGTTGGGCCTGTTCGTGTGACGGTGACGGTTCGCCGCGGTCCCGGAAGGCCCCCTCGTGGGGCCTTCTTCGTTGGAGCTCGAATGTCCGTGTACCTGCGGGGCGCTGTCGTCTCGGCTGTTCTGACCCTGCTCCTTGGTGTTGGCTGTGGCTCGGCTGGAAGTAGCGATGCAGGTAGTCCCGTCGCTACCTATGACCTGGCCGTGTTTCCGGGAGACTTCCCGGAGTCGGAGAGTCACTGGCCACCGGGTGAGCCAATCATCGCAGAGTGCTGGAGCGACACATCCCATGTGACGGTCAGGACAAGGGCTGGGGAGCGCTTCGCCTTTACGACTGCGCTACCTCCCGAGCTCCTGGAGCTCGATGGCACGATTCGCCAAGTTGCCAGCATGTTCCCGTATGAGGGCAACAACCCTTTCGACCTCCTTCGAGAAAGTCCCTTATTCGGGGCTGTTGAGATGGCTGCGAGAGCAGCTTGTCGCTAGACCAACGGCCGGGCGAGACGATGGAGCGGCCTGTGGGTGAACGTCGCGACGACTCTTCGAGACTTCTCGAGCGAATCACTATCGACCCGGAGGTCTGTCACGGCAAGCCGTGCATTCGCGGACTGCGGTATCCCGTCGACATGATCTTGACGCTGTTGAGCGCCGGGATGAGCAGTGAGGAGATCCTGTCGGACTACGACGACTTGGAGCCGGACGACATCCTGGGGAATGTCCCGGAGGCTGTTGATCTGATGTGAAGCGGGTGGCGACTCCTCGCCCCTGTCCGTGATAGGACAGGGGTGCAATCAACAGGAGGAGAGCCACCCATGGCGAAGCATGACAGGCGGAAGCGTTCCAGCCAACCCCCCGACTCGCGAACAGCCTCGATTCAGGTGCCGCTGCCGGTGCTCAGCGTGCTGAACGGTGTGCGGGAAGCGTTCCATGGCTTGTGCATCACAGCCGGCCTACAGGTTCTGCAGGCAATGATGGAGGGGGACCGAGACGACCTCTGCGGCCCGAAGGGGCGCCATCAGGTGGAGCGGCCGGCGTGGCGGGGCGGGAGCGTGGCCAGTCAGGTGACGCTTGGCGGGCGCCAAGTTGGCGTGCCGCGGCTGCGCGTTCGGAGTGCCGACGGCGAGGTGGCGCTGCCGAGCTTCCAATGGGCGGCGGCCACCGACCCCCTGGACGAGCACACGCTGGCGGCGGTCGCGGCCGGGGTGTCGACTCGGCGGTATGCGGGCACGTTGGACCCGGTGCCGGCGGAGGTGACGGAGCGGGGGGCGTCGAGCAGCGCGGTGTCCCGGCGGTTCGTGTCGCTGTCGGCCAAGCGCCTGCAGTCGTTTCTGAGCCGGCCGTTGGGCGAGCTGGACCTCCGGGTGGTCTGCATCGACGGCAAGGTCTTCCGCGAGCACTGCATGGTGGTCGCGTTGGGGATCGACACGCAGGGCTGCAAGCACGTGTTGGGTCTGCGGGAAGGAGCCACCGAGACGGCGGCCGTCGCCAGCGGCCTGCTGAGCGACCTGGTGACGCGCGGCCTGCCGACGGACCGGTCGTTGCTGTTTGTCATCGACGGCGCGCCGGGGCTGCGGCGGGCCATCAGCGATGTCTTCGGTTCGCACGGTGTGGTGCAGCGGTGCCAAGTACACAAATTGCGCAACGTGATCGGTCATCTGCCCGAACGGCTTCACGCGTCGGTCGGCAAGGCGTTGCGGGATGCCTGGGGCCTCGATTCGGCGGACCGCGCGACGCGAGTCCTGAAGCGGCTGGCGGGGTCCCTGGAGCGCGACCACCCCGGTGCGGCGGCGTCCATCCGGGAGGGCCTCGAGGAGACGGTGACGGTGAAGCGGCTCGGTCTGACGGGGACGCTCGAACGTACGCTGCGCACGACGAACATCATCGAGAACCTGATGAGCAGCGTCGAGGGCTACACGCGGCGGGTCAAGCGGTGGCGCGGCGGCGGGATGATCCAGCGCTGGGTGGCGAGCGCGCTGGTGGAGGCGGAACCGCGCTTCCGGCGGGTGCGGGGCTACCGCGACCTGCGCTACCTGGTCGCGGCCCTGGACACGCTGGCCCCGCCCGACGGCGCGGTTGCTGACGTGGCGTAAAATAGACGACCTCGGCGCGGAAACACGGAGTCCGCTACCCGCGAAGTTCAACAACGAACGGGACAATCCCACATCCTGGCCGCCTTGGCGTTGGCCGCACGCCTGAGCCGGGTCAAACAGGTGCGCGCGGTCGTCTCGTGAAGTTCCTGGTCGATGCGCAACTTGTGGGGCGGCTGGCCGGCTGGTTGGTGGCACGAGGACACGGGGCCCTGCAGGCGCGGCCGAGTAGTGCACCAACACGGTGAACGGCGCCGACACGGCGGAAGCAGGTCGGGCGCGACCACACTTGGCGTGCATATCATGGGATGCGTGCGTGTCCCTTGATTGCCTTCTTGAGCTCGGCGACGAACACGCTGGTGTCGGCGAAGTAGTTCGGGTAGGCCCGTCGCAACGCGTCGACGGAGCCGACCTGTACGAGCACCGTCTCGGCGCGGGGGAAACGTCGGATCGCGGTCTCGACGTCTTCGTAGGCCTGAATCGCTTCCTCGCGCTCGTCTGCGGAGTACTCGTTCCACCGGACGTTCTGGCCGGCGAGATCCAGGTAGATGTGGAAGTAGGCGGCACGGCCGTTTCGGACGTCGCCCTCGAGGATTCTCAAGGTGCGGCCGTACGCCTCCAGACGAGCGACGGCGTTGATCTCCGCAGCCAGTTGCACGAGCTCGCGGCGCAGCGTTCCTCGGTCCGCGGGCGTGCCGGGTACGGGTGGAAGCCCCTCGGTGCACGCGAGTTCCGTCGCCATGAGCGAGAAGAAGCGCAGCCACGCTTGGTTGCCCTCGCTCGACTTCAGCGCCTGGCCCGAGAAGGTGCCGACGGTCTCGACGGCGGTGGCCCACGCGTGTTGCAGCCGCGACCGAAGCTGAATCTCGATGCGCATGCCGCGGTACGCGGCATGCGCATCGCTCTTCGTCCGGTAGCCGTAGACGAGGTGGACGCCGCGGTAGCCGCTGTCTCGCGGGGATGTGAGGTAGTCGTAGCGCCTCAGGGGCTCGTGCAGTGCGCGGCTCCTGTCGTACTTGCGGACGATTTCGAGCACGTCGTCGGCGGACGGGAGAACGGCGCGGCAGCCGCCGATGTCGTGCATGCGGGCGAGTTGCATGTGGTGGGAACGCCGGAGCTTGGCTTCGATGGACGACATGCGCTTGAGCCGCTGGGCGACGAGCGCCGCGTCGCCGAAGCCGGCGACGGCGTGTCGCAGGTTCATCTGGAGCGCGTTCAGCGGGAAGCTGTGCGAGGCGCGCCAGTTGTGGACGATCGTGCGAGCCCGCGAGTTGTCGGGTGGTGAGGCAGACGAGTCGACGAGGGTCACCCCGGCGTCGTTCACCTGGCTTCGCGTGTTTTCCGGAACCGTCCAGGCCATGACCGACCGTAGCGTCCAAGGTGTTCCCGTGAAGTTCCTCATCGTCGAACAGCTTCCGGGCCGGCTGGCCCGCGGGTGAATGGTACAAGGACACGAGGCCCTGCGCATGCGCGACGTCACCCCCGCGTCGTCCGGGCGGCGAGCCGGGCGGCGAAACCGGCGGTGCTCGGGTGAGTCGATGCTCCGGTTCACCGTGTCCAGCGCGGCAGCGAGGCTCCTCCGCGTGGCGGCTCGCGGCCGCTCGCCGTCGGACCTGGATGCGACGCTGGGCTCGGCCATGAACGGAATTCCGTCAGCGGGGCTCATGCCAGGTCGCCGCGTCTCTCTCCTCCCTGTAGGTTCATGTCGCCCCGCTCGATCTTGCCTCTGAGGATTTGCGCGCTCGACAGCACCGCTTCCGCTCTTCCCTCGACGTGCTCGCGCGTGGTCGTGCGTCCGAAGATAGGCGTCCTTGCCCAGATGTCGATCTGGCTGCCGTTCCGGAAGCCGATCTTGAGTCCGGGGGGCGCGGTCATCTGGCGGTCAGGGGGCCGGGGGTCTTCGCGCCGCCCATCGGTTGAGCGTGCGCGAGTGCCTCGATCTCGTGATTCCGGCCCGGTGCAGCGCGGCGGCCAGCTCGCGGAGCGTGTAGACACGTTCCGCCCACGCCTGGATCAGCTCCAGCCATTCGGGTTCGTTCGCCCACATCCGGAGCAGGCTTCTTTCGCGTTCCGTGGGGCGGCTGGACCGTATCGCGGCGTAGAGCTCGGCCGGTTCCGGTCGTCGGGCCCAGCCGGCGCAACTGCTGCGCAGTCTCAGCCTGACGGTTCTGCTGTCGGGGCCCGTCAGGGCCGGGTCGGGCTTGTCGAGCAGCCGATGGAGGTCCTCGTCTCCGGCGGCCTCGTCATCGAACGCCTCGGGGGGCATCAGGTGCTCGTGCTCCTGCGGGCCCAATGTGCGCGCTGCCACCCGTTCGTGGGGCCGCCACGGTCCTGCCGCGGGCCGGGGTCTCGAGAGCCTGAACGTTCGACCGTCGGGAGCCGCGATGGTCACGGCGGCGGGAACGGATGGTTCGGCGGTGTCGGACCGGGGCATCGATGTGAGGGGCTTGCCCCGATTCTAGCCCAAGTTCAGCAACCCATTGGAATCAATGACTTACGCCGGCACGAACGCGCAAGGGACACGACGAACGAACGTGCGCAAGACCGGAAGACGGGTCGGTCGGATGGTCGTCTTTCGGGTGCCGCCGGGGTGGCGGGCTGGATGGCCCATCGTCGCGTCGGCGTCGCGGCGGGGACCTGCCCGTCGCGGCGTGCGCCTGTCGAGGCCCCGCGCAGCTACTCCAGCGCCGCGACGGCGGCGCGCAGCTCCATCACGTGCGCTGCCGCGATGACGGTGGCCCCCGCCCGCACCGCGGGGTCGGTGTAGGGCGGCGGCGGCCGGCCCGCTGCCCGGTACGCCTGGTCGAGCGCGGCCCGGAGCTCCGTCAGATGGACCCGCCTGACCGGGGTGGCGCGGGGCGTGAGGACGGGATCCGTCCAGCCGAACGCCGGCAGCCCGAGGTGTTCCCGCACGCCGTCGGTGCGAGCCCGCAGCTCCAGAAGGTGCACTGCCCTGACCGGGGTCGCGCCGGGGCGGAGGGGGTGGTCGGTGAAGGCGGTGGCGGACCGGACCACGGTCACCACGAAGCGCTGCGCCGCGCCGCCGTCCGGGCCGGCGGCGTCGGTCGCGGTCACCGTGATCGACGCCGCGCCGGGGCCGGCCGGCGTGAGGGTCACCCGCTGCCCGTCCGCCTGCGCCAGCGCCACCGCCGGGGCCGACGAGGCGGCCGCGTAGATGAGCGCGTCGCCGTCCGGGTCGCGGAACGCCTCCGCGACGTCCACGACTTCCATGCCGGCGTCCATCGGCAACGTCCGGTTCGGCAGCCTGCCGACCGGCATGGGCGCCCGGTTGGCGGGGTTCCGGCGGAAGCCGGCGACGACGGGGACGGTGTGGGCGAGCACCGCCGCCGCGTCGGCGGGGCCGTCGTCGCCCATCGAATCGACGTCGGCGGGCACGCCCAGCCGGTCGCCCAGCCAGGCCTGCCGCGGGTTGGAGAAGCGGAGCAGCGACGTGCAGCGGACCCTCATGGCGTTGCACTGGGACCAGTAGGCCATGACGGTCAGCCACCGGTCGTCGGGGGTGGCGCCGGCGTCGAACCCCCGCTGGTTGACGTAGCCGTACCCGGGATGCAGCGACAACGCCCTTCGCGCCTGATGCGCCAGCTCGTAGCGGTCGTGGTGGAGCCCGAGGTTGTGCCCCAACTCGTGGGCCAGGGTGCGGCCGCCGCAGCCGTGGAGGGTGATGCCGAAAGCGCCGCCGAGGAAGGCGACGCCGCACACGTCGAGATCGCCGACGATGAGATGCACGAGGTCGGCCCCGACCCGGTCACGCTCGGCATGGACGCTGTCGAGGTGGCCGTCGGACGGGTCCGCGAGCCGGCGGATGTCGATCTCGTACTCGCCGGCTTCGGTGTAGTCCACCGCTTCGCTGAACACCAGGGCGACGCGGGCGCGCACGCCGCTCTCTTCCAGGGCCTGGTTGGTCTCGGCGACGTAGAGGTCGATCTCCGCCTCGATCTCGTCCAGGCCTCCCGCGGACTCACGGGCGGCGGGGGTGTGGAAGACGGCGATGTCGATCACGTCCGGCCGCGACCCGCAGACGGCGCCCGCGAAGTCGATCGCCTCCATCCAGCTCAGCCAGGCCGCGGGGGCGCACGCCCGGGTTGCGAAGACGTCGAGCCGATCGAGATGCGACAGGTCCAGGTCCGGCGGCAGCGGTCCCGACAGGGCCCAGTTGTAGGAGAGATCCAGCCGCCGCAGGTGGGCGAGGGCGCCCAGCCAGAGCGGCAACGGCCCCGTCACGTTGGCTCGCGAGAGCGACAGCGCCGAGAGGCGGCGCAGGCCGCCCACCCACTCGGGCATCGGCCCCGGCGCGAGGTCGTTGCCGCCGAGGACCAGCTCGTTCAGGCGGGTCAAGCGCCCCAGCGAGGCGGGGACCGGCCCGGTCAGCCGGTTGCGGCCGAGGTCCAGCCGGAGAAGGCGGGTCAGGTTCCCCAGCTCGGCCGGAATCGCCCCGGTGAGCTCGTTTCGCCCGAGGTCGAGCTCCCGGAGGCGGGTCAGCTCGCCCAGCGCGGCGGGAATCGGATCGGTCAGGTCGTTCTCGCGGAGATCCAGCCGCCTGAGGTTGGCGAGGTTGCCCAGGTCGGCCGGGATCGCGCCGGTCAGGCCGTCGTCGTCGGGATCCAGGAGGTCGTCGTCATTCCAGAGCGACAGCTCCTCGAGCTCGACCAGGTTGCCCAGCTCGGCCGGAATCGACCCGTTGAGCCGGTTGCCGCCGAGGTCCAGCCGCCTGAGGCGAGTGAGATCCCGGAGCGCCACCGGGAGCGTTCCCGCGAGCTCGTTCTCGGGCAGCGCGAGCGCCGCGACCCGTCCGTCGGCATCGGTCTTGACGCCGTGCCACGCGTCGAGCGGCTCGCCGCCGGTCCAGTTGGTGCGGTCCGTCCAGTCCGGCCCGCCCGTCGCGTCGTAGAGCGCCACCAGCGCGGCCCGATCGCCCGCAACGCTGCCTTGCGCGGCGGCGTCTATCGTGGCGCCCGTCGCCGCGGCGACAAGCACGAAGGTCCGCACCACCGCTCGCGCCACACCGAGGAGCGGCCGGGGAACGACCCGCCACGGCCCCCGCGCCGCGCCGTGGGATCCCCGTGAAACGACTGCCCGCGGCGTTCGGGGCGTTCCGGGCAGCGCCCGCGGGCTCTGAATCCCGATTCCGGCCGGCATCGAGTCGAGTTTGCCGCCGTGCCCCGGCGCCGGCTCAGGCGTGCACCGGCTCTCGGTCGACGGCCTCGAGCTGGTCGAGCCAGTAGGCCTCGTCGTTCCGGCGGCGGATGAAGAAACGCCCGAGGTCGTCGGGGAACTTCGCTTGGTGGTAGCGCAGGTACACGTGCTCGGCGTCGATGCCCAGCACCTCGACCTTGCCCCTCTCGTGCGACATGCAGTAGCGCGCCCGCCGCGCGAGGCCCGACCCGCGGGTCAGCGCCTGCTGGAAGATCGACCAGCCCTGGACGAGGGGTACCTCGTAGGGCTCGTTGCCGGCCGTCGGGCGGCCCTGGAACAGGTAGTAGGGCGGGCAGCCGATGTACGACAGCTTCGCGTACAGCTCGGCCAGCACCTGCGGGTCGTCGTTGATGCCGCGGATGAGGGGGCACTGGTTCACGCAGATGACGCCGTTGCGAATGCAGGTGTCGATGCCCTCGATCGCGAGGTCGGTCAGCTCGCGGGGGTGGTCGAAGTGGGCCATCAGGTAGATGCGCTGGGTGGGGGTGGAGTACTTGCGGAAGGCGGCTTGCAGGTCGGGGTCGCGGAGGACCCGGTAGGGGTCGAACGCGGGCATCTTCGACCCCAGGCGGATGATCTGCACGTGGGGAATCGCCCGTAGCGCCTCGAAGATTTCCACGAGCCGCCGCGTGCTCATCAGCAGCGGGTCGCCGCCGGTCAGCAGCACGTTGGTCACCTCGGGATGCTCCGCGATGTAGCGCAGGCCCTCGGTCACGTCGTTGGTGGCCTCGTCGTTCTCGTCCATGAAGAGGCGCTTGCGGAAGCAGTAGCGGCAGTAGGCCCCGCAGACCTCGTTGCAGAGCAGCAGCACCGTGTCGACGTACTTGTGCTGCACCCCGCGGGCGACGGTGACCGACTCCTCGTTGCTGGCGTCGAGCTTGCCCCACTCGCTCAGCTCCTCCTCGCGCGGGATGATGAGCTGGCGGATGGGGTCGTTCGGATCGTCCCAGTCGATGAGGTCGAGGTAGTAGTCGTTGGCGCGGAAGACGTAGCGGTCCGCCACGGGCCCCAGCCGGTCGCGCTCCTGCGGGGAGAGCTGCTCGATCTTGTCGAGCTTCCGCACGTACTTCACGCGCTTCGGACCGTCGTCGGACGCCGAACCGCGGCTGACGTGAGTCGCGTCATGCATGTTCTCGAGCCTCCGCGTCGACGCGATCCGGTGGCCGGGGCGAGACGAGTTTCGGCCTCGACGGACCGTCATGCGGCGCAAAAAGGCGTCCCGTTCGGGGGCTCGACTCCGCCCGGCGACGAGTCGCCAAGCCGCGTTCCCTCACCTGGGACGCCAAGGTTCCAGAATGCGTTCGCTACGTGTGCCGCAAGGCGCGCCCCGGTCGCTCGCGAGGTCCGGAACGCGACGTGTCCTCACGGACTCGATCCGAACCGGCAGGTAATGGGCAGGATGCCCGGCCGTGCGCACGTTCCCGCAGGCCGTTGCGGGAGATGCCGTGTCGCCGGCGCCTGTCGGATCGGAGGCGGCCTCGGCCCGCCCTGGGGCCGCCGGCCACGCTCGTCCGCACACTGTATCACTTCCCCGGCTCTCGCCCAAACGCCCGGTCCGGCGCCTTGCCGACGCGCCCGCGGGCCCCGCATACCCCTTCGCGGCGCCCGCCCGGCCCGGCAAGCGGCCGCTCTCCGGCTTCGACATCCGCCGGCCATCCTCGCCGCTGGTCGACGCCCCGCGAGGGGGGCGCAGTCTCGGGTTCAGGGCCCGGATCGTCCCACGCTGGGGCGGGAGACGACCGTGCCGCCTCGTCGCAGCGTCGCCGCGGCTTGCCGACCGGCCCGCACCGCACCGTTCTGCCGGGATTGAGCACGTCAGGAGCCCGACAAGCACCATTCCCGACTGCCTGATGCGAATGCGACGGCGCGCAAGATGGTCCCGATTCAGAGGACGCGGGACTCCCGGCGGGCAATCTGATAGAGAATGGATCCCGCCAGCGGGAGGAGACCGTGAATCGAGACCGAATCGAGCGAACGCGTTGTGCGACGGCGACGTGGAGTCGGGCGGCAGCGGTGGTGCTGCTGGCCTGCGCCGCGGCACCGGCCCTGGCCCAGGGTCCGGACGTCTACGCGCTGCGGCAGGCGGCCGAGGAGCGCGCCCGCGCCGTCGAGCCCCAGGTGGTGACTTGGCGGCGCGACATCCACCAGCATCCCGAGCTGAGCAACCGCGAGTTCCGCACCGCCGCTCTCGTGGCCGACCACCTGCGCTCGCTCGACATGGAGGTGCGGACCGAGGTCGCGCATACCGGCGTCGTCGCCACCCTGCGGGGCGGGCGGCCCGGGCCGGTGGTCGCGTTGCGGGCCGACATGGACGCGCTGCCCGTCACCGAGTTGGTGGATCTGCCCTTCGCGTCGCGCGAGCGGGCCATCTACAACGGCCAGGAGGTCGGGGTCATGCACGCCTGCGGCCACGACAACCACGTCGCCATCCTCATGGGGGTGGCCGACGTGCTCGCCTCGGTGCGCGACGAACTGCCGGGCACCGTGAAGTTCATCTTCCAGCCGGCCGAGGAGGGGGCGCCGGAGGGCGAGCGCGGCGGGGCCGAGCTGATGCTCGAGGAGGGCGCGTTCGAGAACCCCCGGCCCGAGGTCATCTTCGGGCTGCACGTCGGCCCCGCGCGGGTGGGGCAGCTCTCCTACCGGGCCGGCAGCACCATGGCCAGCGCCGACTGGCTGCGCATCGTGGTGCGGGGGCGGCAGACCCACGGCGCGGCGCCCTGGGGCGGGGTCGACCCGATCGTCGTCTCCTCCCAGATCGTGCTGGGGCTGCAGACCATCGCCAGCCGCCAGCTTCCGGTGACCCTGACCCCGTCCATCATCACCATCGGCAGCATCCACGGCGGCGTGCGGGGCAACATCATCCCCGACGAGGTGGAGATGGTCGGCACCATCCGCACCTTCGACCCCGGGGTGCGTCAGGACATCCACCGCCGCATCCGCCAGACGGCCGAGCAGATCGCGGCGAGCGCGGGCGCGACGGCCGAGGTCGAGATCACCCACGGGTATCCGGTCACCGTCAACGACCCCGGGCTGACCGAGCGGATGGTCCCGACCCTGCAGCGTGTCGCCGGCGACGACCCGGTCGTGGTGCAGGACCTGATGACCGTCGCCGAGGACTTCTCCTACTTCCAGCACGAGGTGCCGGGTATGTTCTTCTTCCTCGGGGTCACCCCGGAGGACCAGGACCCTGCCACCGCGCCGGTGAACCACTCGCCGTTCTTCTTCGCCGACGAGGGCGCACTGCTGGTGGGCGTGCGGGCCCTGACCAACCTCACCCTCGACTACATGACCGCGCCCTGAAGGTTCGCGTTTGCGGGGGGAGCATGGGCAGCCACGGATCTTGACGATCAAGGGTTGACCAAGTAATCTAACTAAGCTACGGACACCCCCTTGAGACATGCTCACGGTCAATGTTCACGAAGCCAAGACCCACCTCTCCCGGCTCATCCGGCAGGCGCTGGACGGCGAGGAAGTCGTCATCGCAAAGGGGAACCGGCCGCTGATACGGCTGGAGGTCCTGCCGGGGGTGCGGGACGCGCGAGCGCTCGGCAGCGAGCCCGGGCTCATCGTGCGCATGGACGATGACTTCGATGCTCCGCTCGAGGACTTCGCGGAGTACGTCTGAGTGCGCCTCCTTCTCGATACGCATGCCCTGCTCTGGGCGATCGGTGTTCCCCATCGGCTGAGCGAGCCGGTGCGCACCGCTTTGCTCGCGGACGAGAACGAGATCTCGGTGAGCTTTGCGAGCCTGTGGGAGATCGCCATCAAGGTGAGCCTCCGGCGCCTGGAGCTGTCACCGGACTGGCCGGCCCTCATCGACAACGGCCGCGCCAGGCTGGGGGCGCGCTGGCTGGCCATCGGGTCGAGTCACTGCGTGCAGGTCGCACGGCTGCCCTGGCATCATCGGGATCCGTTCGATCGGATGCTCGTCGCGCAGTCGATGTGCGAGGACCTGACGTTGATCAGCAGGGATCGGGTCCTGACCGACTATCCCGTGCGCGTATTGTGGTGAGGGCGCCCGCGCTCGTGTCCGCGCTCCTCCTTGGACGCGTTACCCGGAAGCGGTAGGATGGCGGCGAATTGCGGACTGAGGAACGAATGGAACCCATCATGTCTGAACGCTCTACATCGCGGGCCTCGGGCCTCGTCGCGGCCGGCGCCGCCGTGCTGCTGCTGGCGACCTCCGCTTCGGCGCAGCGCCTGACGGGGACCGAGAACGGTGAGTGGCGCTACCTCGGCGGCGACGCCGGGCACACCCGCTCGTCGGCCCTGGACCAGATCGACGGCGACAACTTCTCGGACCTCGAGGTGGCCTGGATCTGGCGGGGCGACAACTACGGCCCCAACCTCGACTACTTCAACCGGGCCACCCCGATCTACGTCGACGGCGTCGTCTACACCGTGGCGTCGCCGCGGCGGCAGGTGGTGGCCATCGACCCGGCCACCGGCGAGACGCTGTGGTCGTTCCGCGAGCCCGAGACGGTCCGGCACCTGCGCTCGCCCCGGCAGGCCTACGGCAAGGGTGTGGCCTACGCCGAGGTCAACGGCCGCGGGGTGATCTTCGTCACCAGCCCCGCGTTCTTCCTGTGGGCGCTCGACGCCGAGACCGGGCGCCCCTTGGAGAACTGGGGCAGCCCCATCCCCCTCGACGGCTTCCCGCGGTCGGGCGGCCTCGACCTCATCCCGCCCCTCGTCGAGGACTGGGGGCGCTGGCTCGACCGCGCGGCCAGCTACGACCCCGGCTACGGCATTCCCCGCGAGCTCGGCATGGTCACCGCCTCGGCCCCGCCCATCGTCGTCAACGGGGTCGTCGTGGTGCTCGTCGGCCACCAGCCGAGCTACGGGCAGACCCGCATCGAGAACGTCCCCGGCGACATCATGGGCGTCGACGCGGCGACCGGCGAGGTGCTCTGGAAGTTCCACACCATCCCCCGCCCCGGCGAGTTCGGGCACGAGACGTGGCACAACGACGCGTGGCAGTGGTCGGGCGACATGTCGACGTGGGCGCCGGCCTCCGCCGACCCCGAGCTGGGGCTCGTCTACCTGGTGACGAACGCCTCCACCGTCCAGAGCTACGCCGGCCACCGGCCCGGCGACAACCTCTTCGGCGGCAGCGTCCTCGCTCTCGACGTCGAGACGGGAGAGCGCCGCTGGCACTTCCAGATCCACCGCAGCGACCAGTGGAACTACGATCTGCCGACCCCGCCGATGCTGATGGACCTGACGGTGGACGGCGAGGAGATTCCGGCGCTGATTCAGAACACCAAGCAGGGGCTGATCTTCGCGTTCAACCGCGAGACCGGCGAGCCGATCTGGCCCATCGAGGAGCGCGACGTCATCCAGACCGAGGTCCCCGGCAACTACACGTCGCCCCGGCAGGCGTACCCGACCCGGCCCGAGCCCGTCGATCCCATCATCCTGACCGGGCTGACCGAGGAGTTCGTCATCGACTACACGCCCGAGCTCCGGCAGGAGGCGCTGGCCATCCTTGAGCACTACCGGGTCGGCGGCCTCTACGTGCCGGCCCTCCCGGAGAACCACACCAACGACTTCTACAACAACGTCGGCTGCCTCGGCGGCGGCAACGTCATCCCCCACCCGCCGGTCGCCGACCCGAGCACCGGCATGATGTTCAACTCGCACCGCCGGAGCTGCAACGCGCCGTCGTTCATGCGCCCGACCGGCGGCGTCGACGAGGACAACCCCGACTACGCCCGGCCCGGCCCCGGCGGCGCCACTCCGAACTCGACCCCCACCACCGGCACCACTGTCGCCGCTTGGCTGCCCGGCGGCTTCCGTCGGCCCACCCCCGAGCAGGAGCCGTTCGTCTCGGTGTCGGGCCTGCCGCGCATCGACGGCCTGCGGCTCTACAAGCCGATGGACAACCAGCTCACCGCGTATCAGATGAACACCGGCGACAAGGCGTGGTCGCTGCCGGTGGGCGAGACCGCGCAGGTCATCCGCGAGAACCCGCGCCTCTCGAACGTCGACGTCCCGAACGTGGGCGGCGCCGGCTTCTCGATCCAACTGGTGACCGGCGACCTCCTCGTGCAGACCCGCTCGCTCAGCGAGGGGACGCGCCAGATCGTGCCCGACGCGCCGCTCCTGCTGCACGGGCGGGACAAGTTCACCGGCGAGATCCTCGGCAGCGTCGAGCTGCCCGCCCCCGGGCAGTACGGCCTGATGACCTACCTGCACGAGGGGAAGCAGTACATCGTCGTGCAGATCGGCAGCATACAGACGGGGTTCCCGGGCTCGCTGGTGGCCTACGCGCTGCCCTGAGGAAGCGGGAGTCCAGCGCATCGTTGGACACGCCCGGGGCGCCGTTCGGCCTCCGCCAGCCATTGCGACGATGGACCCCGGGCGAGGGGAACCTGACCGCGTCGGCCACCGCGAGAGGCCGAGGAGCCAGGTCCACGAGACTCCACCAGACGGGTACCGCAAGCCTGAACCGAAGCACGAGCGGGGTTGGTGTACCATGAGGAGGAAGGACGAAAGTCATGGCCGAGGCTCACTACGTGACACGCGACGAGCTGCGAGCTGAGCTGGCAGAGATGAAAGTGGACCTGATCAAGTGGATGGTCGGAACAGGGCTCGGAATCGCAGCCGTAACCGCGACGCTGGCGGGCATCATTCTCCGCGCCCTGCAGTGAGCGAACGCCGCCACACTGCAATTCAAGCGACGCGCGGCGTCGCTCGACGCCCAGCGGACGCGCGGCACCGCCACGCAGTGGCGAAACCCGACACCGGTCCCTCGCGCATCTACTTGACCCCGACCCCGGGACCAACGACCCCGACAAAAGCCATCAGACCACCCCTGAAGGCCGAGATCCGGCAGCTCAACCTGGACCGGCGGCACCGCCAAGGTTCGCAATTCTTGCGAGCGGGTCAATGTCGCGGGCCGGAACGGTATGGCGAGCGCAGGAGTACTACGAACTATGGCGGAACGGATCTACGTCATGAAGGACGCAGGGAATCTTGAGCCCCTCACCGAGAAGCCGTTCGACACAGAGGACGTCCTGCAGGCGCTGATTGCGGACCATCCGGAGCTGCTGGACGGGGAGCAGATTCGGCCGGCGGATCCTCGGCGGTGGCTGCTGGTCACTCGGGAGAAGGGCATCGCCGACGTTCCCGACGCCGGGAATCGGTGGTCAGTGGACCACCTCATGATTGACCAGGACGCCGTACCGACTTTTGTGGAAGTCAAACGCAGCTCCAACAGTGAAATACGGCGGTCGGTGGTGGGTCAGATGCTGGACTACGTTGCCCACGCCACGAAGACGATGGGAATGGCTGCGATACGCCGGCAATTCGAGGCCGGTCGCGGTGACGATGCCGATGAGGTGCTGCGCGGATTCCTTCAACCGGAAGCCGACGTCGCCCTGGAGGTCGTTGTGGAGGGGTTCTGGGAGCGCCTGGCGACGAACCTGGCGGCCAAGCGCGTCCGGCTCCTGTTCGTGGCCGACCGGATTCCCGACGAGTTGGCGCGAGTGGTCGAGTTCCTGAACGAGCAGATGCCCGGCATCGAGGTGCTGGCGGTCGAAATCAAGCAGTTCCGGGGCGCAAACCTGCGTACTCTGGTGCCGCAGGTCATCGGTCGCACCGTCGCGCCAGATCCGTCGCCACGCAGACCGTTGACAATGGAACAGTTTTGGGAGCGACTGCCTGACCAGGCCTCCGTTCACGCGGCGAAACAGCTGATTGCCGCGGCGGAGGAACGGGGCGCGGTCGTCAACCGCAAGGAGAGCGGGCTGACGATCAGCGTCCAGTCCACGCTTCGCGGCCCTCCGCTCACCGTGGCCTGGCTCTTCCCGACCATGAGTTCGCACTGGAATAACCTCAAGGGATTCACGTTGGGGCAAGTCAACTGGGTCGAACTGCCGGAAGAAGCCCAGGTCGAGTTCGACGAGCTGTATCGGCAAATGTCTCGTGATGTCTTGCAGAGGAAGTCGGCAACGACAAGGCCGGAGGAGCGCGAGGTTGGGCGGTCGATCCGGCGGTTGCCGCACAACACGTCGGCCCGTTGAAGGAGCGATTGGCGCGAGCGATTGCCATTCTCAAGTCCTTGTAGGCACTTGGGGACCCATCGTAATGGTGCCGTTGGGTTGTCGGCGGAAGGGAGCTTCCCGCGTTGGCACTGGGAAGGAGCGTTACCGGGGACGGTGGGAGCAGAGAGAGATGAATGTCGAAAACGGTGAAGAACGGCGCGGAAGGGGCTTGCAAGTCCGACTCCGCCGCTCTTCATGAGTGGGCCAGGGACCAGCAGGAGCGCCGCCGCCGGTTCGACGAAGAGGCTCGGAACTGCAGGCTGAAGCCGCCCGAGGCCTTCAGCGACGAGCCTGCCCCCGCGGAGGCGTTCCGGAGCCTTTGCCCGGGCCTCGACCCGGCGTTCACGGCCCGTAGGAGCCATGCCGCCGAGTGGCGCATCGCCCGGAGCTGCTGCGGTGGAGACAGCCGCCGACAACCGAGGAGTTCTACGAGGCCTTCCACACCGACACGCCCGACCACGCCAGAAGAACTATCTGCCGCAGACCGGCGAGCGCCCCGTCCACATCCGCGACCGCATGCGAGTCGCATGTCGAGAGGGCGCGGAGTTTGTGCACGACACGGCGCAAAGATGTGATCAGCGCTCGACCCGGGTGCTCTGACTCCGATGCATCGTGGTGTACAGCGCCAACTCGTCGGCAATCATGGTCGGCACGGGGATCGGGATCTCGCCGGGTGAGCGCGCACCGGGCTGTGGGAGCTGCCGTCGGCGATCCACGTAGCTGTGACGCAGTGCGGTGACCAGCGCATCGGCTGCTAGCTCGACGGTCTCTTCGTAGTCGCTGGCGCCGGTGAGCGCCTCCGGGACGTCCGGGAAGGAGGCCACCCAGCCGTTTCCATCGCGCTCGATGCGACAAGGGTAGCTGCACTGCATCAGCGGTCCTCCTTGCGGATTCCCCAGGTGTTGGCGGCGAGGACAGGTCAGACGCGCATGGCCGAGTAGACCGCCATGTGCGCGCTGACGATGAGCCGCATCGCCTCCTGGTTGGGCTCGCGCGACCACACGCCCCGCTCCGACGTTCCCCCGAGGGCGATGCCGTCGTTGCGCGGCTGCATGTGGACGCCGAGGACGCCGGGAGGGGCCCCGTCGGGCGGGCCGCCCTGGATGCCCCAGTCGACGTCTGCCTGGGGGACGAGCACGGTGAGCTGGCCCTTCAGGGGCATCAGCTCGTCGTCTCCCAAGAGGTCTCGGGCGCCCAGTCCGGTGCAGTTGACGACCAGCGGCTCGCTCAGCGCCGCCAGCTCGCGCGGCTCGGTGAACTTGCGGATCTCGATGCGCCCGCCGAAGCGGATGAAGTCGTGGACCAGCGCGTCGAGGTAGATGGCCGGCTCGATGCGCAGGCGGTTGCTGCGAACCGCGTAGCGGGTGCCGAAAGGGTGCTCCCCGGGACCCAGTGTGACTTGGCCGGTGCGCAGGTGGGCGGGGAGCAGCGGCTCTTCGCCGTCCTCGGTATCGTCCCGTTCGTCGCGCGGGGGCGTGTCGCGGAGGCTGTAGCGGTCGATCCAGGAGACGCCGAAGCCCCGGCCCGCCAACTGCTGCAGCTCGCGGTAGGAGATCTCGGCGGCTTCGCGGAACTGGGCGTCCCACGCGGGGGTCCTGAGGTCGCGGTCGATCAGCCCGGACGTGGGGGTGAACCCCGCGAGCGACATGTTCGAGGTCGTGTTCGGCGGCACCGACATGGCGTAGATGGTCACCGCGAACCCGCGCCGCTGGAGCTGGCGCGCGGCAGTGAGGCCCACGGCTCCGCAGCCGACGACCGCGGCCCGGCGGCTGTCGTGGGCGAGGGCCATCTCGGCCGCCATCTGGCCCGTGCCCCACGAGAGCGACATGCCAGAGCCGCCGTGGCCGTAGTTGTGGATCACGGTGGTGTCGTCGAGCCGGTCGGCGCGCAGCCGGAAGCCGGAGGGGCGGTGCGGGCGCAGCCCGACCGTGGTGCGGATGATCCGGTCCCACCCGGCGCGCACGGGCGCGAGCCGCAGGGACGGCCGTTGCGGCGGGGGCGCCGGCCCCCGCGGGGCCGGGGCGGACCGCGCCGAGCAGCCGACCAGGCCCGCGCCGACGAGGCCCAGGCCGCCCATCTTCAGTAGCGTTCTTCGGTCCACCTTCGCCTCCGGGTTCAGTCGTCTCCTGGCGGGCATCTTCACCGACGCTGATCTTGGATCGTCCGTCCATGACGGGCAACTCCATGGGTGCGGGTCGGGACTGCGGCCCGGGGAGGAGACGTCGTGCGTGCAGGCATGGCGGGCCGCTCATCCAGGTTCGTGACGTGCCGGACGAGCGCGGGGGGCGGGAGATTCGGCCCTGGTGGTGCGGGAGCCAGGAAGCCATCGGTCCTGCCGGACGGGCGGACCGGTGTCCTCGGCAACCGAGACGACGGTTCTGCCGTCTTCATAAGTAGGAGAGGACGAACGATGGAACAGCGCCGTCGGGTCGACCGCGGGAGCGCCATCGCCGCCGTTCTGGCGGTGGCGGCACTGAGTCCCCAACCGGCCGCGGTCCAGGACTGGGATGCGGTCTCGGCGCCGGTCGCGGGCACGATGACGGGCTCGGCGACCGGCGAGCCCGCCGAAGGGCTCGTGACTCTGATCGCCGGCCACCCCGACAGCCTCGTGGAAACGGCGAGGACGCTCGACGGGATGTTCCGGTTCGATGATGTGCCTCCCGGGCCCGCCGTCGTCCTCGCCCGCGCCGACGGGTTCGCGCCGTACTTCGGCGAGCTGACGATCGAAGCCGGCGAGCCCCGCGACATGCGGATCGAGCTGCTGCCGGAGGCGACCATGAACGGGGTCGTCCTCGACGAGAACGGGTGCCCGGCCCTCGACGCGCGCGTCCACGTCGGCTACGGGAGGGCGTTGCCGGGGGCCGGGGCCTTCTCGGCGCTGACCCGCGGCCGCACGGTGACACGGTCGGACGGCGTCTTCATGATAGGTGGCCTGGTGCCGAGCACCCCGATCTCGCTCCAGGCCCAGCGCGGCGGGCGGCTGTCCGACATCGTGACCGTCACCGCCGAGCCCGGGATGGAGCACTCCGGGCTCGTCCTGCGCCTGCGCTGAGGCCGCGTGGCCGGCTCTCGTCCTCTCGGGCAGGCTCCGCACCATCCGCGCCCGCCTCGCCCGCGGAGATCAACGCGGACCGGTATCGAGCATCGGCATCCGGAGTATTGGTCAGGTCCCAGACATACCGGCCGTCGTGCCGGCCTCCGCCGCGCGCGTTGACACCGGACGGCACCTCGAGGAATCTCGCTCGGCACCAGCTTCCCTTCCCAATCGGTGTCGTCGACCCAGCCGCCCGACCGCGTCTGCTTCCCGGCTTCGCACAACGCCAGCAACAGCCGCTTTCGGGGTTGTTGTCCCGGGTCGTTCGCGGGACCCTCGACTACAGGGCCGATCCGTGCAGCGCGGTGGTCCGGCCGGTCGACGAGACGTTGCGCGGCGAGGACGCGACACGTTCCGTCCAGATGACGCCCCGGGTTTCGGCAGGCGGAATGTTGGGAGGCGGCGAACTCTGTGGTTGAATGGAACGCGTCATGAGGAGAGCGGCCGGCGGGGAGCCCTGACCGCCCCGCGACCGGAGACCGCAGAGAGGAGGGCGTCATGCCCCGGCATCGTTCACTCGTCGTCGCCGCGTCGGTCATCGCGCTCTCCGTGCTCACGGCCGGCCTTGCCGCCCAGGCGCCCGAGCCGGGCCGCGGCTACCCGTCGACGGACTGGCCTTTCGCCGGCGGCAACTGGTCCAGCTCGCGCTACACCACCCTCGACGCCGTTTCGGCCGACACCGTCGATCGCCTCGGCGGCGCGTGGGTGACCCCGCTCCCCGGCGGCGCCGCGTCGCGCGCGACCCCGGTGGTCGACGACGGCGTGATCTACCTGACCGGCGGCGCCAACGTCTTCGCGTTCGACGCGCGGACCGGCGAGCCCGTCTGGCGCTGGGAGCCGGACCCCGAGGCGGGGCGCGTCCCCTCGTGGCAGGGCGTGGGGCTCGACGACGACCGCGTCTTCTTCGGCACGCGCAGCGGCGAGGTCATCGCCCTCGGCCGCGACAGCGGCGAGCTGCTGTGGGCGACCCGGGTCGGCAGCGAGGTGCGGACACGGGGCGAGGTGGTCACCACCGCGCCGATGGTTGCGCGCGGCAAGGTCTTCGTCGGCCTCGCCAACGGCGACATCGGCGGCCAGGGCCGCGTGCTCGCCCTCGACGCCGCGACCGGCGAAGTGGCGTGGACCTTCTTCGTCGTCCCGCGCCCCGGCGAGTTCGGCCACGAGACCTGGCCGCAGGACAGCGACTCGTGGGAGTACGGCGGGGGCGGCGTGTGGCTCGTCGGCACCGTCGACCCGGACCTCGGCATGGTCTACTTCTCGACCGGCAACCCCGTGCCGATGTTCGGCGGCGAGCTGCGCGACGGCGACAACCTGTTCACCGCCTCGGTCCTCGCCCTCGACATGGAGACCGGCGAGCGCCGGTGGCACTACCAGGTCGTGCGCCACGACATCTGGGACGCCGACATCGCGACGCCGCTGCTGCTCTACGACACCACCGTCGACGGCGAGCCGGTCAAGGCGGTGGCCGCGATGCGCGCCGACGGCTACCTGTTCCTGTTCAACCGCGAGACCGGCGAGCCGCTCCTGCCCATCGAGGAGCGCGAGGTGCCGCAGGACCCGCACCAGCTCACGGTGCCGACCCAGCCGTTCCCGACGCAGACCGAGACCATCCTCTTCGAGTGCTCGTACTGGCGCGACCGGGTGCCGCCGCCGTTCCAGCTCAACTGCAGCAGCTACACGCCCCCGTCGGTCGACGAGCAGACGGTGGTGGCGCCGGGGGTGCCGATCCCACTGGTGCGGGTGACGCCGCTCGCGTTCTCGCCCGACACCGGCTACATCTACGCGCAGGGGCGCGCCCACGTCGGCCGCGCGCGCCGCTTCGCCGACCCGTTCGTCTGGAACACCGCGCGCTTCCACCTCACGCTGCCCGACGCGGTCGGGGTGCTCGCCGCCGTCGACACCGCGACCGGCCGCGTGGTCTGGAAGAACGAGATGCCGAGCGCGTTCCTCGGCACGAGCGGCCCCCTCGTCACCGCGGGCGGCCTGCTCTTCCGGGGCTCGCCCGGCGGCCAGGTCGAGGCCTACGACGTGCGCACCGGCGCCCGCCGCTGGGCGTTCCGCACGCAGCCGGAGGGCGCGCGGTTACGGCCAAGCCCGGCCTCGGCCTACGAGCTCGACGGCACGCAGTACATCGTCATCGCGATGGGTCCCCAGTTGTGGGCGTTCACCCTCGACGGCACCGTGCCCGCCCGCGGCGAGCCCCTGCCGGACCCGCCGGTGGACGACCGGCCGAGCGGCCCCGCCCCGCAGGAGACCGACCAGATCGAGACCGCGACCCTGCTCGAGAACCCGCGCGGCTCGGTCGGCGGCCGGCGCTACGCGTTCGACGAGTACAACTTCAACCCGGTCCGCGCGCGGGTCAGCGCGGGCACCCGGGTGCGGTTCACCAACAACGGCGAGATTCCCCACACCCTGGCCGCGCGCGACGGAAGCTGGCGCATCGGCACGCTGAACCCGGGCCTGTGGGACTTCGTCACGTTCGACGAGCCGGGGACGTTCCTCTATCACTGCGAGGACCATCCCTGGATGGTGGGGGAGATCACGGTCGATCCGTGACGCCGACCGCCGGCAGGGGGGCCGTTTCGTGCGCGATGCCACTCACACGCGGAGGACGAAGAGCGTGCATGCGAGGAAGCTGACCGGGTCGATGCTCTTGGCGACGCTGCTGCCGGCCCTGGCCGGTCCCGGCGCCGCCGCCCAGGACGCGCGGCTGCTCGATGCGGCCCGGGCCGCTGATTCGGCGGGCGTGATCGCCCTGCTCGGTCAGGGCGCCTCCGCGGACATCCGTCAGGCGGACGGCGCGACCGTCCTGCATTGGGCCGCCCACTGGGACGATGCGGCGATGGCCGACGCGCTGGTCCGGGCTGGCGCCGACGTCAACGCGGCGAACGACTTCGGCGCGACGCCGCTGTGGCTGGCCTGCCTCAACGGCAGCGAGGCGATGGTCGCGGCCCTGCTGGCGGCCGGCGCCGACGCGAACGCGGCGCTGCCCTCCGGCGAGACGGTGCTGATGACTGCGTCCCGCACCGGGTCGGCCGAGGCGGTGCGCCTCCTGGTCGCCCACGGGGCCGACCTGAACGCCCGGGAGCGCACGCGGGGCCAGACGGCGCTGATGTGGGCGGTGGCCCAGCGGCATCCCCATGTCGTGGAGGCGCTCATTGCGCTCGGGGCGGACGTCCATGCCCGCTCGGCCCCGCAGCCGCGGCGCATCCACACGCGGACGGCCGGGTTCAACCCCACCGGGGTCATCGACACCGTGCTGGGCGGCAACACGCCCCTCCTGTTCGCGGCCCGGCAGGGCGACCTCGACGCGGCCAGACACCTCGTGGCCGCCGGCGCCGACGTGAACGACACGGCGTCGACGGGCACGAGCGCCCTCGTCGTGGCCGCGCACAGCGGCCACACCGCGCTCGCCCTGTTCCTGCTCGAGCGGGGCGCCGACCCGCACGCAGCCGAGGCCGGCTACTCCGCCCTGCACGCCGCCACCCTGCGCGGCGACGAGACCCTGGCGGCGGCGCTGCTGGCGCGGGGCGCCGACCCGAACGCGCTGGTGGTCCGCGGCAGCCAGGGCCGTCGCAACAGCCCCGACTACGTGCTGCAGCACGACGTGGTCGGCGCCACCGCCTTCTGGCTGGCCGGGCACTTCGCCGAGCCCGGCGTCATGCGGGCGCTCGCCGACGGCGGCGCCGACCCGCGGTTCGTCATGGCCGACGGCACGACGCCGCTGATGGCGGCGGTGGCCGCCCGCCGCCGCCGGGAGCCGGGGCTGGCCCCGAACCCGGCCGAGGACGAGCGGCTCGTGCTGGAGACCGCCCGGGTGGCGCTCGACGCGGGGGTCGACGTGAACGCGGCGGACTCGGCCGGCAACACGGCGCTGCACACCGCCGCGAGGAGGCGCCTCGACACGGTCGTCCAGTTGCTGGCCGACAGCGGCGCCGACCTGGCTGCCCTGAACGACAACGGACAGACTCCGGTGGAGGTGGCCGGCCGCCGGGGGGGCGAAGACAACAGCACCGTCGAGCTGCTGAGTCACCTCGCGACCTCGCGGTCGCGTTGAGGGTCTCGCTCGCGCGATAGCCGGGTGTCTGCTTCACGATCTCCGTCGTTGTAGCCGTCTCCATGCTCGTGTTGCAGATGGATGCGCGCGGCACGTCCATCCAGCCGTACATCCCTATCGAGCTGTACACTCCGTTTGCACCACGACCCTTCGAGGGAAGCGATGGGAAGACACATCTCGCATTCGAGATGCATATCACCAACTTCTACAGGGACACAGGTGCCATTGTCCTCGAGGAGTTGCAGATAGCCCACGGAACAGCAGGGACCCGGCTCGTCGAGCTCGACGCCGCGATCGTCCGCGCCAGTAGAGACGGGGTCTCCGACCGACCGCCGCTTGCCCAACTGCCTCCGCCGAGCGAGTTGACATTGGATGCTGTCGCCGGGAACTACGTGGTGCTCGAGCTCGGGGCGAATACGTTCGCACTCTATGCGCATTTCCAAAGGGACAGCGTGACCGTGCGAGCGGGGGAACGAGTCACACGCGGCGACGTCCTGGGGCGACTCGGAAATTCCGGCAATACCAGTGGTCCACACCTGCACTTCCATATTTCCGACGCGCCCGGCCTGGACGGTGAAGGGCTTCCATTCGTCATCGATTCGTTCGACGTCTTGGGCGAGACGACGGCGAACAACGTCGTCCCCGAGTGGTCGGGTGCGGAACCGTTTGAATTGGCTCCGGAGGCCGACCGCCGATCGGGGCTTCCGTTGGATGGCGTCGTGTTCCGTATCCCGTAGCCACGTTCCGGTTGCCGCGCCCCTCGTGCGCGCCGGCGTCGCCCTGCTGGCTGCCGGGCCACCGGCATCGACCCGATGAACGCCTTGCCGAGAGAGCCGGTCGCGCAGCGAGTTGCGACCCCGCGGCCTCTGGGCTGCCCGGAGCCTTCGGGCGGGACCGACTCCATGGACATCCACCTCGACGGTTCGGCTGTAGATCGAGAAACGGTGCGTCGTGACGATGCGGACGGGCAACGCCCGCATCTCGCGCGCGGGTCACGGTGGGCACGCGGGTCGGGTTCACCCACGACGGGAGATCCGGAGCACGTCTTCACCGGAGGGGAGGGGACCACATGCCAGTCGCCCTGGAGAGGCTTCTGCAAGACCTTCGTCAGGTCGTCCGCTCCTCCTGTCGACGACCGGCGGTCCCGCTGGCGGCCGTCCTGTGTTTCGCGCTGGGCACGGGACCCAATGCCGTCATCCTCGGCGTGGCCAACGCCATGGTACTTCGACCGCTTCCGTTCCCGGACGCTCGCCAGTTGGTCACCGTATCGGTGACGTCCACTCGAGGAGGCGGCCCCCGACCCTTTTCGACCGGGGAGTACGAGAGCCTCGCCGAGCAGGTCACCGGCTTCGCCGACGTCGCGGCCCGTTCGTTCATGCCGCTGGTGCTGGGCCGGACCCGGGCCGGCGATGAAGCCCAGGTGGTGCAGTCGGAGGTGGTCAGCGACAACTACTTCAGGATGCTGAGCGTGCCTCTGCTGCTGGGGCGCGATTTCGGGACCGAGGCGGGCGGGGCGCCGCCGGCGTCGACCGTCATCATCGGCCATCGATTGTGGCGGCAGTACTTCGATTCGGATCCGTCGATACTGGACCGGACGATCCGGCTGAACAACCGGGTATTCGACATCATCGGCGTCGCGCCGCCGGACTTCGTCGGGGCGACGCGTCTGGTCGCCGCCTCCCTGTGGCTGCCGACCGACGCCCGGGAGTCGCTGATGTCCTCACCTGCGGTGGCTGCACCGGACGATCGTCCCTGGCTCGGGGTCATGGCCCGGTTGCGTCAGGAAGTCTCGCTCGGCGAGGCGCAGGCCGAGCTCGACATGAGGGCGCGGTCGGTGTTCGAGACAGCCGGGGGAACCGAAGTCGAGACGAACGGGCTGCGGGTCGCGCGCGCGAACGGGCTCGGCGTTCCGGTCACGTCGCGACCGGGCGTGATGTCGCAACTGGCGCTGGTGGGCCTGCTCGGGGTGATCGTGTTGATGGTCGCCGCCGCCAATGTCGCGTCGCTGCTGATGATGCGTGCCGCGGGCAGGCGCACGGAAATGGACATCCGGCTCGCGCTCGGGGCGGGGCGGTCGCGCATCCTGCAGCACTTTCTGGCCGAGAGCGTCCCGCTCTCCCTTCTGGGAGGGCTCGCGGGCATTCTGCTCATCTATTGGCTCACGCCGGTTTTCGTCGCGGCGGTTGTCAGACAGCCTGCTCATATCGTGCCGCTCATGGACCTGCGGCCCGACTGGCGGGTCGTCGCGCTCTCTCTGGCTCTCGTGCTGCTGGCCGGAATCGCGTGCGGCATCGCGTCGGCGATGTCGTGCGGCGGACGGCGGTTGGGTCCGTCCCTGCGACGCGGCAGCGGTGGTGCAGGCGGCGCGGACGGGCGGACGTCGAGGGTGCTGGACGGCCTCGTTGCGCTTCAGCTCGCCGCATCGACCGTACTGCTGGTCCTGGCCGGCTCCATGGTGAGCGACTACGTACGGACCGTGGACGCGCGGGTCGGGCTGGCCACCGGCAACATGCTGCTCGCTTCCGAGTACGGCCTGCGCCAGAAGCACGATGCCGACCAGAGTCGCCGGCTCTACCGCGAGCTGCTCGACGGCATCGATTCCATTCCGGGTGTCGTCGGAAGCGCCCTGACCAGCGTTGCCCCCTCGGCCGACCGACCTCACTGGTCACGGTGAGGCCCGCGGAGACCGGGGGGGCGGACCCAGTCTCTGCATCCGCGGTCGTCGAGATCGTTGCGTCGGTGCACTTCTTCGAGGTCGTCGGGGCCGCCTTGACACGGGGTCGCGGGTTCCGCGAGGGCGATGTCGAAGGCGCCGAGCCCGTGGCCGTCGTCAATGATGCTGCCGCGCGTCGCCTCTGGCTGGGTGAAGACGCGGTGGGACAGCGCTTCACCCTGGAGGACTCCGACGACCCCATCACCGTGATCGGCGTTGCAGAGGACATCAGGTACGGATCACTCACCCAGGAGAGCGTTCCAGCATTCTATCGGCCCGTCGCCCAGTCCGATCTCGGCAACGCGGTGGTGCTCGTCCGGACTGAGGGCGAGCCGATGCCGGTGCTGCCGGCCATCGAGGACCACGTGGGCAGGCTCGATCCCGACGTGGCCATCGTCGACGCGCTGACGTTCGAAGAGCAGGCGGCCTGGGCCGTCGAGCCGAGTCGGCAGACGGCGCGGTCCTATGCGACACTGTGCCTCCTCGCGCTCGTCATCGCCGGCATCGGGTTGTTCGCGCTGCTTTCGTACGGTGTCCGGTTGCGGCGGCGAGAGTTCGGAATCCGGTCGGCGCTGGGCGCCGGTCGTCGGGACATCGTGCGGGGCGTGGTGCGGCGTGGACTCGTGCTGGCGTGTCTCGGGGGCTGCCTCGGGGCCGGCGCGAGCGCACTCGTCGTTGCCGTAGTGAACCGAGCGGGAGTGCTCTCGCGCGCGATTGAGCTCGACGCGTTCACGGTGGCGGTCTGCTCGACGGTGCTGCTGGCGACCGCCTTGGGAGCATCCTATTGGCCGGCCGTCTGGGCAGCTACGGTGCTGCCTCAGGAAGCGCTCAAGGACGGGTAGGAGCTCGGACGGGGAAACCGCATCCCGCCCAACCACGCGGCTGGCCCCGGTCCGCTTCAGCTCGACATCGTGCAAGGGAGCTGCAACGGAAGCGACACACGCGATGACGGCGTCCGACCTTGCCGCGTCACGATGGAGAACGAGCATGAACGACAAGCACTTCGCGTTCGTGGGCGCCCTGACTACTGCCTTCATCGTCGCTTCACTCGCGCCTCATCCCTCGGCCGGCCAGGACCGCGCGGGCGGCACGGAGACCTCGTCCGAGATCGCGGCCGGTTCGTGGAGCGTTCCGCGCACGCCGGACGGCCAGCCGGACCTGCAGGGCGTCTGGCTGAACACGAGCGCAACACCGTTCGAACGACCGGCGGCGGTCGCAGGGAGGCAGTTCCTCACCGACGAGGAAGTGGCCGAGTTGTCGCGGCGGGCGAATCGGATCTTCAAGGAGAACGACGCGGACCTGGCCATCGGAGACGGGCTGTACCTGGCCGCCCTGGCCGACGTCGACACCTTTCGGAGACGGGGGGCCAACCGCAGCTCCAACTTCATGGTGGACCGGGAGTTCGACAACCGAACGTCGGTGATCGTGGACCCGCCCGATGGACGGTTGCCGGCCATGCTGCCGGCGGCAGTGGAGAGGCTGGCGGCGGTGACGGCCCGGGACCTGGATCCGGAAGGGCCGGAAGATCTCAACCCCCGCGCCCGCTGCGTGACGCCGGGGATGCCCCGCATCGGTCCCGGCCCCCGCGGCGACCCCCTGTACGGCTACTACCAGATCTTCCAGTCGCCGGGGTACTTCGTCCTCATGATGGAGACGAACCACGACGCGCGGATCGTCCGTCTGAACGGGTCGCCGCTGGACCCGCGCATCACCCATTGGCACGGAGACTCCCGGGGGCGATGGGACGGGGACACCCTCGTCATCGAGACGGCGAACTTCTCACCGAAGAGCAACTTCCTGGGAGCCGCCGAGAGCCTGCGCCTCTTGGAGCGGCTGACTCGTGTCGCGACCGACGAGATACGCTACGAGGTCACCGTCGACGATCCGACGACGTGGGCGAGGCCGTGGACGGCTTCCGTCAGCCTCAAGCGGCAGGACGCCAACATCTACGAGTTCGCGTGCCACGAGGGAAACCGGGACATCATGTCGAGCATCCTGCGCGCCGCGCGCCTGTACGAGCCGAGGGGAGCGGCGACCTGGGAAGGGCCGCCACGCTGATCTCGGGACGCGGTCGACGATTGCGTGCTGTCGGGACGGCGCCATTGTCGGGGGCTGTCGGGAGCCATCCGGTGGGGACCGGCTCCGCGGGACCTCCGCCTCGACGGTTCGGCGGTAGAATCGAGACATGGCTGATTTCGAGGCCCGGCCGCACGTTCCGCGTGCCGGCGCACCTGCGAGCCCCGCACCGGAGCTGCCGGCGGACCCGTTCCCCGGCTGCACGCCCCGGCGCGTGCCGCGGAGCGAGATCGACACCTGGGAGGGCCGCCTGGAGTTCTGGGACGCCGCCACCGAGATAGCGTGGGTCGCGGAGCCGACCACCCCGTACCACGAGAAGCCGTCGCGCCGGCTGACGGCGCTGATGGACCGGATTGCCGCCGAGCGCGGGTCGGCCATCGTGTGCTACGGGTCGATGGACCTGATGCAGCGTGACGGGCACGGTGCCCCGCGGCGCATCCTGCAGGCCGACGAGTCGGTGTACGTACATCCCCGGCGCGCGCGCCTGCCGAGCCCCAAGGCGATGATGGCGGGGGAGGACGACTTTCCGGACGTGGTACTGGAGGTCGATCACACGACGGACGTGCGGCGGGCCAAGCTGGGGCTGTACGAGGCGTGGGGCTTTCCCGAGGTGTGGGTGGAGGTGCCGGAGCAGGGGACGGCGAGCCGGCCGCGCCGGCGGCGACCGGGACTGACGATCCACCGGCGGGTGGCGGGGGCCTTCCAGGCGTCGGCCGTAAGCGGCGTGTTTCCGGGCTGGACGGCGGCGGAGATCCACGCCGCCCTCAACGAGACGGAGCTGTCGGAGCGGACGTTCGCGGTGCTGCACCGGGTCGGCGCGGCGCTCGGCGCGCGGGACGGCACCGGGCCGGACGACGATCCGATGCTCGGCTGGCACCGGCGTCATGGCCGGGCGGAAGGCCGGGCGGAGGGCGTGGTCCAGGGTCGGGCGGAAGGCCGGGCGGAGGGCGTGGCCCAGGGCCGGGCGGAGGGCGCGGCCCAGGGCCGGGCGGAGGGCGTGGCCCAAGGCCGGACGACGACCCGGCTGGAGATGGTCCGCGAGATCCTCCGGGCGCGGGGCATCGCGGTCTCGGACCAGGGTCTCGCCCGTGTGCCGGAGATCGACGTGACGTCCGACGACGCCGTCGTCCGCGCGGCGCTCGCCTGTAACGACGAGGCCGACTTCCTGGCGCGGCTTCGGCGGTGCCGCTGACAATCTGCGCTCGACACGACATCGCCCACCGGTCCGCCGGCAAGCCGGCCCCGCGGCCGCCGCGCATCCACGCACGGGCCGCGGGAGTCGAATCCCACCGGGGTGCTTGAACTGCGCTCGAGACGATATCGCGCACCGGTCCGCTCAACCCGGCCTCGCGGCCCCGCGCATCCGCGCACGGGCCGCCGGATTCACGTCACACCGGGGTGCTCGATTCCTGCCTGGAGCATGTGCTGGGATCACGATCTGGCCGGTGCGCCGCCGACGTGTCATTCGACTATGATGAGGCCGTGAATCTCGTCTCGCGCCGGGCGTTCCTGAAGTCGAGCGCGGCCGTCACCGCGGCGACGACGCTCCCGAGCGCCCGGCCGCGGCCCGGCGCGCAGGCCCGCCAGGCCGATTCGGCGCCTCGAACCCCCATCACCCTGACCGTCAACGGCGAACGGCGCACCGTCGACGTCGAAGATCGGTGGACGCTCGCCGAGCTGCTCCGCGACCGCCTCGACCTGACGGGGACCAAGATCGGCTGCGACCGCGGCGAGTGCGGTGCGTGCACGGTCCATCTCGACGGCGTCCCCGTCTACTCGTGCAGTCAGCTCGCGGTGTGGGCGGACGGCCGCGCCGTGACGACGGTCGAAGGGCTCGCCGTCGACGGCCGGCTCGATCCGCTGCAGGCGGCGTTCGTCGCGGGCGACGGCCCGCAGTGCGGATTCTGCAGGTCGGGTCAGTTAATGGCGGCCAAGGCCGTCGTGTCGGCGACGCCGAATCCCACCGAGGACGAGGTCCGCCAGGGCATGGCGGGCAACCTCTGCCGCTGCTCGAACTACAACCGCTACGTGGCCGCGGTCCTCGGCCGGGCGCCCGAGCCGGCGACGGACCGGGAACCGATGAGCGTGGTCGGGCAGAGCCGGCCCCGGATCGACGCTGTCGAGCGGGTCACCGGGGCGGCGCGCTACACCGGGGACGTGAAGCTGCCGGGCATGGCCTACGCCCGCGTGCTCCGCAGCCCCCACCCCCACGCCCGCATCCGGAGCGTCGATACGCGCCGGGCCCGCGAGATGCCGGGCGTCTACGCGGTGCTGACCCGCGAGAGCTGCGACACCGTCTGGGGGAGCGGCGACCAGCAGAACCCCCGCTATCTGTTCAACAACCCGGTCCGGTTCGTCGGCGATCCGGTCGCCGCCGTGGCCGCCGTCGACCGCCACGCGGCCGAGGCCGCGATCCAGGCCATCGAGGTCGACTACGAGCCGCTCGACTTCGTCCTCGATCCGGAAGAGGCCCTGCGGCCGGGGGCGGTCGAGATCCAGCCCGGGGGGAACCTCTCCCGCCGCCGCGACGGCGAGGCGCTGCCCGAGGTCTATCGGCGTGGCGACATGGACGCGGGCTTCGCCGCGTCCGCGGTAGTGGTCGAGGAGACCTACGTCTCCAAGCACCACAGCAACGCGCAGATGGAGCCCCGCGCCGCCGTGGCGCGCTGGGAAGGCGACGAGCTGACGCTGTGGACGCCGACCCAGGGCATCTCGAACTGCCGGGCCGACGTGGCGGAGGATCTCGGTCTGCCGCCCGAGCGGGTCCGCGTCGTCTGCGAGTACATGGGCGGCGGATTCGGCAACAAGAACCAGTGCCAGGACGCCGATCTCATCGCGGCCCTCCTCGCGCGCGAGGCGGGGCGCCCCGTCAAGCTGGAGTTGACGCGGAGGGACGACTTCCTCGGCGTCCACGGCCGCTGGCCGACGGTGCAGCATTACCGGGTGGGGGCCGACCGCGACGGGACCCTGCAGGCCATCGAGCTTCGCGGCGTCAGCGGCATGGGACCGCATCGCAAGAGCAGTGGCGGCATCGCCGGCATCGAGCTGTTCCGGTGCCCCAACGTGCACCGCGCGGTTTCGCCTGCCTACACCAACATGACCGTCGCCGCCAACTTCCGTGGCCCCGCCTATCCCCAGGGGGTCTGGGGCATCGAGTCGGTCATGGACCAGGTGGCCCACGAGCTGTCGATCGACCCCGTCGACTTCCATCTCCGGAACCTGACGCGCGCCTACAACGACGAGACGCCCTACACGAGCTGGGCGCTCCGCGAATGCGTCACCGAGGGGGCCCGCCGGTTCGGCTGGCCGGCGCGGTGGCGACGGGCCGGCGCCGGGAGCGGTCCGCGCCGGCGGGGCGTGGGCATGGCCATCGGCATGTTCGCGGCCCGCCTCGGGCGCAGCAGCGCGGTGTTGCGGCTTGAGCGCGGCCGCCTGTTCCTCCACGTCGGGGTCACCGACATCGGCACCGCGGCCAAGACCGCCATGGCCCAGCTCGCGGCCGAGGCGACGGGGATGGACCTCGCCGACGTCACCGTGGTGTGGGGAGACACCGATCGCTGCCCGTACTCGGTGGGCGAATCGGGGAGCCGGACGACGACCCATACCGGGCAGGCGATCGTCGAGGCGGCCGAAGATCTCAGGCGGCAGATCGCGTCGGCCGCGGGCCCCCTCGAGGGCCGCACGCTGATCGCGCAGGCGACGCCGCGGCCGGTCCTCGACGGGCTGGCGCGCTAGGCCTCGGCCGCGCACTTCGTGGAGGTCGAGGTCGACACGGAGCTCGGCGGCATCCGCGTGCTGCAGTACCTGGCCATGCACGAGAGCGGGCGCATCGTCAACCCCCTCACCGCCGAGAGCCAAGTGAAGGGCGGCGTCACCATGGGCATCGGCATGGCGCTGCACGAGGAGCTCGTCTGCGACCGCCTCACCGGCGTTCCCGTCAACCCCGGCTACTACGGTGCCAAGGTCATGACCCACCTCGACGCCCCCGAGATCGAGGTCCGGTTCATCGAGCCGGACGACGCCTACGGGCCGTACGGGGCGAAGAACGTCGGCGAGCCGCCGATCATCCCCGTCGTCGCGGCCATCGGCAACGCCGTGTTCAATGCGACCGGCCGCCGGCTCCGGGAGCTGCCGATGACGCGGGACCGGGTGCTGGAGGCGCTGGCGTGAGACCTCTCGCCAACGTGAGTCCGGAGAGCCTGGCCGACGCCGTCGAGCGCCTGGCGGTCGGCGGCGGGCGCGCGGCCGCGGTCGGCGGCGGCAGCGACCTGCTCGGGATGATCAAGGACGACCTGGTCTCGCCCGACCTGCTCGTCAACCTCAGGACGATCGCCGCGCCGGACGACCTGACCGCCATCGACTCGGGACCGGCGGAGCTGACGGTCGGCGGCCTCGTGACGCTGACCCGGCTGAGCACGCACCCCGAGGTGGCCTCGCGCTACCGGGTCCTCACCGAGGCGGCCGGGTCGGTGGCGACGCCCCAGATCCGCAACGTCGGCACCCTCGCCGGCAACCTCTGCCAGCGGCCCTGGTGCTGGTACTTCCGCCAGAAGTTCCCCTGCTACAAGCACGGCGGCAACCGCTGCTTCTCCCGGACCGGCGAGAACCAGTTCAACGCCATCTTCGGCGGCGGCCCGAGCTACATCGTGCATCCGTCCGACACCGCCCCCGCCCTCGTCGCCCTCGACGCCCGGTTCAGCCTCGTCGGCCCCGGCCGGGAACGGGTCGTGCCGGCCCGCGAGTTCTTCACGCTGCCCCGCTTCGACGTGGCGCGCGAGAACGTGCTCGAGCCGAACGAGCTGCTGGCCGCCGTCACGGTTCCGGCGGCCCCCGGCCTCCGGAGCACGTATGCCAAGGTGCTCGACCGGGAGGCGTGGACCCACGCCGTCGTCAGCCTCGCGCTGGCCCTGGAGATGGACGGCGACCGCGTCCGCCGCGCGGGCGTCGTGCTGGGCGGCGTGGCCCCCATCCCGTGGCGGGTCGACGCGGTCGAGGACCTGCTGGCCGGGCGGCGAGTGACCGAAACGCTCGCGGCCGAAGCGGGGCGGCTCGCGGTGGACGGCGCGGCGCCGATGTCGAAGAACCGCTACAAGGTCCCGCTGGTCGAGAACCTGGTGCGCCGGACGCTGCTCTCGCCGGGGGGCAGCGGGTGATCGTGGTGAGCGGGCAGCGCGTGGTTGCGCTGGAGCGCGTGGTTGCGCTGGTCGGTAGCCGGTGAGCGGTGAACGCTGATGAATCGCCGCGACTTCATCCTGCTCGGCCGGGGCCGCACTCGGACCCTCGACGTCTCGTGCGAGCGGCTGTACATGACGTTCGTCGAGGCCCGCATGAGCGGATCGACGGCCGCCCTCCTCGCCCGCCTCGCCGAGCAGTCGACGAGGGCCCGCCGGGTGAGGCTTCGCGAGACGCTGTGGCTCGCGCGCGCCGACTTCCGCTCGGCGCTCATGCCGGTGCTCGACGCGTTCGAGTCCCGCGGCGGCACGGTGGAGGTGGCGTCGTAAGGACGGTGACGGGAACAACCCTGCCACGTGCTGCGCGCAGGAACCGCGGGAAATCGCGGAACACGCGTGCGTCCAGAATGTAGTTGGCAAAGTTGTATCGATCACTGTCGTAACCGCCGGAGCCCCGCCACAGGCGGTCTCGGTCACCCGGTCGCCGGCGCGAGAGCGCGACCTTGCCGTTGCGCCGGAGGCTCGCTGGCGCCAGGCTCCTGCTCCTTGGTCCTGCGGCGCGCAAGCACCTTCCAGCGGCATCGACCCAAGGGCTCCCCGGCACGCTGGAGCCTGGCGTGGGTTGCGCCGTTCGAGGAACCTGGATGCTCTGGATGCCCAGCCGGACAAGCGGCCATCGTCGCCCTCGGATACGGGCGCTCCTGGCGGTCGTCGCCGTCTGGGCAGGCCTTGCGGCCGAGGCGGTTGCGCAAGGAAGCGCAGCGTCCGACCGCGCGGCGCTGGAGGCCCTCTACGACGCGACGGGCGGCGCGAGCTGGACGAACAGCGCGGGCTGGAAGACGTCCGTGCCCCTCGGCGGCTGGTACGGCGTGACGACGGACGCGTCCGGCCGGGTCACGAGACTGGAGCTCGGCGACAACGGCCTGACGGGTTCGATTCCGACCGCGCTGGGAAGCCTGGCGAGACTCGAGTGGCTGGACCTCAGCTCGAACGGGTTGAGCGGCCCGATCCCGAGGGCGCTCGAAGGCCTGGAGGATCTCCTCTTCCTGCACCTCTCCCGCAACGGGCTGAGCGGTTCCGTCCCCGCGTGGCTGGGCAACATGTCGAGCCTTCGGGCGCTGTACCTGCTGGGGAACGAGTTGACCGGCGGGATCCCGGAAGATCTGGGGGACCTTGACCTGTGGGGGCTCGGACTCTCCTGGAACGACATGAGCGTCGGCCCCATCCCGGCGTGGTTGAGGAACGAGACCAACCTGCGATGGCTGTACCTCTCGGGGATCGAAGTGACGGGCGGAATCCCGGCGTGGCTCGGGAACCGTACGAACCTGGAGCACCTGTTTCTCGATGCCAACGACTTGACCGGGTCGATCCCGGGCGCCCTGGGGAGCCTGGCGAACCTGGAGAGACTGGACCTCGCCTACAACTGGGGCCTGACGGGCTCGCTTCCGTCCGGCCTGCGTCGCGCGAATCTCGAGGGGCTGGACATTCTGGTGACCCGGGCGTGCGCGCCGGCCGCCTGGCGGGGCTGGGTGGCGACGTTCGACTTCACGGGACGACTCTGCGGGGCGGCAACGGATGTCGAGATCGACGTGGCCGTCGTCTACACGAGTGCCGCGCGCGATGCGGCCGGCGGAGTGGCCGCGATGGAGGCCGAGATCGACCTCATGGTCGCGGAAACCAACCAGGCCTACGAGACGAGCCGGGTCCACCACCGCCTGCGGCTGGTGGACACGTCCGAGGTGTCGTACGTCGAGACGGGGGACTCCTCCCTCGATCTCGACCGTCTTCGGGATCCGTCCGATGGCCGCCTCGACGAGGTGCATGCCCTGCGTGACCGGGTCGGGGCGGATCTCGTGCACCTGATTGTCGGCGATGCCGGCGAGATCTGTGGCCGCGCCTTCCGGCCTGGCGCCTTCGGCCTCAGCAGGCGGGACTGCGGCGCTCTCACCTTCGCGCACGAGCTGGGGCACAACATGGGGCTTCGGCACGACCGCTATCAGGTGCACCACAACCAGGGCGGCGCGAGGTCGCATCCGGCATACGGCTACGTGAACCCGCGGGCATTGGACGCGGGCGTTCCGGCGTCGAGCCGGTGGTTCACCATCATGGGCTACCCCACGCAGTGTGACGACGCCGGCATCTCCTGCGGGAGGCTGGCTGGCTTCTCGAGCCCGCGCCTGCAAGCCGCCGGCGATCGCCTGGGCGTTGCCTACAGCACCGGCGGCTCGGGCGTGACCGGTCCGGCCGACGCGGTCGCCGTCCTCAACGCCACGGGTCCCGCCGTGGCGTTGTGGCGGGATCGGATGACGGCCGGCGCCAACCGGCCGCCGGCGGTCGTGGGAACCCTGCCGGACCGGAGCCTGGCCGTCGGCAGCACGCTCGACGTGGACGTGGCGCGGCCGTTCGTCGATCCCGACGGCGACTCGCTGACCTATGAGGTGTCGTGGTCACGGCCGGAGGTGGTGACGGTGGAGGAGGCCGGCGGCACCCGCGTGACGCTGACGGCGGTGGGTGAGGGGACGGCGGCGATCCAGGTGACCGCCACCGATCCGGGCGGCTTGAGCGCCACGCTCTCGTTCGTGGTAACGGTGAGCCTTGCGAACCGCCCGCCGGAGCCCGTGGGCACGTTGCCGCCGCTGACCATCGAGGCCGATGACGGAGCGGTGACGGTGGACGTGGCGGGTGCGTTCCGAGACCCGGACGGCGATCGGTTGACCTACCGAACGAGCTCGTCGCGTCCGTCGGTGGCGGCGGTGTCGGTGTCCGGGAGTCGGGTGACGGTGGCGCCGGCGGCGCCGGGGCAGGCGACGGTCACGGTGACGGCGGCCGACGCGGGCGGCTCGAACGGGACGGCGACCCAGGTGTTCGACGTGAGGGTGGTGCAACCTTTCACCGACGACCCCATCGTGTCCGGCGAGACGCCGGTCAGGGCGGTCCACTTCACCGAGCTGCGGACACGCGTCGACGGGCTGCGTACGGTCGCGGGGCTCGGCCGGTTCGCGTGGACGGACCCGGTCCTTCGCCCGGCCGTCACTCGGGTCAGGATCGAGCACCTGATGGAGCTGCGATCCGCGCTGGCCGGGGCGTACCGGGCCGCGGGGCGGTTGGCCCCGCGATGGACGGATGCAGCCCCCGCGAGGGGAACGACCCCGATCCGGGCGGTGCACCTGATGGAGCTGCGCGCCGCCGTGGTGGCGCTGGAGCGAGGCGGTTAGGACGCTGACGGGATCGCCCCTTTGCTACACAGGGGCAGCAACAGACAGCGGAAGCCGGGCTGCGTCCGAGTGCCAGTTGCAGGTCCACATCCATAGCTGTTGGGACGCTGCCGGGAGTTACCTTGCGCGTCGTCCCGCAGAACACGAGCTGCCCCCGGGTGCATTCGGCAACACTGTCTCGATGACTGTCCTTGCCCGCCGCCGGGGCGACCGCGGAGCAGGCACCGTGGCCGCCGATGCGTCGGTTCGTCTCAGCCGCAGCTCGACTATGATGAGGCCATGAAAACCTATCTCGCAACGGCGGCCGCCTTGTCGCCGGCCGCGGATCGGCTTGATGACGAGACCGATTCGTCGAGGGGAGTAGCGTGAGCGACAAAGAGCGCGCCACGAGCGCGGTCCTGGATTTCGTAGGCCGGGCTCGTTGGGAGGACTTTCCGGAGGAGGCCGTCCGAATCGCCAAGCGGTGCGTCATCGACGGACTCGGCGTCATGCTGGCCGGGTCGACGCAGGACGCCGGCCGCATCCTGCGCGGCTACGTCCGGACGGCCGACGGGAAGCCGGAGTCCACCGCGTTCGGCCCCGAGCCGTTCAGGAGCGGCGCGTCCTCGGCGGCGCTGCTCAACGGGACGAGCGGCCACGCGCTCGACTGGGACGACACGCAGCTCGCGACCAGCGCCGACCGGATCTTCGGGTTGCTGACGCACCCGACGGTGCCGCCGATGGTGGCGGCACTGGCTATCGGCGAGCGGCAGCAGGCGTCCGGCCGGGCGTTCCTCGAGGCTTTTCTCACCGGCTTCGAGGTCGAGTGCAAGATCGCCGAGGCCATCAGCCCCGACCACTACATGAAGGGGTTCCACTCGTCGGGCACCGTCGGCACGTTCGGCGCGGCGGTCGCCGCGGCCAGGCTGCTGGGCCTCGACGGCGACCGGATCGCGCACACGCTCGCCATCGCGGCGAGCTCGGCCTCGGGCATCCGCGTGAACTTCGGGTCGATGACGAAGCCGCTGCACGTGGGACGGGCGTCGCAGAACGGGGTGGTCGCGGCCGAGCTCGCCGCCAGGGGCTTCACGGGCGGCGGGGACGCCCTCGATCCGCCGTGGGGCTTCTTCCAGGCCTTCAGCCACGGTGAGGGCTTCGACGCCGACCGCATCGTCGGCAGGCTCGGCGACCCGCACACGATCGTGTGGCCCGGGGTGTCGATCAAGCCGTACCCGTGCGGCGTGCTCGGGCATCCGACGATGGATGCCATGCGACGACTGGTGATCGCGCACGACGTGCAGCCGGAGAGCATCGCGGCCATTCGCGTGCGCGCCGGGTCCAATATCCTCAATCCGCTGCGGTACCCCATCGCCACCAACGAGCTCGAGGCGAAGTTCTGTCCCGCGTTCATGGTGAGCGCCATCGCGCTACGGCGGAAGGCGGGCGTGCACGAGTTCAACGACGAGTTCGTGCGTAGCGCGCCGGTGCAGGCGATGATGCGGAAGGTGGAGCGCGTGCTCGACCCCGAGATCGAGGCGAAGGGCTGGGAGAAGATCCGCAGCACCGTCGAGGTCGATCTCGACGACGGCCGCACCCTCGTCGAGGAGGCGGACGAACGCTACCGGGGCGGGCCGGACCTGCCGTTCACCCGCGAGGAGCTCCACGAGAAGTTCAGCGATTGCGCGTCGCTCGTGCTGCCTCCGCCGGCGATCGAGGAGACCTTCGGCATGGTCGAGGCGCTGGAGGACCTGCCCGACGTGGGCCTGCTGTCCCGCGTCCTGAGCGCAGCCCCGGCGGCTGCGGCGCTCGCGCGATGACGCTCGCGTGGGCCTCGGTCGCGGCGCTCGTCGTGGCCGTCGCGCTGAGCGTCCTCACGAAGATCAACGTCGGCATCCTGTCGCTGGCCATGGCCTGGCTGGTGGGGGTGTACCTGGGCGGCATGTCCGTCAATACCGTCCTGTCGGGCTTTCCCGTGCCGCTGCTGGTTACGCTCGTCGGCGTGACGCTGCTGTTCAGCATGGCCGATACCAACGGCACGCTGTCCCGGTTGACGGGGCGGGCCGTCCGGCTCTGCCGCGGGAACGCGGGGCTGTTGCCCCTCATGTTCTTCGCCCTGGGCGTGGTCGTGTCGACCATCGGCCCCGGCGGCACGCCGGCCAGCGCCCTGCTGGCGGCGCCCGCCATGGCCGTCGCGGGGAGGGTGGGCATATCGCCGCTGCTGATGGCGATCATGACCGGCAACGGCGCGCTGGCGGGCACGCTGTCGCCGTTCGCGCCCGGCGGCGTCATCGCCAACGACGTGATGGCGCGCATCGGCCTCGGCGGCCTCGAGTGGCAGACCTACGGGTACAACGTGCTGGCGCACGTGATCGTGGGATCCGGCGGCTTCGTGCTGTTCGGCGGCCCGAAGCTCTTTCGCAGGCGCGAGGGAGACGCCGGATCGGGGGAGACTGATGTCGAGCACTTCGAGCGCAGGCACTGGCTGACCCTCGCCGGCATCGCGGCGCTGATCGTCGCGGTCGTCGGCTTCGACGCGCACGTGGGCCTGACCGCGGTCTTCGTCGCCGCGCTGCTCACCCTCCTCGGGAGCGTCGACGAGCAGCAGGCCATTCGGCGCATGCCGTGGGGCGTCATCCTGATGGTCACCGGGGTGACGGTGCTGATCTCGCTCATGCAGGAGACCCAGGGCATGGACCTGTTCACGAGCGGGGTGGCCACCGTTTCCGGCTCGGAGACGGTCGTGCCGATCATGGCGTTCGGGACGGGCCTGATATCGGTGTACAGCAGCACGTCCGGCGTGGTGATGCCGGCGTTCCTGCCGATGGTGCCGGACCTCGCGCAGCAGGTCGGCGGCGTCGAGCCCGTCAACCTCGCGTGGTCGATCACCGTGGGCGGCGGGCTCGTCGATCTCTCGGCGCTCTCCACCGTGGGCGCCCTGTTCCTCGCCGCGGCGCCCCCCGGCACCAACACGCGCGCGCTGTTCAACGCGCTCCTCGCGTGGGGGCTCTCGATGTCCGTGGTCGGCGCCGCGCTCTGCTGGTTGCTCTTCGGGTAGCCCAGGCCATGCGCGTCGCGATTCTCGACGACATTCACCAGGCGTGGGACGGCACCGAGGGCGTACGCCGGTTGCGCGAGCGCGCCGAGGTGGTGGTGTTCACGGAGCCGTTCGGCGATCCGGCGGGGCTGCGCGGCTTCGATGCGTTGATCGCCAACCGCGAGCGGACGCCCTTCACCCGCGAGTTGCTCGAGCGGCTCTCCGACGTGCGGATCCTCGTGCAGACCGGCAACCACGCGAGCCATGTCGACTTCGCCGCGGCGCGCGACCGCGGCATCGTCGTCGCCAGGGCGTCGGCGGGGCATTCCATCGGCACGGCCGAGCTCACGTTCGGCTTGGCGATGGCGGTGATGCGGCGGATCCCGGCCAGCGATGGCGCGCTCAGACGGGGGGAGTGGCCGGCTCCGTCGACGCCGGTCCTGCATGGCAAGACCCTGGGGGTCGTGGGCCTCGGCCGAATCGGCCGGCACGTCGCGCGGCTCGGAAAGGCCTTCGGAATGCGGGTAGCCGGCTGGGGCCGGACGCTGACCGACGAGGCGGCGGCCGCCGCCGGCGCCGAGCGCCGCGAGCTCGACGATCTGGTGGGCGAGGCCGACGTCGTGACGGTTCACGTGTCCCTGTCGCCCTCCTCGCGCGGCCTGCTCGACGCGCGGCGCATCGCCCTGATGAAGCCAACCGCGTTCCTCATCAACACCGCGCGGGGCCCGATCGTCGACGAGGCGGCCCTCGTCGACGCCCTCGCGGCGGGGCGCATCGCCGGCGCCGGCCTCGACGTCTTCGACCGGGAGCCTCTGCCGCCCGGGCATCCCCTCACGACCCTCGAGAACGTCGTGCTCACGCCCCACATCGGCTGGCCGACCGACGACGGCTACCGTCGTTTCGCCGCGGCGGCGTGCGACGTGCTGCTCGACTACCTGGCCGGCCGCCCCGTGCCGGCGTTCGAGGGCCACTGACCAAGGCGCTCGCGGATGGCCTTGCCTCTTACCGGACCACCCGGCGTTCCGCGCCGCCATCGAGTTGCAGGCGTACACCGAGCGGGTCCGGCCCCGAGACCCGGGACGAAGCCGAACCGGCCGCCGCGTGGGCCAGGAGTCGGCTCCTGGAACCGCGGACTCCGGGAGGGTTGGTGGACCCCCGGCGGAGCCGAAGGCGACGATGGGCGGGTCAGGGCTCGGGCGCGTCGACCAGGCGGCCCCCGGTGACGAACCGCCGGTGGTTCGAGAACCGCTGGGTGCGGAAGTACCTGGGAATGAACCCACCGCCCTCGATGGCCCAGTTGCGCTCGATCGACCGGGGGAGCATCAACGTCTCGTCGGGATCCTCGAACGCGATGCGCTCGTAGCGGGTGCTGGTGTCGTCCCGCTCCAGCCGGCTCCAGCCCCGGCTGCCCCGCGAGCGATCGACCGGCTCGCGGAACTCGAACCGCCGAGTCAGGTGCTCGTCGAGGCGCAGCACGTCGCCCGAGCCCACGTCCACCCAGGCGTCGCCGCCGTACCAGCCCTCGAGCTCGATGTGGGCGCAGTCGCCGTCCCACTCGACCTCACCCGGCTGCGCGTCGATCGGCGTGAAGGACAGTCTCGCGACGGGGCGCCCGTCGACGATCTCCACGTCGCGCAGCCGGAAGTCGAACTCGACCTGCCGGGAGGGCAGCAGCACCGACAGCGGGTCGTCGCCCTCCGTTTCGGGGGCCAGGCACGCGTTCTCGTCGTCGGGGCCGGCGGGCCGGCCGTTCACCGATCGGAGCTCGCGCACGACCCGCACCGTCGGCACGTCGTCGGCGCCCGCGGCGTCCCACTCGACGCGCTGCTCGTACTCGAGCCGCCGCGGCCGCCCGCGCGGCCGCAGGGACCGGTCGAAGGAGCGTACCCATACCGTCTCGGTGGACACGATGCTCTGCGCACGCTGGAAGTAGCGCTCGAGCTGGCCACCGACCCGCCCGAGCAACGCGTCGAGGTCGACCGCGGGCGTCCGGGCGGACAGCGCCGCGGGGGCGAGCAGGAGCCCGGCCCACAGGAGGGCCGGCAGGGGCCGATGCACGGGCATCACGACCGTGATCCTGCTCCCGATCCGGCCCGGCGTCAATCACTGGGGGCGCGTCGGTCTCCCAAGGTCATGACATTGTCATAGACTGACCGCCGGAGGAGGTCCACGATGTCGAGGAGTCGCGAGCGCCTCGATGCGTACCGCTTGGAGCAGTGATACCGGACGGGCTCCTGAACAGCTTCGAGTCCGTCAACCTCGGCCGAGAGACCGAGCAGAGGTAGTTCACCGTGCCGGAATGGAAGAGCAGAGTAGTCGACCTGCCCCACGATCACGGATGGAGCGCCAAGCCCGGCAACAGCATCTTCGTGGCGAACAGGGGAGCGGTGCATTTCGAGTACCCGTCGGGCTGGGTGATCACGCCCGACGGGGATTCCATCTGCCTCCATGACGCAGCGGCTCCCGACGACAACATGCGCCTGCAGGTCTCGGTGCTTCGACTCGGCCCCGATGGATCGAGCATGGACTGGAGCGCCATGCCGTCGCTCGCCGACATGATGGAGAACACCGTGCTGGCCGACGATGTGCGCCGGCGCACGCGGGAGGGACCGATGCTCGGCGCATCCCGCCACAATCTGGAGTACCTGTGGCTGGAGATGGACTTCGTGGATCCGGCCGGGAAGCGCAAGGCGCATTCCAGGGCGTGCCTTGCCCGCGGCGGGAACGTCCAGGCGTTCATCACGATGGAGTACTGGCCCGAAGACCGCCGGGCCGCCGCCAAGGTCTGGAACGACATGCTGGAGTCGCTGAAGCTCGCCGAGTACCTGTACGACGACAACCCGCACTGATTGCGCCGATCGGGCGGCGTGCGACGTGCTGCTCGACTACCTGGCCGGCCGCCCCGTGCCGGCGTTCGAGGGGCACTGGAACTGCTCCCGATTTGCCGGAACATTCCGCAATATTTACAGAACAATAGCCATAAACCTGGAATCACCAGTAAGTTTTTGATAATCTTGCGGTCGTGGCCGCGGTTCCCAGGCTTGCCGACATTCCGCGGCGGCTTTCCCCCGACGCGTTCTGGGACCTGTTCGGGCGCCTGGAGCACGCGGAGCTCGACTTCAAGCGCGGCGTCCCCGCCGACGTTCGCGACACGGTCGCGGCCATGGCCATGACCCGTGGCGGACTGATCGTTCACGGGGTCGACGATCGGCGTACCTTCGTCGGTTGTCCGCTCTCCCAGAACACCCAGGATCGAATCACCCGCATCGCGGGGGAATGCGGGGTGGACGTTCAATTGCTGGCGCTCTCGGTCGGCGAGCTGGAGCTGACGATCTGCGCGGTGCCGGAGGTGCGCGGCCGTATCGTCACCACGCCGGACGGTCGGCTGCTCCGGCGCGTGGGCGGCGACTCGCAGCCGCTGCGCGGGGACGCGATGGCCCGTTTCGTTCGCGAGCGCGAACACCGGGCCGGCGAAGACGAGCCGCTCGCCGTCGTCGACCTCTCCGCGTTCAATCTCGATGCCGTGAATCAGGCGCTCGCGGCCGACGGGCGGCCGGCCGTCGCGCGGGACGGCGTCGAACGGGCGTTGACCGATCTCGGCGTCGCCGTCGCGGCCGCGCCCCCGCTGGGACCGCGGGTGTTGCGAGCCGCGCTGGTGCTCTTCGCGTCGGAACCGCGGGGGCACGTGCGGGGCGCCGCGGTGCAGCTCGTGCGTCGCGAAGGCATCGGGCCCGGCCCCGGGCCGTCGTCCGCGCGCGAGGAGTGCGCCGGCCCGCTGGCCGATGCCGTCGACTGCTGTCTGCGCTTCGTGGCCGCGCACACGCGGCGGTTCGAGATCGTCGCCGGATCGCGGCGTGAGGCGCTGCCCGAGTATCCCGAGCCCGTGCTGCGGGAGGCCATCGTGAATGCGCTGGCGCATCGCGACTACGGGCTTGCCGGCGCCACCGTGGACATCACCGTCTGGGACGACCGGATCGAGGTGCGCAGCCCGGGGCCGCTCCCCGGCCACATCACCCTCGAGAACATGCGGGCCGAGCACTACAGCCGCAACCCGCGCATCATGCGGGTCATGAAGATCATGGGGCTCGTGGAGGAGTATGGCGAGGGCATCGATCGGATGTACCGCGAGATGGAGGCTCGACTGATGGAACCGCCTGTCTTCGAGGCCACCGCGAGCTCGGTGACGGTCGTCCTGCGCAATCGCATGCTGGTCGACGTCGAAGACCAGAGCTGGCTGAATCGGCTCGACCGGGACGACGTGACTGCCGCCGAGCGCCGGACGCTGGTTGCGGCCCGGCGGGCCGGCGCGGTGGCGCCGCGCGATCTGCGCGCCATGCTGCCGGACACCGACGTCGATTCCCTGCTCTCTCGGATGGTGGCCAGGGGCCTGCTGTCGCGCGTCGGCCGGCGCGGCGGGACCCGCTACGTCCTGTCGGATGCTCTGGTGCGGCGCGCCGGCAACCCGGGGATGGCGGCGCACAACCGGCGCCGCCAGGTTCTGCTCGACGAGATCCGCCGCCGCGGGAGCCTCTCCACGAACGAGGCCGCGACCCTCCTCGATGTCGCACCCGCGGCCGCCCGCGGGCTGCTGAACGATCTCGTACGGGACGGGCTGGCGCGGGCCGCCGGGAGAACGCGAGGCCGGCGTTACCACCTTCGATGAGGGACGGCGGTCGTGGATGCGACGGACCCCGGTAGTCGGTGCCGACCGGCGACTCCGCCCTCTCCGGCCCGGTCGTGACCTGGGCCGACCCGCAGGAATCGGGGCTTGCCGGGACTCGGCCGCTTTCCGCCCCTTCACGGGGGTGCGCCGGCATTCTCGCGCATCGCTCTCGACGAGATGACGGGGTTGCGCGTGCTCTCCCGAGTTCATAACATTGTTATGGACTGGACTTCGGAGGAGAACCCACGATGCCGAGAAGTCGCCTGGGAGAGCTGGAGGAGCAGGTCCTGCTGACGGTTCTGCGACTCGGTGGCGAGAGCTACGCGGTGCCGGTGGCCAGGGAGCTCGGCCGATTGACCGCCCGCGAGGTTTCGCCCGCGACCGCCTACATGGTTCTCCGGCGCCTGGAGGGCCGCGGCCTTTTGGTCTCGTCGGTGGGGACGCCGGCGCCGGAACGAGGCGGCCGGCCGCGCCGCTTCTACCGCGTGGTCGATGAGCAGGCCCTGCCGGCCCTCCGGGAGTCGCGGAACGCGATGCTCGCGCTGTGGGACGGCCTCGAGGCCAGGCTGGGTCCGTCATGACCGCCCGCGATCGGGCGCCGTTCCTGCTCCGGCTGGCGGTTCGCGTTCTCCCCGAGGAGGTGAGGGCGGAGGTGCTCGGCGACCTGCTCGAGCACTGGTCGCAGGAGATCGGCCGCCGCCCCCGGACGGCCCGTAGCCTGTGGCTGATGCGACAGCCCGCCGCGGCGCTGCTCGCCCGGCTGCGGTTCGGACACGATGGAGAGGGCCTGATCTCCCCGGCGTCGTGGAGTGACGTCGGCATCTCCGGTCTCGACCTGAAGCTCGGGATCCGGATGCTCGTGAAGCACCCGTGGCTCACGCTGGTGGTGGTCTTCGCCCTCGGCATCGGCATCCCGGCCAGCCTGACCCCCCATCATCTCCTCGACGCCGTCCTCGACGAGTCTCCTCCCTTCGATCGGGGCGACCAGGTCGTCGGCGTGGTGGGCCGCAACCAGGAGTCGGGCGCGCAGGAGCTGCTGCGTCTCGGCGACTACGAGTCGCTTCGGACGCGCCTCACCTCGTTCGCATTCGTCGGGGCCGCGCTGCTCCGGGACGTGAACGTGATCTCGGACGACGGCCGGGCGGAGGGCGCGCGCGGGGCGGAGATGAGCGCGTCCTCGTTCGCGTTGACGCGAGTGCCGCCCGCGCAGGGACGCGTGCTCACGGCGGCGGACGAGGTCGTCGGCGCGCCCGAGGTCGTAGTGGTCGGGCACGACTACTGGCGCTCCCGGCTCGGCTCGCGTCCCGACGTCATCGGCTCCACGCTCCGCGTCGGCGGCGTTCCCACGACGGTCGTGGGCGTGATGCCCCAGGGCTTCGCGATGCCGAGCCGGGAGCAGCTCTGGCTGCCCCTGCGGCGGCGGGCCATCGACTACGCCGACGGCCTGGGTCCCGCGGTGTGGATGTACGGCCGCCTCGAGGAAGGGACGTCGAGGGGAGAGGCGAGGGCAGAGCTGGCGGCCGTCGGCATCCGTCACGACGTGCCGGACGATCGGGGGCTGGTTCGGGCCGACGCGGTGGCGTTCTCGGCCTTGAGCATCGGGACGCCGACGGGCCTGCTGGCGGCGTTTCTCTTCATCGCCCAGGGCGTGCCGCTCGTCCTGCTGCTGATCGCGTGCGGCAACGTCGCCATCCTGCTTCTCGCGCGGACCGCGAACCGTTCGAGCGAGTTCGCGCTGCGGACCGCGCTCGGCGCCAGCCGGCCTCGCATCGTCGCCCAGCTCTTCGTCGAGACGCTCGTCCTGGCCCTTCTCGCGACCGGCGTCGGCCTGCTGGGCCTCCACCTGATCGTGGAGCGTGTGACGCCCGGCATGGATCTTCCTTTCTGGGTGGATCTGGGCGTGACGCCCGAGGTCGTGATGGAGGCGCTCGGGCTCGGCGTTGCGAGCGCGGTGCTCGCCGGCGTCCTGCCCGCGCTGCGGGCCACCGGGTCGTCGCCCCAGCGCACCCTGCAGGAGGCGGGGGGCGGCCTGGGCGGCTTCCGCTTCGGCCGCGTCACGGGCGCCCTGATCATCGCCGAGGTGGGCCTGGGCGTCGGCGCCCTGTTCGCGGCGGGGATGACCTATCGTATGTTCAGCGCGATCGATCAGGACACGAGCGTCGCGATGCAGACGAGCCGCGTGCTGGTCGCGTCGATCGCGGTCCCGTCCTCGGAGCGGCCGGGAGAAGACCGCGACGGCGCCGACGAGACCCGGATCGCACGCATCGTATCGATGCAGGAGGCGATTGCGCGCGAGTTGGCGGCGCGGCCCGGGGTCAGGCGATGGGCGTTCTCGGACGCCACCCCCGGGGGCGGACGGTTCGAGAGACGGGGACGGGTCGAGGGAGACGGAATGCCACCGGACTTCCCGGGGTTCCCGGTGGTCACGTCCCGGGTCGAGCCGGGCTTCTTCCGCACGCTCGGCGTCGAGCCCCTCCACGGGCGGACGTTCGAGCGGGGAGACGTCCCCGTCGAGCCAGGTCAGGCGCCGACCCGGGTCCTCGTGAACACGAAGTTCCTCGACCGCCGGGGCATGGACTACCGCGGCGCGGTGGGGCGAACCATGCGCATCTCGGACCCGGGAGAGGCGCCCGCCGGTCCGTGGATGGAGATCGTCGGCGTGGTGCCCGACCTCAAGGCGAGCCTGGGGCAGGCCATCTTCGACGGCACGCCGATGGCCTACCTGCCCGCCACCCCGGGAGGCGTGCATCCCCTCACGCTGGTGATCGATCTCGGCGACGACCCGACCGCCTTCGCGCCCGTGCTGCGCCGCCTGCTCGCGGACGCGGACCCGACCGCGATCCTCGGCGACGTCGTGGCCCTCGACCAGCTCCCGAACACCGCGGCCCTGGTGCAGCGGACGGCCTCCGGCGTCCTCGTGGGCCTCTCCCTCATCGCCATCGTCCTCTCCACCGCGGCCCTCTATGCGCTCATGTCGTTCACGGTCGCCCGGCGCACCCGGGAGATCGGCGTGCGCATCGCCCTCGGCGGGAGGTCGAGCCGGATCGTGGCGTCGATCGCGCGCCGACCCCTCCGCCAGCTCGTGCTCGGGGTCGCGCTCGGCGCCGGGTTCTGGGCCGTCGTCTTCACGTCGCTCGGCGGGGCCGGCGCGTTCCAGGGCGAGCTCGGGGTTGCGGTGCGGTCGTGGCCGACCGTGCTGTCGATCACGGCCGCGATCGTCGTGACGACCGGCCTGCTGGCCTGCCTCGCGCCAATCGTCAGAGGGCTCCGGATCCGCCCGGTGGAGGCGCTGCGCGTCGACCCGTAGTCGGCCGGGACGGGCTCGACCCGGCCATGCGGTCGACAACCTCCCCGCGGGGCCTCCGCCTCGACGGTTCGGCAGTAGAATCGACTCACAAGCCCGTCGACCCGGTTGCTGCGGCGTCCACCGCCGGGAGCGCAGCCATAGGGGGAAGCAAATGCGAACCACTCTTCCGATTCGCCTGGGTTGTGGAATAAGTCTTCTCGTGGTCGTGACGGCGGGGAGCGGCGGCCGGCCCGTCACCGTTACGGGTTCCGCACAGGCGCCGGGCGCCGGTGATCCGGCCGGCGAGGCCGGTATCGTCACGACCGGTCTGGCAACGGATCTGAGGCCCGGCGCTCCGCTGACCGGATGTACGTCCGGGCTGGTCCGCGAAGCCCAGGGTGGCGCCAACTTCAACGCCGCGCTCGTCGGCTTCGTGACGTCGGCGGCGGGCGAGCGGTTCGCGGTGCCCGCGCCGGTTCACGACGGTCCGGCCGCGGTGGACCTGTTCAACAACTGCTCGGGGCAGGGCGACAACCCCGATTACCTCTCACAGCTCGAGACCGTCGTCATCGACCCGGACGGGGTGGAGATTACCGGGTTCATCTTCGGAGACAACTACTTCGAGCTCTACGTGAACGGCCAGTTCGTCGGGCGTGATCCCGTCGGGATGACGCCCTTCAATTCCAACGTGGTCCGCTTCAGGGCCAGCTACCCCATGACGTATGCGGTGATGGGCGTCGACTGGGAAACGCACAACGGCGTCGGGATGGAATACGACAGCTTCAACTTGGGCGACGGGGGGCTCATTGCGTACTTCAGCGACGGCAATGGCACCGACGGCGAGTGGCGTGCCGAGACGTTCTACATCGCGCCGCTCGACGATCCGAGTTGCGTGCGAACCGCGGGCGGCCGCGATTCGACGTTCTGCTCGCAGGCCGTGCGCCCCGCGTGCGCCGAGAACGACCCCAACCGCTGCCAGGCCCTTCATTTCCCGGTGCCCTCCAACTGGACGCAGCCGGCATTCGACGACGCGCACTGGCCCCGCGCGATAGTGTGGCCGCCCGAGAGGGTGACGCGGCAGCGCGCGTATACCGGCTACACGCGGTTGTTCGGCGACGCCGAGTTCATCTGGACCCGGAACATCAGGCTCGACAACCTCGTCCTGGCCCGATACACGGCGACCGGTCCGCGCCGGTGAAGCTCGCCTTCCCGGCGAAGGGGCTGTCGAGCGTCCCTTGCAAACCTGTCGGCAAGGCTACGGGGCGCGGCTCTCGCCGGGGGAAGGGGTCACCCGATGCAGGCGCGGGTCGGCCGCCGCATCGTCGCCGTCGAGATGATCCAGCGTCGCGGTGATGGCGCCGAGGGTATAGGCGGCGAACCCGGTGAGCCCGAACAGCAGGGTGAGCGCGGCTTCGTCTGCTCGACTCAACTGCAACTCGATGATGTCGTCCACGAAGAACCAGGGCGTGGCTATGACGATCCAGGAGAGCAACCAGACGCCGACCCGCCGCCGGGTGTTCCTGAAGTCGAACCTGCCGTCACGCAGAACGATGGAAACGGCCAGCGCCAGTGCTCCGGCGGCCAGCCCGTTCATGACGGCCAGTCCCCATGACGCGCCCGCGAGCTGACCGAACGCTGTCGCGACGAGCGCGCCGGTAGCGACGCCGATTCCCGCCGACCGCTTCGTGAACACCCGCACACGGACCATCGGTTCACCCCTGGCCAAGCGGCGGTGAGGAATCGCACCGTGCCGAACGTCAGCCTCTCTGGTACCGTTCCGACCATCCAGAGGATGGGCCGGGCGGCCCTGATCGATCTCGCGGCGCGGTCTTGCTAGACCCCGGTCAGCCGCTCCACGCTGAGCCGGCCGTCGCTCTCTCCCAGCCGCTCGACGGGGACGCCGAGCTTGTCCATCAGGGTCACCAGCAGGTTCGGCATCAGCGGGTCGCCCTCGTAGCGGACGTGGCGTCCGCCCTCGAGCTGCCCCGCGCACCCGCCGAGGAGCAGGACGGGCAGGTCGCGTGGGCTGTGGGCGTTGCTGTCGGACATCCCGCTGCCGTAGAGGAGCAGCATGTTGTCGAGCAGCGAGCCGTCGCCGTCCGGGGTCGCGCGGAGCTTCGCCAGGTAGTCGGCGAACATCGACGCGTGGTAGGCGTTGATCTTGGACATCAACGCGATCTTCTCGGGCTTGTACTCGTGGTGCGAGAGCGGGTGGTGCGCGTCGGGGATGCCGATCTCGGTGTAGGTCCTCGAGCTCACCTCGCGGCCCATCATGAACGAGGTCACGCGGGTGAGGTCGATCTGGTGGGCCAGCACCTGCAGGTCGAACATCAGCGCGACGTGCTCGGCGAAGGTGGGGGGGATGCCCTCGGGCTGGGCGAGCTCGGGCAGGTCGAAGTCCTGCCGCTGCTCGGCGCGCTGGATGCGGCGCTCGATGTCGCGCACGCCCTCGAGGTACTCGTCGACCTTGAGGCTGTCGGCGGGCCCGATCTCGTTCTTGAGGTCGGCGACCTTGCCGGTCACCGAGTCGAGAATCGAGCGGTCGCGCGCCATGCGGGCGCGGCGGACGGCGGGGTCGGTGCTGCCGCTGTCGCCGAACATCTGCTCGAACACCACGCGCGGGTTGTTCTCCATGGGTAGCGGCGTGGTCCGGCTGCGCCAGCAGATGGTGTTGGTGTAGACGCAACTGTGGTTGCCGCTGCACTGGCCGGCGTTGGCGCGGCTGTCGATGGCGAGCTGCAGCGACGCGAGCTCGGTGTGCCGGCCGTACTCGCGGGCCAGCAACTGGTCCATCGAGATGCCGGCCACCGGCGCGGTCTCGCCGGCGACGCCCGCCGCCCCGGTCAGGAACGTCGTCGACGCGCCGGCGTGGGCCGGGGTCCAGTAGCCTCGGAGGCCCGAGACCACCGTGAGCTGGTCCCGGAACGGCTCGAGCGGATGGAGGATCGGCGTGATTCCGAACCCGCGGCCCTCCTCGGCCGGCGTCCAGTACTCCATCGAGATGCCGTTGGGCACGTAGACGACGCCGAAGCGCCGGGAGGGCGCGGCCGCGGTCCGCGACAGGGCCGACGCGGCGGGCACCATGGCGTCCAGCAAGGGCAGGGCCACCGCGGCGCCCAATCCGCGCAACACGGTCCGCCGGGGCAGCGACATCTTGGTGATCATCATGATGTGAACCTGCTCGTCGTAGTGTAACGGTAACCCTCGGCGACCGTCAGGGGGCAGCCCCTCCGGCAACCAGCGCCGGCCCGTCGGCCCGCGCCCGCCGCCACTGGAACGGCGTGCTCTCGACGATCCCGAGCACGATCGACGACCAGCTGTAGTCGTCGTCCGCCGCATCGCGCAGGATCCGGCGTACCGCGGGGCGGTCCGTGTACTCCAGCCCCCGCCCCAGCGCGTACGCCAGCAACTTCTCGGTGACGGTGGCGGCGAAGTCGTCGCCCCGGCTCAGCAGCACCCGCCGCAGGCCCGCCGGCCCCTCGAACGCCTCGCCGCTCGGCATCGTCGCCGACGCGTCGATGGGCTGCCCGGCCTCGCTGGTGGCGCGCCAGAGGCCGATGGCGTCGAAGTTCTCGAGGGCGAAGCCGAGCGGATCCATCGGCGCGTGGCAGCCCGCGCAGGCGGGGCTGGCGCGATGGCGCTCGAGGCGCTCGCGCACCGACGCGGGCTCGCCCCCCTCGCCGCGGTCGGGCAGCCCCGGCACGTTCGGCGGCGGCTCGGGCGGAGGCGCCCCGAGGAGGGTCTCGAGCAGCCACTTCCCGCGCACCACCGGCGACGTCCGGTTGGGGTAGGAGGTCACCATCAGGAGGCCGCCGTGGCCGAGGAGGCCGCCCCGTGGATGGTCGGGGTCGAGGGTCACGCGCCGGAAGCGGTCGCCGTAGACCCCGCGGATGCCGTAGTGCCGCGCCAGCCGCTCGTTGACGAACGTGTAGTTGGCGCTCAGCAGCTCGAGGAGGCTCCGGTCGTCGCGGATGTTGCTCTCGACGAAGAGCTCGGTCTCGCGCCGGAACGCCTCGCGCAGGTTCTCGTCGAACTCGGGGTAGTCGGCCGACTCGCGTTCCTGCGACTCGAGGTTGCGCAGGCGCAGCCACTGGCTCGCGAAGTTGTCGACGAGGGCGCGCGAGCGGCCGTCGGCGAGCAGGCGGCGCGTCTGCCGCTCGAGCTCGGTCGGGTCGCCGAGCCGCCCCTCGGCCGCGGCCTCGAGCAGCTCGTCGTCGGGGATGCTGCTCCAGAGGAAGAACGACAGCCGCGACGCCAGCTCGAGGTCGCCGAGCCGGTACGGCGTCCCCGGCGCGGTGTCCGCGGGGTCGCGCTCGATGCGGAACAGGAACTCGGGGTCGACCAGCATCCGCTCCAGCGCGAACTGGATGCCGTCGTCGAAGCTGCCGTCTCGGCGCCCGGCGCGGAAGAAGTCGAGCAGCCCCTCGACGTCCCCGTCGTCGACGGGCCGGCGGTACGCCCGGCGGGCCAGCTTGCCGAGAATGCGGCCGGCGCAGGCTTCCTCTTCGTCGGCCGTGGCCGCCCCGTCAGGCCGGCAGGCGAAGATCTCGCGGCGGCTCGGCGTGTCCCCGGGACCTTCGACGGTGTAAGGGCCGCCGATCGCGACCTGCTCGACCGCCGCGTCCTCGTCGTACCGCTCGTCGACGAAGCGGCCGTAGCCCCGGTTGCGCGGCTGCAGCACCCCTTCCAGCTCGGCCGCCCGCCTCACGAACGAGACGCCCACCGTTCGCTGGCCCGCCTTCGCCGGGAAGCGGACCTCGAGGTGGGCGTCGCCGGTGTTCATGTAGTACTCCCACTCGGGGTCCCCGGCTATGTTCCCCGAGAAGCTCAGCGGGGCCATCTGTCCCACCGAGTCGGCGTCGCCGACCGCGAACCGCTCGACGAGGGCGCCGTCCACGCGCACGTCCAGCTCCTGCGGCGCCGCGTAGCCGATGATGTAGTCCGAGAAGTTCCGGTGGAGGCGGACCCGTACCGTGTACTCGCCGTCGACGGGGAAGTAGTGCCGAATCGCGACGCCGCCGCGCGAGCCGAACGACAGCAGGTCGTCCTGCCGCTCGTCCTGCAGCAGGCCGGGATGCACCCGGTAGGTCGCGACGGTGGGGCCGATGGGGGCGATGCCGACGGCGAGGCGGCTGATGCGGCGCGCGGCCGAGAGGTACCGCGCCACCAGGTCCGGCGAGATCGAGAGCACGTCGCCGTTGTTGTCGAAGCCGTGTTCGTAGGTGTCGTCGGCCGGCAGCAGCTCGGCGACGTCGACGTCGACCGCGAGGAGATCGCGGACCGCGGCGTGATACTCGGCCCGGTTCAGGCGGTGGAACGTCTCGCCGCGGCCCGGGTCCGGGCTGGCGAGGGCCGCGGTGTCGATCTCGGTCTCCAACCAGGAGGCGACGGCGCGGTAGGTGGCCTCGGCGGGGCGCGGGCTGCCCGCCGGCGGCATCGTCCGCGAACGGAGCTTGACGATGACCCGCTCCCAGGTCTCGGCGTCGGCGCCCACGTGCGCAAGGTCGTGGGTGTCGAGGGCCAGGTCGGCGGTGCGCAGCCGGTCGTTGTGGCAGCGCACGCAGAACCCGTCGAGCGCCTCGCGGACCGACGCTGCGGATGCGGGCGCCGCGGGCTCCGGCGCCTGGGCGGCGGTGATCTGGGGGCGGCCGAAAGCGGCCAGCACGCCGATCAGGACCAACAGGACTCGGACCGTCGAACCGGCTCTGGCCACCATCAGGGCTTCCATCCGGCGATCATAACGCCGAAAGCATGTGTTCGCGCCTGCTGCCCTCGCATTTTCGAGAGGGGGGACTTCCTGTCGAGGGGGTGGTCGTGTGACGGCGCCCGGTAGAGACCGGGGGGAGACTGTCCTCGTGGGCTCTTCCGTGGCTTGACCGACTTGGGCGATTGCGGTGCCGGCCGTCACGTCACGGCGTCCGGCGTGTCACCCTTCCTGGGGCTTCAGGCATGCTGCGGTCAGCGTGTCGACCTTGCCGTCCAGCGTGTCGACCTTGCTTCCCAGGCTGTCGACCTTGGTTTCCAGCGTACCGAACTTGCGTTCCAGGGTGTCGAATTTGCCTACCAGGGTGTCGAACCTGCCTTCCAGCCGGGCGAGGCGCTCACCCCGACCGCGGACGTGTTCGTCGAGGCGAGCGATCCGAGTGTCCATGCGGATGAACAGGCCGGCGATGGCGACTCCGACCGCAATGACGGACCATGCTTCGGGCGTCATGGTCGAATGTTAACACGAAACCCGTCGACTTGTGTTGTGTAGGGCACGTCGGAGCTCGGAGTCCAAAGGAGACCCTGCCGGCGCGGCTGCCATCGGCAGCTTGGCTCGCCAAGGGGTCTGCGCTACACTGCCGCGGTCAGTCATGAACACACATTCTCGGCCGTTGCCGCATCGACATGCCACGGTCCGGGTCGGCTTCCTGATCGCCGTTCTGGCGCTCGGCGCCGCCGCGCCGGCGCGGGCGCAGGAGCTCCCGCCCGAGGACCTCGAGCACTTCGAGTCGAAGATCCGCCCCGTCCTCGCCGAGCGCTGCTACCAGTGCCACGGCGCCAACCCCGAGCGCATCCAGGCCGGGCTGGCCCTGGTCGACGCGGCCGGGTTGCGGGCGGGCGGCGACAGCGGCGCCGTCGTCGTGCCCGGCTCGCCGGACGAGAGCCTGCTCATCGACGTCATCCGCTACGACGGGCCCATCAAGATGCCGCCCGACGGCCGGCTGCCGGCCGTCGTCGTCGCCGACTTCGAGCGCTGGGTGGCCCGCGGCGCGGCGGACCCGCGGACCACCGACGCGCCGGTTATCGCCGCCCGGTCCGACAGCGGCGCCGACTACGACTTCGGCCCCGGCCGCGAGCACTGGGCGTTCCGGCCGATGGCCCGTCCCGAGCCGCCCGCCGTCGGCGACCCGGCCTGGGCGCGCAACGCCATCGACCGGTTCGTCCTCGCCCGGCTCGAAGCCGAAGGCTTGGCCCCGGTCGCCCCCGCCGGCCGGCGGCAGTTGCTGCGGCGGGTCACCTTCGACCTGACCGGCCTGCCCCCGACCCCGGCCGAGATCGACGCGTTCCTCGCCGACGAGCGGCCCGGCGCCTGGGAGCGGGTGGTCGAGCGGCTGCTGGCGTCGCCCCGCTACGGCGAGCGGTGGGGCCGGCACTGGCTCGACGTGGCCCGCTACGCCGACTCGAACGGGCTCGACGAGAACATCGCGCACCCCAACGCCTTCCGCTATCGCGACTGGGTCATCGACGCGTTCAACGCCGACAAGCGCTACGACCGGTTCGTGCAGGAGCAGATTGCCGGCGACCTGATGCCCGCGGCCGGCGACGACGAGCGGTTCGGCAACCTCGCCGCGACCGGGTTCCTGACCCTGGGCGCCAAGGTGCTGGCCGAGCAGGACGTCGACAAGATGGTCATCGACATCGTCGACGAGCAGGTGAACGTCATCGGCCGCGCGTTCCTGGCCGAGCCCATCGGCTGCGCCCGCTGCCACGACCACAAGTTCGACCCCATTCCCACCGCCGACTACTACGCGATGGCCGGCATCCTGCGCTCCACGCAGACGATGGAGGCCGATCGCAACGTCGGACGGTGGATCGAGCGGCCCCTCGCCGACGAGGAGACCGTCGCTCTCTACGAGGCGGCGCAGGAGCTGGTGGAGGAGGCGCGGGAAGCGGTCGGCGAGCTCGTCGACGCACAGAACGATCGGTTACGGCGGCCGCGGCGGGAGGCGCTGGCCGGCTATCTCCTCGCCGCCGAGGAAGCCTATCCGGCCTGGGGAGACGACGAGGCGAGCCAGGAGCGGGGGCGCGAAGAGATCGCCAGGGTCGCCGGCCGCGAGGGTCTCGAGGCGGCCGTGGTCGAGCGCTGGGTCCGGGCCTTCTTCCGCTATCGTGAGGGACCCCCGGTGCAGGGCGACGGGGCGAACCCGAGCGTCGTCTTCCAGATCTGGAACGCCTACGCGGCGGCGCCGCCGGAGCGCTACGAGGAGGTCACCGACGAGCTGCGGGCGCTCATCGCCTCCGAGAAGGTTCTCATCGCGCCGCTGACCCGGAGCCTGGTGCGGGGGCCGGCACCCCGGAGCCTCGAGGAGGTCGCGTGGCGCTACGCGGGCCTGTTCGCGGTGATCGAGATCGCCTGGGACCAGCACCTGCAGCGGCTGGGCCTCGAGGACGAGGAAGAGCTCTCGCCCGCCGACTTCCGGCTCCCGCGCGAGCAGGAGGAGCTGCGGCGGCTCGTCTACGACGGCCGGCTGTGCATCCTCTGCCTCGACCAGGAGACGGAGGAGGCGCTGTACCCGGCCGACGCGGTGGCCGAGCTCGCCCGGCGGCGGGCCGTCGTCGAGGAGCGCGAGGCGGCCTCGCCCCCCGAGCCCCCCTACGCGATGTCGGTCGAGGAGGGCGAGATCGTCGATCTGCCCGTCCACATCCGCGGCAGCCACCTGAACCTCGCCGACGAGCCCCAGCCGCGCGGGTTCCTCCGGGTCACCGACCACATCGTGCCGCCCCCGCCGATTCCCGCCGACTCGAGCGGGCGGCTCGAGCTGGCCCGCTGGATCACGCACCCCGAGCACCCGCTCACGGCGCGGGTCATGGCCAACCGCGTCTGGCACTGGCACTTCGGGCGCGGCCTCGTCGACACGCCGAGCAACTTCGGCGCCACCGGCTCGGCCCCCACCCATCCCGAGCTGCTCGACTGGCTCGCGCGGCGCCTCGTCGACGGCGGCTGGTCGGTCAAGGCGCTGCACCGCGAGATACTGCTGTCCGCCACCTACCGGCTCGGGGCCGGCTACGACGCGGCGAACGCGGCCGTCGACCCCGGAAACCTGCTGCACTGGCGGATGAACCGCCGGCGGCTCGAGGTCGAGCCGATCCGCGACGCGCTGCTGCACCTGGCGGGCACCCTCGACCTGACGATGGGCGGGCGCGTCGAGGAGTACGACCAGCGCGGCTACGTCTTCAGCGAAGGCAACACGTTCGGGCGCTTCGACTTCTACGGGGCCCCGCGCCGCTCCGTGTACATGCCGGTGGTGCGCAACGCCATCTACGAGATCTTCGCCGGCTTCGACTTCGGCAACGCCAGCGACTCGGTCGGCGCCCGTCCCGTCACGGTGGTGCCGTCCCAGGCCCTGCTGATGATGAACAGCGCGTTCGTCGAGGAGCAGGCCGGCGAGTTCGCGGCGCGGCTGCTGGCGGTGCCCCTCGCGGGCGACGCCGCGCGGGTCGAGCGGGCGTTCGTCGAGGCCTACGGCCGGCCCGCCGCCGAGGTCGAGATCGAGGAGAGCCTCGCCTTCCTCGCGGCGATGCGCGAGACCGCGCCCGACGGCGACGCCGAGCGCTTCGCGTGGACGCGGCTGTGCCACGTCATCCTCGGCGCGAGCGAGTTCATCTACGTCGACTGAGGACGGAGAAACGATGCGCCATCCCCACTACCAGGCACCGCCCGTCACGCGCCGCGACATGCTGAAGACCTGCGGCTGCGGCTTCGGGGGGCTGGCCCTGTCGTCGCTGCTGTTGCAGGACGTGGCCGCGCAGGACAACCCCCTGGCCCCGCGGGCGCCCCACTTCGCGCCCCGTGCCAAGCGCATCATCTTCCTGCACATGCACGGCGGCCCGTCGCAGCACGACCTGTTCGAGTACAAGCCGCTGCTCATCCGCGACGACAACAAGCCGCTGCCGTTCGCCAAGCCCGACGTGCAGTTCAACGAGACCGGCAACCTCTTCAAGAGCCCGTGGGAGTTCCGGCAGCACGGGCAGTCGGGGCACTGGGTGAGCGAGCTGCTGCCGAACCTCGCCGGGGTGGCCGACGACCTCTGCTTCGTGCGCTCGATGTACGGCACCAACGCCGCCCACGGCGGGGCCATCCTCGCCATGAACACGGGCAGCGACCGCTTCGTGCGGCCGTCGATGGGGTCGTGGATCTCGTACGGGCTCGGCACCGAGAACGAGAACCTCCCCGCGTTCATGACCATCTGCCCGTCGTACCAGCACGGCGGCGTGCAGAACTACTCGGCCGCGTTCCTCCCCGCCGCCTACAACGGCACCGCCATCGGCAACACGCGGATGAACACCGCCGAGGCGACCATCGACTTCCTCGAGAACCAGGCCATCGACGCCGGCGTGCAGCGGGCCGAGGTCGACCTGCTGCAGCGCTGGCAGCGCCGGCAGCTCGAGGCGACGGGGCCCGATCTGGCCCTCGAGGGCCGCATCGAGTCCTACGAGCTCGCGTTCCGCATGCAGACCGAGGCCCCCGAGGTGATGAGCGTCGAGGGGGAGTCCGAGGCCACCCGGCGGCTCTACGGCCTCGACGACCCGGTGGCCGGCGACTTCGGCCTGCGCTGCCTCCTCGCCCGGCGCTTCTCCGAGTCGGGGGTGCGCTTCGTGCAGGCCACCCACGGGCCCGACACGAAGTGGGACCACCACTCCGGGCTGATCACGGGGCTGCCCCGGAGCTGCGCCGAGATCGACCGGCCGGTGGCGGGGCTCATCACCGACCTCAAGCAGCGGGGCCTCCTCGACGAGACCCTGGTGCTGTGGGGCGGCGAGTTCGGCCGCACCCCCGGGGCCGAGGCCGGCGCCCGCAACGGCCGCGACCACAACCCCCACGGCTATACGATGTTCATGGCCGGGGGCGGCGTGAAGGGCGGCCACAGCCACGGCCGCACCGACGACTACGGCTACTACGCCATCGAGGACAAGGTCCACATCCACGACCTGCACGCGACCATCCTGCACCTGCTCGGCCTCGACCACGAGCGCCTGACCTACCGGAGCCAGGGACGCGACTTCCGGCTCACCGACGTGGCCGGCGTCGTCGTCGACGACATATTGGCGTGAAGCGGGAGCGTGGGCGGGTCCACAGGTCGGACGCCCGGGGCCGGGTCAGGACTTCGGCCGGGCTCTGTCTCGCGCAGGAGCGTGCAGAGGGCGCGTACGGCCGTCGGGCACGCCATTCCGGGGAGCTTCGTGGCCAAGGGCCTCGAGGCCCGCTGAAAGGGAGTTACATGCGACGCCTCGCACTGTTGCCGTTAACCGCCCTCGCGCTCGGGCTGGTCGCCTGGACCGCCAACATCGAGGCGCTGCAGGAGCCGAACCCGCCGATCGAGGTGCACCGCATCACCGACAAGCTGCACATGCTGGGGTCGGGGTCGACGACAGGCGGCAACACCGCCCTCTTCATCGCCGAGAGCGGCGTGGTGCTGGTGGACACCAAGAACGAGGGCTACGGGGCGGACATCCTCGGGCACGTGCGGCGGCTCACCGACAAGCCGGTGACCACCATCATCAACACCCATGTCCACTTCGACCACAGCGGCTCGAACACCGAGTTCCCCGACTCGGTGCACTTCGTGGCCCACGAGAACATCCGGCGCCACTGGGCGCGCACCGACTGCCAGCCGATACCGACGAACTGCGACGACTTCCAGGGCGAGAATGCGAAGTACCTGCCGTCGACCACTTTCTCCGACCGCCTGACGCTCTTCGCTGGGGGCCCCGACCAGATCGACCTCTACTACTTCGGCCGCGGCCACACCGACGGCGACACCTTCATCGTGTTCAAGGCGGCGCGCACCATGCACACCGGCGACATGTTCCTCGGCAAGCTGCTTCCGTTCATCGACGCCGCGAACGGCAACGGCGGCAGCGCCGTCGAGTTCGGACGCACCCTGACCCGGGTCGTCAACACCGTCCCCGACGTCGACACCATCATCACCGGCCACTGGGACACCCTGCTCGCCTGGAGCGACCTCGTGGAGTACCGGGCGTTCTACATGGACCTCTACGAACAGACCCGGCGGAGCATCGATGCCGGCCTCGGCGCCGACGAGGCGATCGCCGCGTACGCCAAGCCGGCGCGGTTCGACGACCACGCGGCGCCCCTGGAGGGCACGTTCAGCGTGACCGCCATCGTGAACCACATCTACGAAGGACGCTGATTCGAGACGGGCGTCGCCGACAGTGCGACAATCCGATCATGCGTTTCTTCAACACCGAGGGCCCCATCCGCGCGGACAGGCACTATCACATCCCGCCCCTCGACCGTGTGGACCTCGACGAGTTGCTCGGTCTGGTTCGCGACGAGCGGTACTTCGTGCTGCACGCGCCGCGACAGACCGGCAAGACATCGGCGCTGCTGGCCCTGCGCGACCGGCTGAACGCCGGCGGCGACCACCGTTGCGTGTACGCCAACGTCGAAGCGGGCCAGGCGATGCGCGAGGACGTGGCGGAGGGCATGCGCGCCGTCCTGTCCGAGCTGGCCCTCGAGGCGAGCGTGACGCTGGGCGACGAGACGCTGGAGGGCATCTGGCCCGGCGTGCTGGAGCGGGCGGGGCCGGGACAGGCGCTGCGTCAGGCCCTGCTGCGCTGGTCGATGGCCGACCCGAAGCCGCTGGTGCTGCTGATCGACGAGATCGACGCGCTGGTGGGCGACACCCTGCTGTCGGTGCTGCGGCAGTTGCGCGCCGGCTACCCCGGTCGCCCCGCCCGCTTCCCGCAGAGCGTCGTCCTGTGCGGCGTGCGGGACGTGCGCGACTACCGCATCCACTCCACCGCCGAGAACGCCCTGGTGCTGGGCGGCAGCGCGTTCAACGTCAAGTCGAAGTCGCTGCGCCTGGGCGACTTCACCGAGGCCGAGACCCGGGCGCTGCTCGCCCAGCACACGACGGAGACCGGGCAGGTGTTCACCGAGCGGGCGGTGGCGCTGATTCTGACGCGCTCGGCCGGCCAGCCGTGGCTGGTGAACGCGCTGTGCCGGGAAGCCTGCTTCGACAGCGCGTCAGGCCGCGACCGCTCCCACGCGATTACGGAAGGCGACATCCTGGACGCCCAGGAGCGGCTGATCCTGGCCCGCGTGACGCACCTCGACCAACTGGCCGACAAGCTGCGCGAGGAACGGGTGCGCCGGGTGGTGGAGCCGATCCTCGCCGGCGCGTCCGTGTCCGCCTGGTCGACGGAGGACGTGGCCTACGTCCACGACCTGGGGCTCGTCGCGCTGGACGACGAGGGGACGCCGCGCATCGCCAACCCGATCTACGCCGAGGTCGTGCCGCGGCATCTGAACCACGCGGTGCAGATGGGGCTGCCGCAGCGGATGGCGTGGTACGTCGATGCGGACGGCGGCCTCGACGTGACGGGACTGATCGCGGCATTCCAGACGTTCTTCCGCGAGCACTCGGAGCACTGGGTGCAGCGCTTCGAGCAGTACCACGAGGCGGGTCCGCAGTTGCTCCTGCAAGCCTACCTGCAGCGGATCGTGAACGGCGGGGGCCGCCTCGAGCGCGAGTACGCCCTCGGCCGGGGGCGCGTGGACCTGCTGATCCTGTGGCGGCAGGGCGGGCTCATCCGCAAGTTCGTGGTCGAGTGCAAGGTGCTGCACAAGGACCCCGAGCGCACCATCGCCGAAGGGCTGGCGCAGACGCGCGGCTACATGGACCGTTGCGCCGCCGAGGCGGGCCACCTGATCGTCTTCGACCGCGCGCCGGACCGGACGTGGGAGGAGAAGCTGTTCCGTCGCGAGGCGCCGGCCAGCCCCGGCCAGACGCCGGTCACCGTGTGGGGCATGTGACGGGGCCCTCCCCCCAATCCCGGACGCTGATCGACGCCGTTTCCTCGGGCCCCGCGACCATGTTCTCGCGTGTCGTTCCCGAGGACAGCTCCGGGCCGAGAAAACTCGCCGCAGGAGCGCGCACCCTCCCGTTCGCCTGACGGCTCCGGCGCCTCACGGCACGACGGTGACCTCGCCCAGCGCCCAGGGGTGGTCGGCGCTGTGGAACCGGTACGTCCCGGGTGCATCGAAGGCGACGTACTCGAACAGCCCCGGCTCGATGACGCCGGTGGTCCAGCTCCCGTCCTGCGCCACGATGGTGCGCTCGGTTCTCCCGTTGTTGACGAAACGCACCCGCGTGCCGGCCCTCACCCGGATCCGCTGCGGGTTGAACGCATGCTCGTCGAGGGCGCTCCGGCTGCCGCCCAGCGACCAGGACGGGTTCTCGCGCAGCGTGCCGGTCTGAATCTCGTCGGTCTCGGTCGGCGCCGGGCCCGTCCACCGGACGAGGTCGGGCGGGTCGGCCACCGGCTCGTCCCGCGGCGCCAGCTCGCCGTCGAGCGCGAACGCCCAGAGCTCGCTCCCCATCGGCATCGCCACGTACTGCCGCCCGTCGATCGCGTAGGTCGACACCGGCCCGGGCCGCATCCTCAACCCGGCCGGGGCGGCCTGGAACGCCCACAGCCGCTCGCCGGTGGCGGCGTCGTAGGCGTCGAGCTGGCCGTCGGCCGAGCCCCAGAACACCAGCCCGCCGGCCGTCGACATCGGGCCGCTCGTGGCCAGCCGCCCGCCCACCAGGTCCTGCTTCCACGCCACGGTGTTGGTGCGCGGGTCGACGGCGGCCAGCACCCCCGCCGACTCGGGGAGGCCGAGCCGCAGGTAGCCGGCGGGGCGGTTGTCAGAGATCCACGGATCCTCGAACCGCTTGGCGAACCCCACGTGACTCCGGCCCTGCGCGTAGATCAGGCCGGTCTGGGGGCTGAACGACATCGGGGTCACCCGCACCATCGGAATCGGCGAGCCGAGGGCCACCACGTGCTGTTGGTCGACGGTGGGCGGCGTGAAGAAGCTGCAGCTAAGCTCGAACGGAGGCGGCACCCGATCGCGCCAGTACGAGCAGTCGGGAATGATGCGCTCGGCCCCCACCGGGAACGGCTGGGTGTCGGCGGTGAGCTGGCCCGGGTCCTGCGGCACCGGCCGCTGCTCGATCGGCGTCAGCGGCTCGCCGGTCTCCCGGTCGAACAGGAACAGGTACCCGTCGGCCCGGATGGCGGCCACGCCCTTGCGCACCCGGCCGTCCATCTCGACGTCGTAGAGCAGCATCGGGGTGGCGATGTCGGCGTCCCAGATGTCGTGCCGCACCACCTGGAAGTGCCAGCGGCGCTCGCCGGTCTCCATGTCGAGGGCCAGCATCGAGGCCGCGAAGAGGTTGTCGCCCTCCCGGATCTCGCCGCCGAACATCGGCACCGGGTTGCCGGTCGCGAAGTAGACCAGCCCCAGCTCGGGATCGACCGTCCCCACCAGCCACACGCCGCCGCCCCCGACCTGCCAGATGTCGGAGTCCTGCGGCCACGTGTCGTGGCCGAACTCGCCGGGGCGCGGGATGACGAAGAAGGTCCAGGCCACCTCGCCGGTCGCCGCGTCGACGGCCACGACCCGCCCCTGTCCCCCGCTGTCGCCGTTGGCCACGCCCACGAACACCTTGCCGGCGGCGTGCATGGGCGCGGTGGTGACGGTCTCTCCGGCCACCGCCGGGACGCTCCCGACCGTGGTCGCCCAGACGAGCTCGCCGGTGTCCTGCCGGAGCGCCGCCAACTGCACGCTCCGCAGGCCGACGAAGACGAGGTCGTCGTTCAGGCCGACGCCCTGCCACGACGGTGCCATCCCCGACGCGGCGTCCTCGGCCTGCCAGCGCCACCGCGTCTCGCCGGTGGCGCCGTCGACGGCGAGCACGCTGGCCCCGGCGGTCAGGTAGAGCACGCCGTCCTTCACCACCGGCGTCGAGCGCGACGACCCGCCGCCCTCGAGCCGCGTGACCCAGGCGCCACCCAGCCTGTCGATCGTGTCGGTCGAGATCTGGTCCAGCGTCGAGTAGCGAGAGCTCGTCCAGTCGCCGCCGGCCAGCGGCCAGTCCTCGGCCGCGAAGCGGCTCCCGTGCTCGGGCGGCTGCCCCTCCGCGGTTCCGGCCAGGGCCGCGGCGACGGCGGCCAGTGCGACGACGACTCCGCGCTTGAATCTGTCCATGTCGATGGGAACTGTCCTCAAGATCTCCGGCCTTGTCAAGATGAGCCTCCCGGCTGACCGGGCCGTGCGGTGGAGCGAATCTGGCCGGACGCGCTCGATCGCGCCGGACCGCTGGTGGCGCCCAGGAACGGTTGATGCTGGCCCGCGTGACCCACCGCGACGCGGGTCGACTCTCTGGGGGCGATTCTCGCAGAAGTGCCGGCGACGGCCGCCACGAGCCCGCGGGGCATCAGCTCGGCTCCGGGTGGCAGGATTGGCCTGAAACACGTACCGCATCCGGTACAAGCGCGGCTGCGACGCGCCCAGGGCGTCAAGGCCCACACGGTCAAACGGCTTCCAGCCGTCGCACGACACTTGGCGCTGCACCGGAACGAACCGGCTGCAGAGGTCGGCCGGTGGTCGACCGTATTCAGCCGGAGCCGTTAGCGTTGGCTTCGAGGATGCGGACTTGTTCGACCAGCGCGTCGAACGCGGGTGCGTCGTCGGCGATGATGGCGGCGGCACGCATGGCGTCGTAGTCGGCTTGCGGGCCGGGAAGCTGGTCGTCGTCGGGGACGAGCCGCAGCCGGCCGTCGAGGCATTGATCGTAGTTGGCGTAGCCAGCGTGGAAGAACACCTTCTTGTGCCGGACGACGTCCTCCAGGAGTTCGCGGTCGGCGAGCGCGGCCCGGCCGATATCGTGCGCGGCGAGTCGTGTCAGGTCGAACCAGTGCCGGGAGAGCCGTTCGGGTTGGCTCGCGAGCCGGCGCCTGTGGCACTCGACATGGACCAGCGTGGCCTTCTCCCAGAGAGTGCGCAGCGGAGAGAGGGCCGTCACGGTCGCGACGGGATAGTCGAGGTCGGGGGTCAGGGCGGCCATGTCGGGGGTGATCGTGTGCCGCTCGTTCGGATCGATGACGTTGCGTCCGCCGAATTCCAGCACGACTTCACTCCGGACATAGCTGTTCGAGTCTTCGACCGCGGACGGATAGCCGAAACGGATCGTCTCGCCGTCGTCGCCGATGCGGATGTCGTGCCGGCCGTCAGCCGCAAGTCGGTCGGCGGCGGCGCCGAGGGCGGGCGCCACGACGTCGTGGATGTAGTCTGCGACGTGGTCCTTGAGGCGTTCGCTGAAGAGCCTGATCTGGTTCCGGCTGGCGCCGTCTGCGAAGGGGTCGAAACCGTCGTTGAAGGCCCTGTAGTCAAGGGTGACGTCCACGTCTTCGGAAAACCGATCGATGACGCGGTAGACCTTGGAGAGCGAGGTGCCGCCCCTGAAGGCCATGGGATGGAGGTCGGGCATGGAGAAGAGGGCCTGGAGGACCCAGCAGACCCAGATGTCCTTCTCCAGGATGATGGCCGCGCGCCCGGACCGGGCGGCGATGGTCCGGAGAATGTCGGCGCGCTGGCGGGCATCGAGAGACAGGAATGCCTCAGCCGTGGAGCCGGTCCCGGGCGGCGGCGAGCGCCTTGCTCATCCACGCCGGCATGTCTGCCGAGCAGAGCTTCCGGAATTCCGCCGGGCCGAGGGTGGCCTCGATCGTGGCGACCGTTTCCGGGGTCACGTTGTTCTTGCCGAGATACCAGAGGGCGGAGAGCGCGGCGCCCGCCGCCTCGCCGGCGAATTGCAACCGCCGGCGGTTCGAGGTGTGGACCATCCTGACGGTGATGTTGGTGATCCGGATGGTGCGGCTCGATGCGCTGGTATGGAACACGGGCGCGGTCGGCACCTGGGTGCTGAGCTTGAACCGGCGCGCGGCCTCCGCACCGTGGACCTGGACCGTCTCGCCATTGCTGCGCGCGACGGCCTCGACGACCTCGAGGACGTCAGGGAGGACGGTGCCCACGAAGCGGCTCGTCCGGGGCCGGACGAAGACGCCGCGGGCAAGACGCTCGATTTCGCCCCGGGCGGCGAGTCGCGAAAGCGCCCGGTCGACGGCGCTGCGCGAGCCGTGCTCGAGGAAGCGCTCGCTCGTGAACGGTTTTCCCTTCGGCAACCTGCGTATGGCGGCTCGAACGGCTTGTGCGGTGGACATGTCATGACGCTCCGTTTGTCCGAAATAATACTGATATTATGGACAAATTCCAAGAGGCACCGCGGCCGCGAACGGTCGCGCTGAGGCCGAACCTCGAGGCATCCAGCCGGTGTTACCGCCGGAGGCGTCGCCGCGCGAGGCCCCGAAGCGCGAGCATCAGCCCGAGCGCCGCGACGCCCGCGAGCGGCGGCGCGGGCACCGCCTGGCGTTGCGGTTGTCAGTACGTTCGGCGGTATCCTTGTGGGGCGGCAGCGGTTCCGCGGAGTCCGCCGCGTGATCTGCCGATGGAATGTCGATCTGCCGATGGAGGAGTCGAGATGCGGTACTTGTCCCTGACCGCGGCATGCGTGGTTGCCGTCTCCACGCTGCTGATTGCCCTGCCCGCCGCCGCCCAGACGGAGCCCGAGCCGGCGCCGCGCACGGCCTGGGGCCAGCCGGACCTCGGGGGCGTCTGGGAGTACAAGACGCGCACCCCGCTCGAGCGCCCGGAGCGCTTCGAGGGCCGCGAGTACCTGACCGCGGAAGAGGCGGCCGAGATCGAGGAGAACGAGCGCGCGCGCATCCAGGCGATGGAGGAGCGGCCGGCCCAGCGCACCGTCGCCATCCCCACCGCCGGCGAGCGCCCCGGCCGGTGGCTCGACTCGCCGGACCACCCGAGCCTGCAAGGGCAGACCGGCTCCTACAACATCTTCTGGTTCGACTGGGGGACGGGCGCCGTCAGCACCGGGCGCACGTCGCTCATCGTCGACCCGCCGGACGGCCGCATGCCCGCCCTGACCGAGGCGGGGCGCGAGCGGGCGCGCACTATGGGCGCGCGCTCGTCGTTCAGCGAGACCGTCGACACCGCCGAGTCGCACCTCGACTTCAGCAACTCGGACCGCTGCCTGATGAGCGGCAACGCCGGCCCGCCGATGCTGCCGGGCGTCTACAACAACAACATGCAGCTTTTCCAGACCCCAGACAGCGTCGCGGTCATGAACGAGATGATGCACACCGTCCGCGTCATCCCCCTCGGCGGGCGCCCCGCCCCGGCCGGCGGCATCCGCCAGTACGTCGGCGACTCGCGCGGCCGGTGGGAGGGCGACACGCTGGTGGTCGAGACGGTCAACTTCAACGACGACCGCACCCACAACACGTGGCGCAACACGAGCCGAAACCGCACGCTCGTCGAGCGCTTCACGCGCGTCGACGCCGAAACGCTCCTCTACGAGTTCACGGTGACCGACCCCGACACCTGGGAGCGGCCGTGGTCGGTCGAGCTGCCCATGCAGCGGAGCCGGCTGCCCATCTTCGAGTTCGCCTGCCACGAGGGCAACTACGGCCTCGAGAACATCCTCGCCGGCAACCGTCGGCAGGAGGCCGAGGCGGCGGGGCGGTAAGCGTCCGTCATGTCCATCGCCGCACGACGCCTGAGCCGCATCAAGGCCTCGCCGTCCGCCATGATCGCCGCCAGGGCGATGGAGATGGCGAGGGCCGGGCGCGACATCATCGCCCTCGCGGCGGGAGAGCCGGACTTCGACACGCCGGACCACATCAAGATCGCGGGGATGCGGGCGATCGTCGAGGGAAGGACCAAGTACCCGCCGCTCGCGGGCATCCCGGAGCTGCGCGAGGCGGTCTGCCGCAAGCTCGAGCGCGAAAACGGGCTGCGCTACGCCCCCGACGAGGTGCTCGTCTGCAACGGCGGCAAGCAGGTCATCTACAACGCCCTCGCCGCCACGCTCGATCCGGAGGACGAGGTCGTCGTTCCCGCGCCGTTCTGGGTGAGCTATCCCGACATGACGCTGCTCGCGGGCGGGAGCCCGGTGGTGGTCGCGACGGATGCCGGCAACGGGTTCCGGCTGACGGCGGGGCAGCTCGAGGGCGCGATCACCGCGAAGACGAAGTGGCTGATCCTCAACAGCCCCGGCAACCCGACCGGCTCGGTGTACTCGGCGAACGACCTGGAGGGCCTCGCCGACGTGCTGCGGCGGCATCCGCACGTGTGGGTGCTCACCGACGACATCTACGAGCACATCATCTACGGCGGCGGGCGGTTCGCGACGATGGCGCAGGTCGCGCCCGACCTGCACGGGCGCACGCTGACCATGAACGGGCTCTCGAAGGCGTACTGCATGACGGGGTGGCGCCTCGGCTACGGAGCGGGGCCGAAGGAGCTGGTCTCGGCCATGGCGAAGATCCAGTCCCAGACGACCAGCGGCGCGTCGAGCATCAGCCAGTGGGCGGGGGTCGAGGCGCTCGAAGGCGACCAGACGTTCATGCAGCGGAACGTGGCGGTGTTCGAGGAGCGGCGGGACCTCGGCCTTGCGATGCTGAACCAGGCGGACGGGTTGACCTGCAGCCGGCCGGACGGCGCCTTCTACCTGTACGTCGACTGCCGGGGAACCATCGGGAAGCGGACGCCGGCCGGCGCCGTCATCGAGAACGACGGCGACTTCGCGAAGCACCTCCTCGACGGCCAGGAGGTGGCGGTGGTGCATGGCGAGGCGTTCGGCCTCTCGCCGTACTTCCGCGTCTCCTACGCGCTCTCCACGGACCGGCTCGCGGAAGCCTGCACGCGGATCCAGCGCGCGTGCGCGGCCCTCTCCGGTTGAGGGGCGGCCGGCGTCGATCCGGGCGCGAATCGGAAAGCGAGGAAGTGCCGCATATCCGCCGAGTGCCGGCGAACCTCGCCGAGTGCCGGCGAACCTCCGGCGCGGGGCTGCCGCCTCGTGTGCGGCTGCCACGGGCCGTCTCGCATAGCCGCCGAGCGCCGGGCGAACCCCTGCTCGGGCCGGCGCACGCAGGACGAGCGTGACGGCCGGTACGGCCACTCCGTCCCAAGAGGCGCGAAGAATTTCCTTGGGAATGCCATAATTGCTCTCATTGTGGCGGTAGAGAGGAAATTTTTTCGCCCGCCTGCGGGGCACTTCTTCCTGTTCGGCCCGCGCGGAACCGGCAAGAGCACCTGGCTGCAAGCGGCGTTCCCGAACGCCGTCCGGGTCGATCTGCTCGCGCCGGCGCAGCAGCGCCAGTACGCGGTACGGCCGGAGCGGCTACGCGAGCTGGCGGCGGCGCCGGGGGTTGTCGACATCGTGATCGACGAGGTGCAGCGGGTCCCCGAGCTGCTCACCGTCGTCCACCAGTTGATGGAGGAGCCGGGCAGCTCGCGCTTTGTGCTGACCGGATCGAGCGCGCGCAAGCTCAAGCGCGCCGGCGTCGATCTCCTCGCGGGGCGCGCGGTGGTGCGGTCGATGCACCCGTTCATGGCGGCGGAGCTCGGCCCGAGCTTCGACCTGGAGGCGGCCCTCGACCACGGACTGCTGCCGCTGGTCTGGGACGCCGACGATCCCGCCGACACGTTGAGCGCTTACGCGGGACTGTACGTCCAGCAGGAGGTCCAGACCGAGGGGCTGGTGCGCGATCTCGGGGCCTTCCACCGATTTCTCGAAGCCATCAGCTTCTCGCACGCGGCCGTGCTCAACACCAGCGACGTGGCGCGGGAGTGCGCGGTGCGCCGCAAGACCGTGGAGGGGTTCATCGAGATCGTCGAGGACCTGCTGCTCGCGTTCCGGCTGCCGGTCTTCACCCGCCGCGCGCGCCGGCAGGTCACGGCGCATCCGAAGTTCTACTTCGCCGACGCTGGCGTGTTCCGCTCGCTGCGCCCGGCGGGGCCGCTGGATCGGCCGGAGGAGGCCCGGGGCCCGGCGCTCGAAGGACTGCTCGCGCAGCACCTGCGGGCGTGGGTCGACTACTCCGGGGGCGCCGCGACGCTGGCGTTCTGGCGCACGCGGGCCGGCAGCGAGGTCGACTTCGTGCTCTACGGCCGCGACGTGTTCTGGGCCCTCGAGGTCAGGCACACCGCGCGCATCCGGCCGGCGGACCTCAGATCGCTGAAGAGCTTCGCCCGGGACTACCCGGAGGCGCAGGCCCGGCTGGCCTACCTCGGCGACGAGCGCCTGCAGATCGACGGGATCCTGTGCCTGCCCGTCACCGAGCTGCTGCACGGCATCGTCCCGGGAGAGGCGCTGCCCTGATGCGCGGTAATCGGGCATCGCGGTGCGCCGTGGCGCGATGCCCGCGACGGTCGGGCGCGGTTCCGGCCGCCCGCCCGCGCTCGGGAGACAGACCCGGATTGCCGGCATCGCGGCCGTTCAGCGAGCGCGGAACATCCCGCTTGCATCACCCGTATTTTTTCTCTATAGTGGAGTAAATGGCGAGTCGACCCTACCTGGGGAACTTCGAGTTGATGGTGCTGCTGGCGGTCATCCGGCTGGATGACGCCGCGTACGGGGTCACGATCCTGCGCACCCTCGAGGCCGGCACCGGCCGCGAGATGGCGATAGGCAGCGTCTACGCGGCGCTGGAGCGCTTGCAGGAAAAGGGCCTCGTCAGCTCCCGGCTCGGAGAGCCCACGCCGGAACGCGGGGGCCGCGCGAAGCGGTACTTCCGGGTGACGCCGGATGGCGTGCGCGAGGCTCGCTCCACACGGGAGGCGCTGTCCGTGCTCTGGGACGGCCTGCCGCAACTGGAAGGCGGACGTGCATGAGCCCACCGATACTGGCGACACGGCTACTCGACTGGCTGGAGGGCACCGGCAGCCCCCTGGTGGGCGATGTGCACGAAGAGTGGCGGGGCGGCGGCCGGTCGGCGAGGTGGTTCTGGAGGCAGACGATGAGCGTGTTCTACGGACGTGCTGCAAGATACGTTGCGGAGCATCGGCAACTGGCGTTCCTGGGCCTCGCGGCCATGGGGCTCTACTGGGTCGGGACGCAGGTACCCCTGCCCGGCGTGAACACCGACGCGCTCGCACCCATGACCCGACACGGCGCGCCCGGGTCCCTCGGGCTCTACGACCTCTTCACCGGCGGCAACCTCGGACGAGCCACGATCTTCGCTCTCGGCATCATGCCCTACGTCACGGCGTTGTTCATTGCCTATCTAGCGACCGAGCTCGGATTCGCGCGTGGCTGGGGCGCCCGCGGGCGCCGGGCGCTGGCCTGGTCCGTGCGGGGTGGCGCGCTGGTGCTGGGTGTCGTGCAAGCGTCAGCGATCGCGATCTGGCTGGAACGGCAGGCCGCCGTCGCGGATGGCTTGCCGCTCGTGGCCCAGCCCGGCTGGGGCTTCAGGCTCACCCTCGTCCTCACCGTCACCGCCATCACCGCGTGTCTCATCTGGCTGAGCGATGAGATCAGCAGGCGTGGAATCGGCTGGGGCGTCTCGCTTCTGTTCTTCGCGGGGCTGGCGGTCGGCCTGCCGGGTGCCGGGTCGGCCGTCCTGGAACAGATGCGGGCCGGCTACATCGGTCCCTCCGAGCTCGCGGCCTTCGTCGCGGGCCTGCTCGTGAACTCGGCGATCGTCGTGCTGGTCGATCCCGCCCGTTGGTGGTGCCGGCTTGGGTATGCAGGCGGAACAGAACCCGTCCTCGATTCAGTCTAGCCCGCTAATCGTCGCCGAACGCGACCGCAGGGTCGCGCCGCGGCCTCCGCTTGACGCCCGATCAACCCTCCAGGAGTCGCCGCCGTTCCACGGCGCCGACCCCTGGGCGGTCGTCGAGCCCGGAGGACGCTCGTCAGCTCGTCGAGCCGCTCCGGCGCTTCTCGGAAGCCGTCGGCTCGATGAACGATGTCGAGTTGCGATCTGACGTTGATGCGCTGAGGCGCCCGCCGCTTTCTCCGGCGTCGAGCGCATGCCATGGGAGTTGTGCTGATGAGTACTGGCGTATCGCTGACCGGCCGGTTCTCTGCCGTCGTTCTCGCGCTCGCGGGGGTCGTGTCCGATTTCCGCAAGGACGGGGCCTACGCCGTTCGAACATTGGTGAAGTCTCCGGCATTCGCGGCCGTCGGCGTCCTGTCGCTGGCCCTGAGCATCGGCGCGAGCGCGCTCTACTTCGCCCAGGTCGATGCCCTGGTCGGGCGCACGCTGCCGGGCGTTGCGGACCCCGATCGTCTGGTCGCGACCCAGGCGCCGGTCTCCTTCCCCGATTTCGAGCGCTTCCGCGAGCAGCGGTCCATTGCTGCCCGCGCCGCGGCGTTCATCGGTCCGGTCCCGTTCAGCGTGGCGCTCGAGGGTGCGGAGGACGGCGCACAACGGGTCTTCGGACACATCGTGTCGCCGGAGTACTTTGCGACGCTGGGCGTCGCGCCCGTCGCCGGTCGACTGTTCCAGCCGGATCTCGAGATGCCCGGGTCGGCGCCGGTCGTGGTGGTGAGCGAACGGTTCTGGCGCACGCGCCTGGATGCCGACCCGAACGCGGTCGGACGCCCGCTCCGGGTCAATGGTCGGAGCGCGACGATCATCGGCGTCGGCCCGAAGGACTTCCTGGGTGTGTACCCGATAAACCCGGCCGACCTGTTCGTGCCGGTCACCGTCGGCGCTTCGATGGCGCCCGAGTTGCGTGACGACGCGTTGGGCAGCGATCGAGCGAGCTTTCGCGTCCTCCTTCGCCTGGCCGGCGGTGCGACGGTCGCGGCCGCCGAGGCGGCGCTCGACGTTGCGACCGCCGACCCCGACCAGGAGGCCCAGGGGCTCGACGACGCTCGGTCGAGCGCTTTCGCGCTCAGACCGGGCGCGCGCCTGCTCCCGGCCGGCGGTCCGGCGCCCATACCTCCCGAGCTGCGGGCGCAGTTGTTCGGGGCGAACGTCGTGCTGCTGGCCCTCGTGCTGTCGTTGGCGTGCAGCAATCTGGCCGGCCTCCAGCTCGCCCGTGCGATCGGGCGCCGTCGTGAAATCGCGACCCGGCTCGCGCTCGGCGCGAGTCGGCGCCGCCTGGTGCTGCAGTTCCTGACCGAGAGCGTCGCCCTCGCGTTGGCGGGGGGCGTGGCGGGCGTGTTCGTCGCCTGGTGGCTCGTCGAGCTGTACCCGTCGGTTCCCCTGTCGACGTCGGCGCCGGTAGAGCTGAACACGCGGCTCGATCTCGGTGTCCTGCTGTTCTCGTTCGTCGTTGCCGTCCTGGCCGGCGTCGGATTCGGGCTGATACCGGCCCTCGTCTCCACTCGCGCCGATGTCGCGGCCAGCCTGAAGGCCGGTCCGTCCCGCCGGGCACGCAGCCATCGCCGTCTGGGGTTCCGGAACCTCTTCGTCGGGTATCAGGTCGCCGCTTCCCTGATGTTGCTCCTCGTGACCGGCTATCTCGTGGCGGGCTATCAGCGGTCTGCCGGTTTGGACACCGGCTACCAGACAGCGGGGCTGTATCTGCTGGCGGTCGACCCGATTCGCGACGGCCACTCCGCCGACGAGTCGGTCGGGATCCTGAACGCGCTGCCGCGCCGACTGTCGGAGCTCGGCTCGGTGCGTGCCGCGACGTTGAGTCGGCGCGCGCCGCTTGCCGACCTCCTGATCCGGCCGAGCACCCGGGTGTGGGTACCCACGGGGGACGACGCCGGTACGGTGACGATGTTCCCGGTTGCCGAGGAGCGAGTCGGTGCGAGCTATTTCGCGACGCTCGGATTGCCCATCGTCCGTGGGCGAGAGTTCACGGACGGCGATCAGGGTGCGAACCTGGCCGCCGACGCGAATCTCGACCTGGATGTGCCGATCGTCGTGAATCAGACCGCCGCGCGGGAGCTGTTCGGTGGAGCGGATCCCATCGACCGCCGGGTCCACGCGGCGGGCCGAGTGTATTTCGTCATCGGCGTGGCGCAGGACGCCCCCTCGGGCTTCATGCAGCCGGAGCCGCCGCCGACGTTGTTTCTTCCGCTGACGTCCGAGGCGACAGGCCGGGCATCCGCGCAGGGCACCACGGTCGTCGTGCGTGGCGCGCCGGCGTCGGGCACGATCGCGGGAATCCGCGCCGGGGTCCGGTCCCTGTATCCCGATCTCACGGTCTTCAACCTGCGCACGATGCGCGGGCAGCTCGACCGGTTCGACGTGCTGGCGCAGCAGGCGTCCATGATGGGCGTCGGTCTGGGAGCGTTCGGACTGATGCTCGCCTGCATCGGTCTGGCCGGCGTCACCACGCAAGCGGTCGCGCGGCGGCGGAAGGAGATCGGCATCCGCCTCGCGCTCGGTTCCAGCCGGGGCCGGGTGATACGTCTGGTCCTCGATGAAGCGGTTGTGCTGGTGACGGCGGGCGCTGTGCTCGGCTTCGCCGGGGGGTTCGTTCTCTCCCGCGTGCTCTCGGCGACAAGCGCCGAGCTGGCGCGCCTCTTCGCGGCCGGCGCCGGCGATCCGGTCCTGCTCGTCGGCGCGCCCCTGCTGCTGGGCGGCCTGGCGCTGGCTGCGTGCTATCTCCCGGCGCACAGGGCGGGCCGTATCGATCCGCTGTCATCCCTGCGAGAAGAGTAGCAGGTCACCGCGCTCTCGCCCGCGAACGCTCTCCGTCCGGCCTTTGCCCCTCGTCGTGGAGTCACCCGAATGACCATGAAAGAAGGTCACGTTCGTCGAGAAGCCGCTGTCGAACCGGCGTCGGCGCCGCCCGCGACGGCTGACGCCCCGTCAGGGACACGTCGATTGGTCGGCGTCGTGCTCGTCCTGGCGGGCATCGTCGCGGGATTCCTCGGCAGCGCGGTCCTGACGTTCTTCCTCGGGTGGATCGGCTTCGCGACGATGCTCAACGGGTCGCCGATCCTCCGGATCGGCATCGGCCTGGTCCTGGGGCAGTTCTTGATGATTCCGTTCCTGCTGTAGCCGCTCCGGGCCACGTCTCGATCCACAACGTCACTGGCGGGAGCACGTCGACGACGCACGGGTGAAACCGATGCCGCTCGACCCAATCACGTTGAAGCGCCGGTTCCAGCGGTTTCTCGGCTCATCGGTCGAGTTCGATCTCGCGCCGTACAGGGCGCGGCTTGCGCGGATCGATGGTCTGGCGACCGAGGTGGCCGCGACCGACGATGGCGGGCTCACCGCATGGGCACGCAGGCTCAAGACGCGCGTCGATGACGGGGTATCGCTCGACCGGGTGCTGGACGAACTGTTCGCGCTGGTCCGCGAGGCATCGGAACGGGTGCTGCGAACCCGTCCGTTCGACGAGCAGATTGTCGCCGGTCTCGCCATGAACCAGGGCAGGATCGCGGAGATGCAGACCGGCGAGGGCAAGACGCTGGCCGCGGTTGCGCCCGTGGCCCTCAATGCGCTCGCGGGCGGCGGTGCGCACGTCCTGACGTTCAACGACTACCTCGCACGCCGGGACGCGGCCTGGATGGGCCCCATCTACCGCATGCTCGGTCTGACCGTTGGCCACGTCCAGGAGGGCATGCCGCCGGCCGAGCGCAGGGCGGCCTACGGGTGCGACGTCACGTACGTGACGGCCAGGGAGGCGGGCTTCGATCTGCTGCGTGACGGCCTGTCTCTGAGCCCGGCGGGGCTGGTGCACCGTTCCTTCCAGTTCGCGCTGGTCGATGAGGCCGACTCGATCCTGATCGACGAGGCGCGGATCCCCCTCGTGATTGCGGGGCGCGTCGACGAGTCGGGCATCGGACTGCGGCAGGTGGCGGCGGTCGCGCGCGAGCTGACTCCCGAGACCGACTTCACCAGCGACGAGCATCGCCGCAACGTCTTTCTGACGGACCGCGGCGTCGACCGGGTCGAGCACGTGTTCGACCGCGGCAGCCTCTACGATCCCGAGAACCTGCATCTCCTGATTGCGCTCCAGAACGCCCTGCACGCCGAGTGCCTGCTCGACCGAGACGTCGACTACATCGTCCGCGGCGGCAAGGTGGAGCTGGTCGACGACTTCACGGGGCGGGTGGCCGACAGACGGCGGTGGCCGGACGGGCTGCAGGCTGCCATCGAATGCAAGGAGGGTCTCGAAATCCAGCGCGAGGGGCAGATCCTCGGCTCGATCACGGTGCAGCACTTCCTGCGCAGCTATCCGCGGTTGTGCGGCATGACCGCCACGGCACAGCCGGCGGCGGAAGAGCTCAAGGATTTCTACGGGCTCGACGTCGTCGTGATCCCGACCCACACGCCGTGCCGGCGCCGTGACGACGAGGACGTCATCTTCGCCGACCGCGCGGCGAAACGGCGGGCCCTCGTGACCGAGATCGCCCGAGTCCATCATGCGGGTCGGCCGATACTGGTCGGCACCGCCAGCGTCGTCGAGTCGGAACGACTGGCTGCCGCGCTCCAGGAGGCCGGCGTGGCGTGCCGCATCCTCAACGCCAAGCACGACGAGGCCGAGGCCGAGGTCGTGGCCGAGGCGGGATCGCTCGGCGCGGTGACCATTTCCACCAACATGGCCGGTCGCGGCACGGACATCAAGCTGGGCGGCCGCGACGGCCGCGACCGCGCGGCGGTGGTTGCACGCGGCGGTCTCTATGTCATCGGCACCAACCGCCACGAGAGCCTCCGTGTCGATCAGCAACTCCGGGGCCGCAGCGGACGACAGGGTGACCCTGGGTCGTCGCGGTTCTTCGTCAGCGTGGAGGATCCGATCGTCGCGCGGTACGGGATCCGCAGCCTGATGACGGTCCCCGGCCTGTCGACCAGTGATGAACCGACGACCAACCCGGTGTTGCGGTGCGAGATCCGGCGCGCGCAGCGCATCATCGAGGGCGAGAATCTGGACATTCGTCGCCGCCTCCGGGACTACTCCGAGGTCGAGGAAAAGCAGCGACGGTGGATTCAGACGTGGCGCCGCGAGATACTGCGCGCCGCGCCGCCCCTCGCTCTGCTGGCCGAGCGAAGCCCCACCCGCTACGCCCGGGCACGTACCGTGGCCGGTGACGACATCCTCCGCCGTGTCGAGCAGCGAGTGACGCTGCTCGCTCTCGACCGCCAGTGGAGCAACCACCTGGCCCAGATGCGCTGGAAACGGGACCGCCTGCCGCTGATCGGCCTGGTCGGCAAGAACCCGCTGGCGGAGTTCTTTCGCGAGGCCGGCGACGAGTTCGACCGGCTCCCATCCCGGGTCGAAGACCAGGCCGTCAGGACCTTCGAGCAGATCGAGGTCACGGCCGACGGCGTCGACTGGGAGCAGGACGGGCTCCTCGGCCCCTCGTCGACCTGGACCTATCTGGTGAACGATGAGCAGCTCCTCGGCAACAACGTGCTGCGGGACCTCTCGCACCGCCCCGGCGCCGCGGCGTGGGCCGTGATCGCGCTTGGTCCACTTCTCTTCTTGTGGGGGCTCCGTGAGCGCTGGATACGGCGCAGGAAACGCGCGGCGCGCGACACGCCATAGGTCGCGGCGACGGCCAAGGTCGCCGAGCTGGTCGTCCTCGACCTCGAGACCGTCCGCACCGTCCTTCAGGGACGCGATCCGCGGCCGCCGGCACAGACTCCTACCGGCGCGCCACCGGCTCGAGGCGCACGACCTGGCTCGGCCGGCCGCGGTGCTCGACCGCCAGGTAGATGTAGCCGTCCGGCCCCTGCCGGACGTCGCGCACCCGGCCGATGCCGTGGGCCAGCGTCTCCTCGAGCTCGATCCGTCCCGGCCGGTCGACGCTCGGGGTGAGGCGCGCGAGCCGTTGCCCCGCCATCCCGCCCACGAAGAAGCTGCCCCTCCAGTCGGGGAACCGATCGCCGGTGTAGACCATCAGGCCGGAGGTCGCGATGGAGGGGACCCAGAAGTGGACCGGCGATTCCATGCCGTCGCCGCGGGTCCCGGCGTGGATGGCGGTCCCGCTGCCGTAGTTCACGCCGTAGCCGACAACCGGCCAGCCGTAGTTCAGGCCGGGTTGGATGAGGTTGAGCTCGTCGCCGCCCTGCGGCCCGTGCTCGTGGGCCCACAGGTCGCCGGTCTCGGGGTGCACGAGCAGGCCCTGCGGGTTCCGGTGCCCGTAGCTCCAGATCTCGGGCAGGGCGCCGGGCTGCCCGACGAACGGGTTGTCGTCGGGCACGCGGCCGTCGTCGTGGAGGCGGACGGTGACGCCGTGGTGGTTCGACGGGTCCTGCGCGGGGTGGGCCGACAGGTCGCCCCGCGTGCGGGCCATCCGATCGCCCACCGAGGCGAAGAGGTATCCGTCCGGGTCCCAGGTCAGCCGCCCCCCGTAGTGACCGCCGCCCCGCGACTGCGCCTCGAAGACGTCCTCGACCCCGGTGAGCCGGTCGCCCTCGAACCGGCCCCTGATCACCGCCGTCGTCGAGCCTTCTTCCATCGGCCGCGCGTAGCTCAGATACAGCAGGCGGTTGGCCGCGAAGTCGGGGTGCGGAAGCACTTCGAACAGTCCGCCCTGCCCCCGTGCGACCACCGCCGGGACGCCCGGAACCGGATCGGGCAGCAGCGTCCCGTCGCGCACGATGCGCAGGCGTCCCGGGCGCTCCGTGACGAGCATGTCGCCGTCGGGCAGCCAGGCGATGGACCAGGGGGTGTCGAGGCCGTCGGCCACGGTCACGGCGCGGTAGTCGTGAAGGGCCGAGCGCTGGATCTCCTGGGCGGCGGCATGGCTTCCAACGAGCAGCCATCCGAGGGCGGCGCAAGCGGCGACAGTGCGAATCATCGTCGACTCCTGTGACCGCGCGCGTCCCTGGTGCGCGATCGAAACATGGAACCAAGTCGGGATCGGGCCTGCGCAGCGGGCAGCCGATCCTCATATGATCGCATGAATCTCGCGCGCAGGTCCGGTTGGCGGTTCCACCACCGGTTGCAGGGGCAAGGTCGCGCCGCGTCGAGCTTGACGGCCGCCGGTGGCGCGGATATGGTCGGGCGAATCCGGGGCAGGCCGGCCGGGCAGGCCCAAACCAGGCGGGGCGACGACCATGAGATGTATACCGGCACTCCATCGTCGCGACTCGGGACGACCGTGGACGGTCGCGCCGGCCGCGGCCCTGGCTGTCCTTCTCGCGGCGCTTCCCCTCGCCGCCCAGCCGGCGCGCGAAGTGGCGCCGCCGGCGCCCGATCGCCCGAACATCCTGTTCCTGTTCGCGGACGATCAGCGGCCCGACACCATCCGCGCCTGGGGCAACGAGCGCATCGACACGCCGAGCCTCGACCGGCTCGCCGACGAGGGCTTCAGCTTCCGGCGCAACTACGTGTTCGGCTCGAACAGCGGCGCGGTGTGCGTGCCGAGCCGGGCGATGGTGCTGACTGGCCGGAGCTGGATGCGCTCGCCTAACGACATGCGGGGCGTCCCCACCCTGCCGCGCCAACTGGAGGCGGCGGGCTACCGCACGTTCATCACCGGCAAGTGGCACAACGGGGAAGAGGCGCTGCTGCGGAGCTTCGACCGCGGCACCGCGGTGTACCTGGGCGGCATGGCGGACCATACGCAGGTGGAGGTGCAGGACATCGAGGACGGCGAGCTGGTGCGCCGGCGCGTGGGGGAGGCGTTTTCGAGCGAGCTGTTCGCCGACGCGGTGATCGGCTTTCTGGACGAGCAGGCGGCCCTGGCGGAGGGGGCCGGGTCCGACCGGCCGTTCTTCGCCTACGTGCCGTTCATGGCGCCCCATGATCCCCGCCAGCCGCCGCCCGAGTACCGGGAGCGGTACTACCGCCGCGACCTGCCCCTGCCGGCGAACTACATGCCGCAGCACCCGTTCGACCACGGCGTCCTCAACGTCCGCGACGAGAACCTGGCCGCGTGGCCGCGGGCCCCGGAGGTCATCCGCGACCAGCTCGCCGAGTACTACGGCCTCATCACCCACCTGGACGATCAGGTGGGGCGCATTCTCGCCGCGCTGGAGGAGAACGGTCAGGCGGAGAACACGGTGGTCGTCTACGCCGCCGACCACGGGCTGGCGATGGGAAGCCACGGGCTGCTCGGCAAGCAGAACCTGTACGAGCACTCGATGCGCTGCCCGCTGATCGTCCGCGGCCCGGGCATTCCGCACGGCTCGACCGATGCCTTCACCTACCTCTTCGACCTGTTCCCGACCCTGCTCGGCCTGGGCGAGGCGGAGACGCCGCCCGGCATCGACGGCCGCGACCTGGCCGCGTTGTGGTCGGGCGAGGGCGATGCGGCCTGGCGGCAGAGCCTGTTCCTGCCGTACCGGGACCTGATGCGCGCGGTGCGCGACGAGCGCTACAAGCTGATCGTCTACCCGCGGGTCAACCACCGGCAGCTCTTTGACCTCGCCGACGACCCCGACGAGCTGCGCAACCTCGCGGGAGACCCCGCGCAAGGGCCGACCCTGGCCCGGCTCGAAGCGCTGCTCGAGGGCTGGCGGGCGGCGATGGGCGACTCCGTCCCGCTCGAGACCGCCGAGCCGACGCCGCTCCGGCGCGATCTGACCGGGCGCGAACGCGTCCCCGACCGCTGGCAGCCGCAGTGGATCCTGGACAAGTACTTCGATCCGACGGCGTCCTCAGGAGCCGCAGCCCGGCCGCCGGGCTAGGAGCTTGCGCGACCGTCCGGTCGCGGCGGCGTCACAACTCGACTTCGGCAACTCGCGGCCCCTCAACGAAGGACATGACATGCCGACACCCCTCACCCGACGCGGCTTCCTCGCGACGACCGCGACCGCGGCCGCCTTCATCGCGACTCGTCCTGCTCTCGCGCAGACCACCGACCCGGCCGACCTGACCATCGCCGGGGCGCAGCGCCTCATCCGTCGCCGCGACCTCTCGCCGGTGGATCTCGTCGAGGCCTACGTTGCCCGCATCCGGCGCTTCGACGCCCGGCTCAACGCCTTCGTGACGGTGACCGAGGAGCACGCCCTCGAGCGCGCCCGGGCCCTCGAGGCGGAGCTGGCGGGCGGCCGGTGGCGCGGTCCCCTGCACGGCATCCCGATCGGGCTGAAGGACAACATCGACACGGCGGGGGTGCGGACGACGGCGGGGAGCGCGGTGTACTCGGACCGCGTCCCGGACGAGGACGCCGAGGTGGTGACGCGGCTCGAGGCGGCGGGCGCCATCGTCCTCGGCAAGCTCAACCTGCACGAGTTCGCCTACGGCGGGACGTCGGCGTTCACCCTGTCGGGTCCCGTGCGCAACCCGTGGGACACGGATCGCATCCCGGGCGGCTCGTCGGGCGGCTCGGGCGCGGCGGTCGCGGCGCGGCTGTGCGCGGGCGCCCTCGGCACCGACACCGGCGGGTCGGTGCGCATCCCGGCCGCGCACTGCGGCATCGTCGGCCTCAAGGCGACCTACGGGCTGGCGAGCATCCGCGGCATCGTCCCCCTCAGCGTCTCGCTCGACCACGTCGGGCCGATGTGCCGGTCGGTCGCCGACGCGGCGCTGATGCTGCAGGCGATGGCCGGGTACGACCCTGGGGGCATCGCCAGCATCGAGGCGGAGATCCCCGACTACGCGGGCGCGCTCCGGCAGCCGACGTCGGGGCTGCGCCTCGGGGTGCCGCGGGCGCACTACGAGGACGTGGACCCGCAGGTGCTGGCCGCGGTCGAGCGGGCGCTCGGCGTCCTGGGCGATCTCACGGCCGACACGCGGGACGTGGAGCTGCCGGCGCTGCCGGCCATCCGCACGGTCGACGTCGAGGCGTACGCGTATCACGCCCATCTCCTCGAGGAGCGGCGTGACCTCTACGACGAGAGCACGCTGGCGCGCATCGAGGGCGGGGCGGAGATGTCCGCGGCCGACTACGCCGAGGCGCGCTATCAGCTCGCGCTCGTGAGGAAGGCCATCGCCGCGGTGTTCGACGACGTCGACGTGCTGGTCACGCCGACGCTGGTGGAGCTTCCCGTCAGCATCGAGGCGGCGCGGGCCACGCCGCGCGAGGCGACCACGACCCTGATCCGCAACACCGCGCCCTTCAACGGCTACGGCACGCCCGCCATCAGCGTCCCGTGCGGATTCAGCCGAGAGGGCCTGCCCATCGGGCTGCAGCTCTGCGGCCCCGCCCTCGGCGAGGTCGACGTGCTCGCGCTCGCGCACGCGTACGAGCAGGCGACGGACTGGCACGAGCGGACGCCGCCGCTGTGACGGGTGTCTCGGGAGCGGGCTCGACCGCGGTTCCTCATGGCTGGATCGAGCCGTCGTTCTCCCCGGCCGGCGTCGTCGAGGGCGGATTCGGCCTCAGTCGACCTCCCGCTGTGGCGGACGCCAGATCCGTAGCGGGGTATGTCGCGCGGCGTGGCGGAAGTCTCCATCGGTCGTGAGCAGCTCCAGGTCGTGCCGAAGACAGAGGCGCACGAGCAGGGCGTCGATCGTCCCGAGCTGGACGCCGCGACGGCGGCACGCATTACGGATAGCGGCCGCCGCTACGTGATCATCCCGGTTCGGCACGATCATCGGCAGCGACGCGAAGCGTTCCACGATCGAGTCGCGGGCCGTGGGTCCGCGGAAGCCTTGGAGCAGCTCCTGAAGGACGATTCCGGTGGTGAAGACCGCCTCCCGGGAAGCAAGCGCCTCGCGCAGACGGCCGGGCTCCGGCGCGTCGTCCGGCGAGTCTCGCCGGAACGCGAGCGACCAGACGCTGGTGTCGGCGAAGAGGCTCATCAGCGCGAGCGCTCCGCCTTGTAGTCGAACGCCGGATCCCAATCGAGCGAGTCGAACAGCTCGATCAACCGGCGTTGCTCCCGGCGCGCGATGAACTCCTCGAGGGCCAACGTCACCGCCGCGGTCTTGGTTCGTTTTCCACTCAGCGCTACGGCGCGCTCCAGCAGGTCGGGGCGGATCGCCAGGTTCGTTGCCATGTGTACATTCTCGCACAATTCGCCGCACAACACACCGCACACCCCCGATGCCGCCGGCGTGCGACCGGCTCGAGCCCCGGGTGTCTCTCGGCACGGTGTGGGTTCGCGGCGTACGCCGTGCTACGCGGGGAGGGATAGAATGAACGCCGAGCCGGTGCCCGGGATCGGGAGTCGCGGGCACGCAGGTGCAATCGAAAGGAGCGAGGATGTTCGATCTCCGTGAGTACGGGCTCGATGTCGAGACGGTCCACAGAAACGCCTCCCCCCCGGTGCTGTATCAGCAAGCCTTTCTGCACGACGCGCGGACGACCCTGTCCGATACCGGCGCCCTGATCGCGTACTCCGGCGACAAGACCGGCCGTTCGCCGAAGGACAAGCGTGTCGTGAGACATCCCGAGTCGTCCGGCGACGTCTGGTGGGGAAATGTCAATATCGGCCTCGACGATCTGACCTTCTGCGTGAATCGCGAGCGCGCGCTCGATTACCTCAACAGCCGGCCGGTGCTCTACTGCGTGGATGGTTTCGCCGGCTGGGATCCGGCCTATCGCCTGAAGGTGCGCGTCATCTGCGCCCGCCCGTATCACGCGCTGTTCATGCACAACATGCTGATCCGGCCCACGCGGGAAGAGCTGCAGGCGTTCGGTGCTCCCGACTGCGTCATCCTCAACGCGGGGGCGTTCCCGGCCAACCGGTACACGACCGGGATGACGTCGAAGACCACCGTGGAACTGAGTCTCGAACGGCAGGAGGTCGTGATTCTCGGCACGCAGTACGCGGGCGAAATGAAGAAGGCGGTCTTCACGCTGATGAACTATCTGATGCCGAAACGCGGCGTCCTGTCGATGCACTCCTCGGCGACCGCGGATCCGGCGACCGGCGAATCATCCGTGCTGTTCGGTCTCTCGGGGACCGGCAAGACCACGCTCTCGGCCGACCCGAAGCGCGCGCTGATCGGCGACGACGAGCATTGCTGGAGCGACACGGGCATCTTCAACATCGAGGGCGGCTGCTACGCCAAGGCCATCTACCTGACCCGCGAGGCCGAGCCGGAGATCTTCGAGGCACTCCGGTTCGGCGCGGTGCTGGAGAACGTGGTCTACGACGAATCCGACCATCATGTCGACTTCGCCGACAGCAGCATCACGGAGAACACCCGCGGCGCCTATCCGATCGAGTTCATTCCGAACATACGCCGTCCGTGCGTCGCGAACCACCCGAAGCACATCATCTTCCTCACCTGCGATGCGTTCGGCGTGCTGCCGCCGGTCAGCCGGTTGACGCCCGAACAGGCCGAGTACCATTTCATCAGCGGCTATACGGCGAAGGTGGCCGGTACCGAGGTCGGCGTCAGCGAACCGCAGGCGACGTTCTCGCCCTGCTTCGGCGGACCGTTTCTCGTCTGGCATCCGGGCAAGTACGCCTCGCTCCTGTCGGAGAAGATCGTCGAGCACGGGGTGAGCGTCTGGCTGGTCAACACCGGCTGGAGCGGCGGGCCGCACGGCGTCGGCCGGCGAATCGAGCTGGCCGACACCCGGGCCATCCTGGACGCGATACACGCGGGCGCGCTGACGACCGCGCCGACCGAGCGGGAACCGTTCTTCGGCCTGCAGGTCGTCACTGCATGTCCCGACGTGTCGAGTGACATCCTCGTCCCGAAGTCGACCTGGAGCGATCCCGGCGCCTACGATGAGGCGGCGACGAAGCTGGCGGCGCTGTTCCGCGACAATTTCCGGGCATATGCCGACAACGTGAGCGAAGCCGTGCGTGCGGCCGGCCCGGCCCGACCGGATCCTGCTCACGTCCACCAGGAGTCAACTCGGTCTCCGTGATGTCGGTGAGGCGGCTGGAGTGGAGCGCGTCCGCATCGACGACAGACAGGCGGCCTCGAAGGAAGTCGGCGAACAGGTACTCTCCCTGCGGTGCGGCCCGGGGTGGGGAAGAGCCTCCGGCTCGTTGGGGCTCGTCCTCCGTGCAACAATCCTGGGGCGGTACGCAGTTCTGGCCAGGAGCCCTCGAATGACAATCAGCTCGACGATACCTCACCACGCCGCGCGGCATGCCCTCTGGCTGCTGATGCTCGCGGGCCTCGCCGCACCGGCGCACGCGCAGCACGACTGGCGGCACTGGGGACGCGACGCCGGCAACCAGCGCCACTCGCCGCTGACGCAGATAGACACGGGCAACGTCTCGACCCTGGTGCCGGCGTGGCGGTACGAGATGACGAAGCCGGGCGTGCCGTCACGGCCCGCCCAGTCGACGCCGCTCATGGTCGACGGCGTGCTGTACCTGTCGTTTCCGTACTACCGCGTGGTGGCGCTGGAGCCGGAGACCGGCGACGTCATCTGGGAGTACACCGCGCCCGGCGACTGGAACTCGCCCGAGCACCAGTTGCACTGGACGGGCGGCTCGATGCGGGGCCTGGCCTGGTGGGAGGGCGACGACCGGACGCCCCCGCAGATCGTGTTCGGCACCGAGGAGGGCGAGCTCATCTCGCTGAACGCCGCCACCGGCATCCCCAACCCCCGGTTCGGCAACGACGGCTTCGTCGACTTGAAGACCGAGGACGTGATGAACGGCTTCCCGAACATGCACTACGGGATCTCGTCCGGGGTTGCCATCTGGAAGCACCTCGTGTTCACCGGCGTCCACAACGCGGACGAGACGGGGTCGAAGGGGCCGGCGGGCGACACCCGCGCGTGGGACCTGCGGACGGGCGAGCTCGTCTGGACGTTCCACACCGTGCCCCATCCGGGGGAGTTCGGCAACGACACCTGGTACGACGACTCGTGGCGGAACGTCAGCGGCGCCAACACCTGGTCGTTCTTCACCATCGACGAGGAGCGCGGCATCCTCTACATGCCGCTGGGGTCCGCTCACAACGACTTCTACGGCATGGACCGGCCCGGGGACAATCTCTTTTCGGACTCGATCGTCGCGGTCGACGCCCTGACGGGAGAGCGGCTGTGGCACTTCCAGGCCGTCCACCACGACCTGTGGGACCTCGACATGCCGGCGCCGCCGATCCTGTTCGACGTCGAGCGCGACGGCGAGACGATTCCCGCCGTCGGCGTCGTGACGAAGTACCCCGTGCTGTTCATCTTCGACCGGGTCACCGGCGAGCCCATCTACGAGATTGAGGAGCGCCCGGTGCCGGCCGGAGACATGCCCGGGGAGTACTACTCGCCGACCCAGCCGTTCCCGGTGAAGCCCCCGCCCTTCGGCCGCATCCGCTTCACGATGGACGATATCGCGACGGTGACGCCCGAGCACACCGCCGCGTGCCGCGAGCTGCTGATGCAGTACGACGGCGGGCGGAACCGCGGCCCCTACACGCCGCCGTCCGAGGAGGGGGCGCTCGTCTTCCCGTCGACCGGCGGCGGGACCGAGTTCACCGGCGGCACGTTCGACCCGAGCCTCGGCTACTACATCATCAACTACGCCGACACCGGCCACATCAGCCAGCTCGTGAGGGTGGAGGACGACCCCGACCGCCGCGGCTACGTGGGTCCCCCCGAGTCGCGCCGCATCTACTGGCACGTCGTCACCCGGCCGTCCGTCGACGGCTGGCCGTGCTGGCAGCCCCCGTGGTCGAGGCTGGTCGCGGTCGACGTCAACAGCGGCGAGATCGCCTGGATGATCCCGTTCGGCACCGTCGAGGGCGCTCCCCCCGGCCTGCTGACCGGCGCCCCCAACTCGCAGAAGGGCGGGCCGACCTCGACCGCGGGGGGCGTGCTCTTCATCGGGGGGGCGAGCGACCGGCGCTTCCGCGCCTACGAGACGAAGACCGGGCGCGAGCTGTGGAGCGTCGAGACCGAGCAGATGATCAGCGGCGCCAATCCCATCACCTACATGGGGCAGGACGGCAAGCAGTACGTGACGGTGGCCGCGGGGACCACGCTGCTGAGCTACACCCTGCCTTGAGGAGCGCCCGTAGCCTCGCGCTCGGCCCTTGTGCGTGCAGGAGATGCCGCGATGCCGGCGCGCCGGAGATTCACGACTCAGGTAGACAGCGTCCTCCTCGACGAATTGCGTGCACTGGCGAGGGACGAGGGCCGCCAGATTCAGGCGTTGGTCGACGAGGCGATCGCCGCGTTGCTCGAGCAGCGCAGGCAGGGCACGGCCCGCCCGCATGTGATGGCCGCCTATCGGCGCCGCCACGCCCGGTTCGCGGCACTCTACGAGAAGCTCGCGAAGTGAGCTCCGCGACAACACGAGATTCCCCCCCGCGGCAGCGCCGCCCCGTCGTCGATTGCATGACGTTGCATTACAATGACGTGAGTGGAGGGAGGAGCGAATGCGCGACCAGTTGAGCGTCAGGCTGCCCCGCGAGTTGAACGAAGCCGTTGGGGAACGGGCGAAGCGCGACTCGCGTCGGCCGTCGGACGTCGTGCGGCTGGCGCTGCAGCAGTACCTGCTGGGTGCTGCGGGCGACGGGCGCAGAGGGGCGGATCGCGTCCGCGAGGCCGGCGCTACGCCGTGGGGCGAGTCCGAGAGCCCGAACCCGGAGCGTACGATCGTGCTCCGTGATGTCCCCGATGATCTCTACCTGGCGCTCGAGGAGCGAGCCGCCGCCGAGCGCCTGTCCGTGGCCGACTACGTGCTGGACATCCTGGCCCGCAGGCGGTTCCTGGAGCGGCTGCAAGCGCTTCCCCGCGTCGAGCCCAGCGTGTCGGCCGCCGACCTCGTCCGCGAAGGTCGGGACAGCCGGTGATCGTCGTCGACGCTTCGATTGTGGTCGAAGTGCTTCTTCGCTCCGATGCGGGCGCCGCCCTCGGGGAGCGCTTCTTCGAAGGCGGCGATCCGCTGCACGCGCCCCACATGCTGGACGTCGAGGTCGCCCACGCGCTCAGACGCTGTGCCCTGCACGGCGACATCGACGGGCGCCGCGGCCGTGCCTCGCTCGGGATTCTGGCGGCCATGTCCATCGAGCGCCACGGACATCAGCCCCTGCTGGAACGGATGTGGCAGCTTCGCCACAACCTGACCGCCTACGATGCCGCCTATCTGGCGCTCGCGGAACGCTTGGGCGCGCCACTGCTGACGCGCGATTCGGCGCTGGCAGCCGTCGCCGGGCATCAGGCCCGGGTCGTGCTCGTGTAGGGATCACACCATCAGCTTGCTCTCGGCGATCCGTGAAGCCGGCGCCGTCAGCCGACGTCGGCGAGGCGTTCGGGCTGAAGGGTCTTCAGCTTCTCGAAGATTCCCTCGATGACGTTGCTCTTGCCGGCGAACAGCGCCTCGGGGCCGCCGGCGTGCACGCTGCTGAACGGGGCCTCGTAGAGCGCGGACGGCTCCATGACGCCCCGCGCCGTGAGCTGGTCGATCACCATCTCGATGAAACGGATCTGCGGCGTGGTCAGGCTGCGGTTGGAGAGGAACTCCGAGAAGGCCTCCTGGGCGGCGGCGCGATCCATTCCCACCATGCTCCGCACGAAATGGGCCAGTGAGGGCGCGTCGTTGCGGGCCAGGAGGCCCGTCAACAGCGTCCGGCCGTCGTCCTCGCCGATCTCGACCAGCGTCTGCTCGAGCCCCCGCAGGTCGGTGGCCGTGAGCGGCTGGTTGGTGCGGAGGCGATAGATCACGATGTGGTCGAGATGGTTCTTCAGGTACTCCTGCACCTTCCTCTCGTACTGGACCCCGGTCATCTTCGGCAGGTAGACGGCGGCGTCATCGCGCACGGCCAAGATCTCGTCCTGGAAGTCGCTGTAGACGACCTTGCGCGTCTTCTTGTCGAGGAAGGGCACCAGGCCGCGCAGGCGCAGGCGCAGCTCCTCGAGACCGTTCAGGGTGATGCCTTCCCAGAAGGCGTTCTCCTGCACCGAGGCGAGGTAGGCGAGCTGAGCCGCCACCGCGGGAATCGTGCTCTTGTCTTCGAGCAGCGTGGCGACCTCCACCACCCGGCGGCGGTGTCGCTCGAACGTGCCCACGTCGCCCTCGGCGAGGGCCAGTTGCATCTTCAGCGCCGTGAGGTCGAACAGGCGCGACTCGATGTCGTCGGTCTCGATCTCGCTGGGCAGCCCGGCAACCTCGCTTTGCAGGATCTCGACGTCTGACGCGGTGAGCCGCTCCCATGACTCCCGCTGCCGGAAGCGGTCGACCGCCTCGAGCTGCATCCGCACGATGAAGTTCTCGCGATTCATCGCCGCGACTTCCCCGTGAAGCTCGGTCGTCAACGCGCCGGCCAGCGCCGCCTCCGGGTCCAGGTCCGGCGTCGCCTGCACGCCGGTCAGCAACTGCACCCGCGTCCGAAAGAGCCGGGCGCGGAGGGAGACGTCGCCGCTGTCCTCGATGCCCTCCGGATGCTCGCGGAAGAAGTCGAAGTTGAAGCAGAAGTCGAAGACGCGGAAGTCCTGCTTGTGGTCCTCGGGCCCGAACAGATCGAGGCACAGGCGCGTGCCGCGCCCCAGCATCTGCCAGAACTTGATCCGCGAGTAGACCGGCTTGAAGAAGACCAGGTTGGCCACCTCGGGAATGTCGATGCCGGTATCAAGCATGTCCACGGAGATCGCGATGTGCGGCGCCTCGTCCTTCCGCGCGAAGTCGTCGATCAGGCTCTGCGGATAGGTGGCCTGGTGATCGATAACGCGGGCGAAGTGGCCGGCGTACCGCGGGTAGTGGTGGTTGAACCGCTCCTCGATGAACGCCGAGTGGGCGTGATTGCGCGCGAAGATGATGGTCTTGGCCAGCCGGTCGCCGCCGTCCACGGTGTGGCCGTGCTCCATGAGATGGCGCAGCACCTTGTCGACCGTGTCGCGGTTGAAGAGCCAGTTGTTGATGGCCGACGCGTTGACCCGTTCCGGCAGCCCGCCGCCGTCCTCGTCGTCGCCCCAGTCGAGGCTCTCCCACTGCGCCTGCTCTTCCTCGGTGAGCTCGTCGTAGTCGATGCCGTCGCGAGGAAACCGGAGATCCACCTGCTGGACCTTCGGCGGCACGAGAAAGCCGTCGGCCACCGCGGTCGCCAGCTCGTACGCGTCGGTGGGCACGCCCGGCTCCAGCTCGAAGAGCTCGTAGGTGTTCCGGTCGACCTGATCGCGAGGCGTCGCGGTCAGGCCCACGAGCAGCGAGTCGAAGTACCGGAAGATGGCGCCGAACTTCTGGTACACCGACCGGTGCGCCTCGTCGATGATCACGAGGTCGAAATGCCCCACCCCGAAGCGGGTCTCCGCGCCCGCGGTCTCGTCGATCAGCCCCATCATCGTCGGATAGGTGCAGACGTAGACCCGGCCCGTCTTGTCCTTCTCGGTCACCAGGTTCACCGGGCTCGACTCCGGCAGGTGGGCCTTGAACGCCCCCACCGCCTGGTTCACCAGCGACACCCGGTCGGCCAGGAACAGCGCCCGCTTGACCCAGCCCGCCCGCTGCAGCAGGTCCACGAGCGCGATGGCCACGCGCGTCTTGCCGCTGCCGGTCGCCATCACCAGCAGCGCCTTGCGCCGCCCCTGGCCGAACTGCTCGCCGATGCTGCCGATGGCCCGCTTCTGGTAGTACCGCTCGACGATGGCGTTCCTCACCCGCGCCACGTCCAGCCGCTCGCGGTGAGCCCGGCGATGGAGCAGCGCCGCCAGCTCTTCCCTCTTGTGGAAGCCGGCGACGGCCCGCGGCGCGTAGGCCCGGTCGTCCCACAGGTAGGACTCGTACCCGTTCGTGTAGTAGATGACCGGGCGCTGGCCGTGCATCGCCTCCAGGCAGTCCGCGTAGAGCTTGGCCTGCTGGCGTCCCTTCACCGCATCGACGGTGGTCTTCTTCGCTTCCACCACCGCGAGCGGCTTGCCGTCGTCTCCCCACAGGACGTAATCGGCGTAACCGACCCCCGAGGGGTTCGGCATGCCCGTGAGCTTGTACTCACGGACGCATCGCTGGCCGCTCCAGCCGGCTCGCTCCAGAGCCAGGTCGATGATCAGCCTGCGGGTCGTGCTCTCGCTCCAGTCGCGCGTCTCGGGGACGGCGTCGTTTTCCGCCTTGATGGCGGCGAGTCGCTCGCGCAGCGCCTCCAGCTCTCCTTCGAGGTCCTTGCGCGCGTCCTCGGCGGCGTCCAGGTCGTGCTTGAGGGCGTCCAGTTCCTCGACGCTGGCGGGCGCCGCGCCCGGTCCCGCCGTGGGGACGAGTGACTCGTCGAAGGTCTTCCCCCGGAGGCTCCCCGCTCCCTTCCGCAGATACGTGCGGCCCGCCCAGTAGAGGACGTGCGCCAGCTCCCGCACCACGTTCAGCGCGTGCTCCGGCGCGGGCGTCTTGTTGCCGTGCACCGCGACGTTGCCCGCCTGCCGGACGTACTCCGCCTTCTGCCACACCACCTCGGGCACGAGCGCACGGAACGCGGGCTCGCCGAGGTAGGCGTCCAGGTTCGTGACCTTCGGTGGGCTCAGGGCCTTCTCGACCCTGTAGACGCGCTTGACCAACCTCTCCAGCGCATGCCTTGCGTGGAAGCAGGAGGCCCGCGGGTCGCCGTAGACGTAGTGCTCCGCAAAGGTCGCGCTCTCCGCCGCATGGGGGAACTCCTGCTTCAGGAACGCGAAGTTGGCGGAGATCTCCATGGTGGCTCAGAGGTCTCCCCGGAAGGCGCGGGATTGCAGGGAGGCGAAGAGGTTGTCAAGCTCGGCGAGGTGGGCCCACTGGCTGGTCTTCTGTTGTTCGACGGATTCGATAACGGCGGCGAAGTGATTCTGGATGCCGCACGGAGGCACCACCACCTCCACAGACGACAGCGCCTTCTGGTCAATTGTCGTCATTGTCGCTGTCTTCGATTTTGACTTCAGTAGTGCTCGCATCGGCGCTGATCGAAGTTGAAGATTGAGGAACACCGGGTTAACCACATCCGTCCTCGGCGAAACCCGAATGAGGTGACACTCAAAGAGTGCTTCTTCCGGCTTGCCCAAAAAGACGTTGTTGAATGCAATGCCGTCCAGTTTCAGCGATGACCTACAAAACAAGAGATCCCCCGGCAGTAGGCTATACTTCTCGATCTCGGTCTGAGTGGCCTCGAGGCGTAGGGACTCGGATACGTCGATGCGGTTTCCCCGGAAAAGTTCCGCTACCCAAACAACCGGTAAACCAGAGTCGAGCTTCTCAGAGTACTCGTGGTTTCTTCGGAAGACCCCGTTATTCGGTTTCTTGACGGCTAGGTCACCCAGCGATCTTACCTCCCATCCCATTGGATTAGCGACCGGGTCGCCGAACATGTCGAGGAAGGTGGATTGGAGGAGGGTGTCGAGCTGGGCGAGGGCCTCGCGGCGCTTGGCCCGCAAGGCGTCGGCCGCGTCCAGAATCCTCGCAATCCGCTTCTGCTCGGCGAGGGGCGGGATGGGGACCTGGAAGGCAGCGAGCTGTTTGGGGCTCAGCCGAGGGAGGTTCACGCCGGAGCAGCGGCTCGTTGCCAAGCTGACAGTCTGCGGAGTGCGCAAGAAATAGAACAAGTAGTCTCGTGACACTCGGTTCTTTGGCAGGATGGGGATAATGTCCGTGCTGCACACGCCGGAGAAATCTGGCTTGACGATCTTTCGCAGGTACGGTCGGAGCTTGCCGAATAGGAGGTGGCGGTCGGAAAACTGGAATTTGTTGCTCTTGAGGCCGGCGGAGGCAACCGTCTGAGTGCGATTGATTCCACCCTCACCGTCGAGATGTTCAAGTCCGACGTATGGAGTTCCTGGGTCGGCCTCCGAGGGATGGATAGACTGACGATCAAGAATCGCAATCGAGTCCAAGGCGTCGGTCCGCCACTTCATCCCAGCAATCCTTTCAATTCCGCAGAGCCTCTGGCGATCTCCCTCTCCAGGGCGGCCAAGCGGTCCAGGATAACGAGCGGTGGGTCGAACTCCAACGTCTCGTAGTCGACCTGTTTGTAGCGGTTGATGGACAGGTCGTACTCATTGCCCGCAATCTCTTCCTTGGGCACGAGGAAACTCTGATCCGTCCTGGACCGCTTGCCCTCGGCCTTGCGGTTGCGCCAGCGGGCGAGGATGTCGGCGAGGTCGCTGTGGTCCGGCTGCGGCGTGCGCTTGTCGTCGAGGGAGTAACCGTCGGCCTGCATGTCGTAGAACCAGACGTCGTCCGTGCCGCCGGAGTTGGTCTTGGTGAAGACCAGGATGGCGGTGGAGACGCCGGCGTAGGGCTTGAAGACGCCGGAGGGCATGGAGACGACGGCGTCGAGCCTCTGCTCCTCGACGAGAATCCGGCGCAGGGTGCGGTGCGCCTTGCTCGACCCGAAGAGCACGCCGTCGGGCACGATGACGGCGGCGCGGCCGCCGGTCTGGAGAAGCCGCAGGAACAGCGCGAGGAACAGCAGCTCGGTCTTCTTCGTCTTGACGACCTGCTGCAGGTCCTTGGCGGTGGACTCGTAGTCGAGGCTGCCGGCAAACGGCGGATTGGCGAGGACGAGGGAGTACCGCTCGGCGTCGTCCTCGGCTGCTGTCAGCTCGGTCTGGGCCAGCGAGTCGCGGTAGCGGATGTCGGGGTTCTCGACGCCGTGTAGCAGCATGTTCATGCTGCCGATGCGCAGCATGGTGGGGTCGAAGTCGTAGCCGTGAAAGGTGCCCTCGTTGAAGCGGCGGCGGGCCTTCGCGTTCTTGTAGATGCGGTCGCCGTGGTGCTCGACGAGATGCTCGGAGGCCGCGACGAGGAAGCCGGCGGTGCCGCAGGCGGGGTCGCAGATGACGTCCTCGGGCGTGGGCGCGGTCATGTCCACCATCAGCCTGATGATGTGACGCGGGGTTCGGAACTGGCCGTTCTGGCCGGCGGTGGCGATCTTGCCGAGCATGTACTCGTAGAGGTCGCCCTTGGTGTCGCGGTCGGCCATGTCGATGTCGTCGAGCTGGTCGACCACGTTGGCCAGCACGCGGGGCGTGGGCATCATGAAGAGCGCGTCCTTCATGTGATGGGTGTAGGTCGATCCCGCGTCGGAGTCCGCGGTCTGACGCAGCGACTTGATGAAGGGGAACACCCGGTCGCGCACCGTCACGAACATCCGCTCCGGCGCCAGCTCCCTGAAACGCGACCAGCGGAGCCCGTTCTGGCGGGCGGTGAACAAGGGCCGCGCGATGGGGCGGCCGGTGCGGGCGGCCTTGTGCTCGTCGCGGGTGTGCAGCTCGTCCAGGCGCTTGATGAAGAGCAGGTAGGTGAGCTGCTCGATGACGGACAGCGGGTTCGAGATGCCGCCCGACCACATGGTGTCCCAGATTCGGTCGACCTTGGACTTCAGCTCGCCGGTGATCATGGTTCCATCTCTCGACCGTCGGCATCGAGTCCCGGAAGCCGCGGGACGTCGGGGCGGAACGCCGCCGGGGATGTCGCGCGCGGTGGTGGTCTCGAGGAGCGACGGGTCGTTCGGCGATATGGTATCAGGCGACTTGCGGCCCCTGCTTCGATGGGTACGTCGGGCGCGTGGATGAGCCGCTCGAGCTGTAGCTGGCGTCTTGGGGAAACGGTCGGTGGGGTCCCGCGATCGTTCACGTCGTCGGGCTCGGCTATCTCGCTTACATTCGGGGCGGGGGCTGCTCCCGCGGGGCTGGCCGACCTCATGGCCGGCGTGTCGACCGCTACACCGGGGTGCGGCTGGCGGCGCCGGCACTCGTGCAGTTCAAGAGCCAACGCGCTCGACTGGCGGCGCGAGTGGATGGACTTCCGGCCGCCGGGAGGCGCGACCAATGGGCGCGGCGGTAAATCATGTTGACAAATCCGTATGTGAAGCGGATGCTGGAGCATGGTTCACGACCGGCGGTCCGCGTTGTCAAGCTACGTCAGCGGGTTGCTCTCCGCGGGCCGGACGGTATTCACCGCCGAGGAGGCCGGACAGGTTCTCGGCGTCGGACGTGGCGCGTTCCTGGATGCCGCCGAGCGGCTGCAGCGCCGCGGGGCGCTGCTGAATCCGCGGCGGGGATTCTACGTGGTCGTGCCGCCGCAATACGGGTCCTGGGGGGGACCGCCGCCGGCCTGGTACATCGACGCGCTCATGCGCCATGAAGGCCATGCCTACTACGTTGGGCTGCTGAAAGCCGCGGAGCTCCACGGTGCGACGCATCAGGCCGTCATGGAGTTCCAGGTCGTTTCGGACAAGCGCCTGCCGCAGATCCGCGCCGGCCGCAATCTGCTCGTCTTCTACTTCCGCAAGGACATGGAAGCCGTGACGGCGGGAACCGAGGGCCGCAAGACCGATACCGGCGCGATGAGGATCTCTTCGGCCGCGCTGACGGCTCTCGATCTGCTGCGCTATCCGCAAGCGTCCGGCGGCATCGACAGTGTCGCCACGGTCCTGTCCGATCTCGGTCAGAAGATCGAACCCGAGCAACTCGCCACGCTCTCGGCGTTGGTGGAACGGCCGGTCGTGCAGCGCCTGGGGCACCTGCTGGAGCATCTCGGTCACGACGCCCTGACGGGGTCCATGCTGGAGTCGTTGCGGGCGCGGGGATCGTTGCCGTGGACGGAGCTCGACCGGCGGGAGGTGCGGGACCCCGACTTCGCCCTTGAACCGCAACGGCGCGATTCGCGATGGCGCGTCGTCGCCCGGCGCGTGCCGGAGCCCGATGAATGATCCCCGCGCAGAACATCGTCGCGGGAGGAAATGCTGGCGACCAAGCTGCGGGCGCTGCTGCAGCGTGACCGGGGGCGCGATCTCTACGACCTTGCGCACGCGCTCGAGGTCTTCGAGGGTCTCGAAGTCGGCCGCATCGTCGAGGTGTTCGGGCGGTACCTGACCCTTTCCGGCCAGGCCGTCTCGCGGGCGCAGGCCCAGGCTCGCATGTTCGCGAAGTTGGCCAATCCGCGCCTCTTGCTGGATGTGCGCCCATTGCTGCCGGCCGCTGGGGCGGAAGCTCTGACGGAGGAGGCGACGGCCGAGGCGTTTCGCCTGGTGTTCACGACCCTTGTCGATCGGCTTCTCGGTGAGCCCTGGGGAAGGACGGCGGCGATGAAGCAGAGGTTCGATATTCGATGGTGAGAGAATTTCAACCACGACATGTACCAGCGCCCGACGGAGGATGCGGGCGTTCGTCTCAAGAACACCGCCGACCATGACCGCGGACGCTGCCGACCTCGAGTTCGCCGCCGACGAGATGCGGCGCATGGGGCACGCCACCGTCGAGCGGCTCGTCGACCACGTCCTGAGCCTCGAGACGCAGCCCGCGCAGGGCGACGTGGACGCCGCCGATCTCTGCCGCCGCCTCCGCGAGCCCGCGCCCGAACAGGGCGTCGAGTACGAGCCGCTGCTCGACCGGCTGCTCGCCGAGTGGGTGCCGCGGTCGTTCACGTCGTCGGGGCCCGGCTATCTCGCGTACATTCCGGGCGGCGGGCTCTATCCCGCCGGGCTCGCGGACCTGATCGCCGGCGTGGTCAACCGCTACACGGGCGTGAGGCTGGCCGCGCCGGCGCTCGTGCAGCTCGAGGCCAACGCGCTCGACTGGCTGCGCGAATGGATGGACTTTCCGGCCGAGGCCCGCGGGCTGTTCACGACCGGCGGGTCGATGGCGCACTTCAACGCGGTGGTGTGCGCGCGCGAGCGGCATCTCGGTGCCGACATCCGCCCCGGGGTGCTGTACGGGTCGACGCAGATGCACCACTCGATGAGCAAGTCCGCCCGGCTGGCCGGCATCATGCCGGACCGAATCAGGGCGGTCCCCGTCGACGAGCGGTTCCGGATGGACGTGGACGCCCTGGCCGACCTGATCGCCGCGGACCGCCGGGCCGGCCTCCGGCCGTTCTGCGTCGCCTCGGCGGCCGGCACCACGAACACGGGCGCCGTCGATCCGCTGAACGCCATCGCCGACCTGTGCGCCCGCGAAGGGCTCTGGCACCACGTGGACGGCGCCTACGGGGCATTCTTCCACCTGTGTCCGGAGCTCCGGGACCTCATGCCGGGGCTCTCGCGGGCCGATTCCCTCACCCTCGATCCCCACAAGGGCCTGTTCCTGCCGTACGGCACCGGGGCCCTGCTCGTGCGCGACGGCGCCGCGCTTCGCCGGGCGCACGAGGCCACCGCGAGCTACCTGCCCGGCCGGACCGACGACGACGAGTACGACCCGCACGTGTACGGGCCCGAGCTGTCGCGCGGGTTCCCGGGCCTGCGCGTCTGGCTCTGCGTGAAGCTGTACGGCGCCGCACGGTTCCGCGCCGCCCTGGCCGAGAAGCGGGCCCTCGCGGTCGAGGCGGCGGCGCGCGTGGCCGCGGTGCCGGGCATCGTGATGACGGCACCGCCGCAGTTGTCGCTGTTCGCGTTCCATGTCCGCTGGCCCGGCTCGAGCCTCGCGGAGGAAAACCAGGCAACCGAGCGGCTGGTCGAGCGCGTGAATCTGCGCAACCGCGTGATGCTGTCCGGCGCGGTCGTGGGGGGGAGGTTCCTGGCGCGGGTATGCGTTCTCAGCTTCCGCACCCGTGTACATCACATGGACGCGTGCGTGAGGGATCTGGCGGAGGAGGCGGCCGACATTCTGGCGATCGCCTCGGGATGACACGACGGCGCGCGGTTTGTCGGGATCGGGGCAACGGTCGGAACAGGTGGCGCGTCGTGCCGAGGCCGAAGGTTGCCGGCTGTGCGGCAATGCCGCATGATAGCCGTAGGCCAGAGGCACCTTTACTTCACCCGTCCCTATGAACGCGCCATTCGCAAGCTGCTCTCGGAGGACGCCCGCAGGGAGATGGAGGCGTCGATCGTCGCCGCTCCCGATGCGGCACCGGTGGTCCGAGGAACGGGCGGCATCCGCAAGTTGCGCTGGTCCGGCTCCGGCCGGGGGAAGCGGGGCGGCATTCGCGCGATCTACTTCTGGTGTGGGGCTCCGGGGATCGTCTACATGCTGACGGCTTACGCGAAGGCGGATCGCGACGATCTGACTGCGGCGGACAGAAAGGCGCTGGCGCGGCTGGTAGCCGACATCGAACGGGAAAGGCGGAGACGATGACCACGGACCGCACCGGGATCGGACGGGAAATCGAAGCGGCGCTGGGAGAGGTCGTCGCCCATGTGCGCGGCGAGGCGGCGCTGCCCGGCCGAATCGTGGAACCCGCCGCCGCCGACTGGGTCGTTGCCCTTCGGAAGCGGCTGAAGCTGAGCCGGCAGAAGTTCGCGGACCGTTTCGGCCTCGACGTGCGGGCGGTGCAGGAGTGGGAACAGGGCCGCCGAGTGCCGGACCGGGCCGCCCGCGTGCTGCTGACCGTGATCGACCGCGACCCGGAATCGGTCGTGCGGGCGCTGGCGGCCGAGGAAACCGGAAGCGGCGAGCCCCAAGCTCCGGCGCCGTGAACGGACGAGACCAGCGAGCAGGACCATGCGACGCACCCCCACCAACGCGGCCAGTCTGAAGAAGCCGGCCGCCCGGGTGACGACCATCAGCGGATCCGTTCTGCCGGGCCTACAGAGGCGGCGGAGCCCGGAGCAGGCTGCACGCGTCGTCACCAAGCGCCATCTTCTCGAGTTCGTTCAGATGGTCTCCCGCGCCCGCCCGCGGTCACCGGGCCGCGGCCCCGCCAATACGGTATAGCTTCGACCGCGTCCGGATGAACAGGCTGCCGTGGGCGATGGCCGGGGTGGCCATCGTGAACTCGCCGAGGGGGTTGCGACCGACGACCTCGAACGTCCCGCCGGCGCGGATCACGTAGGTGTCGCCGTCCTCGCTCAGCGCGAAGATCCTGTCGTCGTAGGCCCAGGGTGATGCGGTGAACGCCGCGCCGACGGCGATCCGCCGTCGGGAGTAGACCTCCTCGCCCGTCCGCGCGTCGTGGGCGGTGAAGAACCCCCGGTCGAGGAGCGTGTACAGGACGTCGCCGTAGAGGATCTGCGACGGGTTGTAGGGCGCGGCCTGCGGCTGCGACCACGCGATGAACTCGTTGGCGGTCTCGGACCCCTGCAGCGAGATGTCGCCGCTGGCGCCGGGGCGGATGGCGTAGACGGGTCGCTGCTGGTCGCCGAGGTACCCCGAGCCGAGATAGAGCAGGCCGAACTCGGCGAAGGGGGTGGGAACGGTGATGGACGACATGCCGGCGAGCTCCCACAGCAGGTCGCCGTTGAGGCCGTAGGAGCGCACGCGGTCGGTCCCGGTGGTGACGATCTCGGTCCTCAGCTCGTTCTCCCACACGAAGGGGGTCGACCAGTTGGTGCCTTCGTCGCGCGGTACGCGCCAGATCTCGTTGCCGGTCTCCGCCGCGAGGGCGAGCAGGTACGACTGCTCGTCGTTGTCGTTCACGATGTAGACGCGGCCGTCGTGGAGCACCGGCGACGCGGCCGTGCCCCACTCCAGGCGGGTGGCCGCGGGCTCGACGTCGCGCGACCAGCGCAGCCCGCCGTCCGCCGCGTCGAGCGAGAAGACGCCGAGGTTGCCGAAGTAGACGAACAGCGAGTCGCCGTCGGTCACCGGCGTCTCCGTCGCCAGGGTGTTCTTCATGTGGTAGCCGCCGGCCGGCGCGCCGCGGTGCACCTCGCGCTCCCACCGCACGGCCCCGGTGCCGGCGTCGAGCGCATAGACGAGCCACCGGTGCTCGGCCGTCGAGGGGGCCCATGTCTCGCGCCCGCGATAGAGGCCGCCCAGGGGCTCTTCGACTGCTCCGGCGCTGACGACGGTCGTGACGTAGACGGTGTCGTCCCAGACGACCGGCGAGCTCCAGCCGAGGCCCGGCAGGTCGGCGACCCAGGCGACGTTCTCGGTGGTGCTCCAGCTCGTGGGCAGGCCGGAAGCCCCGGAGACGCCACGGGCGCCGGGTCCCCGGAACTGGGGCCATCGATCCTGGGCGGCGGCGGGTGCGCACAGGATCACGGCGAGCAGTAGCGCGAGCGTGTATCGACTCATCTCATTTCCACCCGCTGGATGTTCTGGCGCCGGGCGCCGGCGAGAATGCCGGCCAGGCCGATGTTGCCTTCGTGGCAGGCGTACTCGAACAGCGGTCCGTCGGTGCGGCGCAGCGGCATGCGCGCGGTCCACGGCCGCGTAAAGCCGTTCGGATCGTCGACGGTGAACTCGTACATCACGGTGTCCGGGTCCACGCGTCGAAACCGCTCGACCAGGGTGGTGTCGCGACTCGAGCCGCCGAGGCTGGTCTCGCGCAGGAAGTGGGTCGTGTCGACCACCAGCGTGTCACCGTCCCAGCGTCCGCGAGAGTCCCCCGAGTATTGGGCGAGGGGGACGTGGGGACGGCCGTCGAGGGGGATGATGCGCGCGTTGTGCACCATCTCGTTCACGATCACGACGTGGTCCGGCGTCTGCAGAATCAGCACGTTGTTGTTGTAGGCGCTGGACACCATCGGCGGACCGGCGTTGAACCCCAGGAGGCATCGGTCGGAAAGGCTGCGATCGGTGTAGGAGTCGGCGAATCCGTTCCTGATGTTCGTCGTCCGGACCCGCGCCTCGGCCTGAAACGCCTCGCGGTAGGGGATGCGGCCGTCCGGGGGGTCGACGATCAACGATGTGCGCTTGTCCCGGGTCAGCTCGATGCCGCGCTCGTACCAGAACTCGTTGTAGCCGCCGACACCGCCTTCCGCGAGCGACTGATAGCGCACGCCCGGTGCGCGGACGGTGAGGTCCTGCGCGTCGCGATTCAGCTCGCGGCGCCGCGACGCCTCGTACACGGCCGCCTGCTCCGCCGTGAGCGTCTCCCGGCCCGCGAGGAGCGACGACGCGCCGGCGTCGATGACCGGACGCTGAAGCGGGGTCAGCGTCCGAAACGTGAACAGCCCCTGGATGTCGGGATCGCCGTACGCGGTGCGCGGCGCGGACTGCCCCATTGCCGGTGCGGACAGCGCGAGGCAGGCGAGGGCCAGGAGCCCGAGGCGGGAAGCGTTGCTCATTGCCGCATTCTACCTCCCTCACCCCCAGAATCCGGCCACCCGCTCGATCACCCAGAAGCTCGCGACGGCGCCGAGGCCGTACGCGGCGGCGCGATCGAGCCGGGCGCGCCGGGCCGGCGTGTCGAGGAGCCGGTAGCAGCCCCACAGCACGATGCCGCATGCGGCCGCGAACGCGATCTGTCCGAGCTCGATGCCCAGGTTGAAGAGCAGCAGCGTCATGGGGACGTCGCGGCCCGCCAACCCGGTGTCGAGCAGGGCGCCGGCGAAGCCGAACCCGTGCATGAGCCCGAACGCGAACGCCATGGTCCACGGTTTCGCTGAACCCATCCTCGCGTCGTCGCGCCGCAGGATCTCGTACGCCAAGTAGACGATCGACAGGGCGATGAACGCCTCGACGGGCGGGCCCGGCACGCGCACCACTTCGAGGACCGTCATCCCGAGGGTGATGGAGTGCGCGATGGTGAAGGCGGTGATGGTCGCCACGAGGCGGCGCCACCCGCGGACGAGCAGGATCATGCCGGCGACGAACAGGAGGTGATCGATGCCGCCCAGGATGTGCCCGACGCCGAGCGCCAGCCGGTCCCAGGCCCCCACCGCGCCCGGGCTCAACGGGATCTCGGTCAGCGCGCCCGACGCCACGCGCGTCAACCGGTTGCCGTGCTCGTCCTCGACATGCACGAGGACGTCAACGAAGCCGCCCGCCAGGCCCGCCAAGCCCATGACCGGCGCGGCCTCGGTCACGTCGCAGGAGAACCGTTGCTCGACGACGAGGCTGTCGGCCTGGCGCGAGCGGCGATCGGGACCCCGGGGCGCGCAGGTCGCGGGCAGCCGCACCTCGATCGGCCACGCCGTCGCTCCCGTCACCGGGATCTTCAGCACGGAGACGAAGTCCCCGCCTCCCAGCGCGCGCACTTCCAGGAACGCCAGGCGCGTCTCGTGGCCGTGCGCCGGCGATGCGAGCGACCACAGCGCCAGAGCCGTCAACACGCAGGCCGCGGTCCTCATGGCTGCACCAGGTCGCCGATCGATGCGAACGGCGCCACGTCGACCTCGTAGCGGGCGCGCATCTCTTCGTAGCGCTCGGACTCGCGCGCGGCGACGTGGTCGCGGCGCCAGTCTTCGACCACGGTCTCGCGGACCTCGTCCAGCGTCCGCCGGCGTCCCTCCCGGTAGGCGTCCACCCGCACGAGGTGCGCCCCGTACGCCGAGGGGACAGGTCCGAACCACGCGTGCCCCGGTCGGTGCCGGGCCGCGCGATCGAGCACGGTGTCGCGAAACGCGGTGCCGAAGATCCGCTCCAGCCGGTCGGCGTCCTCCAGCGTCAAGGTCTTGGCCGCGTGAAAGCTGTCGTCGTCGGCGGTCCCGCCGGCGACCAGCGCTTCGAGCCCGGCCCGCGCGTCCGCGTCGGCCGAGTCACCTCGGCGGTCGCGGCTGAAGAACCGGTGGGTCAGGGTCAGGCCGGCCGGTTCTGCGTACCGCTCGGCGTGCGACTCGAAGTAGCGTCGAAGGTCGCCGTCGCCCGGCTCGGCCGTCGCGGCAACATCGTTCAGAGCCATCTCGAGCTTCTCCGCGAGGCGGCGGCGGACGAGGACGTCGTTCTCGTCGAGATCGAGAGCCAGCGCCTCGCGGTACAGGACCTCCTCGCGCACGCGGTCCACGACGAGCCACGTCAGCTCGTCACGGGTCGGCGGACGCCTCCACTGCGCCTGCCACAGGGCGGCCAGCGCCTCGAGCTCGTACCGGTCGATGACGATGCGGCGGTCGTCGGCCGGCGCCCCGCCCCCGACCAGTGCGTACAGGACGAAGAGGCCGGCCCCGGCCGCGAAGAACCGGGTCAGGGGCTCGCGCCAGAACCGCCGCCAGGGGGATGCGTTCATGACGCGTCCGGCAGGGTGGTGGCCTAGTTGTCCGGCATGTACCAGATCGGCGACGTGTACGCGCGCTCCTGCAGCGTCGGCATCACGTCGCCGCGCGGGGGCAGGCCGGCCGCCGCGGTGTCATAGGTCGACCAGCGCGGGGTGGGGATCTCGATCACCCGCACGTAGTAGACGGCGTGCACGTCGGGGTCGAAGTCGGGGTCGCGCCAGACCGCTTCGAGCAACGCGGCGCCGATGTCGTTGGTGTAGGTCGCCCGCATGACGTCGACGGTGTTGCCGATCGGCGGCGCCTTGCCGGTGGGGCCGACCCGCCGGCCGTCGGACAGCGCGACGTCGTGGATGCGCTCGAACGTCTCGCCCCCCGCGCTCCAGCCCTTGATGACCTGGATGCGGTCGAGGTTGGCCGCCACGGGGTCCTTCGCGGCCCGGATGACGAACGTCGGCGCGTCGCCCTCGGCCCCGCGCAGCACCCCGCCCATGGGGACGCCGCCGGCATACCCGCGCGCGACCCAGTCGTCGCCGTCGAGCACGTCGTCGGCGTAGTCCCAGCCCCCGAAGAAGCGCACAGTGATGCGGGTGCCGGTCGTGGCGTAGGTCTCGCGGCGGCGGAACGCGGCGTAGAGCTCCTCGCGGGTGTTCTCGTTGGCCCAGGCCGCGGTGAGGCCGGCGGCGCTGCGCGCGACGAACGGCAGCCGGCTCCAGGTGTTGGTGACGAGCCGCTCCTCGAGCGTCCCGTCGACCGCGTCGCCGGACATGCTCGTCATGTTGTCCTCTTCCACCGCCGAGGTGCCGGAATGGAAGTCGGTCGCGCCGACGAAGCCGAACTGGTACGGGTTGAACCCCCGCTCGGCCTGCATCCGCACCCCGTTGACGAGCGCCTCGCGCGCGTAGCTGCCGGGGACGAGCCCGTCGACGCGGACCACCCCGGCGCGGGGCCCGTCCCCGCCGATCGGGCGGTTCGCGGTAAGGAGCTCCGGGAACAGCTCGAAGTCGGCGAACTCGTCGTTCGGCGACAGCACCGGGTGCGTCTCGGACGTGCCCTTGGCCTGGGTGATCTCCATCACCGGCTCGTTCCGCAGGCGCTGCGCCGCGTAGTCGGCGGTCATCGGCGCCCCCGCGAAGTCGACCAGCGCGAACATCTTGCCGTTGCTGACGTTCGAGTTGTGGGGGATCGCCAGCGCCTCGACGCCGCGGGCGCGCTGCGCGTCCAGGAAGTCCCAGAGGTCTTCCGGGTTGTCGGAATCGAGCCGCGAGAACGGGAAGGGCAGGTCGTCGGTGCCGGCGAAAATCACGTTGCGGTGGAGGTTGCCCTCGCGCGTGCCGACCGTCCACTCGTAGGCGGCGAACGTGGTGAACTCGCCCGGCGCGTTATGCCTGACCGCCGCCGCGACGATGTCGGCCCAGACCGCCTGCCCGAGTTCCGGGGGAGGATTGGGCCCGGCCTGTCGGCGCCCGAGGTTCTCGGCGTGGTCGGTCACCGCGAGGAAGTCGAGGGGGGTCCGGAGCTGGATCTCGATGCCGCCCACGTGCGGGACCGCCTCGCCCTTCGCGTAGCGGTAGGCGTCGTCGGGCGTGCGCGTCGTGCCGAACGACGAGGCGTCGTTCGAGTAGCGCGTGTGCAGGTGCAGGTCGCCGAAGTAGACGTTCTCCGACACGGCCGGGCCCTGGGCCGCGACCCCCGCCGCGAGCAGGGTCACCGGCCAGAGCCTGGTCGCGATTCTCCTCATGGTCTCTCGCCCTCCGTGAACCGCAACGGCTTGGCTTCTTCGGTCCGATTCGCGCTCATCGTAATCCGCGCCGAACGGTCCGGCAAGATGGCGGCGTGTTGTCGTACACGTAGACTCACCGGGCCGTCTGAATCTCCCGCGCGCTCCGACGGGCGCGTGAAGGCGTCAGTCCTTGCCCTGGTCGTCACCGCGCTTGCTGCCGGGCCGGTTGAAATAGTCGCTCTTGTGCGGATAGTCGTCGCCCACGACCCCGCCCTCACGCCCCTGCGCCGACGGCACGACCCAGTCGCAGCCCGGCGTGTTCTCCGGTCCCGCGAGCCAGCAGTCGACGAGCTCCTGGTAGTCGTCGGCCATGCTGCCGGGAGCGTGCGGGGGCATGAAGCTGTTCACCTCGAGCTGCGCGGCCTCGAAGACTTGCGAGATCTCCATCGGGGCGCTGTGGCAGCCGAGGCAGCGGTTGCCCTCGATGTGGATTGTGCGCATGTCCCAGCCGGAGCCGCCGACCACGTAGTAGGGCACGTCACGGCCCGTGATCTCGGGCATGACGGGGCGGCTGGGGTCGTCGGGGTCGCGGGCGCTGTCCATGAAGGGGTCGTGGATGAACGGGCCCGACTGGTGGCACTGGACGCATTGCACCACGTCGGGCTCGCCGTCCCGATTCATGTCGGCCGGCGGTGGCGGCATGAAGGCGTCGTTGAAGTCGGGATCGTCGGGGCCCGGCATCTGACCCACCATGCGGTGCCCGTCGAACGAGACCCACGGCCGCTGGTCCTGGATCTCGGCGTTCGCGGGATGGTCCTCGGGTAGCGACCTCCGGCCGTCGGCAGCCTCGAAGAAGCAGGTCGCGCCCGACCGGCGGTTGTAGCCGATCATCTGCACCGAGCCCCAGCCGTGGCGCTCGAGGTTCTCCGGGCCCACCGAGCGGCAGAAGTACACCCACGAGACGTGGGGCAGGGGATTGCCGCCGGCGTCGCGTCCCTCCACGTGCCCGAGGCGCGAGCCCGGCGAGCAGCCGCCCCGCAGCCCGTCCGGGTTGTCGCAGGCGTGGTTGCCGGGATCCTCGAACACCTCGACGCCGTCGACCAGGATCGGAATGAGGACGCCGTCGTCGCAGGCGACCTTGGGAACGCGGCCGAGCTCGGGCTCGCACATGGCGGCGTACTCGGTGGCCAGGAAGGGCATCGGCGGCCCGGCGCCTAGTGCTGCCGCCGCGGGCGCCTGCTCCGCGGTGCAGGAGGCCGCTCCGGCCGCCTCGAGCCCAGCGCTCAGCCCTGTCCCGGGAGACGACGCGCCGCCGGCCGATGACAGCAAGGCCAGGACGAGCAGGGGCATGGAACAGCAGGCAAGGCGTGATGCGAGAGACATGGTGAGATTATCGCACCGCGGACGAATGGCTTGTCAGCCACCGCCTGGCGGCCCTCGCGGGTCGGGTCGGGGGGGCGGCCTTCCGTCGGCCGACGATGCGGGCGTCAGCACCCCGGTCTGCGCCACCGGCCGTCCGGGCGGGGCCCGTCGTCCCCCGTCCCGCGGTTGAAGCGGGCCGCGGCGTGCGGGTAGTCCACCCCGACGACGCCGCCTGCGCAGTCGCCGGCCGGCGGGATGACCCAGTCGCAGCCGGGGGTGTTCTCGGGGCCGTTCTCCCAGCACGCGACGAGCTCGGCGTAGTCGTCCGCGAAGGCGCCGGGGGCGTGCGGCGGCATGTGCTCGTTGGGGTCCCAGTGGTCGCCCGTGTACTCCGCCAGCGTCTCCATGCCGATGCGGTGGCACCCGAGGCATCGGTTGCCCTCGATGTGGATGGTCCGCATGTCCCAGTCCTGTCCCCCCACGACGTAGTAGGGCGCGTTGGGGCCGGGAATGACGGGAAGTACCGGTTGGCGCGGGTCCTCGGGGAGGCGCGCGCTGTTGATCCAGGGGTTGTGGTTGAACGGGTCCGCCTGATGGCATTTCACGCACTGGACCCCCGGCACGGTATAGGCCTGGTCGAACGCCGGATCGTCCGGCCCGGGAAGCACCCCGAGCAGCCGGTTGTTCTCGTCCACGTGGGTCCAGGGCCGGTTGTCGCCGGACTCGAAGAAGCAGGTCGCCCCGGTCTGGTAGTTGTAGCCAATCAACTGCACGGAATCGGGCATGTCGAAGCCCACCACGTCATCCCGCCCGTCGTGGCGGCAGAAGCTGACCCACACCACGTCGGGCCTCGGCGTGCCGTCGACATCCCTGCCCTCGAAGCGCTGCAGGCTCGAGCCGGGCATGCAGTCGCCGATCTGCAGGCTGGCCTTGTCGCACTCGTGCAGGCCGGGGTCTTCGAACACCTCGACGCCGCCGACGGTGATCGGAAGCAGGACCCCCGCGCCGCAGTCGACGGTGGGCGCGACGCCGAGCTCAAGCGCGCACATCGCGGCGTATTCCAGGGCGCTCGACGGCATGGGACCGCAGGTCGTGCCCGGAATGCAATCGTCCGCTGGGGCTTGGGGCGCGCGTTGACCGGTCGCGCTCACCGCGAACAGGGCCAACGTGCACAGCGCCGTCAGGCCGAGGCTGCGAATGAGGTTCCTTCTGAGTGGGGCCATGGTGCTCCTCGATCGAACACGATCCACGTACGAAGAATGCCCGTGCGATCGGTCGAGGTCAAGGCCAAATCCGGCGGCCTCGGATCGGCGGCGTCCTGCGGGTCCCCTCGATCGCACCCGGCGAGGCCGGACATGCCGCCGGGATCGGCGCTCGACAGCGGGCCGTGATGTGATCCCCGGGCAGCGCCGATGCGCGGGAGTGTGCCACCGTGCGCATTCGTGTACGATCTTGTCTGTGCCGTCGCGCCACTGGAGTCGGTCGGAAGTGGAAGCCACTGTTCGGGGCTACCTGGACATGTTGGTTCTCGAACTGCGAGACGAACGGTTCAACAAGGCGAAGCGCAATCGGGACCTCCGTGAACAGCTCGACGGCCGGTCCAAGGGCGCAGTCGAGCGCAAGCACCAGAACATCAGTGCGATCCTGATCTCGCTGGGCTTTCCCTATATCGACGGCTACAAGCCGCTTGGACACGGACAGGACATGCTGCGGGAGGTGGTTCACGAACAACTGCCGCCCTTGCGCGACTTGGTGGAGGCCGCTGTCGGGGAACCGCAAGAAGACGTCTCGGTGGAGGACGTCCTCCGCGTTGGCGTCGATCCGCCCGACACCGGTCTGCCCTCGGTTGTCCGGGAGGAACCTGCTCGCTACGGAGTTGGCAGCGTCGGTTCGCCGGCCACGAACTATCTCCAGAGGGAGGCTCTGAATCGGTCGCTGGGGGATGCGGGGGAAGCGTTGGTGATGGAATACGAGCGCGCACGACTGCTGCGAGCCGGGAAGGATCACCTCGCGCGGAATGTCGAGCAAGTGTCGAAGACGGTCGGCGACCACGCCGGTTACGATATCCATTCTTACGACGTCGCCGGCCATGACCGGTTCGTCGAGGTCAAGACGACCCGCTACGGGAAGCTCACGCCGTTCTACATCAGCGCGGGCGAAGTGCGGTTTTGCGGCGCGAACCTGCATGCCTACCGCCTCTACCGGCTCTTCAACTTCCGGAAGGGCCCCAGGCTCTTCGTCTTGCCGGGAGACGTAAGGCGGCACGTCCGGCTGAACGTCGCCAACTACCGGGCGCACTTCTGACGCTGCGGCGCGTCCTGGACCAGGCGCTACTGCGCCCGGGCGGGGAGCCGGACGAACTCGATGTCGCGCGCCTCGCCGGCCGCCAGCGAGAAGCCGGTGACGGCGCCGCGCGTGCTCCGCCGGAACTCGAGGCTCACCCGGCGCGGGCCGGTCCAGGCGGGGAAGTCGATGCCGGCGAAGCGATCTCCGCCGGTGCTGATCAGGTCCAGCGGCGGCCATCGCTCGATGCGGACGCGGAGCGCGCCGTCGTCGAGGCCGATGTGATGGCGCGCGTCCAGCTCCTCGCTGTAGTAGCTGCCCTCGTAGTCTCCCGGGACGATCACGATCGGGGCCGCGGCGGCCTCGCCGGGCCGGCCGCGGCGGCGCCCCCGGGGGCCGCCGGGCTCCGCGACGGGATCGAGGTGATCCGCGAGGTAGAGATCGACGATGCCGTTCGCCAGCCGGCCCGGGTTCGCGTCCTCGCGGTTGCAGAGCACCGCGACCGCGAGCTCGTGGTCGGGCAACCGCACGAGCCGCGCGCGAAAGCCCCAGGTGCTCCCGCCATGGCCGTTCGTCGTCAGGCCCCGGTACTCGCCGAGGAAGAGCCCGCCGCCGTAGCCCAGCGTCTCGCCTTCGGCGAGGGTGCCGGGAGTCAGCATCAGCGCGGTGAAGTCCGGCCCGGCCACCCGATCGGTGGCGAACGCGCGGCTCCAGCGCAGGAGGTCTCCGACCGTGGTGTAGAGCTGGCCGTCGCCGGCGGTGGCGAAGCTGAAGTTGTGGACCATCCGGAAGCGGCCGCCGGCCCCCGGGGCGTAGCCGGTCGCGCGGTGGGGCACGACCTGCTCGGCGTCCTCGTAGAGGAAGCTGGCGGTCATGCCCATAGGCTCGAAGATCCGCTCGCGGGCGAAGGTCCCGAAGCTCCGGCCCGAAACACGCTCCACGATGGTGGCCAGCAGCATGTAGCCGGTGTTGCTGTAGCTGTAGCGTTCGCCGGGCGGGTGGTTGAGCGCGCGCTGTCGAGCCATCAGCTCGACGATGTCCAGGTGGCTGATGGGTGCGTAGAACTCGCGGCCGGCCAGCGCCATCAAATTCAGATAGTCGCGCACGCCGCTGGTGTGATGCAGCAGGTGGTCGATGGTGATCGTCGGGCCGTAGTCGGGCAGCTCCGGCAGATACGTCCGTATGTCATCGCCGAGCCCCAGCGCGCCGTCGAGCGACAGCAGCACGATGCTCGCGGCCGTGAACTGCTTCGTGACCGAGCCGACGTCGAAGACGGTGTCCGGGGTAATCGCGACCTCGTGGTCGAGATTCGCGAGGCCGTACCCTCGCGCGTGGAGGACGTCGCCGCCCCGCGCGACGCCGACGGCGCAACCTGGGGCGGCGGACGCCACCTGCTCGGCGACCATCGCGTCGACCAGTTCTCCGAGCGCGGGCGGCGTGGGGCCGGCGTACGCCGCAAGGGCTGCGACAAGCAGGGCCGGCGCCGCGGCGGCGCAGCTCTTCATCTTCATCAGCTTCATCAGGCTTCCCCGTTCAGCCAGCTCGTTGCAGCTCATTCGGTGGCGGTCCGTTCTTGTCGCCGCGCGAGTTCAGTTCCCGAGTGTCTCGGGTTCACCCGTGGCGCACTATAGCGCATCGCCGGCCGCACGGCCGGCCTCGTCGCGTCGGCAAGCCAGGAGTCCGGGCCGTAGAACGGCGCGGACTCCTGGAGAGTTCGTCAGGTGGCCATCCTCGCGGCGCAGAGATCTTCGCGCCGTCGAAGCCTCCAACGCCACCGCAAGGTCGCCCGCCGACGATTGGCGGTCAGTGTGACGCGCCGCGGCGCGCTGCCGCGGCGCGGGCCCCGCGCCCGCCGGGACGGCCGGGCCCCGGCGCGGATCGACGGCGGTGTCCTCCGCCCGGCCGGGACGAGTGGGACCGCGGTCGCGACGCGCCGGGCGGTGGGGCCGGCGCGTCGGCGGGTGCGAACCCCGGCACGATCTCCTTCGGGATCGCGCGCCCCACGAGCCGCTCGATGGCGATGAGCTGCGGCCGTTCCTCGGGGGCGGCCAGCGAGATGGCGTGGCCGCTCGCCCCGGCCCGGCCCGTGCGCCCGATGCGGTGCACGTAGTCCTCGGGCACGGTGGGCAGGTCGAAGTTCACGACGTGGCTGATGCGGTCGACGTCGATCCCGCGCGCCGCGATGTCGGTGGCGACGAGGGTGTCGATGCGCCCGTCGCGGAAGCCGGCCAGGGCGCGCGTTCGTGCGCTCTGGCTCTTGTTCCCGTGAATGGCCGCGACGCGGCGCCCCGATCTGTCGAGGCGCTTCGCCAACTGGTTGGCCCGCGCCTTCGTGCGGGTGAAGACGAGGGTCTGTCCCATTTCCGGCTTTCGGAGCAGCCACGCGAGGAGCTCCTTCTTGCCGGTCGCGGCCACGGGGTGGACGATCTGGCTGACGGCGCCGACCGGCGTCGCGCGGCGCGCGACCTCCAGCATCGCGGGGTCGTTGGTCGTGCGGCGAATCAGGTCCTCGATCTCGTCCGGCATCGTGGCCGAGAAGAACAGGTTCTGGCGCGTCGCGGGGAGCGCGCCGAGGATCCGTCGCACGTCGGGCAGGAAGCCCATGTCGAGCATGCGGTCCGCCTCGTCGAGCACGACGGTCTCGACTTGGCCGAGCTGCGCGTGCCCCTGGCGCAGATGGTCGAGCAGCCGCCCCGGCGTGGCGATGAGCAGGTCGAGCCCGCGGCGCAGGCGGCGGGTCTGCGGCTCCATGCCGACGCCCCCGAAGATGACGGCGCTGCGCACGCGCAGGTGCGCCCCGTACTGCGCGGCCATCTCGCCGATCTGCGCGGCCAGCTCGCGGGTCGGGGTGACCACGAGCGCGCGCGGGGGCCGTGCCGGCGGCGCGCCGGAGAGCCGGTGCAGGATCGGGAGGAGAAACGCCGCGGTCTTACCGGTGCCGGTCTGGGCGCAGGCGATGAGGTCCCGTCCCTCCAGCGCCAGAGGGATGCCGCGTTCCTGTATCGGGGTGGGGGTGGCGTAGCCCGCGCCGCCCACGGCGCGGACGAGTTCCGGGCGGAGGCCCAGCTCGGCGAAGGTCATCTGTATCGGTGCTCCTGAGCCCGCGCTCACCCTGCGCGGAACCCCAGTGGTCGGCGCCCGCCGGCATGGAGGGCGGCTGTCGAGAGAATCCTGGAGGAGGGAGGCCTGGCCGCCGCCAAGCGATACCCGCTACTCTGAGCGGGGCTTCCGGGTGGAGAAAACCTGCTCGCGATTCGACGGCCATGGTATCACGGGTGCGGACCGCGGCGCGAACTTGCGTCCGACCGTCGACGCAGGGCCCGCTCTCTCCGCCCTCGCGTAACGCTCGAGGCCGAAGACGGCGGTCCTGCGTTGCCGTCGACCGGCGGCCCCGTCGGCCGCCCACCGACGGGGCGGAGCAGGGTGTGCGATCACGACGCCGTGAAGTCGCGGCCGGCCGTCCCCGGGGGGAGCCCGCCGACGGGGCGGAGCAGGGTGTGCGATCACGGCGCGGCGGCCGTCTGCGCCAACCAGATGCCGCCGGCGGCAGCGGTGAGCGTGAGCGCGGTGGCGAGGCAGACGACCGCGCGCGCCCGCCGGTAGTCGACCGCCGTTCCGGCGGGGGTGGCGGCCGGGTCGCCGAGCCAGATCTCGTTGACGAGCCGGCCCCCGAGCCGAATGGGGCCGGCGAGGCGGCGCGCGAGGGCGCCGGCCATGGCCGCTTCGCTCCAGCCGGGGTTCGGTCCGGGCACGACGGCGTGCTGCCGCCAGCCCGTCGCCAGGGCCCCCCGGCCCGAGCAACCTGGGAGCGCGCCGGCGGCGAGCGCGATCAGGAGCCACGTCGCGCGGGCCGGCGCCGCCTGCACGGCGTCGTCGAGGCGCGCGCCGCACCACCCGAACCGCAGGTAGCGCGGCGTCCGGTAGCCGACCATCGAGTCCATGGTGCTGACGACCTTGCAGAGCACGAGGCCCGGCACGCCCAGGACCGCGTACCAGGCGATGGGGGACACGACGCCGTCGACGAGGTTCTCGGCGAGGCTCTCGATGGCGGCGCGCCGGCAGGCGGCGGCGTCCATGCGGTCGACGTCGCGACCGACCAGCCGCGCAACGGCCCGACGCGCCGCCGGCAGGTCTCCCGCGGTCGCGGCGCGGTCGACGGCGGCGCCGTGGGCGAGCAGGTCGCCGAGGGCGAGCAGGCTGTAGAGCACGAACAGGTGCAGGGCGGCGCTGGCCGCGGGGTGCAGCCGTCCCGCGCCGAGCAGCGCGAGCGAGAGGCCGCCCACCCACAGGCCGCCGAGCAGCAGGAAGAGCAGGCAGCCGCCGGCGCGGCCGTCGCACCCCGCGGCGCGCAGCATGCGCTCGCACGCGGCGAGCGACGCCCCCATCAGCCGCACGGGATGGCCGCGGTAGACGGGATCGCCCAGCGCCCAGTCGAGCGCGGCCGCCCCCACGAGCAGGTCGGCGCGCGGCAGCAGCGGGCTCAGGTCCACTTGGCGCTCCAGCCGGTGGCGAGCGCGCGCAGCACCAGCTCGACCGGATCGTCGGGAACCCGCGCGAGTTGCGCGCGGAACGACGGCCAGTCGAGGGGGCGGGCGGCGAGCGCGCAGGCGAGACACGCGGCCTGCTGCCGCAGCGCCTCGCCGGCCGCGCCCGGGGGCAGAGTGCCGAACGCCGCGCGGTCGAGCACGGCGGCGAGCGCGTAGGCGGCGGCGGCGACGCCGGGCTCGTAGAACACCGCGTGTCGGTTGCGGTCGAGCAGCGCGTAGTGCTCGGGCGGCAGCAGCTCGGCGAGGCGCGCGAGCGCGCGCGGCTCGGTCACCCCGAAGCGTCCGAGGGCATGGAACAGCCCGCGCGTCAGGGAGGGCTCGAGCCCGTTCTGCCAGCGCAACGCCTCCTTGACCGCCTGCATCACGGCCCGGCCGATGAGCTCCCCGAGCTTGGCGTGGGGGCCGGTCGCGGTCCGCGGCGGCCGGTCCGGATCGAGCGGCGCGGCGAGGCAGAACTGGTCGGTGCCGGTCCCGGTGGCGATGGTGGGCGAGTACCGGCTGGGGGCGGCCAGCTCGGCCAGGGCCGCCGACTTCGCCTCGGTCAGCGTGACCGCCGCCCGCGCCTGGGCGGCCGCGGTGACCGGGCAGTCGAGCAGCAGGATGACGTTGATGGTTCCTTCGCGCGGCGCCGCCTCGGCGGCCGGGTCGCCGGCGCCCTCGGCCTCAACCTGTCGCCAGTGCCCGTCCGCGTCTTCCATCCAGCGCGCGGGGTCGCCGGCGCGGGCCGCGTTGCCGGCGACCCCGGCGGTCGCGAACGCGTCGACCCGGAGCTCCTCGAAGGCGGCGGAGCCCCGGGCGGCGTAAGCCATGTTGGCGGCGGTGCCCATTAGCGCGGTACGGTCGGGGGGAACGCCGATCTCGGCGCAGGCAGCCGCATGGTACGCCGCGGGCCCGAGCCGCGCGATGTGCTCGTAGCGGGCAGCGTCGCCCGCCGCCTCGCAGCTCTGGTGGTTGACGAGAAACGACACGTCCTCGCGCTGCCCGCCGCACACGGCGGAGGTGCTGACGACGCGGTGCGGCGCCAGCAGCTCGACGAGGAGGAAGCGCCCGGCCCGCCGGCCCGCGAACAGGTTGGTCTGCAGGAGCACGTCGGACACCGCGTGTCGTTCGGCCGCGGTCATCGGCCGACCGGTGGTGAAGCCCCGCGTCGCCCCGGCGCCGTCTCGGCTGCCAGCGAGCGGGATGGCGGCGGAGCGGCAAGGCGTGACGACCAAGACCGGGGGAACGGGTGCCGGCGAAGCCTCGCGGCTCCGCGGGTCGACGCGGTCGGACGGGGCGCGTAGTCGGTCGCCGGTGCCGGGCTCCCCGGCCAGAGGGCGCCGCGCCCGGGCGTTGCGGCCGGGCGGAGCCGACGTCCGTCGACGCCCCTGCGGCAGAGGCGTGTCGAGGTGCTATACTGCCGGGCGACAGCTCTGCTCCCGACGATTCCGGGAAGTGGGTGAGAATCCCACACGGTCCCGCCACTGTAAGCGGGGAGCGGGCGGCACGCGGGCGCCGATGGGCGCCGGTCACTGTGCTGGGCGCGGCGAATGGGCCGCGGGAGCTTCGCGCCAGCGAGACTCCCAGGGCGACCCGAAGGTCGCGCAGGCATGGGAAGACCTTGCCGTTCCGCGTTGATCCGCGAGTCAGGAGACCGATCGACGGGAGGGTTGCACAACCCCGCGGTCCGGCCTGCCGGTCCGCCGAATTCGGCGCGTGGACACGCCGAAAGGAGGTTCCCGCCTGTCATGGCTCGTCGCACTGCTTGCGTGCCGCTCGTCGCCCGGGTGACGAGCCGGTATCCCGCGAGTTGGTAGTCAGACATTTCCATCGGTAGCCGTGGCCCCCGCGTTCGCGGAAGGGTCGCCTGTGCGCCCGTCCCGACCGCGCGGGGCGGAGACGGCCGGGCATCGGGCGGCGGCGATGCGCCGAGCGCGGCGCGCGATCCGGTGCGCTGCACATCATACGCGGAGCCGCGGCGGCCTGCCGGACGCGACAGGAGCGGCAGCGGAGACATCGACATGAGCATAGTCACCAAACACGGAGACCGCGGCGAGACGGGGCTGGTGGGCGGCGCGCGGGCCTCGAAGGCGTCGCTGCGCGTCGAGGCCTACGGGGCGGTCGACGAGCTGAACAGCCAGATCGGCCTCGCCCGTGCGTTGTGCGAGGACGGCGGGGTGGGGGAGTTGCTCAAGAGCATCCAGCGCGAGCTGTTCGCGGTCGGCGGCGAGCTGGCGACCCCCGTCCCCCGGCCCGGCCAGGCCCCCGCCGTCACCGCCGCGATGGTCGAGCGGCTCACGGCCGAGGTGCGGCGCGTCGAGGCCATCGAGGGCGTGCTCGGCGACTGGGCGATTCCCGGCGAGCACGCCGCGTCGGCGGCCCTCGATGTCGCGCGGGCGGTGTGCCGCCGGGCGGAGCGGCGGGTGGTGCAGCTCGCGGAGTCGGGGGAGAAGGTCGGCGCCGACCTGCTGGCGTACCTGAACCGGCTCTCCGACCTGCTGTGGATTCTCGGCCGGCAGATCGAGGTCGAGGCGGGCGCCGACGCGGCCCTGCGGACCGGAGAGGCGGGCGGCCCGAAGTGGTCGCGCGCGTGGTGAGCCGATGAAGCTGTCCATACCTCTGTCATCTCTGTCGCGCGGACGGCTGCGGGCCGTGCTCGAGGTCGCGCTGTGCCTCGCCCTGCTGCTGGCCGGCTGGCTCTGGAGCGCCGACATGCGCGCCGGCCGGAACCTCGCCAGACAGACCGCCGCCGCGCCGGCCGGGTTCCCGCGCACGGTGCACGACCACGCCGGCGACGCGCTCCGGTTGCCGCGGCCGCCGTCGCGGATAGCGTCGCAGGCGCTGGTCAGCGACCACTTCCTGTTCGCCGTCGTGGACCGGTCGCGCATCGCCGCGGTCAGCGCGGTCGCCCACGACCGGCGCTACAGCTATGTCGCGGACGTCGTGGACGGGATGGACGTCGCGGTGGCCGGCGAGCCAGAGGCGCTCCTGCGACGTCGCCCCGACCTGCTGATCGCGTCGAATACCGCCCGCGCGGACTACGTGGCGCTGGCGCGCGGCGCGGGCATTCCCACGTTCCGCCTCTTGACGGTCTACGAGGACTTCGCGCAGATCGCCGAGGGCCTGGAGACCGTGGGCCGACTCACCGGCGAGGAACCAGCGGCCGAGCGGGTCATCAGGCGGTTCCGGGACCGCATCGCGGCGGCGGTGGCGCGCCGCCCCGCCGGGGCGCCGCCGCCGCGCGTGCTGGTCTACGTCGCCTTCTCCGGCACCTTCGGCGCGGGCTCGCTCTTCGACCACATCCTGACCGAGCTGGGCGCCGTGAACGTGGCGGCCGAGCAGGGCATCGGGCCGCACGGCGCCATCGGGACCGAGCAGATCGCGGCCTGGAACCCGGACTGGATCATCGCGGACGCGCCCGCCGGCGAGGAGGCCGCCGTGCGCCGGCGCCTCCTTGACCATCCGGCGGTGGCGGTGACCGCGGCGGGTCGGGCCGGACAGGTGCTGGTCATCGACCACCGGCAGTTCATCACCATGTCACAGTACGCGGCCGGCCTTACCGAGACGGTGGCCGCCGCGCTGTATCCGGACGCGCCGTGACCGACACCGAACGCCGGCCGGGAGGCCGCGGCGCCGCTGTATCCGGAGGCGCTGCGACCGTCACCGAACGCCGGCCGGGAGTCCCCGGCGCCGGTGTATCCGGAGGCGCTGTGACCGACACCGAGCGCCGGCCCGGAGTTCGCGGCGCCGCCTGGGCGGCCCTGCCGCTGCTGGCGGCCCTGCTCGCGGCGGCGGTGGTGGCGGCGATCGCCATCGGCAGCACCGGCATCGCCTGGGGCACCGTCGTCCGCGTGCTCGCGGCGCGGACCCTGCCCGCCGGCTGGATCGACCTGGGGGAGATCTCCGAGGCCGAGCAGGTCATCGTCTGGCTCATCCGCACCCCGCGCGTGGTCGTCGCGGCCCTGGTGGGGGGCGCCCTCGCGGTGGCGGGGACGCAGATGCAGGGGCTGTTCCGCAACCCCCTCGCCGAGCCCAGCGTCATCGGCATCAGCCAGGGGGCGGCGCTGGGCGCCGTCGTCACGTTCGTGAGCGGGCTCGCGGCCGCGGCCGTCTTCTGGCTCCCGCTGTTCGCCTTCGCAGGTGCGCTGGCCGCGCTCGCCACCGTCTACACCGTCGCCACCCGGGCCGGGCGCACCCCGGTCGCGACGCTGCTGCTGGCCGGCATCGCCCTCGGGTCGCTGTCGACGGCCATCGCCACGCTGCTCATCTCGCTCAGCGTCGTCAACTGGCAGGTCGCCAACGAGGTCGTCTTCTGGCTGATGGGCGGGCTGGACAACCGCACCTGGACCCACGTCTGGATGTGCCTGCCCCCGGTCGCGCTGGGCGCGGTGGCCGCGCGCTGGCACACGCGCGACCTCGACCTGCTGCTCCTCGGCGAGGAGAGCGCGGCAAGCCTCGGCGTCGACGTCGAACGGGTGCGCCGGACGATGCTGGCGACGGCGGCGATGCTGACCGGGGCGGCGGTGGCGGTGAGCGGCGTCATCGGCTTCGTCGGCCTGATCGTGCCGCACATGCTGCGGCTCGTGCTGGGACCATCGCACCGCACCCTGCTGCCGGCGGCGATGCTCGGCGGCGCGCTCTTCCTGATCGTCTGCGACCTGCTCGCCCGCACCGTCAACCCGCCGACCGAAATCCGGCTCGGCATCATCACCGCCGCCTGCGGGGCGCCGTTCTTCCTCTACCTGCTGCGCCGGCAACGGGGAGGGACCGCCGCCCTATGAGCCTGCGGCTCGAGCGCGCCAGCCTCCGCATCGGGGCCCGGCACCTCGTGCGCGACGTCAGCGTCGAGGCCGCGCCCGCGCGAATCACCGCGCTCATCGGTCCGAACGGGGCGGGGAAGTCGACGGCGCTGCGCCTCATGGCGGGGCTCTGGAGGCCGACCGGGGGCCGCGCCAGCCTCGATGCGACGGACCTGTCGCGGTTCTCGCGCCCGCTCCTGGCGCGGCGCATCAGCTTCGTGCCGCAGGACACGCACGTGGAGGTGCCGTTCACGGTGCGCGAGCTGGTGACGATGGGGCGCCATCCCCACCTGGGCCGGTTCGACGACCCCGGCCCGGCCGACGACGCGGCCGTCGCCGCGGCGATGGCGCGTGCGGACGTGTCGCACCTCGCCGACCGCCTCGTCACCGAGCTGTCGGGGGGCGAGCGCCGGCGCGCGGTCATCGCGCGCAGCCTCGCCACCGGCTCCAACGTGATCCTCCTCGACGAGCCGACCGCCAACCTCGACGTCGACCACGTCATCGAGACTCTGACGCTGCTGCGCGAGCTGGCCGGGGGCGGGGCGACCATTGCCCTCGCGCTGCACGATCTCAACGTCGTCTCGCGCTGGGCCGACACCGTCGCGGTGCTGCAGGACGGGCGCCTGCGGGCGGCGGGCCCGCCGACGGACGTGCTCGACGACGACCTCGTGGCGTCGGTGTTCGGGGTGCGGGTAGAGCGGCTGAGCGCGGCCGACGGCCGGCCGGCCATGGTGTTCCACCGCCGGCGGGCAGTGGCCGGTTGAACGAACGGCGGCCCTGCCGTTCCTGGCAGCCCGTGGTGAAACCCCGCGTTGCACCGCGCCCGGAGGGCGCCAGCGAACTGCCGAGGCGCCCGCCTGACAAGGCGTGAGGAGGGCGCATATTGGGCATATGTAACCGACGAACAACGCAGTCAGGCGGGCTGCATCGCCGCTCGAATACAGCTCGGGGACTTTCGCCACGGGCTGCTGGCCGCCCATTGTCGCCTACGGCTCCGCTGGGCGCCCAACCAACCCTCCAGGAGTCCGCGCCGTTCTATGGCGCAGACTCCTAGTGCGGCAACCGAAGGCTCAGCCCGGTGCCGACGAAGATATCGTCGGCGGGGCCGCGCAGCCCGCGGCCCACGGAGACGTCCAGTTGGAGGACATCGGTCAGCAGGAGCGTCAGCCCCCCGTCCGCGGACACCCCGGTCGCGACCTCGCTGGCGACCCGCCGGTCGCCGAAGATCTCGATGAACGCGCCCAGGCGATCCGTCACGCCGATGCCGAGGGCGAGCGAGTACACGACGGACGCGTCGCGGCCCGGTGCGTCGGGCGAGGACTCCCACGCCGCCCCGGCGTTGTAGCCCAGCGACAGTCTCGGCGCGAGCTCGTGGGCGAAGGCGACGAGGAACGACGGGTCGGCGCCGCGGCTCGAGAACCCGTCGCCGCCGGTGGGGAGCGACAGGCCGCCGAGGAGCGCGAGCTTGGGCCGCCAGCCGTCGGCCTGCGGGATGAGGTTGACCTTGGCGCCGAGCTCGCTGTCGCCGGCGCCGCGGCGTCCTTCCGTCCCCAGGACGCCGGCGTGTCCGAGCCTGAGCTCGGTGCGCCCGCCGAAACCGATGCGGAACAGCGTGCCGGGCGCCGCGTGGCTGTCGACGTCCCTGTCACGGGTGAACAGGTAGCCCGTCTCTACCTGCAGCAGGCCCCGCGGCACGACGGTGGCCGACTCGGTCTGGTCGGGACGATCCGTCACCAGCTCCTGCGCCTGGGCGTTCACACCGGCCGTGCCGGTCAGCACTGCAGCCCCGAGGAGCAGGGACTTTACGCCGGGAAAGGCGTGGCGCGGGCACGGCGTGCCGCCGGTGGGCTGCAAGCCGCCGGTGCGGGGACGCGTGACAACGGAGCATTGAGCCGGGCTCAGGTGACCGGGGCGGAATCGTGGCCGTGAGCGAACGACGCCGGGTCGCTGGAACATCGCGCCCTACCGGTCCCGGGCACCCGCCTCCGCCGCGCGCGAGCCGGCGAGGATGTTGGTCATCCCGTAGTTGCCCTCGTGGCAGGCGTACTCGTACAGGGGCTGTTCGCCGCGCGCCCACGGCGAGGAGCCGGTCCACGGGGTGGTCCAGACGTTGGGATCGTGCACCGTGAAGGCGTAGTCGAGGACCCCCGGGCCCACCCGGGTGAAGCGTTCCACGACACGGAGGTCGGGGCTGAGGTCCCAGTTGGTGCCGCCCTGCGGTCCGGGGCCGGACGAGAAGAGATAGGCCCGATCGCCGAAGCCCGCCGTCTCGACGACCAGGGTGTCGCCCTCCCAGCGCCCCAGCGAGTGGCCGCCGAACTGGCTGATGCGCGCGTCGATGCGCGGGCGCCCGTCGAGGTGGATGAAGCGCACGTCGTGGATGTGCTCCTGCACGATGGCGATGACGTCGGGGGTCTGCACGACCTGGTAGTTGTTGTTGTAGGCGGTGGGCAGCGACGGGACGCCGCGGTACCAGATGCACCGGTCGCCCCAGTCGAACTGGGCGTAGGAGTCGGCGGGCACCGCGCCCTCGCGCACCGCCTTCAAGCGCTGCCGCTCCGGCGAGTTGACGTACGCCTCGGCCTCGGGCGTGAGCGCGGGCAGGCGTCCGGTGGGCGGGTCGACCACCAGCGACGTGCGCCGCGTGGGGACGACGGTCGTCCCGCGATCGATCCAGAACGCGTTGTAGGCGCCCACGTTGCCGCCCACCGGCAGGGGCTCGGTGCGCACCTCGCTGGGCGCGTTGGCGCGGGCGTTGGCGCGGGCGACGCGCGCCTCGACCGCCGCCGCCTCCTCCTCGGTCAGGAACGCCTGGTCGGCCAGCGCCTCGGGGCGCTCCAGCGGCGTCACCGTCGAGCTGTTCCAGACGCCTCCGATGTCGGGGTCGCCCCAAGGGGTGCGCGGTGCTTCCCAGGCTTCCGGCGACGCCGGCTGGGCCCATCCCGCCGCCGGCGCCAGGGCCATGTTCACGGCCACCGCCAGCGCGCCGACCCCAACGTGCATACGAGAAAAACGAATCATCGCTGACTCCTTCGCCCGGACCGGCCGCCGGTCAGGGCCGCAGCTCGCGCCCCTGCCGCTCGAGGTTCCGCGCGCCGGCGAGGATGCCGTAGAGGCCGATGTTGCCCTCGTGGCAGGCGTACTCGAAGATCTCGCCGTCGGTGCGCCGGAACGGCAGCATGACCGTGTAGGGCGCGGTGTACCTCTCGGGATCGTTCACCGTGTACTCGTAGGCGACGGTGTCCGGGTCGAGCCGGGTGAACCGCTCGACGAGGTGCAGGCTCGGGCCGATGGTCCCGTTCCCCCAGTCGCGGTACTGCGCGGTCTCGACGACCAGCGTCTCTCCCTCCCAGCGCCCCCGCGACACGCCCGCGATCTGCTCGAGGCGCGGCTTCTCCACGTCGTCGAGCGGGATGATGCGGTGCTGGCGCGCCTGCTCGGTGAGGATCACCACGTGGTCGGCGGTCTGGAAGATCATCAGGTTGTTGTTGTACGCCCCGGGGCGCATGGGCGGGCCCGACTTGGTGAACGCGATGCAGCGGTCGCCCATGCTGCGGTTCTCGTACGAGTCGTACATGTGCTCGCGCCGGTACGCCCTCCGCTCCGCGTCGGCCAGCCGGCCCGCCTCGGTCAGCGCGGGGTAGCGCCCGTTGGGCGGATCGACGATGAGCGACGTCCGCTTGTCCGACGTCAGCTCGATGCCCCGCTCGTACCAGAACTCGTTGTAGGAGAGCACGCCGCCCGCCGCGCGCGGCTGGTAGCCCGCGTTCGGCGCCCCCGCGATGGGGTCGAAGAGGTCCCGGTTCTGACGCGTCCGCTCCGACGCCTCGAACGCCGCCGCGGTCTCCGGATCCAGGGTCTCGCGGTCCGCGAACTGGGCCGGCCGCTGCATCGGCGTCAGCGTCCGGAAGGTGAACGTGCCGGAGATGTGCGGGTGCCCGTCGGGGGTCCGCATCGGCATGCCGCCGTCGTCGGACTGGGCCAGGGCCGGTGGGGCTGCGAACGCGATCACGAGCAGGGAAACCGTGAACGCCGCCAGGGATGACTTGCGCATCTGCTACCTCCGGTGCGAGAGGCGTCCGGTGGACGAGGTTCGGCTGATTATACTCGTCCCGAACCTGGCCGCGGGCCTGTCTCGAATCGGGGATAATCGGTACGTACGGGGTGCCCGACGACGCCCCCGGCGGGTCGGTCGGGCCGGCCCGGACAGCGCGGGCAGCACGAGGAGGACAGGATGAGCCATCGAACGACCGCGGTGCCCATCGCGGTGTGTCTGTTTGCCGTCGTGGTGGGCGCGGCCCCCGCCGGGGCCCAGGACGACCCGCCGCGGACCGCGTGGGGCGCCCCGGACCTGGGAGGCGTCTGGGACTTCCGCAGCATCACCCCGATGCAGCGGCCGGAAGCGCTGGCGGACCAGGCCTTCCTGACCGAGGAGGCGGCGGCCGAGCTGGAGCAGCGGGCGCTCGACCGTCTCAACAACTTCCTGGACCTGCCCGCGCAACGGACCGAGGCGGGGACCAACGTCGACCGGCGTCCCGACGGCGGGAACGGCTCGTACAACCACACGTGGCTCGACCAGGGCCTGCAGGCGGTGGGGACCCGGCGCACGTCGCTCATCGTCGATCCCGCGAACGGGCGCTATCCCGCGATGACGCCCGAGGGTGGGGAGCGCGCTGCCGCGCGCGCGGCGCACCGCCGCGCGCAGCCGGCCGACTCGTGGCTGGACTTCAGCACCTACGACCGCTGCATCCTCGGGTTCAACGCGGGGCCGCCGATGAACCCGAGCGCCTACAACAACAACATGCAACTGTTCCAGACGCCCGACCACGTCGCCATCATGACGGAGATGGTGCACACCGTGCGCATCGTCCCCCTCGACGGGCGCCCCGCCCTCGACCCCTCGTTCCTGCAGTGGTCGGGCGCCTCGCGCGGGCGCTGGGAGGGCGACACCCTCGTCATCGAGACCGCCAACTTCGACCCCCGCCGGCAGTGGCGCAGCACCTCGGGCAGCATGCGCCTGACCGAGCGGCTGACCCGCGTCGACGCCGACACGCTGCTGTACCAGGCCACCGTCGACGACCCCGAGACGTGGGAGCGCCCGTGGACCTACGAGGTGCCGATGCTGCGGCTCGAGGAAGACATGTGGGAGTACGCCTGCCACGAGGGGCACCACTCGATGCCCCTGATGCTCGGCGGCGCCCGCGTGCTGGAGGCGGAGGCGGCCGCGCAGCAGTAGGGCCCGGGGCCCGCGTGCCTGGTGCGAGCGCCCGGGCACGGGCCAACATCCGGGGCGAGAGCCCGCCTCGACCCGCCCGGGTTCGACGGCAAGCGGGTAACGCGGCATCGTCGTCGCCAGTCGGGCTGGCGGCGGCCCGCGGGAGGTGATCATGGATGCACGGCGTCTTCCGGCGCTCTTCCTGGCGCTGGCCCTGGCGGCGGCGGCCGCGCCCGCGCAGGAAGCGGAGCGGTTCGACGTGATCGTGCGCGGCGGCCGCGTCGTCGACGGGACGGGCAATCCCTGGATCCGCGCCGACGTCGGCGTGGTCGGCGACCGCATCTCGCGCGTCGGCGACCTCGCGGGCGCGTCGGCGGACCGCGTCGTGGACGCGACGGGGTTGATCGTCGCGCCCGGCTTCATCGACCCGCACACCCACGCGGTGCGCGGCATCTTCGACGTGCCGACCGCCGACAACTACCTGCTGCAGGGGGTCACCACCCTCACCGAGGGCAACGACGGCAGCTCGCCGTGGCCCGTCGGCGCGCACCTGGAGGAGATTGCCGCCGCCCGAATCAGCCCGAACTGGGCCGTCTTCGCCGGGCAGGGCACGATTCGCCGCGAGGTGCTGGGCGTGGAGGACCGCGAGCCGACGCGCGACGAGCTCGACCGCATGCGCACGCTCGTCGCCGGGGCGATGGAGGCGGGCGCGCTCGGCCTGTCGACGGGCCTCTTCTACGTGCCGGGCAGCTTCACGCCGATCGAGGAGGTCATCGCGCTCTCCGAGGTGGCGGCCCGGTACGGCGGCATCTACATCTCGCACATGCGCGACGAGGCCCAGGGGTTGCTCGACTCGGTGCGCGAGACGATCCGCATCGGCGAGGAGGCGGGCATTCCCGTGCAGATGACCCACCACAAGGCGATCGGCCGCCCCGCGTGGGGGCAGAGCGCCGACAGCCTCGCCCTCGTCGACGCGGCGCGGGCCCGCGGCGTCGACATCACCATCGACCAGTATCCGTACACGGCGTCGCAGACCTCGATCACGGCGGTGGTCCCGCAGTGGGCCCAGGAGGGGGGGACGAGCGAGCTCGTCGCGCGTCTCCGGGACCCCGAGACGCGCCGGCGCATCCGCGAGGAGATTATCTACCGCATCGAGGTCGACCGCGGCGGCGGCGACCCCGCGAACATCGTCATCGGGCTGTGCGAGTGGGACCGGTCGCTCGAGGGCAAGAGCCTCGCCGACATCCTCGCCGAGCGCGGGGAGGCGGTGACGGTGGCCGCCGGGGCCGATCTCGTGATGGAGATCATCGAGGGCGGCGGCGCGCGGGCCATCTACCACGCGATGGACGAGGCCGACGTCGAGCGCATCATGCAGCACCCGGCCACCGCCATCGGCTCGGACGGCGGGGTGTCGGTCTTCGGCGAGAGCGTGCCCCACCCGCGCGAGTACGGCACCTTCGCCCGCGTCCTCGGCCGCTACGTGCGGGAGCGGGGGGTGCTGACCCTCGAGGAGGCGGTGCGCAAGATGAGCGGCGCGACCGCGCAGCGCATCGGCCTGCGCGACCGCGGGCTCGTGCGCGAGGGGTTCTTCGCCGACCTCGCGGTGTTCGATCCAGCCCGCGTCATTGATCGCGCCACCTTCGCCGAGCCGCACCAGTACTCGGAGGGCGTCGAGTACGTGCTGGTGAACGGGACCCTCGTCGTCGACGGCGGCGAGCACACCGGCGCGCGGCCGGGACGCGTGCTCCACGGCCCGGGCCGGGTCGCGCCGCTCGGGGCAGGGGAATGACGATGCTTCCGCGGCTTGTCGCCGTCGTGGTCTCGGTGTTGGTTCCCGTCGCGCCGGCCCTCGCCCAGGAGCCGGCCGGCGAGCCCCCGGTGGTCTGGGTGCTCGCGACCGGGGGGACGATATCGGGCGGCGGTCCGTCGTCGACCAGCCTGACCCAGTACCGGTCGGGCGCGTTCTCGGGCGAGCAGCTCGTGGCGGCGGTGCCGGCCATCGCGGAGCACGCCACCGTCCGGGTCGAGCAGGTCGTCAACATCGGCAGCCCCAACATCACCTTCGACGACTGGCTGACCCTGGCCCGGCGCATCGACGACATCTTCCGGGGCGATCCCGACGTTGCGGGGGTGGTGATCACCCACGGCACCAACACCCTCGAGGAGACCGCGTACTTCCTCAACCTGACGGTCCGTCATGACCGGCCGGTGGTCCTCGTGGGCGCCCAGCGGCCGGCCACCGCGATCAGTACCGACGGCCCCCTCAACCTGCTGAACGCGGTGCGCACCGCCGCCTCCCCCGAGGCGCGGGGCAAGGGGGTGCTGGTGGTGATGAACGACGAGATCAACGCCGCCCGCGACGTCACCAAGACCAGCACCTACCGGGTCGAGACGTTCCGTTCGCGCGACCTCGGCTTCCTCGGCTATGTCGATGGCGACCGCGTGGCCTTCTACCGCGCCCCGACGAAGCGGCACACCGCCGACTCGGAGTTCGACCTCGCCGGGGTCATGGCATTCCCCACCGTCGACATCGTCTACTCGTACGTCGAGCCCAACCCGGTGTTGATCGAGACCCTGATCGAGGCCGGCGTCGACGGCATCGTACTCGCGGGCACCGGCGCGGGCCTCGTCTCGAGCGTCGAGCGCGCCGCCCTCGACCGGGTCGCTTCGCTGCCCGAGGCCGCGCGCCCCGTCGTCGTCCGGTCGAACCGGACCGGCAGCGGCCGGGTCGTGCCGCTCCCCGGCTACGACGCGCGGGGCATGATTGCGGGCGACACCCTCAACCCCCAGAAGGCGCGCATCCTCCTGATGCTCGCCCTCACGAAGACCCGCGACCTCGACGAGATCCGGCGCATCTTCCGGGAGTACTGATACCGCAGGAGCGGTAGGAGCGGGTGGGAGCTCAGCAGGCTTCAATCGCCGGAGCGCGCCGGCAGGATCGCGTCGATGCGTGCGTTCATCGCGCGAATATCGGCCCGAACCTCGGCGATCTCAACCTCGCCGATTTCATGACGCAGGTCAGGTTCTCTCGGGGGGAGCGGGCCGTATCCGAACCGGGTGCCTCGGCGCAGTTGCCCAACCGGGTGGGGAGGTTCCAATGACGTGCCATCGCCGTGCCGCACGATCCGTGCTCGCCTGCACCGCCGTGCTGCTTCTTGCCCCGGTCCCGGCCGCGGTCCACGCCCAGCCGTCCGACGACTTCGTCCCCGTCACCGACGCGATGCTCGAGGACCCCGCGCCGGCCGACTGGCTGTCGTGGCGGCGGACGCCGGACGGCTGGGGCTACAGCCCCCTCGATCAGGTCGACCGCGGCAACGTCGGCACGCTGCGGATGGTGTGGACGCGCGGCCTGACCGCGGGCAGTCAGGAAGGGACGCCGCTCGCCTACGACGGCGTCCTCTACATGCCGAACCCCGGCGACGTCATCCAGGCCATCGACGCGGCCACCGGCGATCTCCGGTGGGAGTACCGCCGGGAGTTTCCCGACGACGTCGAGGAGTACGTCGGCGGCCTGACCACCAACCGCAACATCGCCATCTTCGGCCGTCACATCATCGACACGAGCGTCGACAACCACGTCTTCGCCCTCGACGCGGCGACCGGGCGCCTCGCCTGGGAGACCGCGATCCTCGACTACCGGACGAACCCCGCCCGGCACTCGTCGGGCCCCATCATCGCCGGCGGCAAGGTCGTCTCGGGACGGAGCTGCATGCCGCGGGGCGGTCCCGACGCGTGCGTCATCACCGCCCACGACGCCGCGACGGGGGCCGAGGTCTGGCGGCGGCGCACCGTCCCCGCCCCCGGGGAGCCCGGGGACGAGACGTGGGGCGGCATCCCCTTCGAGGAGCGCGTGCACGTCGGCTCGTGGATGGCCCCCAGCTACGACCCCGCCCTGAACCTCGTCTATATCGGCACGTCGGTTACCTCGCCGGCCCCGAAGTTCCTGCTCGGCGGGGCCGAGAACCAGCACCTGTACCACAACTCGACGCTCGCCCTCGACGGCGACACCGGCGAGATCGTCTGGTACTACCAGCACCTGAACGACCACTGGGACCTCGACCACCCGTTCGAGCGCCTGCTCGTGGATACCGCGGTGGCCCCGGACCCCGACGCGGTGAGCTGGATCAACCCGGGGCTCGAGTCCGGCGCGGTGCGGCGGGTGCTTACCGGCATTCCCGGCAAGACCGGCGTGGTCTACACCCTCGACCGCGCCACCGGCGAGTTCCTGTGGGCGCGTCCGACGGTGACCCAGAACGTCATCAGCGCCATCGACGGCGCGACCGGGGACGTCACCGAGAACGCCGAGGTCGTCTTCAGCGCCGAGGGGCAGGAGGTGCTGGCCTGTCCGACCTGGATCGGCGGCAAGGACTGGGAGGCCGGCGCCTACAGCCCGCGCACCAACACCATGTACATGCCGCTACGCAACGCCTGCGCGCGGATGATGGCCACCCGCGATGGCGGCATGGCCCTCTACGCCCTCGCGGTGCGCAACCAGTTCGCGCCGGGCCACGACCAGCTCGGCACCGTGCACGCGATCTCGGCCGAGACAGGGGCCACCCGGTGGCTGCACGAGCAGCGCAGCGCCACCATGTCGCTCGTCGCCACCGGCGGCGGCCTGGTGTTCGGGGGCGACGTCAACGGACGCTTCCGGGCCTTCGACGACGAGACCGGCGAGGTGCTGTGGGAGGTGAACCTCGGCTCGGCCGTCACCGGCTTCCCCATCACCTACGCGGTCGACGGCCGCCAGTACGTGGCGGTGAGCACGGGCACCGCGGGCACCGCGTCGGGGTTCATTCGCCTCACCCCGGAGATCAGCCCGAGCGCGGGGAACAACCTGTTCGTGTTCGGTTTGCCTTGACGCCGATGGCCTCGCCCCGTGGCCATCGAGGCCGCGCCGGCTCAAGTCGTCCAGAACGGAGTCGAAGCGGCGTACGCGCGGTCGGACAGCTTCTTTGGCGACGATGCCGTCGGGTACTTGGCCCGGCGAGCGCGCTCATTCATCGGCGCTCAGAAGGCGACGCAGGCGCGACGTAGTCTGAGCCCGGTCGAGCCGACTGGCGGCCACATCGAGCGTCAGGACTTCCCACGCATCAGCGTCGAGGTGCTCGTTCGGAAGGAGACCGTTCTCGCTGAGGAACACCAGGCACGTGGCCAGCGCCACGCGCTTGTTGCCGTCTACGAAGGGATGGTTCCGGCACAAGTAGAACAGGTATGCCGCCGCGATCTCCACCGGGTCGGCGAGCAGGGGCTCCCCCAGCATTGTCGCCTGCGGCGCCGCGACCGCGGATTCCAGCCGCGCCTCGTCCCTCAGTCCAGGCGCTCCTCCGTGGGCCGCGAGCACTTCCCGGTGGATCGCCTTGACGGCGGGCACCGTCGGGTGCACGAGCGGCGGCGTCAAGACAGCCGCCGGAACAAGTCGGTGTTCGTGCGGATCAGCCGCTTCGCGGTATCCGCGGCCTGCTCGGGGCCGATGGCGGAACGCTGACGTGCACGTGCGAGCAGCGCTTCCTCGATGGTCTCCTTCGTTCCGCCGGTGATGAGCAGATGGGCGGCGTGGGAGATACTCAGGCTCATCTGGCGCGATATGCCGACGAGGTGTTGATACGCGGCGGGCGAGATCCGGATCGAGCGGGACTCTCCGTCGGTAGTTGCGACTGCGGTGCGAACCGTCCCTTCGGCGATGAGCAGATTGGCCGTGAAGGAGATGCCGGTGTCCATCTGACGCGCCACCTCGACGAGATGGGAGTACGCAGCCGACGAAATCCGGATCGATCGGGCGCGTTCGTCGCTCGTTGCATCTGTGACACGAACCGAAGTCATCGTACCCTCGATCTTACCGCAGGAAGTAGCTCTCCCCGCGGGAAGCCTGCCGCAGATTACCGAGCTCAAGTGGGCCTTGAGCTCGGTCGCCTTGATGGACTGCATGGCCACATTTTCGAGGCCATCATGGTCCCGACCACAAGGACGAAGGACAGGCGGCTGAGGGCCGCGTCCACTCGAACCGGCACCCCCTGCACCTCGTCCATCAACTGGAGGGAGGTGAGGTGGACGGAGACTTCCAGGCGCGTCTCGAGGCCCGCGTAGGCCGGTTGCAGGATGAGACCGGTCTGACCGGCGTGGCCGTCGCCGTGATGACCGACGGGCAGCCTGCCGGGGCGGCCGCGAGCGGCGAGCGCCGGCGGGGCTCCGGCATCCCGGTGACGGTCGACGACCGCTGGCACGTCGGCTCGATCACCAAGTCGATGACGGCCACGTTGCTGGCGGTGCTGGAAGACGACGGACTGCTCTCGGCGGACGACACGGTGTCGGCGTTGCTGCCCGACATCGAGATGGCGGGCGGCTGGCGCGCCTGTACGCTGCACCATCTGCTGACACACACGGCGGGAGCCCGGGCGAACTTTCCGATCAAGATGCAGCGCGTCTGGCCCGACACCGCCCATGAGCTGGTGGCGGCGCGGCGCCGCTTCATCGCGGCGGTTCTCGCCAGGGAGCCCAAGTCCCCCGCCGGCGAGCGCTTCGCGTACTCCAACGTCGGCTATACGATCGCCGGCCACGTCGCCGAGACGGTCGGCGGCAAGCCCTGCGAGGCCCTGCTGCGGGAGCGCGTGTTCCTCCCCCTGATGCTCACGAGCGCGGGCTTCGGTCCGCCGCGGGGCGATGCCCCGAACGAGGAGCCGATCGGCCATGTCGTCCGCTTGCGCTGGTTCCGATGGCGTATGGACCCGTTCGAGACCCGCGCCGACAACTCCCCGGTGATGGCCCCCGCCGGGTGTGCGCACATGACGATCGGCGACCTGGCGCGCTACGGTGCGGCCCACCTGGCAGGAGAATCCGGGACCTCGCCGCCCCTGCTGCCGCCGTCGGCCTGGCAGCGGTTGCACACGCCGTTCCGCGACGACTACGCGAGCGGGTGGGTACGCCATGAAAGCGACCGGGTCGGCGGGCCGGTGCTCTGGCACAACGGCAGCAACACGATGTGGTACGCGCTGCTCATCCTCGTGCCATCGCGGAACATGGTGCTGGCGTTCGCCACCAACGACGGAGCCATACGGAGGGCCGAGACCGCGTTCGGCGAGCTGGCCCGGGAGTTGACCGCGCCGACGCCGGGATCCTGAACCCTCGTGCCAGCCGACCTGGTCCAGGAACGCGGACGAGATCGTGAGCAGAACCGGGTCGGTGGGCGGCGAAGGCCCGTGGACACGGGCGCGGGTGAAGCGATACGCTGAGGCGTCGACCGGATGGCAAGGACGGCAGGAGGATCTTCGATGTCAATCAGCGACCGGGACATGAGGCGGCGGGAGTTCCTGGCGAGCGGTTCGGCCGGGCTGGTGGCGGCGGCGTTCGCGCGGACCGAGGCGTTCGCGGCGCTTCCGGCGCGGCAGGAGCTGAGCGAGCGCATCCGGGGCGTGCGGGCGATGACCTTCGACGTCTTCGGCACCGTGGTCGACTGGCGGACGAGCATCACCCGCGAGGGCGAGGCGGTCGGGCGCCGCAAGGGCATCGAGGCCGACTGGGCCGCGTTCGCCGACGACTGGCGCGGCGGCTACGGCCCCGCGATGGGGCGCGTCCGCCGGGGCGAGCTGGGCTGGACGAAGATCGACGACCTGCACCGGATGATCCTCGACGAGCTGGTGCCGAAGTACGGGCTCGAGAGCCTCACCGAGGAGGAGCTCGACGACCTGAACCGCGCCTGGCACCGCCTGACCCCGTGGCCCGACACCGTCGAGGGGCTGACCCGGCTGAAGACGCGCTACGTGCTGGCGTCGCTCTCGAACGGCAACGTGGCCCTGCTCGTCAACATGGCGAAGAACGCGGGCATCCCGTGGGACGCGGTGCTGTCGGCCGAGCTGGCCCGCCACTACAAGCCCGACCCCCAGGCCTATCTGACCGCGGCCGACCTGCTGGGCCTCGCGCCCGAGCAGTGCATGATGGTGGCCGCCCACAAGGGCGACCTCCGGGCGTCGGCCCGGCTCGGGTTCCGCACCGGCTACGTCCCCCGGCCGACGGAGTTCGCGCCCGGCGTCGAGCGGGACCTGACGCCCGACCCCGACTTCGACCTGGTGGCCACCGACTTCAACGACATGGCGAGCCAGCTCGGGTTGTGACGGCCGACCCGACGAGGCCGCATGGAACCATGGGTGAGCGTGAGCCGCCTCGCGTCGAGGAGGCCGCCGGCACGGTCCTGAACCGCCGCGTCGAGGCGCCGGGCATCGCCGTTCGATTGATACCGCTGGCCTTCATGGCCGCTGTCGCCGCCGTCGTCGGCGGGCTGCTGTACCTCACGTTACCCGCGGGGCGGGCGCTCGTCGACAACGACCTGTTGATCTTCCTGATCACCGGGGTCGCGCTGGCCGTGCCGCAGTGGTTTCGGAAGGTGGTGTGGCCGGACGACCCGCGCGATTCGCTGCGGCGCGACGAGCGTCGTTGACGCGCGGTCGCCTTGCGCCCGCGGTGGCCGGGCGCGGACGGCTTCCCAATCAGGCCGCCACGTCGACCACGGTCGCCGTGCAGCGGGGTTCCGGTACCGGATCGCCGTGCTCGCGCAGACTCTCGATGTGGAGCCGGATGGCGCGACGCATCTCGTCCACGGTCTCCGCCCGGGTGGCTCCGGTCGCGATGCAGCCTGGCAGATCCGGTGCGTACGCCGCGCAGTTGGCGGGCGATTCCTCGATGACGATGGTGTAGCGCATCTCGCTGGTCCCGGCCAAACACCGCCTACGCGCGTGAGAGCTTCGTGTTCTTGATCGGCAGGTCCCGCACCCGAATCCCCGTCGCCGCGTAGATGGCGTTGGTCACCGCCGGCGCCACCGGGGGCACGCCCGGCTCGCCGAGGCCGCCGAGGCGCGCGCCCGAGCGAATGAACGCCACCTCGACGTCGGGGGCGTCGGCCATGCGGATCATCTGGTGGTCGTGGAAGTTGCTCTCGACGACGCGGCCCCCGGCGATGGTGATCTCGCCGACGAGGGCGGCGGAGAGGCCGAAGACGACGCCGCCCTCGATCTGGGCGGCGGCGCTGTCGGGCTCGACGACGTCGCCGCAGTCGACGGCGGCCCACACGTTGTGGACGCGCAGCCCGCCCTGCGGCGACACCGCGACGTGCGCGACCTGGGCGACGATCGAGCCGAAGCTCTCGGCGACGGCGATGCCGCGGCCCTCGCCCTCGGGGAGGGGGGCGCCCCAGCCCGCCATCTCCGCCGCCCGGTCGAGGGCGGCGCGGAACCGGGGGTGCTCGTCCATCAGCATTCGGCGGTACTCGTAGGGGTCCCGCTCGGCGGCGTGGGCCATCTCGTCGATGAACGACTCCTTGAAGAAGCCGTGCTGCGAGTTCAGCACCGAGCGCCACGCGCCCTCGCGGACGTGGTGGGGCGCGCGCCGCCCGTCGAAGCGCCGCTCGGGGATGGCGTAGGGCATGAACAGCGACTCGCGGTCGCCGCCGCCCGCGTAGTGGGCCCCCACCGCGAGGGGGCGGCCGTCGGCGGCGAGGGCGCCAGCGTAGCGGCACATCGCGGCCGGCCGGTAGTAGCCGTGCTGCATGTCGTTCTCGCGGCTCCAGACCAGCTTGACCGGCGCGGGCGACATCGCCTGCGCGATGCGCGCGGCGAGGTCGACGTAGTCGAAGCAGAACGGCAGGCGCCGGCCGTAGCCGCCGCCGAGCATCAGGTTCGTCAGGTGGACCTGGCCCGGGTCGAGGCCGAGGGCACGGGCGGCGGTGGAGCGGGCGTTCAGGGGGTCCTGGGTGCCCGCCCACACCTCGGCGCGGTCACCCTCGACGCGGGCGGTGCACGCCATCGGCTCCATGGTGGCGTGGGCGAGGAACGGGACGCGGTAGTCGGCGGTGAGGACCCGCGCGGCGTCCGCCGGCATCTCCGGGGCGTCGCCGAGGGCCTCGTCGAACGCCGCGAAGATGGTCTCGCTCGAGACGCCGCCGTGACCCGCGTCGTCGTACTCGGGGTTCAGCGCCGCGAGGGCCCGGCGGGCGCGCCAGTAGCTGTCGGCGACCACCGCGACCGCCTCGTCGAGCTCGACGACCCGCTTCACGCCCGGCATCGTCTCCGCCGGGCGGGAATCGACCGACACCAGCCGGCCGCCCTGCACCGGCGCGATGTCGACGGCCGCGTACAGCATGCCGGGCAGGGTGAAGTCGATGCCGTAGGTGGCGCTGCCGTCGACCTTCGGGGGAATGTCGAAGCGCGGCTTCCGGGTGCGCCGGATGGTGTAGGCGTCGGGGTCCTTCAGGGGCGGGTTGTCGGGCGCGGGCATCGCCGCCGCGGCTTTCGCGAGGTCGCCGAAGGTGGCGCTCTGGCGCGACCACGGGTGGGTGACGCGCGACCGCTCGGCCCGGCACTCGCCGACGGGGACGCCGAAGCGCTCGGCCGCCGCCGCGAGCAGCATCTCGCGCGCCGCCGCGCCCGCCAGCTTCATCCCGTAGCCGGTGCCGCGCACGGCCAGCGAGCCGCCGGTGGCCTGGGTGCCGAACCAGCGCGCGAGGCGGTAGGCGCCGTAGTCGACGGCGCGCCCGACCGGCGCCGGCATCGAGTGGCCGGTGAACGCGCGCAGCATGTAGGCGTTGGCGTAGGCGTCGAGGGCCGGCGCCTCGCGAATGCGCACCCGCTCCCAGTCGGCCTCCATCTCCTCGGCCGCCATCATCGCGAGCCCGGTCTGCGACCCCTGTCCCATCTCGCAGTGGGGAATCAGGATGGTGACGAGGTCGTCGGGGGTGACGGTGATCCAGGTCGTCAGCTCGCCCTTGTCGGCGGCGTCGGCGGAGACGATGCCGTGGCGGCCCGGCGCGATGACCACGCCGGCGATGCCGAGCACGAGACCGCCGCCGGCCAGGGTCCCGGTCCCGATGAAGGCGCGGCGCGTCCACTTACCCATGGCGCGCCTCCTTTCCGTGGCCGCCCGCGACGGCGCTGCGCCGGGTGGGCCCGTTGCCGACGCCGGCGTCATGCCGGGCGGCGACGTCACCCGTGGCGACAGTCCGGCCGGGGGCGGCAGCTTCGCCGGTCGTGACGGCGTCGCCCCCGACCGGAGCCCGGCTGCCGGCGACGGCCTCGCCGCTGGCGACAGCCTTGCCGTTGGTGACAGCCTCGCCATTGGCGCGACTGGCCACGGTGTCGCCCTCGGCGACAGCGTCGCTCCTGGTGAGGGCGCCGCCCCTGGCCGCGGCGTGAATCGCGCGGCGCACGCGCACGAACGTGCCGCAGCGGCAGATGTTGGTGACGGCGGCGTCGATCTGATCGTCGCTCGGGTCGGGGCGCTGCGCCAGCAGGGCCGAGGCGGCCATGATCATGCCCGACTGGCAGTACCCGCACTGCGGCACCTGGTGGTCGATCCACGCCTGCTGCACCGCGTGCAGCCGGCCGTCGTCGGCGAGTCCCTCGATGGTGGTGACGGCCATGCCCTCGACCGCCGACACCGGCACCGTGCAGGTGCGGACGGCGCGGCCGTCCACGTGCACGGTGCAGGCCCCGCAGGCCGCGATGCCGCACCCGAACTTCGTGCCCGTCAACCCTAACGTGTCGCGCAGCACCCACAGCAGCGGCGTGTCCGGTTCCACGTCCACCGTGCGGGGCTGGCCGTTCACGGTGAGCGTGAATGCCACTCCGACCTCCCGTCGCAGAATGTGGTCGTCCGATCGTAGCGCATCGCAGCCTCGCGGTTTCTCGCGCGGCGGCGGGCCGTTTCGCCGCGGCCTCGGCGGTTGCGCCCCGGGCCGCCGTCAGGACGAGGGCTCCTGCCCGACCTCCACGTCGAACGCCGCCGTCTCGACCGCCGCTCCCGGCTTCACCTGCACGACGATGCGGTACGCGCCCGGTTCCGGGAAGACGAACGGGAACGTCACGCGGTTCGTCGGCGGGAGCTCGGCCTCCTGTCCCGGGTGTTCCCCGGCGGGCGCCGCCCCGGCCCCCGCCCCGTCGCCTTCCGCCTCGGCGAAGCGACGCTGCGCGGTGAGGTTGATGCTGCCGGCCGGGTGCAGGTGGACGAACAGCGAGCCGTCGTCCCGGAGGACGGCGGCGTGGCTGAGCATGCCCAGGTAGGGCTCGAGCGCCGAGGGCGATCCGTCGGGCTCGGTCACCGAGAACCGCAGGGTGGTCTCCTCGTCGACGCCGATCGGGCCGGACCGCTCCCAGTGGACCGCGCGTCCGCCGGGGAGGGCGTAGCTCTCCGAAGACGCCGCTCCCTGCGGGCGCAGGGTCGCCCACGAATCGTCCGGGTCGCGAACCGGGCCGCCCCGCGGCGGGTCGATGCCGGCCACCGGCGAGCCGCCGGCCGCGAGCGAACGACCGGCGGTGGGCGATGGCTCGGTCGAGGGCGATGGGCCGCCCGCGGACGATACGCCGGCCGCCGCCGCCGTCCCGCTCGCCACGGGGCCGGCGGGCGGCACCCGCACGGTGTTCACCAGCGTCGGCGCGAAGCCGTTCTCGTGCACGATGTCGGCGTAGATGCGGTACTCGCCGGCTGGCAGCGGGGGCAGCGGCACGGTGAACGACGCGCGCCCGTCAGCGTCCCGCACCGGGTGGACGTGCGCGAACGCCGACAGGTCGTCGGCCCGCACCAGGAACAGGTGCATCAGCTTGCCGTGGTCCGGCAGGAGCGCCGCGCCGGGCCGGCCCCGGCTCGCAAGCCAGTCGGGGTCGTCGATGGCGAGCGTCAGCACCGGGCGCCCGCCGGCCGACGTCAGCTCCGCGGTGGTGCTCCACGGGCGGTAGATGCGGTCCCGATAGGCCGCGTCGACGGCGTCCCACCAGCGCCAGCCACCGGCGAGGACGACGGCGAACGCGATGGCGGACGCGGCCATCGCGAGGCGGCCCCGGCGCCGGAGCGCGGCGTCGGGCTCGCGGCCGGGCGCGAGCACGCTCTCGCGCGCGGCGGCCCCGACGATGGTCACCGCGCCTGCCAACAGGAGGAGGGCGGCGGCGCCGAGCCCGAGCCCGACCCCGGGGCTCATGGCGAGCCGGCGCTCGGCCAGGGCCAGCACCGGCACGAAGACGGTCCCTTCGCCCTCGGCGCCGGCCACCCCCACCTCCACGCTGTAGGAGCCGGCCGTCATCAGCCACAGCTCGCCGCTGTACAGCCTCGCCTCGCCCGGAACCGGGCGGGCGGCGTCCGGGGGCGGCGCGCCCTCGAGCCCCACGTCCGACCGCAGGGGACGGACCGTCACCCGGTCGACGCCCTCGCCGTCGAGAATCCGCACCGTCGCCTGGGCGAGGCCGGGGATCACGCCGGGCGTCCGCACGATGACACGGACCCCGTAGGGACCGGCCGCCCCGTCGAAGTAGGCGTTGGACGTGCCGACGTGCGCCGAGACGGCGGCGCCGACGGAGGCGACCAGTCCGCCCGCGACGAGGACGGCGACCGCGCGGCGGGCGTGGGGACTACGTGTGCATCCGAACTCATGGGTCTGTGCGAGCTCGAGGGGGTGCATCCGCGGGGAGTGCGCGAAACGGAGGTACCCCGAAATCAAGGTCGGTACGAAGAACCTGCGAGGCGGCCACGCTATCTCCGGACCCGAGCCATCCAGTCGCCCCACCACAGGCCGAGGGCGCCATTGACGGCGGCGACGACCGCCACCCAGCCCGCGGCACCCGCCGTCATCGGCCCGCCCCAGAACTCGTACTGGAAGGCGCCCGGCGCCACGTCGTAGCCGAACTGGTCGGCCGCGAAGAAGAAGTTCCGGGCGGGCTCGGTGAGAAGGAACCCGGCGAACGGCCACTGCGCGGCGGTCAGGGCCAGCATCGCGCCAACGCCCGCGGCGCCGGCCAGCGCGAGGCGGCGAACGCCGCCGACGCCGGCCGGGACCCGGCGTACGACCGCGTCGATGACGAGGGCCGGGACCACGAGCAGGATCGGGAACGACGGCGGCACCATGCTGTCGATCTGACGCAGTATCGGGGCCAGCATCGGCTGAGCGGGAAACAGCTGCAGCGTCCACATCATGAGCAGGGTGACGCCCATGTAGACGCCGGCGGCGGCGGTGGCGCCCCAGCGCGACGCCGAGCCGCGTGCGATGCCCGTCAGCAGGAAGGGAAAGACGGCGGCGCTCACGAGGAAGAAGGCGGGGGCGTGCTGGTCGTTCGGCAGCATGACGTACTCGGTGAGCAGGGTCGCCACCATCAGGATGAGCAGGCCGCCGGCATAGATGTACAGGCTCCGGAGGACCCGGTCGGCGGCCGGAGCGCGATTCTGCCGGACCAGCGCCATCAGCATCGCCCCGACGCCGATGCCGCAGATGCCCATCGCGAGGACGACGTGGGGCGGGCTCAGTATCTCGACATCGAGCCCGTACGCGTTGTGCCACCAGTCGTCGAGGGGGGCCGACGCGATCATCGCCAGCGCGCCCCAGATGCACAGCCAGGCCCCAAGCGGACCCCGGAAACCCCAGAACGACACGCCGTGGGCCCGGTCTTTCGGGCTGGCCGCGAAGGTGGTGCGCAGCACCAGCCAGCCGCACGAGAGCCCCGCCACGATGCCGCCCAGGTAGATGGCGATGTGGGCCGGCGTCCAGAACGAGTCCCGGCCGATGGACCGGTGCCAGGAGATGTCCCAGAGCGCCCCGACGATGACGCTCGTCGACGCGAACGCGACGGCGAGCAGGGGCCAGGGGACGGCCCGCGCGGCCGCCTTGGGCGCCGCCGCCTCGGGAACGGCCGCGGGGACGGCCGGGGATGGCGCCGGAGGCTCGAAAACGGCCACGTGTGAAGCGTAACGCAGGGCCCTTGGTTGCGGCAATCCTCCGTGGTCCAGGGACGGGGCGGCGGCGCGCTCGAGAAGATGCTGTTGCCGCGCCGGCGTTCGTCGAGCGGCATCGCCTCCCCTGGGTCAGGCGGTGGCGCGGTTCCGGCGGGAGGCGTTACGATCGCGTCCGCATGGCCATCGCCGCGCACACCGACTACGAGCTCGGGCAGGACAACATCCACGTCTTCGGCCTCGACGTCCACAACCCCGTCTTCGTCGTCTCCAGCCTCACCATCGTCGCGTTCGTGGCCGGCGTGCTGGCGTTCCGCGAGGCCGCCGCCGGCGTCTTCGACGCGCTCTACACGTGGCTGACCTCGACGTTCGACTGGGTGTTCCTGGGCGCCGGCAACGTCTTCGTCCTCTATCTGCCTGCTGCTGCTCGTGACGCCGCCCGGCCGGGTCCGCCTCGGCGGGCCCCACGCCCGCCCCGACTACTCCACGTGGTCGTGGTTCGCCATGCTGTTCGCGTCGGGCATGGGCATCGGCCTGATGTTCTTCGGGGTGGCCGAGCCCGTCGACCATTTCCTCAACCCGCCCCTCGGCGCCGACCCGGCGGCGGACGCCGCCGCCGCCCACCGGCTCGCCATCGCCGCCGCCATCTTCCACTGGGGCGTGCACCCGTGGGCGATGTTCGCGGTGGTGGCGCTGGCGCTGGGCTTCGCCAACTACAACCTCGGGCTGCCCCTGACGCTGCGGTCGGGGTTCTATCCGCTGCTGGGCGAGAGGGTGTGGGGCCGGTTCGGCCACGTCGTCGACATCGTCGCGGTGTTCGCGGCCCTCTTCGGGCTCGCGACGTCGCTCGGCCTCGGGGCCCAGCAGATGGCGGCGGGGCTCGACCACCTGTTCGGGGTGCCCGCCACCGATACGACCCGGGTGCTGCTGATCGCGGGCATCACCGGCCTCGCGCTGACATCGGTGGTGATGGGGCTCGACCGGGGTGTCAAGCGCCTCAGCCAAGCCAACCTCGTCCTCGCCCTGCTGCTGCTCGCGTTCGTGCTCGCGGCCGGGCCCACCCTCGACCTGCTGGCGGGGTTCGTGGCCAGCCTCGGCCACTACGTCGCGGCCATCGGGCCCCTCAGCAACTCGGTAGGCCGCGACGACCTCGACGTCCTGCACGGGTGGACCACGTTCTTCTGGGCGTGGTGGCTCGCCTGGGCCCCCTTCGTCGGCATGTTCATCGCCCGCGTCTCGCGCGGCCGCACCGTGCGCGCCCTCGTCGGCTGCATGCTGGCCGGGCCGGTGCTCGTCTCGGCCCTCTGGATGAACGCCTTCGGGACGACGGCGCTGTCGCAGTACCTCGACGCGGGCGAGAGCGCGGCGGTCGCGGCGGTGCAGGCGCAGCAGCCCGAGCTGGCCCTGTTCCGCATGCTCGAGACGCTGCCGCTCGCGGGCGTCACGTCGGTCGTCGGCATCGTGCTGGTGATGGTCTTCTTCGTCACCTCGTCCGACTCGGGCTCGCTCGTCATCGACACCATCACCGCCGGCGGCAAGATCGACGCGCCGGTCGCCCAGCGCGTCTTCTGGTGCGCTTTCGAGGGCATCGTCGCCATCACTCTCCTGCTCGGCGGCGGGCTGGTGGCGCTGCAGACCGCGTCGCTCGTCACCGGCTTCCCGATCGCGCTGGTGATGGTGGCGATGTGCTGGAGCATCTGGAAGGGGCTGCGCGCGGCGGGGTCGGCGTGAACGGCCGGCCCGAGAGAGACGGGGCCGCCCGATCGGGTAACGACGTCTCGCTACCGCAACCCGCCGCCGAGGGTGAGCCCGACGTAGATCTCCCGGTCGGGCGAGGGCCGGTAGTACCGGCGGCTGAAGTGGTTGACCAGGCCCGACGAGTTGTAGCGCTCGTTGAACAGGTTGTCGATGCCCGCGAAGGGCTGCACGTCGACGTCGCCCACCCGACCGACCCACCCGAAGCGCAGATCGACCACCGTGTAGGCCCAGTTGGTCGCCGCCGCCTCGTTGGCGTTCGTGACGAAGTACTCGTCGACCCAGCGCACCGACGCGCTCGCCTGCAGGCGGAACGGCGCCGCGTAGTCGACACCCGCGAACAGGCGGCCCGGCGGCGCACCGGGCTCGCGCTTGCCCGAGTGGTCGACACCTCCGAGCACGTATCGGCGGAAGACGAAGTCCTGGTGGGTGTAGGCGAGCCGGGCCTCGAAGCGGGCCGTGGGCCGCCAGCCCAGCGACAACTCGACGCCGTTGCGCGCGGTCTCGCCGGCGTTGACGTAGTAGAGCGCGACGGCGCTGGGACGGATGGCCACTATCTGACTCAGCAGGCGCGAGCGGTAGGCGGCGACCTCGTATTGCAGCCGGGCCGGCTCGATCAGCCCGCGCACGCCGAACTCGTGGCTCCGGAGCCGCGACGGGTCCAGCTCGTGGTTGAACCCGCCCCGCTCGTCCGGCGACCGCGCGAGCTCGGCGGTGATGGGCGTCTCGTAGGCGGTCGCGAGGTTGCCGTAGACGTTGAGGCCCGGCGCCACCGCCACCGTCATGCCGAGGGTGGGGCTGTGGGCGCTCATCGTGCGGCGGCCCGACTGATCGCCGTCGTCGAGTTTCCGGTCCACCGCCCGGAAACGGTAGTGGTCGTAGCGCGCCCCGGACGTCAGCGTGACCCGCGGGTGGGGCGAGACGCTCAACTGGCCGAAGGGCGCCGCCGACGCCACCAGCTCCTGCTGGTCGAAGTTCAGGGCGCCGCGGTGGGCGGTGCCGCCGACGACGAACGGCGGCAGAAAGCGGTAGTCCAGCCGGTTCTCGTCCTTCGACGACGCGTCCACCCCGGCCGTCCACCTGAACGTGGTCGAGCCGACCTCGGCCGCGCCCTGATACGTCGATCGGAGGCCGGTCCCGCGACGGCTCAGGTCGAGGGTGCGGTTGACCAGGGCGGTGTCCACCCGCCGGCGGGCGGCCCAGACGGTGGCGTTCAGGACATGCGCCCCCGAGAATCGGTGCTCGAGGGTCGCCCCGCCTTGCATCTGCAGGGCCGATTCACCCCAGTTCTCCCTGGCGACGGTCGTGCCGCCCAACCAGCGGCTCGGCTGCTGCGGGTCCTGGCCCCGCTCCGCCGCCGGCAGCCGGGGATCGGCCGCCTCCGCCGCCGTCAGGTAGGCCGGGTTCGCGGCGAACGGCAGATCGTAGTGGTTGAAGACGAGGGACAGCTCGGTCCGCGGCGAGAGCGCCTGCCGGACGACCACGTTGGCCTGGCGGACCTCGGCCTGGCTGTGGCGGCGCCAGCCGTCGGTGAGGAAGCGGCTGACGCTGCCCATGAACCGCGTGCCGCGGTCGTTGCGGCCGTCGACCCGGAGCTGCTGCCGCTGGTAGCCGTAGCTGCCCCACTGCAGGTCGGGCCGTATCGTCAGCCGCCGCGTCGGATCGATCTCGGTGACGAGGTTGATCACCCCGCCGGCGGCGTTGCCGTAGAGGACCGAGCTCGGGCCGCGGATGACCTCGATGCGCCGCACCGCCCCGAGGTCGACGTTGCCGGGCTCGGTGGTCCCGTCGGTGGTGGTGAGCGGTATCCCGTCCTGGACGACGGCCAGTCCGCGGATGCCGAGCATGGGCTCGGACGGCGGGGCGCGGACGCTCAGGGCGATGCCGCCGGTCAGCCCGTAGTCGCGACGGTTCTGGACGGTCAGGCCGGGGACACCGCGCAGCGCTTCGTCGAGCGACGCCTTCCGCTCGGTGAAGCCGAGCGCCTCGGGTCCCAGCACCGCCACCGCGTTGGGCACGTCGTCGAGACTCTGCTCGGTCCGCGTCACGGTGACGGTTTCGGCCAGCGGCGCGATCGACAAGGTGAAGTCGACGATCGCCTCCGCCCCCGCCCCCGCCACCGTCGCCGTGGCGGGGTCGCCGCGGAACCCGGGGAGAAAGACGGTCACCTCGTAGTCTCCCGCCGGCAGCGGCGCGATCTGGTAGATGCCGGCGTCGTTGGCCACGACGCTTCGCACCAGGCCGGTCGCCGAATGCTGCGCGGTGACCGTCACCCCGGGCAGCAGGCCGCCGAGCTCGTCCTCGACGACGCCCCAGATCGACCCGCCGTCCTGGGCCGCCACGGCCGCGGCGCAGAACAGGACGAGGCAGCAGGCCGAGGCGAAAGCGGTCAGGCCGCCACCGCCGACGGGACGCGCCATCGACAGCTCGGGCCGGCGCCGCACTACCTCCAAGTGTCGATCCTGTGAGCCGGATGCCGGCGGACGACTACCGCTCCTGGGGGACGAAGATGCCGCGGGCCGGCATCTCCACCGCGGGCAGCGTCTCGGCGTTCATGACCGCGTCGCGCGCGACGAGGCCGTTCTCGGCGAGAATCCAGGCGACGAGGCCGTAGACCTCGTCGGGGGCGAGGGTGCCGGGCGCGTCGGTCGGCATCGCGCGGCGGATGTAGTCGAAGAGGGTCGTTGCGTAGGGCCAGTAGTTGCCGACCGAGAACGGCACGTCGCCGCGACCGGCGCGCCACGCCTCGTAGCGCGGGCCGAACGGAGGCGTGCTGGCGGGGTCGTAGCCCACCAGCCGGTCCGCGACGCCGCCTTCGCCGGCCGGCCCGTGGCAGACGGCGCACCTCTCGGCGTAGACCGGGGCGCCGCTGGCGGCCGTCCCCGAGCCCTCGGGGAGGCCGGCGCCATCGGGCATGACGTCGATGTCCCACGCGGCGATCTCGGCCGGGGTCGCGGGGCGGCCGAACCCGAGCCCCTCGGCCGGCGGCTGCGCCGCGCCGGTCGCGGCGCAGCCGGCGAGCAACGCGAAGGCGGCGCACGCGGTGCGGACTAGGCGTCCCATGGCTCCTCCACCCGGTACTCGACCTGCCCGCCCGGCCGGATGCGCCACGCGGTGATGGGGTTCAGGTGGTACCGCCGGGCCCGCCGCCCACGCTCGGCCCTGAGCGCGGCCCGCGTCGGCTGCACGTAGCCGGTGTCGTCGACGGCCCGGCTCATGATCTCGGTCTCGGCCCCGTCCCAGCGCCACAGGTGGCGGAAGCGCGTGTGCGCCTGCCGCAGCACCGGCGCCTGCAGGCGCGCCTCCTGCCAGGTGCGCCCGCCGTCGGTGCTCACCTCGACCCGGGCGATGGCGCCCCGTCCCGACCACGCGATGCCGCGCAGCTCGATCCACCCCGGCTCGACGACATCGGGCCACGCCGGCGCGGTGATGATGGAGCGGGCGTCGAAGACGAAGCTGAACTGCCGCGCGGTGCCGTCGGCCAGCGGGTCGGTGTACTTCGAGGTCTCCTCGCGGGTCATGAACGGCCGGTCGGCGAGCTCGAGGCGCCGCAGCCACTTGACGTTCGAGTTGCCCTCCCACCCCGGCAGGAGCAGCCGCGCCGGGTAGCCCTGCCCCGGCCGGAGCGCCTCGCCGTTCTGGGCGTAGGCCACGAAGGCGTCGTCCCGCGCCTTCTCCATCGGGACGCTGCGCGTCATCACCGCCGCGTCCTGGCCCTCTGCGAGGAACCACGTTGCGTCGGGACTGGCCCCGACCTCGCGGAAGAGCGTGGCCAGCGACACGCCCGTCCACTCCGTCGTCGACGTCATGCCGCAGACCGCCTCGGGCTTCGTCTCGGGCCCCGCCCCCGTCGGGTAGTTGCCCGAGCACTCGAGGAAGCAGATGCGCGACGTGGCCGGGAAGCGCTTGAGGTCGGCGAGGGTGAACACCATCGGCCGCTCGACCATGCCGTGGACCAGCAGCCGGTAGTCGTCGGGGTCGACGGCGGGGATGCCGGCGTGGTGGCGCTCGAAATGGAGGTCGGACGGCGTGATGGTGCCCTGCAGGTCCTGCAGCGGCGTGCGCGAGGCGACCGGTCCCCGGGCGTCGCGCTGGATCGTCACGTGGGGCGAGCGGGCGCCCAGCGCGCTGGCCCCCGACCCCGCCTGCCGGGTGGTGTCGGCGCCCTGCCCCAGGGCGCGCCCGGCGGCGGCCGGCATCGCCGCCGCGGCGATTGCCCCGGCCAGCAGTTCGCGACGGCTGACTCTGTTCGGCATGGATCTCTCCTGGCTTCCTCGTGCATCCTACTCCGATGGGGACGCCCTGTCGACGCGGGTGACGCCGCGCCGGCGCCCGGCGGCGGGGGCGGCGATGACGATGCTGCAACTCGCGTACCGCGAGTCGCACCCGGCCGACTCGTACACCGACCATAGCGCCTTCGACCGCTGTATTCTCGGTTTCAACACCGGACCCCCGATGACCCCCGCCTTCTACAACCAGCACATGCAGCTCGCCGGGGTCGCCGTGCAACCCGGTCTTCGAGGCGCCGGAAGGATTGCCGGAGGCCGCGGACGTCCCCGGCGTGACGCTGAAGGAACTGCCGGAGCGCTGGCACCGGGGTCGGGGCCGGCCGGTCGCTGGTAGTTGGCCAATGGTACTGCAGCAGACTCGATTTCCGGCGGCCGGCCGGCATACGGGCGATGCCGTAGCGCAGCTCTGCCAGCACAATCGTGGGGCGTTCGACCATGAGCGCGTTCAGGCTGCGGTCGAGCAGGCCTTCATCGGCGAACGCCAGCGACGTTTCCGACGCAGCCGTCCCCCTCCTCGAAGGTCACGTCCGTATGGGGCAGCAGGCCGAACTTCGCCCTGAGCCGCTGGGGGATGGTCACCTGACCCTTGGTGGTTATCCTCATGGTCGGAGTATTACTTTCTGAAACCTCACACGCCGCCGGACCGATGTCAAGGAAGCCGGCCCCGGACGCAGCGGCTGCTGCGCGACCCCGGGACCCGCGTAGTGGGGCACGCCGGGCGGTTACAAGAATGTCTGCCCCCGAGGTGCGAATCTACATGAGAACGACCGGGGCGGAGACGACGACCGTGCCCGGCAGGACGCGGCCGGTGTCCCCGGCGCCCCTGTTCACGGACGCGAATGAGGAGTCGGGACTGACGCGGGTCGGCTCGCGACAGTTGGCACGAATGTTGAACCGTGTTGCGGCATGCGCACACGAGACGCTTGCTGCCCTGCCCGCCCGAGCGCGGGTCGCGGCCCCTGCGCGGTGGCCGCGCTGGGCCTGTATTGGGCAGTGGCCTTCGCCGCGCCCGGTGCCGCCGAGCCCGGCAAGGACGGCGCGCAGGGCAGCGAGGCGGCCCCCGGCGCGCGGGCATCCGCGTCGACGGCGCAGGCCGAGATCGAGGAACCCGCCGACTGGCGCGAGATCCTGCCGGGCCTCACCCTGGGCTCGCAGGTCCGCATGCGGACCGAGAGCCGCCGCAACGCCAGGTTCGACGCCGCGCGGCCCGGCAACGACGAGGACTACCTGCTCTCGCGGCTCCGGTTCGGCCTGACGTGGGAGCCGACCGACCGGGTGACCGCCATCGTCGAGCTGCAGGACGCCCGCATACACGGCGAGCAGGCGATCAGCGAGACGCGGACACCCAACACCTTCGCCGACCAGTTCGATTTCCATCAGGCGTACCTGGACGTCGCACCGCCCTCCCCGGGAAGGGTCCGGGTCTCGGTGCGCATCGGGCGGCAGAAGCTCGTCTACGGCTCGCAGCGCATGGTGTCGCCGCTCGAGTGGGTCAACACCGCGCGCGTCTTCGACGGGGTGCGGGCGCGGGTGGGCGCGGGTCCGTGCCGCGAGGTCGACGCGTTCGCCACGCGGCTGGTGCCGGTCACTCCGACCGGGTTCAACGACCACGGACCCACCGGCAGCCGGATGCTCAACAGCCAGCTCTACGGCGTCTACTACACCGACGCGTCGATCCTTCCCGGCGGCATCGTCGAGGGTTACTGGCTGCTGCGCCGGGCGGCGCGCCTCGACGACGCCGTTCACACCGTGGGCACCCGCGTCGAGACGCGGCGGGGGCCCTGGGCGTTCGACGGAGAGGTGGCCGCCCAGTCTGGGAGCTACGGCGGCCTGGACCACCGGGCGTCTCTCGTCCACGTCGGCGGGTCCTACGTGACTGCCCTGCCGGGCCGGCTGAAGCTCGGGGCCGCCTTCAACCTGGGCAGCGGCGACGACGACCCGGCCGACCGCGTCCACCGCACCTTCGACCAGCTCTATCCGCTGGGCCACGCCTACTACGGCTACATGGACCTCTTTGCGCTGCAGAACCTGCGCAACGCCGAGGTCACGGTCGAGGCGGCGCTCCCTCGCCGAACGACGCTGCGCGTCGCCCTGCAGGACTTCGCGCTGTCGGCGCCCGGCACGGACGCGTGGTACAACGTCGGCGGCGCCGTCGTGCACCGGGCCGACGGTGCCGCCGGTTCTTCCCACGTGGGCAACGAGGTCGACGTGACGCTTCGCCTGCCGGCGGGTCCGGTCGGGCTGGAGATCGGCTACGGGCGCTTCTTCGGCGGCGCCTACCTGCGCGACGCGGACTTCAGCGAGGACACCGCGGACTTCTTCTATCTGCAGACGCTGGTCGGCTTCTGACCGCCGGTCGGCGGGCTCGAAGGGCGGACGCGGCCGGGAGAGAGGGCTCCCTCCCGGCCGCCGGAAGGCGGGGCCGCGCGAGCGCGGCTAGAAGCGGGCGGTGACGGCGAAGCGGATGACGCGGCCTTCGAGCACCCGCGCGGCACGCTCCCAGCTCGACAGGCTCTGGTATGCGGCCCCGGTGCTGCCGCGGGCGTTCCGCGAGCCGCTGTGGTAGATCTCCACGGCGTTGTTCAGCACGTTGAAGAACTCGAAGCGGGCGTCGTAACGCCAACTGCCGATGTTGAACACCTTCTGCAGGTTCACGTCGAGCTGGGTCCAGTACGGCTCGAACTTCACGCTGTTCAGCGGGATCATCGGAATCCAGTAGCCGCCCGTGCTCGTCGAGACGGTTGCCGTGTCGGCGATGCGCGCCCCCAGCACGCAGGGCGCGACGCAGTGGCCCGGCTGCCCGTAGAGCGCCTCGGAGTAGGTGCCCAGCAGCTCATTGGACGAGGTGCGGTGGACGTAGAGCCCCTCCTGCAGGCCGCCCCAGTCGCCCTGGCCGCCCGGATACGCCTGCAGCGACGCGGCCAACTGCATGTCGCCGACGAGCGGCAGCGAGAACGGCTGGGTGCCCGACAGCTTGAACTCGTTGCGGAACGGCCGCGGGTAGGCGCCGGTGTCGCAGAACCGCAGCTCGTTCGGGTTGTCGCCCCGGTGCAGGATGTCCGCGCAGGTGTTGACCTCGCCGCCGAAACGGCTTCCCGCGCCCCGGTTGTAGTCGTAGATGCTGACGCGCCCGCTGTCCTCCACCGACCAGCCGCCGAAGATGGTGCCGCCGCCGGCCAGCCGGCCCTGCACGCTCAGCTCGAAGCCGCGGTAGACGTTCGAGTAGCCTTCGACTCTCCCCGCGTCCCAGAGGTCCGCGGACGTGCGGACGGCGGGGTCGACGTTGAAGACGTTGATCGACCCGACGAGGGGATAGGGCCGCAGCACCTCGATGTAGCGTCCGGTGCCCGCGTACGCCGGATCCGGGCTGCCGTCGGGGAGGGCCCCGAAGCTCGCGAAGGTGTGGGACCGGTTGTCCTGCGCGAACGTGTTGTGGTACGTCCGCTGCCGGTACTCGGCGCTGACCGACAGGCCGGTGACCACCTCCTGCTGGATGCCGACGGTCCAGATGCGGTTGTACTCGCGCGGGAAGTTGGCCAGATCGGGGTTCCGCGTCGGGCTGGTGGGCACGCCGAAGGTCGCGGACGACCGCGGCCCGATCTCCCAGTCCTGGGCGATGTCGTCGTAGTTGCTCCCGTAGGGGTCGAGCCCCGAGCAGACCCCGTTGCCGCTGGCGTCCACGATCATGTGGCAGTCGAACCAGTCGCGCGTGTCGGTGATGCTCGCCCCGTAGGAGTAGCGGCTCGGGAGGTCGCCGCCGACGTCGCGCATGTACTTGTTCCACCCGAACTTCAGCGCCGTCCGGGCGTCGCCGAACACGTCGTAGACCGCGCTGAACCGCGGCGCGAAGTCGGGTCCGAAGCTGGGCAACTCCGCCGAGTCGCGGCCGGTCAGGACGTAGGAGCCCACGAAACGGCCCTGCCCCTTCGGCGTCGCCGGCACCGAGACCGCCGCGAAGTCGACCCGCAGCCCGTAGTTGAGGGTCAGGCGGTCGACGGTCCACGAGTCCTGCGCATAGAACCCGCCGTTGTAGTTCAGCTTGACCGACGTGTAGGTGGGGTGGGCGAAGACGTCCACGCGGTCGGGGAGCCCGGTGGTTCCGCAGGGCAGACCGGCGGTGAGGTTCGCTTCCGCGGCGTAGTGGCTGCAGGTGACGAAGTCGAGCATGCGTCCTCTCGGGTTCGGAGCGGCGTCGTAGAACTGCAGGAGGTTGCCGTTGCTCGACCGCGTGAAGCGGTTGTGCCCCGTGGTGAAGTTCATCCCGAACTTGAAGCTGTGCGACCCGGTGACGTACGACAGCGCGCTCTGGTACGCCCAGCGGTGGGTGTAGTTGTTGGTGTCGCCGTCGTCCTTGGCGCCGTAGATCAGGCCCAGGTAGGTGTCGTTCTTGGGGACCACGCTGAACCACGGATCGCCGCCCAGCGACACCGGCATCTGCATCATGGCCTCGGGCGAGCCCGCGTCCCAGTAGCACGGCGTCTCGGTGCACAGGCCCACGTTGCCGGGCCGCTCCTGGTAGATCGACCCCAATGGGCTGTACTGGTAGTAGCTGGGGTCCCAGTCGCCGAAGTGGAGCGAGAAGCCGAACTCGGCCAGCATCCGGTTCGACAGGGTGCCCGTCCACTTCGCGGTGCCGACGTCGTAGTGCGGCGAGTTCCACGTCGACGCCGCCGTCTCCAGGTCCTCGCCGAAGGCGTGCTGGCTGAACCGGCGCTTCCGCACCTTGTCGAACATGGCCGATATCTTGTGCTGCGACGTCATCTGCCACGTCAGCCGCGCGTTGCCGTTCGTGATGCTGTTCCGGTCGAGGGCCGGGGTCCCGTCCCGGTTCGTGCTGTTGAGCACCCCGGCGTCGACCACGTTCCTCCGCGCCGTCGCGAAGAACCACAGACGGTCGCGGACCAGCGGGCCGCCGACCGCCGTGTTGAAGTCGTAGATGATGTCGACCTTCGGCACCTCGTCGACGCCCAGAGACCGGATCCTCTGGTTGATGTTGTCAGCCTGCCAGGCGCCCGGCGTTCCGCCCCCGAAGAAGCTGCCGCTGTACTGGTTGCCGCCCTCGTTCGGGATCATGTTGATGCGCAGCCCGCCGGTCTGCGTTTCAGCCCCCTGACCCGAGGTGGTGTACGACGTCTCCGCCGACAGCATCGGGTTCAGGTAGGCCTGGTAGCGGCCGTCGCTGACCATCGAGTTGATCATCATGCCGTCGATCTCGACGGTGGTGTGGGCGGCGTCGAGCCCGCGGCCCATCATCTCGGACTGCTGCGCGCCCGCCGTGCCCCCCACGTCGGGCTTGTGCACCTTGACGCCCGGGATCAGCAGCGCGTACGACCACATGCTGCGCCCCGTCGGAATCGCCTCCTGCGTCTCGCGGGTCAACACCTCGATGCGCTGCACCTGCTGCACGTCGACCACCGGCGTCTCGCCCGACACCGTGATGGTCTCCTCGACCGAGCCGACGGACATCACGACGTCGAGGGGCAGGGCCACGTCGGCGCCGAGGATGAGTTCGTCGCGCACCTGGGTGCCGAAGCCCGGCAGGGTGAACGTGACCGCGTACACGCCCGGCCGCAGGTCGACGATGTTGTAGTTGCCGGTGGCGTCGGTGAATACGACGCGCGAGCCTTCGATGAGCACGGGGCTGGACGCCTCGACCGTCACCCCGGGGAGGACCCCTTCGGTGTCGTCCGTGACCGAGCCCCCGATCGAGCTCTGCGCCATGGCGAGAGCGGGCGCCAGCAGCAGGACCGCTGCCGCGCTTGCGAGCGACCTTCCGAGTCTCACGCGCGCACCTCCTCCGTCTGATCCGGGCAGCGGGCATTCTCTTCCCGCCGCAACGACCTGGACACCGAGGCTCCGCCGCGAGAAACCGGAACGTGTCTGGAGAATCTCCCTCCTTGTGCCGCCTTGTGCGGCTCGTCGTCGATGCCTTTCCGGTAGGACGCCATTCTACTCCTCTTCGCGGGCCGGAATCGCGAATTTCCGTGGACCTGGCGAGGCGGCATCCGGATGAGGGTGGGGTAAAATGGAACGCTCAAAGTTGACCGGTTCCGAGGTCGAGCCGATCGAGTTGGATCCGGTCTGCGAAGGCGAGAGCCTTGGGCCGGGTGTGGCCTTGGTCGCGGTGTGTCGAGCGCACCATCCAGCCCGAGCGCCGACAGCGACCCGTTCGTCGTCCTGAAAGGAGAGTGCTCAGATGAGGAACAGACGAATCCGGTTGGCAGCCACGGCGGTCCTCGGTGCGTTGGTGCTGTCCGGGCTGTCGCTCGTGGCCCAGCCGCAGGCACAGGAGCCGCCTCCGCTGGGCTTCTTCGTCACCAGCACCGGCGTCGGCGACGGCGCCAACCTGGGCGGGCTGGCCGGCGCGGACGCCCACTGCCAGACGCTGGCCGCCGCGGTGGGCGCCGGCAACCGCACCTGGCGGGCCTACCTGAGCACGCAGGGCCCCGGGGCCGTCGACGCACGCGATCGGATCGGCGAGGGACCGTGGGCGAACGCGGAGGGCCTCGTCATGGCCACCAGCGTCGAAAGCCTGCACTACGACAACTCCAACTTCAACTGGGCCCACGCGCTGGACGAGAACGGCAACCAGTTCCCGTCGCGCATCGACGGAGACCCCGACTTCACGGAGCACGACGTGCTGACCGGCACCCGGCTCGACGGCACGGCGTTTCCGGCGGGCGACGACCGCACCTGCGGCAACTGGACCAGCAACGGCGAAGGCAGCGCCATGCTCGGCCACGCCGACCGCTACTCCTTCACCACGCCGGGTTCGCCCTGGAACACCGCCCACCCGTCACGCGGTTGCTCGCAGGACGATCTGGTGGCTACCGGAGGCGCCGGCCTGTTCTACTGCTTCGCCACCGACTGATGGACGTCGGGCTCGATCCGGCCATGCGGAGCTCCGCATGGCCGGATCGGGCCCGGAGACTGTCCAACGGTCAAGTCTCCTTCGTCTCAGGCGGCGGGAACCGGCGCTTCATCCATGCCTGCCACGCCGGCTCGTCGCGGGCGGCGACGGCGGGCGCCGCGTCCCCGTACAGGTAGATGCCGAGCGACGTCATCACCTGATCGTTCATCGTGTACACGATCGGCGTGGCGATGCCGGGCAGAGGATCGTGGATCAGGAGCAGCGCATGCGGCAGTGTTCCCTCCACGATGCGCTCGACGGTGCCGGACAGCGGCGGCGCGCCGTCGGCCCGCGTGCGCCAGGGCCGGCCCGCCGCCGCGTCGTCGATGCCGAGCGCGTCGAGCAACGCCGTCCACGCGTCGCGCTCGGTCCTCGAGGCGGATCCCGTCACCCGGATGATCGCGGCGTGCTGCCCGCGGAAGTGCTTGAGATAGAGCTGCAGGATGCCGAAGAAGCCGGGCCAGTTGGCCTCGATGCCCTCGAGTTCGCCGTCCCAGTCGCCGGTGTCGGCGAAGAGACTGTGGACGAGCCGCACCACGCAGGTGCCCCCGGCGCGCGGCTCGATCGTCCACTCGGTGGCAAGCGCCGCGGCGCCCGGTCGCCAGCCGGGTGGTTCTTCGATGCCCAACCGACGTGGCGGTTCCCACGTGGTGACGGTGCCAGGGGCGTCCACTCCCTGCTCCATGTGCCAGACGATGCGTCCTCCGGGGCGTCCTTCCACCTCCGCCGGAAAGAACCACGCGGAGATGCCGGGTCCGGTGGCGATCGCCTGCCATACCTCTTCGGGCGTGCCCGGGACCTCCACTTCGAGATCGATGGACCGGCGGCCGGACGCGCTGCGTTTCACGGTCATGGTGACTCCCCGGTGTCTGGTTTCGGCGTGACCGGACTGGCATGCCCGACGATCGCCGGCAAGCACGAGCCAAGCCTGAACCTGCGGCTGCTGTGCTCCGAGACGCACCTGGGCTGGAAAAAGTGATCAGGAGCGTGACAATCGCGCGCGGGGACGTGTTTCCATACGCGCACGACATCGGGCTCCGGACCGGCCTGGTGTCTCGGTAATGGTGGGATGGTGGAGGCGGCGGGAGTCGAACCCGCGTCCGAGAATACGTCCCCACGGGACTCTACATGCTTGTCCGCGCCTGTTGCTTCGCCCCCGGCGTGAGAGCGCGGCCGAAACCGCCGGCGGCTGAGCGTCGAAAAATCTCGCTACGGCCCGTCGTCGCCCCGGACCGGAGCCAGCCTGCTGGATGACGTTCCGTCCCGCCCCGCAGGCGAAGGCGAGGGGAACGTCGTCGCCTGATTAGGCGGCGAGAGCGAGCTGCGTGTCCGCAGTTATGGTGTTTTCCATCGGATTAACGAGTCGATGGTGCTCGGCATGCATCCCGTGTTCGCCTATCCCCGTCGAAGCCGTGTCGCCCCCTTCGTGGATGTGTGGCGTGCCGCGCGAACCGGGTCCAGTCCGGCCGCGCCCGGCAGCTCTTGATTATACCGCGGATGCCGGAGCTGTCTCGGGCATGGCCCGGGGATGTTCGCCCGGCGCGAGGCCGGTTGCGGAGCGCTGGTCGGCCGGCTCATGGAGGCGCGGGGGCGGCGCCTCCTCCGACGGCGGGCGGTCCGGGGTCCGTCGACCGCAGGGCCCGGGCGCTGCACGATCCCGCGTATAATTTCACTCGGTGATGGTTCTCGAGGATGCGGTGCAACGGTCGGGCGAGAAGCTGCTGCGGCGAATCCGGGAGCAGTCCGAGCCCGAGATCCGAGGGTTCGTCGGCGAGCTGCTGACGGCGGCGGCCCGCGAGCGGGCGACGGCGCTGGAAGAGGCCCGGCAGCATGCCGACGCGGACCGCGAGAAGGCGGTGCGCGACGAGGCCGCCAGCGTGCGGGCCGAGGCGGAGCGGACGCTGGAGACGGCCCTGGCGGCGGCCCGTGACGAGGCCGAACGGGTGCTCGCGCAGCGGGTCGGCGAGGTGCAGGCGGAGACGGAGCGGACCCTGGCCGCGCTGGCCGAGCTCGAGGAGGCCCTGGCCGCGGCGCCCAGGTCCGAGGAGGTGCTGGGCCGGGTCGTCGACGGCGTGCGCCGGCTCGATCGGGCGTCGAGCCTGACCGACGTGCTGAACGCGCTGGCCGAGGTGGCGGGGAGCGAGGCGCAGCGGGCCGGCGTGGTCCTCGTCGAGGGCGAGCGCATCCGCGGTTGGCGCTTCGTGGGCTTCGAGCCGGCGCTGCCCCCGGCCGGTCAGGTCGAGCTCGCCGTCGGCGACGCGGGCATCGTGGGCGAGGCGGCGCGGTCGGCGGCGTCCCGGTCGGTCGTGGCCGGTGCCGAGCCGGGGGCGGGCGGGTCGGTGCCCGCGTTCATGACGCTGCCTTCGGGCGCCAACGCGGTGGCGGTGCCGGTGATGGTGGGCGGCGACGTCAGCGCCATCGTCTACGGCGACGACGGCGGAGGAGAGCCGCCGTCGGGCTGGCGCGAGTCGCTCGAGATTCTGGCCCGGCACGCGGGCCATTGCCTGGAAGGCCTGACTGCCGCCCGCCTGGTGCAGCTCGCCCGCCTGGACGCCGCCGGGGGCCTGGGCGGCGATGCGCCCGCGCTCGCGTCGGAGAACCGCGGCGACGCCCCGGGAGAAGGCGCTCCGACCCCCGGAAACGGTCCCGCCTGAACTGCCAGATGCCCACCACCGCGGGTTCGCGCAAGGCGGCGCGGTTCACCGAGTCGGTGATCCGGGAGATGACCCGGTTGGCCCACCGGCACGGGGCGATCAACCTCTCGCAGGGGTTTCCCGACTTCGCCGCCCCCGCCGAGCTGAAGGCGGCGGCGCAGGCGGCGATCGCGGCCGACATCAACCAGTACGCGGTGACGTGGGGGGCGAAGCCGCTGCGCGAGGCGGTGGCCCGCGAGTTCACGCGCCGGTACGGCGTGCCCGTGGACGCCGAGGCCCAGGTGACGGTGTGCTGCGGCTCGACCGAGGCGATGATGTCGACGATGCTGGCCACCGTCGACCCCGGCGACGAGGTCGTCGTCTTCGAGCCGTTCTACGAGAACTACGGGCCGGACGCGATTCTCTCGGGGGCGGTGCCGCGCTACGTGACCCTGCGCGCGCCGGACTGGACGTTCGACCCCGACGCGCTCGCCGCCGCGTTCAACGGGCGGACGCGGGCGGTGATCATCAACACGCCGAACAACCCGACCGGCAAGGTCTTCACGCGCGGCGAGCTCGAGACCATCGCCGCCCTCTGCCGCCGGTGGGACGTCCTCGCCATCACCGACGAGATCTACGAGCACATCCTCTACGACGGCGCCCGGCACGTGCCGATGGCCGCCGTCGAGGGGATGGCGGACCGCACCGTCACCATCAACAGCCTGTCGAAGACCTACAGCGTGACGGGCTGGCGGGTGGGGTGGGCCATCGCCTCGCCGTCCCTCACCGGGGCGATAAGGAAGGTGCACGACTTCCTGACGGTGGGGGCGGCGGCGCCGCTGCAGGAGGCGGGGGCGGCGGCCCTGGCCCTGCCCGACGCCTACTACGCGGACCTGGCCGAGGGCTACCGGCGGCGACGCGACATGCTGCTCGATCTGCTCGAGCCGCGCGGGTTCACGTGCTTCAAGCCGCGCGGGGCGTACTACATCATGACCGACGTCAGCGGGTTCGGGTTCGCCGACGACCTTGAGTTCGCCCGCCACCTGGTGGCCGACGTGGGGGTCGCGGTGGTCCCGGGCAGCAGCTTCTACCACGACCCGGCCCTGGGGCGGACCCAGGTGCGCTTCACCTTCTGCAAGCGGGACGAGACGCTTCAGGCGGCGGGCCGCCGGCTCGCGGCGATACCCGTTCCCACCGCCACGGGCTGCTAGAACCGCAGCAGAACGCCGGCGTAGATGCCCTCCAGCTTCAGGTCGTGGTGCTGCTCGGTCGTCCGCAGGTTCAGGTTTCGGGAGCGGTAGCCGAGCTGGAGCCCGAACGCGTCGATGAAGTTCAGCACCGCGTGGACGTCGTACGCCAGGTGCTCGCCGGTGTAGCCGAGGTAGTCGCCGATTCCCCACGGCATCCGGAGCAGGCTCGCCTCGGCCCCCAGCATGATGACCGGCGAGGGGTACAGCCTCACGACGCCGCCGACGGCCGGGACCGGCCGGCGCATGCGGGCGAGCTCGCAGGCGGCGGATCCGGCGACGCACCCCGGGTCGCTCGCGATCCGAACGTCGGTGTACGCGGCCTCCGCGAGGAGGCCGAGGGAGCCGCGCGACAGGTGAATCAGGTCGTACTCGTAGGCCAGCCGCCAGGTCCTCCAGGTGAGGGTCGATGCGACCGGGGCCCCGGGCCCGCGGTCCGCGTCTGCAGGGGACGCCGGGCGGTCTGGGGCCGTGACGGCGTCGTAGCGGACGGGCAGGTAGTCGAAATGGACCCGCTGCCGGCGGCTCAGCCGGAGCCTCACCCGCAGGTCCATGAACCGCGGGACGGGGGCGCCCGCATCCCCGGCCTTGCCGGTGGTGGTTCCGGAAGCGCCCGATCCCCGGTGCGCGACGGTCAGGTCCTGCGCCGGCGGCCACAGCGAGCCCAGGAGCTCGATGCGGTGCAGCTCGCCGACCGGGAAGTCCGTCGAGGCGGGCGAGCGCTGGGCCCTCGCGGGCTGGGCGCAGGCGAGCGCGCCGAGCGCCAGGCACGCGAGGGCGACGGCGCGGAGAACGGTCGCGCCGGCCGCGGCCCGGGCCACGGAGAAGCGCGGCCGGCGGCGGGGGGACCCGCCCCTGCACCGAGACCGGCGATGGACGGTGACGGAGTCTCGTGTCATGGCAACCCGCCATCGCGGCGGACGTCCGTCGTGGGCGACCGCGACCCCGTGTCGGAGCCAGAGCCGTCTCAACAGGCGTTATCGGCATTTCCGATCAGGGCCTGCAGGCGGCGGCCCCGGGCCGCGCCCCGGAAGCTGATATCCTGAATGTCGGACCCGGCGGCCCGTCCGCCGGCTGCCGGGGCCGCCCGGTCCCCTTGCGACTCCCGGTCCCATGTCTCCTCTCGCGCGACTCGTCCCGTGCGTCCTGCGCTATCGACGGCAGTTCCTGCTCGGGCTGGCGTGCCTGGTGCTCACGACCGCGTTCTCGCTGCTCGGGCCGTGGGTGCTGCGCCATGCGGTGGACGACCTGACGGCGGGCGTCACCCGGGACAAGCTGGCCGTGCACGCGGCGACCCTGCTCGGTCTCGCGATGGCCGGCGGGGTGTTCCGGTTCCTCATGCGGCGCATCCTAGTCGGGGCCTCGAGGGCCATCGAGTACGACCTGCGCAACGCCTTCGTCGCCCACCTGCAGCGGCTGCCCCTGGCCTGGTTCCACGCCACCCGCACCGGCGACCTCATGTCGCGCGCCACCAACGACCTGAACGCGGTGCGCATGATGGTGGGTCCCGCCATCATGTACATGGCCAGCACCGGGATGGTGTTCGTCGTCTCGGTCGCTCTCATGCTGTCGATCGACCCCGTCCTGACCCTGGCCGCGCTGGCGTGCCTGCCCCTGGTCTCGATTGCCGTGAAGTTCTTCGGGAGCGCCGTGTACCGCCGGACGGAGCGGATTCAGGCGCAGCTCTCGACCCTCAGCGCCGTCGTGCAGGAGGGGCTGGCGGGGGTGCGGGTGGTCCGCGCGTACTGCCGCGAGCCGGTCGAGGCGGAACGGTTCGGCCGCGAGAACCGCGAGTACTACGCGCGCAACGCGCAACTCATCCGGATTCAGGCGCTGTTCTATCCGAGCCTCGGGTTCATCCTGGGTCTGGCGGGGGTGCTGGTGCTGTGGCTCGGCGCGCGGCACGTCATCGAGGGGCGCATCACCGTCGGGCAGTTCGTCGCGTTCAACGCCTACCTGCTCATGTTGAGCTGGCCGATGATCGCCTTCGGGTTCGTGACCAACCTCTTCCAGCGGGGGATGGCGGCGTGGGGCCGGATGTGCGACGTGCTCGACGCCCGGCCGGCCGAGCTGGTGGCCCCCAGTGCCGCCCTCTCGCCGGGGGCGGTGTCGGCCGCTCCCGACTCTGCAGCGCGTCGCAACGGCTCCGGTGGTCCGACGCGCGGCCCTGGCCACGATCCCACCGGCGGCATCGAGTTCCACGACTCGGCCGGCGGCATCGAGTTCCGCGATCTGTCGTTCGCCTACGACGGCAAGCCGGTGCTCGAGGGCGTGTCCGCGCGCGTAGAGCCCGGCCGTGTGCTCGGTGTGATCGGCCCCACCGGATCGGGCAAGTCGACGCTCCTCGCCCTGCTGCCGCGCCTCTTCGACCCCCCGCGCGGCACCGTCTTCATCGACGGCTTCGACGTGCGGGATCTCCCGTTGCCGGTACTGCGGCAGCAGATCGCGATGGTGCCGCAGGATCCGTTCCTGTTCTCGGACACCGTCGCCGGGAACGTGTCGTTCGGGGTCGAGGCGGCCGCCGCCGGGACGGGCGGCGGCATGGCGGGCGCCGGGGCGGACGGCGGCATGGCGGACCCCACGACGGACGGTCGCATCGCGGACACCGAGGCGGGCCGCGGCATGGCGGTCACCGCGTCGGACGGCGGAACGCCGGGCACCGGGGCGCGAGGACCTGCCGGGGTCGGGACGGCCAACGCCGCGGATGGCGGCCCCGGCGCGGAGCGCGACGCCGGGAGGGTCGTGGCCGAGGCGCTCGCCCTCGCCCGGCTTGACACCGATCTCGCCGGGTTCCCGGACGGCGCGGAGACGCGGGTCGGCGAGCGCGGCGTCACGCTGTCGGGCGGGCAGAAGCAGCGGACCGCGCTGGCGCGGGCCATTGCCGCCGACGCGCGCATCCTCCTGCTCGACGACGCGCTGTCGGCGGTGGACGCGCGCACCGAAGCGGACATCCTCGCCAACCTCCGCCGCGTGCTCCGCGGGCGCACGACGATTGTGGTGTCGCACCGAATCTCGACGGTGCGGGCGGCCGACCTCATCCTCGTGCTCGACGAGGGGCGCGTCGTCGAGCGTGGCGACCACGCCGGGCTGGTGGCGCGGGGGGGCCTGTACGCGGGGCTGCATCGGAAGCAGCTCATCGAGCAGGCGCTGGAGCAGGGATGATCGAGGCGGACGACGAGGTCCTCGGCAAGGCCTACGACGCGCGCCTGATGCGCCGGCTGCTGGGCTACATGCGGCCCTACCGCGCCCGCATCGGCTTGGCGTTCATGGCGATACTGGGGCTGTCCCTGGTGCAGCTCGCGCCGCCGTACCTGACCAAGGTCGCGATCGACACGCACATCGCGGCCGGGGACGTCGACGGCCTGACTCCCCTCGCCCTGCTGCTGCTCGGCGTGCTGGCGGTGTCCTACGTGCTGGAGGCGGTGCAGACCTGGACGCTGCAGGTCACCGGGCAGCGCATCATCTTCGATCTGCGGCGGCAGATTCACGCGCACCTGCAGCGCCTCGACGTGGCCTTCTTCGACCGCAACCCGGTAGGACGGCTGATGACTCGCGTGACCACCGACGTCGACGCGCTGAACGAGCTGTTCGCGTCGGGCGTGGTGTCGGTGTTCCGGGACGTCTTCATGCTCGCGGGCATCGCCGTCGTGCTGTTCGTCATGGACTGGCGCCTCGCCGTCGTCGCCCTCTCGGTGCTGCCCCTCATCGCGGCGGTGACGCAGTGGTTCCGCCGCAACGCCCGGCAGTCGTACCGCGAGGTGCGGGGCTGGATCGCGCGCATCAACGCGTTCCTGCAGGAGAACGTCACGGGGATGGCGACGGTGCAGCTCTTCCGGCGCGAGGCGCGCCAGTACGAGCGGTTCGACGCCATCAACCGGGGGTGCCGCGACGCGCACCTCGCGTCGATCTTCTTCTACGCGGTGTTCTATCCCGCCGTCGAGGTGCTCGGCGCGCTCGCCGTCGCCGCCATCGTCTGGTTCGGCGGCGCGTGGACCCTGCAGGGCAGCCTCGAGCTCGGCTCGCTGGTGGCGTTCGTGCTGTACTCGCAGCGCTTCTTCCGCCCCATCAGCGACCTGTCCGAGAAGTTCAACATCCTGCAGGCGGCGATGGCGTCGTCGGAACGCATCTTCGCGCTGCTCGACACCCCGGTGGCGGTCGCGGACCCTGCGGTCCCGGCGGTCGCGGGGCAGGGAGGCGGCCACATCCGGTTCGAGAACGTGTGGTTCGCGTACCGCGGCGACCAGTACGTCCTCGAGGACGTGACCTTCGACGTCGCACCCGGCCAACGGGTCGGTGTGGTCGGTGCCACCGGGGCGGGCAAGAGCACCGTGCTCAACCTGCTGATGCGGTTCTACGACGTCAATCGAGGGCGCATCACCGTAGACGGCGTCGACATCCGCGACCTGCCGCTCCACGATCTGCGGTCGCGGTTCGGGCTGGTGCTGCAGGACGTGTACCTGTTTTCAGGGACGGTGGCCGACAACATCCGGCTCGGGCAGGAGGCGATCACCGACGACGACGTGCGCGCGGCGGCGCGCGGGGTTCACGCCGACCGGTTCATCGCGTCGCTGCCGGACGGGCTCGAGACGGCGGTGGCCGAGCGGGGGGCCACCTTCTCGGTGGGGCAGCGCCAACTGCTGTCGTTCGCGCGGGCCCTCGCCTCGCGGCCGCCGGTGCTGCTGCTCGACGAGGCCACCTCGAGCGTCGACACCGACACCGAGCGGCTCATTCAGGACGCCCTGCACGTGCTCATGTCCGGCCGTACCACGATCGCCGTCGCCCACCGCCTGTCGACGGTGCGGGACATGGACACGATCCTCGTCTTCCACAAGGGCCGGCTGCGCGAGCAGGGCAGCCACCAGCGCCTGCTCGCCGAGCGGGGCCTTTACCACAAGCTCTACCAGTTGCAGTACCGGGACCAGGAGGTCGGGTTGGCGCCGGTGGCGTCGTAGGCGGAGAGCTTCGCCTGCGGCTCCTACTGAACCCGTCCGTACGCGATACACGCCCCGGCGCGCGCCGAGGGTTGAGGGCACACTACCGCGGGTTGGGCGACAGGGAGGTGCGCGGCTTGGCCTCAGATGTCCGCGGCCCGTCGAAGAAACGCGGCCAGTTCATCGAACACCGGACTCGTCTCGGGCACGGGGTTGTGCTTCTTCGACCAGATGTGGGCGGCGCCGGCGTTCGGCTCGTCCCGGCACTTGATGGCAACCGCGGTCTGGAACTGCATCTTGGCGCGCTTCACAGCGTCCCAACCATCGCAGTCGGTGGCCGGCACTGGTCCAGCTGCCGCAGGCATTCGGCAAGACCCCTGTGCTCCTGGAGGATGGCCCGCACCAGAAGCGTCTCGAGCGCGCCGTGCGTGCCTGCGCTCGGCACCATGTAGATGCCCGTGGACGGTTTGTCTTGCGTGCCGACTGAGATCTCCGCAGGGCGGTCGGGGGCGGGCAGTCCCTCGTCCGCGAGGGCGTCATGTGCGTTCTCCCACCGCGCGGCGGGAGCGGTGTCGTTGTCACCGATGATCAAGAGGCGTCTCACCCTCCGCCAGTTCGAGCTCGCCGTGAGACCGCGGACGTGTGTCGCGAAGTTCTGGTAGCCCTTGGCGAAGTTCACGGAAAAGCCCTCGAGCCCCTCGCGCTTCAGCAACCTGTGGACTAGTCGTACATCGGCACCGCCTTCGCACAGCACGTAGATCGGCTCGTCGAAGCGGAACGGTTCGGCCTCGTTCACCATACGCCCGGCTACCTGATCTCGAGGCCTTCTTCGAGAGCGGCAGCGAAGTGCCGGCCGTCGAAGCAGTCGACCGCGCTGGCCCCGTTGTCCTTCGTGGTGCGGAGCAGACGGAAATCGTCGGGATGCTCTCGAACTACCGGCAGCAGCGCCCGCAGGTACTCGAGGCTGTGAGTAGTCACGAAGAGCTGTGTATCGGATTCCCGCGCGGCATCCAGGACTGCAGCGGACGCGGGACCCATGAGGTCGAAGTACAGACCGTTCTCCATCTCGTCTATCAGGACCACGCCGCGCGCGAAGTGGTGGACCGCGAGCAAGATCGAGAGCATCTTGTTGATGCCGTCGGACACCAGAGGCAGCGGTACCTTCTCGTGCACCGAGCGAAGCTTGGCGTGGACCATGGCCGTACCGTCGTGGTACTCGACGCTGAGGTCCTCGATGAAGGAAAACTGCTTCCGCATCGTCGAGACGACCGCCTCGTGTTCTCCCTTCTTGCTCAATGCGGAGAACCGTTGACCGTTGTGTTCCGGGCCTTCACGAGACACCGGGGACAACAGAATCGCCGGAAACGTCTCCAGGACGACGCCGCCGAACGAGAGACCCTCGTTGGTGATCGCCGGCTTGCATTCCCCGACGTCACCGCCGGCGGTCTTGTACAGAAAATCGATTGTCGCATGCTGGAGGGCAGCGTCGATTGCGGGTTCGCCGAACGGCAGGGTCGTGTCCTCCAGGGAACCGTACGACACTGTCAACGAGCGGTCGTTTTCCCCGGTTCCGCGCGATCTCAATTCGATTGTGGATGTCTCGTCGAAATCGAAGAACAAGTCCCGCCACAGCGATTGAAAGGAGCCGCGGTCGGCGGAGATCGAGACGTTGTCACCGAGGCCGCGCATGCGGCGTATCTTGAGGACCAGTTGTGGACTCGTGCTAGCGAGCCAGAAGAGCGCCTCTAGAAAGGCCGTCTTGCCGCCGCCGTTTCGGCCGACGATCACGTTGAACCGGCCGAGGTCGCGAAGATGTACTTTCTTGAAGCACTTGAAGTTCGAGATGTCGAGATCCTGAATCATGAGGGCCTGCGGTGCCCGGAACGCGCACCGATCGCGCCAGGGTAGCGAGAGCGTACCGCGAGTCCGGTGGCCAGTCAACGAGACGATCACTCGCAAGAACGGGACCAGCGTACGGTGCCCCGGATGCACCGGAATCGGACAGGCGGGCGAACGGCTGATGATGCAGGAAGTGCCGCCTTGCGGCTTCGCCGTCGTGGCGTGAATGTCGACGTGCGGCGCGAGAGTCCCGTCGCGCGCAGGAACCCGGGCCACGATGTTGCCGGCAGGGCAGTGTGCTGGCGGGCGTAGGGGAACGGGGCGTGCGACGCTCGTGTCCTCCCGGACCCGCCGCCACACGCCCCGGCCGGGTAACGACTAGAGCCCCTCGGCCTGCTTCATGAAGCCGAGGTGGGTGTTGGCCACTTCCAGGCCGCCCTCGCCTTCCTGCCAGCCGGTGCGCCCGTCGCCGTTGGCGTCGACGCCCGACAGCAGGGCCTGCGCGAGGTCGTTCAGCTCGGCGACGAGGGGGGCGGCGTCGGCCGCGGTGGTGGTGCGGGCGATGCGCTGGGCCAGGGCGACGATCTGGTCGGCGCGGGCCACGGTGTTCTGGGCCGACGTCGCGACGTGGACGGCGTGGGTCTGGACCGCGCCCGACGCGCCCTCGGAGTTGGCGGCGGCGGTGATGTGCTGCGCCGCGCCGGCCGCGCCGCGCTTCACGCCGTAGCCGCGGCCGGGGCCGCCCTCGATCTGCGAGGGATCGACCGCGTGCAGCACGTGGGTGGTGTGCCGCTTCATCGAGGCGAAGTTGCTCGGGTCGCTGGCCGCGAGGCCGGCGTGCCGCGCCGCGATCTCGGCCTCGGCGATGGCCGCGGGCAGCAGGCCCTCGCCGTCCGGGGTGTCGCGCCACGCGTCGGCGACGTGGCCGATGTGGTTGTGCGCGGGGTTCTGCGCGGCGGCGTTGGTTCCGGCCAGAAGCGCCACTGCGAGCAGGGCGGCGAGGGCGGCGTAGGTGGTTCTCTTCATCGGTTTCCTCCGGATTCACGACAGGGGGCGGACCCTCGGGTCCGCCCGGACCCGCGGCGGCACCGGCTCGGCCGGCCGCCGCGGCCGCGTCCGGGATGCTGCCCGGACGCGTCATTGACGATCTGTTCTTATACCGCGCCGGTCGTCCGGCGGCAAGTGATCTCGCTTCCGCCGTCAGGGTCGGCTCGGCGAGGGAGCGCGGCCGTCGCCCGGGCAGGCGGATCACGCGGGGCGGTCGCCGGCCGGGGGCGCCTCCCGGAAGTGCTCGTAGCCCCCCGGCACCGGCCGGTCGCCGTCCGCGGTGCGCAGCACGAGGTCGGGGGCCTTCGTCAGCTCGCCGATGCGGGTGACGGGGACGCCTCGGAAGAGGTGGGACAGCATGCGGAGGGCCCGGCGCTGGCGGCGGGGCACCGCGATCAGCAGCTCGTAGTCGTCGCCCCCGCGGAGGGCCGCCTCGACGGGGTCGCGCCCGACGCGGGCGAACCACCGGCGCGCCCCGGCGTGCACGGGAATCGCGGCCGCGTCCACCTCGACGCCGACGCCGGACGCGCCCGCGAGCTGGCGCAAGCCGTCCGCGAGCCCGTCGCTCAGGTCGATGCCGGCCCGGGCCACGCGGTTCCGGCCGAGCAGGGTCCCGATGCGGACCCGCGGCTCGGGCCGCCGGTAGCGCCCGATGCAGTCGTCGACGTCGGGGTCGGTGGCGATGTCCGAGGCCGGGGCCTGGGCCTGGAGCGCGGCGAGCCCGGCGGCGGCGGCGCCGACGGCGCCCGTCACCCACAGCTCGTCCCCCGGCCGGCCGCCGTCGCGCGTCAGCACGCGCCGGCGCCGGACCGCGCCGACCGCGGTCACGCCCAGCACCAGGGGGCCGTGCGTGCGGGTGACGTTGCCGCCGACGAGGGCGACGCGGTGCCGCGCCGCGAGGGCGAGCAGGCCCTCGATCATCCCGTCGAGATCGGCCACCGCGAGCGTCCCGGGGAGGACCAGGGACAGCACCGCCGCCCGGGGCGTCGCCCCCATCGCGGCCAGATCGCTCAGGTTCACGGCGAGGGTGCGGTGGCCGACGTCGGCCGCGGACACGAACGAGCGGTCGAAGTGGACGCCTTCGACGAGGGTGTCGGTGGTGACGACGTCGAGGGCGCCGCGGGCCGGCTCGACCACCGCGGCGTCGTCGCCGATGCCGGTGGGCACCCAGGCCGGCGCATCCGGCGTCCGGCGCCTTATCCGCTCGATGATGGCCGCCTCGCCCAGGTCGGCGACGGTCCCCGGGCCGGCCGCGGCGTTACCTGGCGTAGTCCACCGCCCGGGTTTCGCGGATCACCGTGACCTTGATCTGGCCCGGGTACTGCAACTCGTTCTCGACCCGCTTGGCGATGTCCTTCGACAGCCAGACCGCTTCCTCGTCGCTCACCCTCTCGCTCTCGACCATGATTCGGACCTCGCGGCCCGCCTGCAGGGCGAACGCCTTGGAGACCCCGTCGAACGAGTCGGCGATGCTCTCGAGCTGCTTGAGGCGCTTGATGTACGACTCGAGGATGTCGCGCCGGGCACCGGGCCGGGCGGCGGAGATGGCGTCGGCGGCCTGGACGAGCATCGACTCGAGCGAGGGCCAGTCGATGTCCATGTGGTGGGCGGCCATGGCGTCGACGACCTCCTCCTTCTCGCCGTGCTGGCGCAGGAAGTCGATGCCGAGCGAGAGGTGCGTCCCCTGCAGGTCGCGGTCGATGGCCTTGCCGATGTCGTGCACGAACGCGCCCCGAATCGTGGTGTGGGCGTCGAGCCCCACCTCGCGGGCCATGATGCCGGCGAGGTACGCCACCTCCTTGGAGTGGCTCAGCACGTTCTGGCCGTAGCTGGTGCGGAACTTCAGCTTCCCCATCAGCCGGTGTATCTCGGGGTGCATGTCGAAGAGCCCCAGCTCGAACGCGGCCGCCTCGCCCTCCTTGAGGGCCAGCTCCTCCTGCTCGACCTTGACCTTCTCGACGACCTCCTCGATGCGGGCGGGATGGATGCGGCCGTCCGCGATCAACCGCTCGATGGCCTGCTTCGCGACCTCGCGCCGGAAGGGGTCGAAGCTCGACAGGATGATGGCGCCGGGGGTGTCGTCGACGATCAGCTCCACCCCGGTGGCCTGCTCGAGGGCGCGGATGTTCCGGCCCTCCCGGCCGATGATGCGGCCCTTGAGGTCGTCGCTGGGCAGGTCGACGACCGAGACGGTGGTCTCGATGGCGTGCTCGGGGGCGCTGCGCTGGATGGCCTGGGTGATGATCTGCCTCGCCTTCTCCGCCGCCTGCTCGCGGGCCTCGGCCTCGAGCCGCTTGACGAGGTTGGCGGCGTCGCGGCGGGCGTCCTGCTCGATCTGCTTGATGACGAGCTCCTTCGCCTCGTCGGCGGTGAGGCCCGAGACCCGCTGCAGGGCCTGCTGCTGCTCGCGGATCAACTCGTCGCAGCGGCGGTGCTCCTCGGCGAGGGTGCTGTCGCGCTCGTCGAGCTGCTCCTGTCGTGCCGCGAGAGTCTCCTCGGTGCGCTTGGCCTCGCGGTCCTGCTCCGTCAGCTCCTGGGCCCGGCGGGTGAGCTGGCGCTCGATGGACGCCAGCTCGTCGCGCCGCTCCTGGCTCTGACGCTCACTCTCCTGTAGCAGCGTGTGGGCCTGCTCCTTGGCCGCGAGCTCCGTCTCCTTCCGGTAGGCGTCGGCCTCCCGGTGAGCGTCATGCAGGAGGCGGTCCGCTTCTTCTCTCGCCTGGCCGACGGTGCGGGCGGCGCGTTCGCGGGTCAGGAACCAGACTAGGGAAACGACGACGACGGCCAGGACGATACCTGCGGTCGTGACAAGGTCCATGGGTGGTCCCTCGGACCCCGCGGCGGTTGCCGCCGGGGGTCGCGGGGAGCGCCAGACAACCGGCGCGGCGGGCAGCCCCTCGAAGGGAGGCGCCAAGGCGGCGGCCCGCCGTGTCTAACGCCGGACCGCCGGAAGGCGACGCCTGGAGAGGTGAGGCGTAAAGCCCCGCATTGCCGTGTGGGGAGGTCGAATGAACCTGCCAGAAGCAGGTGGAGCCGCTGTCGTGTCAACCAGCTTCGCTTTGCGCTACCTCGCGCGGAGGCCTGCACGCCACGAAGCGTCGCGGCTCTCTTGGGTATAGCGTTGGCTCAAACGAGCCTCCTGGACCATCACGAACACTGCAGGGATCTCTCGGATTTCACATGGCCGCCAACTGCCAGCCGACACATGCGGCAGAGCGTGACCGCCTGTCTGAGTCGCTCTCGATGCCCCATCTTAGAACGAACCCGGACCGCCCGCAAGGCCCGCCCGGCGATTGCCGCGATCGAGCCCGGGCCGGTCAGGCCTCGGTGGTGGGTTCGGGCGCGACGTCGGCGAGGGCGTCGTCGACCATCCGCTCGATCTCGCCTGCGCGCGTCTTCAGGGCCGCCTCGAGCGAGGTCTCGGTGTCGCGGCTGCGGAAGTACTCGTCGGCGATGTTCATCGCCGCCAGCACCGCGATGCGCACGGTGTCGCCGCCGGTCGAGTGCTCGGTCGCGGCGTGGATCTTGTGGTCGACGTAGCTGGCCAGCCGGTTGATGTACTCGACGTCGAGCGAGCTCCGGATCGAGAAGCGCTGCCCCATGACCTCCACGGTCACGATCTGCGGCGCGTCGCCGGTCACGGGTCCGTCTTCGATGTCGCTCACGGTGGCGGTACTCGGACGCATGGGGGGGCGTCGACGGCCCGCGGCCCGGCCGCGGGCCTCTACAGGCTGATCTCCTCGATCTGCTCCAACATCCGGGTGATGCGGTCGCGGATTTCGTCGCGCTCGGACTGCAGCTCCCGGGTCTGTGTCTGCTGCTCCTCCTCGGCCGCCTGCAGCTTGCCGCGGAGCTCTTCGACCTCGCCCGAGAGGCGCGTGTTGTCGTCGAGGGCCATCTTGAGCTCCTCGCGGGTGGTTCCGAGCACCTCGACGAGCGACTGAACCCGTTCGGCGAGCTGTTCGATGGGCTTCAGTTCCAGGGGGCCTTCCGTCTTCACCATGAGCGACTCCTAGTGGCGCGGGCGGCCGCTCTCCGTGCCACTCCCCGCCTCTGCGCGTATCGATCGCCTAACGCTGCTTTGCGTGATGGGTTTCCGTGAGCGCCTGCAGCACCGCGTCGGTGCTTCGTTGGACCTCGGTGTCGGTCAGCGTCCGGTCGGGGGCGCGGAACGTCAACCGGACCGAGAGGCTGACGGCGCTCGCGGCTACGCCCGACCCCGTGTACCGGTCGACCTCGACGACCTCGACGAGGGTCGGCCCGGCCGCCGCCCGGATCGTGTCACGAACCTGCGCGGCAGGCAAGGCATCGTCGATCTCGACCGAGAGATCGCGTGTGATGGAAGGATGGCGGGGCACGGGGGCCGCCCGCAGGCGGTCGAAGGCGTCTAGGGGGAGCCGCCGCAGATCGAGCTCGGCCACGTACACGGGATCCGATCCGGGCATGCCCCGCGCCGCCGCGAACCCCGGATCGAGCTGACCGGCCTCTCCCAGCACGACGCGCTCGGCGCCCGCCCCGACGTGCACGCGGGCGCGCCGCCCCGCCACCAGGTGGTCGGTCGTCGCCGGCTCGAACGACGCTTCCAGGCCGAAGCCCGAGCACAGCCGCGCGATGACCCCGGTCAGGTCGAACAGGTCCGCCGTCCTGGCGGGGGCGCTCCAGTGCACGGCGGCGCCCGAGCCGGCGATGGCGATGCCCAGGGCCGGCGTCTCTCCGCCGTCCTGGCGGAAGCGGCTGCCGATCTCGAAGAGCCGCACGTCGTGCCGCTCGCGGCGCCGGTTGTGGACCACGGAGTCGACGAGGCCGGGGAGCAGCGAGGGCCTGAGCACGGCGCCGCGCTCCGAGAGCGGGTTGCGCAGGGCCACGACGTCCCCGGCATCGGGCTGGACGGCGCGGGCCGCGGCCTCCTCGACGAACCCGTAGGTGACGGCCTCCGAGAACCCGGCGCCGGTGAGGAGGCGCCGCACGAGACGGTCACGGGCCCGCCAGGGGCCGGGCGCGGACGCGGGCCGGGTCAGGGCCGGGAACGTGGTCGGGATCTCGTCGTAGCCGTGGTGGCGCGCGATCTCCTCGATCAGGTCCTCTTCCCGCTTGACGTCGACCCGGAACGTGGGGACCCGGACGTGCCAGACGGGGCCGTCGTCCCCCGCCGCGGGGGTCGGCCCGAAGCCGAGGCGCGCGAGCGCCGGCGCCACGAAGCCCTCGTCGATGGCCTGGCCCAGCACGCGTCCGATCCGGGCGTGGCGGAGCCGTATCTCGACGGGCACGGGCGGGGCGGGGAAGCAATCGACGAGCGCGCCGCGGGGCGTTCCCGCGCCGATGTCGGCGAGCAGCCGGTGGGCACGGCGGATCGCGGCGGGCGGCGCCGCCACGTCGGCGCCGCGCTCGAACCGGTAGGAGGCGTCGGTGGCGAGGCCCAGCCGCCGGCTCGTGCGCCGCACCGGGATCGGCTCGAACCAGGCGGCCTCCAGCACGATCGTGCGCGTGTCGACGCCGACCTCCGAGGCGGCCCCGCCCATGACCCCGGCGACCGCCTGCGGGCGCTCGGCGTCGGCGATGACCAGCATGTCGGGGCCGAGGGTCCGGTCGGCGCCGTCGAGGGTGCGGACGGTCTCGCCGGCGCGCGCCCGGCGCACGCGAATCTCGGGGCCGGCGAGCCGGTCGAGATCGAACGCGTGCATGGGGTGCCCCAGCTCGAGCATGACGTAGTTGGTGACGTCGACGACGTTGTTGATGGGCCGCACGTCGGCCGCTTCGAGCCGCCGGGCCAGCCACGGCGGCGACGGCCCCACCGTCACCTGTGCGAGCGCGCCCACGTAGCGGGGACAGAGATCGGGGTCTTCGATGGTGATGGCGACGGCGTCTCCCGCGCCGGGGTCGGACCCGGCGGACGCCGCCGGCGGCATCCGGAGCTCGGAGTGGTAGGCGGTGGCGACCTCGCGCGCGATGCCGAGCACGGACAGGCAGTCGGGGCGGTTCGTGGTGATCTCGAGATCCAGCACCGCGTCCGGCGCGGCGCCGGGTGTCCGGGGGTCGGCCGGCCAGGGCTCGACCGCGCCGACCTCGAACCCGCACATGGTCAGCCGGTCAGCCAGCTCGTCGACGCCGACCGGAACGTCGACGAGCTCCCGCAGCCACGACACGAGGACTCTCAATGGGGAAACTGCTCCAGCAGGCGCAAGTCGTTGTCGTAGAAGAGCCGGATGTCCTCGACCCGGTACTTGAGGAGGGCGACCCGGTCGATTCCGAGGCCGAAGGCCCAGCCCGTGTAGCGCTCCGGGTCGTAGCCCACCGCCTCGAAGACGGCCGGGTGCACCATGCCGCAGCCGAGGATCTCGAGCCAGCCGGTCTGCTTGCAGACCGGGCACCCGTCGCCGCCGCAGAAGACGCAACTGATGAAGACCTCCGCGCTCGGCTCGGTGTAGGGGAAGAAGCTGGGCCGGAACATGACCCGGGTGCCGGGGTCGAAGAACGCCTTGAGGAAGCCGACGAGCGTCCCCTTCAGGTCCGCCATCGTGATCCCCTCGTCGACCATCAGCCCTTCCACCTGCATGAACATGGGCGAGTGGGTCAGGTCGGGGGTGTCGCGGCGGTAGACGAGCCCCGGGGCGATGATGCGCACCGGAGGCTCGTGCCGCTCCATGTAGCGGATCTGCATGCCCGAGGTGTGGGTGCGGAGGAGCGTCGCCGGGGCGCCCTCGCCGGGCATCGAACCGTCCAGGTAGAAGGTGTCCTGCATGTCGCGGGCCGGATGGTCCGGCGGCATGTTCAGGGCCTCGAAGTTGTGGTAGTCGTCCTCGACCTGCGGGCCCTGGAGAATCTCGAAGCCCCACGCCTCGAAGATCGACTCGACCTGCTCGCGGATCAGGGTGAGGGGGTGGCGGCGTCCGAACGGCGCCGCCCGGCCGGGCAGGGTGACGTCCACGGCCCCGGCCGGCCTCGTCGCGACTCGCAGCGCTTCGCGCCGCTCCTCGAGGGCGGTCTCGATCTCGCGCTTGAGGACATTGGCCCCCCTGCCGAGGGCGGGCCGGGCCTCGGGGGGCGCGCCCGCCACCTGCTTCATCAGGGCCGCGACGGCGCCCCGCTTGCGGCCGAGGTACCGGTCCCGCACCGCCTGCAGGTCGGGCTCGGACGAGACCGCCCCGAGGTCCGCCTGGAAGGCGGCGCGGATACCGTCGATGTCGCTCGGGGCCGTCACGGGTGCGCGCCGCGGTCCTGCAGCGCCGCCTGGGCCGCGAGCTGCGCGAAGGCGGCGGGTTCCGACACCGCGAGGTCGGCGAGGCTCTTGCGGTCGAGGGCGACGCCGGCCGCGCCCAAGCCGTGCATGAACCGGCTGTAGCTGAGCCCGTGCTCGCGCGCGGCGGCGTTGATGCGCTGAATCCACAGGCGGCGGAAGTCGCGCTTCTTCAGCCGGCGGCCGACGTAGGCGTACTCGGCCGCCTTGTCGCCGGCCTCCTTCGCGGCCCTGTAGAGCTTGCTCTTCGTGCCGAAGAAGCCCTTGGTGCGCGCCAGCAGCTTCTTGCGCTTCGCGCGCCGCACCGATCCACGCTTGACTCGCGGCATCCGTTCAACTCCCTGAATCCGTCGTTCGGGGCGGCTCCCGCCGCCCGGGTTCCGCTATCCGTTCGGCAGCAGGCGCTGAACGCGGCGGGTGTCGGCGGCCGAGATCAGGGCCGACTTACGCAGGTTCCGCTTCCGCTTGGTCGTCTTGCTCGTCAGGATGTGCTGCTTCAGCGACTGGCTGCGCACGACCTTTCCGGTGGCCGTCGTCTTGAAGCGCTTGGCGGCCCCGCGGTGTGTCTTCATCTTCGGCATTCGAATCTCAGCTCCCCTGTCCCTTCTTGCCGCCGCCGACGCCGGACAGGATGATGTGCATCTGGTTGCCCTGCATGCTCGGGTGGGTCTCGGCCGCCGCCACGCCCTCGAGGTCCTCGACGAGGCGATCGAGAATGCGCCGCCCGAAGTCGGGGTGGGCCATCTCCCGTCCGCGGAAGAAGATCGTGGCCTTCACCTTGTCGCCTTCCTTGACGATGCGCTCGATGTGCTTCTTCTTGAAGTTGTAGTCGTGCTCGTCCACCTTGGGCCGGAACTTGATCTCCTTGAGCTCGATCGACTTCTGGTTCTTGCGCGCTTCCCGGGTGCGCTTCTGTTCCTGGTAGTGATAGCGCCCGTAGTCCATGATGCGGCAGACGGGCGGCGACGCGGTGGGGGAGATCTCGACGAGGTCGAGCCCCTTCTCCCGGGCGATGGCGAGCGCCTGGGGGGGCGACATGATGCCGAGCTGCTGGCCCGTGTCGTCGATGACCCGGATCTCCCGCACGCGTATCCGCTCGTTGGTGCGGGTCCGGACCTCACGTCTCTGGTTGCGAACGAAAGCGATAGCGTCCCCCTTGTGAATGGGTTGCGGGTGCGGACGTCGTCAATGGCGCGTCGCGCCGCCGTCGCCCCGCCGCCGCACCTCGTCGAGGGCGGCGGCGACGAAGTCGCCGACGGAGCTGGCCCCGCGGTCGCCGTCCCGCCGGTGCCGGACGGCCACCGCGTCCTCGGCCGCCTCGCGATCGCCGGTGACCAGCATGTACGGGATCTTTCGGAGCTGCGCCGAGCGAATCTTATACCCCATCTTCTCGTGGCGGGCGTCGACCTCGACGCGGAGGCCGGCCCCGCGCAACCGGCTCGCCACCGACTCGGCGTAGTCGCGGTGACGATCGGCGATGGGCACCACGACCGCCTGCACCGGGGCGAGCCAGAGCGGGAACGCGCCCGCGTAGTGCTCGATGAGGAGGGCGATGAACCGCTCGAAGCTGCCGAAGATGGCCCGGTGAATGACCACGGGGCGGTGCTCGGCGTTGTCCTCGCCGATGTACTTGAGCTGGAAGCGCTCGGGAAGCTGGTAGTCGAGCTGAATCGTCGCGCACTGCCAGTTGCGGCCGATGGCGTCCACGACGTGGAAGTCGATCTTGGGCCCGTAGAAGTTGCCCTCGCCCTCGGCGACGCGGTAGTCCTGGCCGGCCGCCTCGAGCGCTTCCTTCAGTTGCGACTCCGCCTGGTCCCAGGTGGCGGTGTCGCCCAGGAACGTCTCGGGCCGCGTCGACAGCTCCACCGAGAACTCGAGCCCGAAGTCGGCGTAGACCCCCTGCACGAGGCGCAGCAGGCGCTCGACCTCGCCCGCGATCTGGTCGGGGGCGACGAAGCAGTGCGCGTCGTCCTGGCAGAACTGGCGGGCCCGGGTCAGGCCCGCGAGCACCCCCGACGCCTCGTCCCGGTGCAGGACGCTCTGGTCGTGGTAGCGGATCGGCAGGTCGCGGTAGCTGCGGACCTCGCTCGCGAAGACCAGCATGTGCCCCGGGCAGTTCATCGGCTTGAGGCTGTAGGTCTCGCCCTCGGACTCGACCCGCAGCATGTTCTCCTCGTAGTGCGCCCAGTGGCCCGAGGTCTCCCAGAGCCGCTTGTTGTAGACGAGCGGGGTGCGGAGCTCGACGTAGCCCTCGGGGAACAGGGTCTCCCGCATGTACCCGGCGAGCAGGTTCCACAGGGTGGTGCCGTGCGCGAGCCAGAACGCGGCGCCCGGCGCCCACTGGTGGAAGGTGAACAGCCCGAGCTCCCGCCCCAGCTTGCGGTGGTCCCGCTTCTTGGCCTCCTCCAGTCGGCGCACGTGCTCGGTGAGGGCCTTCTCGTTGAAGAAGGCGGTGCCGTAGACGCGCTGCATCGGCTGGTTGCGGGCGTCGCCCTTCCAGTACGCGTTCGAGCTGCTCAGCACCCGGAACGCCTTGATCGCCCCGCTCGAGGGCACGTGGGGGCCGGTGCAGAAGTCCATGAACACGCCGTCGATGGTGTAGCAGGAGACGACCGGCCCGCCCTTCTCCTCGATGAGCTCGACCTTGAGGGGCTCGCCGCGGTCGGCGAAGTACCGCTTGGCCTCCTCCTTCGGCATCATCTTGCGCTGGTAGGCCCGGTCCTGCCGCGCGATCTCGCGCATCTTGGCCTCGATCGCCTCGAGGTCGTCGGGCACGAAGGGGCGGTGCACGACGAAATCGTAGAAGAACCCGTCCTCGGTCGGCGGCCCGATGCCGCACTGCGCCTCCGGGAACAGGGCGGTGACGGCGGCGGCCAGGAGGTGCGCGGTGCTGTGCCGGTAGAGCTCGAGGGCGTCCGGCCCGTCCCGGGTCACGATGCGGACCGGCGCGTCCTCCTCGAGGGGATGGGTCAGGTCGACCATGCGGTCGCCGACGGTGGCGGCCAGCGCCGCCTTCGCGAGACGGGGCGAGATGTCCTCCGCGACGGCGCGCACGGGCGTTCCCGCCGGCACCTGCCGGGTGGAGCCGTCGGGGAGGGTAACGGTCACCGGATCCATGGTTGTGCGTGGTCGTGTTGTCGCAAGGGTGCAGGCCTGACGGAGTTGGTAGGCACGGGCGGACTCGAACCGCCGACCTCCTGCGTGTCAAGCAGGCGCTCTAACCAGACTGAGCTACGCGCCTAGACAGTCGGGGCAAGCCCGGGACACCCCGAAACGTCAAAATATAGCAATCCCCGGACGAATCAGTCAAACGGAGGGGCTACTGCGCGGACTCCTGCTCCGATCCGCCGGCCAGGTGTTCGAGGGCCCGCTCCAGCACGGGATCGCCCGGGTCCTCGTCGGGGGGCGCCGGCGCCGCCGGATCGAGCTCGACCGCCGGCGCCTGGATCGGGACCTCGGCCGCCACCCCCTGGCGATGGATCGGCTCGCCGGACGCCGTCAGGTAGCGCGTCGACGACAGCAGGAGGCCGCCGCCGTCGGGCAGCCGCACCAGGGTCTGCTCGGCCGCCCGGCCCGCGGTCCGGACGCCCACCGTGTCGGCCCGGCCCGCGTCGCTGAGGGCGGCCGCGAACAGCTCCGCCGCCCCCGCCGTGCCGAAGTCGGTCAGCAGCACCACCGGGCCCGCGATGGAGGGTTGGCGGGGACCGCGGGCCACGGGCTGCCGCTCGCTCGACGACTCGCGCATCACGAGCGGGTCGGCGTCGGTGAAGAGCTCCGCCGCCGCGATTCCGGTCTCGAACGATCCGGTCGCGGTGCCGCGGAGATCGATGACCAGGCTCTCTGCCCCCTGTCCGGCCAGGGTCTCGTTGGCGGCCCCGATCGCCCCCGCGGTGGTGGCGTCGAACTCCGCGATGCGGAGATAGCCGACCCCGGGCGTCGCGATGCGGCTGGTGAGGTTGGCCGAGCGGGCCTCGCCACGCTCGATCTCGAGGATGACCGGCTCGGCCGCGTTGCCGCGGATGATCTCCAGGCTGACCGTCGATCCCGGGGCCCCGCGGAGGAGCTGCCGGGCGCGGACGACGGACATCATGCGCGTCGGGTTCCCGTCGATCTGGCGGAGATAGTCTCCGGGCCGGAGGCCGGCGAGGGCGGCGGGAGAGCCGTCCCGCGCCGCCACGACCTGGACGTAGTACTGGCGGGTCAGGGTCAGGCCGACACCGGCGTCCGCGTCGTCGGGCCCGGCGTCGTGGAGCCGGACCTCGTCGGCGGTCAGGTACGAGCTCTCCGGGTCGAGCCCTTCCGCCAGCCCCCACAACGCGCCCTGCATGATGAGGTCCGCGTCGACCTGCTCGACGTAGTTGCTGGTGACCAGCGACACCACCTCTTCGAAGATCCTGAGGTGCCGGTAGGCGCCTTCCTGGGCGACCACGCGCCCCAGCACGCTGCCGACCAGCGTGTAGGCCATGATCGGCAGCGTCAGGGCGAGGACGATGAAGCGGGTGCGATCGGTCACGAGAACCTCGATGCTGTGTGGTCCGCCGTAGCGCGGACTCCTACCCCGCCAAACGTCGCCATCGGCTCCGCCTGGCGCCCAACCAACCCGCAGGAGTCCGCGCTGTTCTCCGGCGCGGACTCCTGCCCTCCGTATCCCGCAATTCTATCGAATCCGCGGGAGGATCCGACGATCGAAAAAGGGACCGGCCCGCGGGCCCGCCTTGCGGCCGGGTCCGGCGGGCGGCCCGCGCGGGCGGCGGCCGGCCGGGGATGCTAGTCTTGAACGGGATGGACCTGCGCCAGTCGGGGAGTGCATGGCGAAGGCCCCCGTTGCTCTCGACCGGTGAATGCACCCCGGGGTCGTGGGGGCCGGCGGCGTGAGGGCGATGGGACTGGACCTCGGGCGCCGCCGGATGGGGATCGCGGTCAGCGACCCGACGGGGACCCTCGCGACCCCGTGGCGGACGGTGAGCGGGGCGGGATCGCCCGACTCGGTCGCGGAGCGGGTCTCGGCGCTGCTCGCGGAGCTGGCGCAGGATGACGCCCCGGTCGCGCGCGTCGTCGTCGGGCGGCCGTCCCATCTCGACGGCCGGCGTCACGAGGACGACGAACGGGTGACCGCGGTGGCGCGGGCCATCGGGCAGCGGACCGGCCTGCCCGTCGCCCTGCAGGACGAGCGGCTCACGAGCGTCGAGGCCCAGCAGCGGCTCGCGCAGCGCGAGCACGACTGGCGCCGCCGCAAGGCGCGGCTGGACGCCGCCGCTGCCGCCGTCATCCTGCAGGACCATCTCGACGCCCGGTCGCGGTCCGGGCGGGAAGGACCATGAAGAAGCTGCTCGCGGTCGTCTTCGTCGCCATGGTGATCGCGGGCTCGCTGGCCGCGTACGGCGGCAAGCGGCTCTACGACCGCGCGGACGAGGCGTACCGCGGCTACGCCGGCGACGAGGTCTTCGTGGACATCCCGCCGGGGACGCCGACGACGGAGATCGGCCGGCGGCTCGCGGCCGCGGGCGTGGTCCGCGACGAGACGACGTTCCGCCTCGCGCTGTGGCGCAGCGGGCGCGACCGCGGGCTGCAGGCGGGGGAGTACCGGTTCGCGGCGCCGCTGTCCGCGATGGCGGTCGTCGACGCGATCGCGGACGGGCGGGTCCATCTGCTGCCGATCACCTTCCCCGAGGGGCTCACCCGGCGCGAGATGGCCGGGCTGTACGGCCGGTCGGGGTTCGGGTCGGCCGAGGCGTTCCTCGCCGCCAGCGCGCGGGCCGATCTGGTGGCCGACCTCGATGCCGAGGCGGCCGACCTCGAGGGGTACCTGTTTCCGGAGACCTACTCGCTGCCGCGCGGCGCCACCGCCGACGACCTCGTCGAGGCGATGGTCGCGCAGTTCAGGCGGACGTTCGACGACGATCTGCGGGCGAAGGCGGCGGGGCGCGGCCTCGGCGTCCGCGAGGTGGTGACGCTGGGCTCGCTCATCCGGCGCGAGACGGGGCTCGACGAGGAACGGCCCGTCGTCTCGGCCGTCTTCAACAACCGCCTCGACCGGGGCATGCTGCTGCAGTGCGACCCCACCGTCATCTACGGGCTGGAGCTCGCGGGGCTCTACGACGGCAACCTCACCCGCGAGAACCTCCGGTTCGACTCGCCCTACAACACCTATGTCTACCCGGGGCTGCCGCCGGGCCCCATCGGGGCGCCGAACGGCGACGATCTCCGGGCCGCGGTGGCGCCGGCCGACGTGTCCCATCTGTACTTCGTCAGCCGCAACGACGGCTCGCACGTGTTCGCCGACACCCTGCGGGAGCACAACCGCAACGTCCGCGAGTACCAGATCGAGTACTTCCGCCGCCGGGGCCGCTGACGGCCGCGCAGCCACAGCGGTTGTCGGCGCCGCAGCCCGCGGCGGAGTCCCACCCATGCACGATCTCGCCGTCCTCGGCAACCTCGCCCTGATCGTCGGCTCGGCGATTCCCGTCGCCGCCCTCGCCCACCGCCTGCGGGTGCCGACGCTGGTGGGATTCCTGCTCGTCGGCGTCGTCATCGGCCCCCACGGGGCCGCGCTCATCCCCGAGCCCGACGCGGTCGCCGCCCTCGCCGAGATCGGGGTGGTGCTGCTGCTGTTCCAGATCGGGCTCGAGCTCTCGTTGTCGCAGGTGCTCGGTTGGGGGCCGTCGATCCTCGCCGCGGGCGGCCTGCAGGTGCTCGGGGTGATGGGCCTCGCGGCGGCGGCGGGTTCCCTGCTCGGCCTCCCGCCGGGGCAGAGCCTGTTCTACGGCGCCCTCGCGGCGCTGTCGTCCACCGCCATCGTCAGCAAGACCCTCGCCGACCGCGGCGAGCTCGACGCGCCGCACGGCCGCGAGGCCCTCGCCATCCTGCTCTTCCAGGACCTGGCCATCGTGCCGCTGATGCTCGTCGTGCCCCTGTTCGCGGGCGGGGCGGGCGGGGGTGGGGACGCCCTCGCCGGCGGCGGGGCCGGCACCGACCTTGCCGCGGGCACGGCCGGCGGCGTCTGGCTGCGGCTCGGGCTGGGACTCGCGGCGATGACCGCGCTCGTCGTCGGCGGGCGGCTCGTCGTGCGCTGGACCCTGGACCGGATCGTCGAGACCCGCGACCGCGACCTGTTCACCCTGTGCGTGGGCTTCTTCGCCATCGCCACCGCGCTGGCGGCGTGGACGGCGGGGTTCTCGCTCGCGGTCGGCGCGTTCCTGGCCGGGCTGATCATCTCCGAGTCGGAGTACGGCCTGCAGGCCATCGACGACGTCATGCCGTTCCGCGCCCTGTTCAGCGGCGTGTTCTTCACGTCGATCGGCATGCTGCTCGACCTGACGGTGGTGGGGGCGCACCTGCCCCTGCTCCTCGGGGGCGCCGTGCTGGTGCTGGGCGTGAAGGCGGCGGTCGTGGCGGGGGCGGTGATGGCGCGCGGACGCCCGCCCGTCACCGCCCTCGCGACGGGGCTGAGCCTGGCCCAGATCGGCGAGTTCTCGTTCGTGCTCGCGGCGGCGGGCCTCCCCCTCGGGCTGTTCGGTGCCGGCCACTACCAGGTGTTCCTGGCCGTCGCGGCCCTGTCGATGATGGCGGCGCCGTTCCTGGTGACGGCGTCCCGGTCGTGGGCGGTCCGGCTCGCCGCGGGGGCGCCCTCGGCCCCGGCCGCGGCGGAGCCGGCGCCGGCTCGGCGGAACCACGCCATCATCGTCGGCTACGGCCTCGCCGGCCGCTACCTGGCGAGGATGCTGCAGGCGGCGGGCATCGAGTGCGTCGTCGTCGACCAGAACGCGGAGCGGGTCGACGCGGCCCGCCGCGACGGCCTCGCCGCGCTGTACGGGGACGGGGCCGGCCACCCCCTGCTGGCGCGGGCGGCCGGCGGCGGGGCGCGGCTGGTGGTCTTCGCCATCTCGTCCCCGTTCGAGGAGCGCCGGGGGGTGGCGGCGGCCCGCCTGGCCGCGCCGGGGGCGGCGGTCGTCGTGCGGACGCGCTACGTCCAGTCCATCGAAGAGCTGATGCGGCTCGGGGCCACCGAGGTCGTCGTCGAGGAGTTCGAGGCCTCGCTGGAGCTGTTCGCGCGGGCCCTCGAGCGCTACCGGATCCCCGCCGCCCGCATCGCCCACGAGCTCGACGCGGTGCGCAGCGAGCACTACGGGCTGCTGCGGGGGCGGGCCCGGCCCGACCTGCACCTCGACACGCTGAAGCACCTCGGCATCCACCGCGCCCTCGAGCTCGCGGAGGTCGAGCCGGGCGCGCCGGCGGTGGGCGAGAGCGCCGCCTCGCTCGACCTGCGCCGGGCCACCGGCGCCGTGCAGATCGCGGTGATCCGGGACGGACGGCCGTTCTACCAGCGCGAGGCCGGTTTCGCCTATCGCCCTGGCGACACGGCCGTCCTGGTGGGCGACCGCGACGCCCTCGACCGCGCGGCGGTGCTCTTCAGGGGGTGAAGAGACTCGCGTGATTCGACTTCAACGCAGTTCGGCAGTTCAGGCAGTCGCTGCCTCTGTGGTCCGGTCGGAGCCGCGGTCCCGCTCGATCCATCCTTCGAGTCGTGCGAGCCTGTGGTCGACAGTGCCGATGAGTTCGGGGCTCATACGTGGGGATGCGTTTTCGCCTTCGGACTTCGATCCTGTCGGATTCGCGGCGATTCGAGTCTCGGCCCGCTGCCGGGCTCGGTTCATCGATCGGGCGTGTGGTCCGGCCACGCCGGCCACCCGTTGACTTCCGAGTAGAACAACGCCGTCGCGTCCCGGTCGTCGTCGGCGTTTCGGCGGATGGCGTCGCCCGCCGGTCCGGGCAGCCGGCCGGCCTGCGACAGCAGCAGGGCCAGAGCACCCAGCCCCAGCATGCCGAGGGCGAGCCGGGCAGCCCGCCCCCGGCTCCCGCCCCTCCTTCGGGCCGTACGGCCGGTCTCGCCGACGGTCATGACACCGGATCGAAGAGGACCCCGCCGAACGCGAGCCAGGCCGCGAGCAGGGTCAGCACGAGGTTGAAGGCCTGGCCCACGACGTAGAGCTGAATCGGCCGCCCCCCCGCGACGTGGCCGGCGAGGGCCCGGAAGTTCGACTCGAGTCCGATGCTCGCGAACGCGAGGCAGAAGAGCCAGCCGCGGAGGTCGGACGTGAGGTCGATGACACCGGCCACCGCGTCGTCCCCGAGGGCCGGCGTCAGCACGAACGAGAACACCAGCGACGCCCCCAGGAAGCCGAGGATGAACTTGGGGAAGCGGCGCCAGATCTCGGCCGCGGCGGGGCGGTCGGCGTTGCCCGGCGCGTCCACGCGGGTCACCCAGTACACCGCCACCAGGAACGCCACGATGCCGATCAGGATGTTCTGGATCATCTTGACCACGGCCGCCACCTGGCCCGCCTCTTCCCCCAGCATCGCCCCCGCCGCCACGACGGCGCCGGTGGCGTCCACGGTGCCTCCGATCCAGGCGGCGCCGACGGTCGGGTCCATGCCGACGGCGCGGATGCCGAGGGGCATGACGATCATCATGAGGACGGTGAAGATCAGGGTCATGCTCACGGCCAGGGTCAGCTCGTCCTTCTTCGCCCGCGCCGCCGCCGCCGTCGCGATGGCGGCCGAGACGCCGCACACCGAGGTGGCGACGGCGATGACGATGACCAGCGAGGGGCTCGTCATCTTCAGCACCCGCGTGCCGAAGCGGTACATGAAGACGATGACGACGGGGGTGACGAGCCAGGCGACGAGGAGACCCGGCGGGCCCAGGGTCAGGATGCGGTTGAAGAGGATCTCCGCCCCGAGGAGCACCAGCCCCGTCTTGATGTAGAGCTCGCTGCGCAGGGCCGGCCTCAGCCAGCCGGGGACGCCGGCGGTGTTCGACACGACGAGGCCGAGCAGGATGGCCCAGAAGGCGTAGCCGACCCCCGCCGCCCGGATGCCGGTCTGGTTGGCGAGGAAGTAGGACAGGACCGCGAGCCCGAACAGCCCGAAGAACCCGGCCTGGTGCTGGATGAACCGTCCGCCCATGGCCCGGGCGGCGAGGGCGGTGAGCAGGGCCAGCCCGAGGCCCAGCATGGCCAGCCCCGCCACCCGCCCGTCGAAGGCGTCGAGGGGGTTGGCGGTCCAGCGGCCGAGCCCCGCCACGCCGGTCAGGAGCCCGAGGGCGGCGACCGCGATGAGGAGCCCGCCGAGCCAGATGGCCCACCAGTCCTCCGAGACGAGGAGCCCGCGCCGCGGAGGGGCGGGGTCCCCGCCGGCGGCGGCCGGGGGGGCGGCGGAGCCGTCGGGCGGCGATGGGGGGGGCGCGGACCGGCCCGCGGCCGGCGAGACGTCGTCAGTCATGATCGATGGGAGAGCGGTTCACGAAGAACGCGGATTGGACAGCGGCAGAGTTACAGGTGCCGGGATTATAATGCGTCTCGCCTCGATATCGACGGCCGACGTCCGAACGGAGGAAGCCACGCCATGATCCGCAGCACCCGCGTCCGGATGCCCGCCCCGGCCCGCCCGTCGTCGCCCCGCGGCGCCGGGCGGCCGACCAACCCTCAGGGAGTCCGCGCCGTTCTGCGGCTCGGACTCCTGGCCGGGCTGGCGTTGACCATCACGAGCCACGGCCCGGCGCTGTCGGCGCAGACCGAGCGCCTGGAGCTCGCCGGCCTGCGGGCGCCGGTGGAGATCGTCACCGACCGCTGGGGCATCAACCACATCTACGCCGAGAACGAGGCGGACCTCTTCTTCGCCCAGGGCTACGCGGCGGCCCGCGACCGGCTGTTCCAGTTCGAGATCTGGCGCCGGCAGGCGACCGGCACCGTCGCCGAGATCCTCGGACCCCGCGAGCTCGAGCGCGACATCGGCGCCCGGTTGCACCGGTTCCGCGGCGACATGACCACCGAGATGAACCACTATCACGACCGGGGAGACCAGATCATCCCCGCCTTCGTGAGGGGCATCAACGCGTACGTCGACCGGGCCAACGCCGATCCGTCGCTGCTGCCCGTCGAGTTCGAGCTGCTGGGGATCACGCCGGGGCACTGGACCCCCGAGGTCGTCGTGTCGCGGCACCAGGGGCTGGTGGCGAACGTCACCGCGGAGATCCGCAACGCGCGCGCGGTGGCGCTGCTCGGCGCGGACGCGGTCGAGGAGCTGAACTACTACTACGGCGACCCCGACCTGAGCCTCGACCCCGCGGTGGACGCGTCGCTGCTCGACGACGGCATCCTCGACCTCTACCGCGCGCACCGGCGGTCCGTGCGCTTCGAGCCCGACGACATCGTCCAGGCCCACCGCGGCGACCGCGACACCTACGAGCGGCTGGCCGCCGCCCTGCCGAGCGAGATCGACCTCGAGCAACAGGACTACGAGGCCATCGGCAGCAACAACTGGGTGGTGGCGGGCAGCCGGACCCTGACGGGGTTCCCGCTGATGGTCAACGACCCCCACCGGGTGCAGAGCGCGCCGTCGCTACGCTACTGGGTGCACCTGGTGGCGCCGGGCTGGAACGTCATCGGGGGCGGCGAGCCGGTGCTGCCGGGGGTGTCGATCGGCCACAACGAGCACGGCGCGTGGGGCCTGACCGTCTTCGGGCAGGACAACGAGGACCTCTACGTCTACGACACCAACCCCGACGACCCCAACCAGTACCGGCACCTCGGGCGCTGGGAGTCGATGACGGTCGTCGAGGACCGCGTCCCCGTGAAGGGGCAGGACGCCGTGGACGTCGAGCTGAAGTACACCCGGCACGGCCCCGTGCTCCACGAGGACCGCGAGAACCACAAGGCCTACGCCCTGCGCGCGGCGTGGCTCGAGTACGGCGGGGCCCCCTACCTCGCGAGCCTGCGCATGGACCAGGCCCGCACCTGGGAGGAGTTCGTCGAGGCGTGCAGCTACAGCCGCATCCCGTCCGAGAACATGATCTGGGCCGACCGGGACCGGAACATCGGTTACCAGGCGGTGGGCGTGTCGCCGATCCGGCCCTACCACAGCGGGCTGGTGCCGGTGCCGGGGGACGGCCGCTACGAGTGGGACGGCTACCTGCCGATCACCGCGCTGCCGAGCGTGGTCAACCCCGACAAGGGGTTCTACGGGACCGCGAACAACTACACGGTGCCCGACGGCTATCCCTACTGGGAGGCGCTGCACTACACCTGGGGCGACCAGATGCGGGCCGCCCGGGTGGAGGAGATGCTGGACGAGAGCCGGCACATGACGGTGGTCGACATGATGCGCATGCAGCACGACGACCTGACCGTCGCGGGCCGGAACATCGTTCCCTTCCTGCGCGAGCTCGCGATCGACGATCCGAAGGTCGCCGAGCTGCGCGACCGGCTGCGGGGCTGGGACTTCGTGCTCGACAAGGACTCGGTCGAGGCCGCCATCTACGTCAGCTTCGAGCGCCGGCTGCGGACCAACATGCGCGACCTCATCGTGCCCGAGGCGGCGCGCGAGTTCATCGGGGGCCTCAACACCAAGCGCATCATCGACTGGCTCGCGGCCCCCGACGGCCGGTTCGGCGACGACCCGGTGGCGGGGCGGGACGCGGTGCTCGCGCGCAGCCTCGCGCAGGCCCTGGCGGACCTGGAGGCGCGGCTCGGCCCGGATCGGTCCAAGTGGCAGTACGGGCAGGAGAAGTTCAAGCACGCCCTCATCCGCCATCCCATGACCGCGGCGGTCAGCCCCGACATGCGGGCCCGGCTCGACGTCGGGCCCCTGCCGCGCGGCGGCTACGGCGGGACCGTGCACAACACCGGCAACGGCGACAACCAGACGTCCGGGGCGTCGTTCATGATCGTCGCGGACACCGCGAACTGGGACAACTCGGTGGGGCTGAGCACCCCCGGCCAGTCCGGCGATCCGGACAACCCGCACTACCGCGACCTGTTCGAGCTGTGGGCGCGCAACAAGTACTTCCCGATCTTCTACAGCCGCGGCAAGGTCGATTCGGTCACCGAGAGCGTGACCATGCTGCATCCGGCGGCGGCGACGACCCGGGAGTCTGCGCCGTAGAGAGCGGCCCGGACACCTTCGAAGGACCAGGGCGAAGAAGGAAGAGGAACATCATGCAGAGAAGAAGACTGGCGGCGGCAATCATGGCGGTGACGGTGACGGCGGCGCTCGGGGCGCCGGCGGCCGCCGAGGCGCAGCTCGACTCCACGGAGGCGTGGGCGTCGCACCTCTCGAACACCTACCGGGTGGTGCCGAACGTCCCCTACCACACCGCGAACAACCGGGACAACCACGTCGACCTGTACCTGCCGCGCGGCGCCGACGGGCCGACCCCGGTGCTGATGTACATCCACGGCGGCGGCTGGCGGGCCGGCTCGAAGGAGTCCAGCGTGCTGCGCCTGCTCCCGTGGCTGGAGAAGGGCTGGGCGGTGGTCAACGTGCAGTACCGGCTGGCCCAGGTGTCGCTGGCGCCGGCCGCGGTGGAGGACTGCCTGTGCGCGCTGCGCTGGGTCATCCGCAACGCCGGGCAGTACAACATCGACGCCTCGCGCATCGTCGTCACCGGCAACTCCGCCGGCGGGCACCTCGCGCTGACCACGGGGATGGTCCCCGCCTCGGCCGGGCTCGACCGCGAGTGCCCGGGGCCGGAGGAGCTCTCGGTGGCCGCCATCATCAACTGGTACGGCATTACCGACGTCGGCGACCTGCTCGACGGGCCCAACATGAAGACCTACGCGGTGACGTGGCTGGGCAGCATGTCCGACCGGTTCGAGGTCGCCGAGCGCGTCTCGCCGCTGACCTACGTGCGGTCCGGCCTGCCCCCCGTCCTGACCATCCACGGCGACGCGGACGGCGTCGTGCCCCACCAGCACGCGACCGAGCTCCATGCGAAGCTCGAGGCGGCGGGCATCTCCAACGAGCTCCACACCGTACCCGGCGGCGGGCACGGCGGCTTCAACCGCGAGGAGACGGTGGCGATCTTCGACACCATCCAGCGCTTCCTCGCCAGCCACGGCCTGACCGCGGTGGGGTCCGAAACCACCACCACCGGCGGGGGGCAGTAGCCGGCGATGGGCGAGCGGCGACGGCGAAGCGCTCGGATGCCGCTGGCGGTGCTCCTGGCCGCCGGCCTTGCGTGGGGAGGGGCGGCCGCGCCGCTCTTCGCGCAGGGCCTCGCGCCGGCGGTGGCGGACTTCTGGGCCGCCGGCGCGCCCGAAGAGATCGAGGGCGCCCTCGAGCGCATCCTCGCCCTCGACCCCGGCATCGAGTCGCTGTTCCCCCTGGTCCGGGCGGGGGGCGCCTACGACGCCGGCGTGCCGCGCGGCCGGCAGGTCCTGACCCGTCGGAATCCCGAGGGCGTCGAGTACCGGACCATCGCGTGGATCCCGGCCGACTACGACCCCGCGCGCCGCTACCCGGTGCGGGTCTACCTGCACGGCGGCGTCAGCCGCCCCCGCCGTGACGAGGCCGCGTGGTGGCGCAACCAGGAGCGCTACGCCCGCGACGACGCGATCGTCCTGTTCCCCGAGTCGTGGCGCGAGACCATGTGGTGGCAGGCGAGCCAGATCGAGAACCTCGCCGGCGTCGTCAACGACCTCAAGCGGACCTACAACGTCGACGAGAACCAGGTCCACCTGCTGGGGGTGTCGGACGGGGGGACGGGAGCGTTCTACCACGCGTTCAAGGCCCCCACGCCGTGGGCCGGGTTCGTGTCGTTCAACGGCCACCCGGCGGTGCTGGCCAGTCCGTCGACCGCCGCCGACGGTCAGATGCACGTCGCCAACTTGCGGAACAAGCCGTTCTTCGTCGTCAACGGCGGCCAGGACCGTCTGTACCCGATCTCGTCGGTGGTGCCCTTCCTGCAGCTCTTCGTGAACGCGGGCGTCCAGGTCGAGTTCCGGCCGCGGCCCGAGGCGGGGCACAACATGGAGTGGTGGGACGAGGAGAGCCCGCGGCTCGACGCGTTCATCGTCGCCCGGACCCGCTGGCCGCTGCCCGATCGCCTCGCCTGGGAGACGGAGTCGGCGGAGCGGTTCAACCGCGCGCACTGGCTCGTCATCACCGAGCTGGGCGGCGTGGAGGGCGAAAGCGACTTCGACGACTTCAACGAGATCGCCTCGTCGCCGCCCAGCGTGCCGATCGGCTTCAACCAGCTCGGCCTGCTGGAGGGCGGCGGCATCGTGCTGATCGACGTCGTGGCGGGGTCGATTGCCGAGGCCGCCGGGGTCCGCGCCGGCGACGTGCTCGTCGGCGTGAACGGCCGGGCGGTGGCGACGGTGGACGACCTGCGCGAGGCGGTGCAGGCGCCCCGGGACGGCCCCGGGCTCGACGTCGAGGTCGAGCGGGAGGGCGAGCGCCTCGCCTTCGTCCTCACGCCCCCCGACGACGTCCCCGCGGGGCCGGCGCGGACCGCGTTCCCCCGGCCCGACCCGACCGGTCGGGTGCAGTTGGCCCGGAACGGCAACGAGATCCTGGTGGCGACGCGGGGCGTCCGCCGCTACACCCTGCTCCTGTCACCCGAACAGTTCGACTTCCTGCAGCCGATCCGGGTGACCACCAACGACGTGCTGTCGTTCGAGGGCGTCGTCGAGCCTGACCCGGCGGTGCTGCTCCGGTGGGCGGCCCGCGACCGCGACCGCACGATGCTGTTCGGGGCCGAGCTCGACATCGAGGTGCGCGCGCCCTAGCCCTGCCCTTGCCCCGGATCTCGCCGGCTGGACGTCGTAATGCGTGCAAGGTCATCCGAATTCGTCCCGCAGTTCGAAGGCGAAGGCCATGGCGACGAGCTGGGTGTAGCCATGCCACAGGAGCTGCGCGCCGGGCGGGTCGCGCTTTCGCCCGAGCCACCCGCCGAGGCGGGCGAGCAGACCGACGGCGTCCCCAAGGCGCGGCGGCGCCGGCAGATTGCGGGAACGGGCGAAGACGGCGAGCACGCGCAACTCGCTGTCGGAGAACAGCAAGTCCTCCGGCAGGTCAGGCGTCTCGCGCCCGAGCTGGACCATCAACTGGATCCGCCACCCCACAACCATCTTGATGGCGATGGCCCGCTCGAGACGCTCCGCCGTATGGTGCTGCAACTCCTCCACCTTGCAGCCGGACTTGAGGACCCGGAAGTACTCTTCGATGCGCCAGCGCAGGGCGTACCAGCCCAGAATGCGCGTGGCGTCATCGGTGCTGGTCACCCGCATCGTGGTCAGCAAGAACCACTCCAGCGGCTTGACTGCGGGCGGCGGCTGTTCCTCGCGCGCATGGACGACAAACAGATCGACCGGCTCGGCGCCGGGACACGGCAGCGCCACCGGCTGGTAGCGCAGCGTCAACTCGGCGTCGCGGGCCGCACGGCCGTCCTGGCGGGCCTGTTTGCTGGCCTTCACCCGCGCGCTCAGCCGCCGCACCTCGACCGTGGCGGTGCCGCGGGCCGGCGCGTTGCGCACCTCGTCGAACAGACGGCGCGTAACCACGTGCCCGTCAGCCGTCTTCTCCCGGCCGAGGACGCGGTCGACCTTCGCCCGGACCAGCAGGTCGACCTGCGGGGCGTGCGCCCGGCGCTCGACGAACAGGTCGAGGAAGTCGGCCTCGCGGTCCATCGTGCACACGACCCGGGTCTCCTCACCCAACCGCTCGGCCGCCTCCGCGCAGTCGCGCAGCCCCTCGACCCAACGGAACGACTTCCGTTCCTCGCGCGGCTTCGACTGGCCCTTCTCCTCAAGATTCGGAGACTCGGGTGCGTCAAACGCGGCTCGCAGGACGCCCAGCGCCATGCCGTCCGGATTGACCGCCAATGTCGTCTGCAGGTCCAGACCGCGCGCCACGGCGCCGGTCTGATTCGAGCCGATGACCCCCAGCCCCTCGGTCTGGCCGCGCCGGGTGAAGTTCAGGCGGGTACCGTCCTGGATGCACAGCACCGTGTCATGCGTCCGCATCCGCCGCAACGTGCGTTCACGATGGGGAGCCAGGATGTTCTCAACCGTCACCGCGCTCTCGGCGGGCTGGTCGATCAGCCGGTAATGTCCCTTCACCATCGCTCTCGTGCCGTTCGCGGCGCCGGTCATGGCGCGCAGCGGAGACTCGCCCATCTGCCGGGCGCTCAGCACCAGCCGCGCGCTCAGCCGCGCGTCGCCCAGCCGCGCCCCGCCGAACTCGTGGTCCGCCCAGGACGCCGCGTCGAGCCCGTCGCCGACCCCGAGCGGCGCCACGCCCGCGGCGGGCGCCTGGAGGGTGTCGCGCCACCCCGGCGCCAACGCATACATATACACGGCCTTGCGTGTTTCCGACGCCGCGTGCGTGCGGTCCTGGCGCCCGCGCCCGCAGGTCTCACCCACGCGGACCCAGTTCGCCGCCCGCACACTCGCCCCCGTCTGTTCGGTCTCGTCGACGAACGTCTCCAGCAGCCACGGCCGATAGCCGTAGAGGCGCTCGCAGTCGTCCCCGACCGCCCGTGCGGCCCGGCCCAGCACGTGGGAGGCCAGGTTGCGGCACGCGACGCCGGGGCGCACCAGCAACCGGCACAGGCCCAGCACCCGGTGCAGGTGAGCGCGTCGGCGTGTGTCGTCCCAGCCGATCCAGGCGTCGCGAGCCCGCAGGCGCCGCGCACACGCAGCGAACCCCACCCCGCCCAGCCAGCCATGCGCCGAGCCTACCAGATACCGAAGTTGAGGACCGACAAAGGGTCCGGCGCCGCGGGGGTGCTCATGCGCCATCAGCGTGTTCCAGATTCGGCGCTGCTCGTCGGTCTCCACCCGCACCAGCGCCAAGTCCCGGACCTCGCCGACCGTCCCGGGTACGTCAACCGCCGGAGCCACCGGCTGCGGAAGCACACGCGGCCGCCGCACACCGCCGCGGGTCGGCCGACCCCGAGGCAGCGAGACGTGGCCCGCCGCCTCAAGGGCGGCCAACGCCGCCGAGCAGCTCGCGCGCTGCCACCGGCCGCGTCCATCGCGGAAATCGAACGCTTCACAGACACGGTCGGCGACCTGCCCGAGGGCGTGAACGCCCTGCGCTACCGCCCCGTCCAGCACCTCGCGCAGTCGGATGAGGTTGCTCCGCAGGCTGCGCCCAACCTGACTCTGAATCTCCATGCCGGCCACCGTAGCGAGGTGGCTTCATGAAGTCCAGCGAAAAGTTATGGGGCAAGGGCAGCCCTAGCCCGCCCATCGTCGCCTGCGGCTCCGCTGGGCGCCCAACCAATCCTACAGGAGTCCGCGCCGTTCCACGGCGCAGACTCCTGGGCGGTCGCCGGGGGCGCGCTGCTGCGAGTCCGCACCCCCGGGGTCGAGCCGCCGCCGGGCGTCCTCGACCGTGTCGAACGACCCGGGGGTCGGGCGGGCTCCGGAGCTAGAACCTGAGCCGCAGTCCGCCGCCGACGTGAAAGCCCCCGGTATCGATCGGGACCATGCTCTCGCCTTCCCCCGGCAGGTCGACCGATCCTCCCGAGTAGCGGATGAGGGCGCCCAGCCCCACCGTTTCCGAGAAGAAGAAGCCGACGTCGGCGCCCGCGTGGAAGCCGATCGCCGACGCGGACGCCGACGCCGTGGTCGCCGACGCCAGGCTGGCCGCGTCGTAGGGATAGGCGTGGTCGTAGCCGATGGCGGTCACGAGGTCCTGGCGGACGTTGAACAGCGTGGGGCCGCCGAACACGGCGAGCTCGACCGTGTCGCTCACCGATTCGAACCAGCGGACCTCCACGTGCACCGCCGTCTCCAGCCGCGTCAGGTCGGGCTCGCTGCCGGTCAGCGAACGGGGCCGGTTGAAGAAGAACGGGTGCGGGATGCGCGCGTCCAGCGACACCGGGTCGAGCCTTTCGAAGCGGCTGACGGCGACGCCGAAGCCGATGCCGTTCGCGAGCCGGACCCCGGCGCCGCCGTCGAAGACCGCGCCGGTGCCGACGGCGTAGTCGGCATCGAAGTCGGCGTCCTCGTGGAACTCGATGAACCCCACGTTGTCGGTGAAGGTGGTGGCGGTGGCCTGGGTCGCGCCGTTGAAGCTCACCCATCCGCCGGTCTGGGCGCCGGCCGCGGCCGGCAGCAGGAGCGTCCCGGCGAGGGCGGCGGCGACGAGCGCCGGCGTCGGGGAGAGCCGGCGGCCTTCGGCCTCACGTCGGGCTCCGCCCTCCCCCGGGGGGGGCGGCCCGCCGTCGAGTGGCGCCGCGCATGCGCGGTTGGAAGCGGAGGAACGGAAAGAGGCATGCGGACGCGGCGTCATTGGCGGTCTCCCGAGTCTTGGCGGTTATGGTCTAACGTGCGCTATCGGCCCGAGGCGCGGGGAATCCCGACCGCGTCGAGGGCCTCCCGGATGGCCCGGGTGGCGGCGGCGTCGGACCCGAAGAGGTCGGTGGCAGACCGTATCAGGCTCTCCCGGACGATGGCGTGGTCGGCGAACGACGGCACGAGGTTGACCCAGGCGTTGAAGAAGGTGCGCTCGATGTCCAGGCGGTTCTCGGGGCCGACGCCGGTGACGCCGAGCCCGGACGTGCGGTTGGTGCCGCCCTCGACCGCGAGAAAGTAGGCGTGCCCGAGGATGGTGGCGTTGATGTGGACGCCGCCCTGGTCCAGTCGTCCGAGGTACCGGTTGTCGTAGTGATCGGGGTAGGGGCCGGTGATCGGGTTCTGCAGCGCCTGCGGGTCGCGCAGGGAGCGGAGAGGGAACCCCGTGTCCTCACCCAACAGGTAGTCCGCGCGCAGGGGTCCCCGACCGGGCTCCTCGACGTGGAACTCGGTGGCGACGGCGATAATGTCGGAGAACGCCTCGCTGAGGGCGCCGGGCTCGTTGGGGGCGGGCGGCGGCGGATACGTCAGCCCGGCCGTGAAATAGGTCACGCCGTGGGCCATCTCGTGGGCGATGATGTCCAGGGTGGTGAGGGGCCGGGGAAACATGAACGGCTCGCCGAACACCATGAAGCCCGTCGAGTCCGTGCCGGGAAAGGGAAAGAAGTAGGCGGCGTTGTCGATCAGGGTCAGGAAGATCACGTACTGAATGCACTCCTCGAACGGGTCGGTGGCGTTCTCGAAGCACTGCTCCGCCGCGGCGAGGACCCTGGCCGGATTGACGGGGTGGACGAACGCGGTGATGTCGCCGTCGCGGCCGTCGATGCCGGCCCAGCCGAGCCGGGTGGCGAGATAGTCGTACGACCACCCCGCCCCGGGGTGGACGTCGACGACGGTGCCGTCCTGCCACACGTTGTCGGCGTCGGCGGCGAGGGCCGCGAGCGGCGGCGGCGCGCCGTTGAACATGGCGAGCAGGGTATTCAGGAACCGGTTCTCGTCGTTCTCGAGGTCGTAGGTCCCGATGGCCGCGGGCCGGAGGGGGTCGCGCGTCCTGAACGTCCCCCCGATGGACTCGGTGGCCATCTTCCGCAGGTCCCCGAGCACGCCGGTGCCGAGGCCGACCGCCTGCTGGCGGATCCGGCTCACCTCGAACAGGGCCTCGCCGGTGCCGGCGTCGATGAACACGTCGCGGAAGCTCGACAGGGTGCCCCGCCAGGCGAGCGTGTACCCGCCGTCGCCGAGGGGAAGCACCCACAGGCCGGGTTCCCCGACCAGTCCGAACGGTGGCGCGGACATCGCGTCGAACGCCGCGCGCGCCTCGGACGACGTCAGGCCCGGGGTCGTGTCGACGTCGATGCCCGTGAACAGGGTGCCGAGAATCGCGGTGGTGAGCCCGGCCTCGGTCTGCCGGATCAGATCGGCGCCGTAGACCGGGATGCCCTCGTGATATTGGGCGAAGCGCTCGCTCCGCCGATCCGGCAGGTAGAGGTTCGGCTGTGCGTCGTAACGGCGCAGGCCGCCGGCCCGGACCTCCAGATCGACGGCATCGTCCCAGACGCGCAGGGTCGACGCGTCCAGGGCGGCGACGGTGCGGCGATTGTCCGGCTGTGCGATTGCCGGCAGCCAGCCGAGAAGGACGAGGATCGTGGCCGCGGCGAGAATGCCCCGGCGTTGCGGCCGGTGGGTGTTCGTCGGGGTGCGGACGGTTCCAGCGTGTTCCATGTGTGTTCCGTGCGTCGCCGGCGTGTTGCTCCCGGATTGCAGCGATTGCGCATTGTACCTGTCGCCTGGTGTGCGTTCCTGCGCACTGCCTAGCTTAGCGTACCGTCACGGGCCTCGGCGGCGGGCGGCTCCGGGACGGGCGGAGGCTCCGGTGTAGAATGGCGCCGTCATGATGCTGCCTACCCGCCGCGCGTTCCTCGCCGCCCTTTCCGCGTTTACCGCCGCACCCGCTCTCGGGGCGTCCGCGTCCGCGTCGCCGGCCTCCGCCGCCGGATTGCCGCGCGCCGCCCCCCTGGCCCTGCCCCTCGGTCAGCCGGAGCGGCGGCTGCGCATCGCCGGCATGGAGCTCATCGTCGTCCGCGTGACCGGGCGCACCAACTGGATCTTCGTGCGGCTCTCCACGAACGACGGGATCACCGGGCTGGGAGAGGCCTCGATGGGGCGGCGGGCCGACTTCCCGGAGATGGCGCCGTTCTTCGACCTCGTCCGGGACCGGTCGCCGTTCGAGATCGAGAGCTACCGGCAGCGCGGGCGGGCCGCGGCCGGCGGGGGGCGGGTGCCGGCGACGGCGTTCAGCGCCCTCGAGCAGGCGCAGTGGGACATCGTCGGCAAGGCCCTCGGGGCGTCCGTCCACGAGCTCGCGGGCGGGGCGGTGCGGCGCGAGCTGCCCGCCTACGCGAACATCAACCGGGCCACCGCCGACCGGTCGCCGGCGGGGTTCGCGGCGAACGCGCGGCAGGCCGTCGCCGACGGGTTCGGCGCCATCAAGGCGGCGCCCTTCGACGGCTTCCCGCCCCTCGACGGGCCGGCCGGGGAGGTCGAGGCGGCCACCGAGCTCGGCATCGCCTGCATCGAGGAGATGCGGGCGGCCATCGGCCCCGACGTCGACCTCAAGATCGACGTCCACAGCTTCTTCGACGTGCCTCTCGCCATCGAGGTGGCGCGGCGGCTCGAGCCGCAGGCGCTGTCGTGGTACGAGGAGCCGGTTCCTCCGACCGACCTCGAGTCCACGAAGGCGATCAAGGAGGGCATCGTCCAGACGATGGCGGGCGGCGAGTTCCTCTTCGGCATCGAGGGCTTCGGGCCCCTGTGCCGCGAGCGCGCCGTCGACATCATCATGCCCGACGTCAAGCACTGCGGCGGCATCACCGAGCTGGAGAAGATCGCCACGGTGGCCGAGCTCGACGGGGTGCTCGTCTCGCCGCACAACCCGAGCGGCCCGGTGGGCACCATGGCGTCGGCGCAGGTCTGCGCCTGGCTGCCCAACTTCGACATCCTCGAGTACCAGTGGAACGAGGCGCCGTGGCGCGGCGACCTCGTCGACCCCCCGGAGCGCTTCGAGAACGGCATCCTGCAGGTGCCGGACGGCCCCGGCATCGGCGTCACCCTCAACGACACCCTCGCCCGCGAGCATGCGTGACCCGGATGAAGATACGGAAGATCGACGCCCTGGAGGTGCTGGACTCCCGCGGCAATCCCACGGTGGAGGCCCGTGTCCACCTCGACGACGGGACGGTGGCGGAGGCGCGGGTGCCGTCCGGCGCGTCGACCGGCGAGCGCGAGGCGGCCGAGCTGCGGGACGGCGGTCCGCGCTACGCCGGCAAGGGCGTGCGGCGGGCGGTGGCCCACGTCAACGGCGAGATCGCGGGCGCGCTCGCCGGCCATGATGCGGCCGACCAGCAGGGGCTGGACGAACGGCTGATCGCCCTCGACGGCACCCCGAACAAGGCGAGGCTCGGCGCCAACGCCATCCTCGGCGTCTCGATGGCGGCGGCGCGCGCGGCCGCGGCGTCGGCCGGCGTGCCCCTGTACCGGCATCTCGGGGGCGCCGATGCGGCGACCCTGCCGGTCCCCTGCCTCAACGTCGTCAACGGCGGTCGCCACGCCGACAACACCGTGGACTTCCAGGAGTTCAAGGTCGCCCCCCACAACGCCCCGTCGTTCGCCGAGGCCCTCCGCATGGGCATCGAGACCTTCCACGCCCTGCGGGGGCTGCTCAAGGCGCGGGGCAAGTCGACGGGCATCGGCGACGAGGGCGGCTTCGCGCCCGACCTCGCGAGCAACGAGGAGGCGGTGGCCCTCATCCTCGAGGCCATCGAGCGGGCCGGCTACCGTCCGGGGGCGGACATCGCGCTGGCCCTCGACCCGGCGACGAGCGAGATGTGGCGGGAGGGACGCTACGTCGCGTTCAAGTCGGGCGGCGCGGCGCGGACCACGGAGGAGATGATCGAGCTGTGGGGGGGGTGGGTCGACCGCTACCCGATCGTCCTCATCGAGGACGCCCTCGCCGAGAACGACTGGGACGGCTGGGCCGACCTCACCCGCGCCCTCGGCGACCGCGTCGAGCTGGTCGGCGACGACGCCTTCTGCACCAACCCCGCGATCCTGCAGCAGGCCGTCGACCGCGGCGTCGGCAACTCGATCCTGATCAAGCTGAACCAGATCGGCACGGTGTCGGAGACCCTCGAGACCGTGCGCCTCGCGCAGCGGCACGGCTACGGCGCCTACATGTCCCACCGCTCCGGCGAGACCGAGGACACCTTCATCGCGGACCTCGCGGTCGCCACCGGCTGCGGCCACATCAAGACCGGCTCGGGATGCCGCGGGGAGCGGACCGCCAAGTTCAACCGCCTGCTGCGCATCGAGCACGACCTGGGCGACCGCGCGGTCTTCGCGGGCCTCGGCGGTTTCCGCCAGACGCGGGTCGCGTCGCCCGAGCCCGTGTCCTAGCACGAGCAACGCAGTCAGGCGGGATGCATCGCCGCTCGAATGCAGCGGGGACTTCGCCACGGGCTGCCGGGAAGGGCGCCTGCGCCGCTCGCGCGTGGTGGCCTGCCGTGAGACATGTCGACCCTGAAGCGGATCCACGTGGCCGCGAACGCGGTCGAGGCCCACATGCTCAAGGACCTCCTCGCGCAGGAGGCCATCGAGGCGGTGGTGCGCGGCGACGACTTCGTGCCCCTTCAGGGGGGCGGCCTGTTCCGGATGGAGACGCGCCCGTCGGTCTGGGTGCTCGACGACGACCGGCTGCCGCGCGCCCGCGTGCTGGCGGCCGAGTTCGGAAGCGGCCCGGCCGCGGCCGGCGAGCCGGAGACGTGGCGCTGCCGGTGCGGAGAGACGGTGGAGGCGCAGTTCTCCGAATGCTGGAGTTGCGGGCGGGCGCGGCCGGACGAAGCGTGATGCAGCGGTCCGCGGGGTGGACACGAGGCCCCGCCCTCCAATTCGGCAGGGCGGGGCCGTCGCGGCCGAAGGACCGTCAGAGCGGTTGCAGAATGCCCTCGTAGGTGATCGTCTCGCCCGGCAGGATCATGACCTCGAACTCCAGGGGCACGAAGCCGGGGTAGCGGATCTCGATGTGGTGCGGCCCCTCCTCGAGACGCAGCCGCTGGAAGATGCCGTCGTAGTCGTCGACCTGACCCGCGTAGTACCCGTCGACGTACACCTCGGCGAAGCGCGGCCGGACCTTCAGGCGCAGGCTGCCGGTGTAGTAGTCGAGCGTTCCCCGGTCCCAGGCGGAGTAGCCGTACCGATGGCCGTAGTAGCCGTACCAGTACGGATTCCAGTAGGGGTCGTGGTAGCGCAGGCCGGACCCCACCGCGACGCCGAGACTGAAGGTGCTGTAGCCCGGGAAGTAGAAGTAGCTGCCGTGGATGTGAGGGATGCCGTAGCGGTGCCGGCCGCGATAGCTGCGGTGTCCCCGGTGGCCGCGCCTTCCCCCGTCGACGTAGTTGTTGACGACGATGGCGGCCGTTTCCGGTGGCGCCGGCGTCCGGGGCCCGGCGCGGCCGCGCCACCCGCCGCGCCGTATCGGCGGGGCCTCCCCGGGGTGCGGCGCGGTTGCCGACCCGGCGGTCACCGTCTCCCGGTGCGGTCCCGCCGGTGCCGCGGGACGGTGCGCGCCTCACGGCTCCTGGGCGGCCGGTGTCCCGCGGGGAGGTCCCACCGATGCGGTTGCGGGGAGCGGTGCGCTCGGGGACGGCCCGCCGCATGGGCGTGCGGGGAGCCGTCGCCCCGGCGCGGCTTCCGCCGGCGCGGCGATCCGGGGCTCGACCCACCGCCCCGGAGCGGCCGGTGTCCCTCGGCGACGTCTCGCCGATGCGGTTGCGCGGAGCGGCGCGTCGGGGGACGGCGCGGTCCGCGGCCCGGGGGGCCGTCCTTCCGGCCCGGCTTTCGCCGGCCCGCGCGGGGGCGGAAGCCCGCGGCGCCGCGCGCCGGGCCCCTCCGCGCCGGGCGGCGGGTGGAGCGTTGCGGCGCCCGCTGGGGTGCGCGCTGCGCCTGCGTGGGCCGCGAACCGCGCTGCCGGGCCTGACCCGCCTCGGCCGTCGCTCCGGCCGGTATGGACCAGGCGGCCGTGAAGACCGCGATGCAGAGCGCAGGTGCGAGACGTCTCATGGCGATTCCCTCCCCCCGGACGACCCGCTCGGTTCTCGATCCGTGGTCGCCGTCAGATTGACAAGCATGCTGCGTGCCAACCTGCCCGCTCGCCCGGATTCTCACCAGCTCACGGGGCCGGGGCCCCATGGTGGGGCGCCCGCAACGCCTCGTCGGGGGCGTCGCCGCTCCAGGTCGCGAGCCGACTGCTTCCTGCCAGCTCCCGCGTGTCTCCGCCAGGTGGCAGAGTGTCCGCTTGAGAGACCGGTCGCGGACGCCCGTCGGCTCTCTGCCGGCCTCGACCGGGGGGAGCCCGGATTCCCGAGCGGACCACCCCGGCCGGTGGCGCCGGGTCGCGCCATCGGATCCCGGCGCACGCCACGACCACTGTACCATGCGCGGCCGCCCGCCGCAGGACGCGGCCTGTCCGGGCGTTCTCCTGCCCTGGCGCGGTTTGTGCTATGGTTTTGCTGGCATCCGGCCGCTCGTCATGAAGGAGTCCCGCGCGGCATGGGCCGGCATGGCCGATGTCGGGCCATCCGGGGGGGTCGCCGGAGCGACGACGAGAAAGGGACAGCCATGAGTTTCTGCGAGCATTGTGAAGGCCAGCGGTTCGACCGGGCACGGGTGCTCCGCCAGCTCAGGCAGACGCGGGCCCGGCTCCGGGCCGACGCCTTGCCCTGGACCGCCGACGAGGCCCTGATGTTCGCCATCAAGTCGGTGCGCGCCCTCGAGATTCCCCATCTCGAGCCGGTCGAGGACTTCCTGGACGAGACGATCGACGATCAGGTCATCCACTGAGCGCCACCCGCCGTCAGCCCCGGCCGCGCGGCTGCCTCCGCGGCCGGGTCGACGCCCCGCCGTTCAGCGGGCCGCCACCTCCGTGACGACCCGGTACAGATACTCGAGGAAGAGGCCCAGCGCTTCGATCGAAACCCGTTCGTCGGCTCCGTGGACGCCACTGCGCCCGTCGCGGATCATGCCGATGCCATAGGTCTGCACGCCCTTGGCGCGAAGCTGGGCCGAGTCGGTGGCCGCCGCCAGCATCGTGGGCAGGGTGATGGCCTCCGGGAACATCCGCCGTTGCACCCGTTCCAGGGCGAGGAACATCTCGTTGTCGAGGCGCGATGGAGGCGCCGCCGGCCGCATGCTGGTGGGGGGGGTCACCCGCACCGCGGGGTCGTCGATGAGCTCGCGAAGGGTGGCGAGGAAGCGGTCGAGGTCCTCGTCGGGCAGGGCGCGGACGTCGAGCTCGGCCTCGGCCTCGGCGGGGATGACGTTGCGGCGGAACCCGCCCCGGATGACGTTGGGCGAGATGGTGGTCTGCAGCATCGCGCTCACCCCGATGTCGGTCTCGCGCAGCGTCCTGCGGATGGTCTCGCGCCATCGGGCGTTGTCGAGGTTCCGGTAGCGGAACGCGACGTCGGGCGGGCTGACGTCGGCCAGCCGGTCGAGAAAGGCGCGGGTGGTCTCGTTCAGCCGCATCGGGGCCTGGTAGCTCCCCACCTTGGCCACCGCCGCGGCGAGCCGCACGATGGGGTTGTCGAGTCGGGGGGCGGAGCCGTGGCCGGCGGTGCCGCGGGCCACGAGGCGGATGCCTCGCCAGGGCACCTTCTCGGTGGTGGCGACGCTCACGACGTCGACGGCTCCGTTCGACGCCGTCATCTGCCCCCCCTCGTTGAGGGCGAACTCGGCGTCGATGGCGTCGAAGTGCCGCTCGACGACGAAGTCGATCCCGATCTCGGTCGTCCCCTCCTCGCCCGCCTCCGCGAGCAGGATGACGTCGCGGGCCAGCGGCACCCGGTGGCGCTCGAGCAGCAGCAGCACCTGCACCATCGCGGCGAGCTGACCCTTGTCGTCCACCGCGCCCCGGCCCCACAGATAGCCGTTTCGGATGACCCCGCCGAAGGGGTCGACCGACCAGTCGTCGCGGTCGACGCCGACCACGTCGGTGTGGGCCATGAGCAGTACGGGGCGCTTCGACCCGTCCCCGCGCACGCGGGCCACGAGGTTGGCGCGGGTGGGGTCGAGGGCGAGGACCGTCGAGCCGATGCCCGCCTCGCCCAGCACCGACTCGAGGAGCTCGACCACCTCCGTCTCGTTCCCCGGCGGACTGCTCGTGTCGATGCGCACCAGGGCCTGCAGCAGGGACACCGCCTCGTCCCTGGCCCGCTCGAAGTCGGGCTCCTGGGCGGTGACGCCGGCCGCGCCGGCCGCCGCCCACAGGGCGAGGGCGGCCACCGCCCGGCGGGCGTGGGGCGTCGGCCCCCGGGAGGTCAAGACGACGGGGCCCGGGCGGCGCGATCGAGCTGCATGGGGCATGGGCCGCTATTCTGACGGTTCCCCGGCCGCGCGACAACCGCGGGGCGCCCCGGTCCATCCAGGGCCGCGACGTGACCGTGCTCCACGCGGTCTGTCACGTCGTCGAGCACCTCGCCGACCCCACCGGCCGGATCATCCGGGCCACCGAGGGCCTGACCGCCGGCAGCTCGGGTCCTGCGACTACCTGCCCGGCGACGACCTCGGCGGCCGCACGCCGCAGCCGACCGCCGTCGCTACTCCTCTCCGGGCGGCTCCGCCCCCGGCAGGTCGTCCGACGGGTCGGGGAAGTAGACCCGCGACAGGTAGTTCAGGGCCACCGCGATGCCCTGACGCTGCGGCATGGTCGCCACCAGGGGGACCGCCATCGCCGCGAAGAAGAGCAGCGCCTGCGGCCAGGTGGGCGTGTGGAGGCCGAAGAAGACGATCAGGATCAGTCCGACCGCGATGGGGATGCGGTCCATCACGATCCAGTAGAGCCAGGTGTCGCCCTGGTTCCGCAGGTACAGCAGGCCGCAGACGCGGCACCGCTCGTGCAGGGTGATCCACCGGACGAAGAGCGGTCCCCGGCCGCAATGGGGGCAGCGCCGCCGCGCGCCGCGCCAGAGCGTGCGCCGAATCCCCGGGGGCCTCATCCCGGGCCCCGGCGAGGCCGGGACGCGCGACCTTCCGCCGGGCCGATCCGTTGGGGGTCGCGTCGTCATGGCCGGTTTATAGTGGAGTCCGCATTCGCGGTCGAGAGCCATCAGTGGTCGCCCCCCAGCCCGACGCCGACCCCCGCGCGACCGCCGTGGCGACGCCGTACCGGCTCGCGCGGGCGACGGCGCTGGTCCTGGGCCTCTTCCTCGCCGGCGCCGCCGGCTACACGCTGGTCGAGGGGGTTCCGTGGTGGGACGCGTTCTACATGACCGTCATCACCATCACCACCGTCGGGTTCGGCCACGTGTTCCCGCTCTCGCCGGCCGGCCAGGTGCTGACGGTGGTCCTGCTCGGGGCCGGCATCGGCGTCTTCCTGTTCCTCGCCTCCGAGGTCGGCCGGTCGATCATGGAGGGCGAGCTGCGACGCTATCTGGGGCATGTCCGGAGGGTCCGCATGATCGAGAGGATGAGCGGCCACGACATCGTCTGCGGCTACGGGCGCATGGGCCGCGCCGCGGTCGACGCCCTCCGCGTGGCCGGCCGGCCGGTCGTGGTGGTCGAGGCGAGAAGCGAGCTCACCGAGGACCTGGCCCAGGGGGGCTGTCCGGTGGTGACCGGCGACGCCACCCGGGAGGCGTCGCTGCGCGCCGCCAACGTCGAGCACGCCAGCGGCCTGGTCTGCTGTCTGGCCGACGATGCCAACAACCTCTACACGGTGCTGACCGCCCGCTCGCTGAATCCCGACCTGGTCATCGTGGCGCGGGCGGCCGGCGACGGCGCCGAGCAGCGGATACTGCAGGCCGGGGCCGACCAGGTCGTGAACCCCTATCAGCTCGGGGGGGCGCGTCTCGCCCATCTGCTGTTCGAGCCGGCGGGCGGTCAGCGGGCTTCCTCGACCGCTCTCTCCGCGCCGGGCGGCCCGTTCGGGTCGGCCAGCGGCCAGGCCAGCGCCTCCGGGCCCGCTCCCGGGGGGGCCTCGTTGAGCGAGCCCTGACGGTAGCCCCGCGGGTCGACCGTCACCCGTTCGAAGCCGGCCTCCCGGAACCTCCGCAGCACCTCGTCGCGCACGCCGTCGCTCCGCAGCCGGGGAATCTCGTGCGGCTCCACCTCGATGCGCGCCGTGGCGCCGTGGAACCGCACCCGGCACACCCGGAACCCGAGCCCGCGCAGCGCGCGCTCACCCGCGGCGACGCGGGCCAGCCGCTCCGGCGTGATCTCCGTGCCGTAGGGGAAGCGGCTCGACAGGCAGGCGAGGGCCGGCTTGTCCCACACCGGGAGCCCCAGCCGCCGCGCCGCCTCCCGGACGTCGGCCTTGCCGAACCCCGCCTCGTCGAGGGGCGATCGGACCCCCTGCTCGAGCGCGGCGCGGCGGCCGGGCCGGTGGTCGCCGCGGTCGTCGACGTTGAACCCGTCGAGGACGTGCGAAGCCCCGAGGCGGGCCGCCTCGGCCACCGCCACCGAGTACACCTCGACCTTGCAGAAGTAGCAGCGGTTGACGGGGTTCGCCGCGTACCGCGCATCGTCGAGCTCGTGGGTCTCGACCAGCACGTGGCGCACCCCGAGGCGCCGCGCGAGGTCTTCGGCCCCGGCCCGCTCCTCGGGGGCCAGGCTCGGCGAGATGGCGGTGAGAGCCGTCGCCCGGTCACCCAGGACGCCCGCCGCCTCCGCCAGCAGATAGCCGGAGTCGACGCCGCCGGAGAAGCAGACCACCGCGCTGTCGAGCGCCGCGAGCAGGCCGCGCAGCCGGGCGATCCGCTCGTCAAGGCTCTCCGGCGCCGCATCGGCCGGAGCCGGACGGGAGAGGGCCGCGGCCACGCCGCCGGGCCGCCGCAGGTCGGCGTCACGCATGCTCCCCAGTATAGACCCGGGTGTCCGCTCGACCGGCCGCGCCGCGGCGGGGCCGGAGTCGCCGGCATCGGCGTCGGCTATAATCCCGGCCCGACCCGTGCTCTACGACATCGCCCTCATCGTCATCGGCCTCGGTCTCGTCGCCAAGGGAGGCGACCTGTTCGTCGACTCGAGCATCTACATCGGGCAGGCCCTGCGCATCCCCCGGTTCGTCATCGGCGGAACCCTGGTGAGCCTGGCCACCACGACCCCCGAGTTGGTGGTCTCGGCGATGGCGAGCAGCGTCGGCGACACCGGCATCGCGCTCGGGAACGCGGTCGGGTCGTGCATCTGCAACATCGGGCTGATCGTCGGCACCGTCTCGCTGCTGACCCCGGTGGAGGTGGAGAAGCGCGACTTCGTGCGGCGGGCGGCGTGGATGGTGTCGGCCGGCGTGCTCGTCGTGGGCTTCACGTGGGACCGGACGCTGAGCCGGCCGTTCGCCGCCGTGCTGCTGGCCCTGGCGTTCGCGTACCTGGCCTGGGATTACCTCGGCATCCGGAAGCGCCGCGCGGAGGCGGCGGGCGGGCCGGAGCCGGACACGAGCGGGCTGGCGAAGGCCATCGGCCTGTTCGCGCTGGGAGCGGCCCTCATCGTGGTCGGCAGCCGGTTCCTCGTCGACTCCGGACAGTCGCTGGCCGCGGCCCTCGGGGTGCCGTCGGTCATCATCGGGCTCTCGGTGGTGGCGATCGGGACGTCGCTGCCGGAGCTGGTGACCGGCGTCTCCGCCGCCCGGAAGGGGGTGCCGGACCTGTCGCTCGGCAACATCATCGGCGCCAACGTCCTCAACCTCTACCTCATCGTCGGCCTCTCGGGCACCATCAACCCGCTGAGCCTCGACGTCTTCACCCAGGTCTACTCGTACGGCTGGCTCGGCGTGTTCTTCGCCGCCGTCCTCGGCCTCACCGCGCGCACCGGACATTTCCACCGCGGCGGGGGCCTGCTCCTCCTGGCTCTCTACGCCGTCTACGTGACCGGGCTCGTCCTCGTCCCCGTCCTCGGCGCCGGGGGGTGAGCCGCCTTCACCGCGTCGAGGCCGCTCGGTTCGCGGCCGGGAGCCGCGCGGAGCCCTACGGTTCCCGCGGCCCCGTGTCCGGCTCGGCCGCGCGGCGGAGGATGGGATAGACCGAGCCCGCCGCGCCCACCTGGTCGTCGACCAGGTTCCAGTTGACGATGCCGTCGTCGGAGCGCGGCTCGAGCAGCGTGAACACGAGCCGTCCCAGGGGCTGATCGAGGGGCACGACGAGGGTGCCGGCGGGCACGGCGCGCTCGACCGGGGCCCAGTCCCCGGTGACGGTGCGCTCGCGGTGGCCCTGGAAGGAGCGGTCGGCGACCGACGAGTCGCGCACGACGAACTCCTCCAGGGCGAGCGTCGCGTCGGCGTCGAGGGGGGCGCCGTCGACGCCGTGGGCGGCGAGGAGATCGACCACGGCGGCGAGGTCGGCCGGCACGTAGTAGGCGGCGGGGGCGACCTCGACGCCGTCCTCGGCGGCCGCGAAGGCGCCGTACTCGTACATCTCGGTCGGCTCGACCACGTCGAGGCGGCGCCGCATCGGGGCGCGGGTGTAGGGGTTCGGCACCTCCTCGGTGCGCCCCAGCAGGATCTCGACGGGGGCGTCCGAGCGCGCCGCGACCGCGCGGGTCGCGAGGCGGGTCCCCGCGACGGGCTCGGCGTCGGCGGCCTCGACGAGGGCGGCGATGGCGGCGGCGTTGTCGTGGGCGAACGCCAGCGCCTCTTCCACGAACCGCAGCGAGGCGTGGATGCGCTCGTCGAACGGCGCGTAGGCGTAGGCCTCGCCGAGCAGGGCGACCCGGTTGCGGAGCCCCACGTAGTTGTTGTTGAAGCGCGGGCGGTGGTCGAAGGTGCGCCACGCCGGCTCGGCCCCGTCCGCGAACGGCAGATTGCCGTAGTGATAGAAGCGCCAGCCGTCGGAGCGCTCGACGGCGCGGGTGATGGCGGGCAGCCACTCGTCGCGGAGGAGGGCGTCGATGGCGGGGTGGGTGTTCGGGTGGAGCGGCGGCGAGTAGGTCAGGTGATAGGCGTGCTCGGTGCCGTTGGTGGTGTGCAGGTCGATGACCACGTGGGGGTCGTAGTCGTCGTAGGCGCGGACGAGGGCCCGGGCCTCGGGCGACTCGAGCTTGACGTGGTCGCGGTTGAGGTCGAACCCCTGGGCGTTGGCCCGCTCGCCCTGGCCCGCGACCGGCCCGAACTGGTAGGGCCGGGTGTCGGGCCCGATGCGCTCGTGGCCGTCGGCGTTGTAGACGGGGGCGACGAGCAGGACCATGGACGACGACCATTCCGCGTGGCTGCCCGCCGCGAGGTCGCGCAGCAGCATGAGGAGCGCTTCCTTGCCGGCGACCTCGCCGCCGTGGATGGCCCCCTGCAGCCAGACGCGGAGGCGGCCGGCTTCGACCACCGAGGCGGGCCGCGCGTCGGTGGTGTCTCCGACGACGGCGAGGGGCAGGGGGCGGCCCTCGACCGTCGACCCGAAGGTGGTGGCGTGGATGCGCCCGGACCGGTTCGCGGCGAGGGTCACGAACTGCATGACCTCGCCGTAGCCGGTGGTCTGCTCGTACGCGGTGCGCTCGGCCCGGGTGGGGGGCAACGTCTCCGCGCCGCGGTCGGCCGGCGAGCAGCCCGCGAGAAGGCTCCCCGCCGACAGGAGGATGCGAAGGCTCGCGGAGCCGCTCATGACAGGCACCCCGCAATCCGCTCGACGACGGTGTCGACGTCCGCCTCGGTGGTCCCGCGGCCGACGCTGAGGCGGATGGCGCCGTGACCGACGGCGGGCGGCACCCCCATGGCCGCCAGCACCGGCGAGAGCGCCCGTTCTCCGGTGTGGCAGGCGGACCCCGTCGACGCCGCCATCTCCGGCATCCGGGCCAGGATTTCGTCGCCGTAGCGGCCGGGGAAGCTGACGTTGAGGGTATTGGGCAGCCGCCGGTCCGGGTGGCCGTTGAGGACGACGCGGTCGCCGAGCCGCGCCCGAAGCCCGTTCCACAGGCGGTCGCGCAGCCCGCGCAGGCGGTCCTCGCAGGGGTCGGTTTCGGCGAGACGGCAGGCCGCCCCGAGGCCGGCCGCGAGCAGCGCGCTCTCGGTGCCGGCCCGCCGGCCGCCCTCGTGGCCGCCCCCGTGCACGAGCGCTGTCAGCGTCACCCCCCGCCGGACGAAGAGGGCGCCCACGCCCTTGGGGGCGTACAGCTTGTGCCCGGCCAGGCTCAGCAGATCGACGCCGAGCTCGCGCACGCGCACCGGGATCTTGCCGGCCGACTGGGCCGCGTCGGTGTGGCAGAGCACGCCGTGCTCGCGGGCGATGCGGGCGATCTCGGCGACGGGCTCGACGGTGCCGACCTCGTTGTTGGCGTGCATCACGCTGACGAGGGCGGTGTCGGGGGCGATGGCGCGCCGGACGTCGTCGGGGTCGACGAGGCCGTGGCGGTCCACCGGCACCACGGTGACCCGCGCCCCCAGGGACTCGACGAAGCGGCACGGCTCGAGGACGGCGGGATGCTCGACCGCGGTGGTGACGATGTGCGGCGGGGACGCGGCGCCGAGGGCGACGCCCTTGACGACGTGGTTGTTGGCCTCGCTGCCGCCGCTCGTCAGCACTATCTCGTCCGCGTCGCACCCGAGCAGCGACGCCACGCGCCGGCGGGCCTCGCAGACCGCGTCGCGGGCGGGGCGTCCCGCCCAGTGCCCGCTCGACGGGTTGCCGAAGCCCGCGTCGAGGAGGGGCCGCATGGCCGCGGCCACCGCCGGTGCGATCGGGGTGCTCGCGTTGTAGTCGAGGTAGATGCGCGTCGGTTCTTCTGACACCGGAAGCTCTGCTTTCGGGAACCACGCCGCGGCGCCGGTCGTCATGACAGAGGAGCCCGGCCATTCCCGCAAGGACCGCACCGGATGGCGCCGCGGGCTGGGCGCCTATTGTATCGGGTGGGGCGGCAACGCCGGCAGGGGAGGTCGCGGAGGGACGGCGTCCGGCGCCGGAGGTGTCTCGTGGCGCGCGTCGAACACGGGTCGGCAGGGACCCCGGCGAGCGTGCTCTCGACCGGACACCCTGCCACCCGGCAGTGACACCGAGGACCGGGCGGAGGCGTTCGGTCTCCATGATCGCGGGCGGCTCCAGGGTAGTGCGGCGCAAGAGGCAGTTGGCACGCAGCGTGCTTTCAAATGCTGGCGGACGATCCGGGATCGAGAACGAGCGGGTCGCGGAGGGAGGAAATCGCCATGACGGTGGAGCTCGGCCCGCGATGTCTCGTTCGACTCCGACGGGTGACCGTCGGCATGATGCTCGCGGCGGCGGCGACGGCGGCGCCGCCCGCCGCGGCCGGGCAGGTCGCGTCGATCAGCAGCGCGCGGGCGCTCTCCGCCGGCCACGCGGCGGCCCTCCCTGCCGGCCGCGCGGCGGCCCTCCCTGCCGGTCACGCGGCGGCGCTCCCCGCCGGTCACGCGGCGGTCGCGTCGATCGGCGGCGCGTCGGCGGTTTCCGCCCGTACGGGGCAGGCCGGGAACGAGATCGACCGGTTCATGGAGCGCGTGCTCGAGAACCGCGACGCCTCGTGGCGGCGCATCGGCGACTTCGTGCTGCGCGAGGTCCTGACGCTGGACGTCGACGGCCCCGCCGGCCTGCCGATCACGGGCTTCCGGCACGAGTACGAATGGTACGTCCGCGAAGACCTGGTCGTGCGCAGCCCGCGGCGCTTCGACGGGGTCGACATCGGCGAGGCCGAGCGGCGGGAGTACGAGGCGGAGTGGCTGCGCCGGCGGGAGCGGCGCGAGGCGGAACGCCGGGAGGAGAGGCGCCGGGCCGCGGAGAAGGCGGCAGCCGGCGAAACCGTAGCGGAGCGTGAAGATGCCGGGTCGGCGGCCGGCCAACGGGAGGGCGAGGCGGCGGACGCGGAGCGGCTCGAGCCCGAGTTCATCACCGACGCCGGCTACTTCCTGGAGTTCCCGTTCGAGCCCGGCAACTACTACCTGGCGGGGTACGAGACGCTCGCGGGCCGCGAGGTCGTGAAGATCGAGTACTACCCGACCGACCTCTTCGAGGACGACTCGGAGCCGGAGTCCGAGCGCGAGCGGCGCATCGCCGAGGGTTTCGCCAAGACCTCGCTCGTCACCCTCTGGATCGACCCCGAGGTCCACGAGGTCGTCCGCTACACCTTCGAGAACGTCGGGCTCGACTTCCTGCCGGGCCGATGGCTGGTGCGCGTCGACGGGTGGCACGCGACGATCGAGATGGCGCAGCCGATCGGCGGCGTCTGGCTGCCCAGCCGCATGATTCTGACCGGGGGCGCCACCACGGCGCTGGGGGCGTTCGAGATGCGGCTGACCCGCGAGTACTCCGACTACCGCGAGGCGCTGACCTCGGGGCGGGTGGTCGGGACCGGGGGCGTGGTCGGAGACGGGCGATGAGCATCGCCGCGGTCGCGGGCCGCGGGGCGGCATCCATCTCCAGGGTCACGCCGGACGCCGGGAACCTTGGCGCGCCTGTGCGACGAGCCGCGGCGGCTGTCCTGATGCTCCTCGTTGCCACGCCGGCCGCGGCCCGGCCCCCGGCACCGTCCCCGGTCCGGCTCCCTTCGCACCCTCCGGTCCGGCTCGCCGCGCTGTCCGCCGAATCTTCGCCGCCGACCCCGGTCCAGCTCCCCGCTTCCGTCCCCGTCGCGGGGCCGGAGGTGGTGGCCGAGCTGCGGGTGCACGGGAACCACTCGATTCCCGACGCGGACATCCTGAAGCTGGCCGGGGTCGCCCTCGGCGATCCGGTCGAACCCGAGACCCTGGACGCCGTCGCGGCCCGGCTCCGGGCGAGCGGCCGGTTCGAGTCGGTCGAGGTCCGAAAGCGGTACACGTCGCTGGTGCGGCGCGAGGCGGTGGCGCTCATCCTGCTGGTCCGCGAGCGCCCCGGCGCGGCGGAGCCGGCGCGCCGGGCGTTGGGTCGCGCCGTGGGCTTCCTGGCGCGGCACACGATGTTCATGCCGGTCCTCGACTATGCCGAGGGGCACGGATACAGCTACGGCGCCCGGTTCCGCCTGGTCGACGTGGCGGGCGCGGGGAGCAGCCTGTCCGTCCCCCTGACCTGGGGCGGGACGCGGCAGGCCGGCGTCGCCCTGGAGAGGCGGTTCGAGACCGGCGCCGTCCACGCGCTGCGGGCCGGGGCGGCGGCGACCCGCCAGGAGAACCAGCACTACCGCGAGGTCGACCGGCGGCTGTCGGTGTGGGCCGGGGCCGACCGCCGGCTCGCGGGACCGCTGCGGGCGGCGGCGCGGGCCGAGTGGAGCGACGTCGGCTTCGGGGCCCTCGCCGAGACGGTGGCCACCTACCGGGTCGGCCTGGAGCTCGACACGCGGCCGAACGAGGGGTTCCCCCGCGACGCGGTGGTCGCGCACGCGGGATGGCAATGGCTCGACCGGGCCGGGGCGGGCGGCGTGGTCACGCAGCCGCGGGCCGACTTGCGCGGGTTCGTGGGGCTGTCGGGTCAGACGGTGCTGGGGCTGCGGGTCCTCTACCAGGGGGCGAGCGGCCCCCTCCCGGGCTACGCCCAGCCCCTGCTCGGGGGGCTCGCGTCGGTGCGCGGCCACCGGTTCGGGCATCGCGCCGGCGACCGTCTCGCCGCCGCCTCGGCCGAGCTGCGGTTCCCGGTGAGCTCGCCGCTGAGCTTCGCCCGGGCCGGCGTGCGGGTCTTCTTCGACACCGGGGCGGTCTACGGCGCCGCCGACGACATCCACCGCACCCGATTCAGCCAGGGGGCGGGGGGCGGCGTCTTCCTCAACGCGGCGTTCGTCAACCTGCAGGTCGACGTGGCCCACGACCTCGACGGCCGCTTCCGGCTCCACTTCGGGACCGGCGTGAGCTTCTGACTCGGCGGTATAATCCGCCGGCACGACGATGGCGCGGCTCTCGACCTATCTCTTCGACCTCGACGGCACGCTGATCGATTCCATCGAGCTGATCATGTCGTCGTTCCGCCACACGATGCTGACGCATCGCGGGGCCGTGCCCAACGAAGAAGACTGGCGGGCGGGGTTCGGGCGGCCGCTCCGGCCGCAGCTCGCGCGCTACGCTCGGGACGCCGACGAGGTGACGCGGATGGCCGCCACCTACCGCGCCCACAACCTCGAGCACCATGACCGGCTCGTGAAGCCGTACGCGGGAATCCACGCGGTCGTGGCCGAGTTGAGAGAGCGCGGGGCGCGGCTGGGCATCGTCACGAGCAAGAACCGCACGGCGGCCGAGCAGGGCCTTCGCCACTGCGCCCTGGACGGCTGCTTCGAGCTGCTCGTGACCTCGGACGACGTGACCGACCACAAGCCGCATCCGGCGCCGGTGCTCGCGGCGCTTTCGCGCCTCGGGGCGCAACCGGCGGCGACCGTCTTCATCGGCGACTCGCCCCACGACTGCGAGGCCGGCCGGGCGGCGGGCGTGTCGACGGCGGCGGCGCTGTGGGGGCCGTTCTCCCGCGCATCGCTCGATCCGCACCGACCGGACTACTGGCTGGAGCGCCCCGAAGCGATCCTGGAGCTCCGGTGACAGGCATCTGCGCCGCCGCGCGGCGGCCGAGGCGGGGAGCTGCCGCGTCTCCGCGGAGGCGAGGAAGTCATGACAGGTGTTCCCGAGGGCTATCGGTTGTTCGAGTACGTGGACCCGTTCGAGGACCTGGTCGGGCCCCTCTGCTACCGCGAGGACGAGGACGGCCGGCTGCGGTTCGCGTTCGAGGCGCAGCCGAAGCACGCCAACACCGCGGGGCAGCTCCACGGCGGCATCCTCATGACGTTCGCCGACTTCGCGCTGTGCCTGACCGCGATCCACGGCCTGCCCGGCGAGCGGTGCGTCACCGTGTCGCTCAGTTGCGAGTTCACGGCGCCCGGCGAGGTCGGCGACTTCGTCGAGTCGGCGGCCGAGGTCGTGCGGCGCACCCGGTCGCTGACCTTCGTCCGCGGGCAGGTGACGGCGGGGGACCGGACCCTGCTGAACTACAGCGCCATCGTGAAGCGCCTGACGCGCTCGGTCGGGACCACCCGCGACCAGACCCCGTAGCCGGTGGGGCCGCGGCCCGCGACTCCCGGTCGCGCGGCGGCTATAATCCAACTTCATCGTGACCGATCCGTTCCCGAAGGAGGCCATATCGATGCGTCCTCGTGCGACGTTCCTGATGACCGTGACCGCCCTGGTGGCGGCCGCCGCCGCGTTCGCCCAGCAGGGGGCGGTGGACGGCGAGTGGCGAAGCTTCGGCGCCGACCTCGGCAGCACGAAGTACTCGTCCCTCGACCAGATCTCGGCCGACAACGTCGGGCAGATCGAGATCGCCTGGCGCCGGCCGATCGTCGATCCGGCCTACCTGGAGATGGACCCGAACCTCCGGTTCTCGAACGTCTCCACCGCCGCCCCGCTCATCGTGGGCGACACCGGCTACGTCCCGAACGCGGTCGGCCTCGTCGAGGCCTTCGACGTGACCACCGGCGAGACCCGCTGGGTGCAGACGCCGTACGGCGGCGCCGACGACGTGCGCGGGGCCGGCACCCGCGGCGTCGCCTACTGGTCCGACGGGGACGAGGCGCGCATCATCTCCCAGCGCGGCGAGTACATGTACGCCCTGCATCCCGACACCGGCGAGCTGTTCCCCGACTTCGGGAGCGGCGGCCGCGTGCACCTGGTGATCGGGCTCGCCGAAGGGGCCCGCTACCGGTGGGGGGGCGCCCCGACGGTGGTGCGGGACGTGGTGGTGGTCGGCCAGTCGATGGGCGACACGTTCCAGACCATGGAGGGCATCCGCGGCGACGTGCGGGCCTTCGACGTGCGCACCGGCGAGCTGCGCTGGATCTTCCACACCATCCCCCAGGCCGGCGAGTTCGGCACCGACACCTGGATGAACGACTCCTGGCAGTACTCGGGGCACGCGCCGGTGTGGTCGCTGTTCAGCGCCGACGAGGAGCTCGGCTACGTCTACATGCCGACGAGCTCGGCGACCAACGACATGTACGGCGGTCACCGCGGCGGCGACAACCTCTTCAGCCAGAGCATCGTCTGCGTCGACGCCGAGACCGGCGAACGGGTCTGGCACTTCCAGACCGTGCACCACGGGCTGTGGGACTACGACGTGCCGACGGCGCCGATCCTGATGGACATCACCGTCGACGGCCGCGAGATCGCGGCGGTGGCCCAGCTCACCAAGCAGGCCTTCGTCTTCGTCTTCGACCGCGCCACCGGCGAGCCGGTGTGGCCGATCGAGGAGCGCCCGGTGCCGCAGGCGGCGACGCCGGGCGAGCTGACCGCGCCCACCCAGCCGTTCCCGACGAAGCCCCCCGCGTTCGACCGGCAGGGGGCGACCATCGAGAACCTGATCGACTTCACCCCCGAGCTGCGGGCCGAGGCCGTCGCCATCACCGACCGCTACGTCATCGGCCCGATGTTCACGCCGCCGTCGATACGGGGCGACGGGCCGAACGACCGGCAGGGGACCATTCAGCTTCCCGGCTCGCAGGGCGGCGCCGACGTGCAGGGGGGGGCGTTCGACCCCGAGACCGGCATTCTCTACATCCCCTCGATCACGTCGCCGTTCGTGGCCGACATCATCGAGGGCAACCCGGACCGCACGAACCTGAACTACATCAAGGGGAGCCGGCAGTGGATCGGCGGCCCGCGGGGCCTGCCGCTGTTCAAGCCGCCCTACGGGCGCATCACCGCCATCGACATGAACCGGGGCGAGATCGTCTGGACGACCCCCAACGGCGACGGCCCGCGGAACCATCCCGCCATCAGGCACCTCGATCTCGGGAAGCTGGGCGTCCCGGGCCGCCCCGCGCCCCTGCTGACGAAGTCGCTGCTGTTCATCGGCGAGGGCTCGACCAACCTGCCGGGCGGGGCCCGGGTGCCGGATGGCATGCCGCCGCAGATCGTGACCAACTACGGCGGCCGCATCTTCCGGGCCTACGACAAGGCCACGGGCGACGTGGTCTGGGAGACGGAGCTGCCGGCCGGCACCATCGCGCCGCCGGTCACCTACCTGGCCGACGGGAAGCAGTATCTGCTGGTGGCGACCGGGGACGTCGAAACCCCCGGCGAGACGCTGGCGTTCGCGCTGCCCTGACGCGGGCGGCCGTCAGGAGTTCGCGCCCTGGAACGGCGCGGACTCCCGAAACCCTGGTTGGGCGCCAAGCGGGGCCGGAGGCGGCGATTGGCGGGAGGGGCGGCCGGATGCGAGTCCGGGTGGTCGTCGCCGCCCGGGCGCGCGAGCCCGCGTGAAACGCCGCCGGGCGGCCGGCGGCGGGGAGGGGAGCGCCGTTGCGGGTTCCTAGAACCCCCGCTTGCGGCCGCGGAGGCCCCGCCGGCTGCCCTTGGGCTTCGCCGGGCGGCGACCGAAGTCCATCTGCGGCGGGCCGTCGTCCATGAAGGGCGGTGGTCCCATCGGAGGCCGCGGCGCCCGGTCGCGGGCTTCGCTCACCCGGAGGTTCCGGCCGTTGAGCTCCGTCCCGTCCAGCTTCTCGATGGCCTGGGATACCGAGGCGGCATCCCCGAACTCGACGAAGGCGAACCCCCGCGGCTTGTCGGTGGCGCGGTCGACGGGGAGGAACACCTCCGTGACCTGACCGACCTGTCCGAACAGGTTCTCGAGCTCGGTCGATGACGTTTCGTAGCTGAGGTTGCCGACGAAGATTCGTGAAGAAATGGTGTGCCTCTCCTGTTGTGGTGCGGGAAATGTAACACGGCCCGCCGTCGCCGGCGGCGCGCGCCGCCCGAGGCGGAACGCTCAGCATACTCGGTCGCCGCGGGAAACGCAAAAGGGGCGGCGGCCGGGCGTCGCCGCGGTGCAGTATCATCGGGGCGGCGACGGAGACGCGCGAGAAGATGATCACGATTCTCAATCAGACCTCCCGGTTTCTCAGAATCCACCTGTCCCGCGGGAAGGTGCTGCGGCTGGGGCCCCGGAAGGAAGGCCAGGTCTCGACCCACGACGCCGAGGGCGATGCCGTCAAGCAGCTCGTGGCCGACGGCGCGGTCAAGATCATGGGAGAGGGACCGCAGGCCGGGGCGTCGACCCCGGCCAACCCGGCGGCCCGGACCGACGTGCACGGCCACCATCCCCGCCTCTCGGGCGGCCGGCGCGGCGATCGGTAGCGGGTTCTCGACCCGGACCGGCGCCGTCAGGGAGCGGAACGGCACCGCGGGGGCGAGCCGCGTCCGGGAGCGGGCCGCCGGTTCCGCGTGCGAGGCGTCGCCTCCGGGGCGCGGGGCGTCTCCCGGGCGACAGGCGCCGGCTCCTGGGTATAATCTGGCGGTTTCGGATTCGGAAAGAGTCGAGGGAGGTTCAGTCGATGGCGCAGATGCCGACACGTCTCGCGGCCGGGCTCGTCGGGCTCCTGCTGGTGTCGCCCGCCGGGCCCGTTCGGGCGCAGGACGGCCCGTGGCAGACCTACGGCACCGAGAACGGCGAGTGGCGCAGCTACGCGGGCAACATCGCCGGCCAGAAGTACTCGCCGCTCGACCAGATCGACGCCGCCAACTTCGGCGACCTGGAGATCGCGTGGCGCTGGGAGTCGGTCGACGCCATGGTCGGCCGGACGATGCCCGACGGCAGCGAGTGGTGGGCGCCGCTCGAGACCATCGTCGCCTCGCTCGAGGAGGACAACCCCAACCTCTACCGGCGCGGGCACCCCCCGCGTCCCGGCGGCATGCAGGCGACGCCGCTCATGGTCGGCGGGGTGCTCTACTTCAACACCGCGATCTCGCAGGGGGTGGCCGTCGACGCGGTGACCGGCGAGACCCTGTGGGTCTTCAACCCCAAGAGCTACGAGGAGGGGACCACCCCGATGACCGGCACGTTCCGGCAGCGGGGGGTGGCCTACTGGACCGACGGCGAAGGGGACGAGCGCATCTTCTGGGGCACCGGCGCCGGCTACCTGGTCTGCGTCGACGCCGGCACCGGGCGGCCCTGCTCCGACTTCGGCCCCGACGGCAGCGGGATCGTCGACGCGATGGTCGGCCTGCCGCGGGCGGACCGCGAGGACCGCGACTACCTGAACGCGATGCTCTACGGCATCCACTCGCCGCCCATCGTGGTGCGCGACCGGGTGATCCACGGCTCGCAGGTCGCCGACCGGCGCATCACGAAGGAGGCGGTGCCGGGCTGGGTGCGGGCCTGGGACGTCAGGACCGGGGCCCACGCCTGGGACTTCCACACCGTGCCGAACAGCGCAGACGAGTTCGGGGCCGACACGTGGCTGAACGAGTCGTGGCGGTACTCGGGCAACGCCAACGTCTGGTCGATGCTCGCTGGCGACAACGAGCTGGGGCACGTCTACCTGCCGACCGGCACCACCACCAACGACTACTACGGGGCCGACCGGCCCGGCGACAACCTGTTCTCGGAGACCATCATCGCCGTCGACGTCGAGACCGGGCAGCGGGTCTGGCACTTCCAGGCGGTGCACCACGGCCTGTGGGACTACGATTTTCCGACCCATCCCAACCTGGTGGACATCACCGTGGACGGGCGCGACATCAGGGCCCTGGTGCAGGTCAGCAAGCAGGGCTTCGTGTACACGTTCGACCGGGTGACGGGGGAGCCGGTCTGGCCGATCGAGGAGCGCCCCGTTCCCACGGAGACGAACATGCCCGGCGAGTACGTCTCGCCGACCCAGCCGTTTCCCACCCGGCCCGCGCCGTTCGAGTACCAGGGCGTGACCATCGACGACCTCGTCGACTTCACCCCCGAGCTCCGCGAGATCGCCGTCGAGATGGTGCAGCCGTACCGGCTCGGGCCGCTCTTCACGCCGATCTCGCGGCGGGAGGAGGGCGGCTGGCAGGGGACCCTGATGCGCCCGCCGGACGGGGGGGCCGCGACCTGGGCGGGGGCCGCCATGGACCCCGAGACCGGCGTGCTCTACGTGCCGTCGAGGAACCAGGCGGTGGTCATCACGATGTACGAGCCGGACCCCGAGCTGGGCGCCACCGTGGCCTACACCCACGGCGCCCCCGAGGGGGAACGGATGACCCGCGGGCTGGGGCCGTCGCGGAGCGGCAACCTCATGCCCCAGGGGCTGCCGCTGCTCAAGCCGCCCTACTCGCGGATGACCGCCATCGACATGAACACCGGCGACCACGTGTGGATGCAGCCGCTCGGGAACGGGGACCGGTACCGCAACCATCCGCGGCTGCGTGATCTGAACCTGCCCCCCCTCGGCGGCGACGGCGTGGGCGGCCCGGTGCTCACGAAGACGCTGGTGGTGAGCGCCCTCTCGGCCGGCGGCAGCGACGGAGGGCCCCGGCTGGTCGCGCGATCGAAGGAGACCGGGGAGGAGCTCGGCTCGGTGGATCTGCCCACCGGGGCCCTGGGGACGCCCATGACCTACATGGTCGACGGGCGCCAGTACATGGCAGTGACGATCGGCGGACGTCCGCCGGAGTTGATTGCCTTTCGGCTGCCGGAGTAGCCGTATCTGACCGAGGAGCAACGCAGTCGGCGGGAGATGCATCTCTGCTCGAACGCAGCGGAGATTCCGCCACGGGCTGCCAGACCGGAGAGCACCCAGATGAAGAGATCTGCTATCGCGGCGATCGCGGTCCTGACGCCAGTCCTGTCCGCATGCGGCGGCTCCGAGCCGCAGTTCGTGGGGACCGCCCACGTCCTGCGCGTGCTCGAGAGCCTGGAGACCCAGCAGGCGGCCACCGCCGAGAGCATCGCGGCGCTGCAGGACAGCGTGGGCGCCCTGGAAGGCGCCCTGGCGGGTGGGGCCGCACCGGCGGCCGCCGACGCCGCCGCGGGCGACGCCGTCGCCCCGGCCCGGGAGCTCGCGGTCGAGACCACCGTCGCGTTCACCGAGGGCCCGACGGCGGCCGAGGACGGCTCGGTCTACTTCACCGACCTCGGCAACAACCGCATCATGCGGTGGTCGGCCGACGGCCAGCTCACGACGTTCCGCCAGCCCAGCAACCGCGCCAACGGACTGATCTTCGACAGCGAGTGGCGGCTGCTCGCGTGCGAGGGCGGGGACGGCGAGACCGCTCTGCCGCGCGTCACCCGCACGGACATGGCGACGGGCGAGGTCGAGGTGCTGGCCGACTCGTTCGAGGGTCTCGAGCTGCACCAGCCGAACGACCTGACCATCGACGGGCAGGGGCGCATCTACTTCACGGACCGGCCGGGCCCGAACCCGACCGACAACCAGACCGGCGTGCACGGGGTGTACCGCATCGACCCGGACGGCGCCGTCGCGCGCATCCTCACCGAGCCGGAGGTGATGCGGCCCAACGGCATCGTCATCTCCCCCGACGACACCACGCTGTACGTCATCGAGACCGAGCAGGCCGAGGGCGGCCCGCGGCTGATCCGGGCCTACGACCTGAGCCCCGAGGGCACCGTCGACAACATGCGCATCTTCCACGACTTCCTGCCGGGGCGCAGCGGCGACGGCATGACCATCGACAGCGCCGGCAACCTCTACGTGGCGGCGGGGCTGAACCGCACGCGGGGGACGAGCGAGACCCTCGACACGGTGGCCGGCGTCCATGTGTTCTCGCCGGCCGGCGAGCTGCTCGAGCACATCCCGGTGCCGGAGGACACCATCACCAACGCCGCCTTCGGCGGGCCGGACCTCCGCACGCTGTACGTCACCGCGGGGAAGACGCTCTTCAGCGTCCGCACCGACGTCGAGGGCACGCGCCGCTGAGGCACGGAGGCCGGCCGCCATCGTGATGGAATCGGAATCGGGGCGATTCCGGATCTGGGAGTGGGAGTCGATTCACCGGCACGAAGGTGAGCTGTACCTGCGGCGGCTGCGCGTGGTCTCGTCCCGCTGGTTCGGCATCTACGTCCACTGGTTCCACGCCAGCGACGACGACTCGCTGCACGATCACCCGTGGTGGTTCGTGACCGTCATCCTCCGGGGCGGGTACTGGGAGCACACGCCGGGGGCGGGCGGCGCGCCGGTCCGGCGCTGGCACCCGCCGGGGGCGGTCCGGCTGCGACCGGCAAGCTGGTTGCACCGGGTGGAGATCGACCCGGCCCGGCCGCCCGTGACCGTCGTGGTGCGCGGCCGGCGAGTTCGTCAGTGGGGGTTCAGGACGCGGTCCGGGTGGATACCGTGGCCCGAGTACAAGGAGCAGCCGCCCGAGCCGGCCGGCGACGCATGAGCGGCGTGCGGCCGGCACGGCGACGGCGGGGGTGGGAGGTGCGGGGATGCGGATGAAGACACGTTGGGCTATCGGCGCCGGCGCGGCGTTCGTGGCGGCCCTGGCGGTGGCGGCCCCCGCGGCCGGGCAGTGGGTCCCCGAGCGCCTGGAGTCGGACGGCTCCGCGATGCCGCGGACGCCGTGGGGACACCCGGACCTGCAGGGGCAGTGGAACAACTCGACGACGACGCCCCTCGAACGGTTGACGGACGAGGAGTGGGCGCTGAGCCGCCGCGCGCAACGGGCGGTGATCGAGGCGACCGGGGGCACCGGGGCGGGCTGGCTGGAGCAGGCCGGCCGCATCGACCGCGAGGCGCTGATCGTGGACCCGCCGGACGGCCGCATCCGGATGACCGAGCAGGGGGTCGAGCGGCTGATCGCCCGCGAGGCGGCGCGCGAGGGCCGCGGCGAGGCCGACTCGTGGCTCGACCGCAACAACTGGGAGCGCTGCATCTCGCGCACGCTGCCGACGGCGATGATCCCGACGCTGTACAACGCCAACTACCAGATCTTCCAGACGCCCGACCACTTCGTGCTCCTGATGGAGATGATCCACGAGGCGCGCATCGTGCCGCTCGACGGGCGGCCGTACGCCGACGAGGGCATTCGCCAGTGGCTGGGCGACGCCCGCGGGTACTGGGAGGGCGACACCCTCGTGGTGGAGACCCGCCACTTCAACGGCAAGCTCGACGGCGGCGACTACCAGCCGTCGCACGTCACCCCGACCGGCCCGCGCATGTCGGGCGAGACCCTGACCCTGGTGGAGCGGTTCACCCTCGTCGACGCCAACACCATCGACTACCGGGTGACGGTCGAAGACCCCGAGACGTTCGCCGTGCCGTACACGGTGGCCATCCCCATGCAGCGGTCCGCCCCCGACGTGACCCTCTTCGAGTACGCGTGCCACGAGGGCAACCACGCGATGGTGAACCTGCTGCACGCGGGCCGGGCCGACGAGGAGCTGGCCCTCGAGGCGGCGGCGCTCGTCTCGCGGCAGCGCATCGAGGCCGGCCACCCCGGCGTGCGCGAGCCGGCGGTGCCGTTCGCACCGGTCCGGTAGGGGCGGCTCGGGCGTCGAGATCCCGCGGCCTCAGGCGTGCCGCGCCATGTGGCAGACCGAGCACACCAGCTCGGGCTCGCGGCCGGGCGGCTGGTCGAGCTTGAGCCACCCTTCCTCCATCGCCCGCCCGCAGTCGCGGCAGCGTCCGTCCTGCCGGCGGTAGACCCGCTGGCGGATGTCCCGCGGCTGTTTCCGGCGCACGACGACAAGATACAGCGCCGCCAGAATGCCGAGCCCGAGTATCAGCGCAATCACGTCCGTCAGCGCAATCATGTCCGTCAGCCGCACCGTTCGGGGCGCGGAGCCTCGGGCCGATGGGGGCGGCCCCGCTCGCCCGCCCGCGTGGACTATACCGCACCGGTAGCCGAGGGCGGCGGGAAGACCACGAGCGGCGCCTCGGTCGTCGCGAGCGCTGACGCGGGCCACCGGCGATGCCGCGCCTGCCTCGGAGGGCCGCTCCCGTCGACCGGCCGGTCGAAACCCGCCATGACGGTATCGCGGTCGTCGTAGAATCGAGTCGGTAACCGTCGGCGACTCGGGCCGGATGCGGAGCGATGCCCGTGCGGGGTGAGCCGCGCTACGCCCGAACGGACCTGCGAGCGAACCAGGGAGAGAACCATGGCGAAATCGAGACTCGTATCCGGCGCTGTGCTCGCCAGCCTGGCCTGGCTGGCGTGCGGCGCGTTTCCGCCGCCGGCCGCGGCCGGCCAGTCGGGGGAGTTCGTCCCCGTCACCGACGAGATGCTGCGCGACCCGGACCCCGGGGACTGGCTGATGGCGTACCGCACCTACGATTTCCAGGCCTTCAGTCCCCTCGACGAGATCGACCGTGACAACGTCGGCGGGCTCCGCCTCGCCTGGATGCGGGCGATGGAAGAGGGAGGCCAGCAGATCCGACCGCTGGTCTACGACGGCGTGATGTACATCGCCCAGCCGGGCTACGATCACCTGCAGGCGATCGACGCCACGACCGGGGACCTGATCTGGGACTACCGGCGCGAGCAGCCGGACGACATCCGCGAGCATGCGCAGTTCGGGGACCGCACGCGCCACCTCGCCCTCTACGGCAACCACATCTATCACCTGACCGCCGACGCCCACATCATCGCCGTCGACGCCCGCACCGGCGAGCTCGCCTGGGAGTCGCGGACGGCGGACTACCGCGACGGCATCACCCACTCGTCGGGCGCGGTGATTGTCAACGGCATGGTGGTCAGCGGCCGGACGTGCAGCCCGGCCAGCCTCGACGCCCGCTGCTTCGTCGCCGCCCACGACGCGGACGGCGGCGCCGAGCGCTGGCGGACCTACACCGCGGCGGGCGCCGACGACCCCGGCGGGGCGACGTGGGGCACGGTGCCGACGGCCGACCGCGTCCACGTCTCGCCGTGGGGCGTGCCCGGCAGCTTCGACCCCGAGCTGAACCGCGTGTTCTGGGGCGTCGCGGTGCCCCTGCCCTACACCCGCCTCATGCGCCGCGGCACGTGGGACGTCGGCGACCGCTCGCCGTGCGAGCTGTACTCGAACTCGACCATCGCGATGAACGCCGACACCGGCGCCATCGACTGGTACTACCAGTACCTGCCGTGCGACGACTGGGACCAGGACTTCGTGCAGGAGCGCACCCTCATCGACACCGTGGTCAATCCCGACCCCGAGGCGGTGCGCTGGATCAACCCGCGGCTGGCCGGCACCGCCGAGGAGCGCAAGATCGTCGTGGTCCTCGGCGAGCCCGGCGGCCTGTTCGTCAACGACCGCGAGACCGGGGAGTTCCTGTGGGCCGACCCGTTCCCGTTCGACAGCACCGAGCGCTTCGTCATCTCGGACGTCGACGTGGAGACCGGCACGACCACCATCAACATGGACCTGGTGGCGCGCGAGGCCGGCGACCAGTTCATCATCTGCGGCCACAACGTGAAGGGCTGGTGGTCGTGGTCGTACAGCCCGGTGACGGGGCTGCTCTACGTTCCCATCAACCGCTCGTGCCTGAACCAGACCCTCAACCCCCGCACCGTCTCGGGCACCGGCCCCCGGTTCTCGATTCCCGACCCCGACATCGGACCGGAGGGCGACCTCACCGAGGTGCGGGCCATCGACATCTCCACCGGCCGCGAGGTCTGGCGCTACAGCCAAAGGGCCCCCAACGCCGGCACCACCCTCGCCACCGCCGGCAACGTCGTCTTCTTCGGCGACTCGAACCGGCGCTTCCGCGCCTTCGACGCCGAGACCGGCGAGGTGCTGTGGGAGACGATCCTCGGCAGCCAGATCAGCGGCTACCCGGTGACCTACGAGGCGGGCGGCCGGCAGTACCTGACGGTGCCGGTCGGCGGCGTCGGCAACCGGCTGCGCACCTACGCGCCCGAGCTCGAGGCGCCGACCGGCAGCAACATGCTGGTGACGTTCACACTGCCGTGAGTAGCGGCGCTCCAGTCGGTGCTGTTGACAGGCAGCGCGGTGCAACGTGCTGGTGCTCTCACGCTGCCGCGAGCAGGGGGCGGGCGCCCGCCGACCCTCGGGCGGCGGCCTCCGCCGCTCGTCCGGCCGGCCGACGGGGGAGGACACGCAATGTACCGCCGGACCGTGAACCGAGGGCCGCGGCGCCGAGAGGCGATTCCATCCGTCACGCGGACGGCGCGTGGCGCAACCGAACGGAGTACATCCGCATGGGAGCCACACACGTCACCGCCACGGTGCGGAACATCGCGAATCGTGAGCGAAGCTGGGAGGGGCTGTTCCTGGTCGACACCGGGGCGACCGATTCGCTGGTCCCCCGGCCGCACCTCGAGGCCATCGGACTCGCGCCAGAACGGCGCCGGGTGTACGAGCTGGCCGACGGGCGCACCATCACGCTGGACGTCGGCTTCGGAATGATCGAGTTCATGGGTGACGTCGTCGCCGGCACGATCATCTTCGGCGAAGCGGATGCAGAACCCACTCTCGGCGTCACGGCCCTGGAGTCCGCCGGGATCGAGGTCGACCCCGTCCACCAGCGGCTCAAGAAGCTGCCCGCGGTCCGACTCAAGGGACTGACACGTCGCGGCGTCCCGAAACCATCGCCCTTCGTCCCGTAGCGGAGGGAACGGCGTGCAGGGCCCGTCCCTTGCGGACATCGGCGCAACCTCACCTCGGCAAAATGCCGTAGCCCATCGCGCGGGCGGCCTTGCGAAACGCCGCCTCCGACGCCGTCGGCACCGCCAGGAGACGCTCGCCGGCGCGCAGGCAGAGCTTGGCCGTGCGCTTGTCCGTGGTCAGCCGGGTCGCTATCTCGGCGTCGGCGCAGTCGATGAGCAGCGCCGTCCGCCGAATCTTCAGCGCGCGGGCGCCGCGTTTCGCGGCGGCGAGGAGACCCTCGACGGTTTCGGGCAGGGGTTGATCGTCCCGCGCGGCCAGGAACTTGCGGAGCTCGTCGGGGTCGTGGCCGTTCTCGATGGCCACCAGCACCCGGTCGCGGTCCAGGCGCCACACGCCGTCGGCTTCGGCGGCGGCGTACGTCTCCAGCAACGTCCGCTCTTCCGGCGACAGGGGCGCGGCCGCCTGTATCGAGAGGTTGGGATAGATGCTGAGCGCGGCCCGCGCCGTGGGCGTGCTCGGCGCGTAGGCGTCGGCGATGCCGAGGCAGTACGCGCCGAGGGGATTCAACCGGAAGTAGTGCAGGCCGTCGTAGCGGCTCAGGTACAGCAGCTCGTCGGAACCCCACATGTGCGTATAGTCGGGCCGCGCGTCGCGGGGCTCGCTGTAGGCGACATCGATCAGGCCGAGGGTGGCGGCGTACTCGAACAGCAGGCAGAGGACGTAGCGGCCCTCGATGATGGCCCAGTCGTGGGAGCCGTCGTATCCGAGGCTGCCGTATCCCGGTTCCAGGAGGTAGAGGTTCCAGGGGTCGCGGTTCACGTCGAAGTCGAAGCCGGCCGCCTGCATGAACCGTCCGAAGTCGTCGAAACGCACCCAGCCGCCGACCGGACATTCCGCCAGCGCATCGGCGACGACGGTCCGGCGGCCCGATGCCGCCGTCATCGTTCTCCGGCCCTTGCCGCGGGTCTGCCCCTTGATGGCGTCCACGCGGCTGAACTCGTCCAGCAGCGTCGTCCCGAGCCACCGTCTCCAGATGGCACGCAGCGTATCCGCCGCCGGCGTGTGCAGGGCGGCGCGGCCGGACTTCGTCAGCGCCAGCTTCGACCCGCGCAGCTCGGCCAGCCTGGCCGCCTGCACGAGGCAGGGCCAGGCGAACGCCCTGATGGGACCGATCTCCTTGAGCCATGCGGGGGCCCTGCGCGCCGTGGCGTCGAAGAAGTCGCCGCTGGCGAGCACCTCGGCGACCCGCTGGCACACGGCGGCGGACGGCCGCCGCGTGCTGGCGCTCACGGCAACGCGGCCTCCCTCGATCAGCCGCAGCACCGCGAGCAGGTCCTGCTGTGCGGTCCGTTCCATGTCGCGCCGGGCGAGCTCCATCCGAACCAGCGACTGCTTGTCGCCGGGGCGGGTGTACAGCTCGACGCCGTGGGGCGGCTCTTCCACGGCCGCCATCTCGGCGGGGGGCGGCGGCGGCACGAACGCCCGCAGGCGCTGCGCCAAGTCTGGCGGAACGAGCGCGGGCTGCGTGAGGTGGCGTTGCGGCGCGTAGAGGAAGAAGTGCAGCGGGGAGGCCTTCGCGCGGACGGTGGTGGTGCCGAAGCCCGCCGGCAGCTTCCCGTACTTCGCCTTGAACCGGTGCCGATCGAAGACGGCGTGCGGCGTGTCCAGGGCCTCGCTGACGGCCAGCCGCTGGGTCTCGTCGAGCCGGTCCCACAGCTTCCGCAGGAAGTCGCCGGAGAGCCGGTCCTCGATCGCGGCGACCATGTCCGCCTTGCGCGTGGGCAGCGGCGTGGCCTTCGGCAGCAGGCCCATCATCGGCCGGAGGACATCGGTGCTCAGCAGCGAGAGCGCTTCAGATACCGTCGTCGGGGGCGGGGAGAACGCGCGAGTCATGCAGCAGCCTCCCCGCGGGGACCGCCCGGCATCAGTTCTGTCCGCCGCCCTCGTTCGCGGCCAGCTCCTCGACGCGGGCGCCGCGTAGGACGTTGGCGATGCTGTAGTTGCCCTCGTGGCAGGCGTACTCGTAGAGCGGGCCCTCGGTGACGCCGCGCGACGCCTGGTTCGTGGTCAGCGGGATGCGGACGCTCCACGGCGCGGTGAACTTCGCCGGATCGGTCAGGGTGAACTCGTACTGCAGGGTGTCGGCGTCGAGCCGCGTGAACCGCTCGACGAGGTGCATGGTGTGGGTCGGCATGCGCCAGGTCTGGGCCCAGCGCTCGTTGGTGCCGTCGATGAAGTGGGTCGACTCGACGACGAGGGTGTCGCCCTCCCAGCGCCCGTGCATGTCGCCGTTCCACTGGCGGATGCCGGTGCCCGGCCGGTCGGCGAGGGGGATGATGCGCCGGTCGCGGAACATCTCGTGCACGACGACGACGTGATGCGGCGTCTGGAAGATCTGGTGGTTCGGGTTGTAGCCGAGCCAGAACATCGGCACGCCGTCGGACATGCAGCGCTCGCCGGTGTCCACGTCCACCCACGTGTTGCGGGCCCCGCTGACGCGGTAGATCGCCTGCAGCCGGCTGCGCTCGGCGATCTCCGGCGTGTAGGGGACGCGCCCGTCCGGCGGATCGGTGATCAGGGCGGTGCGACGGTCGGGCACGAGGCGCGTGCCGGGGTCGAACCAGGTCTGGTTGTAGGTGCCGGGGTCGCCCGCGCTGGGCACCCGCTCGACGAACCGGGTCTCGTCGGCGCGCCGCTCCAGGCCCGCCGCCTCCTCCTCGGTCAGGAACTCCTGGCCGGCGAACCGGGCCGGCCGCTCCAGCGGCGTCAGGGTCGAGCCGGTCCAGATGCCCTGCAGGTCCGGATCGCCCCACGGCGTCCGGAGGTTCGCCGACTGTGCGCCGGCCAGCGGGGCCAGGCCCACGGCGCCGAGCAACGTCACCGTCGCGGCGGTCTTGACTGACATCTTCGAGCCTCCCTGTCGATGCGACTTCCTCGTCACGCCCCGTCCCGGGCCGCTCGCCGCAGCGTGTCGGCCGTGACCTCGTTGTGGGAGCCGTGCCAGCAGACGCGTCCCCGCTGAAGCACGAATGCCTGCGGCGATTCGTGGCGTACTCCCAGCCGCTCCGTCACCGCGTTGGACAGCGCCCGCTGCTCGATCACCTTGAGGAGGTAGACCGGCCACTCGGGGTTGGCCTCGGCGAAGTCGATGACCTCGTCGATGATGAATGCGGAAACCCCGCAGCGGGTGCTGTGCTTGAACAGCACGGCCCGGGGGCTGGCGATGACCGCCTCCAATGCGTCCGCGTCGGGCACCTCGTGGAAAAGCGGCGGGTGCGGTCGCTCTGGTGACGACATGACTTCTCCGGGCGCCGGGCCCCTACGGCAGCAGCTCGGTGCCGGGCGCGGTGCCTGCGATGAACGCCTCGCGGATGGCGTTGCCGCCCCAGGGCGACACCTCGCCGGTGGCGGGATTCACCCGCGTGAAGACGATGTTGCCCGGCGGGACGAAGCGGTCGTTGGCGGGGTCGGGCTCGCGGCCGTCGATGTGGGCCCGCATGAAGTCGATCCAGATCGGCAGCGCGACCCGCGCCCCCTGCTCGTCGTAGCCGAGGGTGACCTTCTCGTCGTAGCCGACCCAGACCCCCACCGTGACCTCCGGGTCGAAGCCGACGAACCACGCGTCGGTGTACTCGTCCATCGTGCCGGTCTTGCCGCCCAGCGGCCACCCCAGGCGGCTCGCCCGGATGCCGGTGCCGCGCTGCACCACGCCCTCCATCAGGCTCGTCATGATGTAGGCGGTGTCGGCGGGGACCGCGTCCTCCGACACGGGGCTGTTCTCTTCGAGCGCCTTGCCCTCGCGGTCGACGATGCGGTCGATCTGGTAGGGGACCATCCGCACGCCCCGGTTGGGGAAGACGGAGTAGGCGCTGGTGACCTCGAGCAGCGTCGCCTCGGCCGATCCCAGGGCCACCGAGAGGTACGGCGGGGCCTCGGACGTGAAGCCGAGCCGTCGGGCGAAGTCGAGGACGTTCTGCGGGCCGAGCTCGTTCATGATCCAGACGGCGGGAACGTTGCGCGACTTCTCGAGCGCGTAACGGAGCGTGATCGGGCCCTCGTAGGTGTAGTCGTAGTTCGTGGGCCGGTAGAGCGGCTGCCCCGGCCCCACGTCGTAGGCGATGGGCTCGTCCCGCACGATCGACGTGGTGGTGTAGCCCTGGTCGATGGCGGCGGCGTAGAGCACGCCCTTGAAGAGCGAGCCGAGCTGCCGGTAGGCCTGCGTGGCGCGGTTGAACTTGCTGCGGTCGAAGTCGTAGCCGCCGACCATCGCGAGGATGCGGCCGGTGCGGTTCTCGATGGCGAGGAGCGCGGCCTCGGCCAGCGGCTCCTGCTCGAGCTCGGCCTCGACCAGCGGGCGGTCGCCCGTGGTGTCGAGGACGGTGACCTCGACCTCGACGAGGTCGCCCGGGGAAACCACCTCGTCGGCACGTTCTCCCCCGAGGCGCCGGAACCCCTTGTACTCGCGCGCCGCGGTCACGCTCAGCCCCCGCGGCACGACCCGCGCGGCATGCGGCCCGAACCGCACCTGCATCGCCTCCGCATCGGCGCCGGTGACGACGGCGGGCACGATGTCTCCCGCGTCGATCGGCAGCCGCCAGCGGTAGTGCTCGAAGGTGGCGAGGATCTCCGCGGGGTCGCGGTAGTCGCCGCTCTCCGCTGCCTCGGCGAGGATGTTGCGCGCGGGGGGCCTGAACCCGCGGCGCTTGTCGTGGGCGCGCAGCCCCGCCTCGACCGCCCGCGCGGCCGCCTGCTGAAGCCGCACGTCCAGGGTGGTGTCGACGCGCAGCCCTTCCTCGTAGAGCCGCTCCACCCCGTACTCCTGCTCCAGGTGCTGGCGGACCTCCTCGATGAAGTAGGGGGCGATGGAGTTGCTCCGCTCCTGCCGCTCGGCCAGCACGATGGGCCAGGCCGTCGCCGCGTCCGCCTCCGCCGGAGAGATGAAGCCCTCGTCGACCATCCGCCGCAGGACCAGGTTGCGGCGGCTCACCGCGAGGTCCATGTTGACGAGCGGGCTCGACCGCGCGGGGGTCGGGAACGTACCGACGATGGTGGCCGCCTCGCCGAGATCGAGCTCGGTGGCGGGCTTGTCGAAGTAGAGCCGCGAAGCGGCCTCGACCCCGAACGCGCTGTGCCGGGCCGTGCCCAGCCAGATCTGGTTGGCGTAGAGCGTGAGGATCTCGCGCTTCGTGTAGCGCTTCTCGATCTGAATCGTGTAGAAGGCCTCGACGATCTTGCGCTGCCACGTCTTCTCGAGGCCGAGGCTCTGGCCGCCCAGGGTCACGTTGCGGGCGAGCTGCATGGTGATGGTGCTGGCCCCCGCCGCCGTCAGGTCGCCCTCGAGGATGTTCGAGACGAGCGTCATCACGATGCGGGGGATGTTGAAGCCGACGTGGCTGAAGAAGTCGCCGTCCTCGGCCGCGATGATCGCGTTGCGCAGCACCTCGGGAATCTCGTCGTAGGTCAGGATGACGCGCCGCTCGGTGGCGTACTCGCCGATGACCTGGCCGTCGCGGGCGTGAATCCGCGTGATGGTGCCGGGCGTGTAGTCGTCGAGCTCGGAGATGATGGCGAGGTCCGGTGAATAGGCGAAGAGCACGCCGGAGACGACGCCGAGGGTGGCGATGGAGGTGAAGGCCACGACCATGGCCACGCGCCGGGCGTAGAGGCTTCTGAGGGTATCCATCCTGCTCCCCGTTCCTGCGCGACCTCACGGTCGCGCCGGGAGTTTCGCTGGCGCGAGCTCTCGACCCGATTATACCCGCCGGCCGGCGCACTCCGACCGCGATCTCTACCCCTGTTGTCGGATCATTACCGCCCGGCGGCCAGTCGCGCCGGCCCGTTCGTCGACGTTCGAGGGTGTGGAGGCTCCCTTTGCGCTCCCACGCCCTTCCGCGTCGTCCGAGGCCGGGGTCAGCGGCCGGCGATGAGCTGCCGCAACCGGGCCACCCCCGCGCTGGCGGGACCCGCGACGGGAGCGGAGTGTGCGGTCGCGGCCCCCGGCAGGATGCGCTCCATCGAGAACTGCGCGAAGAGGATGGCGGTGCGTGCGTCCACGCCGCGGACCGCTTCGAGCACCAGACGGTCGTGCCTCTCGGGGTCGCCGCCGATCAGGGCGTCCATCGCGCCGTTCACCGCCTGGCGGGTGACGGACAGCTCGCGGCCCCGGGCGGCCGCCTCCCGCCCCAGCTCCTCCGCCAGCAGCGTCGCCGAGTCGGGGGCGGTGGCGAGGACGTGCAGGGGGCGCTCGAGCTCGAACGCCCGCTCGACTATCCCCTCGAACGACGTCGCCACCGGGATGTCCAAGCCCACCCGGGCCTGCTTGACCGCCTCGCCGAAGAACGACCCGGTCATGATGATGCCCTGGGCCCCCGTCTCCGCGCTGTAGTGGACGAGGCGGTTGATGCGCGACGCGAGCTCGGCGTCGTCGGCGGTGCCGAGGTTGCGGTCGAGGTACAACCCCCCGTCGAGGAGATGCGCGACGTCGGCGGCGGGCCATCCCCGGTCGAATGCGAGCTGGGTGGTGGGGATGGCGTTCATGAGGGCGTGGATCGCCCCGATGCGATAGCGCTGCTGCATGGTCGAGGGCTCCTGATACCATTGAGCATCCGAGACACTCAGGAGGAACACGTAGATGAACCGACCCAGAATCGCGTTGCTGGCCGTCGCTCTCGGCCTCGCCGGCACCGTCACCCTGCAGACGCTCCAGAGCAACGAGGCGGTCGAGGGGATGGCCGCCGCCGCCGGTGATTTTCTCGCGTCGCTCCCCGAGGCGCAACAGTCGGCCGCGACCTTCGACTTCGAGTCGGACGAGCGCTCGCGGCACCACTTCATCCCCCCCGAGGTGTTCGAGCGCCACGGCGTGTCGTACGCCGACCTCGGCTTCGAGCAGAAGGTGCGGGCCCTCGACCTGCTGCGGTCCGGGCTCAGCGAGACGGGCTACATGACGGCCCAGCAGATCATGGAGGTCGAGGGCATCCTCGGCGTCCTCGTCGAGGGCGAGGGGCGGCAGTTCTCGCGCGACCCCGAGGCGTACTGGGTGTCGGTGTTCGGGACGCCGTCGACCACCGGCACGTGGGGATGGCGCTGGGAGGGGCACCACCTCTCGCTGCACTTCACGGTCGTGGACGGGGCGGTCACCGTGAGCACGCCGACGTTCCTCGGCGCCAACCCCGCCACCGTGCCCTCGGGCGCGCGGAAGGGGCTGCGGGCGATGAAGGCGCAGGAGGACACCGCGCGCGAGCTGCTCGCCTCGCTCGGGGCGAGCCAGCGCGAGGCCGCGATCTTCGACGACGTCGCCCCCACCAACGTGGTGACGGGGGCCGACCTCGTGGTCGACCCGCTCGACCCGATCGGCGTCAAGGGCGCCGACCTCTCGACCGGTCAGCAGGAAATGCTGATGGCGATCATCGAGTCGTGGGTCGGGCTGATGGCCGACGACATCGCCGAGCTTCGTCGCGAGGAGGTGCTCGAAGGGGGCATCGAGAACACGTACTTCGCGTGGGCGGGCCCGACCGAGCGGGGCGCGGTGGCCTACTACCGCGTGCAGGGGCCGAACTTCCTCATCGAGTTCGACAACACCCAGGAGGACCCCAACCACATCCACGCGGCGTTCCGCGACTTCGACGGCGACCTCGGCCGCGACCTCCTGCGGGAGCACCTGGCGGCGGACCACTGATTCCGGCGGCGCGGGCCGGCGGCGGCCCGAGGCGTGGCGGCAACCCCGCCGCCACGCCTGCCGCCCGATCGGCGCGCCGCCGACCCCTCGCCTCACCAGCCCAGCGAGACCTGACCGCGCACCCCGTTGTTGGCGCCGCCCTGCATCGGGCTCTCGCTCCGGTGCGCGTCGACGCCCAGGTCGACGTTCAGGTTGCGCGCCTGCAGCATCCCGAGGCCGTAGCCGACCCGGTAGTCCCGGCTGTGCTCCGACGTGGAGAAGCCGACCCGCGGCGTCCCCACGAAGCGGCGGCCCACCGGCAGGCCGTAGCCGACCTCCCCGTTCAGCCGGCGGCCCTGCGCGGCGCCGCCCGGCGCCAGGCCCGCCATGGTCTCGCGGCCCCACAGGGCCGCGGCCCCGCTCTGCGCCTGGCCGCCCCACGACGGCGCCAGCCGGGCGGTGACCCCCAGCGGCGTCGACGGCGTCGGGTCGTAGCTCAGCGAGAACGCCGCGCCCCGCTCGGCGAACCCCTCGGCCTGGTGCACCAGCAGCGTCCGCACGTGCACGTCGACCGCCAGCCCCGTCCCCGAATCGGCGAAGCCGAGGCCCGCGCCCAAGTCCATGCCGGCGCCGGCCTCGGCGTCCCCGCCGTCGTACCGCATCCCGACCTCGACGCTCGGCCTCAGCGACAGCCGGCCGGCCAGCGTGACGGGGCGCGACCCCTCCAGCCCCAGGCGCCGTTGCCAGACGCTGGCCTCGGTGGCCTCCACGCCGGCGATGGCGCCGGTGGTGGTGCGCGTCAGGCGCGTGTCCGTCTCCAGCGCCAGCATGACGCCGCCCAGGTGCCGCAGCTTCAGCAGCTCGCTGCGGGCCCCGGCCGCCACCATGCTCAACCCGAGCTCGGCCGTCATCGTCTCGCCGTTCTCCGGCGTCAGGGTCACGACGCCGGCGCCGTAGCCCGCCGCCCCCCAGACCGACACGCGGTCCGTGAGCTGGTAGCCCGCCCAGGGGAAGAGGCCGGACAGCTTCGATTCGATGTCGCCGCTGTTGACCGCCGCGCGGTAGCTGCCGGCGCCGCGGCTCATTCCCAGGGCCAGCCCGGTGCGCAGGCGCCCCGACACCCAGTCCATCCCCAACAGGCCGGTGGCCACCTCGCCGGTCAGCGACAGCGGGCCGTCGCTTCCGTTGAAGTTCGACACGACGCCCCGTCCCCACAGCGCCCCGAAGCCGCCCCTGCCCTCACCTTCGTCCGCGTCGCCGACGGTCAGAGAGAACGCCGACGAGGTGAACAGGTCGCGGGCCGACGACGCCTGCTGCAGAGCGGCGTTGCCCGCCTGGTCGTCGGCCCCGCCGACGAGGATATCGAGCTGTTGCTGCAACGCCGCGGCGTCGCCGGGTTGCCGGTTGCCCCATTCCCGCCATGACTCTTCGCCCATGCCGCCGAGCTGTCGGCCGGCCAGGGTGGCCTGGAAACCCGGCCGCGGCGCCGCGCGCAGCCGCTCCTGCACGCCGTCGAGCACGTGCCCGGTCACCGTGCGTCCGAAACGCGCCGCCCACGCCTTCACCCAGGCCGCGTCGACGGCCGTGACGGTCATGATGACGCTCTGGCCGGCCTCCCCGCCGTGGGGGTCGCGGGCCGTCACCGTCACCACCACGGTGCCCGCCGCCACGGCGGTGAGGGTGAACACGTCGTCCACCACGCCGGCGGTCGCTACCGCGGGGTCCGACGACACCGCCGCGAAGGTGAGCGGGTCGCCGTCGGGGTCGTGGAAGTACGGTGTCAGGTCGAGCGGCTCGCTCGTGGTGCCTGCCAGCAGGGTCTGCTGCGGCAGCGGCTGCGCCACCTCGGGCGGGGCGTTCGTGCGCACCGTCAGGGTCATGGGCTGGCTGGCCTCGGCGTCGTAGATGTCGCGGGCCGTCACGACGACGACGGCTTCGCCCCCGGCCACGGCGTGGAGGGTCAGTTGGCTGCCGCCCTCCGCCACCTCGGCGACGGCGACGCCGAGGTCGTCCGACACTACGGTGTAGGTGAGCGGGTCGCCGTCGGGGTCGTGGAAGTACGGTGTCAGGTCGAGCGGCTCGCTCGTGGTGCCTGCCAGCAGGGTCTGCTGCGGCAGCGGCTGCGCCACCTCGGGCGGGGCGTTCGTGCGCACCGTCAGGGTCATGGGCTGGCTGGCCTCGGCGTCCCAGGGGTCGCGGGCCGTCACGACGACCACGGCTTCGCCCGCCTCCACGGCGCGGAGGGTCAGTTGGCTGCCGCCCTCCGCCACCTCGGCGACGAGCACGCCGGGGTCGTCCGACACCGCGGTGTAGGTGAGGGGGTCGCCGTCGGGGTCGTGGAAGTACGGTGTCAGGTCGAGGGGCTCGCTCGTGGTTCCGGCCAGCAGGGTCTGCGTCGGCAGCGGCTGCGCCGCCTCGGGCGCGGCGTTCGTGCGCACCGTCAGGGTCATGGGCTGGCTGGCCTCGGCGCCGTGGGGGTCGCGGGCCGTCACGACGACGACGGCTTCGCCCACCTCCACGGCGCGGACGGTCAGTTGGCTGCCGCCCTCCGCCACCTCGGCGACGACGACGGCGGGGTCGTCCGACACTGCGGTGTAGGTGAGGGGGTCGCCGTCGGGGTCGTGGAAGTACGGTGTCAGGTCGAGGGGCTCGCTCGTGGTTCCGGCCAGCAGGGTCTGCGTCGGCAGCGGCTGCGCCGCCTCGAGCGCGGCGTTCGTGCGCACCGTCACCGTCATGGGCTGGCTGACCTCGGCGCCGTGGGGGTCGCTGGCCGTCACGATGACACCGGCTACGCCCGGCCCCACGCCGCGGAGGGTCAGTTGGCTGCCGCCCTCCGCCATCTCGGCGACGGCTACACCGGGGTCGTACGAGACCGCCGTGTAGGTGAGCGGGTCGCCGTCGGGGTCATTGAAGTACGGCGCCAGGTCGAGCGGCTCGCTCGTCGCGCCTGCCAGCAGGGTCCGCGGCGGGAGTCGCTGCACCGCCTCGGGCGCGGCGTTCGTCGGCACGGCCCGCACCGTCACCGTCATCGACTGGCTGGCCTCCGCGCCGTCGGGGTCGCGGGCCGTCACGACGACGACGGCTGACCCTCCCGCGACGCCGTGGAGGGTCAGCCGGCTGCTGCCCCGCGCCAGGTCGGCGATGACGACGCCGGGGTTGCCCGACACTGCGGTGTAGGTGAGGGGGTCGCCGTCGGGGTCATTGAAGTACGGTGTCAGGTCCAGCGCCTCGCCCGTCTCGCCTGCCGGCACGGTCTGCGGCGGCAGCGGTTGCGCCGCCTCGGGCGCGGCGTTCGTCCCTGAAGGCGTGTCCGGGGGCTCGGCGGGGCCGGGGGCCTCGTAGCCCAGGACGAAGGCGGAGAAACCCGAGGTCGCGCCACAGAGCATGCCGCCGTCGGTGGAGGTGGGCAGCGGCGTCCAGCCCGTGCCGCTGTAGCGCAGCACCCGGAGCGGCCGGCTGCCGGCCTCCCGGCGGAGGTGCGAGGAGGGCTCCAGGCAGACCCGCGACTGGCCGGCGAGGGGCGGGTGCACCAGGATGTCCAGGCCTTCCTGGCCCGTGCTGGTGAATGCGTACTGCGGCGAGGTCTCGGGGGTGGTGCCCTGCAGGGAGCGCAGGGTGAACGTGCGGCCGTCGATATCCGTGGTTACGGGCACGCTGATGTGCCAGTTGAGCCCGGCAGGGGGGGAAAGCTGAGTGACCGTGTAGGTACTGCCGAGCGGGGTGGTCTGCCGACCGCTACTCGCAGGGTCTATCACCTCGTTGGCCGCCGCGCGGCTCGGGGTGGCCTGCGCCCGCGCCGAGGGTCCCGCGGTGCCGTCCTTCAGGCCACGCAGCTCGAAAGTGTAGGTCGTGCCGTTGGCGAGGCCGGTGAGCAGGTGCTCGGCCGTGGCCGCGCCGCTGCCGGCGATCGCCGTCCAGTCCGGGTTCCAGGTCGTGCCCCCGTCCGTGCTCTGCCGGTACTCGTAGGAGGTCACCGGATGCTGGAAGTTGGGCCTTGTCCATGTGAGCTTCACCAGCTCGTGGCCCGGATTCGCCCTCAATCCCGCCGGTCGTTGCGGCGCGTCGGGATGCACGGGGATGGCGCCTCGGGTCGGGGTGGCGACGCCCTGCCCGTTGACGTTCTCCGCCCGCACCGCGAAGGCGTAGGTGGTGTTGTTGACCAGACCCGTCACGGTGTACTCGGTTTCGTCGGCGCGACCGTCCGAGCCGCTGTCCGGGACGTCGGTCCAGGCAGGCGTGGCCGCGTCCGCGTTCGACGTGTATTCGTAGCCGGTCACGGCGCTGCCGTTGTCGCTGGCCGGCACCGTCCAGGTGAGCGTCACCTGGGCGTCGCCCGCGGCCGCAACCAGGCTGGCCGGGGCCGCGGGCACGCCGGGCGTGACGGTGACGGCGTCGGAGGCGGGGCCCGGGTCGTCCGTGCTGTCGCCATCGTGGTCGTTCACCGCGCGAATCCGGAACGTGTAGGCGGTGCCGTTGGTCAGGCTTTCGATCGTATGGCTGGTGGTGCTGGCGTCGCTGCCCGTGATATCGGCCCAGTTCGCGCCGCCCTGCTTGACCTGGTACCTGGTGATGCTGGTGTCGTGCGGGTCATCCCACGTGAGCGTCACCTCGGCATTGCCCGGCGCAGCCGAGAGGCCCGTGGGCTTGCCCGGTGCCCCGCCCCGCGGGGTGGCAGTCGCCGCGGCAGAGGGAGGACTGGTGCCCGAGTCGTTCTCGGCCTGGATCCCGAAGGTGTAGGCCTGCCCGTTGGTGAGGCCCGGGACGGTGTAGCGAGTGAGTTGGCCTTGCACGGTCGATTCGCTGTGCGGAATCTCGGTCCAGGTCTCCCCGCCGTCCGTGGTGTAGCGATAGAACTCGATGTAGACGCCTTTCCCCGGGTCGTCCCAGGTCAGCGTCACCCGGCCGTTTGCGGGGGCGGCCTGCAAGCCCGTCGGCTGCGCCGGCGCCGGCGAGACTACAATTGCGGGACTCACCGACCGCCCCCAGCCGTTGGCATTGACCGCTCGGAGATTACCTATTGTGTCGTTCACGCCGGTGGTCGTGGCGTCGGTGCCGGGAATGTCCTCCCACCCTGTATTGGTCCGACGCTGATACCCGGTGATGCTGGGATCCTGCGGGTCGTCCCAGGTCGTCAGGCCGGGGGGAGAGTCGCCATGTCCATGATCGTGACCGCTGTCAATGGGGCCGCTGACCAGCTGCACGGCCCCGCTCGGGGCCGCCGGCACCCCTGCGGCCAGCGGCATGACGTTCAGGATCCACTCGGTCCATGGCCCGCCCCCGTTGGCGTTGGCGGCGCGCAGCCGGAAGTGGTAGAGCTCCCCGTTAATCGCCGTGACGGTGTAGCTGGTTTCGTTCCCCGGGTTGGTGCCCGGGTCGTCGCCGTCGGGAATGTCGTTGCGACTGCCGGATCGGCTGTTGCCCCGCGCTACCTCATACTCGAAGTGGGTGATGCCACTGTCCATCGGGTCGTCCCAGGCGAGTGCGATTCGCGCGTCGCCCGGGGTGGCCGTAAACCCCGTGGGGACCGCATCGGGGCCGCCCGCCTCGAAGGTAAGTCTGTAATTATTACGGGCAATCACACTAGTGCCTATGCACTCCTCACGGCGGCAGCCGGCGATCCATACGGCAATGTGTTGACCGGCGTTGAACGTCCCAGCAATTTCGTGCCGGGTCGTCCCAATAGGGAGACTCACATCGGCATAATTCCGATTTACTTCGTAGTCGTACCTGATGTGCCACCAGCGCAAGTCGGTGCGCTCCGTCCGATCCCAGACCAGGGTGGCCTTCTTGGTGGTCGCGTCCCATTCCAGCGAGGCGCTACGTACAAAAAAGTCGGTCACAACCGTCTCGGTTTCCTTCTCGATGGCCGGGTCGGAGGCCGGGCCCGGTCCCGCGGCGTTGACGGCGCGGATGCGAAAGGTGTAACCGGAGAGGAATTCGCCCCTCGGCAAATCCGCTTCACCGCTATGAAGGTTGGATGAGAGCAACGACCAAGTCCGGCCGTCGTCCGTGGTGTACTCGTATCGGCTGATGCTCGGGTCAGCGACCACGTCCCATTTCAGAGCACGGTAAGACTGTGAGCTCCTGTAGGTCGTCACGCCCGTGGGCTTGGCCGGCACGCCGGCCACCGGCGTAGCGGTCGCCTCGTTCGAGGTCGCGGTGCCGTCCGCGTTCACGGCACGGATACGGAACGTATGCGCGGTGCCGTTGGTCAGACCGCCCACCGGAACCTGCAGGGTGGCGCCGCTGGTATCTATGTAAGGAGGACCGCAGAGACCAAGCGTTGAATTACGGCAAGACTCCTCGGTTCGCTGTCGTGCGGTCCTCCACGGCTGATAGACCACGGTGCCGGTCTTGTATTGGTACTCGTATCTCAGAATGCTGGCGTCGACAGGGTTGGGCCAGCTCAGGGTGACGCCGCCATTGCGTGAGGTGGCCGTGAGCACCGGCGCCACGGGCGGCGACCCCCGCGGAGTGACCGTGACCGCGTCGGAGGCCGGACTGGTCTTGACGTTTGTCCCCGCGCGGATGCGATAGCTGTAGGCCGTGCCGTTGTCCAGGCCGGTCAACCGGTAACTCGTGGTGGTCGCGCTGCTGCCGGGAATCTCCGTCCACGAATCAAAAGGGGCGACGCTCGCTTTCTGCTGGTACTCGTAATACAGAATGGCGGCGTTGGCGGGATCGGTCCAGGTTAGCGTGATCTCCGTATTGCCGGCGGTGGCCGTGAGGCCCATGGGCTGCGGCAGGGCACCGGCGTCGGGCGTGACCCTGACGGCGGTGGACGGGTCGCTGTTCCCGCACCCGGCGGTCGCTGTGCATGCGTTCACCGCGCGCGCCTGGAAGGTGTATTCCGTGCCGTCGGTAAGTTCAGCGACGGTGTAGCTGGCGGCGTTGACCTCGCCGTAGCCGCTGTTGGGAATGTCGGTCCACGTCCCGTAGTTGGTGCCGCCGTCCGTGGCCTGCCGGACCTGGTGCTTGGTGATCTGGACGTCGTTCACGATGTTCGTGTTGCTGCTGGTCGTGTCAACGGCGTCCCAGGTGAGCGTCACGGCGCCCTTGCCAGCGGTGGCCGTGAGGTTGGCCGGGGTCGTGGGCTTGCCCGTGGGGGCGGGCAGTTCGCCATCGGTCAACGTGACAACGAGGTTGTCCGAGGCTGAACCCGGAACGACGGGATACGGATTGGTACTGAGATAAAGCGCCCCTGCAATAGTGACCGTCTCGTTCGGCTCCAAGTAGACCGAATCGGTTTTGGCCAGAACCCAAAACGTAACTGGATTCGCCGGTGGACTGCCTGCGGCAAAGAAGTTGTAATAGGTAAGGTCAGGATCGTCGGAGGCTACCGTTAATGTTATTGGTGTATCTGAAGTGGTCGGTGCTGTGGTCTGCTCATACACTTCGAAATCACCGCTACTGGCGCTTGTGAGTCTGAAGTCGACCCACCCTTCGTGGTTGGCCTCGGCGTTGGCGACAGTCAGAGTAAAGGAAAAGGAATTGCCTTCTTGCACGGACTGTGCCGTCGTGGGGGAGATCGTCACGGTCTGGGCGGCGGCCGGCCCAGCTCCCAGGACGAACACCGCAGGCACCAGGAGGAGACTGGGCAGCCCGCGCCGGCGCGCCGTTCGGGGATGCGGGGGGGGGGGGAGCCTGGGGGAAGCGCGGAGGGGCCGGTCGCCGGCCGGCCCGCAGAGGAAGGTGGGCTGGCCAGTTCAGCCGCGAGCGCGGCGAGCCGGGACGCCTTGCCGACCGGGTTGCTGAACGCACGGTGCATCGATGTGTCCCTTCGTAGGCACGCGTGCGCCGTCTCGGCTAGAATTTCGCCGTCGGACGGCGCACGTCTGTTCTGGCTCTTGCAGGTCTCTACGGTCGTTGCTCGTTCGATTGCCCTCCGGGGCGGTGCCACGCTCCGGAGGGCTCCCTTGTCAAGTCATTCGATGGAATTCAGGCGGCCCGCAGGCCCGCGGCCCTCGCGAGCCCGGTGCGCCGTGGACGGCGTTGACAACCGTCACGGGGTTTTGCGGGACGCGTGGGTCAGGCGGACGGGGCCGCGAAGTTCCCGTTCGTCGCCTTGCGACGCGGCGACGACACGCTGTGCGACAGGACGGCTACGCGGGCGGGCCGCGCGTGGGGTGGATGCCGAGCGCCATGCCCAGCTCGCCGTGAGCGCGGGTGGCCGCGACGGCGTCGGCGACGGGATCCAGCTCGGACGGCGCGGGCGCGCCGTCGGTTTCGACTACCGAGAGGTTCCGGAAGTGACAGGCGTCGCAGTCAGCGTGGCCGGCGGACTGTAGGCCGGCGTCGGGCTCCTCGAAAGCGCAGCCCACCCACGCGAGCACCATCAGCAGCGCCACCGCGACTGCCACGGTCTGCTTCGACAGCACCATCAACCCCTTGCCCCGCACGATTCCTGGAAGTGGCGCCCCCGGAAAAAAAGGGGGGGGTGAAGGGGTGGCGAAAATCATGATAGGGACCGTATGATACCAGATTGGTCGAGATAATGTAGCGACGTTGCGGTCTTATGGGGCGACAAAATGGAGATCAAGCGGCGGCAGAAGCACCCGGGACTTTTGCGGCCCCCATGCGCCCGATGCGGAGCGGATCAGCGATACAATGACGGGGTCATGGACAACTCTTCACATCCGCCGCTGGCGGCATGGGTCGCTGTGGTTGCCGTTGTCGCGTCCGCCGCGGCGCTGGGCGCGGGCGCGGTCCAGTCCGACATCGGACACGCCGAGTTCATGCGGTCGTTGCCGCGGGCGGCCGAACTGCCGCGCGCCTTCCGCGCGGCCGGAGAGCTCGCCGGCCGCGGCGTTCTGTACACGGCAGGCGGGCGGTTCGCCCATCGCGAGGACGACGGCGGCGAGACGCACGGCTCGAGCTCGCTGCCCATCTGGGAGCAGAGCGAGAAGGCCAACCCGACGCAGGGCGTGCTGTACGGCGTCGACGACGGCGCCGTCGTCTCCGCCGGCTACCTGATCCGCCATGCCGACATCGCCGCGCACAAGAGCTTCCGCCACCTGAGCCTGCGGGGGCTCGACTTCCCGGCGCCGCAACACCTGACGATCGACTTCATCGAGGGTGAGACGGCCGGCGGCGGCCGGCATCTGCTGCTGTGGCACTTCGCGCCCCTGGAGGGTCCGGCCATGCCGACGCTGGCGGCCGGCGCGCTGCCGCCGGTCACGAGCCTGCCCTCCCGGTTCGGCCTGTACGCCTGCGAGCAGTTTCCCAACGACTTCTGCCCGCGCATGGGCCGGCACCACCGGGACCATTCCGTGGGTTCGAACCGGCCCCCGGACGCGACCGGCGAACACGGCGTGACGTACGGCGAGGCGGCCGGCAGGCTGATATTCATCGAGCACGTACTCTCGCAGCAGGACCTGCTGGACGGCGCCTCCTGGAACCCGATTCCGCTGAACGGACTGCCGATCCCGCCGATCGACAACCTGCACCTGCTGCACTACAACGGCGCCGACGGACCGATAGGACGCTACACGGCGCACATGTACTTCGTCCCCGAGCGCACGTATCTGGGCTGGGACAAGTCCCCCGACGAGCTGTGATGTCGCCGCGGCGGAACGTTGGCGGCAGGGAGATGGTTGTGATGAACCGCAGAGGCTGCGCGCTTGCGGCGGCCGGCATCCCGCCGGTGGGCCTCGGAGCGGCGCTGGCGGCGGGCGCTGCCGCACAGGCTCTCGCGGCCGGCGACGAGGACTTCACGCCGCCGCGGACGCCGTGGGGCACTGCCGACCTGCGAGGCATCTGGAGCAGCGGCTAGATCCTGCCCCACCGCTTCGGCACCTGGGAGTCCGGCTGAGGCCACCACCGCATCTTGCAGAGCCCCGACGCCGGACGCCGTGTGCAATCCGGCGCATGACGGGAGGTCGTTACGTATACAGCTCGGCCGGGCGTCAGGCACTCCGCGAGGCGCGCGCCTTCTGCCGCATCCGTCTATCCGTTCCGGCCGACGCGCCGGTCGATGTAATCGAGCGTCGCTTTCGTGATGAATCCGGAGCGCGACGCACCCACGCTCGCGGCAGCCTGATCGGTTTCATCGGAATGCGCAGACACGCCGTGCGACGGGACGGCTAGGCGGGCGGGCCGGTCACGTCGGCGGTCGTCCCGTCGGCGGCCCGACCCAGGTGGTTCGGCTATCCGTCGCCACGCTCGCGCAGCAGCGCTTCGGCGTCGGCGGCTCGGGCTTCGGCGTCGGCGGCTCGGGCTTCGGCGTCGGCGGCTCGGGCTTCGGCGGACCGTCGGGCCTCAGCCTCCTCGTCGTAGCTCGTCAGGTCGCGGCCGGTCGCGGGGTCGCGGAAGCGCATCTCCCGCCCCGGCGCCGCCCGCAGCTCCAGACCCAGGGTCCGGCTCCGCAGGGCCGACCCGCCGCCGGGCGCCGCCTCCACCGGTTGCGGGACGTAACCCGAAGGCGTCAATCGCCAGCCCATCAGGCGCGCGGGCAGGTGCTCGCCCTTCGGATCGTACTGGCAGTATTCGCGTACGCCGAGCCGCGCGTACACCGATCGTTTCCGCGTCAGGTCCTCCCGCCACGTGCTCGGGGAGGCCACTTCGAGCACGAAGTCCGGCGCCCGCCGCTCTTCCCAGAGCTTGTAGTTGGGGCGTTCGCGGTCCTCCACCCCGAACACGACGAACACGTCGGGGACGATCGACACCCGGGGATTGCCTTCCTCGTAGTAGATCAGAAGGTCTCCGGAGACGTAGACGTCCGGCCGCCCCCCGAAGTGCCGGGTCAGGGCGTTGATGGCGTAGATGATCGCGTGTCGCTGGGCGTCGTTCTCCGCCATCGGCTGGCCGTCGGAGCTGGGATACTCGACGGGAACCGCGGCGGGGGCGGGTCTGATCATGACGGCTTCCTGGTGGTGGCGAAGCGGCGCGGCGCGACTCCCCCAAGCTACCACAGGCTGCGCGGTCCCCCCCACGGAGCGGCCCGGTTGCGTGAAGTCATGCATGTACCGCGCCAATCTGTGGCGTCCATCGGCGCCGACGACCGCCGACGCCGTCCGCGGCGGGACGACGCGCGGAACGGCGGAAGCCGAGCGGTGACCGGCAGGGCCGGCGCGGCGAGGCCCTCGCCCGACGGCGCCGTCGCTGCCGCGTCAGCCGGCGCTCGCGCCTCCATCTCCGGTCCCGCTCGTCACTGTTTCGGAGTGCTCCGTCGACGCGGCCGCGGGGCCCGAATCCCGTCGGCAGCCCGACAGCAGGTGGTTCACCTATCCGTCGGCACGCTCGCGCAGCAGCGCTTCGGCGGCGGCGGCTCGGGCTTCGGCGGCAGCGGCGCGCGCTTCAGCGGCGTCGGCGCGGGCTTCGGCGGCCCGTCGGCCCTCGGCTTCCGCCCGTCGGGCCTCAGCCTCTGCCCGTCGGCCCTCGGCCTCCGCCCGTCGGCCCTCAGCCTCCGCCCGTCGGGCCTCGGCCTCCTCGTCGTAGCTCGTCAGGTCGCGGCCGGTCGCGGGGTCGCGGAAGCGCATCTCCCGCCCCGGCGCCGCCCGCAGCTCCAGACCCAGGGTCCGGCTCCGCAGGGCCGACCCGCCGCCGGGCGCCGCCTCCACTGGTTGGCGGACGTAACCCGAAGGCGTCAACCGCCAGCCCATCAGGCGCGCCGGCAGGTGCTCTCCCTTGGGATCGTACTGGCAGTATTCGCGTACGCCGAGCCGCGCGTACACCGACCGTTTCCGCGTCAGGTCCTCCCGCCACGTGCTCGGGGAGGCCACTTCGAGCACGAAGTCCGGCGCCCGCCGCTCTTCCCAGAGCTTGTAGTTGGGGCGTTCGCGGTCCTCCACCCCGAACACGACGAACACGTCGGGGACGATCGACACCCGGGGATTGCCTTCCTCGTAGTAGATCAGAAGGTCTCCGGAGACGTAGACGTCCGGCCGCCCCCCGAAGTGCCGGGTCAGGGCGTTGATGGCGTAGATGATCGCGTGTCGCTGGGCGTCGTTCTCCGCCATCGGCTGGCCGTCGGAGCTGGGATACTCGACGGGAACCGCGGCGGGGGCGGGTCTGATCATGACGGCTTCCTGGTGGTGGCGAAGCGGCGCGGCGCGACTCCTCCAAGCTACCACAGGCTGCGCGGTCCCCCCGCAGAGCGGCCCGGTTGCGTGAACTCATGCATGTACCGCGCCAATCGGTTGTGCACACCTGTGGACAGCCACGGACAACCGGCCTGCACCATGCTATTCGGGGAGGGCGAACGCCCGGTACTCCGAACCCGAAGGCGGCCCCTGCCGGCCGCCGCCGGCCGCGATGACCACGAATTGCCGCCCGCCGGCGGTGTAGGTCACCGGCGTCGAGTAGCCCGCCGCCGGCAGCTCCGCCTGCCACAGCTCCCCGCCGTTGCGGACGTCGATGGCGCGGAGCCGGCGGTCGGGCGTCGCCGCGATGAAGACGAGCCCGCCCGCGGTGACCACGGGGCCGCCGTAGCTCTCCGACCCGTACCCCAGGTGCTCGTGGCCCGGATAGCCGCCGAACGGCACCTGCCAGTCGAACTCGCCGGTGGCGAGGTCGACCGACGTGAGGGTGCCCCACGGCGGCGTGTTGGCCGGGCAGGCCGTCGTGGTCGCGCACCCAGCGGTACCCCCCGTGCGCGCAGCGGACCTCGGTCGTCGGCGCCTCGGCCGCCCGCGATGCCGCGGGCGCCGCGAGGTGGCGCAGCACGCCCCGGCGCTCGATCTCCCCGAGGTGCCCGAAGGCCGGCATGCGGTCGCGCCCCTCGCGCAGGATGGTCTCCACCTCGGTGCGGCCGAGCCGGTCCATCACGCCCTCGAGGCCCGGGCCGTTCGCGGTCTCCTCCAGGTCGGGGCCGTGGCAGCTCCCGCAGTGCTCGGCGTTGACGCCCCCGTCGCTGAAGCCGACGGGAATCTGGTAGAGTTGCCAGCCCGACACGAGACGAGCTGAGGTAGAATGTCGGAAGCCGAGGACGGCAGAAATGCTGACACTGCTCCCTGCAGAACAGAACTGGCTCGACCTGTTCAGAGACGCCCTCAAGCGCGAATATCCAGGCATCGTGCAACGAATGATCGTTTACGGTTCCAAAGCGCGGGGCGATGCGCACGACGAGAGCGACATCGACATTGTGATCATCATCAGGAACGAGTCGAGGCGCCTACACCGACCACTGCGGGAACTGGGGCACGACCTCGCAATGCTGAGACCGGTACTGCCACAGCTGTTCGTCCATACAGAGGGTGCGTGGAAAGACAGGATCGAAAGAGGATTCCCGTTCCAACAGACCGTCGAACGGGAAGGCATTGACGTGTTCTACTAAGAACATACGACAGAACGCCACGGGGCACAACGTGATCGGACGCGACGCGATCCTCACCGAGTGGCTGCAGGCGCGGGACGCGCTACGCGGGGCCCGCACATTGATAAACACCAACGACGCCAACGGGTCACTCTCGAGATCATACTACGCAATCCTGCACGCCGCTCGGACAGCGCTGATGACGCAAGGCGTAACGAGCAAGAGCCACCGAGGACTGAAAGGAACCTTCGGCAACTACCTGGTGCGCCCAGGGCACTTCGAAAGAGAATGGGGGACGATACTGAGCAGTGCTTCGGAAACACGCTTGGAAGCGGACTATGGTTCCAGTGGACGATTGCCACTCCAAGACGCTAGAGATCAAGCAGATCAAGCGAGCCGTTTCATGGACCGAACACGAACGTACCTGAAGACGCTGGAGTTTACGAACCACGAGCTGGACGCCGTACCAGATGCCGGAGACGGCACGTCAGGCGCGCCCGATTCGGGCGCAGAGTGACGCCACGACCCACGCGAGGACGTTCGTGGGGCTGCCTGCACCACACGCTATTCAGGCAGGGCGAACGCCCGGTACTCCGAACCCGAAGGCGGCCCCTGCCGGCCGCCCCCGGCCGCGATGACCACGAACTGCCGCCCGCCGGCGGTGTAGGTCACCGGCGTCGAGTAGCCCGCCGCCGGCAGCTCCGCCTGCCACAGCTCGCGGCCGTTGCGGACGTCGATGGCGCGGAGCCTGCGGTCCGGCGTCGCCGCGATGAAGACGAGCCCGCCCGCGGTGACCACGGGGCCGCCGTAGCTCTCCGACCCGTACCCCAGGTGCTCGTGGCCCGGATAGCCGCCGAACGGCACCTGCCAGTCGAACTCGCCGGTGGCGAGGTCGACCGACGTGAGGGTGCCCCACGGCGGCGTGTTCCCGGGCAGGCCGTCGTGGTCGCGCACCCAGCGGTAGCCGCCATGCGCGTAGCGGACCTCGGTCGTCGGGGTCTCGGCCGCCCGCGATGCCGCGGGCGCCGCGAGGTGGCGCATCACGCCCCGGCGCTCGATCTCGTCGAGGTGCCCGAAGGCCGGCATGCGGTCGCGCCCCTCGCGCACGATGGTCTCGACGGCGGTCCGGCCCAGCCGGTCCATCACGCCCTCGAGGCCCGGGCCGTTCGCGGTCCCCTCCAGATCGGGGCCGTGGCAGCTCCCGCAGTGCTCGGCGTAGACGCCCCCGTCGCTGAAGCCGACGGGTATCTCGTAGAGCTGCAGGATGCCGCCGATCTCCGACATGTTGACGATGAGCCGGTTGGTGTTCGGGTCGAACGCCGACCCGCCCCACTCGGCGCCGCCGTCGTAGCCGGGGAAGAACAGGGTGCCGTCGCGGGTCGGCGGCGCCCACGGGCGGAGGTCGAAGTCGCGGATGACCTCCTGCACGAACGCGGTCGCCTCGGGGCTGCGGGTCGTCAGCTCGAACGCCTGGCGGGTCACCGCGACGGCCGACACCGGCTCGGTCGGCGCCGGCACCTCGCCGGGCAGCTCGCTCGGCAGGGTCTCCTCCTCGATGATGGCGTAGAGCGACCCGCCGGTGTCGCGGTCGAAGACGTAGAGGTGGCCCGACTTCGTGGTGAGCGCGACGGCGTCGACGACCGCGCCGTCGCGCTCGAGTTCGACCAGGGTCGGCGGCGCGGGCAGGTCGCGGTCCCAGATGTCGTGCCGCACCACCTGGAAGTGCCAGCGCAGTTCGCCGGTGCGGGCGTCGAGGGCGAGCAGGCAGTTGGCGTAGAGGTTGTCGCCGGCGCGGCGGCCGCCGTAGAAGTCGGGCGTGGCCGACCCGGTGGGGACGAACAGCAGGCCCCGCTCCTCGTCGAGGGCCATCGCCGTCCACGTGTTCGCGCCCCCCGCGTTCTCGAGCGAGCCGGGGGCCCAGGTCTCGGCCCCGGGGTCGTCGGGGCGCGGGATGCTGTGGAAGTGCCACTCGAGGTCGCCGGTGCCGGCGTCGAAGGCGCGGATGCTGCCCGGCAGGGCCCCGTCGCTCTCGGAGGTGGAGAAGCCGAAGATGAGCCGCTCCTCGAACACCACGCCGGGCGCGGTCACCGTCATCGGGCCCGACTCGCCGGGCGGCATGAGATCGAGGCGGCCGCCGTCGCCGAACGCGTCGGCGGGCTCGCCGGTCGCCGGGTCGAGGGCGATGAGGATGCGTCCGGCCGTGTAGAAGAGGCGGGGTCCGCCGTCGCCGTCCCACCACATCAGCCCGCGCTGCGCCCCCCCCGGCAGCCCGGGGTCGTGGCGCCACAGCTCCTCGCCGGTGGCCGCGTCGAGGGCGAAGGCGACGAGGCGGGGCGACAGGCCGTAGAGCACCCCGTCGACCACGAGCGGGCTCGTGTACATGGTCGAGCGGCTTCCGCGCAGCTCCCCGGAGTCGTAGGTCCACGCCACCTCGAGCTCGTGGACGTTGCCGCGGTCTATCTGGTCGAGGGCCGAGTAGTGCGACCGGCCGGCGTCGCCGAGGTAGACGGGCCAGTCCGTGTCCTGGGCCGCGGCGTCAGGGGCGGCCAGGGCGAACGCGGCCAGGACGAGGGCGGGCAGCCCCACCGCGTCGGGGCTGCCGCCGGCCGCGGCGGCGCTGCCGCGGTGAACGGTTCTTGCGCGGGTCTCGGGCATGGCGCGTCCTTCCCAATCGGTTGCGGGGCGTTCCCGGGCAGGCGGACCGCCCGCGGTCTTCGCTATTCTAGTCATGAGCCGGTTGCGACGCGTTCTGCGCACTCCTGGATGAAGGCGGCCGTCGGGGCCCGCCTGCGGAACGGGACCGGGGGGCGACGATGAGACTGACAGGTTGGGCGACCGTGGGGTGGATGGTGTGGGCCTCGGCCGTGGTGGCGGCCGCGGCGGAGCTGAAGCCCGAGACGGTCCGCGCCTTCGATCGCTACGTGGCGCTGACCGAGGCGCGCATGCGGGCGGAGGTCGAGGGCCCGAGCCCGTTCCTGTGGCTCGACCGCCTCGACGCCGCCCGGCGCGACGAGGTGCTCGCGCGGCTGCGATCGGGCGAGGTCGTGGTCGAGCGGCTCCTGACGCGGGACGGCGGGGCGGAGGTCGACATCCCCTCCGGCATGGTCCATCACTGGATGGGCACCGTTCTCATTCCCGGCGTGACCCTCGACCGGACGATCGCGCTCGTGCAGGACTACGACCGCTACCCGGAGGTCTATGCGCCCGACGTCCAGGCCTCGGCGATTCGGTCGCGCGAGGGCGACCGCTTCCACGTCTACCTCCGCCTCTACACGAAGAGGGTCCTGACGTGGGTGGCCGACACGGAGCACCGCGTGGAGTTCGTGCCGGTCGGCGACACCCGCATGCACGTGCCGAGCCGCAGCACCCGCATCCTCGAGATCGAGCACCCCGACACCCCGCGCGAGCGCGCCAGGCCCGAGGGCAACGACCGCGGGTTCGCGTGGCGGCTCAACAACTACTGCTCGTTCGAGGAGCGGGACGAGGGCACCCTCATGCAGTGCGAGTCGATTACCCTCACCCGGGGCCTGCCTCCTCTGCTCGGTGTCGTGGTCCGGCCGTTCGTGACCGGCGTGCCCCGCGAGAAGCTGACCCTCACCCTGGAGGCGGCCCGACGCCGGCTCACGGCGGCCCCGTGACGCCCGGCGGTTCAGGTGTGATGTTCATCGGCGATCGACCGGGGGGGACGCTGCTCAAGGTCGGTCGCGGAAGGCGGCGCGGGTCGTGGCGGGCTCGATGGCGAGGAAGGTGACGGCGCTGACGATGCCTACCGCCGCGGTCAGGCTGGCCCAGGCGGGATGGGTGTCGGCGATCAGGGCGGTCGCGGCCAGCAGCAGGGCTGCGAACAGCCAGTCGGCGGCGCGGACCCACGGTGCGACCCGGATCTGCTGGAGGTCGAGCTCGTCAGGGGTGAAGCGCTCGGTGAACGAGAGGTGGAACCTGAGGTTGGCGGCCACCAGCACCGCCGCGAGGGCTGCGAAGAACACCGCGGAGCCCCAAGGCGACGGGGCCCACTCTCGCACGCGCCACAGGGGATACAGCATCGCGTAGTAGACGACGCCCGCCGCGCGCTGGTGGAACTGCCACCACCACACCGGGCTCAGCGTTCCGCGTTCCCGATCGTCGCTGCCCCGCGCCGGCGCGCCGGTCGCACCCGATCGCTGTCGGCGTTCCGGGTCGCCGCTCCCGTGCGACGCCTCGTCGGCCCGGGGGCGGCCCGCCGACGCGGCGGGGGTCTGCCGGGCGCCCGTGAGGTCGTCGACCAGCTCCCGCGTCGAGCCATAGCGCTGTTCCGGTTCCTTCTGCAGGCACCGGCGGATGACCGCGGCCAGGGCGGCGGGGCAGGCCGGGGCGAGCTGCCGCAGGTCGGGCGGCGTGGCTTCCAGCACCCGGGCGACCGTCGACACCGGGGTGGCGCTGGTGAAGGGGTGCGAGCCGGTGGCGAGCTCGAACAGCAGCACCCCGAAGGCGAAGATGTCGGCGCGGAAGTCGACCGGCTCGCCGCGGATCTGCTCGGGCGCCATGTAGCCCGGCGTGCCCAGCATCGCCCCCGGCGCGGTGAGCTGCGTGGCCGACCCGGCGCCGGCGTCGGGGTCGCCGAAGCGGGCCAGGCCGAAGTCGACGATCTTGATGCCGGCGTCCTCGATGCCGGTGTCCCGGACGCGGATGACGTTCTCGGGCTTCAGGTCGCGGTGCAGGACGTTGCCCTCGTGGGCGGCGGCGAGGGCGCGGGCGATGGCGGTTGCGGTGTCGAGGAGGTCGGCGGGGGGCAGCGGCCCCGCCGCCAGCTCCTGCCGCAGCGTCTCGCCCGGCACGTACTCGCTGACGATGCAGAGGGCGCCGTCGAACTCCTCGAGGGCGTAGACGGTGGCGATGCCGGGATGGGCGAGGCTGGCCGCGGCTCGCGCTTCGCGGCGCAGGCGCCGGCGGCGGCGCTCGTCCCGGGTGAACCGCGGGGGCAGCGCCTTGACGGCGACGCGCCGGCCGAGCCGCGTGTCCTCGGCGAGGTGCACGACCCCCATGCCGCCTTCGCCCAGCTTGCGGACGATCCGATAGGGGCCGAGTTGCCGGCCCGCCGCCAGCTCGGGCTCGCCGGCATCCATCCGGGACTCGCCGGCCTCCCCGTCCGCGCCCGCGTCGTCCGGCGGGGTCGCCACCACCCCGGGCGGGGTCGGCCCGACTTCCGACGGGGTTGGTACGACCTCCGGCGGGGTCGGCACGGCGGGCGGGGCGCCGTCCTCGTGGTGCGCGAGCAGCGAGTCGACCTCGGCCCGCAACCCCGCGTCCCCGCCGCAGGCCTCGTCCAGGAACCGCGGTCGGTCCCCGGGGCCGTGCGCCAGCGCCCGGTGGAACAGCTCGCCGACCTGCCGCCAGCGTTCAGGCTCCACCGCCTCCCTCGGCGCGGCCCGGATCGGCGCCGAGCTCGCGCTTGAGCCACGCCCGGGCCAGCGTCCAGTTCCGCTTGACGGTGGCGGGGGAGACGCCCGTCGCCTCGGCCGTCTCCTCGACCGTCAGCCCGCCGAAGAAACGCAGCTCGACGATGCGGGCCTGGCGGGCGTCGAGGGCCGCAAGGGCCGACAGCGCCTCGTCGACCGCGAGCAGGTCGACGGCGGCCCCGGGGCCGGCGACGAGGGCGTCGTCCAGCGTCACCTGCACCCGGCCCCCGCCCCGCTTCTCGGCCCCGCGCGCCCGCGCCCGCTCCACCAGCAGGCGCCGCATCCCGATCGCGGCGATGGCGAGGAAGTGGGTGCGGCCCTGCCAGCGCTGCGGCCGGCCGCCGGCCAGCCGCAGGTACGCCTCGTGGACCAGCTCCGTGGCCTGCACGCTCTGCGCGCGCTCGCGTCGGACGTAGCTTCGGGCGAGCCGGCGGAGCTCGTCGTAGACGACGGGCATGAGGTCGGCCACCGCCGCGCCGTCGCCGGACGCCAGGCGCTCGACGAGCGCGTCGACGGTGGCCGGCGGGAGGGGGGCGGCGTTCGAATCATCCATGGCGTGCAGCGGCGTCACCCGCCCATCACCTCGACGCCCTTCTGCGCGAGGTCCCGGACGCGGACGTCGTAGTCGGCGAAGCGGGCGTCCCGGGTCTGCCCGCGGAGATAGCGGATGTAGATCTGCTGCACGATGACCACCAGCTTGAACACGCCGAAGACGTGGTACCACGCGATCCGGTCGAGGTCGAGGCCGCTGCGGCTGGCGTAGCGCTCGACGACGTCGGCGCGGGTGGGGAACCCGGGGTGGTTCGTCGGCATCCGCGAGACGTGGTGCCAGCGCGGGTCGTCGCCCGGCTCGTTCCAGAAGTTGAGCAGGTACCCCAGGTCCATCAGCGGGTCGCCGCGGGTGGCCATGTCCCAGTCGAAGACGGCGACGGGGGTCGCGGGGTCGTCGGCGTCGACCATCAGATTGTCGAGCTTGTAGTCGTTGTGAAGCAAGGCGGTGGCCTGCGCGGCGGGCACGCCGCCGTCGAGCCAGCGCAGCATCCGGTCGACGTCCTCCACGTCCTGGTCCTTCGCCGCGTGCCAGCGGCGGCCCCACCCGTCGAGCTGCCGCCGCGCGAAGCCCTCGGGGCGGCCCAGGTCGCCGAGGCCGACCGCGGCGGGGTCGACCCGGTGCAGGTCGGAGAGGACGTCGACGATCATCTCGCCGGTGCGCCGCTGCAGGTCGGGCCGATCACGGAGCACGGGCGGCAGATCGCGGCGGATGACGGCGCCGTGACGGCGTTCCAGGACGTGGAAATCGACGCCGAGGACATCGGGGTCGGTGCACAGCGCGTAGCTGCGGGGGGCGAGGGCGAAGGCATCGCCGAGCCGGGCCAGCACGCGGTGCTCGCGCGCCATGTCGTGGGCGGTGGGGGCGACGGGCCCCAGCGGCGGGCGGCGCAGCACGTACTCGGCCGCCCCGAACCGGAGCAGGTAGGTCAGGTTGGCGTGTCCGCCTCCGAACTGGCGGATCGTCAGCGGCCCCTTCGCCTCGGGCAGCCGCGTGCGCAGCCAGGGCTCGAGCCGCGAACCGTCGAGCCGCTCGTCGGGGCGGACCTCGATGACCTCGGGATCGACGGCCGGCTGCACGATGACTCCGTCCCCGTCCGATCTTGCCACGGGCGCCTATACTACCCGAGCCGGCGCGGCGTAGCGGCGCGGTCGGGCGGTTCGACTCAGCGGAAACGGAGAGCAGGCATGCGCGTAATCGACGGCCTCGACGCGCTCGAGGCGCTGGCGGGCACCGAGCTCGGCGCGAGCGAGTGGCTGACGGTGACCCAGGAGATGATCGACCGGTTCGCCGAGGTGACCCTCGACCCCCAGTGGATCCACGTCGACCGCGAGCGGGCGGCGGCCGAGTCGCCGTGGGGGACGACCATCGCCCACGGCTTCCTCACCCTGTCGCTGATGCCGCACTTCCGGCGCCAGATCTCCGAGGTGCGCGGCGTGTCCCGCGCCATCAACTACGGCGTCGACCGGGTGCGCTTTCCCAACGCGGTCAAGACCGGGGCCCGCGTGCGGGGGGTGCAGACGCTGCTCACGACGAAGCGCGTCGAGCCGGGCCTGGTGCGGTTCACGAGCCGCTTCGTCGTCGAGATCGAGAACGAGTCCAAGCCGGCGTGCGTGGCCGACACGGTGACGCTGGTCTACGCCTGAGCGGCGATGTCCAGGCCCGAGCGGCCGCGTCCAGGCGTCCACGCGTCCGCGCCTGCCGACCGCGTTCAGGGCCGCGCCGCCGCGTCTCCCCGCTTGAGCTCGAGCCGGGCCACCGCGCGCCGGTGCACCTCGTCGGGCCCGTCGGCGAGGCGCAGGGTGCGGGCGCCCGCCCACGCCGCCGAGAGGCCGAAGTCGTCGCAGATGCCGGCGCCGCCGTGAAGCTGAATGGCGCGGTCGATGACGTCGAGGGCCATGTTGGGGGCCACCACCTTGATCATCGCGATCTCGGCCCGCGCGACCTTGTTGCCCACGGTGTCCATGCGGTGGGCGGCGTTCAGGGTCAGCAGCCGCGCCTGCTCGATCTGGATGCGCGAGTCGGCGATGGCCGCCATCACCACCCCCTGATCGGCGAGGGGCCGCCCGAACGCCACGCGGCTCTTCGCCCGCGCGCACATCTTCTCGAGCGACCGCTCGGCGAGCCCGATGAGCCGCATGCAGTGGTGGATGCGGCCCGGCCCCAGCCGCCCCTGGGCGATCTCGAACCCGCGGCCCTCGCCGAGCACGAGGTTGTCGGCGGGCACCCGGACGTCCTCGAACGTGATCTCGAAGTGCCCGTGGGGGGCGTCGTCGTAGCCGAAGACGGTCAGCGGCCGGACGAGGGTGATGCCCGGCGCGTCGGCCGGGACCAGGATCATCGACTGCTGCCGGTGCTTCTCGGCCGACGGGTCGGTCTTGCCCATCAGGATGAACAGCGCGCACCGCGAGTCGCCGGCCCCCGACGCCCACCACTTGTGCGCGTTGACGACGTAGTGGTCGCCGTCGCGCTCGATGCGGGCGCTGATGTTGGTGGCGTCCGACGACGCCACCTCGGGCTCGGTCATGGTGTAGGCCGAGCGGATCCGGCCGTCGAGCAGCGGCCCGAGCCAACGCTTCTTCTGGGCCTCGGTGCCGTAGCGCACCAGGACCTCCATGTTGCCGGTGTCGGGGGCCGAGCAGTTGCACGCCTCGGGAGCGATGGGCGAGCGCCCGAGAATCTCGCACAGCGGGGCGTACTCGAGGTTGGTCAGCCCCGCCCCGAGGCCGCTCTCGGGGAGGAAGAGGTTCCAGAGCCCGGCCTCGCGGGCCCGGGCCTTCAGCTCCTCCATGACGGGGGGAGACACCCAGCGGTCGTCCGCCCCCGCGAGCTGCTCGGCGTACACCGGCTCGGCGGGGTAGACGACCTCGTCCATGAAGTCGAGGACGCGGCGTCGCAGCTCTTCGGTTTTTGGTGAGTACGAGAAGTCCATGATCTACACTTGGCGATGCGGCGTGGTTTCGGCGTGACGGCGCCCGGTTTCCGCCGTGACGGCGCCACAGTATAGCGTCGGCGATCCGCGTGTCCGTGGGAGGTTGACTGATGCGAGTATCGAAGACCGCGGCCGGCCTGTGCACGGCGGCGCTCCTGCTGGGAACGGTGGCGGTCGGGGCCGAGGCCGCGGAAGGGGCACCGACGTTCTCCGCCGACGTGGCGCCTATCCTCTACGAGAACTGCGTGGCGTGCCATCGGCCCGACCACCTCGCGCCGATGTCGCTCATCACCTACGACGACGTGCGCCCGTGGGCGCGGGCCGTCAAGTCGAAGGTCGTCTCGCGCGAGATGCCCCCGTGGGGCGCCGACTCCAGCGTTCGCGCCTACACGAACGACGTCAGCCTGTCCGAGGACGAGATCGGCGTCATCGCCGCGTGGGTCGACGGGGGCGCGCCGCGCGGCAACGAGGCGGAGCTGCCCGAGTTGCCCGAGTTCGCCGAGGGCTGGTCCATCGGCGAGCCCGACCTGATCTTCACCATGCTCGAGCCGTTCCCGGTGCCCGCCGACGGCACCGTGCCCTACTCGTACGTCACCGTGCCGACGAACCTGCAGGAGGACACCTGGATCTCGGCCCACGAGTACCGCCCCGGCGACCGGCGCGTCGTCCACCACGTCATCTCGCGGGTGCTCGAGGACGACGGCGTGCCGGCGACGGCCGAGGTGAGGCTGCAGCGCGACCGCTCGCGCACCCGCGCCCCCGGCGCCAGCGTCGGCGGCTACGTGCCGAACCGGCTCGGCACCGTGTACGAGGACGGCGTCGCCGTGAAGCTGCCGGCCGGGGCCGACATCGAGGCGCAGATGCACTACACGACCATCGGCGAGCCGGTGTTCGACCGGAGCAGTTGGGGCGTGGTGGTGGCGTCGGCGCCGCCGGCCGGCGCCGTCCGCCGGCGGGCCGGAGGCGGCGCGGTCCGCAACGGCGAGTTCCGCATCGAGCCGGGGCACCCCGCCTACGAGGTCCGGGCGACGCAGGAGTTCGAAGAGCCCGCGTACCTGACGAACATGATGCCGCACATGCACGTGCGCGGCAGGTCCGCCAAGTACATCGTGCGCTACCCCGACGGCACCGAGGAGGTCGCGCTCTGGGTGCCGAGCTACGACTTCAACTGGCAGCTCCGCTACCAGCTCGAGGAGCCCATCCTCATGCCCGCCGGCTCGACCCTCGAGGCGGTGTTCACCTACGACAACTCGGCCAACAACCGGCACAACCCGGATCCGTCGGCCGAGGTCCGCTGGGGCGACCAGACCTGGGAAGAGATGATGCTGGGCTACTACGGCACCATCGAGGTGCCCGCCGAGGAGACGACGAACCAGCCCTGACGCCGGGCCAGCCGGACGGCTCCGACCCGCCCCGGGAGGAGCCGGGCAGTTGTCAGCCCATCTCATCGCTCCCCACGGCGGGGGCCGTATCGTCGACCCTTTCGGCGCGCGACTGCTCGTCCGTTCTCGGAACAGCTCCACCACGGCGTATCCGGATTGGCAGGTTGCCCTCGGGTGGCAGGTGCCGGTACGGTCCCCATGGGCACCAAGGAGGCGAGTACCCCCCAATGTGGTAGGCTCGGCACGGTTCGCATTTCGCACGCGCTGAGCTACAGCCGAGGAGCAGGTCATGACCGAGCCATCGCACGAATCCGGGAATCCCTCCGGCCGGTTCGCGTGGCGCGGCTACGCGCAGTTGGCGTCGGTTCTCCTCGTGATCGCGGCAGCCCTCTACTTTGCCCGGGCGCCGGCTCGCGTCGACCGCGGCGCCGTGTCCGACCCGTCGTCGGCCAGCGTTCGGCCCAATGTCAGGGTGATTCGGCCGACGCCGACCGAGCAGGCGCTCACCGTCGAGTTGACGGGCACGGTCAATCTCGAGGAGAGGGTGCGGGTGGCGTCCGAGGTCGTCGGCCGCGTCGCCTGGGTCTCACCCGACTTCAGCGCCGGCGGGTCGATCACGGCGGACGAGACGTTCATCCGGATAGACCCGGCCGAGTTCGAGCTGCAGGTGGAAGCAGCGCAGATGGCGGTCCGGGAGGCCGATGCCCGCGTGTGGGTCGAGAGGGCCGGCGCCGAAGAGGACATCCAGGCGTTCGAGCGCGAGAACCCGGGCGCCGAGCCGTCCGAGTCGGTCCGCCGCCTGCCGTCGATCGCCGAGGCCGAGGCACGGCTCATGAGGGCGCAAGCCGACCTGAAGCTGGCCGAGTTGCGTCTGGAGCGGACCAACATCTCCCTGCCGTACGACGGCCGGGTGACGGCTTCGGACGTCGAGGTGGGTGAGCTGGTGGGACCGGCGGACCGGGTTGACCGGCCAACGTCGCGCCTGGGCATCGTGTACAGGACCGAGGCGCTGCAGGTAGCGGTACCGATCGAGCTGCGGGATCTGGAGTACCTGGATCCGGTAATCGGCCGTTCGGCGCGCGTCGTCGGAGAGATGGCGGGTTGGGAGGCCCGAGTGGAGCGCGTCTCCTCGGTGGTCGCTCCCAGGACCCGCCTGGCGTCGGTATTCCTGAAGTTCGCCGAGGATGCGCACCCTGACTCGCTGCCGGCGCCCGGCTCGTTCGTGGAGGTCGACATCGCGGGGCCGGCCCATGACGATGTGTACGTGCTGCCGGAGTCCGTCGTGCAGGAGCGCGACAGCGTCTGGGTGGTCCGGGACGGCCGGCTGAGCGCGTTTGCGCCGGAGACCGTCGGACGGACGGCCGAGGGATGGGTGGTTCAGGCGTTCGACGCGGGCGAAGGCGTGGTCGTCGGGGTCTTGCCCGGAGCCCGCGAGGGGCTGGCGGTCGAGCTGGCGGCGCCGTCGAACTGAGGGAGTCATGGGCATGACCACGACCGACGCCCAGGGGACGACACCGCCCGCAGCTCCGGCGAGGAAGGGCCTGATCGGCTACTTCGCAGCGAATCCGGTCGCCGCCAACCTGCTCATGGTGGTCTTCATCGTGGGCGGAATCGCGGCCGGGTTCGGGCTCCCGGTGCAGAACTATCCGGCAATCGACCTGCGGGCCGTCACCGTGAACGTGCGCTCGCCCGGCTCGTCGGCGCAGGAGGTGGAGCAGGACGTCAATCGTCGCGTCGAGGAGTCCGTCATCGGCCTCGCCGGCGTCGAGCGCGTGGTGACTACCGCCACCGAGGGACGGGGCAACGTACTCATCGAGATGGCGACCTTCGCCGATGCGAGTACCGTCCTGAGCGACGTGCGGAACGCGGTGGACGCCATCGAGAACTTCCCGCCGTCGAACGCGGAACGGCCGGAGATAGAGCTGGCGCGGCTGACCATCGAGGCGATGACCCTGGCCGTCTCGTCGTCCCTGGCGGGCGAGGACGAGCTGCGGCTCGCGGCCGAGGCCGTGCGCAGCGAGCTGCTGGAGCTGCCGTCCGTCTCGCAGGTGACGCTCAGGGGCACGCGCGACCGCGAGATAGCGATCGAGTTGAGCGAGGAGGAGCTGCGCCGCAACGACCTCAGCATCAACGAAGTATCGAACGCGGTGCAGCGGGTTTCGCTCAACCTCACGTTTCGGGGAGCTGCGCACCGAATCCGGCGGCGTGGTGTTGCACACCGTCGCCAAGCGCAGCATCGGCGAGGAGTTCGAGGGCATTCCGCTCATCACGAGGCTGGACGGGACCATCGTGACGCTCGGCGAGGTGGCGGAGATCCGCGACGGGTTCGTCGACGACGACATCGTCTCGGAGGTCAACGGCACGCCGGCCGTGTTCGTGCGTGTCGACGCCACCGACCAGCAGTCGATCGCGGACATCGTCGGCGACATCCGGGGTTGGCTCGCGGGCTACGAGCCGCCGCAGAACGTCGCGGTCAGCGTGTGGAACGACCGGGCCCAGCCGGCCCTCGACCGGTTGTCGGGAGTCGCGAGAAACGGGCTGGCCGGTGCGGTGCTGGTGTTCGTGCTGCTCCTGCTGACGTTCGACCTGCGCGCCGCGACGTGGATAACGGTCGGCATCCCGTTGTCGTTCATCGGCTCGCTGATGTTCTTCGGTCCCGCGAACCTGACCCTGAACATGGGGACGCTGGTCGGCTTCTTCCTGATGGTCGGCCTCGTGGTGGACGATGCCCTTGTAGTCGGCGAGAGCATCGCCGCCGAACGCGACAAGGGCAAGCGCGGAATCGAGGCGGCCGTAGCCGGCGCCAGAGCCGTGGTGGGTCCGATAACCATCGGCGTTTGCACCACGCTGCTTGCGTTCGTGCCCTTTCTCTTCGTGACCGCCACGGTCACGCAGTTGGTGAACGTGTTTCCGTATGTCGCGCTCTTCGTGCTCTCGGTGTCGCTGATCGAGGCGTTCCTCATTCTGCCGGCTCACCTCTCGCACGAGGGGCGCTGGAGCCTGGGACCGCTGCGTGCGATTCAGGACCGCGTGTGCGGCTGGATAGACGAGATCCGCGATCGCACCGTGCTGCCGGCGGTGTCGTGGTCCGTGCGCCATGGCTCGTCGGCGCTGGCCGCCGGCGCCGCGCTCGTACTGCTCTCGCTGCTGCTGGTTGGCTCCGAGGCGATCCGGGTCATCATCTTCGATGCGGAGATGAACCCTCCCGAGAACGTGCAGGTGGACCTGCACCTGCCGGCGGGTACTCCCTTCGCGACGACGCTGGGCGTTGCCGAGCGGGTCGCCGACGCCGCGAACGCGATGAACGAGCAGCTTCCGGGCGAGTCGATCGACGCGGTCAGCATTCTCGCCGGCAACATCGTGTCGTCGCGAACCGGCGTCGAGCAGTCCAACGGCAGTCACCTCGCCGGCGTGCGGGTCCATCTGAACGAGCGGCCGCTCCGGCAGGCCAGGCCCGCCGAGATCGAGCGGGCGTGGCGCCTGAACATCGGGGAGCTCCCGCAAGTGGAACGGATGGAGTTCCAGACCACGAGCGTTCGGCCCCGGCCGAGCGTCGCCTACGCGCTGAAGCACGACGACGCGGAGACGCTGGCTGCGGCCGCGGGCGAGTTGCGGTCGTTCCTGGCGACGGTACCGGGGGTCTACGAGATCGCCGACAGCCTGTCGCTCGGCAAGCGGCACCTCGAGATCGCGCTGACCCCGGTCGGAGAGGCGGCGGGACTGACGCCGGCCGCCATCGGGACGCAGTTGCGCGCCAATTACCACGGTCTGCTGGTCCAGCGGATTCAGCGCGGCCATGAAGAGCTGAAGGTCATGGTGCGGTACCCGCGCGAGCGGCGCAGCAACCTGCGCGAGTTGGCCAGCGAACGCGTCCGCCGCGCCGGCGGCGGCGAGGTGCCGTTGTCCGCGGTGGCGAACCTGACCGAGAGCCGTCAGCAGGCTACGCTCACGCGCATCGACGGCAACCGGTCCGCGACAGTGAACGCGCGGGCCGACGTCGCGATAATCACCCCCAACCAGGCCCAGCGGCGGGTGGAACGAGAAATCGTGCCGGAACTGCTCGCGAGCTATCCCGGCCTGACCGTGGAGCCGGAGGGCGGGGTACGGGACGAACGGGCCATGCTCGAGACTCTGGGGCTGCTGGTCCCGGTGGTGCTGATCGCGATGTACGCCCTGATGGCAGCCTTTCTGCGCAGCTACTGGAAGCCGCTCGTCGCCGTGGCCGGGTTCCCGATTGCGTTCGCCGGCGCGATCCTGGCGCACTGGCTCCTCGGTTGGGATCTGACCGCGATGTCGCTGTTCGGCCTGATCGCGGTCTTCGGGGTCGTGGTGAACGACGCGCTGGTGTTGCTGGACCGTTACGGCGCGATTCGGCGGGAGGACGGCGCGATGCCGGCCATCGCGGCGGCGTCGGCGGCGGCCCGGGACCGTTTCCGGGCGGTCTTCCTGACGACCGCCACCACGATCCTGGGGTTGTCGCCCCTCCTCTACGAACGCAGCGACGACCTGATCTTCCTGGTGCCCTTCGTGGTCAGCATGGTGGGCGGCCTGGTGCTGTCGGCCGCGTTCATCCTCTTCATCCTGCCGACGCTGGTGATGGTGGCCGAGGGCGCCAGGGAATAGGCCTGCCGATGGACGGTGACGACGCGGGGACTCCGCGTCCGCCGCGGCCGCAAACCCCCATGGCCATCGTGGGGTACAGCCACCGCCCGCCGGGCGGCCTCCGCACCGACGACGACTTCCGGCGACGGCTCAGCGAGCGCGAGATCGTTCGGGAGCCTGTCACCGACCGCTACGGCCGGGGGTACCGGCCGGTGGGCGGATTCTCGCGGCGGAGGGTGCCGTGAACCGCCCCATCGCCTGGCTCGCCGACAACCCGGTCGCGGCCAACCTCCTGATGGTCCTGATCGCGGCCGGCGGCCTCATGGGCGCCGCGGCGGTCACCGCGGAGGTGTTCCCCGAGCTGGACCTGCGCCGCATCCGGATCGAGGTGCCCTACCTCGGGGCGGCGCCGGAGGAGGTGGAGTCCGGCGTCGTCGTCCGCATCGAGGAGGCCATCCAGAACGTCGACGGCGTTCGGCAGATCGTGTCGACGGCGACCGAGGGCAGCGGGTCGGTGATTGCCGAGCTGGACCCCGGCGCCGACGCCGCCCGCGTGCTCGACGAGGTGACCAACAACGTCCAGGCCATCGAGACGTTCCCCGACGAGACCGAGAGGCCGATCATCCGCGAGCTGGTCACCCGCAGCCAGGTGACCGACGTCGCCATCACCGGCGCCACCGACGTCGCCTCGTTGAAGGCCATCGCCGAGCTCGTGCGCGACGGGCTCGCGGCCCTGCCCGAGGTCGGCCAGGTCGAGATCGTCAGCGTTCCCCCGTTCGAGATCTCCATCGAGGTGTCGGAGACGGCGTTGCGCCGTCACCGCCTCACGTTCGACGAGGTGGCCGGCGCCGTCCGGCGCTCCTCGCTGGACCTGCCCGGCGGCTCGGTGCGGACCGAGCGCGGCGAGATCCTGCTGCGCACCGTCGGGCAGGCCTACCGCGGCGCGGACTACGAGCGGCTCATGCTCTGGACCCGCGAGGACGGCAGCCGCCTCGTGCTCGGAGACGTGGCCAACGTGGTCGACGGCTTCGCGGAGACCGATCAGCGCGCCCGCTTCGACGAGGCGCCGGCGGTCATGGTCTCCGTCTACCGCTCGGGCGAGGAGAGCGTCCTCGACGTCGCGGCCGCCGTGCGCGCCTACCTGGAAGAGGCGGACGCCTGGCTGCCGGAGGGCATCACGCTGACGGTGTGGCAGGACCAGTCGCTGGTGCTGTCCGACCGGCTCGCCATCATGCTCGGCAACGGCGCCGCCGGGTTCGTGCTCGTCTTCGTCGTGCTGACCCTGTTTCTCGACATGCGGCTCGCCTTCTGGGTCAGCCTCGGGATTCCGATCTCCTTCCTCGGCGCGCTGGCGGTCATGCCGGCCCTGGACGTCAGCGTGAACATGGCCTCGTGCTTCGCGTTCATCCTGGTGCTCGGCATCGTGGTCGACGACGCCATCATCGTCGGGGAGAACGTCCACCGCCACCAGGAACGGGACGGGGACGGCCTGGGCGGCGCGGTGCGGGGGGCGCAGGAGATCGGCAAGCCCGTCGTCTACGCCGTCCTGACGACGGCGGCGGCGTTCGTGCCGCTGCTGCTCGTGGAGAGCGCGTTCGGTCAGATGTTCCGGGTGGTCCCCATCGTCGCCCTGCCCTGCCTGCTGTTCTCCCTGCTCGAATCGCTCGGCATCCTGCCGGCCCACCTGGCCCACCGACGGCGGCGGAAGCGCGCCGGCCCGTGGCGCCGGCTCCAGCGGCGCATCGCGGGCGGGCTCGCGTGGTTCGTCCGCGAAGCCTACGAGCCGTTCCTCGACGCCGCCCTCCGCTGGCGCTACGTCAGCGCGGCGGTCGGGCTGTCCACCCTGGTGCTCACCGGCGGCGTCGCCCTCGGCGGCTGGACCGGCTTTCAGTTCGCCCCGTCCATCGAGAACGAGTTCATGACCGCCTCGATCACGATGCCGCTGGGCACCCCCGCCGAAGCGACCTCGGACGCGGTCGCGACGTTCGAGGCGGGGGCCGCCCGGCTGCGCGCCCGGCTGGAGGACGAGACCGGCGTGGACCACTTCCGGCACGTGGCGACGACGATCGGCGATCAACCGGTGCAGGCGAGCGGCGGGGGGCGCGTGGGACGGATAAGCGCCGACGTGGTGGCCGCCGGCAACATCGGCGAGGTGACCATCGAGCTCGCGCCCGCGGAGACGCGCACCTACACCAGCGAGCAGCTCGGCATCCTTTGGCGGGAGGAGACCGGCCCGGTGCCGGAGGCGGTCGCCATCGACTTCCACACCTCGCTGCTCAGCGCCGGCGACGACGTCAACGTCGAGCTCTACGGGCCCGACCTCGACCGCCTGCGGGCCGCCGCCGACCGGCTTCGGGGCGGATTGGCCACCTACGCCGGGGTCTTCGGCATCGCCGACACCGTCCGCACCGGGAAGTCGGAGATGCGGCTCGACATCCGCCCCGCGGCTGAGGGGCTCGGGCTGAGGCTGGAGGACCTGGCGCGACAGGTGCGGCAGGCGTTCTACGGCGAGGAGGCCCAGCGCATCCTGCGGGGGCGGGACGACGTCCGGGTCATGGTGCGCTACCCGCGCGAGCAGCGGCGCTCGCTGGGCGACCTGGAGGACATGCGCATCCGCCTGCCCGACGGCGGGGAGGTGCCCTTCAGCCACGTGGCGCGGGTCGAGCCCGGGCGCGGCTTCGCCTCGATCCGGCGCATCGACCGCAACCGCGCCGTGAACGTGACCGCGTCGGTCGACTCGCAGATCGTCTCGACGGCGGCCCTCGTCGCCGACTTGCGCAGCCGAATCCTGCCCGAGGTGGTGGCGGAGTTCCCGGACGTCTTCTACGTGTTCAGGGGCACCCAGGAGGCGCAGGAGGAAGCGGTGGGCGACCTGCGGGGGGGATTGCTGCTGGCGTTGATCATGATCTTCGGCCTGCTCGCGATACCCCTGCGGTCGTACGCGCAGCCGCTCATCATCATGGGCGCCATCCCGTTCGGCCTCGTCGGCGCGCTGTGGGGCCACGTGGTGATGGGGCTCGACGTCACGTTCCTGTCGCTGCTCGGCTTCGTCGCGCTGACCGGCATCGTCGTCAACGACAGCCTGATCATGGTCGACTTCATCAACCGGGCGCGGAGCGTCCCTGACGGGACCGCGGTGACGGAGGGGCCACGACCGGACGGCGGGCCGCCGGCCGCGGCCAGTCTGGAGCAGGCCATCCGCCAGGCGGGCGGGCAACGGTTCCGCCCCATCGTGCTGACGTCGCTGACCACCTTCGCGGGCCTGGTCCCGATGCTGGCGGACCGCAGCATGCAGGCCGCGTTCTTCGTGCCGATGGCGGCCTCGCTCGCGTTCGGCGTGCTGTTCGCCACCGTCATCACGCTGTTCCTGGTGCCGGTCGCCTACGCGATACTCGACGACCTGCAGCGGCTGCCGTGGTTCGCGCGCCGCCGGGGCTGAACGGCGCCGGGGGGCCGCGACGGACCCCGGGCTGTGGTTGCCGGCCGGCCCAGTCGTGAGGTGCACGGGGCGGCGGAGCGTGCTCGTGCGCGGCCGGCGGTGACCGGCCCCAACACGGGGAAGCCCTGCCGGTGGCGCGGCACACGCCAACCGACAAGCCCGCGAAGGCGGGCCGGGCTCGCCCCCCCGGTTGACAGGACGCCTCCATGCACTACGCTACCGGGATGACTCATGACCGTCGGATTGTCGCAATCGCCGTCGCGGCCGTCGTCTCGTGCGCGGCATCTGCGGGCGGCAACCCCGCAACCGCGCCCGGGCAGGACGCGGGGCGTGCCGAGCGGCTGGAGATCTTTCAGCAGCGCCTCGAAGAGGCCCGCACCCGGCTGGACCTGACTGACGAGCAGGTCGAGCAGGTCAGGCCGGTCCTCCGAACAGAGTTCGAAGCCCTGAGCGAAGTGCTTCAGGAATACGGAATTGACCTCCAGGACCGCTCGGGAGGCGCGGGCCGGCTCGGGTTCCTTCGGCTTCGCCGCCTTCAGCGAGATGTCAGCGCGGTGCGGGAGCAGACGCTCGAGGAACTCGACGAGATGCTGACCGACGCGCAGCTTGAGGCCTACAAGGAGATCCAGGAGGAGAACCGGCAGGCGATGCGGGAACGCCTGCGGCAGCGGCGCTGAGCATGGCCTCCGGCTGCTCGTGTTCCGCCGGTCTTCGCGGCGGCGGAGAGCCGGTTCGGGACTCTTCACCCAACGGCTCTCGCCAGGAGCCGCTGTCTCTCCATCCAGCCGATGATCTTCCCGGTGACCGTCTCGTAGACCTCCTCGGCCCGTGGCGCGTTCTTCCCGCGCCTCTTGAGCGAGTGGTCCGCGCCGTCCACGATGACCAGCTCGGCGTCGGCGCAGGTGGCGAGCACCGGGCGCAGCTCGTCGGGGGTGCCGAAGGCGTCGCGCTCGCCCTGGACGAAGAGCATCGGGGCGGTGACCGCCGGCAGGTGCGCGGTGCGCGGCTTGTCGGGCCGGCCCGGGGGGTGGAGGGGGTAGCCGAGGAGCACGAGGCCGTCGACGCCGATGTCGCCCCCGTCCGCGCCGTCGGCGGCCGCCACCTGCGTCGCGATGCGGCCGCCCATCGACTTGCCGCCGATGACCATCCGTCGCGCGCCGTCGCCGGCCCGGGTCCGCGCGGCGGCGATGACCGCCCGGTAGCACGACTCGAGGCGAGCCTTCGGGTCGGGCACGCGGCGGCCGCGCTCCATGTAGAGGAAGTTGAAGGTGACGACGTCGATCCCGCGCGCGCAGAGCAGGCGGGCGAAGGCGGTCATGAACGGATGCGTCTGCGGCGCGCCGGCGCCGTGCGCGAGGATCATCGTCGTCCCGGTGGGCGGCGCCCCCGCGGCCGGGTACGCAATCGCGCTGACGGCGTCGCCCGACGGGAGCGTCACGGTGAACGGCGAGCTTGCCGTCGCCTCTTCCCTGCCTCGATCCGACATGCGTCACCTCCGCGAGTCCAGCCCGGGCGTCGGCCTCGCCCCCTGGCTCCGCTCTCCGTTGGTTGCGGTTCTCGAAGCGTCCGCACCGTCATGCGCCGCCGGCCACAGCGGCGTTCGGATGCCCGGGCGTACCGTTCGCCCGGCCGTCGGTCCGCCAGATCGCGATCAGGGCGGCGACGATGGCGACGCCGAGCCAGCGTCCCGGGCCGTCCACGAACACCACCGCGCCGTTCACGATCATGAAGAGGAACGCCCCGCGCACCGCCGGCGTCCACGCGCGCGCGCGCCGCGCGTGGCTGCCGGGCATCGTCCCCCACCAGAGCGCCTCGCCGGCCCAGAGGACGGTGAAGGCGTAGTTCACCCACAGGCCGCCGCCCCACGCGAGGCCCAGCAGCGCCTCGGTGCGCGCCGCCGTGTAGGCGTAGGCGGTGGCGTGGCTCCAACCGTGGTGGGTGGCGAAGGCGGCGGCGACGTGGGCGAGGTAGGCGGCGGCGCCGAGCAGCCAGACCGGCCGGGCCCATAGCGCCGCGGGCCGGCGGGTGCGGCCGTACTCGCCCGCGGTGTAGAGCAGCAGGGCGGTCCAGATGGTGAGGACGACGAGTGGCGACGGGCTCGGCGGCGGCATCGATCGGCGGCGTTGGGGGTGGCGCGGGTTCCGTGCCCGCACTCTACCATCGAGCGGAGGCGGGATCCCCCCCGTGGGCGGCCCGCCGGGGCCGGGAGCCGGCGTCGTTCACCGTGGGGCGGTATTGCGTTACAGTCTCTCTTGTCGTGCGGCGCGATCCTTGGCGTCCGGGCCGTTTCAAGGTGCAGAATCCCTAACCCCGAATCGAGGACGACATGATGAGACCGACAAGCTGGATGATGGCGGCCGCCCTCGCGGCCTTGACGATGGCCTGCGGCGGCGCGCCGGAAGAGCCGCCCGAGGAAGTTGAAGTCGGGGAAGCGGCGGGGGAGGGCCGCATCCTCCGGGTCGACCCGCGGCTCGACTCGCTCGTGCCCCCCGGCGCCACGATAGAGAAGCTGGCCGAGGGCTACGTGTTCACCGAGGGTCCGGTGTGGATCCGCGGCGAGTCGCGGCTGCTCTTCTCCGACGTGCGGGCCAACGCCATCCACCAGTGGACCGAGGCCGACGGGGCGAGCCCGTTCCTCGACCCGGTGTTCGAGGGCGACCGCGAGGGGCTGCGGTCGATCTCGTCGAACGGGCTGACCCTCGACAGTGAAGGCCGCCTGATCATCTGCGAGCACGGTAACCGCCGCATCTCGCGGCTCGAGGACGACGGCACCCGCACCGTGATCGTCGACAACTACGAGGGCAGCCGCCTCAACAGCCCCAACGACGCGGTCTTCGGCTCCGACGGGTCGCTCTACTTCACCGACCCGTCGTACGGCCTCGAGGGGCTCGAGGAGTCGCCGCTCCGCGAGCTCGACTTCAACGGCATCTACCGCCTGAGCCCCGACGGCGAGCTCGAGCTGCTGGTCCAGGATCAGAGCCGCCCGAACGGCATCGCCCTCTCGCCCGACGAGGACGTGCTCTACGTCGCCAACTCCGACGCGAACCAGAAGGTGTGGATGGCCTACGACCTCGGCGAGGACGGCGCCTCGAACGGGCGCGTCTTCTACGACGTCAACGACCAGACCGCGCCCGGAGGGGCCGACGGCCTGAAGGTCGACCTGGGCGGCAACCTCTTCGCCACCGGCCCCGGCGGCGTCTGGGTCATCGGCTGGGACGGCGTCCACCTGGGCACGATCCTGATGCCGGAGGTGGTGGCCAACGTGGCGTGGGGCGACGACGGGCAGACGCTGTACATGACCGCGAGCACCGGGGTCTACCGCGTCCGGCTCGCCACCGGCGGGACCATCCCCGGCGGCAACCCGACGGTGGTCATGGAGACCAGCGAGGGCGACGTCACGATGGAGCTGTTCCAGGACCGCTCGCCCGTCTCGGTCCGGAACTTCCTGCAGTACGTCTACGCCGACTTCTACACCGACACCGTCTTTCACCGCGTCATCGACGACTTCATGATCCAGGGCGGCGGCTTCCGGGCCGACCTCTCCCGCAAGTTCACCCGCGAGCCGATCCGGAACGAGGCCGACAACGGCATCAGCAACACCCGGGGCACTGTCGCGATGGCCCGCACCAACGCCATCAACAGCGCCACGTCGCAGTTCTTCATCAACGTCAGCGACAACGCGCGGCGCGGCCTCGACTACCGCGGCGACTCGGACGCCGAGTTCGGCTACGCCGTCTTCGGCCGCGTGACCGAGGGCATGGACGTCGTCGACGCGATCGCGGGGGTCGACACCCGGCAGCAGGGCAGCCACCAGGACGCGCCGGTCACCCCGGTGGTCATCAACGCGATCACTGCGCAGTAGGCGTCGTTGCGCGGCGCCGACTACCGCCGGAGCTCGGCGGGGACCGCGTCGATGAGCCCGAGCAGTCGGGTGGCGCGCTCGGCGAACATCTCGTGCTCGAGCGCCAGCTCGGCGAAGCGGCGGGCGACGCGCACCGTGCCGTCGTTGTAGTACCCGAGGGCGGCGTTGTAGAAGGACGAGGCGGCCTGCCGGCGGACGACGGCGATCTCGTCGGTGCGCCGGGCGACGAGCCGGGCGCGCCGGTCCTCGGCGAGGTCGGGGTTCTGCTCGATCTCGCTCAGGTCGGCGGCGAGCCGGCTGGCGTTCTCCCGGAAGCAGATGGCGGCGCGGCTGAAGGCGGAAGCCGTCTCGATCCAGCGGGCCTCCTCGATGTGCACGCGGCCGAGGTGGAACGCGGCGTAGCAGTATTGCGGGTTGATGTCGAGGGCGGTCTCCAGGTCGGTCCGGGCGTCGTCGAGCCGGCGCTGCACGAGCGCTATCTGCCCCGAGAGCGCGTACGACTGGGCCTCGGGGCGATGGCCGATGGAGGCGGCCGCGTCGTCGCGGGCCCCCTCGACGTCACCGAGGTTGAATCGGTTGTAGGCCCGCCAGAAGTGGGCCTCGGCCAGGTACCAGCGGCCCATCTCGATCAGCCGGTCGAGCAGCGGCACCGCCTCGGCGTACCGGTCGAGATAGCTGAGCGACTGGGCCCGGCCGAGCAGGGCGTCGCGCTGGTCGGGGACGAGGGCGAGGGCGGCGTCGTAGAAGGGCAGGCTCGCCTCGTAGTCCTCGACGGTGCGGGCCACCTCGCCCAGTGAGAGGGCCGGGGCAGGCCAATCCGGCCACTCCTCGCGGGCCCGGGCGTAGTGGAACTCGGCCAGGGCCACGTCCCCCTGTTGCGGTCCCCGCCCCTGCTCCACCGCGTGCCGGCCGAGGAAGAACTCCATCTCCGTGAAGCGCGGCTCGATGGTCTGGATCGAGGCCAGCCCCACCTGCTCGTCGGCGCACAGGGCCTGCCGGTAGCGGACGTAGACGGCGTCGTCGTGGGCGGCGAGGACCTCGTCGAGCTCGGGCGGCTGCTCGGCGAGCCACTCGGGCGTGCAGTTCAGGCTGAGATAGAGGTAGGCGGCGAGGGCATCGGTGGGCACCAGCGGCTGCAGCACCTGGTTCCAGGCGTCGCGGTCACGATCGGCGATGGCGCGGGCGTAGACGTTCTCCTCGGACACGTCCTTGGGAATGCCGACGTCCTGCCAGGAGGTGGTCGCCGCGATCTGCAGGAACGTCTCCCATTCCGGGCCGGCCAATGCTCGCGCCGGCGGCTCCGCGGCGCGCTCGAGCTCCGCGGCCTCGCCGGCCTCTCCGCCCTCGCGAGCGGCGTCGGGCGGTTCCCCGGGTTCCGGCGGCTCCCGGGTCTCTCCTGCCTCCCGGACGGCCGACCTCCCCTCGGCCTCTGCGGCTTCCCGGGCTTCCGCCATCTCCTGCGCAACCGAGACCTCGAGGCCCGCGAGCGCCAGTGAGCGCTCGAACGTGCCGCCGCCGGGCAGGCCCATCTCGCGTTCCCGCATCCCGATCAGCAGGGTGGTCCGGAGGAGGCCGGCGTTCACCGTGTCGGGCACGAGGCCCTGCCGGGCCACCGCTTCGTACAGATCCCGGGCCTCGACCAGGCAACGGTAGCATCCGCGAAGGGTCAGCTCGTGCGCCTGCTCGAGCTGTTCCCGTACCGCGTCCATCGGGTCCGGCAAGACGGGCGGTGGCGTGGTGGAGCAGGACCAGGCAAGGGTCAGGAACGCAAGCGGCGTCATCGTGCGGCGGAGTCGTCTCATCGCGGTCGCCTGGGCCGGCTTCCCGGGGGGTGAGCATCCGGGCGGTTGCGCCGTATCTGTTCCTTTGACACCGTCTCCGGCGATTTGGCCGATCGGGAAGCGCGCGTCCGCCCGCAGCAGCGCGGCGAGAGACTCGATGAAGTCGGGGTTCAACGTTCTCGCGAGTCGGAGCCGGCGCCGCGAATCACCCGGCACGGCATCCGGTGCCTGGGGTAGTCGGGCAGCGGGCGTCCGCTCATCGTCCACGCATCGACGGCGAGGGGCCACATCATCGCGAGGCGCTCCTCGGCCGTGGTGCGGTCACTCAGGTCGTCGGACGGCTCGGTCCCCAGCTCGAAGACCCTGACCGGCCACGCCGCCCGTGCCCGGCGCCGGGCGGCCGCGGACTCGTCGGAAGACGCCATCGTTCCCATGATAGCGCGGGCATCACCGGGCGGTCCCGGCTCACTTGCGCAACACGAGGCGCGGCGCCGGGGGGTGCCGGCCGGCCGCCCGCGGCGGAGTCCGGCGGTGCCGCGAAACCGGCGTCGGCGCCAGCGGGCTCGGAAACGCCCGCGAGCAAGGGATGCCCGTCCCTGACGCAGCGTGACAGGGTCAGGCCGTCTCCGCCAGATAGGGAATCGTCTGCGGGCCCTCCGGGAGAACGCAGACGCGGGCGCCGGGCCCCGACCGGGCGAGGGCGTCGCGGGTGGCGTCGCCGACGTCGTCGATGGGGGTCAGATGGGCCGCGCGCACCTGCTCGTCGGAGAGGCCGTCGGTCTTGAGCAGCACGTCGGCCCGCTGCTGAATCTGGGCCTGCACCTGCACCTCCCACTGGTCGTGGCGGTCGTGGCCGGGGGCGTTGATCATCTCGAGCAATGCGTCGGGGCCGTCGCGCCGGGTGAGGATGTCCAGGTACTCGCCGTGGTCGGGGTAGCCGTCGGCGCAGGCCGAGGCGCACACGATGGTGCCCTCCGGCTTCACCACCTGGGCCGCCGCCGACATGCCCTTCACCGTCTGGTAGAGGTTCTGGTCGAGCGGGTAGCCGCTGTTGGTGGTGACGACGACGTCGAAGGGCCGGTCGAACGCCTGCATCGCGTTGCGCCTGACCACCTCGCGCACCGCCCGGTGCACCGCGAACAGCTCGCCGGCCGCGACGTGGGTGATCCGCCGGTCGCGGTTGATGGCGACGTCGACGCTGAAGTCCACACCGGTGCGGGCGGCGATGGCGCGGATGCCGTCGTGGATGGGGTTGCCCTCGACGACGCCCCAGCGCGCCCGTGGGCTCCCGATCATCTCGGCGTCGTGCAGCCGCATGATCGTCCGGAAGCCGGCCAGCCCCGGCGCCACCATCTTCGGGCCGCCGCTGAAGCCGGCGAAGAAGTGCGGCTCGACGAACCCGGTGGTGATGCGGACGTCCGCCTCGACCCAGGTCCGGTTCAGCCAGACGGGGACGCCGCCCTCGACCTCGCCGAGGGACACGAGCTCGGCGTCGTCGAACGCGTCGTGGACGACGATGCGGTTGCGCTCGACGATGTCCGCGCCGAGCATCTCCACCAGCTCGTCCCGGGTCGTCGCCCGGTGGGTGCCGCTCGCGATCATGACCGCGATGCGGTCGACGGGCACGTGCGACAGGGCCTCGAGCACCACCGGCAGCACCGTCGCGCTCGGCATCGGCCGGGTGACGTCGCAGATGGAGATGGCGACCGACTGATCGGCGCGCACGTGCTCCCGCAGGGGCGCGCTGCCCACAGGGTGCTCGATCGCCTCCCGGATCGCGCCGGCCTGGTCGGGCAGGCCGTCGAGGTAGGTGGGCTCGATGACCGTCGTCCGGTCGTCGGGAAACTCGACCGGCAGCCCCGTCCGGCCGTACGCGAGATTGACGATCATGACACGCAGCCCTCCGCCGCCGGATCGTAACACCGGCGCGTCCGATGGTTCGTGCGGCGCTGCGGACGCCCGAACGCGCGCCACTGGTTGCCTCTGCCCGTGATACGGTTTTCCATCTGAAAACGACCCTCAACATCGACGACTCGGTCATGCAGCGCCTGCGTGAAGAGGCGGCGCGACGCGGGACCACCATGTCCGCTCTCGTCGAGGCGGGTCTCAGGCGGGTGCTGTCGGAGCCGGCGCGGGAAGATGCGTCGCCGGCCGCGCTGCCGCCGTTGCCGTCCTGGAACGGGGGGGAGAGTTCGTCGACATCGCCAACCGCGACGCGCTCTGCCGGGCCATGGACGAAGAGGAATGAAGTGCTGGTGTTCGACATCAACGTGCTCGTGTACGCGGCCAACGAGGACTCGCCCTTCCACCTTCCGTGCAGGCGGTGGCTTGCAGATGCGCGCGGAGACCGTATCACCCAGCGTATCGGCGGCCCTGCCGGGTCGACGTGATCAACGGTCCTTCAGCGGTCGAAAGCCGCATGCGTGCAGGTACGAGCAGGTCTCGTCCAATTCGGGCAGCCGTGGAACGAAGACCACGTGGGCGTCACGACCGCGCGTCAGCAACACCCGGTAGGCGTTCGCGCGCAGTCGCCAGGGGTCGCGCACGCCGGCGTTCCCGCCCGGCCGGTAGCGTCTCGCGCGGTCGATCGACCAATCGCCCCCGCGCAGCACGAAGTCGGTGCCCCACGCCAGCAGCACCGCGTCGAGCTCCAGGCCCTGGGCCCCGAACTCGGTCACGCAGTCGCGCAGGTGCCGACAGGACCGGCCCCCGTCTTCGGTCTCGGCGTCGTTGTACCAGGGTCCGTGGCGCACGCGTTTCGTCGACTGGAAGTCGTTGAGCACGCCGAAGGCCACCAGGTCCCGGTCTCGGCTCGACGCCATGAGGCCGAAACGGGCCTCGGCATGGTCCCGATAGCGTTCGCGGAGATAGCGTTCGGCCAGCGCGCGGTCGCGCGTGATGCGCAGGTCGTGGCCGTCGCGTTGCAGCTCGTCCGCGATCGGGCGCAGAGCGATGGCCTTCGGCGGGGTCTTCCGCAGCAGCTTCGCGACCAAGTCGTGAAGGCGGCTCGCTCGATGTGACCGGAGCGTCTCGTCGAGGGTGAGCGCCCCGGAGGTCTCGACGGCCAGGCCGCGGAAATGGCCCGCAACCTCCGGCGGACCGTGCACGGTCCAGCGATGTGGTTCACGGCTCCGGCGAATCGCGTCGGCCCAGAGGCCGAGCCCGCCTTCCTCCCCGATGTGAATCTCCTGGCCGGTGCCGACCAGACCGACGATGACCGACCAGCCGCGCTTCCGCTCGGCGAACTCGATGAAGTGCTCCGGCTCCGAGCGCGCGTGGTCGGGCGGCTGCTTGTGGGTGTCGGCCACCCTCGCGCGGTCGAATGCGCGCTGCGCTTCGTCGAAGACCACGACGTGTTCCGACGGTTCCAGCTCGGGGTGGCGGTGGTAGCGGCGAACGTACTCCCGGATGGGTCTCACGAACGTGCGCCCGGCGCCGCCGGCTTCGCGCAGCACGTACTGCAGGACCTCGACGAGGGGGCCGTTTCCCGACAGCAAGACCGCCGGCGCGCCCCCGTCGCCGTGCTTCAGCAGGTCCAGTCCCGGGTCGTGCGCGATCCGCATGCCGACCAGTGTCTTTCCGGCCCCCGGCACGCCCGCGAGCAGTACCAGGCACCGCGCGCCGGCGAGCCTCGCATCAGCCACGATGCGCGCGATGTGATCCACCGCGGCGTCGGTGTTCGCCGCCGCCCGCCAGAGCTGGGGAGGCCGCTGCACGAGGAACAGGTCGCGGGCCGCCCGAATCAGGGAGGGCAGCGGCCGGTACGCATCGGCGGCGAGGAAGCGGCCTGCGTCGATGGGCGCTCCCGCCCGCCGCGCGTCGAGGCGGCCCACGAGGGAGTCGAGCGCGTCCGGCCCGCAGATGTGGACGTTGCGGTCCATACCCTGTCGGCCGCGCATCCGGGTCGGTACCAGTACCGCGTGCACGGGCCGCTCATGACACTCGCGATGGTAGCAGCGCAGATCGCGGGCGTACGCGTGGGCCTGATCGATGTCGGCGTCCGACGGCGTCCGCTTCCCCTTGAGCTCGATGACGACGACGCCTTCGCGGAGCAGCAGGACGGCGTCGGCCCTCCGCGATTCCATTGGCAACTGATACTCGAGGACCGCCGTGCAGCGGGCGAAGTGGGTGTCCACACGGACCACTTCGCCGATTTCCTGCTGGAGCTTCGGCACCGAGTCGCCCCAGGAGCGACGTTCTTCCCCTGACGACTCGGGGTAGGCCAGCCGCAGCCGTTCGAGGATGCGCGACGAAGGCGCGGTCTCGAACTGGACGAAGTCGGAGTTCCACCCCCGCTTGGCCTCGGGCGTCGGCGCGGACACCGATCCGTCTCGATCCGCCGGGTCGATGACGTCGCTCATGGCCGTCTCGTGAAGTGGGGGCGCCCGCACTCAGCCGCGCAGTGACGATACGTCATCGCCCGGCTCCGACCGCCGCGTCAGCACCCGTTCCAACTGCGGAGCCGCCTCTCTAGCCCGCGCCTCGATCTCCTCCTCCGAGAGCGTGCTCAGGGGGTGGGTGATGACCACCGGCTCGAGGTCGTCGGCGCCGAGGGCGGCGCGCTGCACCTCGGCCTCCTCGACGAAGGCGGCGGTCACGATGACCGCGGTGGGGACGCCGCGCTGCTCCAGCCGGGCCGTGTCGTGCACACTGCACGACGTGCACGACCCTCAATCACCAATGGCGGTGACGACGACGTCGTTCTCGGCCGCGATGCGGTCGAGCAGGTCGTCGGTCGCCTCGCGCGAGAAGCTGTCCTTGACGTAGCGGTTGACGGCGGCCGGCTCGAAGTCGTCGAGGGCGGCGGCGGTGTGCCGCAGCAGCCGCGACGCGTTCCACTTCGAGTTGTCGAGCACCCCCAGGCGCACGCCGCGGAGTGTCTCGGGCCGCGGGGCGAGCCGGATCTCGGTGGCGGTGACGGTGCCGCGCGGGTCGAACACGACCTGGCCGGAGGGCAGCGTCTGTCGACTGGTCATGATCTGGTCTCCATCGTGCTTGCGTTCTCGCTCTTCACGCCTGCCGCGCCCGGGCGCCCCACCGCCCGCGGTCGCTCTCGTCGGCCTGCTGGCCTTCAGCTCGCTGGTGCCCTCGCCGGTCCCGGTGCAGCACCGGGTATCACCACGGACTCCTACAGCTCGCACGTTCCGTCCACGCACGGCGCCCGGCCGCCCGGCGCGCGGCCGTCGAGGGCGCGCAGGACCGGCGACGTCATGTGTCCCCAGCCCGGCAGGAACGCCGAGAAGCGGCCTGCGTCGCCGCCGGCGACGAAGAGATGGATGTCGTCCGGGGTCGGCACGATGGGGATGCGGGCGCCGGGCCGGCGGCGGTACCAGCGCGGCAGGTTGCGGTTGTAGATGCGGCCGTAGCGGCCGCCGAAGCTGATGTCGTCGTAGGTGTTCTCGGTGTGCGACCAGAGGTAGCGACGCACGTCGCTGCGCGTCCAGCCGCGGGCGGCGATGGTGGCCGCGTGCTCGGGGCCGATGACGACGGCGCACGAGCCGCTGCTGACGGCGTTGTTGTGGCCGATGGTGCTCATGGCCGAGACGATGCTGTCGAGCACCCCCTCGGGGTCGTGGGCCACGTGGTTGGTCACGCTGTGGGGGCCCTCGGCCGCGATGCCGAAGACGGTGTTGTCCCCGGGGCGGTAGCCCTGCTCGACGTGGTACGGCGCCCACGGGCTCGCCTCCTCGTTCTCGGCGATGCAGAACGTGTACTTGCCGGGGTGGCCGAGGGTGCTCTTGTCGAGGTCGCCGGGCTGAGCGCCGCCGACGTTGAGCAGCACGAGCCGGACGGCGCGGCCGATCGTCGCGTTGGCCCGGTTGCCCGAGCCGAAGACGTTGGCGCCGGCGTTCATGCCGATCTCGGTGCGGACGGGCCCGTTGACGACGAGGAGCGGCGCCGCCATGTGGGTCGTGGCCTGCACCCCGTGCAGGTTGAAGTGGGGGCTGCAGAGCGCGAGCATCGCGGCCCGGACGAGCGGCGCATAGGCGGGCCGGCAGCCGGCGAGGACGAGGTTGACGGCCAGCACCTCGCGGGTCAGGTTGCCCCATCGCGGGGGGACCCGGGCCTCGACCCGTTCCGGCTCTCCGCCGAGGGCGGCGACCATCGCCGCGACCGACTCCGGGGTCGGCGGCACCACCGGGAGGCCGTCCGTCCAGCCCTGCCGGAAGTACCACTCGACGAGGTCGACGGCCTCGCCTGTCTGCGGCGGTGCGGTCTGCTCCGTGCTCATGTCGTCATGCCCGGTTCCGCGCGGCGCGGCCCGCCACCACGGCACCGGAAGGCCCGGCGCCCGGCGAGCGTGCGGCGGACCGCCAAGCGTCCGGACCGGGCGCGCCGGTTCACAGCCGGAGCCGGAACAGCGTCCGGACCGCGACGATGAAGTCGCGCCAGTTGATCTTCTTCCCGCTCACGTACGAGCGTCCCGAATAGCTTATCGGCACCTCGACGATCTCGATCCCCTGCCGCAGCACCCGGGCCGTCAGCTCCGGCTCGACGTCGAAACGGTCGGCGGCCAGGGGCAGGTTCGCGATGACATCGCGCGCGAACAGCTTGTAGCACGTTTCCATGTCCGTCAGCGACGCGCCGTAGAGCAGGTTCGTCAGCCGGGTCAGGAACACGTTGCCCATCCGCTGGGTGAAGAACATGGGTGGCCGCGCGCCCAGGAACCGCGAGCCGTAGACGACCCGGGCCCGCCCCTCGAGGAGGGGGGCGAGCAGGCGCGGATAGTCCCGCGGGTCGTACTCCAGGTCGCCGTCCTGGATGATGACGTAGTCGCCGGTGGCCTTCGCGAACCCCGTGCGGAGTGCCGCCCCCTTGCCCCGGTTGCCGGTGTGGTGCTCGACGCCGACCCAGTCGGGCTGGTCCTTCACCCAGGCGTCGAGCCACTCGCGGGTGCCGTCGGTCGAGCCGTCGTCGACCACCACGATCTGCCGGTCGAGCTCGAGCTCGAGCTCGAGCACCCGCGACAGCGCTTCGGCGATGGTGGACGCCTCGTTGTAGACGGGGACGATGATCGACAGTCGCAAGGGAACCGCCGCTGGCCAATCAGGCGTTAGCGCGCTTCCGGCAGGGCCAGCGCGATGAGCTCGCTCGCCATGTCGTCCCAGCCGACGGCGACGACGATGAACTGGCGGCCGTCGATCATGTAGGTCATCGGGGCGCCGGTGGTGCCGCCCGGGAGCTCCAGCTCCCAGACCACGTCGCCGGTGGCCTTGTCGTAGGCCCGGAACATCTTGCCCCCCGGCCCGTTCCACCACTGGGGCAGCGAGGCGACGCCGGTGTTGCCGCCCTCGCCCAGGAACACCAGCGACTTCGTGACGAGCACGGAGGCGCGTCCGCCCTGGCCCAGCCACGGCAGGTCGAGGTCGCGCAGGGCGGGGTGGTCGCGCGGCCCCGGCCCGTTGGCGACCTGCCAGGCGATGTCGCCGGCGTTCATGTCGATGGCGGTCAGCCGGCCGTAGGGCGGCTTGAACATCGACAGGCCCCGCGGCCCGATGAGGGGCGTGTACCGTTCCCGCACCAGCCGCACGTCGGCCCGCGGGTGCTCGGACGGTACGAGGGCGACGACGTTGTGGCTGTAGGCGGACGGCACGTAGAGCATGCCGGTATCCGGGTCGACCCCGGCCCCGCTCCAGCTCGCGCCGCCGGCCGTGCCCGGGCTGAAGATGGTGCCCTGCTTGCCGCCGGGCCGGGGGTCGAGCACGATGGGCGCGGTGAACATCGGCCCCCACACGTACTGGTCGAGCAGCTCCACCGCCTCGGCCCGCAGCTCGGGCGTGAAGTCGATGAGGTCGTCCACCGTCACGCCCTGCAGCTCGAACGGCGGCGGCTTGGTGGGGAACGGCTGGGTCGGCGAGAGCCGCTCTCCGGGCACGTCGGAGTCGGGGACCGGCCGGTCCTGGATCGGCCACACCGGCTCGCCGGTCGCCCGGTCGAAGACGTAGGTGAACGCCTGCTTGCTGGGCTGCGCCACCGCCTTGATCTCGCGCCCGTCGACGGTGATGTCCATCAGCACCGCCGACGAGGCGAAGTCGTAGTCCCACACCCCGTGGCGGATGGCCTGGAAGTGCCAGAGCCGCTCGCCGGTGCGGGAGTCGACGGCGACGAGGCTCTCGGCGAACAGGTTGTCGCCCGGCCGGTGCCCGCCGTAGTAGTCGTTGGTCGGGGTCGACAGCGGCAGGTAGACGATGCCCAGCTCCTCGTCGCCGGTGGGGTGGGCCCACATGTTGGTGTTGCCGCTGTACTCCCACGACGCGCGGTCGTCCACAGGGTCCGCCCCCCACGTCTCCACCCCGAACTCGTTCTCGCGGGGGATGGTGTGGAAGGTCCACACGTGCTCGCCGGTCCGCACGTCGTAGCCGCGGACGTCGCCGCGCGGCGACTCCTTGTTGGCGGTGCGCTGGGCGGTGGTGATGTCCTCGACGAACGAGCCGATGACGACGACGTCGTTGACGATGATGGGGGCCGAGTTCCAGTAGAAGTCGGGGAAGGGGCGCAGCAGCCCCTCGCGCAGGTCTACCTCGCCGGCCTCGCCGAACCCGGGGTCGCGTTCGCCGGTGCGGGCGTCGAGCGACACGAGCTTTGGGCCGAGGGTCGCGACCACGCGGCGCTCCTCGCCGTCGGTCCACCAGGCGACGCCCCGCGTCTGCCGCACCCGCACGCCGTCGCTGGGGCCGGTGTTCCAGACGACCTCGCCGGTCGTCGGCTCGAGGGCGGCGACGGTGCCCAGCCCGGTGCTGAAGTAGAGCAGGCCGCCCGCCATCAGGGGCGTCGTCTGCGAGGCGACGGGGCCGCGGGCGGTCTCGCCGTTCCGGATCGCATCGGGAATCACCGGCTGCCGCCACGCGATCTCGAGGTCGGCCACCGTCTCGGCGTCGATCTGATCCAGGGGCAGGTACTTGGTGCCGGCCTGGTCCGCCGCGTAGGCCGGCCACTCGACCGTCTGACCGTCGGCGGGGAGCGCCGCCGCGGCCAGGGCCACCGTTCCCGCCAGGACCGTCGCCCCGCCCCGCAACCCGCGATTCGTCCGCTCCGGCATCGCTGTCCTCCTGGAAATCGGCGCCAGTCTACCGCACTTGCCGGCGCGGGCAGCCCGAGCGGCCCTGTGCAGCCAGCCCGGCATCAACGCCGTTTCCGTTGCAGTGGTACGACGGCGAGTACCGGTGGGTGTCGAGCGACGTGCTGCAGTTCTCTGGCGCGAAGATGGACGGCGTCGTGTCCTGCGGTCTGAAGGATGCGCGCAACCTCTGGAGAGAGCGCGTTGTCGATCAGGAACTTCATCCGGTCGAAAGCAGGGGCAGCTCTCGCTCACGAACCGCGTCGGCTGCGAAGCGGAGGGCTTCGATGACGTCCTCGGCTTCCAGGTCCGGATAGGCGTGAAGGATGTCCGTCGTGCTCATGCCGTCGGCAACCATCCCCACGATCGTCGCTACCGGCACGCGGAGGTTTCGAATGCAGGGAACGCCCCCCATGCGGGCAGCGTCGGCCGTGATCCTGGTGAACGCCATCGGTCTCGTCCCTCGTCGGGATTGCCCGGCGATTCGACCATTGTAGCCCGCCCTCGACGCGTCCCGGCCTGCGCCGCGGGACGGCGATTGACACCGTTCCCCTTCGTCCGGATACTACGGCGAGTACCTACGACATGTCTGCATTGCGACACGTTGCTGCGTTGGCGTGCATGGCACTCGCCCTCTCCGTAGCCGAGTTGGCCGCCCGGCCGGCCTTCGCCGCGGAGGCAGGGGCGCAGCCCGGCCCGCCCGCCGGCTGGCAGCGGGAGCTGCTGGACCGCTACTGCGTGACCTGCCACAACGGCCGGATGCGCACGGCGGGGCTGGCCCTCGACGAGCACGACGTGGCGGCGGTGGCGGCGGCGCCGGCGGTGTGGGAGACGGTGGTCCGGAAGCTGCGGGCCGGGGCCATGCCGCCGTCGCCGAGACCGCGGCCGGACGCGGCGAGCTACGATCGGTTCGTCGGTTGGCTGGAGGCCGAGCTGGACCGGCACGCCGCCGCCAACCCCGACCCCGGCCGCACCGAGGCGTTCCACCGCTTGAACCGGACCGAGTATCACCACGCGGTGCGCGACCTCCTCGACCTGGAGATCGACGTCGCGGAGCTGCTGCCGGCCGACGGCGCGAGCTACGGCTTCGACAACATCGCGGGGGTGCTCGGCGTGTCGCCGACCCTGCTAGAGCGCTACCTCGCGGCGGCGCGTAAGATCGCCCGGGTGGCGGTCGGACGGCCCGCGCCCTCGGCCACCGCCGAGGTGTTCCGGCTCGCGAGCGACCTGCCGCAGGACGACTGGGTGGCGGGCATGCCGTTCGGCACCCGCGGCGGCGGCGCGTTCCGGCACACGTTCCCCGAGGATGCGGAGTACGACTTCCGCGTCACGCTCGCCCGCAACGCCGGCGACAACCTCGGCGTATTCGAGGTGCCACACACGGTGGAGGTGAGCCTGGACGGCGTGCTGGTGCGGACCTTCCTCGTCGGCGGGCCGCCGCCCGACGGGCCGCGCGACGGCGACGAGCGCCGCGCCTGGCGCGACCGGCAGCGGAACATCGACCGCGACTGGGAGTTTCGCCTGCCGGTCGGGGCGGGGCCGCGCGAGCTGCGGGTGACCTTCGTGCGCAAGACGGCGGCGTACCCCGAGACGCTGCGCCAGCCCTACCTGCGGCCGTACACCAGCATCACCGGCGGCGACACCCGTGTGCAGCCGTACCTGGGCAGCGTCACCGTCACCGGGCCGTTCGCGGCCGCCGGTGGGCCCCCGACGGAGGAGACGCCGAGCCGCCGGCGCATCTTCGCGTGCCGTCCCGCCGCCGGGGCGGCCGAGGCCGAGGAGACCGCGTGCGCGCGCCGCATCGTGTCGGCCCTCGCGCGACGCGCCTACCGGCGCCCCGTCACCCCGGCCGATCTCGACGTCCTCCTCGGGTTCTTCGACCAGGGCCGCGGCGAGGCCGGCTTCGACGCCGGCGTCGAGATGGCGCTACGGTGGCTGCTCGCGAGCCCGGAGTTCGTGCTGCGGGTCGAGCGCGACCCGACGGGGGTCGCGGCGGGGGAGGGCTACGCGGTCAGCGACCTCGAGCTCGCGTCGCGGCTGTCGTTCTTCCTGTGGAGCAGCATTCCCGACAACGAGCTGCTCGACCTCGCCGAGGCGGGCCGGCTGCGCGAGCCGGCGGTGCTCGAGGCGCAGGCGCGGCGCATGCTCGCCGACGAGCGGTCACGCGCGCTGGTGACGAGCTTCGCGAGCCAGTGGCTGTACCTGCGGAACGTGCCGGCCGTGGTGCCCGACGAGGACCGGTTCCCCGACGTCGGCGAGGGGCTGCGGCAGGCGATGCGGCGCGAGACGGAGCTGCTCGTCGAGAGCGTCTTCCGCGAGGACCGCAACGTCCGCGACCTGCTGACGGCCGACTATACGTTCGTCAACGAGCGGCTCGCGCGCCACTACGGCATGCCGGGCGTCTACGGGAGCCACTTCCGGCGCGTCCCCGTGACGCACGAGGCGCGGCGGGGGCTGCTCGGCCACGCCAGTATCCTCTCGGTCACGTCGTACCCGAACCGGACGTCGCCGGTGCTGCGCGGCAAGTGGGTGCTCGAGAACCTGCTTGGGACCCCGCCCGCCCTGCCGCCCCCCGACGTGCCGGCCCTCGAGGAGACGACGGGCACCGGCGAGGCGCTCTCGATGCGCGAGGCGACCGAGCGCCACCGCGCGAACCCCGTCTGCGCGAGCTGCCACCGCCTGATGGACCCGCCGGGCTTCGCGCTCGAGCAGTTCGACGCGGTGGGGCGCTTCCGCACCCGCAGCGCCGCGGGCACGCCCATCGACGCCACCGGCGAGCTGCCCGACGGCACCCGCTTCGACGGGGCGGCGGGGCTGCGCGAGGCCCTCGCGGGCCGGCCGGAGCGGTTCGTCGGCACCCTGACCGAGAAGCTGCTGACCTATGCCCTCGGGCGGGGCCTCGAGCACTACGACGCCCCGGCCGTGCGCGCGATCACCCGCGGTGCGGCGGAGGACGGCTACCGATTCTCGTCGCTCGTCGTCGGCATCGTCGAGAGCGCGCCGTTCAGGATGAGGAGAGCGGAATCATGATCATCACCCGAAAGACGCTGCCGCGGCGCACCTTCCTGCGCGGCGCGGGGGCGGCGCTGGCCCTCCCGATGCTCGATGCGATGACCCCGGCGCTGGCCGGCGTCGGCGTGCGCGCGGCCGAGCCCGTGCGGCGGCTCGGGTGGGTGTACCTGCCCAACGGCATGGCGATGGAGTCGTGGACGCCGCCGGCGAAGACGGCGCTGGAGCTGTCGCCGACGCTGCGTCCCCTCGACCCGTTCCGCGACCGCATGGTGGTGCTGAGCGGCCTCGCCCAGGGGCAGGCCGAGGCGCTCGGCGACGGCAACGGCGAGCACACGCGCGCGACCGCGACGTGGCTCAACGGCGTCCACCCGAAGGAGACCGAGGGGGCCGACGTGCGCGCGGGGATGACCGCCGACCAGGTCGCGGCCGCGCAGCTCGGCCGGACGACGCCGCTGCCGTCGCTCGAGCTCGCCATCGACCGCGACTTCCTCGTCGGCAACTGCGAGAACGGCTACAGTTGCATCTACATGAACACCATCGCGTGGCGCGACCCCACGACGCCGCTGCCGATGGAGAACAACCCGCGCGTCGTCTTCGAGCGCCTGTTCGGCGAGGGCGGCTCGACGGCCGAGCGGCGCGCTCAGTTCCGCAAGGACCGCAGCATCCTCGACGCCATCGGGGCCGACCTCGTTCGGCTCGAGCGCGAGGTCGGGGCCGGCGACCGCGCGCGGGTGACGCAGTACCTCGACGCGGTGCGCGCCATCGAGCGGCGCGTCCAGCTCTCGGAGCAGAGCGACACCGAGCTGCCCGAGCTCGCGCGGCCCGTCGGCGTCCCCGAGTCCTACGCCGAGCACGTCGGGCTGATGTTCGACCTGACGGCGCTCGCCTGGCAGGCCGACATCACCCGCGTCTTCACGTTCATGCTGGGGCGCGAGCTGAACGGCCGCGCCTATCCCGAGGTGGGCATCCCCGAGTCGCACCACGGCATCTCGCACCACCGCTACGACCCGTTGAAGCTGGCCCAGCTCGCGAAGATCAACACCTACCACGTGTCGCTCTTCCGCGGGTTCCTCGAGACCCTGGCGTCGACCCCGGACGGCGACGGCTCGCTGCTCGACAACTCGCTGCTGCTCTACGGTGCGTCGCTCAGCGACAGCAACAAGCACCTGCACTACGACCTGCCCCTGATGCTCGTGGGCGGCAGCGGCGGGCAACTGAAGGGCGGGCGGCACCTGCGTTATCCGCGGGACACGCCGATGACGAACCTGCTCGTCAGCCAGCTCGACAAGGCGGGGGTGCGGCTCGACGACGGGCTGGGCGACAGCACCGGGCGGCTGCGCGAGCTGGCGCCGCTGGCCGACGTGTAGATCGATGCCGGCGGCCTGTTCGTAGCGGTGAAGGGCGAAGGGCGCCCTCGTGAGGATTCGGCGCCGGGGTCTTGCGGCCCGAGCGTCGACGGTGCGTCAATCGGCGGTGGGGGTGGCGACCTTGATGGCGTCGATGACGAGGGCGCGCAGCTCGCGGATTTCCGCACGCAACTCGCGACGCAAGTCATCGATCCGAGCGTTCACCGCATCGAAACGGGCATTCACATTGGCGGTGAGCGCATCCACGCGGGCGTTCACGTCGCCGATGCGGGCGTTCACTTCGTCGAAACGGGTGTTCACTTCGTCGAAACGGGTGTTCACGCCGTCGAAACGGGCGTTCATGTCACCGATGCGGGTGTTCATGTCGCCGATGCGGGCGTTCGTCGAGCACGACGTGCCGATGATGGTCCCGCAGAGGGCGGCGACCGCCAGCAGGATCGTGATGCGGTCGGCGCGGCTCATCCAGCCATCGTAGCACGGACCCCGGGGGCCGTGGGGCGGCGAAAGATGAACAGCGATTCCGGAATCAGGGCCTGGATGGGGACGCGGTGCGCCGCGGGCGTCGTCGTGGCGCTCGGCTGGGCGGGAGCGTCTGCGGCGCAGCCGGCAGACGATGCGACGCCGCTCCACCAGGCCGCGCACGCCGGCGACGCGGCGGCGGTCGCCGAGCTGCTGGACGCGGGCGGGGAGGTCGACGCCGCGACGCGCCACGGGGTGACGCCGCTGGCGCTGGCGTCGGCGGGGGGCCATGACGCCGTCGTGGAGGCGCTGCTCGCGGCCGGGGCCGACGCGAACCGGGCGTCGCCGGAGGGCGAGACGCCGCTGATGGCGGCGGCCCGGACCGGCGTCGTCGACAGCGTCGAGGCGTTGCTGCGCCACGGCGCCGCGGCGGGCGTCGACGCCCGGGAACGGTGGCGCGGGCAGACCGCGCTGATGTGGGCGGCGGCCGAGGGACATGCGGCGGTCGTGGCGCCCCTGGTAGCCGCCGGGGCCGCCGTCGACGCCCGCTCCGACGGCGGGTTCACGCCGCTCGCGTTCGCGGTCCGTGCGGGCCACGGCGCCGCCGTCGAGGCGTTGCTCGCGACCGGGGCCGACATCGACCTCGCGCTCCCCGACGGCACCAGCCCCCTCCACTTGGCGGTCATCAACGCGCGCTACGACGTGGCGGTGCAGCTCCTGGAGCACGGCGCCGACGCGGCGGCGGCGTCGCCGGGGTGGACGCCGCTCCACCAGCTCGTCTGGACCCGCCGCCCGAACCGGCACTACAACAACCCCGCCGCGTTCCCCACCGGCACCGTGACCGACCTCGATCTGGCCCGCGCCCTCGTCGCCCACGGCGCCGCCGTCGACGTTCGCCAGACGGCGGAGCCGCGCGACGGCTACCGCAACCAGCTCAACCGCACCGGCGCCACCCCGTTCCTCCTCGCGGCCAAGGCCGTCGACCTCGACATGATGCGCCTGCTGCTCGATCTCGGCGCCGATCCGATCACGGCGAACGAGGACGGCACCACCGCGCTCCTCGTGGCGGCCGGCGTCGGCATCTGGTCGTCGAGCGAGAGCCCCGGCAGCGCGGAGGAGGCGCTGGAAGCGGTGAAGCTGATGGTGGCGCTGGGCGACTCGGTCGCCACCGTCGACGCCAACGGCGACGCCGCCCTCCACGGCGCGGTCATGCGCGGCTCGCCCGAGCTCGTCCTCTACCTGCTGGAGCACGGCGCGGCCCTCGACCCCGTCAACGAGCGGGGCTGGACGCCGCTGACCATCGCCCAGGGCGTCTTCTACGCCAACCTCGGACGGCGCTGGCCCGACATGGAGGCGCTGCTCCGCGGCCTCGGCGCCACCTCGCCCACCGCCCCGGAGCCGCCACGATAGCCTCGTTGATGCGGGTTGCGCCCGCAAGTCGCTCCTACGGTTCGTCGCTGCCTTGTCCGGCCGACCGCAGTTGCCTTCCAAGTGCGGTCAGTCTGTACTTCTGGTTCCTGGCGCTGGGGGCGTCGGGACGGGTCATCTCCGCGTACCCGTGCTGCAGCGCGGGTCGCAGGTACCGCTCGCGCAGCGACTTGCGGTCGCTGAGGCCCAGAGCGTGGAGGATGTCGCGCCGAGACATCTCCCCAGCCAGGACGGACACCAGGCGCTTGACTTGGGGTGTCACATGGGGGGCTTCCTGGGGGGGGGCGACCGCGGCGAGAATCGTGTCCAGCATGAAGGCGATGAAGGGGGTGCTCTCGCCTTGCGAGGAGCTCTCGCGGATAGCCTGGTAGTAATCGCTCTGCCGGGCGCGGACGAGGCTCTCGACGGGCACGTGCGCGAACAGGGTCTTCCAACGGGTCAGGATCAGCGTCTGCCAGAGCCGGCCCATGCGGCCGTTGCCGTCCTCGAACGGATGGATGAACTCGAACTCGTAGTGGAAGACGGAGCTGGCGATCAACGGGTGCTCGTCGGTGCGACGGAGCCACGCGAGCAGCTCGGCCATCAGTGACGGCACGCGCGCGGCGGGCGGGCCGACGTGCTGTATCCCGTCCTGACCCATCACCGCGACCCCGCCGCTGCGATAGTGGCCGGGGGCATCCACGAGGCCGGTCATCAGTACCTGGTGGGCGTTCAGCAGGTCGGCCTCGCTGGCGGGGTTCCACCGCTCATACCGATCGTACGCCTTGATGGCGTTCCTGGCCTCTTGAACGTCCCTCGGCGGGGCTATGACCGGCTTGCCGTCGAGAATCGTGGAGATCTGGTCCTCGGTGAGGATGTTGCCCTCGATGGCCAGCGAACCCTGGATCGAGCGGATGCGGTTGATGCGCCGCAGTCGAAGGTCCTCCGAGAGGCCCGCTGCCTCTGCGCGTCCGACAGCCTCCGCGATCTCGGCGACCCGGGACAGTATGTCCGTCGTGATGCGGTAGGGCGGTCCGTTGTTCATCTGCTTCCCGCCGGACTATCGGTGCATTCTCATGCCGCCGCAGTGCCGTCGTAGTAGGGCGACGGCACGGTCGGATAGGCGCGGTAGACGTGCGCGAACACGGCCTCGGATGTCGCGGTGACGTCGTCTACCGAGTAGGCGTTGGCGGGGAGGCCGGTCTCGTCGCTGTAGAGGAAGTCGTGGATGGCGACCTTGACGGCGCTCTGGGTCGCGTCCTTTTCGCGCCACTGGTCGACACGCAGCTTCTCCGCCTTGAGCGTCTGCAGCAGGTCCTTCGCGACCTGCTTGATCCGCTCGATCTCGGGCCGGCCGAGGTCGGGCTTGTTCAGCAGGTCGAAGACGGCCAGCGATTCCTCGTCCAGTCCCTCGCGGACCGCCCGGCCCTCCTCCTTCTCGAGCTCCTGGACGAACTTGAGCAGCTCCTCGAACGTCCGCTCGATGGTCACGCGATCCTTCTCGCGGTTGTACTCCGCGACGATCGCCTCGTAGTGCTGCTGGAAGTCGGTGCGCAGGGGATTGCGGGCCAGAAGGCGCTGGAGCCGCTGCTCGACGGTGTGCTTGAGCGCCTGGACCGTCGTTCGCTTTTCGCGGGTGCGCTCGAACTCCCGCTTGAGCCGGTCGAAGTCGATGGCGCTGATGTCGTACGGGGTCGGATCTTCGTCGCCGATGCGGTCCGCCCGGACGTCGATGGCCGCGTCCACCACCTCGTGCAGCTTGCGGATGATGTCACTGATGTCGGCCTGCTCTCGGTCGTTCTGCAGGCTCCGGTAGACGACGTCGATGGCGTCGCGGTCGGCCCTGTGGGTGTTCACCCCGCGCACGTTGATGCACGCCCTGAACTTCTTGAACACCTCGCGGCACATCACCTCGAAGCGCTTGCGGGTCTCGTCGTTCTCGTTCGCCACCTCCTTGCAGGCCACGATGGCGGCGTTGCGGGCGAAGCTCTCCTGTCGGATGACGTCGTCGAGCGGCGCCCCGCCGGTGTCGAGGAATCCCCTCACCATCGCGATTGCCTCGACGAGGGCGTCGAGAAGCTCCTCGTCGGGTCTCGCCGGGTCGGTCTCGCGGCCGCCGCCCCCTGCCTGAGTGCCGGCGAACGTCGCCAGCGCCCGGCGCAGATGCTTGAGGACGCCACAGTAGTCGACGATCAGCCCGTTGTTCTTGCCCTCGTTGACGCGGTTGGCGCGGGCGATGGCCTGCATCAGCGTGTGGGCCTTGAGCGGCTTGTCGAGGTAGAGCGTGGACAGGCTGGGCACGTCGAAGCCGGTCAGCCACATGGCGCAGACGACGGCGATGCGGAACGGGTGCTCCTGCTCCTTGAACGCGTCGTCGACGGCCATCCGCTGCATGTTGCGGAACCGCGGGTCGGCGCGCTTCGCCGGGGGCAGCTCCATGCCCTCCTTGACGAGACGGCGGTGGGGGACGATGTCCAGGCCCCAGCGGCGGAACTTGTCCACCTCGCCCTGCTCCTCGCTCACGACGACGGCGGCGCAGGTCTCGCGCATCCAGTCGATCTGCCGCCGCAGGTAGATCGCCTCCTGCTCGCCGGGGGCTTTCGCGTGCTCCGCCTCCAGCGCCTCGATGCGCTCGCGCCAGTAGCGCTCGATCAGCGCGTGCATCCGTACGCAGGTCACCTTGTCGATGCAGACGAGCATCGCCTTGCCGGTCTCCCACGCTGCCGAGTAGTGACGCACGAAGTCGCGCGCGACCTCGTCGAGCCGCCTGTCGGCCGTGACAACGTGGTACTCGCGCTTGAGCTCCTGCTCGAGACGCTGCGCGACGTCGATGTCGTCGATCTCCAGATCCGCCAGCTCGTCGGCGATGCGCTCGTTCAGGTCGCCGATGGCCACGCCGAGCTTCTCACCGCGGGCGCTGTAGTAGAGCGGCACGGTGGCGCCGTCCTCGACCGCGCGCTGGAAGTCGTAGGTCGAGACGTAGTCGCCGAACACCTGGCGGGTGATCTCGTCCCCGGTGAACAGCGGCGTGCCGGTGAAGCCGATGTAGCTGGCGTTCGGCAGGGCGTTGCGCATGTTCAGCGCGAGCGTGCCGTACTGGGTGCGGTGCGCCTCGTCACTGATGACGATGACGTCGTCGCGCGACGTGTAGCCGTCCGCCGCATCCACGTCCTGGTTGAACTTCTGGATCAGCGAGAAGACGTGCGACTTGTGCTCGCCCAGAAGCCGGCGCAGGTGGTCGCCGCTGGCCGCCCGGCAGGGGTCGCGATCGTGGTCGACCACGCCACAGCCCGCGTAGGTCTTGTAGATCTGGGTGTCGAGATCGTCGCGGTCGGTCAGCACCAGGAATGTGAAGTTGCCGCCCAGCTTCCGGCGCACCTTGCGGCTGAACATCACCATCGAGTAGCTCTTCCCGGCCCCCTGGGTGTGCCAGAAAACGCCGAGCTTCCCGTTCCTCGTCCGCCGGTTGCGCACCGCCTCGACGGCCCGGTTCACGCCGAGGAACTGGTGGTTGCGGGCGAGGATCTTCCGCGTCTCGCCCGTGGATTCGTCGAAGAGGATGAAGTTCTCCACGAGGTCGAGGAAGTTGCGACGGTCGCAGACGCCCTTCAGCAGCGTCTCCATGTCGACCGTGCCGGACTCGTCCTCGGCCAGCCGCTTCCACTCGTGGAAGTGGCCCCACCGGCTGGTGATCGAGCCGATGCGGGCCTTCACGCCGTTGCCGAACATCACCACCGCGTTGTGGTGGAAAAGGTGCGGCACGGTGTCGCGGTAATCGGCGTAGTTCCTCTCGAACGCCGCTTTCAGGTCGCGGTGGATGTTCTTGCACTCGATGAACAGCAGCGGCAGCCCGTTGACGAAGCCGACGATGTCGGGCCGGCGCCGGTAGAGGGCGCCGCGCACCCACAGCTCGCGCACGCAGAGGAAGTGGTTGTTCCCGGGCTCGTCGAAGTCGATCACCCGCAGGCGCCGCCGGGTGGGCTTGCCCTTCTCGTCCCGGCAGTTGACCTGCACGCCGTCGCGCATCAGGTCGTACTTGTCGCGGTTGGCGGCGACGATGGTCTGCGAGCCGCTGGTCGCGGTGATGCGCCGCACGGCGTCGTCGTACGCCTCGCTGGGCAGGTCGGGGTTCAGCGCCGCGAGCCTCTCGCGGAGTGGCCGCGCCAGCACCACGTCCCGTTCCGACGCCCTGCCGAGGAGGCTGTCCGGGCCGAAGTCCTCGTGATTGTGGGCGTAGACCGACTCCCAGCCGAGCTGCCGCTCCAGGTAGTCGGCCGTGGTCTGCTGGACCAGCGTGTCCTCGGTGTAGGGTGAGGGAGTCATCGCGTCAGCCGTGGCCGTTCGAGTTCGCCGCCGCCCACGGAACCGCCGATCGGTCATCGAGTGTCGACTTCATTGCCGCCCCCGGGCGAGACCGGCCAGCGCCCGCCGCCCCGCCGCCGTCAAACGGTATCTCTGTCGGCCGCTGCGCGGCTTGTCGGGGATCGTGAGCTCCAGAAGGTTCATCGCAAGGTGCCTCTCGACGGCCCTCTTGAAGTTGCCGGTTCTGGTGGTGTAGCCGCTTGCGGCGAGAAGCTCGCGTCCGGTGGCGGGCTGTTCGGCGCAGGCCCTGAGTACCGCGATTTCCCAGTCCTGGAGCCTGCCTTCACCGGATTTCGCTCGGCGTCCTTGTCGCGCAGCTTCGGCCTGTCCGCCGTCGCCTTGGGTCTCCTGTTCGCTGTCTTGGGCCTCTTTGTGGTGATCTTGGGCCTGACCGTGGTCTTCCATTTCACCATCTTGGGCCTCTTTGCCAGGCTCTTGGGCCGTGTCGTTGCCGTCTTGGGCCTCTTGTCGGTTCTCTTGGGCCTCCCGCGCCGATTCTGGGGCATCCCCCTCTGCTTCCGCCGTAAGCCGGCGCGCCGACGAGCCAGCGCCCTCAACATTCCGGTTGGCCGGTCTCGGAAACGTCACCGTCACCCAGTGCTCGGACGCGTCGATGACCGGGTCCGCCAGGTCGTGCTCGCGGCAGAGGCCGCGGATGCGCTTGATGCCGGAGCCAATGTTCTCGACCACGTCCATCCGGTACAGCATGCCGAACAGCAGGGGATTCCGGGGCATGCTCTTGACGCCGAGGTCCGCCTCGCTCATTCCCGCCGGCAACCCGCCGGGACTGACGATCTCGATGCGGTCCTTGAAGACGTAGATCTGGACGTTCCCGGTCGAGCGGTAGTCGCGATGCGCCACGGCGTTCGCGACGGCCTCGCGCAGCGCCTCTTCCGGCAACTCGGGCCGTTCCTCCCGCCGCACGCGCCGGATGACGAACTCGACGTTGATCTTCGTGAGGATCCACGCCACCGCGTCGTCGACCATCGCCGGCACGTCGCCGTGGAAGTCGCGCCGGTCGAGGATGCGCACCTTCTCGGTGCCCATGAACAGCGCGCAGGACACGTGCGCGGAGGTCGTGAACCTGCGGATGTCGCGGGCCAGGAGCCACGCCCCAGCGTGGGTCATCCGGTCGTTGTTGTCCAGCAGCCCGAGGTTCCGAAGGGCCACCATCCGATCCATGGACTCCGGGATCTTCGCGCGGCGGCTGAACCGCGCCCAGGTCTCGTCGTCGAGATCGTTCTCGAGGGAGAAGTCCGGACAGGGCTTCCTGTCGAAATGAAGGCGGCCGGCCGCGTAGAACAGCTCTTCGACCTCGGCGTTCGACAGTTGCCGGCTGCTCGCCCCGTCGCGCATGAAGAACCGCCCGCCGAACGAATAGGGCTTGCGCTTCTGCGGCGGCACGATCACCCGCAGGACGTCACGGATGCTCTCGACCTCCACCTCGATCGGGGGGTCCGCCGACCGCGCCGTGCTTGACACCCGCGCCTTCAGGCGGTTGTGGTCCGCCACGCCGACGACCTTCCCGTCATCGGAGACGCCGAGCAGGACCGTCCCTCCACCGGCGTTGGCGAACGCGCACAACCCCCGGCCGACGTCCTTGGTCAGCGATCGCTTGAACTCCATCGTTCCGCCTTCACCGGCGGCGATCAGATCGGCGAGCTCGGAGCCGATGTCGCGAGTCATGGTTCGAGCTGCGCGTTCATCAGGCGCGGCAGGAGCAAGTCGCGAGCTTGGAGCAACTGTAGCGTGGAGCGCTTGAGAAGACCCACCTGCCGAACAATGTCCGATGTCGTGTCAGAGAACTTCTGCAGCAGGGCAGCTTCCGGGATCACGATGTCCATTGCGCGAAATCGTCCCTTGCTGATTTCCGGATAGGTCGTGCCCTTTGCGTTTCCGCGAATCTCCGCTACGCGGCTCATCAGGTTGAACAACAGGTACATCCGCATGCGTTCATCATGGGGAATGATGTTGATGAACCCCTGGTTCGTCGCGACTTCGCGGTCCATCAGCGCGAAGAAACCCACGGATGCGCGGCTCGTCATTAGTATCGTTCCTGCGGGAACCATTTTCGCGGACGATTCTCGAAGTCCCCTCTCCGTTATTTTGCGCCCGGAATCCAGCAGCACGAGGCAATCATTGTTGGTCACGTCTGATGGAACGACCCATGTGACATCGCCATCCCAGTACTCCGGGGCCTTCGTGGAGGGTGTGCCACCGCCGACCGTGTCGCAGAGATCCGAGATTCGCTTTCTCGCCCAGGCCGCTGGAGTACCGGTGTTGAGATTGGCCCGCGTATGACCGGGAAAACGAAGCCGGACGAACCACTCCTCGTGAAGCAATCGCGCCGCCTGTTCCAGCAACCGAATCCGCCGTCGGTTGTTCTCGATCAAGTCGTCGTAGGTGCGGACGACGGACGCGATCGCCTTTTGTTCTTCAACGTCACGCGTGGTTCGCACGGTGAGCGCATGCAAGTCGTTTCGATTAACGCCAGGTACAGCGGCCTTGTTGCTGTCGGTGTTCCTCAAGACGCTCTCGAGGAAATACGCTGCGAACCCCGGGTCGTTGCCCTGGAAGTCGCAAACATAGAGTGCGGTGTTCAGTGGCCAGAAGTCCTCGTCGATGAAGAACACTTCACCGAGAGTTCCGTAACGGCCGGTGACTACTCCAGGGCCTTTCACCTTGGCGACGTCGTGGCGGCCGGTCACGCCGGACGAAGAAACGACCGGAACAGGTCCATCCACTCTCAGAGACGACGGCAGGTCGTATCCTCTCTTCAGCGTGACGAACTCACCCAGCGGCATAGAGTCCCAAGTCATTTGATGTCCACCGAGGGAGGCCGAGGAGCCCCACGAAGGCAGGTCCGCCGAAGAGACGACGAACGACGTGCTCTCGGGAGGTCGTCAGGAGGACCCATCAGACGGGCACGCGAAACGCCCTTCCGATCAACTCGAACTCCGCGATCTGTTGACGGTCGAGCTTGCTGCGGATCTGAACGAACGAACGGATTGTGTCGGCGGAGTACATCCGCTCGCCGCAGTGCAGGCAGACCTCGGCGTCGATGGTCATGGTCGCGAGGTCGGTCCCGCCGGGCAGGAGCTCCTCGGTTCGCTTTCGGACAAGCTCGCCGCTGCACGTCGGGCATTTCGGGAACGGGATCACTGCAACCTCTCCTCCTTCGCCAGTCGATCCAACGATTTGGAGCGGGCCGGTACGTAGTGAGCAGCACGGCGAACGCAGTGTCATGATTGTACGCCCAAAAGCTGTGCACGGGATCACCGTCCGGAGTGTCGCCGTAGATCAGACAACCGGGATAGGGCTTGTCGTCGGGATAGTCTGCGAGGAGTTCGCGGTGCACGGCGCTGTGCGCAAATCTGGTCGGTCGAGAGACCGTCGGCGAGAGCTTCTTCGTGGGCATGGTTCGTGATGCGGACTCGCTTCTCGCGGAGAGCGCGAACGAGGTCGTGGATGTCCATTGACCGTCAGGCATCGGTCGGGCGGATGGTGACCGGCGAGGTCAGGTCATATCGCCAGCCGCTCGAAGTTCTCCTGTATCGTCTCGGCAAGGACGGCCGCTTCCGCGTTCAGGTCCGTGAGTTCGGCGTGGATCTCGCGCATGGCCGTCGAGAAGTCGAAGTCCTCGTCCTCTTCCTCAGGGGCGACGCCGACGTAGCGCCCCGGCGAGAGGCTCCAGTCGTTGGCCTCGATGTCGGGGCGGGCGACGAGCTTGACGAGGCCGGGCACGTCGCGGAGTGCGCCGTCGGGGAAGCGCTCGGTCAGCCAGTGGGCCTGACACCACAAGTAGGGCACCTTGCGGAGCTGGTCGATGGCGGCGCCACGCGCCCGGTCGGCGGCCTTGCGGGCGCGAGTGACGTCGCGTGAGTTCCAGGCATCGTGGGCCTTGGCATCGGACTGCTGTTCGCAGGCTTCGGTCAGGCCGGTCGCGGCCTTGTATAGCCGGTTGGCCTGCGCGGCGAGGTCGCGGCACGATTCCGCCAGCGGGGCGAGCGCGTCCACGAAGGTGTTCAGGCCGGCGTTGGTGTCCGGCGCCTCCTCGTGCTCGGTCGCGGCCTCGTCGGCGCGAACGGCGAGGCGCTGGGCGTCGCGCGCGAATTGGTCGGCTTCGACGTCGAGTTCGGCGAGGCGGTCGGTGTGCGGTCCGGACTTCGGCAGGGTCTTCAGGAACGGGGCGATCTCGTCGCGGAGGGCGGCGAGGGCCGCGAGCAGGCCGTCGAGGGGCCGGTGGAGCTCGCCGTCCGCGCCTTCCCACGCGATGCAGGCCAGGGCTTCTTCGACGGCGTCCCGGAGGTATCCGAACGTGAGATCGCGGAACCGCGCGGTTTCGCCGCGGTAGAGGCAGACGATGGCCAGCAGGTTCTGGTGCTGCTCGGGGCTGAAGTCGTAGATCTTTCGCGTCACCTTACGGTAGATGGCGCGCGCGTTGATCATCAGCACGCTGTCGCGGTGTTTCTCGGGCTTCGCCCGGTCGAGAAACCACAGCTCGCAGGGCACGGTGCGGGTATAGAAGAAGTTCTGGCGGATGGAAATCATCACGTCGACGTCGCCGGTCTCCACCAGCTTGCGCCGCACCGCCGCCTCGGCGCCGCCGGCGCTCGACGCCTGTGAAGACATGACGAAGCCGGCCCGCCCCGTCTCGTTCAGGTAGCTGTAGAAGTAGCTGATCCAGATGTAGTTGCCGTTGGCGACCTTCTGCTTCTTGTTGACGCCGGGCAGGCCGAACGGCAGGCGGGGGTCGGACTCGACCTTGTCGGCGTCGATCTCGTCCACGTTGAACGGCGGATTGGCCATCACGTAATCGGCCCGGCCGAGCAGCTCGTGCGGGTCTTCGTAGTAGGTGATGGCCTGCCGGATGTCGCCTTCGAGCCCGTGGACGGCGAGGTTCATCCTGGCGAGGCGGATGGTGGTGGCGTTCTTCTCTACGCCCCGGAAGGTGAGGCGCTCGGTCGGGCTCGCGCCGTGCTCCTCCACCGTGCGGGCGCTCTGGACGAACATGCCGCCCGAGCCGCAGGCGGGGTCGAGGACGGTGCCGCGGTCGGGGTCGAGCACGTGGGCGATGAGCGAGACCAGCGATGCCGGGGTGAAGAACTCGCCGTCGTCGTGCGCCTTCTGGTCGGCGAACCTGGTGAGAAAGTACTCGTAGATGCGGCCGAAGACGTCGCCCGACACCTGCTTCAGCTCGTCGGGGTTCAGCTTGCGCAGGAGGTCGCCGAGCACCTCGTTGTCGAGCGCCTGGTACTCGCCCTTGGGCAGGGCCCCGCGCAAGCTGGGGTAGTCCTCTTCGATGGATTCCATGGCGGCGACGATGGCGGCCGTGCGGTCCGCGCCGTCGGGCAGGGCGACGAGATGGTCGAACTGCGCCTCGGGCCTCAGGAAGAGGGCGTTCTTCTGCGAGAAGTCCTCCCGGGTGACTGCTCGCTTCCGGCCGCCGCGGGTGGGCAGACCTGCCGTGATCGCGTCCCTGACGGCAAGGTAGCGGCTGTAGGCGTGGCGCAGGAACACCAAGCCCATGACCGGCAGGAAGTACTCGTTGCTGGCGTGCTTCGAGTTGGCGCGCAGCGTGTCGGCGGCGCTCCAGAGCCGCCGTTCGATGGCCTCGATGTGCTCGAGCTGGGGCATGGCTGTCGGGAGTGTAAGCCAGAACGAACTCGTGCAGGTTCTCGCACATGCGCCTGCGGGCCGGCGCCGGAGTGACGCAACCGGGGTGGCTCTCTACGCCGCCATCGTACGGATGCCGTAGAGCGGAATCCGGGCGTCGCGGGTGACGAGGATGAGGCCTTCGCCTTGGGCCTGCGCGACGAGGAACCGGTCGAACGGGTCGCGATGGTGCATCGGAAGGCGGCCGGCCTGCTCCGCGTGATGGAAGGTCAAGGGCAGATGCGTGAACCCCATTTCGTCGACGCTCGCCGCCAGGTCATCCGGGGCGACCACGCGCCCCTTCGCCCGCTTGACCGAGATCTCCCACGCGGTGACGGCGCTGACGAACACGTGGTTGTCGGCGTCCTCGATCGCATCACGAGCACGGTCCCTCAATCTGCCCGGCTCCGCCAGCGACCACAGCAGCACGTGGGTGTCCAGCAGCAGGCGCGCCACCGCTACTCCTCGTCCGGGAAGATCTTCGACTGCTTGAACAGCTCCATCAACTCGTCGTCGGGCTCGTCGAAGTCCGGGGACGTCCAGATTCGGCCCTGCAGCCCTCCGAGCTGGCGCCGGGGCTTCCGTTCGCGGTACGGCACCAGCCGCAGATACGGCTCGCCGGCCCGGGCGATCACGACGTCCTCGCCCTCCCAGGCCGCTCTGCCGAGACGCGAGAGCTGCGACTTCGCTTCGTGCATGTTCACCTTCAACGGCCGCCTCCGCGATTAGCTAACCAGGACCAAGTGTTTCACTTCGGTCACCGCGGCGTCAACGTTCCGTGGCCCTCATGGTTGCTTCTCGTCCGACCGTCTCCGCCGTTGGCCGACCAGGACCAAGTGTTCACGTCTGCCGCAGACTCGAACCCAAGCCCTGTCCGTATGGTACACTGGCTTGTTCCAAAAGAGAGGGTCCGGGTGACGGCAACAGCGACAGCAGGATCAGGCAGCGGGGGGCTGCGGGCGCCCACGCTGGCCGAGGTCCGCGCCGGCCTCCCCGCCAGCTTTCTCGACCGCCTGAAGGGCGCCCTGGAGGTGACGGAGTCGCAGCTGGCGAGCGTCGTCGGCATTCCGCGCCAGACGCTGGTCCGGCGCCGAAGCCAGGGAGTGCTGCGCCGGGACGAGGGCGACCGGGCGGCCACGGTGGCCCGGGTGTTCGACCGGGCGCTGTCGTACTTCGACGGCGACCGGCGGCACGCTCTCGAGTGGCTCAAGCATCCTAATCCGGCGCTGGCCGGAGACACGCCTCTCGAGCGCGCGGACACCGCCACCGGCGCCGAGGACGTCATCGATCTCATCGGCCGCCTGGAACACGGCATCCCGTCGTGAGGGTTTGGCGCATCGCCAGGTCGTCGCACGCGGCCAGCGTGGACGAGATGCTGAGCGGCGAAGGCGCGGCCCGGTACGGCGGCAGGTGGAATCCCAAGGGAATGCCGACCGTCTATTGCAGCGAGAACTCGTCGCTCGCGGCCCTGGAGGTACTCGTCAATCTGGCCCGGCCGTCGACGTTCCCCGGCTACCGGATTCTGGACCTCGAAGTACCCGATGGAGCGATCTTCGTGCTCCCGGAGCCGATCGACGATACCCGGCGGGTCGGCGCCGAGCTGCTCCGGACGCATCTCGCCATCGCGGCCCCGAGCGCGGTGAACCCGCTGGAACGCAGCGTCGTGATCAGTCCGGCCCACCCCGACTTCGACCGCGTCGTCCCGGGCGTGATGCGGCCTTTCGTGTTCGACCGCAGGCTGGCCGCGGGGTGACGCCGTCACCATACGGGGGCGGAGCCACGCGCGGTGGCGACTGAGCGTAGAGGGCGCCGTCAAGTGGCCCGCGATGCTCGAGTTGCATGCTCGAGCCAGCGCGTGCGTTCGGCGGGCGAAGGAGTCCTATGCCGGTTCCGGCGGGGTGTGGACGATCTCGTACTTGATGCCCTCGGGGTCCTTGAAGAACAGCGCGTAGTAGCCCGGCGGCACGTACTCGGGGAACTCGCGGGGCGGGATCACGATCGTGGCGCCAATCTCCTTCAGCTCGAGGTGCAGCCGGTCGACCTCGGCTCGCGACGCCGCCCTGAATGCGAGGTGATGCAGCGCGCCGGGCCTGCGGCGGTTGACGGCATCGTCCCGGAACGCGCTTCTCGGCGAGTTGATGGCGAAGCCCAGCCGCGGATGCAGGTACTCCACGACGTGCAGCTCGTGATCCGCCAGCACGGCGCTGTTCCTGCTCTCGAGATCGAAGCCCAGGAGCGGAAGCAGCTTGTCGTAGAACGGCACCGCGACGCTCATGTCCTTAACGGTGATCTCGATGTGGTCGATAATCGGCTCCATGCCGCATTCCCTCTGCCGCCGGCCTGCGGTCATCAATCCGGTCCAGGCTCGTTCCCGATGCGTGCGATCGCGGTCGTCGCGGCCAGGCCGGAGAGCATCAGGGCCAGCGCGGCGCCGACCTGGCCGGCGGAAGGAGCGAACCGCGCGAGCGGCCAGTCGGCCGGGTCGAAGCCGGGGAGCGACGCCTCGGTGACGACCTGTCCCCGCACGATCGACCCCAACGGCGGCTCGACCGGCTGCTGGAAGGGCCAGAGCCCGGCCACGGCGCCGAGCAGGAGCCCGAGCAGGGCGCCGAGCGTCGCCTGACGGTAGCGGTCGAGCAGCCAGCGCAGCAGGTTGGAGACCCCCACGATGCCGGCGGCGACGCCGAGGCCGACCGGCAGGAGGAGCGCCGAGGCGTCGAGCAGCCGCGGGGTGTCCACTTCGAGCAGTCCCGCCCTCAGCGTGTCCACCGCGCCGAGAATCGTCTCGTACTGGCCGAGCAGCAGCAGCAGGTAGCCCCCGCTGACGCCGGGCAGGATCATCGCCGAGGCGCCGGCGAGGCCCGACAGGAAGAGCAGGGCCCCGCTCGCCTCGCCGCCGGCGCTCCCGGCGCCGAGCCCGAGCTGCATGAGCAGCATCAGGAGGAGGGCGCCGGCGCCGGCGGCGTAGACGGCCGGGGTGGCGGGCCGGGCGAGCCGCCACACGAGGGGCACGCCGCCGAGGGTGAGCCCGATGAACAGGCTGTACATGGCCCAGCGCTGGTCGATGACGAGGCCGCGCATGGGGCCCGCGAGGAACAGGATGGCCAGGGCCGCCGCGCCCCCGACGGCGGCCAGCAGCGCGAGGGTGCGTCGGGCGAACCGGAACGTGGTGACGTCGGCGATCGCGGCGATGAACGCGGGATAGACGCCGGCCGCGAGCAGCATGGTGCCGCCGCTGATGCCGGGGACGAGATTGGCGAGGCCCATGAGGGCCCCGCCGATCGCGCCGCGAATCGTGAGGGACGGGAGGGAGCCGGCGGCGGCCGGCTCCCCGGTATCGGCGGTCATCGGAGGAGTGGCGGCCATCGGAACGCCGGCGAGGCCGGCGGCCTGCGCCGCTACGACGTGTCGCCGGCGGTCATCGTGGGGCTGGCCGCGGCTCCAGACCGGCGGCCCCCGTGGCGCGGCCCGACAGCGGCGGCTGGTTCTCGGAAACCGCGTCGCCGGCTACGGCATGAGAATGCCGCGGGTCGGAGCCCCTGGCCGTTCGCGCCTACTGGCCGCCCTCGGCCGCCGCCCGATCGTCTGCCCGCGCGCCGGCCAGGATGCCCTCCATCGAGTAGTTGCCCTCGTGGCAGGCGTACTCGAACAGCGGGACGTCGGTCCGCTGCATCGGCATCGACGCCGTCCACGGGGTCGCCCACGTGTCGGGGTCGGTCACCGTGAACGTGTACTCGAGGGTGTCGTCGTCGACGCGGGTGAACCGCTCGACCAGGGTGAAGCTGTCGCTCGACGCCACGCCGGAGCCTCCCGAGGTCAGGGGGATCCACTGGCGCTGGTCGTTGAAGTTCGCCGACTCGATGACCAGGGTGTCGCCTTCCCAGTAGCCGCGCGAGTCGCCCGTCCACAGGCGGATGCCGTCGTCGAGGACGGGCCGCCCGTCGAGGGGCACGATGCGGGAGGTGTGCACCATCTCGGTGTGGATGACCACGAGGTCGGGGGTCTGGAAGAGCTGCATGTTCTGGTTGTAGGCGAGCGGCGTGATGGGCGGGCCTGCGTTGAACCCGACGATGCACCGGTCGGACGTGTTGCGGTCCGTATAGGTGTCCGCGGGGTGCTCGGCCATGTGCGTCCGCCGCGCCTCGGCGCGCTCGGCCCCGACCTCGGACAGCTCGGGGAAGCGCCCGTTCGGCGGATCGGTGATGAGCGACGTGCGCCGCGTCTCGATCGGACTCGTGCCCCGGTCCATCCAGAAGTTGTTGTAGGCGCCGACGTTGCCGCCGACCTCGGTCCTCTGGGCCTCGCGCTCCCACAGCTCGATGTCGCGCTCGACCGCCTCCCGTTCGAGGGTCGCGGCCTCCTCCGGCGTGTAGAACGCCTGATCGCCCAGGTCTTCCGGCCGCTCCAGCGGGGTGATGGTGCGGAAGTCCCAGATGCCCTGCAGATCCGGCGCCCCCCACGGGGTCCGGGGCGCGTCCTGGGCCGCCGCCGGGGCCGCGGCCAGTCCCGCGATGGCGATCGCGGCGAGCGCCGCGACGAGAGAACGATTGGTCATGGCATCCACCTCCAGGTTTCCCGATTGTCGTTCCGTTACCTGCTAATCATCGATCCGGAGGGTGGTCGCGCGCAAGGAGGGACGGCCAGCCGGCCTCGCCAAACTCGAACGGGCGACGCACCGGGGCTGGCGGTAACCTTGACACCCATGGGGACGGCGCCGATCATGGCGGCACTGCGCCAGGAGCCCTTGAAGCCCCGCGTTGCTACCGCTCGAATTCAGCGGGAACCATTGCCAAGGGCTCCGACCAGGGGGCCGTGCCGGCGGCGGGAGAACCCCGCCTCGTTGGTAGTGAACGGCGACCGGTTCGTTGCCGAGGAGTGGTGCGATGCAGATGCAATCTCGGATTTCACGCTGGGTTCCTGGGATCACGGCGGCGGTGCTGGCGCTGGCGGCGCCGTGGAGCGCGCCGGCCCAGCCCGCGGACGAGTTCGTTCCCGTCACCGACGCGATGCTCCACGATCCGGCGCCCGGGGACTGGCTGACGTGGCGCCGCACCCTCGACGGGTGGGGCTACAGCCCGCTGGACCAGATCGACCGCGGCAACGTGGGCCGGCTCCGCATGGTGTGGTCGCGCGGGCTCGCGGCGGGGCGTCAGGAGGGCACGCCGCTCGCCTACCGCGGCGTGCTGTACATGCCGCAGTCGAGCGACGTCATCGAGGCCATCGACGCGGTGACCGGCGACCTGGTCTGGCAGCACCGCCGGGACCTGCCCGACGACGTCTACGACTTCGTCGGCGGCAACGCGCGCAACAACCGGAACATCGCCATCTACGACCGGTTCATCGTCAACACCAGCGACGACGACTACTTCTTCGGGCTCGACGCCGAGACCGGCGAGATCGCGTGGGAGACGATGATCTTCGACTACAAGGAGATCCCTGCCGGTCACAGCTCGGGCCCCATCATCGCTGACGGCCGGGCCATCTCCGGCCGGAGCTGCCGGCCCCAGGGCGGGCCCGAGTCGTGCGTCATCGTGGCCCATGACGCCCGCACCGGCGAGGAGCTGTGGCGGCGGCGGACGGTGCCGGCCCCGGGCGAGCCCGGCGACGAGACGTGGGGCGACGTGCCCTACGAGGAGCGCGTGCACGTGGGCACGTGGATGCCGGCGAGCTACGACCCCGAGCTGCGGCTCATCTACCAGGGGACGTCGGTGACCTCGCCGGCCCCGAAGTTCATGCTGGGCGGGGTCGACCTGACGCACCTCTACCACAACTCGACGCTCGCCATCGACGTCGAGACCGGCGAGATCCGCTGGTACTACCAGCACCTGAACGACCACTGGGACCTCGATCACCCCTTCGAGCGCATCCTCGTCGACACCGCGGTGGCGCCCGACCCGTCGGCGGTGAGCTGGATCAACCCGCGCATCCAGCCGGGCGAGACGCGCCGGGTGGTGACCGGCATTCCCGGCAAGACCGGTGTCGTCTACACGCTGGATCGTGAGACCGGCGAGTTCCTGTGGGCCACCCCCACCGTCGCCCAGAACGTCATCAGCGGCATCGACGGAGCGACGGGCGCGGTGACCGAGAACGCCGAGGTGGTGTTCACCGCGGTGGGTCAGCAGGTCTTCGCGTGCCCGACCTGGAACGGTGGCAAGGACTGGGAGGCGGGCGCCTACAGCCCCCTGACGAACACGATGTACATGCCGCTGCGCAACACCTGCGCGCGCATGCTGGCGACGACCACGTTCCCCGACGACACCCCCGCCGCGCGCACCGAGAGCCGCTCGCGCACCTACGCCATCGCCTACCGCCACCAGCTCGCGCCCGGCAACGAGAACGCGGGCACGGTGCGCGCGATCTCGGCCGAGACCGGCGAGACCCTGTGGCTCCACGAGCAGCGCGCGGCGACCATGTCGATGGTGGCGACGGGCGGCGGGCTGGTCTTCGGCGGCGACGTCGCCGGGCGCTTCCGGGCCTTCGACCAGGAGACCGGCGAGGTGCTGTGGGAGATCGCCCTCGGCTCGCCGGTGAGCGGCTTCCCGATCACCTATGCCGTCGACGGCCGGCAGTACCTCGCGGTGGGCACCGGGGCCGGCGGGACGGCGTCGCACTTCAGCGCCCTGACCCCGGAGATCCGGCCCGCGTCGGGCAACACGCTCTACGTGTTCGCGTTGCCGGACACGGAGTGACGACCTACCGGCCACCGGCGGGCAGCCGTCCATCAGCTCGCGGCGGTCCGCCCGTGCGGCGTTGTGCGTGAGGAGGCCGCCCGTCACCGCGATCCCGCTTCGGGCGGGCGGAACCGTTCGTTTCTTTGCCGCATTCACCCGGAACATGTCCAAGAACGCCGTATCCAGGGCGCTGAGGGCGCTCGACGAGGGCGCCGAGTTCGCGGAGATCGACGAAATCCTGCGTGACGGCGGTGTGACCGAGACCTTCCTTCGAAGGCGTCTGGGGCATCTCATCGCGACCGGCGATTCCGATTCGGCGGCGGCGAAGCGATTGTGGACGGCAAAGTTCGACGATTCTCCCCCGGTGCAGTCGACGCGGGACGCCGAGGTACGCCATCCGACGACTCGACCGCCCCGGCAAGACGCCCTCGAGGACGCAGCGATCGAGTCACCGGCCAACGAATCGCCTCCGGCGGTCATCCGCCTCGACGACCCCACGCCACTGTTGGGCTGGATGGCGCGGAATCGGAGCGGGGTGTTCAGTCTCGCCACGCTGAGGAGATTCGAAGTGTGGGGGGTTGTCGCGACGGTCGCGCTCGCCCGTTCGGAGTCGAGCGACCCACTGACCCTGACGGACTACGAGCACAGCCCCGCAGGGAGATTCGCGCATGCCATCGGGTCCGGGGACCTGATCCGGGGCGCGGTTCCGGCCAGCCGCGGCGAACCCGGGCGGACGGCCAAGCTTCGCCGGCTCACGGCCTTCGGTGAAATCGAAGATGCCGCCAGCGAGATCTCGCATCTGCTCGTGCAGGACGAGCGAGAGAAGGCTACCCGCCTCACCGTGAAGTACGTGGTCGTTGAGCTGCTGCGCAATGTGATTCAGCACAGCCATGACAAGCTCGGCGGGGTGGTAGCTGCCCAGCGAATGGACCATGACGACCGTCGGTCACTCCAGGTGGCGGTGGCGGACGCTGGCGTGGGTGTCTTCGAGGCCATGATCGAGAAGCACCCGAATCTCGGCAACCATGGTGAAGCGTTGGAGAAGGCTCTCTGGCCCCATTTCTCCGGCACCTTCGAGGAGGGGTTGTCCGGCTCGCAGCAGAATGCCGGTCTCGGGCTCTTCTTCATCTCGGAGATGGCGAAGCTGACGGGTGGCCGGCTTCTGTTGGCTACCCATGGGGCGTCATTGCTTCTCACGGCCGATCCGGACGCCGGCGACAACCATGAGATGAGGTTTCTGAAGCCCGACGGGCTGGGCTATCCTGGCACGCTGGTCGCCTTCGAGCTTCCCATCGACTCGGTTGGGGACTACGATGACCTGATCCACACGATCCAGAAGCGTGCGCGCGAGCGGACGCCCGTGCGCGCGCGGCATCACTGGATTCGGTACGAGCGGTCGCCCCGTCACGCAAGGTCCTTCGTCGTTCGGTACACATCCGAGAACACCGAACAGGCGGAAGAGTTCGCCCGGGAGCAGTTGGAGCCCCTGATCTTGAGGAAAGAGGCGGTCGTTCTCGACTTCCTGGGGATGGAAATCGCGACCCAGAGCTATCTCCATGCGTTGCTGTACGACGCCTTGCGGCTTGCGTGGGCCAAACAGAGCTTCATCTATGTGGTGAATGCGAGCCCCTCGGTGCGGAGCGGCATCGAGCTCGTCGAAGCCTACGCGCTGGGGGGGTAGCGACGGCGGCGGTGGTGAGCTCCGAGTTTCGCCGGTGCATGAGGACGCCCCGCGGCGGGCGTCCGGTGCGCGGCTCGTGGGCCGGCGTCGGGCGGATGGCAGGTGAGGTGGCGAGAGACTGCACCGGTACCGGTTCACGCAGGTCGGGAGGCGACCTTGCGAACGGCGTCGAGGGAGCACTCGATGTCCGCTCGCGAGACGTCGAGGTGAGTGACGGCGCGGATCGCCCCGCCGGCGCCGCTCATGCGGACTCCGGTCGCCGCGAGCCGGTCGAGGAACTCCCGGTTGCTCAGGCCCAGCCCGGACGCGTCGAAGAACACCATGTTGGTGTCGGGCGAGGCGGTGCGGACCTCGATGCCGTCGATCTCGGCCAGGCCGCGGGCGAGGCGGCCCGCGTTGTCGTGGTCCTCTGCCAGACGGTCGACGTGATGGTCGAGGGCGTACAGGCACCCCGCGGCGGCGACGCCCGCCTGCCGCATGGCGCCGCCGAAGAGCTGCTTGTAGCGACGCGCGCGCGCGACGAACTCGGCGGTACCCGCGAGTACCGCGCCGATGGGGGCGCCGAGCCCCTTGGTGAAGTCGATCCACACGCTGTCCACGCGCTCCGCGACCGCGGCGGCGGAGACACCGAGGGCCGCGCAGGCGTTGAGCAGTCGCGCGCCGTCCATGTGCAGCGGTACCCCGTGGGCGCGCGCGACTGCGGCGACGGCGTCGAGCGTCTTGAGCGGCCACACCGCGCCGCCGCCGAAGTTGTGGGTCTGCTCGACGCAGACGACGCCGACGGGCTGTCCGTAGGGCTGGGGCACGGCGACGACGCGGTCCATCGCCGCTTCCAGCTCGGAAGCGGTGAAAATGCCGCGCTCGGTGCGGATTCCCTCCACGATGACCCCGGAGGCGAGGGCGGCCCCGCCCGACTCGGCGCGGATGACGTGGGCCATCCAGTCGGCGACGAGGGCGTCCCCGGGAGCGGTGTGGGTCTTCACCGCCACGAGGTTGCACATAGTGCCGGTGGGCAGCCAAAGGGCCGCTTCCTTGCCGAGCAGCTCGGCCACGCGTTCCTGCAGCCGGATGACGGTGGGGTCCTCGCCCTTCTGCTCGTCGCCGACCTCGGCCGCGGCGATGGCCGCCCGCATGCCGGGAGTCGGCCGGGTCTCGGTGTCGCTGAATAGTGGGATGACGGTGTCTGGCATGATGTGGCGCTTCGTGTTCGCCGCCCTCGGTGGAGGAACGGCAGCTCGGTCATGGTGCCCCCGCCGGCCGCCAGCCGCCGGCCCCCGAAGGCGAGGGCGAGCCGGTCGTGGTGTTCGGCCGGGCCGAGGCGGGGAGGTCCGTTCGTTCCCGACCCCCCGATGGGCAGATTCGGATCGGTTGTCCGTGTCGTCTGATTCAGAAGATGGCGATCGGGTTCGCCGGCGACCGCGTTCTCCATCGGTTGCCCGTGTCGTCTGATTCAGAAGATGGCGATCGGGTTCACCGGCGACCCCGTTCCCCCGGGCACTCGTAGCGGGGCGACGACCAGCATGAATTCCCAGCGGTTGAGGCGGGCCGCCGTCTCCGCCGCGGCGTCGAGGTCGATGTTGTCGAGCAGGTTCATCCCGCGCGCGACGATCGCGAACCGGTGGATGGGGTTGACGCGCAGCCCCGGCACGCTGTTCGGCGCCTCGTGCACCGAGTCGGCGCCGAGCAGCGCGATGTCGCGCTCGGCGAGGAACGGGATGACCGAAGCGTCCCACCCCGACATCTCGCGCGTCGGCCCCACCGCCTCGCGGTAGGCCCAGCGGCCGGTGCGCAGCAGCAACGCGTCGCCCGGGCCAAGGCGGACCCCCGCGTATTCCTCCCACGCCTCGATGTCCTCGCGGTACAGCTTCGTGCCCGGCTCGAGGTACGGCACGCCCTTGAGCCGGGGCATGTCGACCAGCACCCCCCGCGTCACCAGGCCGTCCTTCATCTGCGTGGTGTCCATCAGCGAGCAGCCGTCCTCGGTGACCACGTCACGGAAGTCGAGGCCGTTGTAGAGCTTGTCCTTGTAGAAGACGTGGCACAGCCCGTCGAGGTGGGAGTAGCTCACGCCGTGGAAGTAGACCTCGACCCGGTCGCCCGAGTTCTGCCCCTCGGGGTTGACGTTCATCTGCAGCACGTAGGGCTCGGCCGCGTCGACCGCCTCCTCGGTGAGGAAGTCGTGCGACAGCGACACCGTCGTGCCCGTCCGCACGAGGGCCGCCGCCTCGCGGCGCTTCTCGTCCGTCATCAGGTTGGCGGCGCCGATCTGGTCGTCGTCGCCCCAGCGGCCCCAGTTCGAAAGCTCGTCCATCCACCGGTCGAACTGCGCGATGCTGACCGGCTCGCGCCCGGGCGACTGGGCCTCCGGGCTCGCGCTCCCCAGGGACAGCCCGAGCCCCACGATGCCGGTGACGACCGCGAGCTGCATCGACAATCTCGTCATGGGTACTCTCCGTGCAGGTGGCCGCTCCGCGGCCGTCAACGCCGATACCGCGAGACTATCGCAGACGGGATGGCCGGCGGCAAGCGGGTTCACGCCAATCCGAGCACCTCTTCCATCACCAGCCGCGGACCGCGGTCGTGGTCCCGCACGATGCGGCTCTCGTTGTCGAAGAGCATCGCCTGCCGTGTGTCGCGGGCGTAGACCGGCCAGTGCGGCAGGTCCCGAGTGTCGGGGTTCCCGGTGCGGGCGAACGCCGCCCACGCCGCGCTCATCCGGCCGGCGAGGGTGCGGGCGTCCGGTGAGCCGGGCAGGTCGAACAGCCGGGTCTCGGTGTGGTCGACGTTGTCGAAGACGAAACGGATCTCGAGGGCGTGGGGCGTCTTCATCTCGCCACCCATGTCCCAGTCGAAGCGGTAGAGCCAGGCGGGGGCGCCGCCCTGCGCGGTCTTGCGCGCCGCGAGCTCGCGCGCGTACATGCCGCGCGGGTGGTCGGTGCAGATCAGGATGTAGAGGTCCCACGGGCGCGCGTCCGGATAGGCGTCGCGATAAGCCTCGACCACGCGGCCGACGTGGGCGTCGCTCCGCAGCCGCGCCGCGATCCGTCCGTGCAGATCGGCGTCCGTCATGTCGAGCGGCATCTCGCGGCTGCGCCACGACAGCGTCTCCTCGGTGCGGTTGTAGCCGACGATCACCGGCACGTCCCTCGAGATCTCGGCCGCCGTCGGGTCGAAGGGGTGTACGGGGATGAAGCGTCCGTCCAGTACCGGGGTGCTGGTGGTCATGCCGACCACGTGCTCCTCCGGCTCGAAGTCGCGGGACACCTCCGTGAACGCCGCGAACAGCCGGTCGGTCGGCACCGCCTGCAGGTCCCGCGTCTGGTCCGCCCGCAGCCCGAGCTTCGCCAGCAGCAGCTCCGCCTCGCGGGTCGCATCGCGCGTATTGCGCACGCGCAGCACGGCGCCGCTCTGGATGATGGCCCGGTGGAAGAGCCCCTTGGCGTCGGGCATCGCGAGCAGGGTGGAGACCTTCCGTCCGCCGCCGGACTCGCCGAACACCGTCACGCGGTCGGGGTCGCCGCCGAACGCCTCGATGTTGTCGCGCACCCACTCGAGGGCGGCGACGATGTCGAGCATGCCCGTGCAGCCGGACGCCGCGAAGTCGTCGCCGGCCAGCTCGGCCAGGTACGCCGACCCGAAGATGTTGAGGCGGTGGTTGATGGTGACGACGACCACGTCGCCCCCGTTGCAGAGGTTGACCCCGTCGTAGGTGGCCGACGACCCCGAGCCCGCCCGGAAGCCGCCGCCGTGCAGCCAGACCATGACCGGGCGCCGGCCGCCGTCGCCGAGGCCGCGCGTCCACACGTTGAGGAAGAGGCAGTCCTCGCTGGTGACCGGATGGGACCGGCTCTGCGGCGCCGCCGCGCCGTAGGCCAGGGCGTCGCGCACGCCGGCCCACGGGGCCGGCGCCATGGGCGGCATGAACCGGTTGCGCCCGCACGTCGGCGCGCCGTAGCGAACGCCCTTGAAGACGTGGACGCCCGCCCGCATCGAGCCCCGGACGCGGCCCGCCGTGGTCTCGACGGTGGCGCCGGAAGTCGCCTCCTGGGCCCATGCGCGAGTGAACACCGCGGGCGCGCCGGGCAGCAACTGCGCCGCGCCGCCGGCGGCGGCGAGGCCCGACACCCCGTGCAGGAACGCCCGTCTCGTCCAGAAGTCGCGGCGTGAGGTCACGGGGCCGGCGTGGTGCGTTGCGGTCATGGCTACGGGCCTCCTGTCATCGGGTTCGGCCGTTGCGCTCGGCGATCGTCATCGGTGCGAAGCCGGCGCGGCTCAACCGCCGCGGGCCGCCGTCGATGCGGTGAGATTACCTCACAAGGGCGGACAGGTGGCAAGAGCAGCTCGCCCCGGTCTCCCGCCTGCGTCCCGTCATGGCGTCTTCCGGCGGTGGGCCGAGCAGGTACCGTCGACCTCCCGCCGAGAGAACGGACACGGGTGTCAATTGACAGGCGACGCACGACAGTCTAGCCTCTGTTGATGGTCAGGTCGTTTCGGCATCGAGGCTTGGAGGCACTCTACGAGGGCCGAACCGCGCGTCGCGTCGCCCCGGAGCCCGTCCAGAAGCTGAGGGACATCCTGGCCGCACTGGATCGCAGTCGCGGACCGGCGGACATGGACCTGCCGGGATTCCGCCTGCATCCGCTCAAGGGCGAGCTCGCGGGTTACCATGCCGTCCGGGTGTCGGGTAACTGGCGGGTCACGTTCAGGTTCGAGGACGGGCACGCGCTCGACGTCGACTACGTCGACTATCACTGAAGGAGATGGACCGGTGGCCATGCAGAATCCCCCTCACCCGGGAGGAATCGTACGGCGCCAGTGCCTCGATCCGCTGGGCCTGTCGGTGACGGAGGCCGCGGCCGGTCTGGGCGTGACGCGCCAGGCGCTGTCCGATCTCGTCAACGAAAGGGCCGGCATTTCGGTCGAGATGGCGATCCGGCTGTCCAAGGCGTTCGGGTCGTCGCCCGAGACGTGGCTCGGCATGCAGATGGCATACGACTTGTGGCAGGTGCGGGCGCGTACTCGCGAGATCGAGGTCCGGCGATTCAACGTCGCCCAGGAGTCAGCGCCGTAGAAGGGAGCGGACTCCCGGAGGGTGGTTGGGCGCCCAGCGGAGGCCGCAGCGCGACGTTGCCGTCGCGTTCGGCGACGATGGGCGGGCCAGACGGAGCGGGTGGCCGGCCAGCCGCCTGACTCCTCGTCATCAGGGGGAGACAACGGGCGTCGTCGTGGGACAAGCGGCTCAACCTGCCGCGCCGGCGGAATCGTCGCGGTCGCGGAGCACCACCGGCTGACCGTGCGGGGTGTGCCGGTAGGCGTCGGCCCAGGCCTCCTTGCGGGTGTGCAGGGCCGGCGCGTCGGTCAGGCCCTTCGCGGCGGCGAGGCGCTCGAGGGCTGCGACCCAGTGGTGGTAGTAGCGCGAGCCGTCGTCGGGCTCGCCGCGCGCGGCGGCGGCGCGAAGCTCGCCCGCGAGGGCGCGGGTCCATTCCTTCCAGGTGTAGTGGCCCTGCTCGCTGAGGCTGACCGCAAGGGCGAACGCCTGGGCCTGCCACGGTTCGGCGAACACGGGTCCGTCGTCGTCGCGCGGCAGCGGGGGGAGGGCGGCGAGCCGTTCGGCGTCGAGCCGCGGTGAGTCGAGCCGGCCCGCGTCGGGTCCCGGCGGGCGGGGCGCAGGGTCAGGCCGGCTCAAGATGGTCCTCCCAGAGGTCGACGTAGACGGTGTCGCGCGCCGAAGCGCGCTCTCCCCACAGGTCCTGCGCGCCGAAGCGCACGGTGTAGACGTGCTGCGGCGGGCGATCGAGCGCCTGCCCGGCCTCGTCGGTGTCCTGCAGGGCGTAGACGCCGTTGTCGCGGGTGACCACGCCCGTCTTGCCGCGGGTGTAGCGCGGCAGCCTCGTATGTCCGGGAGGATGCAGGTTGCGCGCGCGCACGTCCTCGCCGGGCTGGAAGCGCGGTGCCACGTCGACATCCAGTCGCCCGGGGCCGGAGGGGCGCGCGGCGGGCCCGGGGCGGAGAGCCGGCCCCGGCGGGCCGGGTTCCGGACGCCCCGTCTCGAGCTCGGCCGTCGTCACGAGGCCGCTACGGAGGAGGCGGTCCAGCGATATGGCGAACCAGCGCTCGTAGTACGACATGCGGAGGTAGTCGGCGGGGGGGATGCGCTCGAGGTCGTAGCGGAAGCTGCCCCAGCCCGGCACTCGGTCCTTGGGCCGGAGGGCGGCGCGGATGGCGAACACGCGGCCCTCCCAGCGATGGTGGAACACGGGCTCGTTCGGCTCGCGCTCGACGGGGCCGAAGCCGTCCATCCCACCCATGTCGTGGACGCCGTTCATGTCGTCCTCCAGCCGTCCGGCGGCGGCACCACGGCGACGCCGACCATGGCGTCGCGCGAGACGAGGCCGGCCAGGTCCTCCTCGGTCATGCTCTCCGTTCCGGGGGGGCGCTGGGGCAGCACGAGGTAGCGGATCTCCGCGGTGCTGTCCCACACCCGCACCTCGACGTCGTCGGCGATCTCGACGCCGAACTCGCGCAGCACCGCGCGCGGCTCGATGACCGCGCGCGCGCGGTAGGCGTTGGACTTGTACCAGACGGGCGGCAGCCCGAGGGTCGGCCACGGGTAGCACGAGCACAGGGTGCAGACGACGAGGTTGTGGACCTCGGGGGTGTTCTCGACGACGACCATGTGCTCGCCCTGGGTCCCGCCGAAGCCGATCTCGGCGATGGCCGCGGTCCCGTCGTCGAGCAGCCGCGCCTTGTAGGCGGGGTCGGTCCAAGCCCGGGCCACGACCTGGGCGCCGTTGCGGGGGCCGATGCGGTTCTCGTAGGCGTCGACGACCGCGTCGAGGGCGGCGGGGTCGACCATCCGCTTGTCGGCGAGTATCGACTCCAGCGCGCGCACGCGCAGCGCGATGTCGTCGGGCACGACCTGGTGATCGTGGTGGTGCTCGTGGCCGGGCGTCTCCTCGTCGGCCGGAGACTGCCCGCCCGCCGCGCCCGTCGCCGATTTCGCCATCTCCTGCGCTCCTGGGCGTTCGCCCGCCCGGGGCCGCGGACGACCTGAGGACCGGGCGCGTGACGCGCTGACGTGGGTGCCCGGCCAACGCCGCCCGCTGGGAGGACCGAAGTCGAGCAGCGGGCGGGGCCGGTGTCGGCGTACTCGCGACCGGGCGAAGCGAACCTCAGCTCACCCGCGTGCTGTGGACCGAGACGCACTGCCACCGGCCGTCGCGCCGTACCCAGACGTCGGTGTAGCGCAGGGTCAGCTCGGCCTCCTGCCCGTCTCGGAGGCCGACGAGGTGCAGGGTGAACCACACCACCGCGGTGTCGCCGTAGATGGCGACCCGGAAGTCGTCCTGGACGGCCGAGATCACCGCCTGGTTGAAGTTGGCGATGAGATCCAGCTCCCGCGCCTTGTCGCCGCGGCTGCCGTCGTCGTAGGTGGCGAGGTACTCGTCGGCGAGCAGCCTCTCCACGAAGTCGGCGTCCTGGCGGTAGACGGCGTCGTTCCAGCCGCGCTCGAGCTCGATCAGGGTCTCGCGGGTCGACTGGGCCGATTGGGCGGCCGCCGGCGCGGCGGCGACCGCCGCGAGAAGGACGGCGGCGAGCACCCGAGAGAGAGGTCGGCGGCAGGTTCGCATCGTTGGCGTTCCTTTCGGATGGGCGCGGCGCCGCTTCCGGAGGCGCTACAGCTCGCGGACCCAGATGTTGCGGTAGCTGACGTCGTTGCGGTGGTCCTGCAGCATGAGCGGCAGCCGGTCCGCGTGGGCCTCGTAGCGCGGCTTGCCGCGGAAGACGGTGGGCCCTTCCAGCGTCACGTGGTTCTGCACGAGCACGCCGTTGTGGAGCACCGTCACCGTGGCGGGGCTCTCCAGGCCGCCGTCGGCGTCGAACCGCGGGGCGGTGAAGACGATGTCGTAGGTCTGCCACTCGCCGGGCCCCCGCGAGGCGTTGACGAGGGGGATGTGCTGCTTGTAGACGCTGGCCGCCTGCCCGTTGACGTAGGTGGGGTTCTCCCACGAGTCGAGCACCTGCACCTCGTAGAGCCCCATCAGGAACACCCCGCTGTTGCCGCGGCCTTGGCTTTCGCCGACGATCTCGGTGGGCGTGCGCCACTCGACGTGGAGCTGCACGTCGCCGAACCCCCGCTTCGTCGTGATGCTGCCGGTGCCGGGGCGCACGGTCATGGCGCCGTCGGCGACCTTCCACCGGGCCGCGCCGTCGCGGCCCTGCCACTCGGACAGGTCCGTGCCGTCGAACAGCACGATGGCGTCGGACGGCGGCGGGCCGTGGCCGGAACGGCCGGGGTCGACCACGGCGGGGACCGGCTTCCACGCCTCGGTCTCCTCGGGCGGCGGCAGCTCCGTGCGCTCCTGCGCCGCGGCGACCGCGAACAGCATCGCCGCGGCCGGAACGCCGATCATGAACCCCTTGTTTCGCAGCATGGTTGCATCCTCTCTCCGCCAGCGAATCCGCGGACTCGTGGTCAGTCTTCTCCGGCACGGCCGGGCCGGACCGCGCCCGGCCCGCGGCGGGTCGACAGTCGTCTGACCCGCTACACCCGGGGCAGCGTCCAGGGCGCGCGGTACGGCGTCTTCAGCATCGCGTTGGCGGGGCTGTCGGCCTCGCCCTCGAACATCTGCTTCTTCGCGTCCCACACGACCTTGCCGCCGGTGCGGAACGCGATGTTCCCGAGATGGGCGTTCACGGCGGCGAGGCTCGCGACGTCGGCGTTGCAGACCGGCTGCTCGCGCGAGCGCATGCACGCGATGAAGTTCTCGGTGTGCTGGTCGAGCCCCCGCTGGGCCGGGTTGGCCACGACGGGCGGCCGCCCCGGCATCTTGTAGCCGACCGGCCGCCGGTTCTCGAGCTTCTCCTCGGGGTAGAGCTCCCAGCCCCGGCGGTCGACCACGAGCGTGCCGTTGTTGCCGACGAACGCCACCCCGTGCGCGCGCTGGAACGGTCCGAGCTCGATGCCGGTGGCGTGCTCCCAGGTCATCAGGAAGTCGTCGAACTCGTAGAGGGCGGTCATCGTGTCGGGGGTCTCCTGGTCGTCGTCGGGATAGGCGAACTTGCCGCCGCTCGCGACGACGCTGCGCGGCGCCTCGGCCTGCATGCCCCACAGCACGATGTCGATGATGTGGACGCCCCAGTCGGTCATCAGCCCGCCCGCGTAGTCCCAGAACCACCGGAAGTTGAAGTGGAAGCGGTTGGGGTTGAACGGCCGCTCCGGGGCGGGGCCGAGCCACCGGTCGTAGTCGACGCCCTCGGGCGGCTCGCTGTCGGGGACGTCGGGCACCGGGGGCAGCCAGTTCATGTAGGCCCACGCCCGCACGCTGCGGATGCGCCCCAGCGCCCCGCCGTGAACGAACTCGATGGCCTCGGTCCAGTGCGGCCCGCTGCGCTGCCACTGCCCGCACTGCACGACGCGGCCGTAGTGGCGGGCGGCGGTGGTCATGACCTGGCACTCGTAGATCGAGTTGGCGAGCGGCTTCTCCACGTAGACGTCCTTGCCGGCGGCGCAGGCGTCGACCATCTGCAGGCAGTGCCAGTGGTCGGGGGTGCCGATGACCACCGCGTCGAGGTCGCCGTTCTCGAGCAGGGCCCGGTGGTCGGCGTAGAGGGCCGGCCGCTTGCCGCCCATCTCCTCGAGGTCGCCGGCCCGCCGCTCGAGCACGCTCGGGTCGACGTCGCAGAGGGCGGCGCACTCTACCCCCGGCTGCCGCAGCAGCGAGCGCACGTTCGAGAACCCCATGCCGTTGACGCCGATGGCGCCGATGACGATGCGGTCGCTCGGGGCGGTCGCCTGCCGGCCCGCGGCGTAGGCGGGCGGCGTCCACAGCGCGGCGCTCGCGCCCACGGCGCCGGTGGCGGAGGTCTGGAGGAAGCGGCGTCTCGACAGGCTCATGGCACTCTCCATCGGTCGGCTGGATCACGTCGGGGCGGATTGCGGGACCAAGGATAATCCGGCGACCCTCGGCTTGTCATCCGCCGCGCCCCGTGCGCCGCCGCTCCCGGCTCAACTGAAGTAGATCAGCACCGCCACCACGATGAGGACGATGGCGGCGGACTGCACGATGTCCCCCGTAGTCCACGTCCGCTCGCGCGGGGCGTCCTCGGTTTGCGGGGCGCCGAACGTTAGCCCCCGCAGGCGCGCCGGGTCCGGCCGCTCGGTGGCGAGGCTGACCACGACCAGAAGCAGCACGCAGACGACGAACAGGGCGAAGCCGAAGTAGAGGAAGTTCACCCCGGCCAGCCACTCGAGGGGGCCGGAGAGCGCGTCGGCCCGCAGCTCGAGCAGCAGCTTCGCCATTCCCAGGACGAACCCCGCCACCAGGGTGGTGATGGCCCCGGTGGCGTTCACCCGGTTCCACAGCAGCCCCAGGAGGAACACCGCGGCGATGGGCGGGGCGATGTACGCCTGCACGTTCTGCAGGTAGGTGTAGAGCCCCGTCGCGAGGACCTGCATGACGGGAATCCACGCGATGCCGAGCCCGACGACCGCGAGGGTGCCCCAGCGCCCCACCCGCACGAGCTCGGCCCCGCTCGCGGCGGGGCGCACCTTGCGGTAGACGTCCATCGTGAACAGGGTCGAGCACGAGTTGAAGACGGCCGCGAGCGAGCTCATCAGGGCCGCGAGCAGGCCCGCCGCGACGAGGCCGCGCAGGCCCACCGGCAGCACCGCGTTGACGAGGACCGGCAGGGCCTGGTCGGCCTCGGCGAGGTCGAGGCGGCCCCGGTTGGCGAGGCCCAGCGCGATCATCCCCGGTACGATGAACAGGAACACCGCCGACAGCTTCAGCCACGCCCCCCAGATGGCTCCCCGGCGCGCGGTGGCCTCGTCCTCGGCGGCCAGCACCCGCTGCACGATGTACTGGTCGGTGCACCAGTACCAGAGGCCGACGATGGGCGGGGTCAGCAGCATGCCGAGCCACGGGAACTCGGGGTGGTCGAGGGGCTTCCACATGTCGAACAGCTCGCCCCCCACCGACTGCCGCAGCTCGCCCCAGCCGCCGATCTCCGCGAGCCCGAACACGGTGACGGCGGCCGAGCCGCCGACGAGGACGAACGCCTGCAGGGCCTCGGTGTAGACCACCGCGCGCAGGCCGCCGAGGACGGTGTAGACGCCGGTCAGCACGACCACCGCCGCCGCCCCCGTCCAGAAGTCGAGGCCCATCAGCCCCTGCAGCATCACGCCGCCCGCGTACACGGTCACCGACACCTTGGTGAGGACGTAGCCCACCAGCATGACCACCGACAGGAACCAGCGGCTGCGCCCGTCGTAGCGGCGCTCGAGGAACTCGGGCATCGTGAACACGCCGCTGCGCAGGTAGAACGGCACGAACACCCAGCCGAGGAGGAGGATGATCCACGAGTGCAGCTCGTAGTGCCCCAGCACCATGCCGGTGCTGGCCCCCGAGCCGGCGAGGCCGACGACGTGCTCGGAGCCGATGTTCGAGGCGAAGAGCGACGCGCCGATGGCGAACCAGCCCACGTGCCGGCCTGCGAGGAAGTAGTCGGCGGCGGTCTGCTGGCGCCGGCGGGCGACCCACGCGGCGATGCCCAGCAGGGCCGCGAAGTACGCCCCGACGACGACCCAGTCCAGAGCGGCGAACCTCATCAGGCGGTCTCCCTCCCGCGGTGAAGCGCGTCGATCTTACCGGGACCGGGCGCCGCCGGGGCGGCGCTTGTGATATGACAATGCCGCGCGGCGCACCGGCGCCCGCGGGCGGGCGGCCGCCGGTTCCCGCCGCGACGGAAGGAGACGAGGCGAACGATGGCGCGAAAGGTAACGCTGTTCACGGGACAATGGGCCGACCTGCCGCTGGCCGAGCTGGCCCCGAAGGCGAAGGGGTTCGGGTTCGACGGGCTGGAGCTGGCGTGCTGGGGAGACCACCTCGACGTCGACCGCGCCGCCGTCGACCAGGCCTACTGCGACGGGCGCCATGCCCTGCTGGCCGAGCACGGGCTCGGCTGCTGGGCGATCTCGCACCACCTCGCCGGCCAGCTCGTCTGCGACCCGAACGACGAACGGTCCGACGCGTTCGCCCCCGAGGCGGTGCACGGCGACCCCGAGGCGAAGCGGGCGTGGGCCGTGGACACCATGAAGAACACCGCCCGCGCCGCCCGCAACCTCGGGCTCGACGTCGTGTGCGGGTTCACGGGCTCGCCCATCTGGCACCTGCTCTACTCGTTCCCGCCGGTGTCCGAGGAGACCATCGAGGCCGGCTACCGGCGCTTCGCCGAGCTGTGGAACCCCATTCTCGACGTGTTCGACGAGTGCGGGGTCCGGTTCGCCCTCGAGGTGCACCCTACCGAGATCGCGTTCGACATCGTCAGCGCCCACCGGGCCCTCGACGCCGTCGGCCGGCGCGAGGCGTTCGGCTTCAACTTCGACCCCAGCCACCTGCAGTGGCAGGGGATGGAGCCGGCCCGGTTCATCGGCGAGTTCTCCGACCGCATCTACCACGTGCACATGAAGGACGCCGCCGTCACCCTCGACGGGCGCACCGGCCTGCTCTCGTCCCACCTGCCGTTCGGGGCGGCGGACCGGGGCTGGGACTTCCGTTCGGTCGGGCGGGGCGACGTCGACTTCGAGGCGATCATCCGCGCCCTGAACCGCATCGGCTACGCGGGGCCGCTCTCGGTCGAGTGGGAGGACTCGGGCATGGACCGCGAGCACGGGGCCCGCGAGTCGTGCGAGTTCGTCAAGGACGCCGACTTCGAGCCGTCGACGGTGGCGTTCGACGCCGCGTTCGAGGAGTAGGCATGGCCCTTGCTGCGCCCACGACCGTGCATGGGCATGGTGGGGGCGGTCCGGGGGCGTTCATCGAGCCGTCGGCGGTGGTGTTAGGCGCCGCGTTCGAGGAGTAGACATGGGGACCACGGTACGACGACTGCGCATGGGCATGGTGGGGGGCGGCCCCGGGGCGTTCATCGGAGACGTCCATCGCCGGGCCGCCTGCATCGACGGCGACGTGGCGCTGGTGGCGGGGGCGTTCGCGTCCGACGCTGCCCGCTCGCGGGAGAAGGGGGCCGAGCTGGGGCTGGATCCCGAGCGCGCCTACGCCTCGTACGCCGCCATGGTCGACGGCGAGCGGGCGCGGCCCGACGGCGAGCGCATCGACTTCGTGTCCATCGTCACCCCGAACCACGTCCACTTTCCCGTCGCCAAGGCGTTCCTCGAGGCCGGGTTCCACGTCGTCTGCGACAAGCCGATGACGTTCACGGCGGACGAGGCGCGCGAGTTGCGCCAGATCGTCCGCAAGAGCCGCCGCGTCTTCGCACTGACCCACAACTACACCGGCTATCCCATGGTGAAGCTCGCTCGCGACCTCGTGCGTGCGGGCGACCTCGGGCGGTTGCGCAAGGTGGTCGTCGAGTACCCGCAGGGCTGGCTCGCCACCCGCCTCGAGCGGACCGGCATGAAGCAGGCCGAGTGGCGCACCGACCCCCGGCGCAGCGGGGGCGCCGGCTGCATGGGCGACATCGGCACCCACGCCGAGAACCTCGCGGAGTACGTCACCGGCCTGCGCATCGTCGAGCTGTGCGCCGACCTGACGACCTTCGTCCGGGGGCGCCGCCTCGACGACGACGGCAACGTGCTGGTGCGGTTCCAGAAGGGCGCGCGGGGGGTGCTGCACGCCAGCCAGGTGTCGGTGGGGGAGGAGAACGCCCTCACGCTCCGGGTCTACGGCGAAAAGAAGGGCCTGGAGTGGCACCAGGAGGACCCGAACACGCTCCGCGTCCGGTCGAACGACGGGCCGGTCGAGATCTGGACGCGCGGCTCGGGCTACGTCGCCGCGAAGAGCCCCGCCGCGGCGCGGGCGACGCACCTGCCGGCAGGTCATCCCGAGGCGTTCCTCGGCGCCTTCGCCAACGTTTACCGCAACGCCGCCGACACTATCCGCGCCCGCCTCGCCGGCGCGAAGCCCGACCCGCTGGCCCTCGACTTCCCGACCGTCGACGACGGCCTGCGAGGCATGCTGTTCATCGAGGCCCTGCTCGAGAGCGCCCGGTCGGACCGCAAGTGGACCCGCGTGCCGGCGCGTTAGTTCTTCGGGTTGTCGGTCGCCGAGCGTGGTGGGTTGCGGGAGCAGGGGAGCATGAGAAAGAGGGCGGATCAGAAGAAGGGCGTTTTCTGTCTGGAGGCCGATTGGTGGGGAGTCAGGGACAAGACCTCCATGGAGCCGGTGTTGCGTCTGCTGCACACCCTGCGTGACTACGAGACACCCTATCTTCACCACGACGTCGGGACGCGTGAGGAGTTCGACTTCTATCTGAGGAAGTGGACCGCAAGCTCCTTCGCCAGTCATCCGATTCTCTACCTGGGCTTCCACGGGGAACCCGGCAGCATCTCGGTCGGAGAGGGACGGAGTGTCCAGCTCGGACTGGCCGAGTTGGCGGGGCAGCTCGAGGGTCGTTGCAGGGGGCGGGTCGTTCACTTCGGGTCGTGCGACACCCTCGACGTGCACGGCCGTGAGCTGAACAGGTTTCTCGAACGCACCGGGGCGCTCGCCATGTTCGGATTCAGGGAGGAGGTCGACTGGCTGGAGTCGGCTTCGTTCGAACTGTTGTTGCTGGGGTACCTGCAGCAGGTGTCCTTCACCAGAACCGGCATGCGAAGACTGCAGCGGTTGCTGGCGGAGAACGCGCCCGGGCTTCGCGACAAGTTGCGGTTCAGGATCTGGCCGGAAGCCTGACTTCCGCGCAGAACTCGTTACCGGCTGCCATCGGAGCGACTCGGACAGTGCACCGATGAACTCGTGCGCGACCTGTGGTTCAGCGGGCAGACCCCGAGCAGCGGCCACGCCAAGGGAAGTCGTCCCGGCGAGTCGCGATTCCGGCTACAGGATTAGATCGACGAGCCGCCGTGACGGTCCGTTGTGGATCGTCGCCGACACCAATACGTTGGCATCGACCACACTCTCACGCCGACACGCTCGACTGCAGCGGGCATCCGGTCCGGTTGTTTAAGTCTTCTAAATTGGCTTTTTGGGTATTTTTGTGTTGATAAAAGTGTAGAATCCGGACCTTGATGGGTGCTACTCTCTACCGGGAGGACCGACCGGCGGAGGCCCGCTCCGGATGCTGCAGCGTCTACTGCTCGGCGACCTCCAGGCATGGCGGCGGGAACCCGTCCGCAAGCCGCTGCTGATCGACGGCGCGCGTCAGGTCGGCAAGACCTGGCTGATCGACCGCATCTTCGGACCCCGGGAGTTCCGGCGGGTCCATCGGCTCGACTTCCGGCGCGAGCCGGGGCTCGGCCGGCTGTTCGCGGACAGCCTCGACCCCGGGGCGATCGTCTCGAACCTCGAGCTGCACGTCGACGCCGACGTCGACGTCGAGCGCGACCTCGTCTTCTTCGACGAGGTGGGCGAGTGCCAGCCCGCCGTCGACTCTCTCAAGTACTTCGCCGAGTCCCTGCCCCAGGCGTTCGTGTGCGCTTCCGGCTCCAACGTCGGGCTGCTCGAGTCGTTCCCGGTCGGGAAGGTCCGGCAGGTGGAGATGTTCCCGCTGTGCTTCGAGGAGTTCCTGATGGCGGCCGGGCGCCCGCGGCTGCTTCAGGCGTTCCGCGAGCGCCGGCGCGGCGAGGCGGTCCACGGGCGGCTCTGGCCCCTGCTGCTCGACTACTACTTCGTCGGGGGGACGCCCGAGGCGGTGGCGCACTGGTTCGAGGCGCCCGGCACCGTCCGCGAGCGGGCCGAGGGGGTCGGCCGGATTCACCGGGAGCTCGTCGACGGCTATCGGCGCCACTTCGGGAAGTACGCCGGCAAGCTCCCCGCGCAACACATCGACGCGGTGTTCTCGAACGTGCCGCGGCAGCTCGCGGCCAGCGGTGACGGGTCGGTGCAGCGCTTCCGGTTCCGCGACGCGATCGAGCGCAAGCGGCGCTACCGCGAGCTGCGCGGCCCCATCGACTGGTTGGAGGCGGCGAAGCTGGTCCGCAAGTGCCATCCCGTCAGGGGCCGGCCGAGCGTGCCGCTCCGGGCGCAGGCGCGGGAGAACATCTTCAAGCTGTACCTGTTCGACGTGGGGCTGCTCGGGCACATGCTGGGCCTCACCTATGCCGACCAGCATGCGCAGGACTTTGCCTTCAAGGGCTACGTCGCCGAGAACTTCGTGCAGACCGAGCTGAGCGCCCGCGTGGCGTATCCCACGTTCGCGTGGGAGCACGCCCAGGCGGAGGTGGAGTTCCTGCACCGGGCCCGCGACGGGTCGATCGTCCCCGTCGAGGTCAAGAGCGGCAGCCGCACCCGCGCCCGCAGCCTGCGCTCGTACATCGCGCGGTACGAGCCGCACCGCGCCATCAAGCTCGTCGGTGACCTCGGCGGCGACGGCGATGGTCCGCTCGAGACGTGGCCGCTGTACTACGCCCAGCATCTGCGCGACTTGTAGCGTCGAATTGGCGGAAGTCCGAGCGACGGCGGTCCAGCCGCGCTCGTCCGGCCAACGAGGGGGCGGTGATCGGAGGTGAACGATCGGCGCTGTGCGCGTTCAGCGAGACGGTGTGCAGTGGCCGGCACACCCGCTCCTGTGATGACGGTCCACGACGTCGACTTCGGATGCGGAGCACCCGAACGTCACAGGATGAGATCCGCGAACGCGGCGGGTGTGAGAACGGGTGGGCGTTGCGGTTTCCACTCGATCAGATCGCGATCGCCTGAGACGATGAACGCGGCCCGATTCAAGCGGGCAAGCGTGATCAGATAGTCATCACCCGGATCACGGGTGTGACCCGCAACGTCGCCGGGATCCGGCACCAGCTCGAGGGTGGCGGCGAGCCGGTCGACGAACAACTCGGCAACCGGGAGCTCGATCCAGCGGCGCAGCCGTGGACGCTTCGTCAGGACTTCGCGAACCTCGGCCAGCAACCGGGGGCACGCCACCACCCCGAACGAATCGCCTGCCAGCTAGGCGTCGACGATGCGGCGTGACGGTCCACGTTGAATGGCCGCCGACACGAATACGTTGGCGTCGATGACGACCTTCACGCCGGCATGCTCAACGCCCGATGCGTCGGCATCGAACGGCCCGCACCTCTTCTACCGCCAGTTCGACGGCCTCGATCTCGCCGAGGGGCGGCTCGTGAGCGTCGCTGTTGTCGTCGATTGCCCTGCGGGCGTCGCGGGTGAAGAGCTCCCGCGCGGCCTGTCGGGTCATCCCGAGCGCGGCCCCGATCTGTTCCCAGGTGGCCCCTGCGGCCCGAGCCGATGCAATCCGTTCTCGACACAACCGTTCGAGCTCGACCTCGCCACGAGCCAGTTCGCGCAGCGCGTCGAGGGGAGCGGCGGGCAGCGCATGCGCGACGATCAGGTCCATCTCGTGAGCCTAACACGACGAACAGGGTCGGCGAGTGGAGGCGGGTGGAGATCCTCGCGCAGCGCCGTTCACCGACAGCGGCGACCCCACGAGGTCGGTCAACCGAACCGCGGCCATCGAGGATCGCACCGCGGCTCGCGTCGAGCGCCGGACATCGAGGGCGGGAGGCCGGACGGCCGCGTTCGCGACGACTCCGACCCGACGAACGCCTGCTGCTCGACCAGGCTTGCGTGCCGGGGTTGTAATTGTACCTATTATCTAGTACAAAAGGTCACGTGGATCTCGTCAGCATCGACCCGCGGGACCGCACGCCGATCTACGTGCAGTTGGAGCGCGGGGTGTGCGCGGCCATCGCCGCCGGCCGCCTGCGGCCGGGCGACCGGCTGCCGACGGTCCGGCAGCTCGCGGTCGATCTGCGCGTCAACGCGAACACCGTCGCGCGCGTGTACGGCGAGCTCGAGCGGCGCGGCGTCCTCGAAACGCGGCGCGGCGTCGGGACGTTCGTCGGCGCAACGCCGGCGCGGGCCCGCCCGCCGCGGGAACACCATCGCCGGCTGCATGCGTTCGTCACGCGCCTGCTGGCGGACGCCGACTCGGCCGGTTTCACCATCGAAGAGGTGACGGACGCCCTTCGCGCGCGTCGGCAGGGAGGATCATGATGGCCCACAGCATCTTCGGAGAGCGTCCGGAACCCCGCCACGGCCACGTTCGGCGGACAAACGTCGTGTCGGTCGCCATCCTGCTGGTCGGGTGTGCGATCGCCTTGTGGACATGGGAGGCTACCGCGAGTCCGGGGCCGCCGGTTGCGGCCTTGTTCGCAGGGCTGGTGCTGATGCAGGCGCCACGGGTAGCGCACCAGTGGGAACGGGGCGTCGTGCTGCGGCTCGGACGCTTCGTCGGACTGCGCGGCCCGGGGCTGTTCTGGGTCGTGCCGTTCGTCGACCGGGTCTCGGCGTGGGTCGACCAGCGCACCGTCACCACCAGCTTCGCGGCCGAGCAGACCCTGACCTCGGACACCGTGCCGGTGAACGTCGACGCGGTGCTGTTCTGGATGGTGCACGACGTCGAGCGGGCGGCGCTCGAGGTCCAGGACTACTCGCAGGCGGTGAGCTGGGCGGCGCAGACCGCGTTGCGCGACATCATCGGCCGGACCACCCTCGCCGACCTCCTGCGCGGCCGGGAACGCATCGAGGCCGAGCTGCAGCAGCTCATCGATCAGCGCTCGAACCCGTGGGGCGTGACGGTGTCCTCCGTCGAGATGCGCGACGTCGTCATACCGGATGCGCTCCAGGACGCGATGTCGCGCGAGGCGCAGGCGGCCCGCGAGAAGCAGGCCCGCGTCATATTGGGCGAGGCCGAGATGGCCATCGCCAACTCCTTCCAGGAAGCCGCGAAGGCGTACCAGGAGAATCCAACGGCCCTGCATCTGCGCGCGATGAACATGCTCTACGAGGGCCTGAAGGAAAAGGGCGCGCTGATGCTGGTCCCGAGCAGCGCCGTCGAGTCGATGGGCATGGGGGGCCTGATGGGCGCCGCCGCGCTCCGGCAGGCCGATCTGGCCGGCGGGGGCGACACGCGCACCGCCGCCGAGCCGGCACCGGAGTGAGAGACGGCGCCGAGCCCGGTTCCGCGATCGGAGAGGAGACCTCGCGGTTCGCGAAGGAGCTGTCACATGCGCAAGATCGGTGCTCTGGACCCTCGGCTGCTGGCGACGCCGTTGCTCGCGGCGCTTGGCGCCGGTGGGGCGGCGGCCGGGCAGACGCCGCCACCGGCGGTACCCGTCGAGCCGATCGTCGCCATCCTCGCCGCTTTCGAGCGACACGCGATTGTGGCGATCGGCGACCCGCACGACAACGAGCAGGCCCACGAGTTCAGGCTCTCGCTGATTCGCGATCCGCGATTCGCGGAGACCGTGGACGACATCGTCGTGGAATGGGGGAACGCCCTGTATCAGGACGTGGCGGATCGCTTCGTCGCCGGCGGCGATGTCTCCGAGGCCGAGCTGCGCCAGGTCTGGCAGAACACCACGCAGCCCGGATTGGGCAACGATCGACCGATCACCGGGGCGTTCTTCCGGGCGGTGCGCGAGGTCAACGCCGGGCTTCCGCCCGAGGGTCGGCTCCGCGTGCTGCTCGGCGACCCCCCGATCGACTGGGATGCGGTGGAGACGCGAGCGGACCACCAGAGGTGGCTCGAGTTCCGCGACACCTACCCAGCGTCGGTGATCCGGCGCGAGGTGCTCGGCCAGGGAAGGCGCGCACTCGTCGTCTACGGCGCCATGCACCTGCAGCGGCGGAACCTGTTCTCCAACTACGAGCTCGTCGAAGACCCGAACCTCCACACGCTCGTCCAGCAGCTCGAGCGCGGGGGCGACGTGCGCGCGTTCGTCGTCTGGCCGACGGTGGGGATCGACCTGCAGGCGCTTCAGCGGGACGCGCCGTCGTGGCCCGCGCCCAGCCTCGCGACGGTGCGCGGCACCGTGCTCGGGGCGTCGGACTTCACGGTGTTCTCCCCGACGGACCCACCCCGCGCGACGATCCGGGACGGCCGCATCGTGCCGATTCCGCGCGACCAGTGGCGTTCGCTGCGCGCCGAGGAGCAGTTCGACGCCGTGCTCTATCTCGGGCCGCCGTCCGGCATGACGAGGTCGTTGCTCTCTCCCTCGCTCTGCCGGGACGCCGCCTACATGGACATGCGGCGGGAGCGCCTGTCGCTCCTGGGGATGCAGCGCGACCTGGAGCAGCTTCAGAGCTATTGCGCCCGCGTCGCGCCATAGCGTCTGGTTCGCCGGACGCTCCGGGCTGGCAGCGCCGGCCCGACTACTGGGCTGGCTGATCGGCCTCCACCGCGCGTTCGACCACGCGCAGGCGATCATCGATACGGCGGATTTCGGTGCGGATTTCAGCGTGCTCGGCTCGACGTTCGGCGTTGAGGTCGCTGAAGCGGGCGTTCATGTCGGTGCGCAGATCATCGATCCGGGCGTTCGTCGAACAGGAGCCGCCGACGATGGCGACCACGACGGCGGCGCCGATGCCGATGACCGTCAGACGGTCGGTCGTCGTCATGATCTGAGCTTACCATACGTTAACGCGACGGATAGCCCCCCACCCAGACCGGGCTCGACCACGCCATCGCGTCGTTCACCTGCCGCACCCGCACGTAGTAGTAGTCGCCCTGCCGCGGGGTGTCCTCGTCCGTATAGCTGAAGGTGACGTCGCGCGGGCCGTTGCGGATCAGGCGGCGCAGGGTGACGCGGTCGTCGGGGTAGTCGTCGATGGGCATCGCGCGCGAGATGCCGCCGGCGTTGAGGGTCATCCGCACCCGGCTGGCCGGGATGACCGCGCGCGGCCGGTAGAAGGGCGGCGCCGAGCCGGTCTCGGTGGTCTCCTCGAGGTCGACGGTGACGGCCACGCTGGGGCGGATGCCCGACAGGGTGAGCCGCAGCGAGCTGCTGTCGCCTCGGGTGTGGGTGGCGAAGCGGGCGCCGTTGCCGGTCCGCTCGAGGAGCTGGGTGGTCGGGTTGACGAAATCGGTGGCGGCGACGGCGACGACGTTGGCCCCCGTCACACGCACCTCTCCGCGCCAGTGGCGCCAGCCGCGCGGGGCGTCGCCGGGGTGGACGGGGGTCTCGCCGGACGAGAACGACAGCAGCCACTGCTCGGTGTCGGCGGGACGGCCGCGCCCCACCGCGTACTCCTCGCTCCAGATGACCTCGTCGTTCTTCAGCAACTCGACGGACCGGATGGGCGCGGTGCCGACGACGCGGCCCTCGACCTCGCGGACCTCGGCGTACTCCGCCTCCTGTCCCATCGGGGTGTCGTTGACGCTGACGTCGAGGATGACGCGGTCGCCGGTCGTGGCATAGGTGCGCCGCTGCTTCATGGCGTCGAAGATGGCGTCGCGCGAGCGCTCGAGGGCCATCACCGCCCCGAGGCCGCCGCGCTGGGCGAGCGAGTCGCGGTTGGGGGCGGAGTAGCCGGGGTGCGACAGGTGGTCGTCCGAGGCGGCGATCAACCCCACCCGGTGGCCGTGCGCCAGGTACTGCCGGACGAACCAGTTGAAGGTGCCGTGCATCGACATCATCTCGATGAGGGGCTCGAGCTGCGGGTCCGACTGGCGGTAGTCGCCGGGGTTGTGCGCGTGCGGAATGACGAGGACGTCGTCGGGGTCGTAGCGCGCGTGCAGGCCCTGGTAGAGCTCGGACAGGGTGGGGAACTCGACGGCGGACACCGGCGTCCGGTCGGTCGTGTTCCGGTACAGCACGTTGTGGTGGCCGCCGAACCGGGCCGGCCGCGTCCACTCCCAGCCCAGGTAGGGGATGAACCGCCCCGGGTCGTCGAACGCCTCGACCGCCGCCTTCGACAGCTCCCACTCGGCGTCGTCGAGCCAGACGTCGTGCTCGGAGTGGGTGACGAAGTCGAGCCGCGCGTCGTCGCGGGCGAACGTCATGAAGAAGTCGATGGTGCCGATGCCCTCGGCGTAGCCCGAGTGGCCGTGGGTGTCGCCCCAGAAGATGCGCCGCTCGGGGTCCTCGACGACGAGGACCGGGTTGGCATCGCCGGTGATCTCGCGGTCCTCGGAGCGGAGGGTGATCCAGTGCGGCCCCGGCTCGTCCAGGGTCAGGGGCACGAGGGTGATGGCCTCGGACCCGGCGGGGGTGGTGGCGCGGACCTGGCCGTCGACCAGGACCTCGAAGGCGGGGATATCGCCGGTGGCGCGGTTGAAGAACGCGTCCTCGGCCCGCACCGACAGCTCGAACGGCTCGCCGGGCTCGACGATGCTGGGGGCGAAGCCGTGCACCCCGGCCACCCGCGTCCCGCTGACGACGAAGGGCAGGATGGGCAGCGGCCGCCACTCGCCCGATGCGTCGAGGTCGACGTAGAGGGGCAGGGGCATGCGCGCGCTCGACGTGCCGGTCATGAGCAGCCCCGGCCCGCCGCCGCCGGTGTCGCCGTAGGTGACGGTGACCGACTCGCCGGGGTCGAGCCGGCCCGACGCGAGGCGGAAGACGAGGGCCGGCTCGGGCGCCCGGAACCCGCCGTGGGGGCCGCGGGCCATGTAGACGTCGGGCTCGAACCGGGCGTCGCCGTCCGTGGTGGCGATAGTCACGTAGCCCTCGCCGGCGGGGTCGTCGGTCTGGAACGGGCCGTAGTTCATGTTGAAGTGGCGGGCCACCCAGAAGCCGCCGCCGGTCTCGACCGCGCGCGTCCCCGCCGTCCACGTCTGGCGGACGGTCTGGTGGCTGCGCGCCTCGAACGGGCCGAGCGACTCGGCCGCGAGGTCGCCGAGGGCGCCGGGCTCGTCGTGCAGGGTGAACTGGCGCACGAGCCGGTCGATGATGGCGCCCTGGTTCAGGGCCGCCTGGCCCCGAGGGGGCAGGGTCGCCTGCAGCCGCACGCGGGGGCCTTCCAGCCCGACCTCGCCGCCGCCGAGGGCGTAGGCGTCGACCCACTCGTCGAGGATGCGCGCGCGCTCGGCGATGGTCGTCTCGTCGGTGGGGCTCGCGGCGACGTCGGCCTTGAGCTGCTCGACGGCGGCGCGCAGGTTGGGCGACAGGTAGTCGTCTCCGGCGTCGTCATCGTCCGGCGCGCCGCAAGCGGCTGCCCAGCCGGCCAGCACGAGGGCCGGAATCAGGCGCGGAATGGGTCGTGTCGTGGCTTCAGACTCGCTGCGCGCTACTCTGTGTCGTTCCCGGTCCGCTGCCCAGTGTGTCATCGGCGTCGATCCGTCAGAACATCGCGATCGGGTTCGCGGGACTGCCGGTGCCGCGCGCCACGTTGAGCGGCAGCAGCATGAACATGAACTCGTGCCGGCCCTCCTCGGCGCAGGCGTCGGCGATGGGCTCGAGCCGCGCGTTGTCGAGCAGGGCGACCCCGAAGTTGAAGAGCACGCCGTGGACCGGCCAGGGCAGATCGGCGGCGCCCATGCGGGCGTCCATGAGGTCCCAGCCGAGCAGGGCGACGTCGTGGTCGCGGATGAACTCGGCGCAGCTCGGGTGCAGGCCGGGGCGCCCCGCGCTGCCGTCGTCGCCGCTCTGCATGTACGACGCCCAGCCACTGTGGACGAGGAGGGCGTCGCCGGGCTCGACGGCGACCCCCTGCCCGGCCGCGATCGCCTCGAGCTCGTCGCCGCGGACGGGGCGGTCGGGGGTCACGTGGGGCTCGCCGCGGTGGCGCGGCACGTCGAGCAGGACCCCCTTGGTGATGACGCCCCGGCTCCAGTGGGTGATGTCGCCGAAATGGGCGCCCTGGGTGGTGATCTCGACGTCGGGGTCGCGGCCCTGCCACATGCCGTCCTCGTCCCAGATGTGGCAGAGGGCGTCGATGTGGGTCACGGTCGAGCCGTGGTAGATGAAGCCCAGGTAGTCCATGACGTAGCCGCCGTTCCCGCCGAGCGAGTCCTTGGTGATGAAGTGCTGCGGCGGCTCGAAGACGCGGCTGAGCGAGACGGTGCGGCCGGTGCGCACGAGCCCGGCGGCGGCGGCGCGCTTCTCGGCGGTGACGAGGTTGACGGCGCCGACCTGGTCGTCGTCGCCCCAGCGGCCCCAGTTGCGGCGGTCGCGGTACATCGCGGCGTAGTCGGCCTCGGTCTGCGCCGCCGGCGCGGCGGGCGCTCCCTCCGCGGCGGGCGCAGCCGCCGTCCGGTTGCGGGCGGCCTGGCGGGCCAGGAACTCCGGCGGAGAGAAGGTCTCGGGACTGGCGGAGGCGGTGCCGGTTGCAGCCAGGGCCGCGGCCGGACGGGCCATGGCGGCGCCGCCCATGGCGGCTGCATGCATCAGGAAGCGTCGTCGCGATGAAGCCATGTCCGAGGTCCTCCCGCGGCCCTCTTCCGGGCGTTCGAGCCGGTCTTCAGGCCGCTGAATGGGATGGATTATAGCGGCAGGAGACGCCGGCCGGTCCCCTCCCGGTAAACGCCTGACTGGATTGGACGTATCCTATAGGTAGCCAGCGGCCCGGGGCGAGGCCCGGGCTTGGCGGAGGCCTTCCGGAAATCCACGCCATACTCGACGAACGACTGCAGAGAGGACCGCCGGAGGGGGCGGGCAGAGGAGCGGGGTGAACGTGAGAGCCAGAGGCGTGCAGCGGGTGGCCCAGGCATGGGCGGTGCTGGTCGGGATGGCGCTGGCAGCGGCTCCGGTGCCGGCGCAGGGGCCCGCGGCCCCGTTCGGTGCGCCGCCGGCGGGGGCGGTGGCCGTCGTGCCGTTCACCAACCTGACGGGAAGCTCGGTCGACGACTGGATGGGCCAGGGTATCGCCGAGGCCGTGGTGGCGGGCTTCCCTGCCGGAAGCGCGGTCGTCGTGCAGCGCGGACGAGCGGGGACGGGGGATGCGCCGGAAGGGCCGGTGTCGGCGGGCGAGGCCGTGGACGTCGGCCGTGCTCTCGACGTGCCGTTCGTGCTCGTCGGCGCCTATCAGCGGTTCGGGAGTCAGCTTCGCATCACCGCTCGTGTCGTGTCGGCGGCCAGCGGCGACGTCGTGCGTTCCACCATCGTCGACGGGGCTTCGCAGGACCTTTTCGACCTGCAGGACCGCGTCGTGGCCGCCCTGGCGGCGCCCGAGGCGGCGGGACGGGCGGGCGCCTCGAGGGAGGAACCCGGGGCCGGCGTGTCCGCACCGCTGGCGGGAGCTGCCTCTTCTGCGGGGACCGTGCCGCCGGGAAGGGCCGGTTCGTTCGGGAGGCCGCTCTCGCCTCCGGACCGGCCGGCGGCCGCCGGCGGCCTCGGGGCCCGGACGGCCCCCGGCGCCGACCCCTTGGGGGGTGCGCCGGCTGCCCCGGCGCCCGCAATGGCAGCGCCGGCCCCGGCGGTGGCCGAGGCCGGCGCGGTGGCGGCCGGCGGCTTCCTGGCCGGCGCCGCGTCGCTCGCGTCGCTCATCGACGGGCCGCCGGCCCCGGTCGCCCCCGAGGTGATGACCCGCGACGAGGATGGCCGCACGACCGTCCGGGCGATCCGGCTGGGCGGGGGCATTCGCCTCGACGGCGTTCTCGACGAGCCCGTCTACGAGACGGTGCCCGCGATCACCGGCTTCATCCAGCAGGTGCCCGACATCGGCGCCCCCGCCACGGAACGGACCGAGGCGTGGATCATGTTCGACGAGACGAACGTCTACGTCTCGGCCCGGGTCTGGGACTCGGCCCCCGAGAGCCAGTGGGTCGCCAACGAGATGCGCCGCGACACCAGCCAGCTCCGCCAGAACGACACGTTCACCGCGTTCTTCGACACCTTCTACGACCGCCGCAACGGCTTCAACTTCTACACCAACCCCCTCGGGGCCCGCGCCGACCAGCAGTTCACCAACGAGGGGAACCCCAACTCCGACTGGAACCCGGTGTGGGACGTGCGGACCGGCCGCTTCGCCGGCGGCTGGACGGTCGAGATGGAGATCCCGTTCAAGACCCTCCGCTACCGCTCCGATCCGCCCCACATCTGGGGCATCCAGCTCCGCCGCGCCATCCGGCGCAAGAACGAGTGGGTCTACCTGACGCGGCTGCCCATCTCGGCCGGCGGGGGCAGCGGCTCGGCCGGCATCTTCCGCGTCTCGGCCGCCGGCTCGCTCGTCGGCCTCGAGCCTCCTCCGGCGAGCCGCAACATCGAGGTCAAGCCGTACGGCATCGGGGGCATCTCCACCGACCTGACCGCGAACCCCGTGGTGAACAACGAGCGGAGCGGCAACGGCGGCATCGACGTCAAGTACGGCATCACCCAGAACCTGACCGCGGACTTCACGTACAACACCGACTTCGCGCAGGTCGAGGTGGACGAGCGTCAGGTCAACCTGACGCGGTTCCCGCTGTTCTTCCCCGAGAAGCGCGAGTTCTTCCTGGAGGGGCGGGGCATCTTCGGCTTCGCGAGGGGCGGCGTCACCGGCCGGTTCGGCGGACCGGGAGGCGGTCCGGTGGGCGGGGTCTTCGGCGACGTGAACGTGCCGCAGCTCTTCTACAGCCGGAAGATCGGTCTGGAGCGGGGCCGCGTCGTGCCCATCGTCGGGGGCGCGCGGGTCACCGGGAAGATGGGCCCGTTCGACGTCGGGGCGCTGAACATCCACGCCGGCGACGAGGTGGTCTCGGCCACCGAGCCGACCAACTTCACGGTGGTGCGGCTGCGGCGCGACATCCTGCGCCGCAGCTCGGTCGGGGGGATGTTCACCAACCGGTCGGTGTCACGGGTGGCGCCGGGGGCGAGCCAAGCCTACGGGGTCGACGGCACCTTCGCGTTCTTCGAGAACGTCAGCCTCATCAGCTACTTCGCCAAGACCCAGGTGCCGAGCCCCGAGTACGAGGGCAAGGACACGAGCTACCAGGGGAAGTTCGAGTACGCGGCCGACCGCTACGGCCTGCAGGTCGACCACCTGCTGGTCGAGGACAACTTCCTGCCCGAGGTGGGCTTCCTCCGGCGCGACAACTTCCGGCGCACCTACGTGTCGGGCCGGTTCAGCCCGCGGCCGGCGTCGATCGAGAGCGTGCGGCAGTTCAGCCTGGATGGCGCCGTCGACTACATCCTGCTGGCCGACGAGACGCAGCTCGAGACCCGGCAGCGCCTCGTGTCGTTCCAGACCGAGTTCGAGTCGAGCGACCAGTTGACGTTCTCGGCGACCGACAACTACGAGCTGCTCCTGGAGCCCTTCACGCCGCCCGGCGCCGACTTCACGATCCCGGTCGGGGACTACAGCTTCGCCGACTACCAGGTGGCGTACTCCATCGGCCAGCAGCGGCGGGTGAACGGTCAGGTGGCGCTGAGACGGGGCGACTACTTCGGGGGCGAGCTGACGAGCCTCCAGCTGAGCCAGGGGCGCATCGCGGTGCTGCCGCAGATGTCGGTCGAGCCGACGGTGTCGTTCAACTGGATCGACACCCCGTTCGGGAAGTTCCAGTCGAACCTGGCGGTGACGCGGGTGAACTACGCGTTCAACCCGCGGATGTTCTTCAGCGGCCTGCTGCAGTACAACTCGGCCGACAACTCGTTCAGCAGCAACCTGCGGCTGCGGTGGGAGTACAGCCCGGGGAGCGAGCTGTTCGTGGTCTACACCGACGACCGCGACATCACCAACGGGTTCCGCCCCGACCGGGGCTTCGACCTCCGCAACCGCGGCTTCGTCGTCAAGTTCAACCGCCTGTTCCGCTTCTGAACCGTCCGACGCCGAAGCCCGCGCATCGCGTGGGGTGGAAGGGGCGCAGCGGGAGGTTCCTCATCTCGGCCGGGCCGTAGGGCGCGTCGCACTTCACCCGACCCGTCGTCGACCCACATGCGCCGGCCCTTCTCATGAAGCGCCAGCGGGATCAGCGGCTTGCCTTTCCCGCGTCGAGGACTCGGGCCATCAGATCGCCGCCGTTTCGCACTCGATGATCCATTCGCCGACCTTCGCAAGGCGGACGATCCTCGGCCGCCGCCTGAAGTCGGGAGACCGGAGTCCGTTGGCAAGGAACATGTCTGAGGTCGGAGCTGCTATCGAGGACGCGACCGGTCGCATCCGGGGGGGAACACCGGTTGACGTTCGATTCAGCGGCTCGGCGAGTGTTCGGTTGCCGGGTCGCGCCTGTCGATGGCGCAGGACCTTTGACCCGTATCCTTGCTGCCCGCCGGGTGTCCCGGCGTCGCGCAGGACTCGCCGCGTTGGCGCCCGCCACGCGGCGGACGCGGGCGACGCGGCCTCGGGGGCGCCGGGGCGTGCGCCGGGCTGGCATGGGTTTCGCCCTGTAGGGGGTGATACGATGGCGCCCATGGGGGACGTGCAGCCGTCGGTCGGCTACAGCGACCTGCTCGTCATGCCCGACGACGGGCGCCGTTACGAGATCCACGGGGGAGAGCTCGTCGTGGTCCCGTCCCCGTTCCCGGCTCACCAGATCGCTGCGGGCGAGATCTTCACGCTGTTGAACGAGTACGGGCACCGGTCTGGGGGGCTGGCTCTGGTTGCGCCTCTCGACATCGTCCTCGACGAGAAGGATGTGGTGCAGCCGGATGTCGTGTTCTTCCGGGCCGAGCGGCGTCATCTCGTGCGGCCGTACGCGGTGACGCGGGCGGCGCCGGACATCGCCGTGGAGGTGCTCTCACCATCGACCGCGGCCGTGGACCGCGGGCGGAAGATGCGGATGTTCGCGCGATACGGCGTGCCCGAGTACTGGATCGTCGATCCCTTCAGCCGGCAGATCGAGGTGTGCGTCCTTGCCGCCGGCGCCTACCGCCGAGCGCAGGCGGCGTCGGCAAGAGACACCGTGCGGTCGGTCCTGCTGCCCGATCTGACGTTCGACGCCGCCCGCGTCTTCACGTTCGCGTAGCCGGCCGGTCTCCGCCGCCCGGTTCCTCTCACCCACGCGCCTCAGGGATCGAGGCTGAACGGCGGGTAGCGGTCGGTCGCGAGGAGGATCGCGTAGGCGTGCACCCGCCACGTCCAACGCGACACGCCGACCACGAAGTCGAAGATCTCCCGCGGATAGCGGCCCGTGACGAGGATCGCGAGCCAGGCGAAGATCACCAGCACGAAGGTGACCACTCCGAGCAGCACGAGCATGACGTAGTGCGGGACCGCGAGCAGCCACTTGACCAGGGGCAGCCAGCGGTTGAGGTCGCGCGCGGCGTCGGGGTAGTCCAGATCGAGGTGGACGGCCTGGCCCTCGTCGGTCGAGGGGTACTCGTCGCGGAGCAGCAGGACGTAGGCGCCCACACGGGTCGTGAAGCGGCTCAGCTCGAGGTTCCAGTCGAACCACCAGCGGGGGTACTTGCGGCGGAACAGGATCATGAGCAGCGCGGGAAAGAACAGGAAGCCGCCCGTGGAGATCACGGTCCTGGCGCCCTCCACCGCCTCGTCCTGCCCCGGTTCGACCCGGTCGCCGGTCAGCAGCGCCGCCACCACGACGATCGGAATTGCGAAGAACAGGCGGAACGCGGTCGTGAGGCGGTCCAGCCCGTCCTCTGGATAGTCGATCTGCAGCCGCGCCGGATAGCTCGACGCCGCCGACGGTCCCGGGAACTCATCGTTCATGACACTTCATCTCCCGCATTCCGATGCGCTGGCGATCCGTGCCGTCGAGCCGCCGTGACCCGTTGGGCGATGATACTCCTGTCAGTGGCGAGGTCCGCCAGTGAGGCGTCGGCGCTACGTCCAGGCGGCGAGCGCGGCCGGCGTGTCGAGCGGCACGGCGTGCGCGTCGCCGGCATCGTCCAGCGGGTAGGGGTTCGGCGCGCGGCAGAAGATCGACAGGGAGCGGACGGCGCCGACGGGCAGGGCACGGGCGATCGTCCGTAGCGGGCCGGCGTCGCGGGTGTTCGGGTGCTCGGTCCACTTCGCGTCCGCGAGATGGAAGATGCCCGCGCGGTGCAGCAGGAAGTCGGCCTCGCGGGCGCGGTCGCCCCAGAAGTGGAAGTCCCAGCCGCCGCGCCGGTTCGACTGGGCGCGGCGGATCTCGGCGCAGACGAACGTCTCCCACAGCGCCCCGGCGAGTGGCGAGGTCCGTAGCGCCTCGACCGACTGCACCCCGCACAGGAACGCCGCCAGGCCCGGATCGCGTACGTAGAGCTTCGGCCGCTTGATGAGCGTCTTCGTCCGGTTCGCGAACCAGGGCTCCAGCAGCATGAGCTGGTGGGACGCCTCCAGCGCGGACAGCCAGGCGCCGGCGGTCGAGCCCGCGATGCCGGTGTCGCGGGCGAGATCGGCGCGATTGAGCAGTTGCGCGGTACGCAGCGCCGCGGCGCGCAGGAAGCGTTCGAAGTCGCGCAGGTTCGCGACCTGGAGGGACTGCCGGAGGTCCCGCTCCAGGTAGGTCGCCACGTACGAGCGGTAGAACCCCTCCGGTTCGATCTCGCGGTTCTCGTACAGCTCGGGGAAGCCGCCCCGCACCACGAACTCCTCGACGGCGAGACCGGGATGCGCGGTCCTCGCCTCCGCGAACGAGAGCGGCTCGAGCGCGATGACGGCCGCGCGGCCGGCCAGGGAGTCGGAGACGGACTTCATCAGGCCGAGCGGCTGCGATCCGGTCAGCAGGAAGGCGCCGTATCGCCCACGCTCTTGGTCGACCGCCGCCTTCAGATGGCGGAAGAGCCCCGGCGCGTACTGCACCTCGTCGATGACCACGGGGGGCGGATGGCGCGCGAGGAAGGTGGCCGGGTCCCGCTCGGCCTGTTCCGCCTCGCTCGGCAGGTCGAGGGTGACGAACCCATGGTCCGGGAACAGCCGACGCATCAGGCTGGTTTTCCCGGTTTGGCGGGCGCCCGTCAACACCACGACGGGCCGTGTCACCGCCCGCTGCAACAGGAGTGCCTCGATCTGGCGGTCGATCCACATCGTGTGAATTCTACGATGTTGTCGAACGATTTACACGAAGCGAGCCATGCCGGCGACCGGTGTCGTGTCGGGCGGGGACACTGCCTCTATCGGTCGGCCGCGTCCCGCACGACCGTGAAGTCGGCGGCCCACTCGTGGGGGCCCCAGTGGACGACGAGGCGGCCGCGGTCGCCGCCGGTGGGGACGAGGGTGGCGCCGAGGGGCCGGAAGGACCCGGCCGTGCGGGAGTACTCGACCGGGGTCTCGCCGGCGTCGAAGTCCGGATCGTGCTGCGTGCCCCAGGAGTCGGGCTCGTGGTTGAACACGAAGCGCCAGCCGGCGCCGTCGCGGCGCAGCCAGACGCCGTAGGCGCCGGCGAACCCGGGGGCGAGGTTGCCGGTGGGGACGTCGGCGCCGCCGAAGCGCAGGGAGACGTCGGACTTGAGGCGGAGGACGGGGGCGCGGATCGTCTCGACGACGGCCCCGTCCGGGGTGTCCGCGATGCGCGGGTAGTCCTCGTCCTCGACGTCGATGCCCTTCCAGTAGAGCATTGAGATGCGCGCTCCGTCCGGCAGCACCAGGGCCGTCTCGTTGCGCTCGTTGAGCATGTTGTTCCGGGCCGTCGGGGTGTTGTCGTCCGCGGCCTGGCGGGCGGTCCCGCGTCCGGAGACCCGCGGCCGGCGGGGCGGCGGCGGCAGCTCGTCGAAGCGGAAGTCGCTGCTCCACTCCTGGCGCCCCCAGCGAAGCTCGAGCCGGCCCGTCTCGGCCGCGGTGGCATGCGCCGAGGCGGTGAACACCGGCGATGCGTCGGCCTCTCGATGCTGCAACGGCACGACGTGGACGGTCCCGCCGTCGCTCCCGGTCATGCCGGCGGTCCGGATCTCCAGGCGCCAGCCTTCGGCGCCCCGCGCGATCCACAGTTCGGGATCGGGCGGCTCGGCCGGCTCCGGCTCGGCGGTGGCCCCTTCATCGGACTCCTCCGCGGTCTCTTCCTCGGCCGGCTCCCCCTGCGCCGCCGCGGCTTCCCGCGCTTCGGCCGCGATTCGTGCCGCGGCCGCCGCCCGTTCCGCGGCCAGCGCCTCGAGATCTGCCGCGAGGGTTCCGATTCGCAGGGCGCGATGTCCTTCGAACGTCCCGAGGCGCACCGGAGCGCCCGCGAGCAGCTCTGCGTAGGCGGGGCCGTCCGCGCTCAGGTCGGCCGGGAACGCGATGTCGACCTCCTGCCCCTCCAGCACCAGCAAAGCGTGCACCAGCCCGTCCGCCTCCTCGGTGGGGGGCGGCGTCTGGGCGTCGGCGTGCAAGGCCGCCAGGGCGGTGAGGCTCGCCGCGAGCAGGGTTGGGCCCGCGCCCGGGAGCCTGCGCCGGCCGGAACGGACAGGATGACGGTCACCGATGGTCGACATGGCGATATTCCCCGCAGAGTCGAGATGTTCCGTCGGAACGAGAGGCTCCCGCAGAAAAAGCGAGGGCGGGACCAATCGGCCCCGCCCTGTCGTGAAACGTCGAAACGGCGGTTGACGGCCGTCAGTCGTTGTCGGTGGTCGGCATCGCCGCGGGCTCGTCGACCTCGGCGTAGCCGATGAACCCGAGCGACATCTCGTCGTCGGTCCGCGGCCCGTAGCCCACGAAGCGGTTCGGGTTGAAGCTGCGGCGAGACGCGCGCTCCGCGGTGTTGTCGTACCAGAAGTCGACGTCGATACGGGTGCCCTTCGGCAGCAGCTTCGGCTCCTTGTACTTGTAGGTCACCTGCCAGCTCTGGTCGTAGTGCGGCACGTCGAGCAGCAACTCCTCGGTGCCGTCGGGGTAGAACGCGGTGTAGCGCGCGGCGACGGCCCGCAGGTGGGCGTGCGGCCAGTAGGTCAGCACCAGGGTGTCCTTCTCAAGGACGCGCGACGACCCCACGCGGTAGTTCGGGTGATTGGGCGGAATCTCGAACCCGCGGTTGTAGAGGGTGTCGTTGATCACCTTGTGCTGCACCGGCTCGTCGGCGACCCAGAACGCGATCTCGGGGTTGCTCCAGACGGCCGAGCCCTCGGCCGGCTCCTTGTGGTAGTGCATGTTGAACGAGATGCTCGACCCCGTCTCGAGCAGCACGCCGAAGCCCTCGGGCAGCATGTCGGGCTCGCCGCCCTCGGCCACGCAGCTCAGGAGCTGGCTGCCGGCCACGTCGGCGCCCTCGTCCTCCACCGCGCCCTCGGGGATGAACGCGCCGGGCGCGATCATCGACGAGCACATGTGGTGGGTGATCTGGTTGTCGCCGACCCGGAACTCCCAGCCCTTGACCCAGGTGTCCTCGGGCAGGATGTCCTCGGTGAGCTCCGTATAGAACGTGATGTTGATGTCGTAGATGTCGTCCGCGACCAGATACGGCTCGGGCATCTTGACGACGAAGTCGGGGGTGCCCAGGCTCCAGCCCTCGTTGGCGTCCTCCGCGAACTGCCGGGCCGGCGGGGCATGGGCCATGTCGCCCGCGGGCGCGCCGGCCGCGACCCAGCTCAGAATGGTGTCGATCTCGGCGTCGGTCAGGCCGCGCTCGTTCTCGAACACGCCCTTGGGGGCCGAGGCGAACCACGGCGGCATCTCGCGCGACTCGACCTTGCTGGCGATCGAGCGGGCCCAGGGCCGCGTCTCGCGGTAGTCCATGAACGACATCGGGGCGACGAGCCCGCTGATGTTGGCGCCCGACGGCCGATGGCAGGTCTGGCAGTTCTCCTGCATGATCGGCAGCACGTCCTTGTAGTAGGTCACGGCCTCCGCGCCGTTCTCGGCGTGGCCGGTGGCGGCGAAGGCCGAGACGATGCCGAACGCGAGAAGAGCGGCGAGCGTGCGCGTGAGCTTCATTCGGGATCTCCTTGGCGGCCCGGGTCGCGTGCGTGCAGGGGGTACAGTCGCCCCAAGGGATTGCTTTTACCACAGGGCGGCGGCCGCAAGGAGAACCGTCGTGCGCCGGTGGTGGAGCCCGCGCCGCGCTCGAGACCGGCGCGCGGCTCGATGGGACGCGCGAACCGTCGTCACGGATACTGCCTGCGAGCACGTTGGGCCCATCGCGGGGAGGGGCGGCAAGGGTCGCTTGGGGCAGCGATCGATACGGACTCGCCGACAGGAACCGGCGCGGCCCGCGTGCTGCCGTTTCGCGCACTTCGCAGACGGCCGGCGGTTCCCGTCGGCGTCCTCAGGGAATCGGCACCCGCTCGGCGAGCTCGGTGAACCAGTTGGCGACGTAGACGAGCTCCGTCGGCCCCTGGCGCGGGTCGTCTCCGGGTGCGTCCTCGTCCTCCTTGGTCACGAGGAACCGATCGCCGGTCGGCGCCACGTCCCACTGCCGGCTGGCCGCCGCCATCCCGAAGTCCATGCGGCCGGACAGCCCGAACAGCCTCTCGGGGCGCGACCAGGTGAACGACGGGTCGCCGTCGTACTCGACCGCCATCATCGCCCTGCCGTCCGGACCGACGGCGACGTAGAAGAGCTCCCGGCCGTCTCGGGACCACGCCGGCGCGAGGCCGGGGCCCTGCGACACCTGCCACTTGCCGCCGCCGACGTCGGGGAACGGCCGCACGAAGACGGCGGGAGGACCCGACTCGTTCGACTGGTAGGCGATCCAGCGGCCGTCGGGGGAGACGGCCGGCAGCGCTTCCGCGAAGGCGGTCGCGATCAGCGGCTCGGAGGCCCCGCCGTCGAGCGGCAGCCGGTGAATGTCCACGTCGGTCATGCCGGCCGCGTGCGAGACCACGAGGGTGTCGGAGGCCTCCACCCACGCCGCCCCCGTCTGCATCCGTCCGGTCGAGGTCAGGCGCTCGGCCTGCCCCGTGCCGTCGGCCGCCCTCCGGAACAGGCCGAACCCGTCGGCGCCGGCGGTCGTGTACACGACGCGCCGGCCGTCCGGCGACCAGAGCGGGTTGACGTTCCACCCCTCGAAGGTCAGGCGGTTGGACGCCTCGCGGGCGACGTCGTAGATGACGACGTCGGCGTCGTTGCCGTTGGCGGCGGTGACGGCCAGCGCGATCCGGCCGCCGTCGGGCGAGACGCGCGGCGTGCGGTACGCGCGCGGCGGCGCGGGCAGCGGCTCCTCGCCGCCCTCGCGGTCCACCCAGGCCAGCGTCCGGCGGCTCTCGGCGGGATAGAAGGCGTCGACCGTGTAGACGAGCGTGCCGTCGCCGGCCCAGGCGCTGAGGCCCGCGTCGGGGACGACGGGGACCGGCGGGCCGGTCAGCTCCAGGCGCTCGGCGTCGAAGGGGGCGGCCATGAGCGTCGCGCTGGCGTGCCCGCGCCGGCCGGGCGCCTGCCGGACCTCGCGGAGCAGGAGGTGGCCCGTCGGCGCGTAGGTCGCTTCCGTGACCGCCGACGCCACGAGGCGCGGTTCCCCCGCCGGCAGGGCCACCGCCTTGAGCTGCAACTCTCCGTCGGGCACGAACTCCACGAAGAGCAGCGCCGAGGAGCCCGGAAGCACGTGGGGCGCCATGCACGCGGCGAGCTCGGGGACCGCTCCTGCGGGCAGCAACGCCTCCGGCGTGCCGCCGTCGCCCGGCACGCCCAGCAGGCCGCCGAGGGCGCCGATGACGATGCGGTCGTCGTCCCCCCAGCTCGCGCCGATGGCGGGGACGTTCTCGGCGAGCGCGACCGGCGCCCCTCCGGCCGCGGGGGCCTTCATCAGAGTCCAGCGGGGCTGGAGCCGGTCCGTCGGTCCCCCCGGCCCGCCGCCCGCGAAGAAGCCGATCCAGGCCCCGTCGGGCGAGAAGAACGGGTCGAGCGCGCCTTCGCCGCCCGCGAGCGGTTGCGCGTCGGCCTGGCCCAGGCGGCGGACCATCAGGCGCCGGTTCCGGCCGTCGCGGCCGACGTAGGCCAGCGTCGAGCCGTCCGGCGACAGCGCGAAGGTGGTGCCGCGCGCCATCGGCGACGGCAGGTCGAGGGAGAGGCGCCGGACGTCGGACGGCGCCGGCGGCGCGGGGCTCCAGAGCGCCACGCCCACCGCGGCCGCGCCGAGGGCCAGGCCCAAGGCGGCCCACGCGGTCCGCTGCCGCCACCCGGGCCGGGGTGGTGGGGCGATTGCGGCGGTCCCGCCGTCGGAAGCTGTCACCTCCGGCTTCAGCGCCGCCTCCAGATCGCTGATCGCCTCGCCCGCGTCCCGCATGCGCCGCCGCTGGTCCCTTTCGAGGCAGCGGCGCAGCACGCGCCTGACGGGGGCGGGGGTGGACGGCGGCAGGTTCGACAGATCGAGCTCGCGGTCGAGCACCCGGGCCAGCACGTGGGGCACCGTCTCGCCCCCGAACAGGCGCTCGCCGGCCAGCATCTCGTAGAGCACGACGCCGAACGACCAGAGATCGGTGCCGATGCCGACGGCGGTGCCGGCGGCCTGCTCGGGCGACATGTAGGACGGCGTCCCCATGACCACCCCCATGCGGGTGGCCGAGACGGTGAGGGTGGGTGACTGCGACACGTCCTCCGCGGGCGCCGGCTCCGGGTCGAGCGCCTTGGCGAGGCCGAAGTCGAGCACCTTGACGGTCCGGTCCTCGCGCACCTTGACGTTGGCCGGCTTGAGATCCCGGTGCACCACGCCGGCCTCGTGCGCCGCCTGCAGGGCCGAGGCGATCTGCCACGCGATCTGCAGCGCGTCGTCGAGGGGGATGGGACCGCGCTCGATGAGGTCGGCGACGGTCGGTCCCTCGACCAGCTCGAGGACCAGCGCCCGCGACTCGCCGCTCTCCTCGAAGCCGTAGATCTGCGCGATGTTCGGGTGGTTCAGCGAGGCCAGCACCCTGGCCTCGCGCTCGAAGCGCGCCTGCCGCTCGGGGTCGGCGCTGAACGCCTCGGGCAGCACCTTCAGCGCCACGTCGCGGTCGAGGGTGGTGTCGCGCGCGCGGTGGACCTCGCCCATGCCCCCGGCGCCGAGCGAGCCGGTGACCTGGTAGATGCCGATTCGCGCGCCGGGAGTGAGCGGCATGGTCAGGACCGGATTGGCTTCGACACCGAAGACCCCCGGCAGGCGCCGATTATGCCGCTTCCATGTCGCTTCGAGAAGGGCATGTCCGGGGTCCGGCTGGCCCCCGGGATCATATCCGCGACGCGGCCGCCGGAGCGCGCTCGATTGACACTGTGCAAGGGTTCGGCCAGACTATCAGCGGGTTGTTCGGTGGCGGAATCGCCGTCCCATAGTCACATCGACCAGCGCGCAGGGGCTGTTCTTCCTGACCGGCGGCATGCTTCGTCTCATGCCTGTTGCCCATCCGGCGCTCCGTGGGCATGCCGGCGTGTCGCGACACAACGGTCCAGGCGGGTTCCCGGCGGCGTGCAGGAGGGCCGACCGACGATGTTAGCTGTTGCCCAACGGACTCGTCTCGGGGCGGCTGCGGCCCTGGTCGCGCTTCTGGGGCCGGCCCTCGCCCCCACGGGGGCGGCCGCGCAGCCCGACGCCGGCCCTGAGCTGCTCGCGGCGACCGTCGACCGCTACTGCCTCACCTGCCACAACGACCGGCTCCGCACCGCCGGCCTGAGCCTGGACGGCCAGGACCTCTCCGACGTCGCCGGCCACGCCGAGCTGTGGGAGAAGGTGGTGGCGAAGCTGCGCACCCGCGCCATGCCCCCGGTCGGCCGTCCCCGACCCGACACCGGGACCTACGACCGGATCGCCGGGTGGCTGGAATCGGAGATCGACCGCGTCGCCGTGCGCGCGCCGGACCCCGGACGCACCCAGGCCGTGCACCGCCTGAACCGGGCCGAGTACGCCAACGCGGTGCGCGACCTGCTGGCGGTGGACGTCGACGTCGACGACCTGCTGCCCGCCGACGACTTCGACGAGTACGGCTTCGACAACAACGCCGACGTGCTGACCGTCTCGTCGGCCCTCATGGAGCGTTACCTGTCGGCCGCCCGCAAGATCGGCCGGACCGCGCTCGGCGAAGCTCCCCAGGGCCCGGCGGCGGAGACCTACAAGGTCCCCATCCTCCTGCTGCAGGACGACCGCATGAGCGACGATCTGCCGTTCGGGTCGCGCGGGGGCATCGCCATCCGGCACGTCTTTCCCGTCGACGGCGAGTACGACCTCCAGATACGCCTGCACCGCAACTACGTGAACTACGTGCGGGGCATGGGGTCGCGCCACGAGCTCGAGGTGCGGCTGGACGGCGAGCTCGTCCGGACCTTCGTCTTCGGCGGCGAGGAGCCCGAGGGGGTGCAGGCCCCGGCCAGCTACGGCGGCAACCTGTTCGGCGACCCCGAGTGGGAAGAGTACATGCTCTTCGCCGACGCCAACATGCGGGTGCGCTTCGAGGCCGAGGCCGGCCCGCGCGTCGTCGGGGTCTCGTTCGTGCGGCGGTTCACCGAGCCCGAAGGGGTGCTGCAGCCCCGGCAGAGCGTATTCGCGGTGGCCGTGAACGAGATGCGGGACGGCAACGCGGCGGTCGAGCACGTCGTCGTCGGCGGCCCCTACACCACCGCGGGCGGGCCGGGAGACACCCCGAGCCGGCGCGCCATCTTCACGTGCCGGCCCGAGAGCGACGCCGCGGCCGACGAGGAGCGGTGCGCGCGCGAGATCCTCGGCTCGCTGGCCCGCCGCGCCTACCGCCGGCCCGTCGACGCGGGCGACCTCGGCACCCTGATGCAGTTCTACCGGGCGGGCCGCGACGGCGGCAGCTTCGACGCGGGCATCCAGCTCGCCCTCGAGCGCGTGCTCATCGCCCCCGACTTCCTGTTCCGCGTGGTGCGCGACCCCGTCGACGCGGGGCCGGGGACCGCCTACGCGCTGAGCGACCTCGACCTCGCGTCGCGGCTCTCGTTCTTCCTGTGGTCGACCGGGCCCGACGACGAGCTGCTCGGCCTCGCCGAGGCGGGCCGGCTCCGCGACCCCGACGTGCTCGAGCAGCAGGCCCGGCGCATGCTCGCCGACCCGCGGGCGACCGAGCTGGTGCGCAACTTCGCGGGCCAGTGGCTGTACCTGCGCAACCTGCGCAGCGTGGTGCCCGACGCCATCACCTTCCCCGAGTTCGACGAGAACCTGCGCGAGGCGTTCCGGCAGGAGACGGAGCTCTTCGTCGACAGCCTGCTGCGCGAGGACCGCAGCGTGCTCGACCTGCTCGGGGCCGACTACACCTTCGTCAACGAGCGGCTCGCCGCCCACTACGGCATCCCCAGCGTCTACGGCAGCCACTTCCGGCGGGTGCGCCTTGACGACGAGCTGGCCGAGCGGCGCGGCGGCATCTTCGGGCACGGCAGCGTGCTGACGGTGACGTCGTACCCGAACCGGACGTCGCCGGTGCTGCGCGGCAAGTGGATGCTCATCAACATCCTCGGCACGCCACCGCCCCCGCCCCCCGCCGACGTGCCCGACCTGCCGGAGCGGGGCGAGGACGGCCGGGCCGCCACCGTGCGCGACCGGCTCGCGCGGCACCGCGAGAGCCCCGCCTGCTCGGTGTGCCACGCCCCGATGGACCCCTTGGGGCTGGCCCTCGAGAACTACGACGCGGTGGGGCGCTGGCGCACGACGGGCACTGCCGGCCTGCCCATCGACTCGTCCGGGCGGTTGCCCGACGGCAGCGCGTTCGACGGGCCGACGGGGCTGCGCTCGCTCCTGATGGAGCGGCGCCACCAGTTCGCACAGACCCTGACCGAGAAGCTGCTCGCCTACGGGCTGGGGCGGGGGCCGGAGTACTACGACCGCCCCACCGTGCGGGCGATCACCCGCGAGGCGGCTTCCGACAACTACCGCTGGTCGTCTATCATTGTCGGCATCGTGAAGAGCACACCGTTCCGGATGCGGAGGACCGAATCATGATCGTCACCCAGAAGGCGCTTCCCCGTCGTACCGTGCTCCGAGGGCTCGGGGCCTCGCTCGCGTTGCCGCTGCTCGACGGGATGGTGCCGGCGTTCGCGGCCCTGCGCACCACCGCGGCGGCCCCGGTGCGCCGGCTCGGCGTGGTGTACGTCCCCAACGGGATGATGATGCCGCACTGGACCCCGCCCACCGAGGGCAAGGGCTTCGAGTTCCCGACCATCATGAAGCCGCTCGAGCCGTTCCGCTCGCACGTCCAGGTGCTGTCGGGCATGCACGGCGTCGAGAGCGAGGGGCCGCACGCCCGCTCCTCGACCCGGTTCCTCACCGGGGTGCCGTCGAAGCCCGACGACGGCTCGGACCTGCGGGGCGGGGTCTCGATGGACCAGCTCGCGGGCCGCGTGCACGGCCGCGAGACGCAGCTCGCGACCCTCGAGCTCGCCCTCGACGGCCGCGACTTCGCGGGGTCGTGCGACGACGGGTTCAGTTGCGCCTACACCAACACCATTGCGTGGGCCAACGACGTGACCCCGCTGCCGATGGAGAACAACCCGCGGGCGGTGTTCGAGCGCCTGTTCGGCGACACCGGCAGCACCGACCCCGCGATCCGCCGGGCGCGGCTCGAGAAGGACGCGAGCCTCCTCGACTCGGTCAACGACCGCGCCGCCGACCTCTCGCGGCAGCTCGGGGCCGGCGACCAGGCCAAGCTCGGCCAGTACCTCGACGCGGTGCGCGACATCGAGCGGCGCATCCAGATGGCCGAGGCGCAGAGCGACCGCGAATTGCCGGTGGTGGCCCAGCCCGCCGGCATCCCCGACACCGTCGGCGACCATGCGAAGCTGATGTTCGACCTGATGGCCCTGGCCTACGAGACGGACCTCACCCGGGTCGTGACGTTCATGATGGGGCGGGAGATCACCGGGCGGACGTACGCGGAGATCGGGGTGCCCGACGCCCACCATCCGATCTCGCACCACCAGCGCGACCCCGAGAAGCTCGCCAAGCTGACGAAGATCAACCAGTACCACGTGCAGCTCTTCTCGGCCTTCGTCGACCGGCTGGCGAACACGCAGGACGGCGACGGCACCCTGCTCGACCGCTCGATGATCGTCTACGGCGCGGGCATGGCGGACAGCAACTCCCACGCCTCGTACAACCTGCCCATCCTTCTCGCCGGCGGCGGGGCGGGCACCGGCGGGCGGCACGTCAAGTACTCCGAGGACACGCCGCTGGCCAACCTGCACCTGAGCCTGCTCGACAAGATGGGGGTGCCCCTCGAGAAGCTCGGCCACAGCAACGGCCGGCTGCCCCTCGAGCCGCTGTCCGGCGTGTAGGGGCAATGCTCGGGCGCGTAGCGGCCGGCCTCGCCGCCCTGGCGATGCTGGCCGCCCTCGGGTGCGGGCGTGAAGCCGGCGATGTGCGGGGTCCGCTGCTGCAGACCATTGCCGATCTCGAGGCGATTGCCCGTGACGAGATCGCGATCCTCGACGAGCTGAGCGGGCGGCCCGACACGCGGTCTCGCCACGAAGTGTGGCGGCAGCGTCTGGACGAGGCGCGGGACACCCTTGACCGGCTTGCGGCGTTGCGGGCCGAGATAGACGCTTCGACCGAGGCGCAGCTCGCGGGAGACGCCGGCCGGCGCGCGCTGTCCGTCGTGGAGGAGATTCGCCGCGCCACGGACGAGCGCATCCAGCGGCTGCAGGCGGAGTTCGGCCGGCAGCGGATCACCTGACGGCGGGTCTTCCCGCGAAGCGAGAGGAGACAGCCTCTCGGATGCCGCGGGCCGTCCGGACCAGGTTGCCTTTCCCCGGGAAGCGAGAGGAGACAGCCCCATGCGATTCATGACGGCAGGGCGTACGTCCCGGTGGATTTCGTCGTGCGCGGGCAGCGTGGCCTGGACGCTGGTGGCGACCGCGATGGTCTCGGCGCCGGTGCTGGCCCAGGAGGCCGAGCGTAGCGCCGCCGCCGACTGGCCGACCTACAACCGCGACCTCGCCGGCACCCGCTACTCGCCCCTCGACCAGATCGACGCGTCGAACGTCGCCTCGCTCGAGGAGGTCTGGTCGTACCGGTTCCATCCCGAGGACGGGTTCATCGAGGGGCCGAGCCCGGCCGAGCTCTTCCAGCAGGTGACGCCGATCGTGGTCGACGGCGTGATGTACCTCGCGTCCGGGAACCGGGTGGTGGCCCTGCGGCCCGAGACCGGCGAGGAGATCTGGCGGCACGAGCTGGCCGAGGGGCTGGCGTCGTTCCGCGGCGTCGCCTACGGGCCGGCCACCGACGACCACGAGGCCCGCATCTACTTCACGAGCCTGTCGAAGGTCGTGGCCCTGAAGGCGGCGACCGGCGAGCCGGACCCCGCGTTCGGCGACGGCGGTGAGGCGCCGGTGCGCATCCCCTACACCGGGGTGCCTGTGGTCCACGACGGCACCCTGATCCTGGGCTCGAGCGCCTTCGGGCCGGGACAGCGTCACATCGCGCCCCACCTGAACCAGCCCCGGGGCGGGGGAGAGCCGGCCCGCGCCTGGCCGCGGGCCCTCGACGCGTCCGGCACCCTGCTCTGGGAGTTCCCGACCCTGCCCACCGAGAGCGACTTCGGCAGCGAGACCTGGGGCAACCAGAGCTTCCGCGATCGCATCGGGAACAACGTGTGGGCGTTCACCCTCACCGTCGACGAGGAGCGCGGCCTCGTCTACATGCCCGTGAGCAGCCCGGGGTCGAACTTCTACGGCGGCGACCGCCCCGGCGACAACCTCTTCGCCAACTCCACCATCGCCATCGACATCGCAAGTGGCGAACTCGCCTGGTACTTCCAGAACATCCACCGCGAGCTGTGGGACTACAACCTGCCGCCGTCGCCCGGCCTGATGGACATCGAGCGGGACGGGGCGGTCATCCCCGCCCTCGCCCAGGTCGGCAAGTCGGGCTGGATGTTCATCCTGAACCGCGTGACCGGCGAGCCCGTCCACGGGGTCGAGGAGCGGCCGGTCCCCGTCGGCGACGTGCCCGGCGAGCAGTACTCGCCGACCCAGCCGTTCCCCCTCGCGCCGCCCCCGGTGTCGCGGGTCAGCATCGGCCCCGACGACATCGTCACCGCCGGCGACACCACGCCGGAGCACGCCGCCGCGTGCCGCGAGCTGTGGGACACCGTGGGCTACTACAACGACGGGCCCTACACGCCCATCCGCTATCGGCAGGAGGGCACGCCGCCGTCGCTCGTGTTCCCCGGCACCGGCGGTGGCGTGAACTGGAACGGCACCGCCTACGACCCCGAGCTCGGCTACATCTTCGTCAACTCCAAGGACGCGCCCATCAGCGGCTGGATGACGGAGAACGAGCTGTACGGCCCCGACGTCGAGGACCAGGTGGCGTTCGTCCGCGAGGCCGGCCCGCCGTTCGAGGCCCCCATCTTCGACGCCGACGGCGAGCGGCTCGGGGCCCTGCCCTGCTTCAAGCCGCCCTGGGCCCGTCTGGTCGCGGTCGAGGTGGCCACCGGCGACATCGCCTGGGAAGTGCCGCTGGGCATCGACGAGCTGCTGCCCGAGGGCAAACAGCGCGTCGGCAGCCGCAACGTCGGCGGCCCCATCGTCACTGCCGGCGGCCTCGTGTTCATCGGCGCCACCGTCGACCGCCGCTTCCGGGCGTTCGACTCGCGCACCGGCGAGGAGCTGTGGGCGGTGGAGTTCGACTACAACGTGGAGGCCGTCCCCATCACCTACGCGGGGAGCGACGGGCGGCAGTACGTCGCGGCCAACGTCTCGGCTCCGGCGAGCGGCGAGCCGCGGGGGAACGAGCGGCTGGTGGTGTTCGCGCTGCCGGGCGAATAGGGAAGTGCGCGCCCGACCCGCGTCGCGGGCTTCGAGGCGGACAGACCGCCGTTCCTGTCTCCTCGCCTGGACTCACCTGTCCAGCCGCGCGCGTTCGTTTGTCCGATCGACGAACCTATCCACCGGGGGCCAGAGCATGACTCGTGAGTAGCATGCTCATGGGTAATGTATCTGCGCTTCAGCTTGGCGTTTGGCGGTCCAGAGTCAAGTCCCGTTGACCAAGTGTAGGCAAATCTGCCAACATGCCGCATGAACCGGGCGACGCGCCCGATCGGATGGATCCGCGGCGCTCGCAAGGCGTACGAAGCCTTCCCTGATGCCGTCCGGAATCGCGTCAACACGGCCCTGACGATTGCCGCAGAGGGCGGCAAGGCGGATATCGCCAAGCCGCTGAAGGGCTTGGGCCCCGGCGTGATGGAGATCGCGGTCCGCTATCGATCGGACGCCTGGCGTGTCGTCTACGTCACGGAGATGGCGGCAGGCCTGTGGGTCCTTCATGCGTTCCAGAAGAAGTCGAAAGTGGGGATCAAGAGCCCCAGAGCCGAGATCGATCTGGTGCGGACGCGGTTGGAACGACTGAAGAAGGAGCTGCTGCCATGAACGAGGGCGACTTCGAGCTCGTCGACGGGAGCGGGAACGTCTTCCGCGATTTCGGCGATCCTCATGCAGATCTGCGGCAGGCCAAGGCAATCGTCGCGGCCCGAATCATCGCCGTGCTGGATGAGCGCCAGTTCACGGTCCGCAAGGCCGCGGACGCCAGCGGATTCGCCGCCGCCGATTTCTCGCGTATTCGCAACGCGAGCCTCGGGCGGTTCACACTGGACCGGCTGATGAAGATCCTCGCCACGCTCGATGGCCGCATCCGGGTCACCGTGCACGTCGAGGCGAAGTCGACCAGAGCGCCGGCGGCATCTTGTTGACGTCACCTTCCATGTGTGCGCCAATGTTGCCCACGCCGCGAACATCGTCGATGAGCGTTGTCAGCGCTGCCGCATGGCGGGAAACGCCGCCGCCAATACCTCGACCACGTGTGCCGGGAACGGCGACGCCGTCATCACGCGCATCACCCGCGACCGGCAAGCCACAGAACCGACAGGAACCGGCTGAAGCGATGGAGCGGCGCTCGCGAGCGGCCACGCCCCAGCTGACCGGTGAGCCGACCAGGCGCGCGGCGGCAGCCGCACCGTTTGGCGTGGAGTGCGAGTCGGACAGACCGGAGCAGCTCCGCGCGTGGACGACGTTCCCCGACTGGACCACTGAGCACGAGGGTCGCGAGTACCTCGGAATCGCCCTGCGCGGCCCGAACGAACCGAGCCCCGCCATCCGGAACGTGCTCGCGGGCGCGTGCTGCGGGTGGCCGGAGCCGCCCACGGCGGGCGAAGCCGAGCGTGCAATCCGCGGGCGCGAGGCCACGGACCGGAACCTGTGCATCGCCGCCACCATCATCGGCGAGTCCGAAATCGTCGACGTGATGCGGGCCGAGGCCGAGGGCGCGTACACGTTCCAGGACCTCGCCTGGTGGATTCACGAGGTCGGCCCGCCGTACCGGCAGGATCTGGTGCACTGGCTGAACGCCGTCATCGAGCCGGTGCCGCCGGACGCCCAAGGAGCCCGTGAAGACGCTCGAACTCCCTGAACCCGCACGCCGGCTGTGGCTCGAGACCCGCGACGCGCTCTCGGCGCTCGACCCGACGGCGAGGCGCCGCGCCTACATGCCGTGGCTCGGCGGCGGCACCGTGCTGGCCGCGCGGTGGAAGCACCGGCTGTCGACCGACATCGACGTCGTCATCCGGGACACGACGAACCTGGAGTGGCTCCAGCGTGATGACGACCGGAACATCGCCCGCAGGCTCGCCGCGCGTGTCGAGGCCGCCGCGAGCGGCCGGATCAAGCTCAGGCGCGGGGCCGGGCTGATCGACCTGAACACGGCGCCCGTCTCCCCGAGGGGCGGCGGGGAACGCGTCGGGATCGACGGTCGCGCCGAGCACGTGCTGTCGACCACGCAGATCTTCCGCGGCAAGTTCAACCGCGCCGCACGCCCCGGCCCGGTGCGGGACGTCTACGACGTCCTGAGAGCCGCCGCCGCGGACGAGACCGCCAAGGAGCTCTCCGCCGCGTTCTCTCTGCTGGGCCAGGACCTGAGAATCGCGATCAAGAGCACCTGGGCGCAGGCGGACCGCCGGTACGAGCGGGAAGCGGACACGACGCTCGCACTGACCGAAGAACCCGTCTGCCGGTTCGACCGGCTGGGTTCGAGCGCAAGCCGCGCCCTCGACCGGCTGGAGATCCGGCGGCTCGTCATCGAGCTCGCCGACGGCCAGGTGTCGAGCGAGCAGACGACGAAGGACGGGCGCGCGTTCACCGACGTCTGCCACGTGCGGAACGCCAGTCGCGAAACGGCGTCGAGGAGATGCTGAACAGCCATGGCTGCAACATCCGCCGTCTGATGAGGCACATCGAGGCGTGCGGCATCGATCGCCGGAACGGCGTCGTCTTCGACAACGCGGACGCGCGCCCGTGGGAGCGCCTCGACGGCACCAACCGCTCCATGAGGCGCAACGGCGCGCCACGCAGTGCCCCGGCGAGCCACGGGGACGGCGAGAACCCCGAGCGCGGAGGGGGAGAACCACCCGGCGGGTGACCACCGGCGGACCGACGCGACGCCTCGAGGAACCTGGGAGGCATCGGCCCAACCGTTCCCCGGCTGAAGGAAGCCGCATGGGTACAGGCCCGCGCGGCGGAAGGACGGCCCGCGGCCTGCGTTTTTTCGGCACGACCGGCCCGGTGGTGGCGGCGGACCACTACTGCATTCCGCCGCTCGCCCGTCTCGACGTGGACGAGCTGCTTCGGCTCGTCCGCGACAAGCGCTACTTCGTGCTGCACGCGCCCCGACAGACGGGGAAGACGTCGGCCCTGCTGGCGTTGCGGGAACGGCTGGACGCCGAGGGCTGCCGGTGCGTATACGTCAACGTCGAGGTGGCGCAGACGGCCCGCGAAGACGTCGGACAGGCGATGCGCACGGTGCTGGGCCGGCTGGCGTCGCGGGCGCGGCTGGCGCGGGGCGACGCGTTCCTGGAGGGTGTCTATCGCGACCTGCTGACGCAGTACGGCCCGCACGAGGTGCTGCTCGAGGCGTTGACGCGCTGGGCGGAGGCCGACGCGGCGCCGCTCGTGCTGCTGATCGACGAGATCGACATGCTGGTCGGCGACTCGCTGCTGGCGGTGCTGCGGCAGTTGCGGGCGGGGTACGACCAGCGTCCGCACAACAGCGGCGGACGCATCGAGCGGGAGTACGGATTGGGCCGTGGTCGCACGGACCTGCTGATCGTGTGGCCGCGGTGGGCCGCCGGGGTGGCGTCGGCCGCCGGTGCGGCGTCGGCCGCCGGTGCGGCGTCGGCCGCCGGGGCGGTGCCCCTCGGCGGCGGGGAGCTGCCGGAGGAAGCGGCCCCGGTCGACCGCATCGTGATCGAGTGCAAGGTGTTGCACGGGAGCCTGGAGCGGACCATCGCGGAGGGCCTGGAGCAGACGGCGGCGTACATGGACCGTTGCGCGGCGCGGGAAGGGCACCTGGTCATCATCGACCGCGCCGCCGGCAGACAAGGTGTTCCATCGCCGGGCGACATCGCGCGGCGCCGTCGTGGACGTGTGGGGCATGTGACGGCGGAGGGGGCCGCTCTCACGAGCAGCGCCAACTCGTTCGGCGGTTCGCGAATCGGTCCACCGGTACAACATGGCCTCATGAGCAACATGCTCACGAGTAACGTACTCACGAGTAACGTACTCACGAGCAGTATACGGGGCGATCGTCTCGATGCCGTCCTTCGGCACTTCCGGTCCTGGAGGCAGCGCCGGTGACCGCGCGCGTCGACGTGAAGCCGGAACTGCTGCGCTGGGCGCGCGAACGCGGCGGGCTGGACCTCGTGGTGCTGGTGCGCCGCTTTCCGAGGTATCTTGAGTGGGAGCGGGGAACAGAGCGACCGACTCTCAAGCAACTCGAGGCCTTCGCGAGGATCAGCCGGGCGCCTGTCGGGTACCTCTTCCTGTCCGAGGCGCCGATCGAAGAGGTGCCGATCCCCGACTTCCGCACCGTGGGAGATTCCGCGACCGGGCGCCCCAGCCCCGAGATGCTCGATACCGTCTATCTCTGCCAGCAGCGCCAGGACTGGTATCGCGAGTTCGCGCGCGTGGAAGGGGAGGGGCCGCGGCCGTTCGTCGGGTCCGCCAGCATCGGGAGCGACGTCGAGGCGACGGCGGCGCTGATGCGCCGCGCCCTGGGCCTCGACCTCGACGAGCGCCACACGCTGCCCACCTGGAGCGCCGCGCTGCGGCGGTTCGGCGAACAGGCCGAGGCGCTCGGCGTGCTCGTCATGATCAGCGGCATAGTCGGGAACAGCACGAAGCGGCGGCTCGATCCGGAGGAGTTCCGCGGCTTCGCGCTCGCGGATCCGCTAGCCCCCGTGGTGTTCGTGAACGGCGCCGACACGAAGGCGGCGCAGATGTTCACGCTCGCCCACGAGCTCGCGCATCTGTGGCTCGGAGAGTCGGCCTTGTCGGACGTCGCCGTGCGTCCGACGCCGCTGCATCGGGTGGAAGCCTGGTGCAACCGCGTGGCGGCCGAGCTCCTCGTTCCGGGCGAAGTGATCCGAGCGGCACAGGACGCGTCCGCGGACCTGTTCTCGGAAGCGCAGCGGCTGGCCCGGCGCTTCAAGGTGAGCACCCTCGTCGTGCTGCGGCGGCTCAAGGACACCGGCAGGCTCGGCGAGGAGGAGTTCCGAGTGGCGTACCGAGACGGGATTGGGCGCTTGAACACACGCCCGGCGGCGAGTGGCGGCAGCCTTCATCCCACCCTCAGGGTCCGTGTAGGACGCCGGTTCGGACACGCGCTGGTGACGAGCACGCTGGAGGGCCGAACCTCGTTCTCCGAGTCTCTGCGACTTCTCGGGATCCGCAGGATGTCCACGTTCCGGGAGTTCGCCGAGACCCTGGGTGCGGGGCGCTGACGCAATGGCCTATCTGCTGGATGCGGACGTGTTCCGGAGCGCCGAGAACGCATCGCTCTCACCCACCAGGAGGTCGACCTCGGTGTGACCGTCCGGGGTGCGGAAGTTCAACGCCAGCATGTTCTTGTCGAGGCGCCAGCGGCGGACCTGCGGCGCGTCGCGAATTCGCTCCAGCGGTTCGGGAATCCTTGGGCGGGCGCCGAGGGACCAGAGCAGATCGACGGCGGCCTGCCAGGAGTCGGGTGCGAGGCTGGGTACGATGTCGAGGTCGAACGTGGCCCGCGAGCCGCCGTGGAGGGCGACGGCGACGCCCCCGACGATCACGAAGTCGACATCGCGGTCGTGAAGCTCATTCAGAATCCGAAGAAACTCGGGGGTCATGAGACCGTTGTTCCATCAACGCCCGGCGCAGGAGTCTCAGGGCGTGCACGTGCTCCTCGAGCCTGCGCAGGCGGAGCAGAAAGGTCCGGCCGTCGAGGGGGTCGAGGGGCGAGTCGTCCGGCTGAACACCCGTCCAGTCGATGCTGCGGTTGTCGTGTGGTTCCATCGGCGTATCGTCGCGGCGACGCTGTCGATCCCATCGGCCGGGCGCCCCGGAGTGGCCGCGATTCGGCGCCCGGTGAGGCCACGCTGGCGGATTCACTCCTCCGGCAGCGCGAACGTGACGATCATGTTGCTGCCCATCGGCGCCTCCAGCTCGGAGGCATAGTTGTTGAGCTGGAAGATCGAAGCGCCGCCCACCGGCACCGTCAGGTACTGGCGCCCGCCCGCGGTGTAGGTGACGGGGAAGCCCGTGATCTGGCTGCCGAGGATGGTCTCCCACAGCACGTCGCCGGTCTCGGCGTCGAAGGCCCGGTAGCGGCGGTTGAGGTCGCCGAAGAAGACGACGTTGCCGGCGGTGGCGAGGGTGGAGCCGGCGTTCGGGGCGCGCTGGGTGTAGCGCCACGCCTCGCGGCCGGTGGAGATGTCGATGGCCCTCACCTCGGTGAGGTGGCCGTCGACCTCGAAGCCGGGCTCGGGCTGGGTGAAGCGGGGGCCCGCGCCCGAGACGGTGCGCTCGTTGGTCGTCTGGTTCAGGCACGAGCGGTTGATGGGGACGTAGAGCATCCCGGTCTCGGGGCTGTACGACCACGACCACCAGCCCTTGACGTTGTGACCGCAGATGATGAACTGCTGGCCGAGCTCGCGGGCCACGAGGTCCATGTTGATGAAGACCTGCCCGGTCGCGGGGTCGATGTCGCTGATGACGAAGCGCTCGGTGCTGTCGTAGGGCACGGGGTGGCCCCACAGGAACTCGCCGGTGGCGCGGTCGAGCACGAAGAGGCCCCCCGGCTCGCCCATGGTGACGACGACCTGGCGCTCCTCCGCGGTGCCCGCGAGGTTCGGGTTGACCCACATCACCGCCTCGGGGTCGGGGTCGATCACGGTGTCGATGAGGGTGCGCTCCTGCACGAAGTCCTGGTCCCAGTCGTCGCAGGGCAGGTGCTGGTAGTACCACTCCATGGCGCCGTCGCCGACGGCGAGGGCCACCGTGGAGTTGGAGTACAGCTCGCACGGGGTGCTGTCGCCGACGTCCCAGGTGCCGCGGCGCACGATGCGCGGGTAGGGCAGGGGGACGGCGATGCCCCAGTAGATGAGCCCGAGCTCGGGGTCGTAGCTGCCGGGGGCGCCCCACGGCGACACGTGGACGCGCCCGGACACGGGCAGTTCGCCCCAGCTCTCGCCGCCGGGGTCGTCCGAGCCGGCCGCGGTGTAGACGCGCCACAGCTCGCTGCCGTCGTCCGAGTCGTGGGCCGAGATGAAGCAGCGGGCCTCGCGGCTGCGGGGACTGCAGGTGCGGCCGGCGAGCACCCGGCCGTCGATGATCATCGCGCCGGTGGAGTGCGTGATGCCGTCGCGGTAGTCGGCCATCTCGGTGTCGAACGCGACCTCGCCGGTGCTCGCGTCGAGGGCGAGGAGGTGCGCGTCGGCGGTCAGGTGGTAGATGTGGTTGCCGTAGATGGCGAGGTTCCGGGTGCGGTTGCCGAGGGTGACGTACTGGCGCAGGTCCGCCGGCGTCTCGCGGCGGTAGTCCCAGAGCATGTCGCCGGTGGTGGCGTCGAGGGCCTGGATGTGGTCGTCGTTGTGCGCGAGGTACATGACCCCGTCGTAGACCAGCGGCTGGGTCTGCTGCGGCCCCTCGTCCATCGCCCGCATCCACGCCACCTGCAGTTGGTCGACGTTGTCGCGGTTTATCTGGTCGAGCGGGCTGTAGGCCTGGAAGTCGTAGGTGCGGTGGGTCATCAGCCAGTCGCCGGGGGCGGGGTTCCGCAGCATCTCGTCGGTGACGGGCGTGAACGGCCTCGCCTCGCGGGTGACGGTCGTGCCCTCCTGGGCGGCCGCGAGGGGTGCGAGGGACAGGGCGGCGAGGGCGATGGACAGGTACGCACGGGTCAGGGGTCGGTTCGGCATGGTCATCTCCGGAAGCGACGGTCTCGGCAACGGACCCCGGCGGGCTTTGGCGGGTTCTGTGTTCTGGGCCGTTTGCCGACATGCAACGATTTGGTATCGACGACGGTTATCACGACCGGCCGATCTCCATCCAGCGATCGAACTCCTCGGACGTCGGCCGCCGCGTCTGCGCCGCCCAGCTCTCCTCGATCTGCGAGAGCACCGACTGGCGCTCGCCGGTGTACGCGTCCAGCAGCTCGGGTCCCTCCTGCTCCGTTGAACGGCCCTGGCGACGGGCGAGCGTCTTCAGCGTGTCCACGGTACCGGCCGGAAAGTCTGATGGCGAGGTTCAGACTCTCCCCAATGGCGGCACGGCGCGTCACGGACGCTCCTGTCCGGTGCGGGCGACGGGCGATACCACGGCCGTGCGGCCGCGGCATCGCCACGTTGCCGTTCCGCCGGGACTACTCCGCCAGGGGGTGCGGGCGGACCTGGAAGCGCACGATCTCGCTCGTCATCCCCTTGCCGCCCTCCTGGTGCCAGTTCGTCACCGAGTCGTAGCTGGCCCAGACGCCGCGGCCCTTCCAGCCCGCGTCGGCGTCGTCGATGCGGCCGTCGAGGCCGCGGGTGTAGAAGCCGAGGGGATAGGGCACCCGCAGGGTGACCCACTCGCCGGTGTCGGGCAGCAGGGCGAGCAGGGCGTCCGAGCTGGTGCCGTTCGCGATGGGCACGTTCTCGCCCAGCCCCAGGGTGTCGAACTGGTCGACCCAGTTGTAGTAGTGGAAGTCGGCGCTGCCCGCCGCCTCCACCCCCTTCATCTGCGGGCCGGGGGTCGCGTACAGCGTCCACCCCTCGGGGCAGTGCTGGCCGGTGGCGGTGGGGCCGTTCAGCACCCGGCACTTGCTTCGGTCGAAGCTGGCGAGGTGGCCGCTGCCGCCGAGCGCGGTCCAGAGGACGCCGTTGCGGTCGACGTCGATCCCGCGGCCGCCGTGGCCCCACTGGCCCGGGTCGACGTCGGGGTTCTCGAACGGCGGCTCGTAGACCTCGGCGATGCACGTCTCGGGCGGGTTGTCGCCCAGCTCGATCCGGACGATGTTCCCCGGCACGGGCAGGCGCCGCGCGATCCAGATCGAGCCGTCGACGGGGTTGGGGATGATGCCGTAGGCGAACCCGTCGATGCGCATGTCCTTCGTGGGGTCGAGCGGCTCGCCGGGCTCGGTGTAGGCGCCGATGACGCCGTCGCCGCTCGTGTCGACGATGGTCGGGCACCAGCCCTGCGCCGCCTGCTCGTCGCCGGTCTCGTCGTAGAGCCGGGTGTTCAGCCACCCGACGACGTCGGTCGACCCGCTCAGCCAGAGGGTGTCGTCGTCGTCCTCGGCGAACTGCAGGTGGTGGGTCATGTAGCAGGTGTCGACGTGCACGAACTCGCCGCTCTCGACGTCGTAGTACGAGAGCTGCCGCTGGCTGCGGTCGATGGGGAAGTGCCGCGCCGACGGATGGTCGGAGCCCGCCCTGCACCAGTCGGGGTTGTCCGACGGCCGGATGAGCTGGGTGATCCAGAGCCGGCCCTTGTCGTCGAGCATCGGGTTGTGGGCGCTGTAGCCCCGCGCCGTCGAGCGCTCGTCGCCCCAGTACGGCGAGGGGATGCGGGCCCTGGTGCCGGCGTAGGAGTCGCCGCGCTGCTCCATCGGCACGCGGGTTGTCATGTCCATCCGCACCGAGCGGTGGGTCACCGGGTCGGTGATGACGAGCCCGGCTCCGCCGACGCCGTACACGGGGCCGTTGGCGTACAGGTGGGGGTTGCGCTTGTCGGTGGCGATCTCGTCGTGGACCATCGCGATGGGGTCGCCCCAGCCCCACATCGTCAGCACGAGGTTGCGCTCCTGCCCCTGCGGCCGGGGCGGCGCGGGCGGGACCTCGCCGGCCGCGATGCGGTCGGTCCAGTCGGCGAACAGGCCCAGCGCGCGCTCGCGGCCCATCCGGTTCAGCCCGGCGTTCATGCTCGGCCCGCTCCGCCCCACCTGCACGCGGTGGTCCCAGGCGTCGAGGGTCGAGTCGAAGTCGTCGATGTCCAGCATCGGCATCTCGCGGGTCGCGACGTTGCCCATCTGGTGGCAGAGCTGGCAGCCGTCCTTGAGCCGGTCGACCCACTCGGCCTGGTGCCGCATCGCCCGGCCGATGCCGTTGCCGTCGGGGCCGGTGCCGGGGAACTCGCTCGCGGCCGGCACCTCGAGCAGCGAGTACCAGTAGTTGGCGGGGTAGATGCGCGCGGCCTCCTGGGGCGTCGCCGCCGCCGTCACCGTCAGGGTGACGTCGTCGCCGGGGCGCGCCGCCTGCTTCTCCGAGTCGACGAGGCCGTAGCCCCGCACCCACAGCTCGTAGTCGGCGTCCGGCAGGTCGGGCACGAGGAACCGCCCGTCGTCGCCGGTGACGACGATCTTCCGGAACGTCGTCTCGAGGTCGCCGGTCTCGGCGATGACCCAGACCCCGGCCTCGCCGCCGCCGGCGCCGTGCACGACGCCGCTGATGTCCTCGTCGGCCGCCGCCGCGCCGGCGCCGGTCAGCAACAGCACGCCGCCGGCCAGGAGCAGGGCTCCCGGGAATCCGATCCGCGATGTCACGCGCATGTCGACCTCCTCGATCAACCGGGTCCACGCCGATGGCTTACAGTGTATGTGACACGGAGCGGAAAGTGGACGGTTCGAGACCATCGGGCCGATTCGGGAAGGTCACACCGGCGGTGAGGAAGAGATGGCGCGTTGCCGATGTCGATGGCACGTCGCTGCCCCGGGAGTTGGAGAGTGCCGATGCGCGCATGGTTCCCCTTCGTTGGCCGCCTTGCCCTGGCCCCTGCCGTGGTCCTGACCGTCTGCCCTCCGGTGTCGGGTGGCCAGAGCGGTGAAGCCCCGGCACCGGTGCCCCTCCGCATCGAGGTCGGCTACCCGGCCGGCCTCCACGACGGCCCGCTGACCGGCCGCCTCTTCCTGGCCCTGGCCCCGACGGCGGAGCCCGAGCCCCGCATCGCGGCCTATAACTCGGCGCGGCAGCGCGACGGCCGCGTGCCCTTCTTCGCCACCGACGTGGCAGGGATCGAACCGGGCGGGGGGATGTTCATCGACGCCGGCGCCGACGGCTATCCCTACGCGCGCCTGGGCGAGCTGCCGGCGGGCGACTATTGGGTCCAGGCGCTGCTCCACGTCTACACGGAGTTCCGCCGGCAGGACGGCCACGTTATCCGGGCCCCGCAGGACCAATGGGAAGGCCAGCGCTGGGCGTTCTCGCCGGGCAACCTCGTCAGCGTGCCGAGGCGCGTCCGGGTGGACCCCGCTTCGGAGACGCCGATCCGCCTGGAGCTCGCCGGCGTCCTTCCCCCGGTCGAGGTCCCTCCGGACACCGAGTGGGTCAGGCGCGTGAAGATCCGGAGCCCTATCCTCAGCGAATGGTGGGGACACCCCATGTACCTGGGCGCCGTCGTCCTGCTGCCCCGCGGCTACGATGACGACCCCGGGCGGCGGTACCCCGTGATCTTCGAGGCCGACCACTTCCGCCTCGAGCCCGCCTTCGGCTTCACGACCGAGCCGCCCTCGGGCGAGCCGGGGCTCTTCGCGTGGATGCTGCGCGACGCGGGGGGGATGCGCGAGTCCGGGTACGACTTCCAGCGGGCGTGGACGGGCGACGACTTCCCGCGCGTGATCGCGGTCACGATTCAGCACCCCACGCCGTTCTTCGACGATTCCTACGGCGTCAACTCGGCCAACAACGGTCCCTACGGCGACGCCATCCACCAGGAGCTCATCCCGTACCTCGAAGAGCACTTCAGGATGATCGGCGAGCCCTGGGCCCGCGTGATCACCGGCGGATCCACCGGCGGCTGGATCGCGCTCGCCTGGCAGGTCCGCCACCCGACGTTCTACGGAGGTACCTGGGCCTTCTATCCCGACTCGGTCGATTTCCGGCGCTACCAGCTCATCGACATCTACCGGGACGAGAGCGCGTTCGTCGTGCCCGGCGCGGTGCCCGGCGCGCCCGAGCGGATGTTTCAGCGGACCATCGAGGGGCAGCCGGTCGGGAGCGTCCGCCAGCTCAGCCAGCTCGAGCGGGCGCAAGGGTCGCGCGGGCGCTCGGGCGGGCAGATCGACGCCTGGAACGCCGCCTGGGGCCCCGTCGGCGACGACGGCTATCCACGGCGGCTGTGGGACCTGGAGACCGGCGTCATCGACCGCGAGGTGGCGCGCTACATGCGCGACAACGGCTACGACCTGCGCCACTACCTGGAGGAGAGCTGGCCCCGCATCGGCCCCGACCTGGTCGGGAAGATCCACGTGTACAACCCCGAGATGGACCAGTTCTACCTGACCTACGCGGTCTACCTGCTGGAGGAGTTCCTCGAGGGCACGACCGATCCCCACTACGACGGCGAGTTCGTCCACGGCCGCCCCATGAAGGGCCACCTCTGGTCACCGTTCACCAACGCCGATTTGGTGCGGCGAATGGCGGACCACATCGTCGCCAACGCTCCCGTCGGCGCGTCGACGGCGTGGTACGCCGGTTCACCTTGAGGGGACGGGGGCCGTCAACAGCAGGCCGCGTCGTTGTCGCCCGCTCGATCACAATCCTGCAACGCTCGACGCGAGGAGGTTACCAGTGCCCAAACCGATCACCCTCTGTCTCGGACTTCTGGCCGCCGCGGCGGTCGGGGGCGGGGCCGCGATGGCCCAGGGACCCGTTCCGCGCAGTGATGACGGGGACGTGGCGCCGCCCGAGGGCTTCCGGGCGAACCGCTCCTCCTACAGCGCGATCATGGACGTCATCCGCTCCACGCAGGAGGAGGTGGACGTCAGCGACGCGGATCTGGCGCGGTTGAGCGAGATGCAGCTCGAGGACATCTGGCGCTCGCTCGGGGACTACCGGAGGAACTACGTGCGCGGGTTCCGAGCCACGCAGCCGGGCCGTCGCGTGGCGGGCCGGGCGCTGACCATGCGCTTCCTGCCGCCGCGTCCGGATCTGGTGGCGGCGATCGACCAACTGGCGGCCGAGGGCGACTGGGACCGCCGGTACTACGCGCGGGCGTCGGAGGAGGCGCGGCCGGGCGACGTGATCGTGGCCGAGCTGGGCGGGGCCGACGGTCACGTGCTGTTCGGCGGCATGGGGGCGCTCGGCATCAAGCTGCGGGGCGCGGCCGGCGTGGTCATCGACGGCGGCAGCCGCGACCTCGCGGAGCTGGTGGGGGAGGGCTTCGCGGACTTCCCGGTCTTCGCACGCTTCTTCGACGTGACGACGACGAGCTGGCTCGGCGTCGAGTGGAACGCGCCGGTCCGCATCGGGACCGCGACGGTACTTCCCGGCGACGTCGTCGTCGCCGACGAGACCGGGGTGCTGTTCTTCCCTGCCCAGCTCGTCGCCGACGTGCTGCGGGCGGCCGAGGAGCAGGCGGCGCTCGAGGAGCACGAGCGCGAGTTGCTGCGGTCGGGCGAGCACCGGTTCCGCGACGTCTATCCGCTGTCGCCGGAGCTTCGGCGCGAGTACGAACGGCGCCGGTAGCCTGCCTCGGGACGCGCCTCGGCGGCTCGACCTCGATTGCTGACCGCGGGCCCCGGCCGTCGGCGACGACGTCGTTGGCGTCGCGAGCCCCCTCTCGGTTGCCGTAACGGGCGAGGGTGCCGTACCGAAGACCCGCGCGCCGGGTCGCGTTGCGGCTCCCGCCGGCACGTCGGCGACGAGAAACGGCCGGCCGAAGCGGAGTTTGCTGCTTCGGCCGGCCGTCGGTTCAATGGCCGGATCGTTGCGCGCGCAGAGGAGCCTTCGCGCGCACCGCCATCCGCCGCGTCACTCGCCCCCGGTCACGAACGCCTCGAACTCGGACCACGAGCCCGTGCCCCCGTTGATGGGGACGATCGTCTCGACGTCCAGGCCCAGGCGCTGCACGTTGCGGTAGAGGGCCCGGGCGCTCGCGTCCGGCGCGTCGGGCAGGGGCCGGCCCGGGCCGGGCGGCGTGTAGAGGTCGGCCTCGACCAGCATCCTGTCGGCCGGGAGGTAGGCGATCAGCATTCCCGCGGCGTGGGCGAGGCCCTGGACGTGGTGGAGCTCGACGAGCCGCGTCGAGTCGCCGAGGATGTACTTCTCGTGCAGCGTCTCGAAGATGTAGCCCTCGGACCACTCCTCGGGGGGATGCAGCGAGAGCCGGTCGGGCTCGAGCACCCACAGCCCCGCCCGCAGCACCTCCTGGTAGTAGGGGCGGTTGCCGAAGTGGGTGACGACGGTCGCGCCCTCGTGCACGTAGGCGCGGAGGCCGCCGATGCTGTCCCAGTGGTGATGGGTGGTCACGATGAACCGGATCGGCTTGTCCGGCACGAGGCCCATGATCTCGTCGATCACGGCGAGCGACCGCGCCTCGTTCAGCGGCGCCTCGATGACCGCCACGTGGTCGGCGAACTCGACCGCCACGCTGTTGTGCGACCCCCCGCCGATCAGCCACACGCCGTCGGCGACCTCCTCCGACTCGACACGGATGGGAGGAACGGTGGCGGTGCGGACGATGTCGGGAACGGTGAGGGCGGCGCCGTCCACGTTCACCTCGACGCTGTCGATGGTCGTGAGGCTGAACGAGTGGTCGCCGCCGCTGACGTTGGGCTCGTTGGCGCCGTCGTCGTAGTCCTGGTGCTGGTGCCAGTTGAAGGGGAACATCATCCCGCCGCCGACGTCCCGGTAGTCCGTGTACACGGTCTCGTAGTACATGTCCCCGACGACGGGGCTGGGCATCCAGGTCTGCACCCGCTCGACGACGTTGTCCTCGGTGATGGTGCCGTTGATGCGGTACTTGCCGAGGGCGATGTAGGAGATGACCGTCACCCGCTGCCCGTACTCGTTCCGCGTTATCGCGATCGGATCGCCGGCCCTGGCGCCCTGCAGGAACCCGTGCGGGGTGAGGAAGATCTCGAGCAGCCGCCACTCGGCATCCTGCGGCGTGGGCACCACCCGGTCGACCCCCGGGGCGTTCCAGGCGTGCTCGCCCCGGACCCGCAGGTTCCGGATGCGGTCGCCCTGGATCGGCGCGCCGCCGCCGCCACGGGCGGGATAGTCGCCCTGCCGGATGACCATGTCCTCCCTCGACGAGTTCGTCTCGAAGTCGATGGTGCGCGTGTACTCGGCGAGCTCGAAGCGCGGCCAGTCCTCGGCGGGCGAGGCGTTCTGACCCACCGCGCCGACCCAGCCGCTGCCCGTGTAGCGGATGGACGTCATGTCGGTGACGCCCATGGTGTCCATGGCGGCCTGCAGGGCCGCCATCGGGTCCTGGGCCGAGGCCGGCCCGGCAGCCAGCATCGCGACGGCGACGAACGATCCGATTCGTCTCACCATGGTTCCCTCCGCGCTTCCTGATGACTTGGCAGGGCGCATCGCGGCCGACGCGACTTTGTCCTGCTCCCTGGATTTCACAGCGTAGCCCTTTTGCGGGGAGATGACCACGGGAATCGCGCCGTCGATCACCGCGCGACCAACGCCCGCGAGCCCGCGGTCGGGGGGCTGTCCGCCCTCCCTCGCGAGTCGCTCCTTGATCGAGGCGGCGTGGGGTAATACGGTACTACCCGTATGGCTACCATCTCGTTCAAGGTGAGCGAGGATGAGGCCCGGCTGATCCGGGCGCGGGCGCGGAACGAGGGGGTCAGCGTCTCGGAGTACCTCCGCCGTCGGGCGCGTCTCGCGACGCCGGACTTCGGGCCGTTGCAGCAGGTCCGCTGTCCGCACACCGGCGCGATGATATTCGCCGCACCCGACGATCTGCCCCCGCTCACGACCGAGATGGTGCGCAAGCTTCTCGCGGACTTCCCGTGAGCTACCTCCTGTGAGCTACCTCCTGGACGTCAACGTCCTCGTCGCGTGGGGTTGGTCCGATCACGTCGCGCACGCGCGGACCGTGCGGTGGATTGTCGCGACCCGGGAACGGAAGGCCGCGCGGCTGCTGACGTCGGCGATCCCCGAGCTCGGCTTCGTACGGGTGTCCGTGCAGCGCGCGGGAGGGCGCGTGACGGTGCAGGAGGCGGGCAGGACGCTGACCGGGATGCTGCGCACCCTCGGAGCGCGCCACCGCTTTCTGCCCGACGACCGGCCGGGCGACGATCTTCCGCGGTGGTGTCGGGGCGCGTCGCGCACCACCGACGCCCACCTCCTCCGGTTGGCGGAGGCGCATGGGGCGCGGCTCGCCACGCTCGACACGGGCATTCCCGGCGCCTTTCTCGTGCCCGGCGCCGTCGACGAACGCTGAGGGCCTTCCGTCGCGTTCCCGGAAGTCGCTGCCAGTCCCTCGGCAGGGCGCCGGCTGCAACGGCGGGGTGGCTTCGCGACCTGCGGATCTCGACTAGCACTACATCCCGACCCGCTACCCCAGCGGGTTCGATGCCGGCGCTCCGCCATCGCGATGGCGGTGTCAAGGGTGGCGTCGACTGTTGGAAATTGAATATCGCCATATTGTAACTATAAATACTGTTTTATCGCTAATTAATCACTCTTGGCGTGTTAGCATTCAGAATCGGTCTTTCAGAACTTCCAGGCGGGCCGGCGCAACTCCTCGCCGCCGCCGTCGGCGATGTGCAGGGGCACGGCTCGGGGATGGTGTTGCGGGCCTCGGCGCGCCACCAATTCTCGATGCAGTCGACCTCGACAGCTCTACTCCAACACTACAGCCGTTGCCAGGAAGTTGTTTCTGCGTGGACCCCGGGTCCCCGCTTGGGAGAGGAACCATGTCGCCAACCACCCGTCGTCATTCCCTTGCACTGTTTGCCGTGTTTCTTGGTACGCTCGCGTTCAGCGGCTCCGCGGACGCCGCGTCCTTCGACATGGTCGAGGGTTGGTGGAACAGCCTCGACTGTCCTCGGATGAACGCCGCGGTCAACGAATACGATCCCGACATCATGGCCGAGGGCATGGACAGCGGCTACTGCGTCCCGTACGCGGATCTCGGCGATGACGAGAAGCACAACGTCGACCACGCGGCCGAGGAGATCAGCGGCGATTTCGACAGCATCCACCTGTGGTGGGAGTATCTGGACTGCCGGAAGATGAGCATCGCGACCGGTTACGCCCAGCCGCGGTACTGCGGCCACTTCGTGAACGCGCCGAAGTACAACGGCATGAACGGCCTGACCAGCATGCAGGAGGAGGTCGTGGCCGAGGTCGGCTACGCGCTGGCGATGGGCATGACGGCCGACTTCGACACGATCATGATGTCGGACCTCTGGATGCCGTTCGACCACCCCGCGCTGGAAGGCAACTTCAGCATGGTCGAGGGCTGGTGGAACAGCCTCGACTGCCCCCGGATGAACGGCGCCGTCAACGCCTACGACGACACCATCATGGCCTCGGGCATGAGCGCCTACTGCGGACCGTACGCGAACCTCCGCGATCCGGAGAAGCTCACGGTGCACATGGCCGCGATGGAGATCGACGGCCAGTACGCCAGCATCCACCTGTGGTGGGAGGCGCTGGACTGCCGGAAGATGAGCATCGCGACCGGCTACGACGACATGTCGTACTGCGGCCACTTCGTGAATGCGCCGAAGTTCAACGGCATGAACGGGTTGACCACCATGCAGGAGGACGTCGTGGCCATGGCCGGCTACGCCCTCGCGACGGGCATGACGGCGGACATCGCCGAGATCATGATGTCGGACCTCTGGATGCCGTTCGAGCATACCGCCATGCTGGAGGGCAACTTCAGCATGGTCGAGGGCTGGTGGAACAGCCTCGACTGCCCCCGGATGAACGGCGCCGTCAACGCCTACGACGACAGCATCATGGCCTCGGGCATGAGCGCCTACTGTCACATGTACGCGGACCTCCGCGACCCCGAGAAGCTCGTGGTGCACATGGCCGTCATGGAGATCGACGGCCAGTACCCCAGCATCCACATGTGGTGGGAGGACCTCGACTGCCGGAAGATGAGCATCGCGACCGGCTACGACGACGATTCGCTCTGCGGCCACTTCGTGAACGCGCCGAAGGCCAACGAGATGAACACCCTGACGATGGACCAGGAGGAGGTCGTGGCCATCGCGGGCTATGCGCTCGCGACGGGCATGACCGCGACGTTCGCGGAGATCATGGCGTCGGATCTCTGGCAGCCCTTCACGGCCGTCCCCGCGCTGCCGCTGGTCGGGCTCGGTGTCCTGGGCCTGCTGCTCGCCGGGCGCGGAGCATGGCTTCAGCGTCGGCGGATCGTGAGCGCTGCCGCGTAGGCGATACCCACGCCGCAAGTCTGCCGGGGCGGGGCCGGTTGCCGGTTGCGTCGGGCGCGGCGGCCGCCGCGCATCCGCCGCCGGTGCTCTGCCGCAGCGACGGGGATTCTCGAATTGAGAGTCGATTGAACTGACGCCGGCCGGCGCGCCCTCGCGAGGCACGGGCATGCCTCACGAGGGACGCCGGTTGCGCTGCCGCTGTCGGCAGCGCGCGGCTCAGTTCATGGCCTTGCTGTACTTCGTGCCGCCGCCGCCCGCCGCGGTCCGCCACGACCCGGTTGCCGACGGCTGGTAGGATCGGCGGATGGAGCAGACGAAGATTCTCGCCGCCGTCGCCGCCGTGGCGCTGGTCCCGGCCGCCGTCCTCGGACAGACGGCGCCGCCGCGCACGCCGTGGGGGGCACCGGATCTGCGCGGTGTCTGGAGCCACGGGACGGCCACGCCCCTGGAGCGCCCCGAGCGCTACGGGGACCGGGCGCAACTGACCGACGCGGAGATCAGCGAGGTCGACGCGGCGCAGCAATCGGCGGAGGGCGTCGGGGCGCGCCGCGTCGTCTGGTGGGAGCGCAGCCTGTCGGACGGCCGCACGTCGATGATCGTCGACCCGCCCGACGGGCGCATCCCGTACTCGGCGGCGGGCCGGGCGCGCCGCGCCGCCCGTCCGGGGCAGACGACGGAAGGGCCGGAGGGCCGCAGCCCCCAGGAGCGCTGCATCTCCTACGGCATTCCCCGCCTCGGCGGCCCCTACAGCCAGAACGTCCACATCGCGCAGACGGCCGACCACGTGCTGCTGCTGCACGAGATGGTCCACGAGTTCCGGGTCATCCCCCTCGACGGCCGGCCGCACCTGCCCGATCACGTGCGCCAGTGGCTCGGCGACTCGCGCGGCCGCTGGGAGGGCGACACGCTGGTGGTCGAGACCACCAACTTCCGGGACGACCAGTGGTTCCAGGGGTTGTCGCAGGGCGGGATGCGCCTCGTCGAGCGCTTCACGCGGCTCGACGCCGGGACCGTGCACTACGCGGTGACGTACGAGGACCCGGAGCTGTGGACGCAGCCGTGGACGGCCGAGATCCTGATGCCGCCGACCGAGGGGGCGATGTTCGAGTTCGCGTGCCATGAGGGCAACACCGGCATGACGGCGACGCTTGAGATCGCCCGCGGGGCGGAGGCGGCGGAGGCGGCATCGCGCTGACCCGCGATCCGGGAGTCAGCGGCGGCGCACCTCAATGCCGCCGTTGACGGTCGAGACGTCGATGTCGGGTCCGCCCTGTCCGAGCCGGCCCGACGCCGAGCGCGGGCCCCAGCGGCCCCGGACGTCTACGGGGAAATCGCTGTCGATGCCGCCGTTGACGGTTCGGAGGCTCAGGTCCGCGTCGACCTCGGCGGGCAGGGCCAGCCGAACGCGGCCGTTCACGGTCCTGAACGACAGGTCCTCCCGGGGAGACGCGCCCATGGCCGCGTCGATTCTCCCGTTGACCGTCCTCGCCGACACCAGTCCGGCGCTCTCCGCCTCGATGTTGCCGTTCACGGTCGTGGCGCTGACGTCGCCCGACAGCCCCGACACCCGCACGACGCCATTGGTGTTCCGGGCGTTCAGGTGCACGCCGTCGGGGACGGACACGGTGAACGCGACGTTCACGTCGTTGTTCCGGGAGCTCATGCGGTAGGAGTCGCCCCTCGCGCAGCGGTTCTGCCGGAACCACCCCGACGGATAGACGGCGCAGACGAGGATGCCCTCGCCGTCCTCGATCAGCTCGATGGTCACCTCGTCGGGGTCGTCGCGGCGCGCCGTCTTGACCGCTTCCACCACGACCTCGCCGCTTCCGCGGGCCGCGGTGATCGATCCGCTCACGCCGCGGACGGTGACGGTCCGGCCGGCCTCGACGTTGCCCTGCCACCGGAAGTCCGGCGCGGCGCCGGCCTGCTCCGCCGCCGGCAGGGCCATGGCCAGCGCCAGCGTCGCCGCCGCCGCGAGGACCGCCGACAACCACTTCGACGCCGTGCCGCGCGTTCTCTTTCCTGCTGGAACCATGCTGTCGCTCCCTGAATCTGCTCCGACCGCTTGAGGACCCGTCGAGAGTCGCGGGACGGCTGCCCGCCCCGGTTCGCAGCGGTGTCTCCGGTGCCCCGTACCGTGCCGGGAAGGCTGTGCCCTCCAGCCGGACCGGTTTCCTTAGAGACGGAGACGGACGCGACCGCCGGCGAGTTCCCGGTGACCGTTTCCGGTACCGGGGCCGGCCCGTGACGAACGTGGTTCGGCGAGGTCTCTCCGCCTGTCGCGCTCGCTTCTGCGGTAAGGACGCTGACGGGGAATCACCGTGCCGCCTGCCGAGCACGTCGTCCCGCAGAAACGGGCTGGCGCTGAGCGTAGTTGGGGCAATCTCATGCCGGTCACGTCCCAAGGGGGGGCATGCCCGGGACGGATTCCGAAGACGGGGCCGGGACCCAGGCAAATGAGGCCACCCGCGCGGCTGACCGGCGACGCATTTCACGCTCGGGTGCGAAGCGGGAGAGAATGTCGCAGACTGGAGGCGCGACGGCTCGGCCGTGCGAGCCGGTCGAAAGACCGCGCCCGATGTCCGGGAGGCACCCATGACCATCACCTCGTGCATCGGCAGGCCCGCGGTGCGGGCGACCCGCTCACTCCGGCCCGTGAAGGCGGCCACCGCGATGAGGCTCTTCGACCGGTCGTCTCGGCGGGGCGGGACGGCGTGGGCGGTCGCCGCCGCCGCGGCGGCAATGCTGTCGGCGGGCCTCCCGCTCCTGGCCCAGGCTCCCGGCCCCAGGCCCGCCCTCGACCACGAGGACACCTACCGCTGGAACACCATCCGGAGCCCTCGCATCTCGGCTGACGGCGCCTGGGCGGCCTGGGTGGTGCAGCCCTGGGACGGCGACCCCGAGCTGGTGGTGTCCCGCACCGACGGGACAGCGTCGAGGCGAGTACGGGGCCGCGGTCCCGTCTTCACTCGCGACTCGCGCCACGTGGCGTACACGGTGCCGCCGCCGCAGTCGGAGGTCGACGCGGCGCGCCGGGAGGGGAAGTCGGGCGACGAGCTGCCGGGCGACTCGCTGGGCGTGCTCTCGCTCGCGGCGCTTGCGGCGTCCCCGGACGGCGCCGAGGCCGCGTTCACCGCGGGCCCCATCGAGTCGTTCCAGGTGCCCGAGGACGAGGGAACGTGGATCGTCTATCACCTATCCGAGGACTCGACGGAGGCTGGGGACGGGGACGCCGGCGAGACCGAAGGCGGGGAGGGAGCCGGCGGCGCGGAAGCCGGGGAACCGGAGGAGGCAGAGGAGAATCGCTCACCGGAGTACGAGAAGCGCCACGAGAAGGGCGCCGGGACGCCGCTCGTGCTGCGTCACCTCGACACGGGCGAGGAGTTCACGTTCCCGGACGCCGTGTCCTACCGGGTGGCGGACAGCGGCACCGCCCTCGCCTACGCCGCCTCGACCGACGAGGAGGGCGGCGACGGCGTCCACTGGATAGACGCGGCGACGGGGACGGCGACGGCGGTCATGGAGGGCGAGGGCCACTACCGGCAGATCGCCTTCGACGAGGCGGGCGGCAGCCTCGCCTTCGTGAGCGACGCCGTGGAATGGGAGCGGGAGCAGCCCGCCTTCTCCCTCTACCGCGCCGACGCGGGCGCCCAGGCGGCCCTCGTGGCGGCGACGGCGACGGCCGGCGTGCCCGCGGGCTGGTGGATCAGCGAGCACGGGCAGGTGTCGTTCTCCGACGACGGCGAACGGCTGTTCTTCGGGACCGCGCCCCGCCCCGCGCCCGAGCCGGACGAGGCGCCGCTCGAGCGCGACGAGGTGCGGCTGGACGTCTGGAACTGGAAGGACCCCTACCTGCAGCCGATGCAGCTCGTGCAACTGGACGACGAGCGCGAGCGCTCGTACCTGGCCGTCGCCCTGCGTGGGGAGGACGGCGTCCTCCAGCTCGGGACGCCGGACATGCCCGACGTGGCCCGGACGGGGGACGGCGGGTCGGGCTTCCTGCTCGGGACGACGGACGTGCCGTACCGGCAGGAGCTGTCGTGGGACGGCACCTACCGGGACGCCTACGCCGTCGACGCCCGAACCGGCGAGCGGCGGAGGCTCGCCGAGCGTGTCCGCGGGGGTCGCGGGGTCGGCCTGTCGCCGGGGGGCGCGTACGCCTACTGGTGGGACGACGGCGACCGCGACTGGAAGGCCGCCCCGGTGGACGGCTCGGCCGACGCGGTCAGCCTGACCGGGGGCATCCCTCAGGCGTTCCACGACGAGCTGAACGACCGCCCCCAGGGGCCGTCGCCCTACGGAGGGGCGCAGTGGATCGAGGGCGACGCGGCCGTGATCGTCCACGACCGCTACGACGCCTGGCGGGTCGACCCGGCCGGCGCCGAACCCCCGGTGCGGCTCACGTCGGGGCGGGCCGGCCGCGTCCGGCACCAGCTCGTCCGCACCGACGACGAGCCCGCCCTCGCCGAGGGCGGCGTTCTGTTCTCCACCTTCGACGAGAGGACGAAGGCGGGCGGCTACGCGCGGGGGACCACGGACGGCGCCGCCGGCGTGACCGGGCTCGTGTCCGAGCCGTTCCGTTTCCGCTTCCAGGCCAGGGCCGAGGACGCCGACCAGCTTCTCTGGACCCGCGAGAGCTTCGGGACGTTCCCCGACCTGTGGACGGGCGGCGCCGACTTCGAGGCGAAGCGGAAGCTCAGCGACGCCAATCCGCAGCAGGCGGAGTACGCCTGGGGAACGGCCGAGCTCATGGACTGGACCTCGAACGACGGCGACCGGCTCGAGGGCATCCTCATCACCCCCGACGGGTTCGACCCGTCACGCCGGTACCCGCTGATGGTCTACTTCTACGAGCGCATGTCGGACGGGCTGCACGACTACCGGCCGCCGACGCCGGGGGGCTCGTCGGTCGCGTTCTCGTTCTACGCCAGCCGGGGCTACGTCGTGTTCGTGCCGGACATCCCCTACGAGGTCGGCTACCCGGGCGAGAGCGCCCTCGACGCGGTGGTGCCGGGGGTGCTGGAGCTGCTCGGGCGAGGGTTCGTCGACCCCGCCCGCATCGGGGTGCAGGGCCATTCCTGGGGCGGCTACCAGATCGCGTACATGTTGACGAAGACCAACCTCTTCGCGGCGGCCGAGGCGGGCGCCCCCGTCTCGAACATGACGAGCGCCTACGGCGGCATCCGCTGGCAGACGGGCATGAGCCGCATGTTCCAGTACGAGCGCACCCAGAGCCGCATCGGCGGCACCCTGTGGGACGAGCGCGACCGCTACATCCACAACTCGCCGCTGTTCTTCGCCGACAAGGTGCGGACGCCGCTGCTGATGATGCACAACGACGAGGACGGGGCGGTGCCGTGGTACCAGGGCATCGAGCTGTTCGTGGCCCTGCGGCGCCTGCAGCAGCCGGTGTTCATGCTGAACTACAACGGCGAGGCGCACGGCCTGCGCCGGCAGGCCAACCAGGAGGACTGGGCCGTCCGCATGCAGCAGTTCTTCGACCACTACCTGCTCGACGCTCCCGCCCCGCGGTGGATGGCCGAGGGCGTGCCGGCCGTGGACAAGGGCCGCGACCTGGGCCTGGAGCCGGCGGCGCCGGGGAAGGGGGCGAGTCCGTAGACTGCGCTCATTCCCCGACGGCAGCAGGATCTGACGTACCATTTTGCCGGGTTTGTGGTCTGCCCCCGCCGCGGCGGGAGAAACGGAGTTCATTCGTGCGAATCATCTGCGCATTGCTGTTCGGCGGTTTCCTCGGTCTCGCCCCCGTCGAGGCCGGCGCCCAGGTGGCCCTGACCGACTACGCGGGCCGGTCGGCCACGTTCGTGAAGGGCGAGGTCGACTCGGACGGGGTCGCCATCGCGTATCACACGGCGGGGGAGGGCCCCCTGGTGGTGTTCGTGCACAGCATCACGGGGCCGTGGTTCGATTTCCGGCACCAGATGGTGGCGCTCTCCGAGCGGTACCGGGTGGTGTCGATGTCGACGCGGGGCACCGACGAGAGCGGCAAGCCGGAGGGGGTGGAGCACTACGCGTCGGCCCGCATCGCCGACGACGTCGAGGCGATCATCGACCACTTCGGCGAGGAACGGGCCACCGTCGTCGGACAGGACAGCGGCGGCCTCCACGCCTGGCACTTCGCGATGACCCGCCCCGAGCGGACCGAGCGCCTGATCTCGTTGGGGTCGGTTCATCCCGCGGGGCTCATCCGCGAGCTCATCGACAACCCCGACCAGCAGCGCGCGAGCACGTTCCAGCGCAACATGCAGGAGAACCCGGAGGCGGGCGCGCAGTTCGGGGCGAGGATGCGGAGCGGCGGGGCGCGGCCGGGCGACACGCCCGAGCTGGCCCGGCTGCGGTCGGAGGCCTACGAGCGCCTCTACGCCGAGTCGATCGTCAACTTCTACAAGGCGAACTGGCCGTACTCGCCGGTGACGGCGGAGACCGAGGGGTTCGGGTTCACGATGGACGCGTTCCCGCCGGTGCAGGCGCCGACCCTGTTCATCTACGGCAAGGACAGCGGGCCGTTCCTGAACGAGACCTTGAACGACCTCTGGGGCCGGGTCGAGGGCGAGCTGACCATCCACGTCCTGCCCGGGGTGGGGCACGGGCCGCACAACCAGGTGCCGGAGTTCGTCACGCCGCGGATCCTGGAGTGGCTCGATACGGGGCGGTAGCGGTGTGCGCCGGGCCGGCCGGGAAACGCGTGAAACGGCTGGCGACCGGTGGTATTCTGGCCGAAACGGAAGTCGGCACGAGCGGGCGCGAGCCGCGTTCGCCTTCGGGAAGAGGAGGATGCCGTGAGACTGAAAGCGCTGGTTCTCGTCGTGGCGGCGGTATTCGCGACGGCGTCGGTGGCGGCGGGGCAGGAGTGGGCGCCGCCCCGGACCGCCGACGGTCACCCCGACCTGCAGGGGGTCTGGGCCAACAACAACGTGACGCCCCTCGAGCGGCCGGAGATTCTCGGAGAGCGCGAGACCCTCACCGACGAGGAGGTGGCGGCCCTGCAGGCGCGGGCCGGCGACCTGTTCAACGACGCGGCGGGCGACGCCGCCTTCGGGGACAGCGTCTTCGCGGCGGCCCTGGCCGAGGCCGAGTCGTTCAGCTCGCGTGACCGGGCGACCGGCAACTACAACCACTTCTGGATGGTCGAGCGCGACTGGGACAACCGGACGTCCCTGATCGTCGATCCGCCCGACGGGCGGCTGCCCGCCCGCACCGAGGCGGCGGACGCCCGGGCGGCGGCGCGGGCCGAGGCGCGGGCGCGCCACGCCTGGGGGCCGGAGGACCGCAGCCTCGGCGAGCGCTGCATCAGTTGGGGGGCGCCGCGCCTGGGCGCCGGCTACAACAGCTATCTGCAGATCTTCCAGAGCGCGAGCCATGTCGTGCTCTATCAGGAGATGGGCGGGCCGCGGGTCATTTCGCTGACCGGCGCTCCCCACGTGGACGACAGCGTCCGGCTGTTGCACGGCGACTCGCGGGGACACTGGGACGGCGATACGCTGGTCGTCGAGACCACGAACTACGCGCCGCAGGCCTCGGTGGCGGGCTCGGCCGGCGACAAGCTGCACGTGCTGGAGCGGTTCACCCGGGCCAGCGACGACGTGCTGCAGTACGAGGTCACGGTGACCGATCCCGACACGTGGGCCGCGCCGTGGACGGCGATGATTCCGTTGCGCCATTCGACCGACCCGGTGTTCGAGTACGCCTGCCACGAGGGCAACATCGGCATGGAGGGCATCATGGCCGGGGCCCGCGTGCTGGAGAGGGCCGAGGCCGAGGGCGGCCAGTAGCGGAACCCTGATCGACGGGAGGTCGCCGACCGTCGTCCGGGTGCGGCCCGTTTGGGCGTTCCCGGCGGTCGGCCGGGGGCCACCGTCGGCTTCCTGACTCATCCTGCGAGGACAAGAGACCATGAGACGCCTGTTCACGTTCATCACCGCGACCGCCGCGGCGGCTGCGTTGGCCGCGGCGGCGATCGTCGCCGCGACCGCCGGCACCGAGGCCGCGGCCGGCGCCGCACAGTCGGACACGGGCATGGCGAGTTGCGACAGCCTGATGTCGCTCGCCCTGCCGAACACCACCATCACCGGCGCGACCCTCGTCGAGGCCGGCGAGTTCGCGCCGCCCGGGCCCCGGAACGCCCGGACGCAGGCGACCTACGGCGGTCTGCCGAAGTTCTGCCGCGTCGAGGCGACCCTGACCCCGTCGGACGACTCAGACATCAAGGTCGAGGTGTGGATGCCGGGGGCCGACTGGAACGGCAAGTACCAGGCGGTCGGCAACGGCGCGTTCACCGGGTCGATCCGGCACAACTCGATGGCCGCGGCGCTGGCGCGCGGCTACGCCTCGAGCTCGACCGACACCGGGCACGAGGGCAACACCGCGAGCTTCGGGCTCGGGCATCCCGAGAAGGTCATCGACTTCGGCTACCGCTCGATCGGCGAGATGACGGTGCTGGGCAAGGCCGCCGTCGAGGCCTACTACGGCAGGGCGCCGGAGTACACCTACTGGAACGGCTGCTCGGCCGGGGGGCGCCAGGCCCTGAAGGCGGCGCAGCGGTACCCCGAGCTCTTCGACGGCATCGTCGCCGGGGCCCCGGGCAACGACTGGACGGGCCGGGCCGGCGGTTCGCTGCGCGTCGCCAAGCCGCTCGAGGCCAACGAGGCGGCCCGCCTCACCGCCGACCTGCGCGAGCTGGTACACGGGGCGGTCCTCGAGGCGTGCGACGCCGGCGACGGCGTGACCGACGGGGTGGTCGGCGATCCCGAGGGGTGCGACTTCGACCCCGCGGTGCTGCAGTGCGCGGACGGCCAGAGCGAGGGCTGCCTGTCGTCGACGCAGGTGAACACGGCGCGCATGCTCTACTCGTCGCCCGAGAACCCCCGGTCGGGGCGCCCCATCACCGGGCTCTTCCCCGGCAGCGAGCTGGGGTGGACGGACCTCGGCTGGACCCGCTCGGCGCGGGCGACCGGGCTCGAGCAGTTCCGCTACCTGACGTTCGCGGACCCGGAGTGGACCGTCGACCAGTTCAACTTCGAGACCGACATCGTGCGGGCCGAGGAGGTCGACAACGACACCCTCAACGCTCTCGACCCGAACCTGAAGCCGTTCTTCGACCGCGGCGGCCGGCTCATCTCCTACCACGGCTGGGCCGACCCGCAGATCTCGCCGGGGAACGCGACGCAGTACTACCGCCGCGTCGTGGACGCCGTCGGTGACGCCGAGACCGTGCACGACCACTACCGCCTGTTCATGGCTCCCGGCATGGGGCACTGCGGAGGCGGCGCGGGGCCGAGCCAGTTCGACATGGTGACCGCCCTCGAGGCGTGGGTCGAGCGGGGCGAGGCGCCGGACAGCATCGTGGCGTCGCGCGTGCGCGACGGCGAGGTGGACCGCACCCGGCCGCTCTGCCCGTATCCGCAGCAGGCGGTCTACACGGGCAGCGGGAGCACCGACGACGCCGGGAACTTCGTCTGCCGCGCGCCCTGACGGGGCGGTCGGCGTTGGCCATCGTGGGCCGGCCGGGCGTCCTCACGTGCGCCCGCCCGGCCCGTTTCGTGTACGGCGGTGCCCTCAGCGCGTGTCGAAACGGATGTTGAACCAGGTGATGCCCTCGGTGTCGCGGATACCGTGGGGCACGCCGGCGGGAATGTAGATGACGTCGCCGACGCCGATGACGCGTTCCGACCCGCCGCGGATGGCCGCGCCCCGCGTGCCGTCGACGGGCTCGCCCTGCTCGTCCACGATCCGCCCGCCCGTCACCAGGGTGCCCGAGCCCTCCCGGACCACGTAGACGTCGGTCGTGCGGGGGTGCATCAGCGCGGTCTCGGCGTTGCTGATCCGCCGGATGTTGACGTTGTAGGTGCCCCCCTCGAGCAGCCGCGTGGTCACCCGTCCCGCCGCGTCCATCTCCGCGATGATCTCGTCGATCTCGGCGGTGGGGAAGTCGACGGCGCGGTCGAGCGGCGCCTGCTGCCGAATGTCGATCTGGGCGGTGAGGATCGCCGCCGCGGTCAGCCCGACCGCCAGGCCGGCGGCGAAGGTGATGCAGAATCTGCGCATGGTGTCTCCTCGTTCTGTTGTCGCCGCTGTGATCCGTCCGCGCCCGGCAAGCCTCGGGGCTCGCTGGCGCCGGTCGGGCCGGGGCTCGGCCGAGGTGCCGCCCTGGCCAGCGACTGCCGGTTTCGTTGGTAGAATAGCCTCTACTGGCAAGACCGGCACGATGAGGGGGAGTGCGTGGCATCGCTGTTGCTTCCGATACCCGGGCACGATTCGGACGCATCGTCGTCCAGGGAGATTCCGGGAATGGGAGGGGGAATGACCGACGCACACGTTCCAGGGCCGGCGGCGCGAGCGGAAGGGGTCGGCTCGGGCATCGACGCTCGCCTGCGGGCGGTGGAAGAGCGGCTGGCCAGATTCGAGACCAGAGTCGAAACGGAGATGAAGCACGTCGCGACGAAGGCCGATCTCGAGTCGCATTTCAACCGGCTGCTGCGGTGGGGACTCGGCATCATGATCACGGCCACGGGCGCGTTGTCCGCGATCATCTTCAATCTCGTGAGTACGAACGGCAACTGAGTTCACAGGAACGAGCTCCGGCCCTCGAGGGCTGGCTGGTGCGGCTGCGCCGCAGGGCGACGGGGAACGGCAAGGCGACGATTGCCGAGTCGGGAGAGAGGCGATGCGCACGATGCGGAATGTTGTGATTTTCGGACTGGCCGCGCTCTTCGTGGCGGCGGGCGCGGCCGGCGCGGCCGCCCAGTCGGAGCGGGGGCCGGTGGTGCTGACGCCGTCCGGTGAGCTCAAAGGGGCGTGGGCCGACGCCGAGGCCGGCGTCTCGGTGTTCCGGGGCGTGCCCTTCGCGCAGCCGCCGGTGGGCGATCTGCGCTGGCGGCCGCCGGTGGCGGTCGAGCCGTGGGACGGGACGCAGGCGGCCACCGAGTTCAGTCCCGCGTGCTGGCAGGCCCGCAACGCCGACGACTCGCCGTACGCCAGGGGCGAGCTGCCGCGCAGCGAGGACTGCCTGACCCTGAACCTGTGGACGGCGGCGCGGGTGGGCGAGCGCCGGCCGGTGATGGTGTGGTTCCACGGCGGCGGGCACAGCTCGGGCACCGGCAGCGCGAAGATCTTCGACGGCACCGCGATGGCGAAGAAGGGCGTGGTCATGGTGACCGCCAACTACCGCCTGGGGCCCCTGGGCTTCCTCGCGCACCCCGCCCTGACCGCCGAGTCGGCCGAGCAGGCGTCGGGCAACTACGGCATCCTCGACCACGTCGCGACCCTGGAGTGGGTGCGCGACAACGTCGCGGCGTTCGGGGGCGACCCCGGCAACGTCACGATCTTCGGCCAGTCGGCGGGCTCGTGGTCGGTGTGCGTGCTCCAGGCGTCTCCCCTGGCGAAGGGGCTGTTCCACAAGGCCATCGGCCACTCGGGCGGCTGCTTCGGTGCCCCCCGCGCGCACCTGGCGACGACCGGCGGGCCGGCGACCGCGGTCTCCGGCCATGACGCGGGCCTCGCCGTCGCGGCGAGGCTCGGGGTCGAGGGCGAGGGCACTGACGCGGCGACGGCCCTCCGGGCGGCGGCGCCCGAGGCGGTGCTCGAGGCGGGGCGCGGCACCGGGGTGGTGGTCGACGGCTGGGTGCTGCCCGACCTGCCCGGCGCGATCTTCGCGGCCGGCCGGCAGAACGACGTGCCGGTGATCGTCGGGTCGCTGTCCGACGAGGGCACGACCCTCTTCGCGGGCATGGCCGGGCCGCCGCGGGACGAGTTCGTGGCGGGCCTGCGGGACCGCTACGGCGACCGGGCCGACGCCCTGATCGACGCCTACGCCGGCGAGATCGCCGCGTCGACACGGACCGCCGGCCAGGCGATCCAGGCCGACCGCAGCTTCACGTGGCAGATGCGCGCGTGGGCGCGGGCCCACGCCGACGCCAACGACGTCTATCTCTACTTCTTCAGCCACGCCCCCCCGGTGTTCCGCCTCTACCTGCCCGACCGGCCCGAGCTCGACTTCCCGGGCGGGCTGCGCGGCGGGGGCGCGTATCACTCGGGCGATCTCGCCTACGCGTTCGATAACGTCGGTCTCGTGGGCGTCGGCTGGAACGCGCGCGACCACGAGTTGTCGGACCAGATGTCGCAGTACTGGGTGAACTTCGCGAAGACCGGCGACCCGAACGGCGAGGGCCTGCCGGTCTGGCCGAAGTACGACCGCGAGGGCGAGCCGGTCATCGAGTTCGCGACCTTCGGGACGGCCGCCGCCAGCAAGATCCGCGAGACCAAGCTCGACCTGTTCGACGACTCGTACCGGGCGGCGGCGACCGATCAGTAGAGGCGCTCCGGACCTTCCTCCGCTGGCGGAGGAGGGTCCGGGCACCGCTGGCGGGACGGTCAGCACCCGTCGGGCGGGGTCCCCTCGAAGCGCTCGGTCACCGCGGAGAGCTGCACGACCAGGCCGTCCGGGTCGGGCACCAGGACGCTGCCCCCGCCGCCTCGCACGCCCTCGAAGCCGGCGTCCTCGAGCGTCATCGCCACCCGCTCGCCGTCGAAGTCCTCGACGCCGATCCCGAAGTGGTCGATCTCGCCCGCGACCGCGCTGCCCGCGGTGAGGCTGCAGTTGCCGCCCTCGACCGGGCACAGGCTGATGAGGCCGCCGTCGGGCAGGTCGAGCGCGTACGCGTCGCCGACGATGTAGCGCCGTGCCGGCAGCCCGAGCAGGTCGCGGTAGAACGCCTCCGACCGGTCGAGGTCGGCGACCCCGACGTTGACGTGATGCAGGGTGCGGGCCCGGACCCGCCCCGCCTGGGCGCGGGCGCCCGCCGGCAGGGCCATCGCGGTGAACGCGCCCAGCACCTGCCGCCGCGTCAGCTTGCCTTCCTCGTACTGTTTCAATAACGTGTCGAAGGTCTCTCTCATGTGTGTTCTCCCTCCACGGTCAGAGGGCGATTGTAGCCGCGCTCTCGGGCGGCGCGTGGAGGCGGGGACGCTGTCGGGGAGGGAGGTCGCTGCTCGCTTGCGCCTTCCTCGATAGAGCAGGATCGGCCCGGAACGACTCGGCTTGCCGTGGGTTGACGCCCGAGAGAACTGTGGCGAGTCCCGCATTGGACGGAGTCCGGCGGGCCGGATGCGTTGCCGTCGAATGCAGCCGCCTCTTGCCATGGGCCCTCGAGGCAGGGTCACGCCGGGGGCCAGTCCGTTGGAGGCTGACATGGCGCGAACGGTGGACCCGCAGGGGCGCGAGCTGGAGCTGATCGCTCGAGTTTCGGATCTGGCCGGCAAGGACGTGCTCGACATCGGCTGCGGCGATGGGCGGACGTCCCGTCGCCTCGCGAGACGGGGCGCGACCGTGCTCGGTGTCGACCCGGACGGGGCCGCAATCGCCCAGGCCCGCGCCGGCGGGACCGGCGATGCCTGCTGCTTCCGGGCGGCGGACGTCCTCGATCTCGTCCTGCCGCCGGCCAGCTTCGATCTGGTCGTCTTCTCGCGTTCGATGTGATGACTGCCTTCCGAGGGCGTCGGTGACGCCCTGCGCAGGGTGGCCGGCTGGCTGCGCCCCGGCGCGCGCCTGGTCAGCATGCAGCCGATCGGCCGACCGATGCCCTTCCATCTCCGCCGGGCCGGCCATGTCGAGCCGATTGGCGAGGTGGACGTCACCGACGCCGGGCGACGGGACATGCGCGCCTCCCGGGACGCGCTCGCCGCGTCGATTCGCGCCGGCCTGTTCATCGCCCGGGCCGAGCTCTCGACGGTGCTGGAGTTCCACTACCACTCCGAGGACGACTGGAACGAGTTCCTGGAAAGACCGCGGACCGGGGCCGTCCGGGCCGACCCCCACGTGCTCGCAGCGGCGCTGGCGGCGCTGTCACGGGAGGATGCCGTGATCGTCGCGGTCGAAGAGACTCTCTTCAGCGCGTGCGACCGCGCCGACAACGGCGACGGGGACGGGGCGCGGGAAGGAACCCGCGTCAGCGCGCGGAGGAACCCGCGATAGACTGAACGCGGGACGGCTGCCCCACGTCGGTCGAGGGCGGCAAACGGAGCCGCGGGCGATCAGAGCCAGGAGACGAAGCAGATGATCCGAAGCAGAAACAAAGGCGGTTGGTTCGCGGCGGTCACGGTGCTGGCGGCGCTTGCGGCGGCGCCGGCCGCGGGCCAGGACGGGCCGGGTCCGCACGACGAGGCGGAGTTCGACGCGCTCTTCGAGGAGGTCAAGAACTGGGGCCGCTGGGGCGTCGACGACGAGCTGGGCACGGTCAACCTGATCACCGAGGAGAAGCGGCGGCAGGCACTCGCGCTGGCCACGCGCGGCCGGACGGTGTCGCTGTCGCACAACCCGATGCCGGGGGTCCACCCCGACAACCCCGACTCGGCGTTCAACCACACCATGTCGGAGACGCTGCGGTCCGACACCATCGAGTTCTCCTACCACGGTTACGGGGTCAGCCACATCGACGCCCTGTGCCACTTCCTGCACAAGGGGAGGATGTACAACGGCCTGCCCGCCGACACGAGCTCGGCCGAGGAGGGCTGCGTCAAGCTCGGCATCGACAACCTGAAGGACGGCATCGTCACCCGCGGCGTGCTCCTCGACATCCCCCGCCTGAAGGGCGTCGACTACCTCGAGCCGCAGACGCCCGTCTACACCGAGGACATCGAGGCGTGGCTCGAGCAGGCGGGGGTGACCATGCAGCCCGGCGATGCGGTCTTCCTGCGCACCGGCCGCTGGGCCCGCCGCGCCGACGTGGGGCCGTGGCAGCTCTCGGGCAACTCGGCCGGCATCCACGCCTCGGTCATCCGCTGGATCCGCGGCGAGGACGTGGCCCTGTTCGGCAGCGACGCGGCCACCGACGTGCAGCCGTCGGGGGTCGACGGCGTCGGGCTGCCGCTGCACATCCTGCTGATCGCGGGCCTGGGCACCAACATCTTCGACAATATGGACCTCGAGGCCCTGGCCGAGGTCGCGGCGGAGGAGGGACGCTGGGAGTTCCTGATCGCGGCCGGGCCGATCCCGGTGACCGGCGGCACCGGCTCGCCGCTGAACGTGATCGCGGTGTTCTGAGGCGCTCCAGCGGGCGATACGGCGGATGAGAGGCGGCCGGTCCCGATGTCCTGGTTTCGCGATGGTCTGGCAGCCGTTCAAGACGTCGGTGGCCTGCTGGTCAAGAGAGGCACGGCGATGGGACCACTGGTCCCATCGCTGCTCTTGAGCCCGTTCTTCGTCGGAGCTGCCTGGCTGTTCCGTTCCGTCGCGGTAGTCTCCGGCGTGCCGCTGTTCAGTGCTCTGTTCGTGCTCGCGGCGCTGATCATCGTTATCAACTACCATCGACATTATGCGTGGCTTGCCAGGCATGATCCGGATCGACTGCAGATGACGAGGAAGCGATGAAGAAGACGTTTGTCGCGTGTTTCGGTCTCACGGCCGTTCTCGTCGGCGAGGTTGCGCTCGGCCAGATCGTGCCGCTCGACGTGAGCGAACTGCGGCCCGGCCCCGTGGAGGTGACCGCGGCCGACGACGTGGTGACGGTGGAGTGGCCGGACGCGGCCGATCGGGACTGGCGGGCGACGTTCTCGCTCGATCCCGACCGGCCGCTCATCGAGTCGATCGCGGTGGACGGCGTCGCCGTGGTGTCGGCGGTGCGGCCGTTCTACCAGGTCGAGACCGGCACGCGGCGGCGCGGGTGGAACGCCTTCTTCGACTTCCCGCCCAGCCATCCCGACGGCACCCGGCATGCGCAGGGCGTGTTCAGCCTGACGAAGGCGACCGTCCGCACTGTCGGCGAGCGGGTCGAGCTGACCTTCGACGGGCTGCGGATGGGGGTGTTCGAAGGGGCGATCGTCTACACCATCTACCCCGGCAGCCGACTGATCCAGCAGGAAGCGGTGGCCGCCACGGACGCGGCCGACGTCGCCTACTACTACGACGGGGGCTGGGAGATGGCCGCCGACGCCGACCGCGTGGCCGGCGGCAACATGCAGAGCCGCGTGAGCTGGTACGACACCGAAGGTGACCTGCGCCACGATGTCTCGACCGGCTTCGACCCGGAGCGCAAGCCGGTGAAGGTGCGGTACCGCACCCTCGCGGCGACCACCGCCGGCGGCAGCGTGGCGGTGTTTCCTCCGCCGCACCAGTACTTCTTCCCCCGCGACTTCACGTCGAACCTGGGGCACCTGTGGCACCGGTCGTGGCGGGGGCGGGTGTCGCTGGGCATTCGGCAGATCCGAGACACCAACTGGCGCTTCTATCCGTGGATGAACGCCCCGCCGGGCGAGGCGCAGCGGATGTCGGTGTTCTTCCTCTTGTCCGACGGCGCGGCCGAGGCGACGCTCGACGAGGTGCTCGCGTTCACCAACCGCGACCGGTTCCGGACGCTCGACGGCTACAAGACCCTGAGCACCCACTGGCACCTCGCCTACACCATGCAGGCGCTCGAGCACGGGCTCGACTGGACGCCGCCGTTCAAGCCGGTCCTGAAGGCGATGGGGGTCGACGCGTCGATCATCATGGACTTCCACGGCGACGGGCACCCGCGCGACCTGACGGACCTGCGGCTCGACGAGCTCGACGCCTACTTCCGCGCTCTGAGCGCGCAGTCCGACCCGGACTTCCTGCTCATACCGAGCGAAGAGGCCAACGTGCACCTCGGCGGGCACTGGGCGCTCATCTTCCCCCGGCCCGTCTACTGGTTCATGGACCGCCCCGAGGGGGGCGCGTTCGAGATGACCCACCCCCGCTACGGCAAGGTCTACAGCACCGCCGACGCGGCCGAGATGCTCGAGCTGGTGCGGCGCGAGGGCGGGTTCATGTACCAGACCCACCCCCGGACGAAGGGCTCGACCGGCTATCCGGACCGCATCGCCGACACCGAGCACTTCCGCGACCCCGCCTACCTCGGGGCGGGTTGGAAGGCGATGCCCGCCGACCTCTCGTCGCCGCGGCTCGGCGAGCGGTCGCTCGACCTGCTCGACGACCTGAGTGCGCAGGGCCTGAGGAAGCGCATCTTCGGCGAGGTCGACGTGTTCCAGTTCGACGACACGCACGAGCTCTACGCGCACATGAACATCAACTACGTGCGCCTCGACGAGCTGCCGCCGTTCGACCGCTGGGGCGAGGCGGTCGAGCCGCTCGCGCGGGGCGACTTCTTCACTACTACCGGCGAGGTGCTGCTGCCCGAGGTGGACTTCTCCGCGTCGACCGCCGACCGCCTCGACGTCTGGATCGAGGCGGACTGGACGTTCCCACTGCGGTTTGCGGAGATCGTGTGGGGCGACGAGGCCGGCGGCGTGCAGCGCGAGATTGTCGCGTTGTCGCGGACCCGGGTCTTCGGCGCCGGCGGGTTCGGGCTCGCCACCGACGCCCCGGGCTGGGCGTGGGCGCGGGTCGCGGTCTGGGACGTGGCCGGCAACGGCGCTTTCGTCAACCCGACGTGGCGGGAGTGACGACCCGGTAGCACTTGATAGTAACCATATGTGATACTCGACATGAGTACTCATGCCTGCCATCTCATTGAAGCTCCCAGGACAGTTGCTCGAGGCGTCCGGCCAGTGCGCCGCGGCGCTGCAACTGTCGCGCGCCGAGTACATCCGCCGGGCGCTGGAGCGCATGAACCGGGACACGCGCGCCCGCCTGCGCGCGGACCGGCTCGCCGCCGCCTCCCACCGAGTCCGACAGGACAGCATGCGCATCAACGCCGAGTTCGACGCCATCGAACGAGACGTCGATGCCTGATCGCGGGGAGGTCTGGCTGGCGGATCTGAATCCGCGTCAGGGGACCGAGCCCGGGAAGACCCGGCCCGTCCTGATCGTCCAGGCGCAGGCGTTGCTCGACGCCGGACACCCCTCGACCCTCGTTGCCCCGCTCACCACGCGTCTCGTGGACGACGCCGAGCCGCTCCGCATGCGGATTCCGGCCACGGGGCAGCTTCGCCAGGACTCGGACGCGCTGGTCGATCAGCTTCGAGCCATAGACAACCGCCGGCTGGTTCGGGGTCCGCTGGCGCGCCTGGGTCCGGCCGCGATGGCCGAAGCACGGCAGGCGCTGCTGGAAGTTCTCGATCTGGCCGAGGAGTGATTCCGGGACTCCCGCCGGGGGAGGGGAGGATTCATGGATGGGGGTTGCTTCGGGGGGCCGCGCTCTCGATGACGGGAGTGTTTTCATGGCCTGCCGACGGCCCTTCCCGTACCAGCACCCGATGTCCGGCAGAGGCTTGCGCGAAGTGCTATGCTGTAGCCGCGTTTCACAGTCCTGAACGTCAGGTTGGAGGAAATGTCGATGCGGCGAACGACCACGTTGCTCGGGCTGGTCGGGGTGTTCCTCGTGGGTGCGGGCGGCTCCGTCGCGCAGGCGCAGACGGGGGCCGAGGTCACCTTCACCGACCACATCCGGCCGATTTTCGAGCGAAGCTGCTGGAACTGCCACGGCGAGGCGTCGCAGCTCTCGGATCTGGACCTGCGGACGCGGGAGGCCGCGGTCGAGGGCGGCGTCCGCGGGCCGGCCCTCGTGCCGGGGCGCGCCGACGACAGCAGGCTCTACCGGATGCTGGCCGGCCTCGACGATCCGCCGATGCCCATGGCCGGCGACCCCCTGAGCGACGCCGAGCTCATGGCCATCCGCACCTGGATCGACGACGGCGCGCACTGGGACGCGGGCGGGGCCACGAGCGCCGACGCCGCCCTGGCCGCGCTCGAGAACACCCTGCTGCCCGACGGGGCGCGCGACTACTGGGCGTTCAAGCTGCCGAAGAAGGCGCCGGTGCCCGCCTCGGCCGACTACGAGCATCCCGTCGACCGCTTCCTCGACGCCGCCCGCCAGGAGGCGGGGGTGAAGGCGGGGCCGCGGGCCGATCCCATGACCCTCGTGCGCCGGGCCTACCTCGACCTCACCGGCCTGCCGCCGACGCCCGAGCAGGTCGACGAGTTCCTGGCCGACACCGAGCGGGGCGCCTGGGAGCGCCTGATCGAGCGGCTGCTCGACTCGCCGCACTACGGCGAGCGCTGGGGCCGGCACTGGATGGACGTGGCCCGCTACGCCGACTCGACGGGGTTCGAGCAGGACTACCGCCGCGACAACGCGTGGCGGTACCGCGACTACATCATCGACGCGTTCAACGACGACAAGCCCTACAACCAGTTCCTGCGCGAGCAGATCGCGGGCGACGAGCTCGACCACGTCACCGACGAGACCCTCATCGCCACCGGGTTCCTGCGGGCGGGGCCGCGCGTGAACTTCCGCGAGAAGGACAACCCCGAGCGCCGGCACGACTACCTCGACGACGTGCTGGGGACCCTCGGCCGTGGCGTCCTCGGCATGACCGTGCACTGCGCCCGCTGCCACGACCACAAGTTCGACCCGATCCTGCAGAAGGACTACTACAGCATGCAGGCGTCGATCTTCGGCTACGTCGAGATCGACTACCCGCTCCTCGACCGGGCCGGCGTGCGCGAGTACCGCGAGAAGAACGCGGCCCTCGACGCGGCCCAGCAGCCGTTGCGCGACGAGATCGCCGAGATCGAGGCCCCGCACCGCGAGCGCCTGCGCATCGAGCTCATCAAGGAGCGTTTCCCCGAGAACGTGCAGCAGGCGGCGCTGAAGCCCGAGGCGGAGCGGACGGCGGGCGAGCAGTTGCTGGCCGCCCAGGTGCTGTCGATCAACCCGCCGCGGCGGCAGGTCGTCGAGGCCCTGTCGGAGGCGGAGGGCGACCGCTGGAGCAAGCTGACGGCGGCGGTCGAGGCGCTCGAGGCAGTGCGCCCGCCGGAGCCGCCGATGGCGGAGATCGTCACCGACGGCGACTACCGCTACGCTCCGGACGGCCCCGGCGACAACGTCATCGGGTGCCCCGAGTGCCGCATCCTGCCCGACGAGCCGGGGTCGTTCCTGCACGAGGAGGGCGGGCCGGCCTACGAGGCGCCGCCCAACTACTTCCTGATTCGCGGCGACCCGTTCAGCCCGGGCTCGCCGATGTCGCCCGGGTTCCTGACCGTGGCCACCTACGGCGACCCCCCGACGGCGCTGCCCCGGCCGGACGGGCGCACGTCGGGCCGCCGGCTCGCCCTCGCCGAGTGGATCGCGTCGCGCGACAACCCCCTGACCGCGCGGGTCATGGCGAACCGCATCTGGCACCACCACTTCGGCCGCGGCATCGTGCGCACCCTCGACAACCTCGGCCGGATGGGCGACGCGCCCACCCACCCCGAGCTGCTCGACTACCTGGCGGTGGAGTTCATGGACCGCGGCTGGAGCGTCAAGGAGATGCACCGGCTGCTGATGACCTCCGAGGCCTACCGGATGGCGTCGGCCCACGAGGACGCGGACAGCCGCGCCGCCGACCCCGAGAACCGGCTGCTCTGGCAGTACCGCCCGCAGCGGCTCGAGGCGGAGGCCCTGCGCGACGCGATCATGACGGTCAGCGGCGCCATCGACCTCGCGGTGGGCGGTCAGCCGGTCTTCCCCCACGTGCCGCAGGAGCTTCTCCTGGCCGCGAGAAACGGCTACTGGGACAACCAGGCCGACGGCCCCGACGTGTGGCGGCGCAGCGTCTACGTCTTCCGGCGCCGGTCGCTGAGCTTCCCGTTCTTCGAGACCTTCGACCTGCCCGACCAGAACCAGACGGCGGCGGCCCGCAACGTGTCGACGGTGGCCACGCAGGCCCTGACCCTGATGAACAACGAGTTCGTGCTGAACCAGGCGCGGCTCTTCGCGGAGCGGCTGGAGCGGGCGGCGCCCGGTGACGTCGACCGGCAGGTCGACCTCGCCTACCGCATCGCCCTGACCCGGCCGCCGGCGGCCGAGGAGGCCCGGATCGCCCGCGACCTCGTGTCGTCGCAGTCGCTCGTCGACCTGACCCACGTGATGCTCAACCTGAACGAGTTCCTGTACCTGAGATAGAGGGAGCAACGATGCACGATCACCATCATCACCATTGCCGGAAGCGGACGTTCTGGGACCGCCGCAACTTCCTCTTCCAGTCGGGCGGCGGCATCGCGGGGCTCGCCCTCGCCCACATGCTCGACCGCGAGGGCGTGCTCGCGGCCGCGCCCGCGGACGGCTGCGGCGACCCGATTCCCGGGAACCCGTTCGCGCCCAGGTCGCCGCACTTCGAGCCGCGCGCGACCGCGGTCATCTCGCTCTTCATGAGCGGCGGGGTCAGCCAGGTCGACACGTTCGACTACAAGCCCGCGCTGACGGAGTACGCGGGACAGCCGATGGCCGAGTCGGTCGTCGTGCGGCAGGGCCACCCCGGTCCGCTGATGCCGAGCCCGTTCGAGTTCCACCGGCACGGCGAGAGCGGCCTCTACGTGTCCGAGATCTTCCCGCACCTCTCGAAGAAGGTCGACGAGATGGCGTTCATCCGGTCGCTCTACGGCCGGTCGAACGACCACATCCAGGCCACCTACGAGATGCAGAGCGGCCAGATCCGGATGGGCTTCCCCGCCGTCGGCTCGTGGGTCACCTACGGCCTCGGGTCGGAGAGCTCGAGCCTGCCCGCGTTCGTGGTCATGAACGACTACCGCGGCGGCCCCCTCGGCGGCCCCAACGACTGGAGCGCCGGGTTCATGCCCGCGAGCTACCAGGGCACGCTGTTCCGCGCCGTCGGCGACCCCATCGTCGACCTCCAGCCCCCCGAGGGCGTGTCGGTCGAGCAGCAGCGGGCCCGGCTCGACACCCTGGCCCGGCTCAACGAGATGGACATGGCCCGCAACCCGGGCAACTCGGAGCTGGCGGCGCGCATCTCGTCCTACGAGCTCGCCTACCGCATGCAGGGCTGCGCGCCCGAGGCGGTCGACACGTCGGCCGAGTCCGAGGCCACCAAGAAGCTCTACGGCCTCGACGAGGAGATCACCGAGCCGTTCGGGCGCCAGTGCCTGATGGCGCGCCGGCTCGTCGAGCGGGGCGTGCGCTTCGTGCAGCTCTTCCACGGGGGCCTCGGCGTCCAGAACACCGACACCTGGGACGCCCACAGCAACCTGAAGGAGAACCACAGCCAGCACGCGGCCGAGACCGACAAGCCGATCGCGGGGCTGCTGACCGACCTGAAGGCCCGGGGCATGCTCGACTCGACCCTCATCGTGTGGCACGCCGAGTTCGGCCGGATGCCGATCTCGCAGCGCGGCGTCGGCCGCGACCACAACCCCGGCACCATGACCGGCTGGATGGCCGGCGCCGGCATCCAGGGCGGCCAGGCCATCGGAGCCAGCGACGTGTTCGGCTACAAGGCCGAGCAGCAGCGGGTGTCGCCGCACGACCTCCACGCGACGATGCTGCACCTGCTGGGAATGGACCACACGAAGCTGACCTACCGCTACAACGGACGCGACATGCGGCTGACCGACGTGCACGGCGTGTTGATCCCGCAGATCGTGGCGTAGCGGCGGCTTTACTCGGGCAAGTATCAGGGGCACGGTTGCAGCCCGCAAAGGGTTGCGGCCGTGCCCTTTCTCTGTCTCCGATGCTCACGCGGTCCGGTTGGGAATTGGCGGACTGTTCCTGTTGGAGTGTGCAGCGCCTGCCGGGATTCCCGATCAGGGCGATGCGCTTCGTGGCGATCTCAGCACGTCGATTCCCTCGTGCGGGAACCGATCGTCGAGCGTGAAGACCGCTGCGCGGTTGGCCCGTGCCGCCGCCCAGATGAGCGCGTCGGCGAACGACACGCGGTGCGAAGGGCGGCACAGGCGCAACGCCTCGATCACCACGGCCTTCGGCATCCGGAGGGTGTCGATGTTCTCCTTGCGCAGCAGCGCGACGAGGTGGTCGACCACGGCCTCTCGCGGGATTCCGTAGACCGAGGTGAGCACGTAGGCCGTCTCGACGAGGGCGACGTCGTTGACGGCGAGATCGGATTCTCCGTCGATGACTTGCGCGCTGAGGTCGGCCAGCTCCGGCGGATCGCCGGTGAGATACCGGACGAGCATCGAGGTGTCGAGCAGGGCGGTCACTTCGATCGTGGCCTGCTGACTGGCCGTGTTCGGACGGCATCGTTCCAGGCTTGTTCCCGCACGTCGTGCCATTCATCTCCCGCTGGAACGTGAGTCTTGACGTAGGGGGCGAGGGCTCCCTTCAGCGACTCGCGATGCTCGGGGGGCAAGAAGTGGATCTCGACGTGGTCATCGACGAGGCGCTGGAGAGAGAGCCAGCCGGGAGCGATGCCCAGGGAGTCGCGGATGCTCTTGGCGATCACCACTTGTCCCTTGGATCCTACTACGTTTGGCACGGTATAACTTCTCCCCGTCGAGTATAACACTCATGGCTGGGAGCGATGCCGTTCGCCGTGCTCATGCGAGGCCACGCGGGGGCGTTCAATGCGCGCAAAAGCTGGCCGTGCTCTTTTTTGTAGACAAGCTACGTCATGTTGAGTAGCATGGCTACATAATGATGTGGCGACAGATCCGGGTCCGGTTGCGCTCGCTCTGGCGGTGGCGGCGGCAGGAATCGGAGCTCGACGAGGAGATCCGCTTCCATCTCGCCCGCGAGACGGAGGAGCGGATAGCGGCGGGGATGTCTCCGGAGGAGGCGCGCGCGGCGGCGCGGCGCGACTTCGGCAACGTCCCGCTGACGCGCGAGCTGACGCGCGAGGCCTGGGGCTGGGCCTCTGCCGAGGCGTTGCTCCAGGACACCCGCGGCGCGCTGCGCGCGATACGCCGGAACCCCGCGTTCTCGGCCGTCGCGGTGGGGACGCTGGCCCTGGCCGTCGGCGTCAACGTGGTGATGTTCAGCGTGCTGAACACGGTGCTGTTCCGGCCGCTGCCGTACCGGTTCCCGGACGAGCTGGTCATGCTGTGGACGGAGACGCCGAGCCAGGACCTCAGGGAGAACCGGTCGGCGTTCTGGAACGTCGAGGAGTGGCGGCGCCAGAGCCGCAGCTTCCGGGACATGGCGGTCTTCGACAGCGTTGCGTTGACGTTGACGCACGAGGGCGAGACGCAGCGGGTCCAGGGGGCCAGGGTCTCGCCCAACCTGTTCCCGCTGCTCGGCATCGAGCCGCGGCACGGGCGGAGCTTCTCGGCCGGGGAGGCGGCCGAGCGGCGGCGTCTCGCCCTCGTCAGCCATCGCTTCTGGCAATCCCGGTTCGGCGGCTCGCTCGACGCGCTCGGCGCCTCCGTCGAGCTCGACGGGCGGCCGTCCACCATCGTCGGCGTCCTGCCCGACGGGTTCCGTTTCGGGAGCCTCGACGCCGACGTCTTCGAGCCGCACACGCTGTTTCCGGACTGGGAGGCCCGCCGCCTCGTCCGTGGGCGGGACTCGTGGTTCGTGGTGGGTCGGTTGCGTCCGGGCGTCACCGTCGAGGAGGCGCAGGCGGAGATGGGCACGATCGCCGGCCGTCTCGACGCCGAGATGCCGGCGGCCGACAGGAACCGGGGCGTGCGGGTCGTCCCCCTGACCCACCACGTGGTCGGCGCGCGGTCGCGGCTGGCGCTGTGGATGTTGATGGCGGCGGTGGGGTGCGTGCTGCTGATCGCGGCCGTCAACGTCGCGAACCTGTGGCTGGCCCGCAGCCTCGGCCGGGGGCGCGAGGTGGCTCTGCGCGCCGCCCTCGGCGCGGGACCGGGCCGGATCGTCCGGCAGCACCTGACCGAGAGCACGACCCTCGCCCTGGGCGCCGGTGCCGCCGGCACGCTGCTCGCGGTGGTCGGCCTCGGTCTCGTGCGCGCCCTCGGCTCGGTCGAGGCGGTCGAGGTGGCGCGCCTCGACGGGGTGCGGTTGGATGCGAGCGCTCTGGGTTGGTCGCTGGTCCTCTCGCTCCTGATGGGCATCGCCGTCGGACTGGCGCCAGCGCTCCTGTGGCGCCGGCACCTGCGGGGCTTCGGCGGCGCCGACGGGCGGGCCGCGGCCGGCGGCGTCGCCGCACGGACCGTCCGGCGCGCCCTCCTGGTGGCCGAGGTGGCCCTGGCCGTCGTGCTGCTGGTGGGGGCCGGTCTGCTGGTGCGGAGCTGGTGGCAGGTCGAGGGTGTCGACCCCGGCTTCCGGCCCGAGCGGGTACTGGCGATGCAGGTCGGGGCGCCGGCCCTCATGGCCCCCGCGCAGCGGGCCGACTTCTATCGCCGCGCCCTCGATCGGATCGAGTCGCTGCCGGGGGTAGAGCGCGCCGGCTTCATCAGCGACGCCTTCATCGGCGGCAGCCCCGAGCGGACGCTCACCACGGAGCGCGAGGGCGAGGCAGTGTCCTCCCGCCTGCAGTACCGGAGCGACGAGGTCAGCGCAGGCCTGTTCCAGGCGTTCGGGACGCGCCTGCGCGGCGGACGCTTCTTCTCGTTGCGCGACGGTCCGGCGTCCCCGCGGGTGGCGATCGTCAACGACGCGCTGGCGCGCCGCCTCTGGCCCGGCGGGGACGCGGTGGGGCGGCGTCTCAAGCGGGGACCGGCCGACTCCGCGGGCCCCTGGCTCACCGTCGTCGGCGTCGTCGACGACATGCGGCGTCAGGGGCTGGAGAGAGAGCCGGTTCCGCAGATCTTCGAGCCGGTGGTCCAGAGCCCGTCCGGGGCCGGCTTCCTGCTCGTCCGCACCGCGCGCGAGAATCCGGAGGATGTGGCGGCGGCGGTGCAGGAGGCGGTGCGGCACTTGGACAGCCGCGCTCCCCTCTACGGGGTGTCGACCCTGGAAACGCGGCTGCGCGCGTTCTACGCGCCGCGCCGCCTCCAGACGTCGATCGTGGTCGGGTTCGCGGCCGTCGCGCTCCTGATGGCCGCGATCGGGATCTACGGCCTCATGCGGTACGTGGTTTCTACCCGCACGAAGGAGATCGCGATTCGCATGGCGGTCGGCGCCGATACCGGCCACATCTTCCGCATCGTCGTCGGCGAGGGGCTGACTTTGAGCGTTGCGGGGGTCGCGCTCGGGCTTCTCGGGGGCGCCTGGGTGGGGCGGGCCGCGCGCAACCTGCTGTTCGAGGTGGGCCCGCTGGATCCGGCGACCTTCATCGCCGGTTCGGCGCTGCTGCTCTCGGTGGCCCTCGCCGCATGCGGCGTTCCGGCCCGCCGCGCGATGAGGGTCGAGCCGGTCGTCGCGTTGCGCGAGGACTAAGGAGCCCGTGATGGAGGGGGGGCGCGGCGTTCGGCCGGCGATGCACAGTGCCTGACGCCGGCATGCGGGCAGGCGAGGAAGGGCGTCACGCCTCGTCGGGCGTGGCGCGGAGGGCGGCGGCCATGGCTCCGGCGAGCCGTTCCCAGCCCGCCGCCTCGTGCTTGAGCCGCCTCCGGCCGGTGCGGGTGAGGCGGTAGTACTTTGCGCGGCGTCCGTTCCGGCTCTCGCCCCATTCCGATTCGATGAGGCCGCGGTGCTCGAGCCGGCTGAGGGCCGGGTAGAGCGAACCCTGCGGTACGTCGAGGGCCTCTCCGGAGATCTGCCGGATGCGGAGAAGCACTCCGTAGCCGTGCAGGCGCTCCAGCGAGACAGCCTTCAGGATCAGGAGGTCGAGTGTACCGGGCAGCAGCCCGGCCGATATGGGCAGCATGGCGTCCGTCGATTTCGACGGAGGAGGCTAGCCCGAGTTTATCAACCCTAAAACCAACCTGTTGCAAGTAAAGGGCTTACGGCGACAAGAATCGCCGAGTGGCACTACAAACGTGCACCAAACCGGTGAGGGGGGCGGTCAGACGACGGTCTTGCGGACGCCCCCGGGGTGGGGGTCGACGCCGAGCGCGTCGTAGAGTTCCCGCTGCCCGGGTTCGGCTTGCGTGGCCGTGCGCACGTGCAGCGTGCGCCCGTCAGGACGCCGGAACGTGGCGGTGACGCGGTGCTGGCCGTCCAGGATGCGGCGCAACGTCGTCCAACTGGCGGCGTTGCCGTGTGCGCGCAGGCGGGTGCGGATGACCTGCACGAGTTGGTAGGCGATGACGGTGATGAACAGGTGGCCGTCGGCCCGGCGCGGCTTGTGGTGGTAGATGGGGCGCAGGCCGAGCTCGGATTTGAGCGAGCGGAACACGGCCTCCACGTCGGTGAGGGTGGTGTAGGTGCGCCACAGGGCGTCTTCGTCCCACTCGGTCTCGCTGCTGCGCAGGCAGTAAACCCCCGGGTGAGTGACCATTGAGCCGTCCCGGGGACGGCGGGTCCAGGTGACGGCGACCGCCTTCTCGCCGGTCTCGTCGGCGGTGACCTCGATCTGGTAGTGCGAGGCGACGCGGGCGTGCTTCGTCTTCAGCCGCCCGATGCGCTGCCACACCTGGTTGAGCCGCTTGTGGGCGCGGGGCCGCGCCAGCCCTTCGTGGAGCTGGGTCAGGGCCGCCTCGAAGCGGGCGGCGAAACGCTCGACGATGCCCCGCTCCTTCTCGGCCCGTTCTTCGGAGTAGCAGTACAGGCGGACCTCGTCGGGGTCGGTCGAGACCACCTTCTGCAGGTGCACGGTCTGGTTGGACCGGGTCCGGAGCGAGACGGCGGCCGCGGCGTCGAATTGACGGTGACGTTCGCGGCTGACGACCAGGTAGCGGTAGTCGTGGTCGCGCAACCACTGGATGCAGGCTTCGGTGGCGACGCCGCGGTCCATGACCACGAGGGCGCCGGGTGGCGCCCCGAGCGCCCCGAGCATGCCGGCCAGCGTGCGCTGTTCCCGGACGTTGCCGGCGAAGACCTTGGAGCGGCGCACGAAGCCGCTGGCGTCGAGCATGAGGCCCAGGGTCAGCAGCGGGCAGTCGCTGCGCTTCTCCTTCGAGTGCCCGCGCTGCGCCTGCGGCTGCTCGCCCGCCTCGCCTTCGAAGTAGGTGTTGGTCAGGTCGTAGAGGGTCACCGTCGGCTGGATGTCGAACAGCCCCATCGCGCGGTCGAACAGATGCGCCTCGATCGCCTCGCGGTGCTTCACCAGCGCGTCCGAGGCGCGGTAGAGCTGCATCGCGCCGACGGTCTCGAAGTCGACGCCGAGCAACTCCCCGAGGCCGCTGCGCTCAGCCAGCCAGCGGTGGGTCGCCCGCTCCGAGGCGGGCTGGGCGAGACGGCCGACGATGACGCCGGCCGCGGCTGCGCGCAGGGCGCCGTTGACGCCGAGGTCGGCGAGCAGGGCCGGCAGCCCCAATTGCTCAAGGGCCCACAGGCCGACCTGCTCGACCCCGACACTGCGCGGGCGGACCAGACGCAGGGAATCGACATCGACGCGCTGTACGTCGACCGGTCCGGCCGCCGCGCCGCTCACCGGCGCGCCGCGGGCAACCAAGTGCGCGGCGATGCGCTGGGCTTCGTGTTCGACGGCGCGCGGGCCCTCGGCGACGAGGAGCGCCTGACCGGACAAGAGGTCTTCGATGCGGGCGCACAACTGCGGCCATTGGGCCTGGGGGATGTCGAAATGGCGCCCGAGATTGAGCAGGGTGCGCTGCCGGACATTGTTTCCGACGCGCTCGCTGTGGACGAGGCGATGGGCGAAGTAGGGCTTTCCGTCGTGTGTGCGCCGTGTCTGAGTGCGGCGAATGAACACGATGGCCACGATATCGGGCGCCCCTGCCGAAGTCAACCCGTTATATAAAATTATGGCACTACATCGCGTTTTCTCAGGCCCCGGTCCTTTATAATCAACAACTTACAGACACGACAACCCCGAAATAGGGCCAAAATCGTCAAAATGGCCGGTCAACTTGGTAAACTTGGGCTAGCACTTCCTGGCCGAGAGTGCAAGATCTGACACCAAGCCACAGGGAAACGGAGGAATCGGAAGTGGTGTTGGCCGCCGGTGCACACCGAGTTCCTCGCCACACTGTCGGCGGCCGCGGCTCAGTCCTTCAGGCAGCCGTTGAGCCACTCGCGCGCCATCTCGGCCGACTCGTCGAACGCCTCGCGGTAGATGTCGTAGTGCGTGATGTCCGGAATGACGCGGTACTCTGCCCGCGCGCCGTTCGCCTGCGCCCGCATAACCGCGAGCTCGCCGGCGCGGCGACGGTCGAAGAGGTGCTGGACGCCCGGCGCTGAGTCTTCGACGACTGCGTGACCGGTGTCACCTGAACCGTTTTCCCGGGTTGGCGGCCACACCGGGCGGCTTGCAACGCCGGCGCCCCGCGGCGGGTCTGACCCGGCGCCCTCCCCGTCGCTCGTGTGCTCGCGGGGCCTTTATCGGGCCAACGCCTCGGCGCGTTCGGGATCGATTCTTCCGAGCACGTCCAGCGCGTCATCGACGACCTCGCGCGTCCAGCGCCCCCAGTGCTGGCGGCGGATGCGCGCGATCACGTCCTCCATCGCGTCGGCGACTCGCCCGCGTTCCGCCGCGTCGGCCTGCGCCAGGAGTCGATCCCCGGCCCGGATCCTCACCCTGTACGAGAGATCGCCGTGCTCGAGCGCGGAGAGGAACGCCGCGCGTACGCCGCGGTCCGATCCGACCAGGTGCTCCAGGGCCCGCATGGCGGCGGTCACGACCGAGGTGCTGTAGCCGGGCGCGAGCACGCCGATCAGCGCGTCCCGTGCATCCGTTGCGCGCGCATGGGCGGCGAGCACCTCCACGCTCCTCAGGTTCACCCTCGTGGACCTGTCGGGGGCGATCGCCGCCGCGACGATCGCCCTGACGCGCTCCTCTGCACTCCGGTCGGAGAGGGCGTCGATGGCGGCGAGCTGTACCGACGAGGAGACGTCGCCTGCCAGCAGCCGACGCACCGCCTCGCGAACGGCCGGCCGCGCGACGTGGCCGGCGGCCAGGCGCACACCCCCGGTCAGGACGCGGGACGAGTTGGAGGGCGCCAGCGCCGCCGACAAGGCGTCAGGGGCGGCGGGCGTGGCCATGTGCCGCTCCAGCGCTTCGAGGGCCAGCAGTTGCGCGCTCGACGAAACGCCGGACCGCCGGAAGAAGTCGCGGAGGGCCTCGGCGGCGGCCGGCTCGTCTCGGGTCCGCAGGTAGACCCGGATCGCCTCCATCTGGACGCTGGAGGAGCTCGCCGACGCCATCCCCACCCCGCCCACCGCCCGCACGCGGGGCTCGCGCGACGCGGCGGCGAGCTGCAGGGCCCTCCGCTGGACCCGGCTGCTGATGTCCGCTTCCACCGCCGCCGCGAGGAGGGGCGCAGCGCGGGGATCGTCGATCGTGGGAGCCAGACCTTCCAGCGCCTCGAGCTGCACCGAGGACGAGGCCCCGCCACGAAACAGGCGGAGGACGGCCGGCGCCACCTCCGGCTCGATCATCCGTCCGGCGAGGACCTGGCAGGCCAGGAGTCGGACCCGGCTGCTGGTGTGTTGCGACAGGGCGACGGCGACGACGCGGCGCACCCGCGGCTCGCCGACGTGGGCGCTCAGTATCTGCACCGCCTTGTGCTGCACGCTGCTGCTCTCGCGCCGCTCCAGCACCGGCTCGACGAGGGCGATCACCTCGGGCCGCGCCGCCGACGAGCTCAGCGCATCCAGGGCCCTGAGCTTCACGCTGCTGCCGTTGCCGGGCTGCAGGCCGGCGGCGATGATGCGCAGGGCCACGGGGTCGGCGGTGAGGCCGGACAGGACATCGAGGAGATCCAGCCGGCGGCTCGAGCTCTCCCGCTGCATGATCTCCTCGAGCACCGCCGCCGCCGACAGGTCGCCGGCGCGAGCCAGCGCCAGGGCCGTTTCCCGCTTCACGGCCCACGGGGCGCTGCTCTCCAGGAGCGTCCGAAGCGCCACGCTCGCGCCCGAGCCGGTGCGTCCCATCAGCACCGCGAGGCGCGCGCGGGCGTTCTCCGCACGCGGAGAGTCGGGCCAGCGATCCAGCAGCCGCTGGAAGGCGGCGACGGCGTCACGGTCGCGCTCCAGGCGCTCGTGGACGTAGCCGATGTAGTACTGCGCGTCGTCCGCCTGCTCGCTCCGGGGGTGGTTGGAGACGATCTGCCGGAAGAGGGCCAGCGCGTCGGAGAGGCGCTCGTCGATGAGGTGCTCCCGCGCCTGTCTATAGAGGTCCGGCGATGCCTGCCGCGCGGCGACCTGCGCGGTGGCGGCGAGCAGCAGTCCGACCAGGACGACCGCCTGGCGTGTTCCGGTCATCGTCTCTCTCCCTTCACAGTCCGCTCTCCGAGGCGATCCACCCCGAGGCGAGGAGCGCGCGGTCGGCGGCGCCCCGCGCGTCGGCGGCGGCGAACCCGACTCGAAGGTCGGACAGCTCGGACGGCGTGAAGAAGTCCGGCGCGCGCCCCGGCTCGAAAGCCGCCACCTCCTCCAGGAACACCTCGGCGTGGATGACGGTGGCGAGCAGCTCGGCGTCACGTTCCGCGTCGAGCGCCGCGCGCAGCTTCCGTCCGTCGAGAACGAGGCGCCGCGCCTGCCGGCGCAGCTCCCTGAGCGCCGGCTCCGGCGCGCCGTCCTCCGTCGAGTCGATGACGCCGGTGAGCACCGCTTGCAGGTTCTCCAGCCACGGCACCCCGAGATCGAGAAGTACCTCGGCCCGGGCCAGCGCCTCTATCTGCGCCGGCTGTATCCACGCGTCCCGCGGCGGGTCGGACCGCGCGGCGGGGTCGTCGCCGCCGGGAAGCGTCCAGCGGCCCACGGCGACCCCGACCAGCAGCACCGCGGCCGCTCCCTGGAGACAAGGTGATACGAGACGGCCAGACGTTGCAAGCCGGGATGGGCTGGTCCTGTCGGTTGCCGAATCGTGGCTCGCCAATCTTCGCCTCCGGCTCTGCTTGGCGCTCAACCAACCGTGCAAGATTCCGTGCCGTACTACGGCGCAGACTCCTGGCCTGCCATCGATGCAGGGGGCGCTGCGCCGCGACACCCTGATCCGTCTCCCCATCCGATGGACGACGGCCACGGCGACGACCCATCCCTTTCGCGGAGCGAGTCGCGCGCAGCGTGTATGATGAGCGGACTACAGGAAGACGAGTCGTCGCGCCGCGGGGGCGCGGCCAGGAGGAGGACGCCATGCGACAGATGTGCGCCTGGGTGGTGGTACTGTCTGCGGCCGGGCTGGCAGCCGGTGTGGAGCCGCACGCGCAGGAGACCGAAGAAGGGGCCGCCGCGGTCCTGCCGTGGGCCTACGTGCTCAACGACCCGGGCGTGACCGCCGAGGCCCTGGACCCCGACGAGGTGGTCACGGTGCCCGGCTCCGGCGTGTCGATGCCGCGCTCGGCCATCGCTATCGACAACGGGCCGCCCGACTGGCACCCGGACGGGCATCCGCCGATGCCCGAGGTCGTGGCCCGCGGCGGCGGCGAGGGCGTCGTCGCGTGCGGCTACTGCCACCTGCCGAACGGACAGGGCAAGCCCGAGAACGCGGGCCTTGCCGGCCAGCCCTACGAGTACCTCGTGCAGCAGATGACCGACTGGCGGAACGGCCGGCGCCGTCCCGGCGAGCCGCGCATGGGGCCGCCCGCGTTCATGGAGCGCATCGGGCTCGCCGCCACCGACGAGGAGGCGCGCATCGCGGCCGAGTACTTCTCGTCGATGGACTTCAAGCCGTGGGTCCGGGTCGTCGAGACCGACGCGGTGCCGGAGACGCAGTTTGCGGGGTGGATTCACGAGGTGGTCGAGGGCGGCGGCGTGGAGCCCATCGGCACGCGCGTCGTCGAGACGCCGGTGAACTTGAGGCTGAACAAGCTGCGGGACGACTCGTCGGGCTTCATCGCCTACGTGCCGTCGGGCGCGGTGGGGCGGGGCCGCCGCATCGTGCTCACCGGCGGCGAGAGCTCCGTGGCGTGCACCGTCTGCCACGGCCCCGACCTGCGCGGCCTCGGCCCGGTGCCGGCCCTGGCCGGCCGCTCGCCGACGTACATGGCGCGGCAGCTCTACGACCTGAAGACCGGTGTGCGCGACGGCGCGTGGTCCGACCTGATGGACGCCGCGGTGGCCAACCTCACGCTGGAGGACATCGTGGACATCGTGGCCTATACGGCCAGCCTGGAGCCGTAGAGCGAAGGCGACGTGGTCGGCGCGCCCGGAGCCTACGCCCCGGCGCGCCGACCGCCCTCCTGTCCCGCCTGTCCCGGTCCGGGAGCCGAACGCGCGTTCCCGGCTTCCCGGGTCCCGCGAATCCCGCTCAGATGCCGGTGGCCGACCCGAGGCCCATGGCGCGGCGCCACGCCGCGATCTGGCCGATGTGGCTGCCCTCGTGGGTGGTCATGACGAACGCGGTGTAGTCGCCGAGGGTGGGGAAGGTCTGGCGGCGGCGCTCGTCGGGGAACGGGGTCTCGAAGACGGCCGGGTCGGCCGCGGCGACGATCTCGGCGACCCGCGCGTGCTGCGCGGCCAGCTCGTCGAGAATCCGGTCCCGGGATGGAAAGTCGGCGGCGGCGCCGCTCGGGATGCCCCCCGCGCCGAACGTGTCCTTCCACCCCGCCGGCAGCGTCGACTCGAGCCCGTACCGCCGCGCGAGGCCGTCCGATGACAAGGCGAGGTGCCCCAGGACCCACGCGGGATGGTTGACGACCCCGTGGGGCTGCCAGACCATCTGCTCGTCCGACAGGTCCTTCACCATCACGCGGCCGCGGTCGAGGTTGAACTGGTACGCGAAGAGCAGGTAGCGAAGCATGGCGGCATTCTACTGGAGGCGGGCGGGTTGAGGCGTCGGATCATTCCGCGCTCGGCGGGGCGAGCGCAGTGGCCAGCGGCCCGAGTCGGCCCTGGAATCCGCCGCCGCCGTAGTCGGCCGAGTACCGCATCACCCGCTCCGCGTCTGGCCCGGAAACCTCAAGAGTCTCCGTAGCAGGATCGTACCCTGCCCTGATTCTTCGCAGCAGATTCTGGAATCCGCCTTCCCCGCGGACCGGGCGGTCGAGCGGGGCGAAGTCCGACTGGCTTACCTGTATTCTCCTCATCAAGGATCCCTCCAGAACGACGAAGCCGCCCGGGGACTGGTCCCGTCCCCGGGCGGCGTGACGTAGCGCCGCCGTCCCCGCTTACGAGGCGACGCTCTCGGCCGTCACCGTGTCGACCGGCGCGGTCGTGCCGATCGCGATCCGGCGGGGCCTCGCGGTCTCGGCCAGCGGCAGCGTCAGCTCGAGCATGCCGTTCTCGTAGTGGGCGCTGACCTTCTCCGCGTCGACCTTGGCCGGCAGGGTGAACGCGCGCTCGAAGCGGCCGTAGCGGATCTCCGAGGCATGGCCTTTGGCGTTCTCCTCGGTGCGCGTCCGCTCTCCCGAGATGGTCAGGCTGCCGCCGTGCAGGTCGACGTGGACCTGGCCGGGGTCGATGCCGGGCAGGGCGATCCGCAGCTTCCAGCCGTCGTCGCCGGTGCGGACCTCGGTGGCCGGCGTCCAGGCCGGTCCCGCGGCCGGTTCGTCCGAGCCGATGTAGCGGCCGAACACGCGGTCCATCTCGCGGTGCAGGGTGCCGAGCTCCTCGAACGGGTGCCAGCGCGTCATGCTCAACATGGTGTTTCCTCCTTGGGTGGTGATTGAGATCCGGTTGCGATTCCCGTGGATGCTCATCCGATTCCGTCCTCGCCTGATTCAACACGGTAGCAGGTTATTTTGATGAAGTCAAGTAACCTTAGTATTTAACAGGCATATATTGGATGAGACGAGCACTCAACCGAAGAAGTTCGCCAGGAGTCTGCGCCGTAGTGCAGATTCCTGGCAGGGTTGGCTGGGCGCCCAGCGGAGCCGAGGGCGATGGGCGGGCTGGGTCTTTGCGCCGCGTCCTGCGGCTGTCGTACCATGCACGGGTCACGCGGGAGGGGTGCCCATGGTTCTCATCGGCAGCGATCGGTTCATCGAGCACCAGCCGCCGAGCGGCCATCCCGAGCGGCCGGCCCGGGGCGAGGTCATGGCCGCGGTGGCCCGCCGGTGGGTCGAGGGGGGCGGCGCGTTGACGCCGCCGCGAGCCGCGACCCGCGGCGAGCTGACCCGGGTGCACCGGCCCGCCTACGTCGACCGCATCGCGGACACGGCCGGTCGGCGCCTGCGCCTCGACCCCGACACCTATACGTCGGACACCTCGTACGAGGTGGCGCTGCTGGCGGCCGGCGCCGTCGTCGCCGCCGTCGAGTCCACCCTCGCCGACGGCGCCCCGGCCATGGCCCTGGTGCGGCCGCCGGGCCATCACGCCGAGGCGGACCGGGCGATGGGCTTCTGCCTGTTCAACAGCGTGGCGGTGGCGGCGGCGGCCGCGCGGGCGGCGGGCCTCGACCGGGTCGCGGTCATCGACTACGACGTGCACCACGGGAACGGCACCCAGTGGATGTTCTACGAGGACCCCGCGGTGCTGTTCGTCTCGCTTCACCAGTACCCCTTCTATCCGGGGACGGGGGCGGCCGGCGACGTGGGACGGGGCGACGGGGTCGGCTTCACGCTGAACGTGCCGCTCGAGGCGGGCTGCGGGGACGCCGACTACGACCGCGCGATGCGCGAGCTGGTCGTGCCCGTGGTCGCCGGGTTCGATCCCGACCTCATCCTGCTGTCCGCCGGCTTCGACGCCCACGCTCGGGACCCCCTGGGGGGCATGCAGGTGTCGACGGCAGGCTTCGACGCCATGACCGACCACGTCCGCCGTCTCGCCGCGGGTTGCTGCGGCGGCCGGCTGGCGGCGGTGACCGAGGGCGGGTACGACCTGAGCGCGCTGGAAGCCTGCCTCGACTCGACGCTGGCGCGCCTGGCGGCGGGACCGCCGCCGACGGCGGACGCCGTCTCCGGGGACACGAGCCGGGCCGACGGGGTGATTCCGGCGGTGCGGCGGGCCCTCGCCCCGTACTGGGCGGAGCTCCGTTAGCCGGGCCGGGCGCCGCAGCCGCCTTGCTATAATCGTGTCGACCACCCGTTCCGCACGGGTCCGACCCGCATCCAAACAAAAGCTGCACCGTGTCCGACTACGATCCGCAGGCCATCGAGAAGAAGTGGCAGCGGCGCTGGGCCGACGAGCGCGCCTTCGAGGTGACCGAGGAGCCGGGGCGCCCCAAGTACTACTGCCTCGTCATGTTCGCCTATCCGTCGGGGCACGCCCACGTCGGACACGTCCGCAACTACATGATCGGCGACGTCATCGCCCGCATGAAGCGCATGCGCGGGTTCAACGTCCTGCACCCGTTCGGCTGGGACGCCTTCGGCCTGCCGGCCGAGAACGCGGCCATCAAGAACCGGTCGCACCCCGAGACCTGGACCCTCGACAACATCGCCCACATGAAGGGGCAGCTCCAGCGGCTCGGCATCAGCTATGCCTGGGAGCGCGAGCTCGCGACGTGCGAGGCCGCCTACTACCGGTGGAACCAGTGGCTGTTCCTGCGGATGTTCGAGCGCGGCCTCGCCTACCGGCGCCGCTCGACCGTCAACTGGTGCCCGGACTGCGCCACCGTGCTCGCCAACGAGCAGGTAGTCGACGGGGGGTGCTGGCGCTGCGGTTACGCGGTCGAGCCGCGCGACCTCGACCAGTGGTTCCTGCGCATCACGGAGCATGCCGACGGCCTCCTCGACGGCATCGAGCGGCTCGACGAGTGGCCCGCGAAGGTGCTGACGATGCAGCGGAACTGGATCGGGCGCTCCGAGGGGGCGCGGGTCCGGTTCGCGGTCGAGCCGGCGGGGCCGGCCGGTGGGAGCGAAGCAGCGGAGATCGAGGTCTTCACGACCCGCATAGACACCATCTTCGGGGCGACCTTCGTCCTGCTGGCGCCGGAGCATCCGCTGGTGTCCCGCTTCGTCGACGAGGCGCCCGACCCGGCCGGGCTGCAGAGGCAGGTGCAGGAGTTCCGGGCGCTCGATCGGACCGACCGCCTGACCGGGGCCATCGAGAAGGAGGGCTTCGACACCGGGCGCCGCTGCATCAACCCTTTCACGGGCCGGCCGGTGCCCATCTGGGTCGCCAACTTCGTGCTCGCCGAGTACGGCACCGGCGCGGTCATGGCGGTGCCCGCCCACGACCAGCGCGACTTCGAGTTCGCGCGCAAGTACGGCCTGCCGGTCGAGGTCGTCATCCAGCCGGACGACGCCGACGACGCGCCCCTCGAGGGGACGTCGCTGGAGGCCGCCTACGCGGGGCCGGGGGTGCTGGCCGGCTCAGGCGAGTTCACGGGACGCGCCAGCGCCGACGCCCCGGCCGAGATGGCCCGCGCGGCCGAGCAGCGGGGATTCGGGCGGGCCGCCGTGCAGTTCCGGCTCAAGGACTGGGGCATCTCGCGCCAGCGCTACTGGGGCACGCCGATCCCCATCGTCCACTGCGAAGCCTGCGGCCTGCAGCCGGTGCCCGACGACGAGCTGCCGGTCGAGCTGCCGAGGGTGGCCGAGTTCAGCGGGCGGGGCGACTCCCCCCTGGCGCAGATCCCCGGGTTCGTCGACACTACCTGTCCGTCGTGCGGACGGCCGGCGCGCCGCGAGACCGACACGATGGACACGTTCGTCGACTCGTCGTGGTACTTCTACCGCTTCTGCGACCCGACGAACGGCGAGCGCGCCTTCGACCCCGCGAAAGTCCGCTACTGGGGGCCGGTCGACTTCTACATCGGCGGCGTCGAGCACGCCATTCTGCATCTGATCTACTCGCGCTTCTTCTGCCGGGTGTTCAAGGACCTCGGGATGGTCGAACACGACGAGCCGTTCACGCGGCTCCTGACCCAGGGCATGGTGCTGCGCGACGGCGCGGTGATGTCGAAGTCGAAGGGCAACGTCGTCGACCCCGACCAGATGATTGCCCAGTACGGGGCCGACGCCCTGCGCCTCTACGAGATGTTCGTGGCTCCCCCCGAGAAGGAGATCGAGTGGACCGACTCCGGTCTCGAGGGGAGCTTCCGCTTCCTGACCCGGGTGTGGCGCCTCGTGATCCGGGCCGCCCCGGGGCTGGCGGACGCGCCTCCGGCCGGGGGCGGGGGACGGAAGCTCGACCCCGCCCACCGCGCCCTGCGGCGCAAGACCCACGACACGATCCGGCGGGTCTCGGGGGACCTCGATCCCCGGGCCCACCTGAACACCGCGGTGTCCGCCCTGATGGAGCTGGTGAACGAGCTGTACGCGTTCTGCGAGCAGCAGGGGATCAGGCCGGGGCAGGGGCCCGAGGCCGGGGCCCGGGCCGGGGACCTGCCGGCCGGCACCGCCGCCGTGCTCCGGGAGGCGATCGAGGCCCTGGTCCTGATGCTGTCGCCGTTCACCCCGCACCTCTGCGAGGAGCTGTGGGAGCGGCTCGGGCATGCCGGGGGCCTGCGCGCCGCGGGGTGGCCCGAGTTCGACGCGGCGGTGGCGAAGGCGGACGAGATCGTGGTGCCGGTGCAGGTGAACGGGAAGCTGCGCGCCCGCCTGACGGTCGCGGCCGACGTCGGGGAAGAGGAGCTGCGGGCGGCCGCGCTGGCCGATTCCGCGGTGCAGGCGCACACCGCGGGGCGGGAGATCGCCCGGGTGGTGGTGGTGCGCGGCAAGCTCGTGAACGTGGTCGCCCGGTGACGAGCCTGACGAGAAGCGGAAAGGGGAGGTGGCGCGATGACGCGAAGGGTGCTCGCAAGGCTGCTCGGGTTGCTGGGCGCGGCCGCGCTCTGCAGCGGCTGCGGCTATGCCCTGGCCGGGCAGGGGACGTTTCTGCCCGACTACATCCAGACCATCGGCGTGCCGCTGTTCCAGAACAACACCACGGTGTTCGAGATCGAGCAGTCCCTGACCCAGCAGGTGCGTTCCGAGTTCATCGGGCGCGGCCGCTACCGGGTGGTGGCGGCCGAGACCGGGGTGGACGCCGTGCTCACCGGCACCATCAGCCGGGTGACCCTCGCCCCCGCGTCGTTCAGCGCCCAGCAACAGGCGTCGCGCTACATACTCACGGTGCAGGCGGACATCGAGTTCCGCGACCTGACGACCGACGAGGTGCTGTGGGAGAACCCGTCGCTCTCGTTCAGCGACGAGTACGACGTGGCCTCGGCGGGCGGCGGGCGGGTCGACGCGAACCTCTTCTTCGGCCAGCAGTCGAACGCCGTGCAGCGGGTGGCCCGCGACTTCGCCAGCACCGTCGTCAGCTCGATTCTCGAGGCGTTCTGACCGGGCCGGCGATCCGCCGCCCCGGACTTCGGCCCCGATGAACGCGCGCACACCGCCATGCCCGCCATCACGCCCGGCGAGGCGCTGAAGCAGATTGCCGCCGGCGACCTCGCGCTGGTGTACCTGCTGCTGGGCGACGACGATCTCGAGAAAGCCGAGCTTGCGGCTGCGTTCGAGCAGGTCGTCGACGAGGGCCTGCGGGCGTTCAACGTGGAGCGGCTCGACGGCGCCGAGGCCACGTTGCGGCAGGTCGTCGAGGCGGCCGCGACCCTGCCGATGATGGCGCCCCGGCGCATCGTCATCGTCCGGCGCGCCGAGCGCTGCCTGACTCCGAAGCGCGAGAGCCGGGCCGCCGCCGCGGACCTCGCGGCGTTCGAGGAGTACCTCGCGAGCCCCTACCCCCACGCCTGCCTCGTGCTGGTGGCGTCCGGCCTCGACCGGCGCCGCCGCACGACCGCGCGCCTGCTGGACGCGGCCACGCAGGTGACGGGCGACGAGCTGGCCTCGGCGGCCGACGCCGAGCGCTGGGTACGGCGGCGCGTGTCGGCGGCGGGCCGCTCCATCGACGCGGCCGCGGCGCGCCTCGTGGCCGGGCGGGCCGGCCCCGACCTGCCGCGCCTGCGCGGCGAGGTCGACCGGCTGCTGCTGTTCGCCGGCGACTCGCCGACCGTCGGCCTCGACGACGCGAGGATGGTGGCGGGGCCGGCGGCGGCCCACGACGACTGGGCGGTGGCGCGGGCCATCGAGCGCGGGCAGACGGCGGCCGCGCTCAAGGAGCTCGCCCTGATCGTCGAGTCGGGCGCGGCCCCCTACATGGTCCTGGGACAACTGGCGTGGGTCGTACGGACCAAAATGCCGAGCCACCGGATCGCCGCCGCGGTGGAGTCGCTCCACCGCACCGACCTCGACCTCAAGAGCTCGGCCGGCGACCACCGGGTGCTGCTGGAGCGGCTCGTCGCGGAGCTCTGCGACGCTTGAGCCTCGGACGCCCGGCGGCCCGGAGGCGCCGGGTGCGTCACGGCTTGTCTGGCGGGGGCATCGGCTGTTCGCTGGCGCCCTTCGGGCGCGGTGGAACGCGGGGTTCCACCACGGACGGTCGGAGTGGGCGTCTGCGCGGCGGACGTCCGCTATTCCGCGGCCGTGGCGAGGCGCCGGGCGAGCCGGGACTTGTAGCGGGCAGCGGTGTTGTCGTGGATGATCCCCTTGGCGGACATCCGGTCGATGAGCGACACCGTGCCGCTGAATGCGGAGCGCGCGCCCGCGATGTCGCCCTGATCGATGGTCGACCGCAGGGCCTTGAGGGCACCCCGAAGCCGGGTCCGAAACGCGCGGTTGCGAGCCCGCCGCACGAGGTTCTGACGGTGCGCCTTCAGCGTGTTCTTGTGATTGGCCAAGTCGTGCGCTGTCCTTTCCGTTCCGCGACGAGTCCTGAAACACGACAGTATAGCACCGTCCGCCCCGGATCATGGCGCCGTCAGTTGCGCTTCAGACGTCGCAGGGCACGGCGATCACGCGCGTCCGGGGCCTTCGCACCCCGCGGGCGAGACGGGGGACCGGGGTCGTGGCCCAGACGGAGCATCTCCCGCTCTTCTTCGGTGAGCGGCGGGGTGACGTCCTCGTAGAGCGTTCTCGCGGCCGCCTTGGGAAGATGGTGCTCGGCGAGCGACCGCACCACGACGAGCTGCTTGCGGCCCCGCGTCCGGGTGATCGCGATCCGATCGTCGGCCTGGACGGTCCGGTGCGGCTTCGCCCGGTGGTCGTTGACGTCGACCTTGCCCCCGCGGCAGGCGCGCTGGGCCTCGGAGCGGGTCTTGAACAGGCACGCGACGTCCAGCCAGACATCGAGCCGGATCCGCTTCGGGGGGGCGTTCCCGCTTACCGGTTCCCCATCGGGGCGGTCGCGCGCGGGTGAGGTCATGTCCGGCGGTGCAGCCTCCTGGTCAGGCGGCGGACTCCTCGCCGAGCATCCGGCCCACGACGCGCCGGCTCTCCGTCAGGAGCGCGTCGATGCGGGCGGGCTCGCGGCCGCCCGCCTCCGCGAAGTCGGGGCGGCCGCCCCCGCCGCCGCCGACGATGGGGGCGATCGCCTTGACGACCTTCCCGGCGTGAACCCGGTCCGTCAGGTCCTTGCTCACGGAGACGATCAGGCCGACCTTGCCGTCGTTGTCGTTGACGAGCAGCACCACGCCGCGTCCCAGCCGGTCGCGGAGCGTGTCGGCGAGGCCGCGCAACGCGCCCTTCTCCAGCCCGCCGACCCGCCTCGCGATGAACCGGGCGTCGCCGATGGGCACCGAGTCGTCGTTCGGCGATGCGCCGGCCCCGCCGAGGGCCGCCTTCATCTTCAACTGGTCGAGCTCGCGGGCGAGCCGCCGGGCCTCGGCCTGCAGCCGCCTGACGGTGTCCACCGCGCGGTCGCCGGAGACCCCCAACGCGTCGAGGACGGCGGCGGCCGACCGGCGTTCGCCCTGCAGGTGGGCGATGGCCCCTTCGCCGGTCACGGCCTCGATGCGCCGGACCCCGGCCGCGACGCCGGTCTCCTGGGTCACGGCGAACAGGCCGATGTCGCCGGTGGCCCGGCAGTGGGTGCCCCCGCACAGCTCCATGCTGACGCCGGGCACGGACACGACCCGCACCGAGTCGCCGTACTTCTCGCCGAAGAGGGCCATGGCCCCGGCCTCGATCGCCTCCTGCGTCGCCTTGATCTCCGTTTCCACCGGGTGGTTCGCACAGATCCCGGCGTTGACGGTCCGTTCGATCGCGTCCAGCGTCTCGGGGGCGACCGGTCCGCCGTGGGCGAAGTCGAACCGGAGCCGGTCCGGCGCGACGAGCGAGCCGGCCTGCTTGACGTGCCCGCCAAGGTGCTCGCGCAGCGCGGCGTGGAGCAGGTGGGTGGCGGTGTGGTTCCGCCGGATGGCGTCCCGGCGCTCCCCGTCGACGGTCGCGGTCACCCGTTCACCGATCCGCAGGCCTCCCCGCGCGACCTGCACGTGGTGCGCGCGCGGGCCGCCGGGAGCGACGCGCTCCAGGCCGCCGACCTCGGCCACGGCGGCGTCGCCGGCCGAGGTCAGGCGTCCGCTGTCCGAGACCTGCCCCCCGGCCTCGAGGTAGAAGGGCGTGCGATCGAGCACCACGTAGCCCGACCTGCCGGGGCCGAGCTCGGGAACCTCGGTGCGCTCGTCGTCGAACAGTCCCAGGATCTCGGCCCGTTCGACCCGGGTGGTGCCGTACCCCTCGAACCGATCGGGGGCGTGGGCAACCGACGCCCCGGGGGTGGAGTGAACCCGGGACGAGTCCGACTCGCCGGCGCGGTCGACCGTGCCGCCGGGGGGGCTGGCAGTGAACGTGAATCCGACCGCCCCCGCGTCCGCCGAGAACCGCGTGCCCGCCCGCGACTGCGTGCGCTGGGCCTCCAGGCACCGCTCGAAGCCGCTGCGGTCCACGGTCACGCTCCGCTCGGCGGCCAGGTCCTCGATGAAGTCCAGGGGCAGCCCGTAGGTGTCGTAGAGCCGGAAGATGTCCTCCCCGGCCAGCTGGCCTCCGTCAGCCCTCGTCAGCGCCGCCTCGAGCCGGGGCAGCCCGTCGGTCAGGACCGCGTCGAACCTGTCCTCCTCGGCCCGAACCACGCCGGTGATCATCTCCCGGCCGGTACGGAGCTCGGGATACGCGTCGCCCATCTCGCGGGCGACGACGTCGACGAGGCGATGCAGGAAGGGGCGGGTCATGCCCAGCTTCTTCCCGTGCCGCATCGCGCGCCGCATGATCTTGCGCAGCACGTAGCCGCGCCACTCGTTGGAGGGCATGACGCCGTCGCCGATGAGGAAGGTCATCGCCCGCAGGTGATCGGCGACGACCCGCATCGAGACGTCGTCGGGCCCCGGCGCCCCGCCCGGCGCGAGGGGGCCGTAGGCGCGGCCGGTCTCCTCGCCGATGGCGTGCAGCAGCGGCGAGAACAGGTCGGTGTCGTAGTTCGAGGTCTTGTCCTGGATGATCGCGACGATCCGCTCCAGCCCCATGCCGGTGTCGATGGACGCGGCGGGCAGCGGCGTGAGCTTCCCGCCGGCGTCGCGGTCGAACTCCATGAAGACGTTGTTCCAGATCTCGACGTAGCGCTCGCAACTGCAGTCGATGCCCCGGCACACGGGCTCGTCACAGGGGACATGGTCTCCGCGGTAGTAGTGGACCTCCGAGCAGCGGCCGCAGGGCCCGGTGTCGCCCATCGCCCAGAAGTTGTCCTCGATGCCCATCTCGACGATGCGGTCGGACGGGACGAGGCGGCTCCAGATGGCGTGCGCCTCGTCGTCGCGCGGAATGCCCCCCTCGCCCTTGAAGACGGTCGGGTGCAGCCGGTCCGGCGGCAGCCGCCACACGTCGGTCAGCAGCGTCCACGCGAACCGAATCGCGTCGTCCTTGAAGTAGTCGCCGAACGAGAAGTTCCCGAGCATCTCGAAGAAGGTGTGGTGACGCCGGGACGGCCCCACGTTGTCGAGGTCGTTGTGCTTCCCGCTGACCCGCATGCATTTCTGCGACGTCGTCGCCCGCTTGTAGGCGCGCTGCTCCCGGCCGAGGAAGAGGTCCTTGAACTGGTTCATGCCCGCGTTGGTGAACAGCAGCGTCGGGTCGTCCGCCGGCACGAGCGACGAGCTCCGGACGATCTCGTGGCCCTGACTGGCGAAATAGTCGAGAAAGCTCTGGCGAATCGCGCTGGACGTCATGCGGCTATTCTTCCACAAGTGCGGCGTCGTCCCCGGCCCGCGCGAGGAGGGCGGCGGTCACCTGGTCGCGCGCGAACCCCTGCCGGAGCAGAGCCTGGTGCAGCCGCCGGAGCTCGGCCCGCGTGCGTATGGGGCCCCCCGCCCGCTTGGCGATCGCGCGCTCCAGCACCGCGGCCTCGTCGACCTCGTCGAAGACCGCAGCGAGGGCCCGTTCGACGACCGGCGGGTCGATGCCGAGCGACTCCAGCTCGCGGCGCGCGCGCTGCCGGCCGCGGAGCTTGACCTGGACCGTTCGGCGCGCATGGGCCAAGGCCGTTCGGGCGTCATCGAGCAGGCCGGCGCGGGTCAGGCGGTCGAGGGTGCGGTCGGTCTCGTCGGCGGGAAGCCCACGCTGGCGCAGACGCTCGCGGAGCTGCGAGGTCGTGAGGTCGCGGCCGGCGAGGAGCCGCAGGGCGACGTCATGGCAGCCGTTCTCCCGGCCCATGCCCGCGGTCAGGAGGTCTTGGCGGCGGCGACCGGCTCGGCCACGTGGTACACGGGCGTGAGCCAGTCGTGGGCATCGCTGACGCGGCCGTTGACGACGTCGAAGAATCGGCGCTGGATGGCGGCGGTGACCGGCCCGCGGGCGCCGTCGCCGATGGTGATCTTGTCGATGCTGCGGATCGGCGAGATCTCCGCCGCGGTGCCGGTGAAGAAGACCTCGTCGGCGATGTAGAGCATCTCGCGCGGCACCGGCTGCTCCACGACCGGCCTCCCGATGTCGCGGGCCAGCGTCATGATGACGTCCCGCGTGATGCCGGGGAGCACCGACCCGCCCATCGGCGGCGTGAAGATGACGCCGTCGCGAATCACGAAGATGTTCTGGCCGCTGCCCTCGCTGACGAGCCCCGACGGGTCGAGGGCGATCGCCTCGTCGTAGCCGTTCAGCGTCGCTTCCATCTTGATCAGCTGCGAGTTGGCGTAGTTGGCGGTGGACTTGGCCATCGCCGGGAACGTGTTCGGCGCGGGCCGGGCCCACGAGCTGATCTGGACGTCGACGCCCTTCTCCAGGGCGTCCTCGCCCAGGTAGGCTCCCCACTCCCAGGTGAGGATGGCCGCTTCGACCGGGCAGTTGAACGGGTTGACGCCGAGGCTGTTGTAGCCCCGGTAGAGCAGGGGGCGGATGTAGCAGGCGGCGTAGCCGTTGACCCGGATCGTCTCGAGCACCGCCTCGCGGAAGGCGGGCCGGTCGATCTCGGGCGGCATCCGGTACACCTTCGCCGAATCGTAGAAGCGGCGCAGGTGGGCGTCGAGCCGGAAGACGACCGAGCCGGCCGGCGTGTCGTAGCACCGGATGCCCTCGAACACGCCGCTGCCGTAATGGACGACGTGAGCGCCGATGTGGATCCTGGCGTCCGCCCAGTCCACGAACCTGCCGTTCATCCAGATCTTGCCGCTGCCGAAGCTCATCGCGAAGGCCCGCCCATCTACCGCCGAATCAGATACTTGTACCCATCCAGTGTAGTGTTCCGGTCCGTCCCGGCGCAACCCAAATCCCGTCGGCGGCGGGCTGAAGGGCGGGCACTCCGCGGCAATGGCGCACGGTTGGATTCCGACCCCGACCCGCCTGTCGTCGCCCGCGGCTCCGCCGGGTGCCCCACCAACCCGCCGGGCGTCGGCACCGTCCTCGGTGCGGACGCCTACAGGGGCTGGCGGCAGAACGGGCAGCGGGTGGCGCGGGGGGGCAGCGGCTTGTTGCAGTACCCGCAGAAGTTGGCCGAAGGCGCGGCCCGCGGCCGGTTCGGCGTTCGTCCGGGCGTGCGGCGACCGCGGACGGGGGGCACGGCACTCGGGTTCCGGTTGGGCCGGGCGCGCCGCGTGGCCCGGATGTCGTCGAGTTCGGCCAGCAGCTCGCCCGCGTCCGCGTACCGGTCCGTAACCCGCGGGGCAAGCGCCTTCATCACCACGTCGTTCAGCTCCCGCGGGATGGCGCCGTTGACCACCCGCGGCGGCTGCACCAGCTCGCCGCTGCGCAGCCGATGAAGGTCCTGCGGGGCGGGCGGGTCGTAGGGGAGCTCGCCCGTCAGCATCTGATACATGGTGACGCCGAACGAGTACAGGTCCGACGCGAACACCGCCTCGCCCTGGAACTGCTCGGGCGCCATGTACGGCGGGCTCCCGATGACGGTGGTGCCCCGCGCCGCGATCTCGAGGAAGCGCGACGTGCCGAAATCGGCCACCTTCAGGGTGCCCGACCCCGAGACGAGGACGTTGGACGGCCGCAGATCGCGGTGGATGACGCCCTGGCCGTGGGCGTACTCCATGGCCTTGCCGATCTGGATCGAGTACTCGACGGCGCGGTCCACGTGGAGGGCGCCGCCCGTTCCGATTGCCGCTTCCAGGGTGTCGCCGTCGACGTACTCCATCACGATGAAGAAGATGTCGTCCTGCTTCTCCGCGGTGGTGATGGCGACGATGTTCGGGTGGTCCAGGGTGGCGAGGAGGCGCGGCTCGCGGAGCAGCTCGCTGAAGTTGAGGTTCTGGCGGTGGGGGACCTTCAGGGCGACCCGCTTGTTGATCCAGGTGTCCTCGGCGAGATACACGGTCCCGAATCCACCGCTGCCGATGGTGGAGACGATCTTGTATTTCCCGAGCAGATGGTCGGAGAACAACATGGAAGGGCGAAAGTATAGCAGTCGCCTTCGCCGGGTCGATCGTCGGAAACGGCTCGGGGAGGGGCGGTCCCGGACTCCTATAATCGGACCCGATGCCGCCCCGGTTCTTCGCGCCGGCCCTCGCCGGACTCGATGCCCCGGTCGCGCTGCCCGACGGCGAGGCCGCGCACCTGACGCGGGTGCTGCGGCTGGGCGCCGGCGACACCGTCGCGGTGTTCGACGGGCGGGGGGCGGAGTATCTCGCGCGGGTGGAGCGGGCGGGGCGCGGCGGTGTCGTGGTGCGCCCCTACGAGCGGGTGACCTCCGCCCGGGAGCCCGCGGTGGCGCTGACGGTAGCCCCCGCGCTCCTGAAGGGGCGCAAGTTCGACGACGTCGTGCGGGACGCCACGATGGTCGGGGCGGTCGCGGTGCAGCCGCTCACCACCGCCCGGACGCTGCCGCCGTCGCGGGACGCCGGGCGCTGGTCGCGGATCGCGGTAGCCTCGGCCAAGCAGTGCCGACGGGCGTTCGTCCCCGAGGTCAGGTCCCCGCGCTCCCTGGACTGGCTCATCGATCGCGACCGGTCGGCGGTGCGGCTGCTGCTGGCCGAGCCCGGCGCCGCCGACGACGGTGCGGCCGGGCTGCGGGCCCTGGCCCGGGAGCCCCGGCCGGCCTCCGTGACCCTGGCCGTCGGACCCGAGGGGGGCTGGAGCGCCGACGAGGTCGAGGCCGCGGTCGCCGCCGGGTTCCGCATCGTCACCTTCGGCCGCCTGACCCTCCGCGCCGACGCGGTCGTCGCGTGCGCGGCCGCGGTGCTCCTGTACGTCTGGGGCGACCTGTAGGCGCCCCCTGTGAACCGCCGCAGGAGCCCGGCGAATGCTCGTGGCAGGATTGTCCGAGCCGGCCGGCTCATCCGCGGGCCGCGACGCGAAACGTCATCGCAACCCACTCGTCCTCCCGCTCCCGCCACTCCATCCGCCCATGTTCGCGGTAGACGGCGGCGACCTTCGCCTCTTCCCCGGTGAGGATGCCGGACAGGAGCACGCTGCCGCCGGGCTCGACGAGGGCGGCCACGGTGGGGGCGAGGCGGATCAGGGAGGCCCCGGTCAGGTTGGCGAGAACGACAGGCGCGCCGGCGGGCTCGAGGTCCGCGACGTCCCGTCGGCGCAGCTCGACCTCGGCCGCCACCCCGTTGGCCTCGACCCCTTCCCGGGCCGAGTCGAGGGCGTCGGGGTCGCGGTCGATCCCGGTGGCGCGCCGCGCCCCCAGCTTGACGGCGGCGATGGCGAGGACGCCCGAGCCGGTCCCCAGGTCGAGGACGTGCCGTCCCTCCAGGTCCAACGCCTGCAGGCCCCGCAGGGCGAGCCGCGTGGTCGGGTGATGACCGCTGCCGAAGCCGAGGGCGGGTCGCATGGTCACGACCACGTCGGCGGGACCGGGGTTCGGGATGGTGGACCAGGGCGGGGCGACGATGATCCGCCCGACCCGGACCGCCGGCAGATCCGCCTGGGACCGGGCCGCCCAGTTCTCGTCCGAGACCCGGATCGGCCGGGCGTGCACCCGCTCACCGTAGGCAGAGACCACCGCGGTCAGGGCGCGGTCGCGGTCGGACGCCGATTCGAAGAACGCGCGGACGTGATCGGGGGCGGGCTCGTCGAGGGCGCACGGCCGGTGGTCGTCGACCGCGGCGGCAATCGCGTCCAGCCACGGGAGGCCGCCGGGGTGACCGCCCGAGGCCCGTACGTCGATGGCGGGGTGAAGGCCCGGTGCGGGCTGCGGCCGGCCGACCGGCCCTAGTCCGCCCATCGTCGCCTCCGGCTCCGCTGGGCGCCCAACCAACCCTCCAGGAGTCCGCGCCGTTCTACGCCGCAGACTCCTGGCTGGTCGCCGGGCATCCTCCGTTACCCGAAGATGTCCTTGACACGCTCGAAGAACGGCCGTTCCTCGTCCGCGCCGGCCGCGGTCGGGTCGAGCACCCGCTCGGGCATCGTCTCGTCGAGGCTCTCCACCAGCTCCTTCTGCTCGCGGCTCAACCGCCGGGGCACCGCCACCCTGACCCGTACGTAGAGGTCGCCGCGGCCACGTCCGCCGACGTTCGGCATGCCCTTGCCCCGCAGGCGGAAGCGGGTGTCGGACTGCGTGCCCTTGGGCACGTGGATGGTGGCCGGGTCGTCGAGGGTCGGGACGTGAATCTCCCCGCCGAGCACGAGCGTGGGATACGTCACCGGGACCTCGCACAGCAGATCGTCACCGTCGCGGTGGAAGAACGGATGCTCCCGGACGTGGATGACGACGTACAGATCGCCGGGAGGGGCCCCCCGGCTCCCGAACTCGCCTTCGCCGGTCAGCCGCAGGCGTTGGGCGGTGGCGATGCCCGCGGGAATCTTGACTGTCAGTTTCCGCTCGCGGCTGACCCTTCCCCTGCCGTGGCACGTCGGGCACGGCTTGGAGATGACCCGGCCGATACCGCCGCAGTGATGGCAGGTTCGGGCTACCGTGAAGAACCCCTGCTGTATGCGGATCTGGCCGTTGCCGTTGCAGTGCGAGCAGCGTTGCGGCGTGCTGCCCGGCGCGGACCCGGATCCGCCGCAGGTGTCGCAGGGCTCCTCCCGCGGGATCTGCAGGGTGGTCTCGGAGCCGTTGGCCGCCTCCTCGAACGAGATCTCCAGGTCGTAGCGCAGATCGTTGCCACGGCGGGGGCCGCCGCGCCGCCCGCCGCTGAACCCGAACAGATCGCCGAGCCCGCCGAGAATGTCGCCGAAGTCGTTGAATATCGTCGGGTCGACGCCGGCCCCGCCCCCGGACGCACCGCCCACCCCGGCGTGGCCGAACCGGTCGTACCGGCTGCGCTTCTCGGGGTCCGCGAGCACCGAGTAGGCCTCGGCCGCCTCCTTGAACCGTTCCTCGGCGGTCTTGTCGCCGGGGTTGCGGTCCGGATGGTACTGGAGGGCGAGCTTCCGGTACGCGCTCTTGATGTCCGCGTCCTCAGCCGAGCGGGGGACGCCGAGAATCTCGTAGTAGTCGCGGGTCGTCACGCTTTCGCCACCTTGACCATCGACGGCCGGAGCAACCGCTGCCGCAGGGTGTAGCCCCGTCTCAGCTCCTCGACGACCTCGCCGTCGCGGTGGCCGTCGCCGGGCTCGTGGGCCACCGCCTGGTGCAGGGTCGGGTCGAAGTCGGCGCCGACCGCTTCGATGGGCGCCACGCCGCGCCTCGCCATGACGTCGAGCAGTTGCTTGTGAATGATCTCCACCCCGCGGCGGTAGGCGTCGCCATCCTCGGTCTCGGCGGCGAGGGCGCGCTCCAGATCGTCGACGACGGGCAGGAGGTCGCCGAGCAGGTCCCCGGCCGCCTGCTCGATCAATTCGCGACGCTCACGCTCGGTGCGCTTCCGGTAGTTGTCGAACTCGGCCGTGACCCGCAGCAGGCGTTCGTAGTGCGCGTCGCGCTCGCGGACGGCATCTTCGAGCTCGGCCGCGATTGGGTCGACGTCGTCGCCGGCGTCCTCCTCGTTGGTGCCGGCCTCACCGGCGGCTTCGCCGACGGCGTCGGCGCCGCCCGCTCCGCCCGCGCCGGCGGCGTCCGGTGGTATCTCCCGCGGCGCCGCGGAAGGCTCCGGTTCCGCCGCGGCATCGTCCGGGGCCGGTTGCACTGACTGCTCGGATCGCGCTGACGGCTGCGCTGGCGCCGATTGCTCTTGTTCGGACGGTTCAATCCGGTGTTCGTCGGGCATCTTCACTGGGCGGAGGGGCGTGGTGGAGGAGGACCCGGCTGACCGCCTGCGACACGCTGTCGACGGCGGCGATGGCGCGCGAGTAGCGCATCCGTCGGGGGCCGATCACGCCCACGGTTCCGGTCTGCCGACCGTCGAAATAAGCCGAGGCGACGAGGCTGAAAGCCCGCAGCTCGCTCTCCGAATGCTCGGAGCCGATGACCACGCGCAACCCGTCCGTGCCGAGATACTCGGCGAGCAGCCGGACCAGGCGGTGCTTCTCCTGCATCATCGCCAACAGGGCCCGCAGCGTGTCCAGGGACACCGGGCCGTCCTCGTCGGACACCTCGTCGAAGAGCAGCGTCGCGCCGTCGACGAACACGCTCTCCTGCGGCACCATGTCCTCGAGGGTCGAGCTCGCCAGGCGCAGCCATTGCGACAACAGCTCGTCGTACAGGACCTGCTCCTGGCGAAGGCGCTGTATCGCGAGGGCGTGCACCTCGCCGATGGAGAGGCCCCGGAACTCCCGGTTGAGGTAGTTGGCGCCCCGCTCGAGCTCGCTCCGTTGAATGCGCTCGCCGATGTCCACGACCTTGTGGCAGACCCGCTCGGCCTGGGCGGTGACGACGACGAGAATGCGCGTGCCCTCGAGCGGCACGAACTCGATGTGCTCGAAACCGGCGGTCTCGCTCGTCGGCGCGAGCACGAAGCCGAGGTGGTGCGAGAGGCGGGACAGCTCGTGCGAGACGTTCGACAGCACGCCCTTGATCGAGCCCGCCTGCCGCAGCCGGGCCTCGACGGCCGGGGTCGAGGGGGCCGCCCGCCGGTGCTCCAGCAGGAAGTCGACGTAGCAGCGGTAGCCGACGTCGGTGGGAACGCGCCCCGCGGAAGTGTGCGGCTGCGACACGTACCCGGCGTCCTCGAGTGATGCGAGAACGTTGCGCACCGTCGCCGAGGACACCGCGAAGCCGCCCTGCTCGACGAGGCGCCGGGACGAGACCGGGGCGCCGTGCTCGACGTACTCCTGGATGAGCGTGGCGAGCACCCGCCGCGCGCGCTCGGGAAGGTTCGGGCCGGCCGGATCGTGCGGGACGGGCTGCCGAGGCATCGGAAAGACAAGTATAGCTTGGCCGCTAGCCGCCGACCGCGACCTCGGACCGGGGCCGGGGGCTCCAGCTCATCGACTTGGCGTCGCGCCCGGCGTCCTGTCCGGCGCCCGCGTCGATCTTGCCGTACTTGACGCCGATCAGCTCGGCGAGGATGGACACCGCGATCTCCTGGGGCGTCACCGCGCCCAGGTCCAGACCGACGGGGGAGTGCACGCGGCGCAGTTGCTCCGACGGCATGCCCTCGCCCTCCAGCGCCTCCGTGAGCCGGACGACCTTGGCCCGGCTGCCGATGAGCCCGAGGTAGCGGATCCGCTTCGGGGCGAGGGCCCGGAGGGCGTCGAGGTCGTGCCGGTGCCCGCGGGTCAGAATGACCGCGTAGGCGTGCGCCGGCAGCTCGGCCCGCTCCAGCCATTCCGGTATCGCGTCCACCACGACTTCCTCGGCGTGCGGGAACCGCTCGGCGTTGGCGAACTTCTCGCGGTCGTCGATGACGTGCAGCTTGAAGCCGACCTCGTGGGCGGCGCGGGCGAGATGGTACGAGACGTGTCCCGCGCCCACCAGATAGAGCTCCGGCGCGGGCTCGAGGGGCTCGATGTACACCTCCATCTGGCCGCCGCAGATCAGCCCCGAGTCCTCCGCGATGTCATCGGCCAGCTCGTACTTTGCGATGACCGGCTGCCGGGTCTCGATGGCCGTGCGCGCCTTCCAGAACGCCTCGTTCTCGTAGCAGCCGCCCCCGATCGTGCCCACCGTGCGCCCGTCCGGGAACACGAGCATCTTCGCGCCGACCCGCTGCGGGGTGGAGCCCTGCGCCCGGATGATGGTCACGAGCGCGGCCGGCTCCCCGCGCTGCAGCGCCTCGGCGACCGCCGCGAACACGTCTTCGTTTCTCATGGTGACCTGCCGGTCTCCCTGCGGAACCCGCGCCGGGCACGCCGCCGGCGAGCGGACGCCGCGGCTCAGATCAGGATGCGAACGTCGTGCGCGGCCTTCAGCTCGTCGATGAAGGCCGCGGTCCGGGCCTGCTGCTCCTGCTGCAGCAGCAAATCGCGTATCGGGCCGCTGGCATCCTCGAACGGGACGAGGCGGTCGTCCTGCCGCTCGATCATCTGGATGACGTGGAATCCGAACGGCGTCTCGACGATCCCGCTCAACTCGCCCGGCTCGAGCGCGAAGAGGGCGGCCTCGAACGCCGGCACCGTCTGGCCTTCGACGACGAGGCCGAGATCCCCGCCGCCTGACGCCGATCCCGGGTCGTCGGAGTGTTCGCGCGCGAGCGCCCCGAAATCGGCGCCGTTCCCGGCTTCCCGGCGCAGGCCCCGCGCCCGCTCCCGCGCATCCGTCCTTTCCGTCTCCGCCGCGTCGGGGCTGACGCCGATCAGGATGTGGCGCGCCCGCACCCCTCCCCGCTCCGTGAACTGCGCGGGATGCTGCTCGTAGAACGCACGCACGGACTCGGGGTCGACCTCGACGTCGGCGAGGACCGCCGATTCCAGGACCCGCTCGACGAGCAGGTCCCGGCGGGCCTCTCCCCGCAGAATATACAGCGACGTGTTCCAACTGTCGAGTTGGGCCTCGAAGGCCTCCTCGTCCGCGAAACCGGACCGGATCGTGTCGATTCGGGCCTCGACCGCCGCGTCGTCCACGGCGATGCTCCGCCGCTCCGACTCCTGCACCAGCAGGTGGAACGCCACGAGCCGGTCGAGCACGGCCCGATAGACGCTGTCCCGGAACTGGGTCGGGAGGGCCTGCCCGGCCTGGACCTCCGCGCTGCGCACTGCCTGCTCCAGCTCGTCGCGCGTGATCGAGTAGGTGCCCACGCGGGCGACCACCTCCGGCAACTCGATCGGCACGGGGTCCACCGCCGGCGGCGCCGCCACGTCGGCCGCGGTCTCGGGCCGGACCTCCGGGTCGGGAGGTGCCGCGCCGCATCCGGCCGCCAGCCCGAGCACGAGCAGCCACCGCCACGCGGACGTTCGCTGGCACCGCATCATGCCCCGATTATACGTCCCGGCGGCTGCGTGAGTCGCTGCCGTCCCGGGAGACCGACGGGTGGCGGGTTCGGTGGGACGATGCGCCTGGCTCACGCGTGAGACCATGACGCCGCTCCGCGGACGGCGCCGTCGGCCGCGGTCGCGGGTCCTCGACGGGATCAGTGCAATGGGGAGCGCGCGCCGGGCTCGGTGCCGGAGGCGAAGGCTTCCGTGACCGGCCGGGGGCAGCCGCCGCCGGCCCGAAGCCCTGTGTCGGAGCAGACGTCGATGAGGGAGACGCCGGGCGGCGGCATGAACTCCGGCATCGTCCGTTCGGCGAGGGCGACGCGCATGAATGTGGTCCAGATGGGGAGGGCCGCCTCGGCCCCGGTGAGGCCCAGCGGGCTGTCGTCGTCCATGCCGACCCACACCACCGTCAGCAACGTGGGCGTGAAGCCGGCGAACCACGCGTCGCGCAGATCGTTCGAGGTGCCCGTCTTTCCCGCCGCGTCGTGGGCGAAGCCGTTCCTGCGGGCCGCCGCCGCCGTTCCCGTGTCGAGGGTGCTGCGCAGCATCGAGGTCACGAGGAAGGCGCTGTCGGCGCGGGCCACGGGCCGCGGCCGCTCCTCGGCGCGGTGGACGATCTGCTCGCCCGCGGTGACCCGGCTGACCGCGTGCAGCGGCGCGCGCGCGCCGCGGTTCGCGAGGACGGTGTAGGCCGCGGCCACCGCCAGCGGCGTTGCCTCGAAGGCCCCGAGGACGATGGAGGGGTAGGCGGGCGGGGTCGATTCCCCGGAGGCGGCGGCCCAGAGGTCCGCGATCGCCCCGAATCCCGCCAGCTCGCCGACCTTGACCGCCGCCACGTTGCGCGACCGGGCGAGGGCCGCGCGGGCCGTCACTTGTCCATCGTAGACGCCGCCATAATTGGCGGGCCGCCACGGCCGGCCGCCGAACCGGAACGTCGTCGGCCGGTCGTCGATCACCGAGGCCGGCGTGAATCGCATTCCCGGCTCGCGAGCGGCCCGTTCGAAGGCGGCGAGGTAGACGAAGGGCTTGATCACGGACCCGGGCTGCCGGCGCGCGTGCTCGACCCGATTGAACTGCGACTCCTGGTAGGAGCGCCCGCCGACCATGGCGCGGATCGCGCCGCTGCGGGGGGCGACGGCCACCAGCGCGGCCTGGGGCCGGACCTCCGGGCGCGCGCCGCGCCGATCGCCGATCCGGTCCAGTCCTTCCCGCACCGCGGTCTCCGCCAGGCGCTGCAGATGCAGGTCCACCGTGGTCTCGATGCGCAGCGCCCCGCCGCGGTCCCGCCAGTCGTCCAGGCGGTCCCCGAACCGGGACCGCACGAAATCGACGAGGTACGGCGCCTCCCGGTCCGCGGGGTCGGCCACACCGCCCAACGGCTCGCGGGCCGCGACCATGGCTCGGTCGGGGGTCACCAGCCCGAGGTCCACCATCGCCTGAAGAACGCCGTTGCGACGCTCCCGGGCACGTTCCGGGTGGCGGTGCGGCGCGTGGGTCTGCGGAGCGCGGATCAGGCCCGCCATGGTGGCCGCCTCGCCGAGAGTCAGGTTGCCGAGGTCCTTGCCGAACAGGGCCCGGGCGCCCTGGGCGACGCCGTGGATGGCGAACGAGCCCCGGTGGCCGAGATAGACCTCGTTCAGGTACAGCTCGAGGATGCGGGGCTTCGGCAGACGCCGCTCCAGCAGGAGGGCCAGCGCCTGCTCTCGCAGCTTCCGCCACAGGGTCTGCTCGGGGCTCAGCAGCGTGTTCTTGATGAGCTGCTGGGTCAGGGTGCTCGCGCCGACGAGGTAGCTCCGGTTGCCGGTCAGGTTGGTGACCGCGGCGCCGGCGATGCGGATCGCATCGATGCCGGGGTGGCCGAAGAAGCGGTGGTCCTCCGCCGCGAGGACCGCCCGCACGACGTCGTCGGGCATCTCCGCCAGCGGCACTCTCCGCCGCCGCCGCCGATCCGAGCCGTGCAGCGTCGACAGGTGCGGGGCGTCCAGGGTGAGGCGCTCGGCCCGCCGGCCGGGCGGGAGCTCGATCGCGGCCACGTGGCCGCCGGCCCCGGCCGGTGCGAAACGGATCCGGGCGAGGCGGCCCTCCTGGGGTCCCTCACGAGGAATCAGGGTCAGCGAATCCGGCTCGAGCGCGTACTCCCCGGCCCGCCGGGGGAGGTCGCGGCGTGCGTACCCCAGCTCGTCGAGCCGGTCGGCGAGCCCTGCGGGATCGAGACCCAGGCCGGGCACCAGCTCGAGCGGGGTTCCGAACACCATCGCGGCCGGGGGCGCCAGTCCCGCCGACAGCCGCGCGTCGAGTTGCCGCGACAAGGTGCGGTAGGCCAGCAGGGCGGCGGCGCCGCCCACGAGCAGCAGCGCGAGGATGATCTTGCCGTACCGAATCCACGCCGCGGGCCGGCCCGGCCGTCGCCGCGCACGGCGCTTCGGCCGGGAACGTGTCGTGCGAGTGCCGCCCACGCCCAGTGTATCGGCTCGTCGCGCGGGGAGAACATGCCGAATGGAAAGGCGCGCCCGCCTCCTCGCCTGTGGCTCCGCCCGGCGCCCGACCAACCCCCGGCTCCGCGTCGCGGGACGGGCGCGGACTCCTGGGGCTCAGACCGTGATGACCCAGTGGCGGTTCGTGTCGAGGGTCGTGTCGGAGAGCAGCCGGTCGATGAGGAGGGGTCCGTAGCGGTTCAGGAAGCAAATGCCGCCGACGGCACGCTCCTGGGGGCTCCCGTGGGGGAAGATCTGGGACTGGGCCCGGGTGAACTGGCGCCTCAGGGTCTGGTGCCGGCGCTTGGCCGCCTGCACGATCTTGCCGTGCAGGTTGCCGAGGTCGCGTTCCATCCGCCCGCGCGTCGACTCGGCCGCGCCGGCGAGGGTCGGGTCGACCTCGGCCACCGCCCCCGCCACCGCCGCCATCCGCTCGTGGATCGCGCCGGCCGCGCCCTCGAGCGCCTGCTCGACGCCAGGGGGGAGCTGCGCCCCCAGGAGGCGGTTCAGCGCCGACTCGTCCTGCGGCTGCAGGGTGCCGAGCGGGAGTCCGGTGCGCCGCAGGAACTTCATCACCGCGGGATCCACGAGCGTCGCGCTGAGCCGCGGCGCAACGAGCGGCATCGGCACCTCGAAGTGGCCGTACACGGGCTTGAGCTGCGCGAGATAGGCGAGCTCGTTGGGTCCGGCGACGTAGCAGACGGTCGGGAACAGCCGGTCCTGCACGACGGGCCGGAGCAGGACGTTCGGGCTGAAGCGCGTGGCGTCGGCGCCGACCCGATCGAGCCAGGCCGAGCGATCCAGGGCGTCGTCTCCGGCGCGGAGCCGGTCGCCGTCGATGCGCATTGCCAGCCGGCCTCCGTTCTTGAGGAACAGGGCGACGCCGTTCGCCGGGGGTTCCACCTGCGCGTGGAACCCCGCCTCGCGCAGCTTTTCGCCGGCGTCGCGGGCGAGCGTCGTGCTGGCGCCGGCGCTGACTATTTCTCGCGCGAAGAGGTCCGCGGCCAGCGGCTTCGCGGCGGGGTCGGCGGCGTCGAAGACGACCAGTCCGTGAGGGCCGAGCAATTGCTCGATCCACGCGGCGAACGCCTCGACGAGCCCGCGCCCGCTCGCGTACGCACGGCGAACATCACCCAGCACTCCCCCGGTGAAGTCCGTCGTCGGGAGGGCGGCGGCGAGGGCGTCGAGCGCCGGCTCGATCTCGCGTCCGAGGCGGACCGCGGCCGCGGGGGTGCCGGCCGGCGCCTCCGTCTCGAGAACCACGGTGGCCAGCGCCTGGTCGGCGTCGAGCACGCCGCAGGTGCGAATCTCGTCGAGATCGTGGTCCTCCGCATCGATCCAGAAGACGGCCACCCCCGGGACCCCGAAGACGCGCTCCGCGCGGCGGGCGAGGCGGATGGCCGAGACCGCCTTCAGCAGCGTGTACAGCGGTCCTCCGAAGAGGCCCGCCTGCTGTCCGGTCACCACCGCGACGGCGCGTCGATCGTCGAGGCGCGCCGCGGCGTCGACGGCCGCGCGCGGCGCCCCCCGGGCGCGCTGCTGGGCGTGGACGATCCGTCCGACGGCCGGCGGGTCGCCGGCGAGCCGGGCGCGGGCCGCGATCGCGGCCCGCCAGGCGCCGTCGTCGGCGGGGTCGCCGGCGAAGAACGGCCGGAGCGCGTCGAAGTTGGCGACGTACTCGGCGGCCAGCCGCTTGATGCCGGGAAATCCCTGAAAGTCGACGGGCAGCGGGACGCTGTGGGGAGGGGCGGAGAGCTCCGAAGACACTGGACCTCACTGTCGCAGAGCGGGTGCCGGGTGTCAAGCGACGGCCTCGGTCCGGATCAGGGCCCGGCCGCGGGCGGGGACCCCGCGGGGATCGGCCTATCGCATTGAAAAACCGTGCACTTCCTGGTATCCTGGGGACCCAAAATCGGAGGAACGCTCCCCCTGACACTCGGTCTTTCCGGCGCGCATCAGTCTCCCGGTGTATTCGGTCCCTACGAGGTGATGCACCAAGTCGGGAGCGGCGTCCTCGGTCCCGTGTATCGCGCGCGCCGGTCGGATCGCGATTTCCCTCCGGAGCGTGCGTTCGCCCTCAAGGCTTTTCAGGTCGATCTGACTCCCGAGCAGACCATCGTGTTCGGCGGCGCGCTTCGGGAGATGGTCGATCCGGCGTGGACGCACGCGGCGGTGGTGGGTCCGGTGGGGGCCGGTGTGGCAGACGGCGTGCCCTATGTCGCCTACGAGTACGTCGAGGGTGAGTCGCTCGACGTCAGGATGCGGCCCCGCGCCCCGCTGGCGGCCGAGGCCGCCCTACCGTACATCGTCCAGATCGCCGAAGCGCTGGATGCTGCGCACACCCGGGGGCTCGTCCATGGCGCGCTCCACCTCCGTGACGTTCTGATCACCCCGGCCGGAGCGCGAGTGGGCGGCTTCGGCATCGTCGCGGCGCTCGACCGGGTGGGACACCGTTGTCCGTTGCGGCCGCCTTACGCGGCGCCCGAGCAGATCGCCGGGGCCGAGTGGGGAGCGGCGGCGGATCGCTACGCACTCGCGGCGGTGGCCTGCGAGCTGCTAACGGGGCGCCGTGCCGCCGCCGGCGGCGGAACGGCCGGGAACGTCGAGCGGATTCTGGATGCGCAGGCGGCCCCGCGCCTGACGGCGCTCCTGGATGCGGCGCTCGCGCGGGACCCCGCCGGGCGCCCGCGGTCGGCGGGTCGGCTCGCCGACGATCTGGCCGGCGCGTTGTCGTGGACCGGTGTCGCCGGCGTCCGCCGGGCGCTGGCCGGGGCGAGCCGTGACGGGGAGAAGGAATCCGGAGACGGCGGTCGCGCGGAGAGCAATCCGGCGGCCGTCGCCGGCGGCGCCGCTCTCCCCGGAGAGGAGCCGGTCGTCGCCGCGGTCGGAGGGACCGTCATGTCGAAACGAAGGAAGCGCGTGCCTTGGCGAGGGAAGCAGTCGGAGGTCGACTGGACGGATCGGGCGCTCGATCTCGGCCTGCCCGACGAACGGTCCGGGACCGAAGGGGGCGGCCCGGAATCCGGCGATGTCGCGGCCCGGGAACGTGCTTCGGTCTCGCGCGGCGATCCGATCGACGCGGCCCTCGAGGCCGGCGGGGCCGCCGCCGATGAGCTCGACGCCGGCGGCGACCTCGACCTGCGGGCCGGCGCCGATTCGTTGGCCGATGTCGCCGAGGGCCTCCACGCCGGCCTGCGGGACGGCAGGGGAACGGCGGCGGGGGCCGACCCGGAGGAAGTCGATCCGGATTCCGACGCGCCGGCGGCCGATGGCTACTCGCCGATTTCAGTGGGCGAGTTGGAGTCGCGGGTCGCGGGTGGCGGCGAGGCCACGACCTCGGTCGACGGGCCTTCCGGGGCCGCTTCCGAACCGCGCTACGTCACGGAGGGGGGCGGCGACGAGATGCTCGCCGGTGACCCCGATGCGGAAGGGCGGGAGCCGGATTCGTCCGGGTCGGCCGGAACCGGTGACGTCGAGGATGACGAGGATGAGTTCGCCCTGACCCCCGAAGAGGGGTACGACTACGGCCTGGAGGACGAGGCCGAGCCCGAGGATGCGGCCGGGGAGATCTTCGGTCGCGGCCCCGCGGATCAGGCCCGTCGGCTGCCCGTCGCCCTGGTGGCGGGGATCGGCGTCGCGGTCGCGGTGACCGCGTTCGTCATCGGTCTGGGGTGGATGGGCGGCGAGGACGGCGATGCCGCCATCGCCGATGAAGCGGGGGCCGCCGCCGACCCCGCCCGCGCGTTCAGCGAGGCGGTGGTCGACGATGCGGCGACCGAGCTCCCGGCGGCCGCGGTCGAGACCGGGAACGAGGCGCCGGAGGCCGGGGCGGCCCTTCGTGGCGACGGGCCTCCAGCGGCTCGGTCGGCGGGTGAATCCTCCCCGGCGGCGCGGGTCCCGGCCCCGGAAAGGCCGTCGGCGGCGCCGCGACGGACGGCTTCGGTCGCGGCCCCCGAGTTGCTACCGCCGGCCGCGCTTCCGCCGCCCGAACCGGTGGCCGCCGAGGGGCGGCTGCTGGTGCGTTCCATGCCTCCGGGGGCCGAGGTGATCGTCAACGGCGAATCGAGAGGCACCACCCCCTTCGCGTTGGCCGAGCTGCCGTACGGCCCCTACGAGGTCGAGGTGAGCCTGGCCGGCTACCCCTCGCGGCGCGAGGGGTTCCTGCTCGATGCCGGCGATCCCATCGGGTCGTTGAACGCCGATCTGGCCGCCGCCTCGGCCGCCGCGCCTGCGGCCGGAGGGGCAAGGGCAGGTTCGCCTTCCGCGGGGCAAGTTGGGATAGGATCCATTCTCGCCGAGACACGGCCGCCGGGCGCCGCGGTCTGGCTCGATCAGCGGCTCGTCGGCGAGACACCCGTGTCGATCCCCGACGTGCCGGCGGGCGCTCACCACATCGAGTTCAGGCTGGACGGCTACCGGACCTGGACCACCACCGTAGAGGTCGCTCCCGCAACCCAGGCCCGCGTGGCCGCATCGCTCGCCGACGCCGCTCCATGAACGCCGTCCTTGCCCTCGAGAACGGAAGCTGGTATTCCGGCGCCGCCGCCGGCGCGCGCGGCGTCGCCCGGGGCGAGGTGGTGTTCAACACGAGCATGACCGGCTACCAGGAGGTGCTGACCGATCCCTCCTACGCCCGGCAGATCGTCACCATGACCTGCCCCGAGATCGGCAACTACGGGGTGACGGGCGAGGACGTCGAGTCGCGCGGCCCCCAGGTGGCCGGGTTCGTCGTCCGCGAGGCGTCGCCTGTCGCGAGCAACTGGCGGTCGACGGGCACGCTGCGCGACTACCTGAGCGACAACGGCGTCGTCGCCATCGCCGGCATCGACACGCGCGCGCTGACCCGCGAGCTCCGCACCGCGGGGGCGATGCGCGGGATCATCGCCACCGGCGACGTCGATCCGGACGATCTGGTGAGCCAGGCCCGCGAGGTGGCGCCGATGGAGGGCAGCGACCTCGTGCGGTCGGTGACCTGCGCGGAGCCGTTCGATTGGCCCTCGAGTGCGTCGTCCGAGGCGCCCGACGGCCTGGAGCCCGAGGGGTTCCGGCGCGCCCCCGCCCTCCCCGCGGGCCGGCGGTTCCGTATCGCCGCCTATGACTTCGGGTTGAAGCGGAACATCCTGCGCCGGCTGGCCGCCCACGGGTGCGACGTGCGGGTCTTTCCCGCCGCCACGCCCGCGAGCGAGCTGCTGGCCGCCGGGCCGGACGGCGTGTTCCTCAGCAACGGTCCCGGCGACCCCGCCCCCCTCGACTATGCGGTGGCGAACGCGCGCCGGGTGATCGAGGCGGACCTGCCGGTCTTCGGCATCTGCCTCGGCCATCAGGTGCTCGCGCTCGCCATGGGGGCGACCACCTACAAGCTGAAGTTCGGGCACCGGGGGGCGAACCACCCCGTCAAGCAGGTGTCCACCGGACAGGTCGAGATCACGAGCCAGAACCACGGGTTCGCGGTCGAGCCCGAGTCGGTGCCCGACGACGTGGAGGTGACCCACCTGAACCTCTACGACGGCACCATAGAGGGGCTGCGCCACCGACGGCGGCCGGTCTTCTGCGTGCAGTACCACCCCGAAGCCTCGCCGGGGCCCCATGACGCCGACTACCTGTTCTCCCGTTTCCTCGAGGAGATGGCGCGCCGCGCCGCCTGACCTCTGCCCATGCCGCGCCGTACCGACATCGAACGCGTCCTCGTCATCGGCTCCGGGCCCATCGTGATCGGTCAGGCCTGCGAGTTCGACTACTCGGGCACCCAGGCCTGCAAGGCGCTCCGGGCCGAGGGGATCGAGGTGGTCCTGGTCAACTCGAACCCCGCGACGATCATGACCGACCCGGGGGTCTCGGACCGCACCTACGTCGAGCCTCTGACGTGGGAGGTGGTCCGCAAGGTCATCGCGGAGGAGCGCCCCGACGCGCTCCTGCCGACCGTCGGGGGCCAGACCGCCCTGAACCTCGCCGTCGATCTCCAGGCCAACGGCGTGCTCGACGAGTACGGCGTGTCGCTGATCGGGGCCTCGATCGACGCGATCATGGTGGCCGAGGACCGCCTGAAGTTCCGCGAGGCGATGGAGTCCATCGGCATCGAAGTGCCGGCCAGCGCCTACGCGAGGTCGATCGACGAGGCCATGAGCGTGGTCGACCGCCTCGGCTTCCCCGCCATCGTGCGGCCGTCGTTCACCCTCGGCGGGGTCGGCGGCGGCATCGCCTACAACATCGAGGAGTTCCGCGACGTCGTGACCCGGGGCATCGAGCTGAGCCCCGTGCACGAGATCCTCATCGAGGAGTCGGTCATCGGGTGGAAGGAGTTCGAGCTCGAGGTGATGCGCGACGGCGCCGACAACTTCGTCGTCGTCTGCTCGATCGAGAACATCGACCCCATGGGCGTGCACACCGGCGACAGCATCACGGTGGCGCCGGCCCTGACCCTCACTGACAAGGAGTACCAGCGGATGCGCGACGCGGCGCGGCGCATCATCCGCCGCGTCGGGGTCGAGACCGGCGGCTCGAACATCCAGTTCGCGGTGAATCCCGCCGACGGGCGGATGGTGGCGATCGAGATGAACCCGCGCGTGTCGCGCTCGTCCGCCCTCGCCTCGAAGGCGACGGGCTTCCCCATCGCCAAGATCGCGGCCCGGCTGGCCCTCGGCTATCTGCTGGAGGAGATTCCCAACGACATCACCCGCCTGACCCCGGCCAGCTTCGAGCCCACCATCGACTACATCGTGGTCAAGGTGCCGCGCTGGACCTTCGAGAAGTTTCCCGAGGCCGACCGCACCCTCATGACCCAGATGAAGTCGGTGGGCGAGGCGATGGCCATCGGCCGCACGTTCAAGGAGGCGTTCCTCAAGGGGATCCGCTCGCTCGAGATCGGGCAGAGCGGCCGCCTGTTCCCTCCCCGGCCCGAAGCGGACGAGCCCGACGCCGGCGCCGACGACGCCGCCCTCCAGCGGCAGCTCGTGGTGCCTACCGACCGCCGGATGTTCGCGGTGTTCCAGGCCCTCGACCGGGGGTGGACGGTCGAGCAGGTGCACGAGTTCACCCGCATCGACCCCTGGTTCCTGACCCAGTTCGCCGAGATCGTCGAGCTGCGGCGGTCGGCCGCCCGAGCGGGGCTGTCGGATCTGTCGGGCGATCTCCTCGCCGACCTCAAGCGCGCCGGCTTCGGCGACGAGGAGCTCGGGGGGGCGCTCGACGCGCCGCCGGCCGCTGTCGGCGACCGGAGCCGTGACGCGGGCCTCGCGCGGGTCTACAAGCGCATCGACACCTGCGCGGCGGAGTTCGAGTCGTTCACCCCGTATCTCTACGGCACCTGGGAGCGGGAGTGCGAGTCGGCCCCCACCGACCGCCGCAAGGTGGTGATTCTCGGCTCCGGACCCAACCGCATCGGACAGGGCATCGAGTTCGACTACTGCTGCTGCCACGCCGCGTTCGCCCTCAAGGAGGAGGGGCTCGAGACGGTGATGGTCAACTGCAACCCGGAGACGGTGTCGACCGACTACGACTCGGTCGACCGGCTCTACTTCGAGCCCCTCACCCTCGAGGACGTGTTCGCGGTCATCGAGAAGGAGCGGACGGCGGGCGGCGACGTCGCCTGCATCGTCCAGTTCGGGGGGCAGACGCCCCTGAAGCTCGCCCTCGGGCTGCAGCGGGCGGGGGTCGAGATTCTCGGCACGTCGCCCGACTCGATCGACCTCGCCGAGGACCGCAAGCGCTTCGCGGCCCTGCTGTGGGAGCTCGGCATTCCCCAGGCCCCCAGCGGCATCGCGACGTCGCGGGCCGAGGCGCGGGACGTGGCCGCGAAGATCGGCTATCCCCTCGTCGTGCGGCCGTCCTACGTGCTCGGCGGCCGGGCGATGGCCATCGTCTACGACGCCGGGGCGCTCGACCGCTACATGACCGAGGCGGTCGACGCCTCGCCCGAGCACCCGGTGCTGATTGACAAGTTCCTCGAGGACGCGTTCGAGCTCGACGTCGACGCGGTGGCCGACTCCGCGGGGGCGGTGGTCATCGGCGGGGTGATGGAGCACATCGAGCAGGCCGGCATTCACTCCGGCGACAGCTCCTGCGTCCTGCCGCCGTACCTCGTCGCCGAGCGGCACCTCGTCACCATCCGCGACTACACCCGCCGGGTCGCCCGTGCGCTGAACGTGATCGGCCTCCTCAACGCCCAGTTCGCGATCAAGGACGACACGGTCTACGTGCTCGAGGTCAACCCCCGCGCGTCGCGCACCGTGCCGTACCTCTCGAAGGCGACGGGGGTGCCGCTGGCCAAGGTCGCGGCGCGGGTCATGGCGGGGCGGACCCTGGGCGAGCTCGGGCTCGTCGAAGACCTCGACGTGGCCGGCGTGTTCGTGAAGGCGCCGGTGTTCCCGTTCGTCCGGTTCCCCGGGGTCGACACCATCCTGGGGCCCGAGATGAAGTCGACGGGCGAGGTGATGGGGGCGGCCGCGACCTTCGGCTCGGCCTACGCCAAGGCCCAGCTCGCGGCGGGACAGAAGCTGCCCGACCGGGGCACCGCGTTCATCAGCGTCAACAACGAGGACAAGGCCAACGTCCTCCCCATCGCCCGGGACCTCGCGGGGCTCGGGTTCTCGCTGCTCGCGACCCGGGGCACCGCCGCCTACCTGCGGGCCCACGGGCTCGAGCCCGAGCTCGTCTACAAGGTCAACGAGGGTCGCCCCCACATCGGCGACCGGCTGTTGAACCGGGAGATCGACCTCGTCGTCAACACCCCGCTCGGTCGCGAGTCGTTCTTCGACGACCGCACCCTCCGCCGCATCGCCACGGTGCTCGGGGTCCCCTGCGTCACCACCCTCACCGGCGCCTCCGCCGCGGTCGACGCCATCCGGGCCCTCAAGGACGAGGCGGTCGACGTGCAGCCGCTGCAGGAGTACCACGCCGCCGTCGCCCGGTCGTAGCACCTGCCCCGCCAGTCGTCGCCTGCGGCCCCGCTGGGCGCCCACAACCCTCCGGAGGTTCGCGCCGCTCTACGGTACAGATCGGGCCGGCGGTTTCGCCTCGCGACACGACTTCCCGACGGGACGAACGAGCGCTTCCGTGCGGGTGAGGCATCCGCCGCAATGCTCCGGGGCGGCCGGAGGCGCAGATTCTGCGCGCGGGAGCCGATCCCCATGGTTGCGGCCGCCCGCTCTCGGGCCGGCGGCCAGGCGATACCCGTGGCGCGCCCGGCGGCCTCAACCGACGTGCCGCCTCGTTCGGCGGGGAGCAGGCCCGCGTCACGGTTCTTGCATCGGCATGGGCCGTGACGGTTCCCGCATCCGTGGCGGCGGTGCCGCTGCTGGCCGGGGCAGCGGTGGGGGCCTGGCTGCCGCTGCCGGCGGGCGGCCTGCGGGCGGCGCTGGCCGCGGTCTGGGTGATGGCCGTCGTCGCCGTCGCGCGCCGCGCGGCGGGCCGGCGCGTCGTCGTGCTGCTCGGCGCCGGCTTCGCCCTCGGGGGGATGGCGCTGGCCGCGACGCACCGGGCCGCCGCCCTCGACACGTCGCTGGAGGACTGGTTCGACCGGCAGCCGGAGGCGGCCGGCGCCGGGCGCGTCGGGCCGGTGCGGCTCGAGGGCCGGCTCGTGCGGGATGCCGGGGCCACCGACTACGGGGCGGCCTTCGATCTGGTGGTGTCCCGCGTCGGCCGGGCCGGCGAGATGGTGCCGGCCGCGGGCGGGGTCCGGCTGTCGGTGGGCGGCGAGGCGTGGGCCGATCGGCTGCCCGAATGGCGGGAGGGGCGGCGGTTGCGGGTGTCCGCCACCCTGCGGCCGGTCTCCGCGTTTCGCAATCCCGGAAGCCGAGATCAGGCCGAGCGGCAGGCGCTGCGGGGGACGACGCTGCGCGGGTCGGTGAAGAGCGGCCTGCTCGTCGACGTGCTCGAGCCCGCACCCCGGGGGGGCGAGCTCGCCGCCTCGGCCCGGGCCTGGGTCCGGCGGGCCGTCGCCGGCGCGGTGGGGCGTCACGGCGACCAGTCGGCGGCGGTGGTGACCGCGATTCTCATCGGGGACCGGAACCGACTCGCGCCGGAGACGACCCGGCGCCTCCGGGACGGCGGCATCTATCACGTCATCGCCATCTCCGGCGGCAACATCGCCATCCTGACCGGCTGCCTGCTGTTCCTCGCGCGCCTGTCGGGCCTGCGGCCGCGGCTCAGGCTCGCGATGGTGGCGGCCTGCGTGCTGGCCTACAGCGCCCTCGTCGGCGACGAGGCGTCGGTGACGCGGGCCGCGGCCGCGGCGACGATCGTCCTCGGCGCGGGGATCGTCGACCACCGGACGCCGCCGCTCAACGTGCTCGCGGTCACCGCTGCGGGCATCGCGGCGGCGTCGCCCCTGGCGGTCCTCGATCCGGGATTCCTCCTCACGTTCGGCGCCACCCTCGGCATCGTGCTCGGCGCCACCCGCGTGGCCGGCCTGCTCCACCGCGGGCTCGAACGACCGCCGATGTGGATCGCGGCGCCGGCGGCGCTGTTCGCGGCGACCTTGTGCGCCGAAGCGATGCTGCTGCCCATCGGGGCGGCGCTGTTCGGCCGCGTGAGCCTCGCCGGCCTCGTACTCAACTTCGCGGCGATCCCGCTGATGACGGTGACCCAGGTGGCGGGCCTGGCTTCGGTGGGCCTGACCGCGGTGCATCCCGTCCCCGCCGCGGCCGCCGGCTACGCGGCGCATCTCGCCGCGACCGGGTTGCTCGAGTCCACCCGCCTCCTCGATGTCTGGCCATGGCTGGCGTTCCGGGTCCCGCCGCCCGCGCCCCTCACGCTGGCCGTCTACTACGCGGCGCTGGCCGCGCTCCTGTGGCGGGGGCGGTCGGCCCGTGCGCGCATCGCCGCCCAGGTCGTCACGGCGGCCGCCGCCGTCTGGATCGTGTCCACGCCATGGCGTCCTCCCCTCGCGGGCCTCCCTCGCCCCGGCTGGATGCGGGTGAGCGTGCTCGACGTCGGGCAGGCCGACGCCACCCTGGTGCAGACGCCCGGGGGGCGGGCGGTCCTCGTCGACGCCGGCGGGTCCATCAGTCCGCGGTCCGATGTCGGCGGCCGCGTCGTGGTCCCCGCCCTGTGGTCCCTCGGCGCCCGGCGGTTGGACGCGGCGGTGGCGACCCACGGCCACCCCGACCACGTCGCCGGTCTGCCCGCGGTGCTGCAAGACCTCCCGGCGCGCGAGGTGTGGGAGGGTGTCCCGGTCGAGGGGCATCGTGGTCTGGAGGCGTTGCGCGGCGCGGCCGACGCGGTGGGCGCGCGGTGGCGGCGGGTGGCGGCGGGGGACCGGCTGGAGATCGGGGGCGCGTCGTTCGACGTGCTGCATCCGCCGGTCCCCGACTGGGCGCGGCGGCGGGTGCGGAACGACGACTCGATCGTGCTCGACGTGCGGTTCGGCGACGTCGCGGTGCTGCTGCCCGGCGACATCGGGGTGGACGTGGAAGGGGCGGTGGCCGCGGCCCTGGCCCCGGCGCGGTTTCGGCTCGTCAAGGTGCCCCACCATGGCAGCGCGGGCTCGAGCTCCGAGCGGCTGGTGACGGCGGCCGGGGCGTGCGTCGCGGTGGTGAGCGCGGGCCGCGCGAACCCGTTCGGCCATCCCGCCCCGGCGGTGACCGCGCGCTACCGCGAGGCCGGGGCGCTGGTGCTGGAGACGGGGCGCGACGGGGCGATCACCCTCGAGACCGACGGGCGCGAGGTGCGGCTGCGGACCGCGGGCGGGCGCCGCTGGCGGTATGACGCCGGGGGCGAGCGCTGTGCCGGAATGCCGGAGTGAGGAGCGGGGTCGAGGCGTAGATGTTCACGGCGCGGAAGGCGTCCGACCCATCCCCGGCGCCGACAACCCGCACGGGCCAGCCTGCGGTCGGCGGGCCGGTGCCGGTGAGCTCAAGGTCCGGCGCTCTTTCCCCCCGGGTGATTCGCGGCCAGCGTCTTGACTGCTTCCCATTCCCGCTCGAGCTCGTCGGGCGAGGCGTCGTGCAGGGTGCGGCCTCGGTTCTCGACGCGTCGTTCGACGGCGCGGAAGCGCCGGGTGAACTTGGCGTTGGCGGTCCGGAGGGCGGATTCGGGATCGACGCGCAGCTTGCGGGCGGCGTTGGCGACGGTGAAGAGGAGATCGCCGATCTCCTCCTCGATCCGCGCGGGGTCGCCCTCCGCGATGGCGCCGCGCAGTTCGGCGATCTCCTCGTCCGCCTTGTCGACGACCGCGCTCGCCTCGTTCCAGTCGAACCCGACGTTGGCCGCGCGGGCGCCGATGCGCGAGGCCCGCAGCAGCGACGGCAGGGCCTCCGGGATGCCGTCGAGCAGCGTGGCGCGATCGCCGGGGGCGCCGGCGCGCTCCTCGCGCTTGATGCGCTCCCACTGCCGCTTGACCTCGGCGGGGGAGAGCGCACGGCCTTCGGCCCCGCCACCGGGGCGGGCGGCAGCGTCGTCGCCGGCGGCGTCCACGTGTTCGGAGACGGCCCCGTCGCCGGCGGCCCCGTCGCCGAACACGTGGGGGTGCCGCCGGATGAGCTTGGCGGTCACCGCCTCGGCCGCGTCGGCGATCGTGAAGTCGCCGTCCTCGGCGCAGATCTGCGCGACGAACACCGCTTCGAGCAGGAGGTCGCCGAGCTCCTCGCAGAGGGCGGCGCGGTCGTCTCGGTCCATCGCCTCGACCACTTCGTAGGCTTCCTCGAGGACGAACGGCCGGAGCGAGGCCACCGTCTGCTCGCGGTCCCAGGCGCAGCCGCCGGGCGATCGCAGCGTCCGCATGATTTCGACGAGCCGCGCGAATCGCGCGCCCGCGTCGGCGACGGAGGGAGCGTCGGGCTTCTGTGCCTTGGTCATATCGTCGCCCTACTTTACGATCACGGTGACCGGTAATCGGCGGCGGCTCATCGCGGCCGCCGTCGCCGCCTGCGTTCGGAGCCCCGCCCGCGGCGAGATCGGCGAATCGCCGGCCGCGCGTTTCCCGCCTCACCGGCGGCAGGGCCCTCGCGAGAGAACCATGACTTCGCCGCCGCAGGAGATCTCCTTCAACGCCCTCGTCGTTTCGCTGGCGACGTCCGCCGCCGTCCACTTCGGTGACGTCGTCGATCCCGTCACCGGCCGCAAGCTCCCCCCCAATCCGGACGCGGGAGGCAACATGCTCGATCTCCTCGCGGTGCTGGCGGAGAAGACGCGGGGAAACCTGACCCCGGACGAGGAGCGCTTCCTGTCTCGCGTCCTGCAGGAGTTGCGGATGCGCTTCGCGGAGGTCCGCCGGGGGGCGGGCCCGCCCATCTCCTCCTGACGCGATGCGGGTCACGTTCCTGGGGACCGGGACCTCGGCCGGCGTGCCGGTGGTCGGCTGCGACTGCGCCACGTGCCGCTCGGTCGATCCGCGGGACCGCCGCTGGCGGCCGTCCGTCTATCTCGAGCTGGCGGACCGGACCCGCGTCGTCGTCGACACCACCCCGGACTTCCGTTCCCAGGCGCTGGCGTTCGGGCTCACCGGCGTCGAGGTCATCCTGTTCACGCACCAGCACGCCGATCACATCATGGGCCTCGACGACGTCCGTCCCTTCAACTTCCGCCAGGGGACGACGATTCCGTGTCTGGGCGACGCCTCGACCCTCGCGGCCCTCCGCCGGGTCTTCTCCTACGTCTGGGACCCGGCCGTGCCCCGGGGCGGGGGGCTGCCCCAGCTCCGGCTGGTGGAGGTCACCGGCCGCTTCTCGCTGGGGCGGGCCCGGGTCGTGCCCGTCCCCCTCCTGCACGGCACGCGCCCCATTCTCGGCTACCGGGTGGACGACTTCGCGTATCTGACCGACTGCAGCGAGATTCCGGAGGGCTCGTGGCCGCTCCTCGAGGGCCTGTCGGTCCTGGTGCTCGACGCCCTCCGGCACCGGCCCCACCCGACCCACCTGACGCTGAGCCAGGCGGTGGAGACGGCCGCGCGCATCGGGGCCGAGAGGACCTACTTCACCCACATGTGCCACGACCTGCCCCACGCGGAGACCTGCGCCACCCTGCCCCCCGGCGTGACCCTTGCCCACGACGGGCTCGTCGTCGACGTGCGGGAGCCTGCGCCGTAGAACCGCGCCGCCGGCGACTGGCGTATGATCACGGGCTGGCCGATGCCGTACGAGACTCCGCCGCGGGACCGGGCGCGGATCATTCGTTTTCCAGACGACGGGGGCGCGCCCGGCTGGCGCCGGCCGGTGCTGGCCCTCGGCAACTTCGACGGCGTCCACCGCGGGCACGCCAGGATCATGCAGCACGTGCGGCGCCGGGCCGACGAGCAGGGGGCCACCGCCGCCGCGCTCACGTTCGACCCCCACCCGTCCCGCGTGCTCCGACCGGACAAGGCGCCGCCGCTGCTGATGACCGGTCCGCAGAAGCTCGCGGCCCTGGCCGAGGCGGGGATGGACGGCATCGCGGTGGTGCGTTTCACGCCGGAACTGTCGCGCTGGGCGCCGGAGACCTTCGTCCACGCGGTGCTGGTGGAGTGGTTGCAGGTGGCCGAGGTGTGGGTGGGGGCGAACTTCCTCTTCGGTCACGATCGGGCCGGCAACTTTTCCCTGCTGCGATCGCTGGGCGCGCGCTACGGGTTCCGGGCCGAGAAGATCGATCCGGTACGCTATCGCGACTTCGTCGTCAGCAGCACGCGGGTCCGGCGCCTGATCGCGGAGGGCCGGGTCGACGAGGCGGGGTCGCTGCTGGGGCACCACTACGCGCTCGAGGGCACCGTGACGCACGGGGACGGCCGCGGCCGGAGCATCGGTTATCCCACCGCGAACCTCGAGACGGGAAACACCCTGTTTCCTCCGAACGGCGTGTATGCCACCGCGGTGGTGATCGACGGAGACATCCACGCCGCGGTGACCAACGTGGGGGTCCGGCCGACGTTCGGGGGCGCACCGGACGGGCCGGTGGTCGAGTCGCACCTGTTCGACGTCGACCGCGACCTCTACGGGCTCGCGGTCCGGGTCGCGTTCATTCAGCGCCTGCGCGAGGAGCGGTCTTTCCCCGACCGCGACGCCCTGCGGGCGCAGATCGCCCGCGACTGCGACGAGGCCCGCGGGCTGTTCCGGCGGATTTCACTGTAAGATCGCGACAGGCATGGGAGAGACGCGGCGCGCTTCGGACCCGGCGGCGTCCATCGGCCTGAACGTGACGTTGCCGTGCGAGGCGCGGTACCTTCCGATACTGCGCCGGCTCGCCGAGCGGACCGCCGACCATCTCGGCTACCGTACCTCGCATCGAGACGATGTCGCCGGCGCGATCGAACAGGCGGTGGTCGGCGTGTTCAAGCCCGGCGACAATGCCTATACGCACGTCGAGTTGCGCATGGCGGCGAGCGGACGCAGCATGCGGGTCCGCATCCGCTACCTCGGCGCGCCCCTGCAGCGCGACGGCGCACCGGTCATTGAACGGCTCCTGTCCCGACCCGGTCCCGACGGCGTGCCCATCGAGCGGCTGCGGCGGTCGATGGGCACGGTGGTCCTGGGGCGCGGGTCCGACGACGGGGCCGACTTCTGCGAGTTGACGAGGGCCCTGCCCGAGGGTTCGCAGGAGTCCGCGCGGTAGGAGTCTGCGGCGGATGCGTCTCTACAACACCCTGACACGCCGGGAGGAGCCGTTCACGCCGTTGCGCGATGGGACGGTGCGCATGTACACGTGCGGGCTCACCGTCTACGCGCGCGGCCACATCGGCAACTTCCGCACCTTCGTCGCCCTCGACGTGCTGCGGCGGACGTTGAAACACGTGGCCGGGTTCGACGTCCGGCAGGTGATGAACTTCACCGACGTCGACGATCGGACCATCGTCGAGTCGAGGGCCGCGCAGGTGCCGCTGCGCGAGTACACCGACCGGTTCATCGCCGCGTTCCGGGAGGACGCGGCGTCGCTGGGGCTGGAGCCGGTCGAGGCGTACCCCCGCGCGACCGACGAGGACAACCTGCGTTCGATGGTCGAGATGATCCAGGCCCTGGAGGTCAACGGACACACCTACCGCAGCGACGGGTCCGTCTACTTCCGCATCGCCAGCCTGCCCGACTACGGGAAGCTGGCCAGGCTCGATCACGACGGGATCAAGCCGGGGGCGCGCATCGACTCCGACCGTTACGACAAGGACGACGCGCGAGACTTCGTGCTCTGGAAGGCGACCGCGCCGGACGAGCCGACGTGGGACTTCGGGGTGGGGCCGGGGCGTCCCGGATGGCACATCGAGTGCTCCGCGATGGCCCATCGCCTGCTCGACGGGTCCCCCATCGACATCCACGCCGGCGGCGTCGACCTCGTTTTTCCGCATCACGAGAACGAGATTGCCCAGTCGGAGGGGGCGACCCGACAGACGTTCTCGCGGTTCTGGGTCCACGTCGAGCATCTCCTGCTCGACGAGGGCGCCAAGATGTCGAAGTCGCTGGGCAACGTCTTCACGGTGCCCGACGTCCTCGAGCGGGGATACCGGGCCTCGGCCCTGCGTTACGCGCTGCTCTCGGTCCACTACCGCAAGCAACTGCGGTTCACCTGGGGTGGGCTCGATCAGGCCGAGGAGGCCTTGAAGCGCGTCATGGCGTGCCTCGTCCGGCTCGACGCCATCCGCGGCGGCGACGCGCATCCCGGGGTGGCGGCGCGGGTCGAGGCGGCGCGGCGCGACTTCGACGACCGGCTGGCCGACGACCTGAACGTGCCGGGCGGGCTCGGGGTGATGTTCGAGCTGGTGCGCTTTCTCAACAGCGCGATCGACGACGGCGAGGTCGGCGAGCCCGACGCGGGGCTCGCCAGGGCCGCTTTCGACGGCTTCGACCGGGTGCTGGGGGTCATCGCCCTGCGCCGGGCGGAGGAAACCCTGGCCGATGTCCCGGTCGAGGAGATCGAACGGTTGATTGCCGAGCGGAAGGCGGCCCGCGCGCGGCGCGACTTCGCCGTTGCCGACGGCATCCGCAACGACCTCGCCGCCCGGGGCATCGTGCTGGAGGACACGCCGGCGGGGACGCGCTGGCAGCGGCAATAGCTGGTCCGGGTCTTGCAGCCGCCCACGGCGGACGATGACCCGCGCCCGCCAGTCCCTCGGCCGCCTCGGCGAAGACCTCGCGTGCCGCGAGTTGCGCCGCCGGGGGTACGCCATCCTCGCTCGCCGCTTCCGCACCCGCTACGGCGAGATCGACGTCATCGCGAGGGACGGCCCCACGCTGGTGTTCGTCGAGGTCAAGACCCGGCGCACCGACGCGTTCGGGGGGGCGACGGCGGCGGTGAACTCGGCCAAGCAGCGGCGGCTCGTCAACATGGCGCGCAGCTATCTGATCGGCCTCGGCGGGCCGGCCCCGCCGTGCCGCTTCGACGTCGTCGGGGTCACCGCCGGCCCCGGCCGGCCGCCGATCCTCGAGGTGGTGAGGGACGCGTTCTCGGCGGGTCCGCCTTGATGCCGCCCCGGCCCTGTGGTACCTTAGTTTTCGCAGCAGTTGCGACGAGCGGGAATAACTCAGTGGTAGAGTGCGACCTTGCCAAGGTCGAAGTCGCGGGTTCGAATCCCGTTTCCCGCTCCATTCTTTCCGGCGATGTGTCCTCGGATCGCCGGAGACGGTCCGTCCGGCGGTAACGCCGGTTGACCTCCCGCCCGTCGGCGCCGTCGCCAAGTGGTAAGGCAGAGGTCTGCAAAACCTCCATCCCCGGTTCAAATCCGGGCGGCGCCTCCAATTCTCCAATGCAATCCTCGTTGCGGGCCCTGGGCTGGTCCGTCTACCTGCCTTCGAGCCTGATGGCGGTGGCGCAGATGGCGCTGCTCGTGGTGCTGCCGCTCTACGTGCTCGACCTGGGGCGGACCCTCTCGGTGGCGGCCCTCGTGTTCGCGATGCGCGGGCTCGGCAGCGTCGTCGTGAACGTGCCCGCGAGCCTCGTCATCGAGCGCCACGGCTACAAGGCGGGCATGCTGCTCGGCAACGGCCTGATGGCGGCCGGCGCGGTGGTCATCGCGCAGTCGGCGTCACCCGTGGTGCTGGCCCTCGCCACGCTGGCCTTCGGCGCCGGCGCGGGCACATGGCTGCTGGCCCGGTTGGCTTGCATCACCGAGCGGGTCCCCACCCACCAGCGGGGGAAGGCCATGGCCGGCCTCGCCGCGCTGCAGCGCGTGGGCCTGCTGCTCGGTCCGCTGCTGGGCGGGGTGGGGGCGGAGCAGCTCGGCTTCCGCGCGGTGTTCCTGGCCATCGCCGCCGTCGCGGTGCTCACCATGTCTCTCGTCTGGATGGTGGCGCCGCGGGCGTCGCCGGAGGGACGCGTGGCCGGCGGTGACGCGGGGGCGGAGCCCGGCGGTTCGGTCGCCGCCATGCTGCTGTTGGTGCCGCGCATGCTCGGCCGCCACCGTCGCCTCTTCCTGGGGGCCGGCGTCTTTGCGTTCTGCATGCAGCTCGTGCGCGAGCAGCGCCGGCTGCTCGTGGTGCTCTGGGGCACCCGCATCGGGATCGACCCCGAGGCGATAGGGCTCATCGTGAGCATCGCGGCGACGGTCGACCTCGCGATGGCGCCGGTGGCGGGCTTCGTGATGGACCGCTGGGGCCGCAAGGCCGCGGGCGTCGGCTCGATCGTCACCCTGGGGACCGCGATGGGGCTCCTGCCCCTGACCGGCTCAGTGGCGACGTACGTGTGCGCGGCGTTGCTGGCCGGCGTCGGCAACGGGCTGGGCAGCGGCATCCTGCTGACCCTGGGGGCCGACCTCGCCCCCGCCGGCGAACGCAGCCGCTTCCTGGGGGTTTGGCGCCTGGTGGGCGACTGCGGGGTCCTCGCGGGGCCGCTGCTGACCTCGGCGGTGGCCTCGCTGCCGGCGGCCCTGGCCCTGACCTGGCTGATCGGGGCCGCGGGCGGCGGGGTGCTGTGGCGTCGTGTGCCGGAGACGCTGCGCGCCGCGGCGGCAGCCGAGAGCCCGGCGTCCGCGCCGCAGAGGCCCTGATCGACGGGGCCGCCGGCCCGGCAAGTGTGGCCTGCCGGTCAGGGGGTTCCGCGGCGGTGTTCGGCGTCCAGCCGGCGCATCAGCTCGATGGTGTGCGTCGGCGCCTCGAACTCCGCCTCCTCGAGCGGCGTTCGGCCGTGGTGGTCGAGGGCGTCGAAGTCTGCGCCGTTCGCGGCCAGGTACTCGACGATGGCGTCTTCGCCGGCGCGGATCGCGGTGTGCAGCGCGCTGGGCCGGCCCACGGGACGGGCGTTCACGTCCAGGCCCAGCTCTACCATCAACTCGACCGCCTCGATGTTGCGGCCTCGGGTGGCGAGCAGCACGCCGCCCGCGCCGTCGTAGGAGCGCGCGGTGGGGTCGGCCCCGAGAACGAGCAGGGCCTGCAGCATCTCGACGTCGCCGGCCTGGGCGGCGGTCAGAAAGGGCGTCAGGCCGCCGGTGCGGCGAGCCGCCGCGGCGGCCCAGTCGTCCGCTCGTCCGGTACGGGCATCCAGGTCGGCCCCGCGGGCGACGAGGGTCCTGACCATCTCGAGGTTGCCCTGCCGGACTGCCGCGTGCAGCGGCGTGCTGCCGGTGCGGTCCCGGGCGTCGACGTCGGCCCCCTCGTCGAGCATCAGCCGGGTCACGGCGTCGCTGCCGGCGGAGATGGACAGCAGGAACGCGGTGCTGCCGTCGGGAGCGGCGGCGTGGGGGTCGGCCCCGGCCTCGATCAAGGCCCGCGCGCTCGCGGCGTCCCCGTGCTGGGCCGCGAACAGGAGGGGCCGGAAGCCGTTGCGGGAGACGGCGTCGACGTCGGCGCCGCGCTCGATGAGGAGGCGGGCGATGGGCGTGTGCTCCCCGGCGATGGCCCACATCAGCGGCGTCTGTCCCATGCGCGACTCCGTCACGTCGGCGTCGGCCCCCCGGTCGAGCAGCAGCCGCACCAGCGCCTCGTCGCCGCCGTGCACCGCGGCGAGCAGCGCCGTGTCGCCGCTCCACCGGGCCGCGTCCACGTTCGCGCCGGCGTCGAGGAGCAGGCGGGCGAGGGCCAGGTTGCCGTTGGCGCAGGCGAAGAGCAGGGGGGTCTCGCCGTTCTCGTCCACCGGCTCGGGATCGGCCCCCGCCTCGATCAGGGCGGCGGCGATGGCGGTATCGCCGCGGAACGCGGCCCACGAGAGGGGGGTCGAGCCGTCGGCCCGGACCGCGTTGACGTCCGCGCCGTCTGCGAGCAGGGTGTGCACGGCGTCGCGGTCGAGGCGCTGCACGGCGTCGAACAGGCGCTGGGCCGGGTCCGGTGCCTGCGCCGCCGCCGCTTGCGGCGCCGCCAGCGCCAGGACCAGCAGCAGGGTCCACGTGACGTGGCGCGACGGGGTGCTCATGACCGCTAATGGTAAACTGCCGGCGTCGTGTGTCGCCAGGGTACCTGCCGTTCAAAGCGTGGACCGCTCCTGGGCTTGGCCTGCGCGCTTGTGCTGGGGCTCACGCATGGGCTGGTGACCGCGCCGAGCGCGGCAGGCCAGTCCGTTTCGCTGGCGGCGCATGATCTCCTCCAGGCCACCGTCGACCGTTACTGCCTCGCGTGCCACAACGACCGGACCCGCACCGCCGGCCTGACCCTCGCCGGCTTGGGCGATGCTCCGGTGGGTGAGCAGGCGCCGGTCCTCGAGAGGGTCCTGCACAAGCTCCGGGCGGGAGAGATGCCCCCGGCTGGACGCCCCGCCCCGGACGCCGGCGACCGGGAGCGGCTCGTGACGTGGCTCGAGACCGAGCTCGACGGGGCCGCGGCCGAGCGGCCCGACCCCGGCTCGCCGGCCATCCACCGGCTGAATCGGGCCGAGTACCGCAACGCCGTCCGCGATCTGCTGGGGCTTGACCTCGATCACGCGCGCGACCTGCCGGCCGACGACTCGGGCTACGGGTTCGACAACATCGGCGACGTGCTGACGGTCTCGCCGCTGCACGTCGAGAAGTACGTCGCGGCGGCGCGGCGCGTCGGCCGGCTCGTGGTCGGCACCGGGGCCCCCGTCCCCGTCGTGCAACGCTACCGGCCCGCGGGCGGGCCGGGGTGGGACGGGGAGATCGCGGGGCTGCCCCCCAACACGCGCGGCGGCATCCTGTTCAATCACCACTTTCCCTTCGACGCCGAGTACGCGATTCAGGTGCGGGTGCGGGGACGGCGCGCCCCCGGCATGCCGCCGCCGAAGCTCGACGTGCGCATCGACGGCGCCCGGGTCCGCCTGCTCGACGCCGACTTCGACGCCGAGGAGGCGAACCAGGGGAGCCGCATCTTCGAGGTGCGCATGCCCCTCGCGGCGGGCGAGCACGAGATCGCGGCGGGGTTCCTGACCGAGTACGCGAGACGCGAGGGCGCCGGGGGCGGGACGACCAACGGCGTGTCCGTCGACTACGTGCTCGTCGGCGGCCCCTACGAGGCGACGGGGCCGGGCGACCCCGAGAGCCGGCGGCGCCTGTTCGTCTGCCGCCCGGCCGCCGGCGAGCTCGAGGCGCCGTGCGCGCGGCGCATCCTGACCCGGCTGGCCCGCCGCGCCTACCGGCGCCCCGTCGCCGACGCCGACGTCGATCCCCTCATGCGCCTCTTCGCGATGGGGCGGGCCGACGGCGGCAGCTTCGACCACGGCGTCGAGATGGCCCTCAGCGGGGTGCTCGTCTCGCCGAGCTTCCTCTTCCGGGCGCCCGCGGTTCCGGCCGGCGCGCAACCCGGCGCGGTGTATCGCCTCGCGGACCTCGACCTCGCCTCCCGGCTCTCCTTCTTCCTCTGGAGCAGCATTCCGGACGAGGATCTTCTGCAGGCGGCCGAGCAGGGGAGGCTCCGGTCGCCGGACGATCTGGCCCGCCAGATCGACCGCATGCTCGCCGACCCGAAGGCCAGCGCCCTCGTCGAGAACTTCGCGGGGCAGTGGCTCCACCTGCGCAACGTCGCCGACTGGACGCCCGACCCCGAGCGCTTTCCCCACTTCGACGACGGCATCCGCCACGCGTTCGGGCGCGAGACGCAGCTCTTCCTGGAGCACCTCGTTCGGGACGACCGCAGCGTGCTGGAGTTGATCGACGCCGACTACACGTTCCTCAACGAGGGGCTGGCCGACTTCTACGGCATCGACGGGGTCGAGGGGGGCTACTTCCGGCGCGTGCCCCTCGCGGGCACCGGCCGCGGCGGCATCCTCACCCAGGGCGGGGTGCTGATGGTGACGTCGTACCCCACGCGCACGTCGCCGGTGCTGCGCGGCAAGTGGATCCTCGAGAACCTGCTGGGGGCGCCGCCCCCGCCTCCGCCGCCCGACGTGCCCGAGCTCGAGGCCGAGGCCGGCTCGTCGGCCGGCGGCCTGCGCGCGGCCCTCGAGCGGCACCGCGCCAACCCCGCGTGCGCCGTCTGCCATGCCCGTCTCGACCCGCTGGGGTTCGCGCTCGAGAACTTCGACGCGGTGGGCGCGTTTCGCGCCGAGGACGACGGGGTCGCGGTGGACGCCTCGACGGACCTGCCGGACGGCACGGTGATCGCGGGCGCGGACGGGCTGCGGGCGATGCTGCTCGACCGCCGCCGCGAGTTCGTCGAGGCGCTGGCCGAGAAGCTGCTGACCTATGCGATCGGCCGCGGCCTCGAGGCCCACGACCGGCCCGCGGTGCGCGAGATCCGGCGCCGGGTGGAATCGGACGGCTACCGGTTCTCGGCCCTGGTCTCCGCGGTGGTCGATAGCGTACCATTCAGCATGAGGAGGATTCCGGAGCCATGATCACCGGCAAGACACTCGCCCGGATAGCGCCGCCTCACGGCACCGCTTCCAGCCCGACCAGTCCGCCGGGAGCCCGCGCCGTTCCACGGCGCGGCCACCTGCCGCGTCGGACGTTCCTGCGGGGCATGGGCACCGCGGTCGCCCTCCCGTTCCTCGATGCGATGACGCCGGCGTTCGCGTCCGCGTCGAAGCCGATCACCCGGGTGGCGTTTGTCTACACCGCCAACGGCGTGATCATGAGCGACTGGACCCCGGCCGAGACCGGCGCCGGCTTCACGTTCACGAAGACCCTGCACGCGCTCGAGCCGTTCCGCGACCGCCTCCTCGTCCTCACCGGCCTCGCCCACCGCAACGGCGAGGCGCTGGGGGACGGCCCCGGCGACCACGCGCGGGCCGGGGCGAGCTGGCTGACCGGCGTGCACCCCAGGAAGACGCAGGGGGCGGACATCCGGAACGGCATGTCGGTGGACCAGATGCTGGCCGAGGACATCGGCCGCTCGACGCCGCTGCCGTCCCTCGAGCTGGGGCTGCAGGACGTGCGGATGGTGGGGGGCTGCGACTCCGGCTACAGTTGCGCCTACAGCAACACCGTGTCGTGGAGCTCGCCCACGACCCCGCTGCCCTACGAGACCAATCCCCGCCGCGTCTTCGAGCGGCTGTTCGGCGACGGAGACACCACCGACCCCGCGGTGCGGGCGGTGCGGGCGCGGCAGAACCGGAGCCTCCTCGACTTCGTCCGCGAGGATGCGGGCCGGCTGAGGGCGGGTCTCGGGGCCGGCGACCGCCGCAAGCTCGGCGACTACCTCGACTCGGTGCGCGAGGTCGAGCGCCGCATCCAGAACGCCGAGCGCCGCGACGACGTGGACCTGCCGGCCCTCGCCCGGCCCGACGGCGTGCCCCCGACCTTCGAGGAGCACGTCCGGACGATGTCCGACCTGATCGCCATCGCGTTCCAGGCGGACCTGACCCGGGTCGCGACCCTGATGTACAGCCGCGAGGGCGGCAACCGGACCTACCGGTCGATCGGCGTGCCCGACGCGCACCACGGCCTGTCGCACCATCAGAACGACCCCGAGCGCATGGCGCGCCTGCAGCTCATCGATCAGCACCACGTCGCGATGTTCGCCCACCTGCTCGGGAAGCTCCGCGACGCCGACGACGGCGCCGGGTCGCTGCTCGACCACTCGATGGTCCTCTACGGCAGCAGCCTCAGCGACTCGAACGCGCACACTCACGACGACCTGCCGGCGGTGCTCGCGGGCGGCGGCAGCGGGACCCTCCGCGGCGGGCGCCACCTGCGCTATCCCGACCGGACGCCGATGACCAACCTGTTCGTGACCATGCTCGACAAGCTGGGCTCGCACCGCGAGCAGGTCGGCGACAGCACCGGGCGCATCGAGCAGCTGAGCGACCTGTGATTCGGTGGTGCGGCGGCACGGCGCTGATGGTCGCGGCGTTGGCGGCCGGGACCCCGGCCGTGACAGCCGCCGAGCCCCGGAGTGTCCCGCCGGGCAATCCGTCCGTCCTCGTCGTGGTCCCGTCGGCGGCCGACGACCGGCTGGCGCCCTCGCGCGAGGCCGTCGCCTTCTGGAACGACCGGCTGGCCGAGCTGGGGGTCGCGACCCGGTTCGCCGAGCCCCGCGTGGCCGTCGCGCCGCCGGTCGAGCGCGCCCTCGAAAACTACGCCCGGCAGGTCGCCCAGCGCGCCACCCGCCTGCCCGCCGGCGACGCCGAGCCCCCGCCCCCGTCCGCCCTCGTCGACCTCGACGCCGACGTCATCCTGCTGCTGTCCCGCCAGGACATCCTGTCGTTCGCGTGGCCCCTGCCCCGCGTCTCGCCGCCCCGCTACCTGGTGGTGATCCGCAGGGTCCGGGGACCGTACCGGACCGACCCCATGGTGACGAAGCACGTCGTCGCCCACGAGCTGGGCCACGCCCTGGGGCTCGTCCACAACGCCGAGCCCCACACCCTCATGTGCGGCCCGTGCCAGCCCCTGACGGCCGAGCCCGACGCCACCGGCTTCCTGCCCCTCACCGCTGGCGACCGCGCCCGCCTCGTCGAGCTGCACGGTCGCTGACGGCCGGCGCGGCCAATGGCCGGTCAGCCAGCGAAATCGTCGGTTCCATCAGTAGGCACGGTGCATCGCCGACGCGGCCGGTCCTCGCGGGGAACCTGTGCGAGAATGCTCGGAGTCGCTCCATCCGCGCGTCGGTGTGAGGCGATGGACCGGATGCGGCGCAACGGCAGGAGGCAGCGGATGAGAGTCGCCTCGATATTCGTCCAGGCGTTCTGGGACGACGACGCGAAGGTCTGGGTGGCGACGAGCAACGACATCGAGGGCTTGTCGGTGGAGGGCGCGACCCACGAGGAGCTGTCCGACAAAGTCGTGGCCGCTGTCGCCGATCTGATCGAGCTGAACGGAATCGACACGGACCTCCCGGAGATTCCGGTCCACATCATGACGGATGACGTGCGACGGGTCGGCAACCCCCGAGTCGCCTGATCGGTGGCGGGCTTCTATCGTCGCTTGGTACGCATTCTCCGCGATCATCAGTGCAAGCTGGTCCGCCCAGGCCGTGGCGACCACGATATCTGGTACAGCCCGATCTCGCGTCGGCACTTCACCGTCGATCGTCAGTCGAAGTCCAGGCACACGGCCAACGGTGCCCTGAAGCAGGCCGGACTGGCGAAGGAGTTCTGATGTGGTCCCTGGCGAGCGTACAGCGGGGTCATTGTGCCGACAATCGTAGAATGGTCCGGACCAATTTACGACGCATGCGCAATTGGTCCACTTGGGACACGGCGGTGCGGATTGGTCGGTTCAGCGAATCGGCCTGACGCGGCCCGAGGAGTTGGTTCTGGCGACGACCTCCGGGTCGCCGCGGTAGGAGACCGATCCGCTGCTGTTCAACCGTGCGTCGAGTGATTCCTCCGCCCACAACCGGGCGCTTCCGCTGCTGCTCAGCGCCACCGTCGCCCGGGTGCTGAGCAACGATTCTCCGCGGTAGTCGCCGCTGCTGCTGATGGTGACGTCGAGACCGTCCACCTCGCCTTCGCCGATCCTGACGTCGCCCGAGCTGCTGATGCGGACGGCCAGCGACCCCGCCCGGAGCTCGTCCACCGACAGGTCGCCGGAGCTCCCGACGCGAACGTCGACGGCGCCGGCCTCGATGCCATCCACGGACAGGCTGCCGGAGCTGCCGAGGCGGACGTCGACGGAGTCGGCCTCGATGCCATCCATGGACAGGTCGCCGGAGCTGCCGAGGCGGACCTCGAACCGTTCCGCGCGGAGGGCCGGGGCGGTGGCGTCTCCGCTGCTCGACAGCCCGATGAACTCGATCTCCCTCGCCGTGAGCGTGTAGCGAATCGGCCGGGACGGCCGCAGGTGGAAGCCGGTCAGGGTACCTATTCTCAAGGTGCCGCCGTCCGTCGTGATCTCGAGGTACTCGTGCAGGTTGTCGTCGGCCGAGACCTGCAACGACTCCGTGTCGCCGAGGCGGATCTCGAGCCTGCCCCTCGTGGCGAGCTGCACGCCGGTGAGCCCGCTGAACCGGTGGCTCTCCTCGGATACGCGGCCGGAGCCCCGAACGACCTCGCGCCCGATGACGATGTCCAGGCAACCCGACGAGAACCCCAGCAGAACGACGCCTGCCAGGCAAGACACCCTGTTGCGCTTCATCACTTGTCCCCCCCCTGCTCCCTGTTGACGTGGCGGCCAGGGAATGGGTTCCCGCTGCCGGGGCATCTACTCGAAGCGCAGGACCTCCATGGGGTCGATGCGTGTCGCCCGCCGGGCCGGGAGCCAGCAGGCGAGCAGCCCGGCCGCGAGAACCACCGCGGTGACGCCAGCGAACGTCAGCCCGTCGGTCGCGGTGACCCCCAACAGGACGCTCTCGACCATACGGGTCGTCGCCGCGGCGGCCGGCAGCCCGAGGACGCCGCCGGCGGCGACCAGCGTCCCGCCCTGCCGCACCACCAGCCGCACGACGTCCGCGCGCCCCGCCCCCAGCGCCATGCGGACGCCGAGCTCCCGCCGGCGTCGGGACACCGCGTAGCTGAGGATGCTGTAGAGGCCGAACGCGGCGAGGAGCAGCGCCACCCCCGCGAAGATGCCCGCGCACGCGGCGTAGAAGCCGGGCTGGGCGGCCTCCCTCGACAGTATCGTGTCGAGGGGCGTCGCGTGGACGCGGGCCTCGGGGTGGACCCGCCCGAGCACCGCCTGCACGAACGGAATGACCGCATCGGGATCGTCCTCGGCACGGACCATGACGTTCGGGGGGCTGGAGTAGCGGGGCGGGTTCCTCTCTGACTGGTGCATGGACAGGTAGACGTCGCCGACGCCGGGCAGGCGGGACAGGTCGTAGAGGGGCGTGACGTCGGCGACGACGCCGATCACCTCCCACTCCCGGCCGTAGCCCAGGCGGAAACGCTGTCCGACGGCGGGCTCGCCGCCGAACGCCGCCCGGGCGAACGACTCGCTGACGACGGCCACGCGGGGGCTCCTGGGCCCGTCCGTCTCCGCGAGGAAACGCCCGTCGCGCAGGCGGAGCCGTATGACCTCGTCGTAGCCGGGGTCGACCGTGCGCACCCCGGCCCACGACTGCTCGTCGGGGTCGCTGGGCGTAGGGCGGCCCGCGACCTCGAACGGCTGCATCGAATCGGCCGAATTGAGTGGAAGGCCGGACGACAGCGCCGCCGCGGCCACGCCTGGCAGGTCCTCCAGCCGTGCCATCTGGCTCCGTAGAGCCTCGGTGGCCCGAAGGACGGCGGCGCCGTTCGCGTCGACCTCGTCGGGGTCGAGGCGACCGCCGCCCGGTCTCACGGGAATGCCGGGGGCACCGATCGAGACCCTGACGCTCACGACGTTGGTCGGGTCGAACCCTCGGTCCAGGGTGACGAACCCCACGAAGCTCCGCAGCAGCAGCCCCGCGCCGGTCAGGAGGACCACCGCGAGCGCGACCTGCGCCGCCGCCAGCACCGCCTGCGCCGGGTTCGTCCGCAGGTGTCCGAGGCCGCCGCCGGTGGCACCGTGTTCCGTGTTGAGGGTGCGGGTCAGGTCCACCCGCGACCATGCGAGGGCCGGCGCGGTCCCGAAGAGCAGGCCGGCCGCCACCGACAGGCCCGCCGTGAACGCGAGCGCCACGCCGTCCAGGGCGACGTCGTCTAGGCCGGGGACGCTCCGTGGGATCAGCGCCGGCGCCGCACGCACGATCACGGCCGCCACCGCGCAGCCGACCACGCCGCCGGCAACGCTCAGGAGCACGCTCTCGGTCAGAAGCTGCCGGAGGACCCGGCTTCGGCCGGCGCCGAGCGCACCGCGGATGGCGAGCTCGCGCCGCCGGGCGATGCCCCGCGCCAGGAGCAAGCCGGCCACGTTGGCGCAGGCCATCAGCAGCACCAGCCCGGTCGCGGCCGCCAGCATGGCCAGGGCCGGCTGGAACGGGCGCCCCAGCTCCTCCCGCAGGCGGACCACTCTGCCCTCGGGTGCCGGGCCCAACTCCGGCCAGGCTCGCGCGGCTTGTTGGCGATCGATTATCGTCCGCACCTCGGCCTGCGCCTCGTCCGGCGACACGCCGGGCCGCAGCCGCCCGATTCCCAGCATGAATCCGGGGTTATCGAGCGCCCCATCGGCCGACGGCTCGTAGGGCGCGACGACGAGCGGCGTCCAGAACCCGGGCGAGGAGCGGGGCGGCTCGAAGCCCTCGGGCAGCACCCCGATCACGGTGTGCGGCCCGCTGTCGATATCGACGGTGCCGCCGACCGCGTCGCGGTCCGAGCCGAACCGGTTCGTCCACACGCCGTGGCTCAGCAGTACGACCGGGGCCGCGCCCTCCTCCGCGTCGGCCGCGGTGAAGAGCCGGCCGAGGTGCGGCGTGGTCCCCAGCAGCGAGAAGTAGGCCGGGGTCACCGCCTGCCCAAAGAGGTTGCCGTCCGGCCGGGTCCACGGGACGGCGACACGCGAAGAGGCGGCGAGCTGCTCGAACGAGCCGGCATCGGCCCGCAGCGCGCGCAGCTCGGGGTTCGTCAGCGTCGGAAGTCCCGTTCTGTCCCGCCACACCTTGCCCACGAGCACGATCGCCTCCGGGTCGGGATACGGCAGCGGCCGGAGCAGCAGGCCGTAGACCACGCTGAACAGCGCCGTGTTCGCTCCGATACCCAGCGCGAGCACGAGCACCACCGTGCCCGTGAAGCCCGGGCCGCGCCGCAGTCCGCGGAGGGCGTGGCGAACGTCGCGCCCCAGGTCGTCGAGCCACCGCCAGCCCCAGACGTCGCGCGTGCGTTCGCGGATCGACGTCCCGTTCCCCAGCCTTCGACGGGCAGCCAGCATGGCCGCGGCCTCGGGGACGCCGGCGTCCCGCTGCCGCTCGCGCTCGAGCTCCAAGTGCAGGCGAAGCTCTTCCTGAAGATCCTGATCCGCCGTGCGGCGGCCCAGGTACGGCACGAGGCGATACAGCCAGGCTGGCCACTTCATGGTTTGCACCCGCCCCGCGGCCGGCTGCCCGAAGCGCGCGACTTCGTCATGGTTTGCACCCCTTGTCGCCTCCTACTCGAAGCGCAGGACCTCCATGGGATCGACCCGCGTCGCGCGCCGCGCCGGGAGCCAGCAGGCGACGAGGGCGACCGAGACCAGCACGAGCGGCGCCGCCACGAAGGTCAGCCGGTCGTCGGTGGCGACGCCGTAGAGGAAGCTCTCCAGAACGCGGCTCGACGCCGCCGCCCCGGCGAGGCCGACGACGGCGCCGGCGGCCACGAGCATCACCCCCTGCCGGACCATCAGCCCGAGGATGTCGCCGCGTCGGGCCCCGAGGGCCATGCGGATGCCGATCTCGCCCCGCCGCTGGGCCACCGTGTAGCTGAGCAGGCCGTAGAGGCCGGATGCAGCGAGGAGGAGCGCGAGGGCCGCGAAGACCCCGACGAGGACGGCGTAGAAGCGGGGCTGGGCGACGGCGAGCGACAGCCGCCCATCCATCGTCATCACGTCCTCGATCTCCGCGCGGGGGTGCGCCTCGGCCACCGTTTCCCGGAGAAAGGGAATCAGGGCGGCCGGATCGCCGGTGGTCCGCACGCTGAGGAAGGCGTCCGCGCCCACGGTGCGAGCCGCCCGGGCCTGAGCCGCGGGGACGAACGCTTCCGCCTGTTGCCCGGCGACCGTGAGTCCCGCGTACCGGAGGTCCGCGACGACGCCGACCACCTCCCACCAGGGGCGATCGTCGCCGCGGCCGCCGAGCCCGAGCTGCACGCGCTGCCCGACGGCTTGCCCGTCGCGGGACAGGCCACGGGCGAACGTCTCGTTCACCACGACGACGCCGGGGCCGCCGGCACGGTCGGAACGCGTGAAGAGACGGCCTTCGACGAGACGCAGGCGCATCGCGTCGAAGTAGCCGGGGCTGGCCCAGGCGATGCGAGCCATCAGCCGGTCGCCGGGAGCGGCCGGCTCGAGCCGGCCGGCGACCCGCACGCTGGTTGATGTCGTCGTGCCGCCGGACGCGAGCGGGAGGCCGGACGAGACCCCGACCGCGGCGACGTCGGGCAGACGCTCCAGCCGCGTCATGGCCTCCAGGATCGCCGCCTGGAAACGGGCGTCGACCGCGTCGTCCTCGCCCCCCGGCACCGGTGCGGGCGTGCCTCGAATCGCGTCGGGGTTCCCGGCACGCGCGGTGACCACGCCGGTGGGGTCGTAACCGCGGTCGAGGGTGACGAGACCCACGAAGCTGCGCAGGAGCAGGCCCGCCCCGACGAGCAGCACGACCGCGAGGGCCACCTGCGCCACCGCCAGCGCCGCCCGCGTCCGGTTCGAGCGCAGCAGGCGGAAGCCCCCCGCGGCCTGCGCGCTCCCCTCGTTCAGCGCCCGCACCAGGCTGAACCGAGACCACTGGAACGCCGGCGCCGCGCCGAACGCGAGCCCGACGATCACCGACAGGGCGAGGGCGAACGCGAGTCCCGCGCCGTTGATGCCGATGCCGTCGAGCCGCGCGACGTCGCCGGGAACCACCGCGGGCAGGCCGCCGAGCACCACGGCCGCCGCGGCCAGACCGAGCAGGCCGCCGCCCGTGCTCAGCACCACGCTCTCGGTCAGGAGCTGGCGCACGAGCCGGCCCCGGCCCGCGCCGAGGGCCACGCACACCGCGAGCGACCGCCGGCGCGCCACCCCGCGCGCGAGCAGCAGCCCCGCCACGTTGATGCAGGCGATCAGCAGCACGAGGGCGGTCGCCGCGGTCAGGGCCAGGAGCGCCGGCCGGTATCCACGGACCATCTCTTCCTGCAGCGAAACCACCCGGGCGTTGATCGCCGGCAGGTCGGCGGTGCCGCCGCTCATTGCGGCAGCCTGGGCCATCAGGCCGCTACGTTGCAGGATCGTGCGCACCTCGGTGGCCGCCTGCTCGGTCGATACCCCGGGACGGAGCCGTGCGAGGGCGGTGACGAGGGAGATGCTGAAGGAGGCATCCCGGAAAGAGCCATTCCACCCTCCTTCCGGCGGAGCAATCGAGTATCCCGGCATCACGTAGGGCGTCCAGATCTCCTCTTCGGGGCTGGGAAAGAAGAACCCCTCGGCGAGCACGCCGACCACCGTGTGCGGTGCGTTGTTCGGGTCGATGGCGGAGCCGACGACGTCCGGATCGGACCCGAAACGACCAGCCCAGGCGCCGTGGCTCAGCAGCACGACCCGTTCCGCTCCCGCTCGGGCCTCCTCCTCGATGAACAGGCGGCCGAGGTGGGGCGTCGCGCGCAGCAGCGGGAACATGGAGGGCGACACCCGCGCGGCGCGCAGCGTGACCGCGCCTTCCGGTCCGCGCCATAAGAAGCGGGAGGGCCCGTAGCCGGCGAGCTGCTCGAACGACTCGGCCTCGTCGAGCAGCGCCGCCATCGAGGCGCTCGTGACGAACGGGGACATTCTCGGCCCCATCGCTTCCGTGATGCGCACGATGTCGCCCGCGTCCGGATAAGGCAGCGGCCGGATCAGCATGCCGCGGACGACGCTGAACATCGCCGTGTTGGCGCCGATGCCCAGCGCGAGCGCGAGGACCACGGCGGCCGCGAGACCGGGGCTCCTGCCCAGGGCGCGGACCGCGTGGCGCACGTCGCGCCCCAGGTCGTCGAGCCAGCGCCAGCCCCAGACGTCGCGGGTACGCTCGCGAATCAGGGTCGCGTTGCCCAGCCTCCGGCGCGCCGCGCGCAGGGCCTCTTCCTCGGGGACTCCGCTATCGCGCTGACGCTCGCTCTCGAGGTCCGCGTGCAGGCGGAGCTCCTCATCGACATCCCGTTCCGCCGCGCGGCGGCCCAGGTGCGGGACGAGAAGGTACATCCAGGCTGGCCATCTCATGGTGCGGTCTCGTCCTGCCGTCCATCGAGGACAGTGATGGACATGAAGTTACCGACTTTCCGCCCGGCTACGGCCCGCTTCTGCTTCTCCGGGTACAACCCGCTTCTGCGGGATGGTCGCTCGCCACGCGGCAGTCACGTCAGCGTCCCTACTCGAAGCGCAGGACCTCCATCGGTTCGATGCGGGTCGCGCGGCGCGCCGGAACGTAGCAGGCGAGGAACGCCGCGGCGACGAGCGCGAGCGGCGCCGCCACGAAGGTCAGGCGGTCGTCGGTGGCCATGCCGTGGACGAAGCTCTCCAGGACGCGGCTCGACGCCGCCGCGGCGGCGAGGCCGACGACGGTGCCGGCGGCCATGAGGGCGGCGCCCTGGCGGACGACCAGGGCGAGCACGTCGCCGCGCTGCGCGCCCAGCGCCATGCGGATGGCGATCTCTCCCCGCCTCTGCGCGACGGTGTAGCTGAGCAGGCCGTAGACGCCGAGGGCGGCGAGCAGGACGGCGAGGGCGGCGAAGCCGCCGACCAGCACCGCGTAGAAGCGGGGCTCGGCGACGGCCGACGACAGCCTCGCGTCCATCGTCATCACCGTCGCCACCGAGGCGCCGGGGCGCACCTCGGCCACCGCGGCGCGGAGGAACGGGACCGCGGCGAGTGGATCGCCGGTGGTTCGGGCCACGACCACGGCCGGGCCGTGCTCGAACACGGGAGCGGCGTCGATCTGCTGCAGCGGGGCGAAGGCCTCCGGTTGGACTCCGGTGACCGCGAGCCCCCGGTACGTGACGTCCGCCACGACGCCGATGACCTCCCACGGCTGGCCGTCACTGTCGGCATTGAGGAAGCGCACCCGCCGCCCGACGGCCGGCCCACCGGCGAGCAGCGCGCGCGAACGTCTCGTTGACCACTAGGACCCGTGGAGCACCGGTCCCGTCGCGGTGCGTGAACAGGCGCCCGTTGACGAGACGCAGCCGCATCGCGTCGAAGTAGCCCGGGGTCGCCACCCGGAGCAGCGCCTCCGGCAACTCGCGGGTGTCGTCCGCTGATCCGCCGTCGACCTGCACCCGCTGCAATTGGCTGCCGCTGCTCGCGAGCGGAAGGCGCGACGACACCCCGACCGCCTCCACGCCGGGAAGACGGGACAGACGGTCCATCGCCGAGGCGAGCTCCCCGTAGAAGCGTCGTTTCGACGCTTCCGCCGCGATGAGCTCCTCCCGGGTCGCGAAGCCCGGGCGGAACGTCAGCGGGTACCTCGTGGTGGCGGCGACCACGTTGGCGGGGTCGTAGCCGCGATCCAGGGTGACGAGCCCGACGAAGCTGCGCAGGAGAAGACCCGCTCCCACCAGGAGCACGAGGGCCAGCGCCATCTGCGCGGCGGCCAGGACCGCCCGCGTCCGGTTGGCGCGCAGCAGCCCGAAGCCGCCCGAGGACCGTGCACTCCCCTCGACGAGGGCCCGGAGCAAGTGGCCTCCGGACGACTGGAACGCGGGGACGGCGCCGAACAGCAGTCCGACCGCCACCGACAGCCCGAGGGTGAAGGCGAGGACGACGCCGTCGAGCCCGACCTCGTCGAGCCGCGTCACCGCGCCCGGCACCAGTGCCGGTACCGCGCGCAGCATGCCGGCCGCCGTCGCCAGCCCCAGCGCGCCGCCGCCCAGGCTCAGCAGGACGCTCTCGGTCAGGAGCTGTCGCACGATCCGGCCCCGGCCCGCCCCCAGCGCACCGCGGACCGCCAGCTCGCGCCGGCGGGTCACCCCGCGCGCGAGCAGCAGTCCCGCGACATTGACGCAGGCGATGAGCAGCACGAGCAGGGTGGCCCCGGCCAACGCCAGGAGCGCCGGCCGGTATTCGCCGACCATCTCCTCCTGCAAGGGGATGACGCGCGTCACCCGGGCGTCGATGTCCGGGGCGTTCGCGGGGGCGGCTCCCGTCGCACTCGGGCGGCGGGCGCCGGCCTCGTCCATGCCCTGCAGGATGGCGCCGACCTCGACGGCGGCCTGCTCCGGCGAGACGCTCTCGCGAAGCCGCCCCAGCACGACGGCGGTCGGCTCGTCTTCCCGTAGCACGTAGGGCGCCCAGGCCTCCGCCTCGGGACGGGGGAAGTAGAACCCCTCCGCCAGCACGCCGACCACCGTGCGAGGCTCGTTGAGGACGTCGACGACCGTGCCGACGACGTCCGGATTCGCGTCGAAGCGCCGGGTCCACGCGCGGTGGCTCAGCAGCACGACCCCGTCCGCGCCGATGCGCGCCTCGTCGTCGGTGAACAGCCGGCCGAGCTGCGGCCTCGCCCCGAGCAGCCTGAGCAGCGCCGGCGAGACGGGCGCGCCCCAGGGTCTGGCGCCGTCCGGGCTCACCCACTCGAAGGTGAACGCTCCATACGGGGCCAGCTGCTCGAACGATTCGGCCGTTTCCCGCACCTGCGCCAGCGCGCGGGCGCTCAGGTACACGGGCGCTCCCGGTTGGCGTCGCGGCTCCTGGCCGACGCGCACGATGCGATCGCCGTCCGGATACGGCAGCGGGCGGATCAGGAGGCCGTAGACGATGCCGAACATCGCGGTGGCGGCGCCGGTGCCCAGCGCGAGGATGAGCACCACCGCGGCCGCGAAGCCGGGCGTCCGCCCGAGGCCGCGGACGGCGTGGCGCAGGTCCCGTCCCAGGTCGTCGAGCCGGCGCCAGCCCCAGACGTCGCGAGTGCGCTCGCGGATCAGAGGGGCGTTGCCCAACTTCCGCCGGGCGGCGCGCAGGACCTCGCCCTCCGGGACGCCGGCGTCGCGCTGGCGTTCCCGCTCCAGCTCCAGATGGAGCCGGAGCTCCTCCTCCAGATCCTGCTCGGCTTGGCGCCGGCCGAGATACGGCACCAGCCGGCAGAGCCAGGCCGGCGGCTTCATCGCGGCGCCTCTCCGGCTCCCGCCGGATGCATGACGCGTCCGACGGCCTCGACCATCCGCTCCCACTTGGTCGCCTCCCGCAGGAGCTGCCCGCGCCCCGCCTCGGTGAGGGCGTAGAACTTCGCCCGCCGGTTGTTCGACGAGACGCCCCACGCCCCGGTGATCCAGCCCCGTTTGATCAGTCGGTGGAGGGCGGGGTAGAGCGACCCGTGGTCGACCTGCAGCACGTGGTCGGAGGTCCGCTCGATGGTGGTGGCGATCTGGTGTCCGTGCGCCGGGCCCGGTCGCAGGGTCTGGAGAATGAGCATGTCCAGCGTCCCCTGCAGCAGTCCGAGCTGGTCTTCGCTTGCCGGTGGTCGCGCCACTCGTGTGCCTCCTTGGGTAGAAGGTCTATCAGAGTAGCATCGACCGGTAGAATGTCAAGGTAGGCCAATGGGAGGCGGACGGACGGAAATCCGATCGGCGGCGACGCAGGGGACGAGAGGCCGCGTTGTTGCCCCGGCTCCGACGAATCACGACATCGGCCCTGCAGGCGGCCTGTATCCGGGTCGGGTGCGGAAACGGAGACGAGGGTGCGGCCGGTCCGGGCAGTTCCGGCCGATGTGTGCAGATCCCCCGGCGCTCGACTTGCGCCGGGGGAGGCCTGCTACTCCTGGACGGTCACCGTGACGTCGATCGGGGTGGTGGTGATCGAGTCGTCGGCGTAGGCGCGCAGCACGTGGGTGCCGGGCTCGGTGAACGTGACGGTGGTCGCGAACTCGCCGCCCCGGCCGCCCTCGATCGAGGCGCTCATCGGGTCGAAGCGCACCCGGCCCGGTCCCCGGTAGTGGAGCCAGGTGATGCCGAGCCCTGTCTCGCCCGCGACCCGGGCGTTGACGATGGCCTGGTTCGTGGGGTGGGGGCGGCTTGCCCGGCGGGCCGCGTCGGCGGCGCGCCGGGCCGCGCGCTGCGGGTCGTCGTCGTCGGGGGGCTCGGGCGGCCGCGGCCGCGGCCCCGGAATGCCGTCGTCGCCGACCACCGCGGTGATCGTCAGCGTGTCGGGCAGGGTCACCGTCAGGTCGGTGCCGCCGGGGATGGCGATCGACGGGTGCTGGTTGTCGGTGGGCGCCCCTCGGGCCCCCATGCCGCGGTTGGCCCGGATCACCCCGTCGTCGATCTCCCAGGCGAGCCACAGCCGGCCGATCGCCCGGTCGGTGCGGCCGTTGGTGGTCAGGGTCCAGACGAGATCCCTTTCGCCCCAGTCGGCCGGCACCTGCACCCGGAACACGAACTGCTGGCGCCGCTGGTAGAAGCGCGTCGGCTGGCCGCGATCGGCGGGTCCCGGCTCGAAGAAGTTGGCCTCGCCGATCGGCGCCTCCGGCATCTCCTGGTAGTTCCGGTTCATGTACCCGAACACCATGTTGAAGGTGCCGTCCGAGTTGCGCTCCCAGCCTTCGAAGACCGGGGCCACGTTCTGGCCGCGGTCGTAGCGAATCTGGGCATCGGCCGCCGGCGCCGCCGTCAGCGCGACGAGGGCCGCCGCCGCGCACACCACCACGACCGGTTGAGGAGTGCGTATCGTCATCGTCTCTGGCTCCAGGCGCCATGCGCCGCAGACGCCTGCAGGATTGGTTGGGCGGGCACCGGCGCCGCAAGGCGCCGATGCCCGGTCTGGCTGTCGTTCGCGTCCTGGTCCGTCGCCATGCCGCGACAGCCGCCGCGAATCTAGTTGTCGTTCGCGTTCATGGCCTCGCGCTCGGCGACCGCCGCCGCGAACTCCTCGTCGTCGAGCTCGTAGTAGCTCGTCCAGGTGAACGACATGTCGTCGCTCGACCGCTGGCCGAACCCGGCCCAGTTCTCCGAGTCGGGGTTCCACCGGTTGCCGGCCGAGTTGTCGTGCCACGTGATGGTGTGCAGGAACGACCCCGCCGGCAGCAGAGGCTGCACGTCATCCGCGTAGTTGTAGACGATGTGCCACCCGAAGTCCCAGGTGGCACAACTGATGGTCTCGGTGTTGCCGTCGGGCAGGATCGCCTCGATGCACTGCCGCTTTCCGCGGTTGTGCAGGTGGGGCTGGAACCCCGTCAGCCGCACGTTGTTCTCGAACGGGTGATAGCTGTCGTGCCGCACGTTGTCCTCGCCCGGCGGGATGTCGAGGTCGAAGTTCTGGGCCAGCGCCCGCGAGAACAGCTCCTTCTCGGGCTTCTCGCCCTTGGGATAGAGCTGCAGCCCCACGCTCGTGCGGTCGGTGACGTCGCGCCCGATCGAGGCGTAGTGCATGTTGAACCGGATGAACGAGTTCGCCCTGACGAGGCGTCCCGTGCCCGGGGGGAAGATGTCGCCGTTCTTGCCCTGGGCGTACTCGTTCAGGAAGTCGCCGTCGTCGGAATCCTCGGAGTCCTGGACCCGGGTCACCGCGTGGTGCACCACCGGGAAGCCCTCGGCCGACGGCTTGGTCTCGACCGCGCTGATCCACACGTCCTCGGTCAGCCCCGACGGCGAGAACAGGTCGCCCCACCAGTTGGCGCCTTCCGCCGGCACCAGGAACGGCTCGGGAATCGGGACGATCCAGTCGGGCTCGCCGATGTGCCACATGTCGCGGTCGGCGAACTGCCGCGGCGGCGGCAGGTCCTCGGGGTTGCCGCGCGGCGCCCCGGCGTCGACCCAGGCCACGATGGTGTCGATCTGCTCCTGGCTCAGCGACCGGTCGTACTTGAAGCCCTGGACGCCCACGTTGGGGTCGATGTACCAGGGCGGCATGGTGCGCGTCGCCACCTTGTCGCGGATCGACCGCGCCCACGGGCGGGTCTCCTGGTAGGTCATCAGCGACATCGGGGCGATGGCGCCGTCCCGATGGCAACTCTGGCACGAGTCCTGGAGAATCGGCATCACGTCGCGCGTGAACGTGACCTCCTGGTCCTGCGCCGCCGCGCCGGCGGGCAGGGCCGCCACCGCGAGCAGTGCGCCGACGATGACGCCGAGCGAGCCGGAACCGAGGGTTCTGACGCGGGTGTTCATCGGGGTGTCCTCCTAATCAGCGTAATCATGCGCCTGTGGCAACGGCTTGTCAATCCGACCGCTCAAGTTCCGTCGTGGACGTGGCTTTGCAACCGCGCCGGGCTGTGCGAGGATGACCCGCACGAGGAGGAACCCATGCTGAAGAAGCTTGCACTGGTCGCGCTGGCGGCGGCGGTCGGCGTGGTCTCGCTGGGAGGCCAGGAAGCGGGCGGCGGCTCGAGCGACTACACCCCCAAGCGGATCAACAAGGCGATCGAGCTGCTCGAGCAGGACCAGCCAATCTACTACACGCAGGTCAACGGCGGCGGCTATGAGGAGGGCAAGGCCCTCGCCCAGACCTGGGCCGACTACATCACCTACAACCTCGAGCACAGCCCGTTCGACATGACCGACCTGCGCGCGTTCATGCAGGGGCTCGTCGACGGGGGGCCGACGAAGAGCGGGCACCGGACGCCGACGGTCATCGCGGTACTGCCGTTCGGCGGCGTCAACGAGACGGTCATGTGGGGCAACTTCTGGATGGTCGAGCACCTGCTCGGCTCGGGCGTGCACGGGGTGCTGCTCGCCCACGCGCGGTCACCCGAGGTCGTGAAGGTGCTGGTCGAGTCGGCCCGCTATCCCCACGCGAAGAAGGCCGACGGCCTCGACGAGGGCCTGCGCGGCAGCGGCGGGCAGGGCTTCGCGGCCCGCATCTGGGGCGTGTCGAACGCCGAGTACCAGGGGCTGGCCGACACCTGGCCCCTCAACCCGGACGGGGAGCTGCTCGTCGGCCTGAAGATCGAGGACCGGCACGCCCTGCAGAACGCCGAGGCGAGCACCGCGGTGCCGGGCGTCGGCTTCGCCGAGTGGGGGCCGGGCGACATGAGCATGTCCTACAACGTCTCGCGGGCGGAGAACCCGCAGGTGCTCGTCGACGCGCGGGCGCGGGTCTTCGCGGCCACGAAGGCGGCGGGCATCCCCTTCCTCAACGGCATGAACGCCGGCAACATCATCGCGATGATCGACGAGGGCGTGCGCATCGGGTCGAACCCGGGGGCCGAGGCGGCGGACATGGGCCGCCGCCACACCGGGCGCCGGATGCCCTGGTAGTCGAGCCGTCTTCGACGGGCGCGGCGGCGCGGGATCCCGGAGATCGCCTTGCTGAAGGAGATCGCGAAGGACGCGGCGACGGTGGTCGTGCTGCTGGTCTGCACGGTCGCCGCCGTCGCCGTACTGTTCGTGTTGACCTACGGCGTGATGCTGCTCACCGGCCGGTTCCTCTCGTGGTCGGGGAGCCCGACTTAGCCCGGAGAGCGTCGCCTACGGCTCCGTTCGCCACCCCAACCGGTCCTACAGAAGTCCGCGCCGTTCCACGGCGCAGGCTCCTGCCGCGGATCCGCGCCGGGCTCGGAACGGCAGCGACTACTCGCCCCCGAACGTGAACCGCACCGAGGCCATCGTCCGCTCCCAGAGCAGGGCGAGGGTGACCCCGTCGTCCGTCACGTCGAGAAACTGCCACGACAGTTGCTCGAACGAATGGTCGAGCGTCTCGACCGTCATCGGCATGCGCACGACGTCGCGGTCGGGCGTGTACTCGTAGGCCCCCCACAGGGCGTCCCGGTTGTCGAAGTCGTAGGTGAGCTGGGCCGGCCACCGCGAAACGATCATCTCCCAGGGGTCGGCCTGCAGATCCATGAAGACGGTGTACTCGCCGGGCGGGATCGTCGTGTCCCCGAGGACCAGCGCCGTCTCGTTGATCAGGCGGGTGCTCTGGTTCGCCCCGGCCCGCCAGACGGCGGCGCCGTCGTTCAGGAACTCGCGGTAGTCGTCGGGGCCGAAGATCTCCCGGCCCCGCCGGATGGGGCGGCCGTAGCGGATCTCGACCCAGCGGCCGCCGACGTTGCCGGCCCGCGCGTCGTACGTGCCGCCCACCTGCGTGGCCGACCGCCCCGGGGGGCTCGCGATGCGGCGCTCCTGGGCGGAGGCCGGCCCCACGGCAATCCCCGCCGCGACGACACAGACGCCGGCCGCGGCCGGCAGGAACCGCCAGACAGTCATGCGGGTTTTCATGCCGCAAGGATAACGTGGGCGGGCCCGCGCGGGTATAATCGTCACCTTGATTCGCTCGTGACCCGGTATGGGCGCCCGGCCGTCACCGGCCGGGGCCGCGACGGGCGGGCCGTCCGTCCCCGCGGTGATGTCCCGTGCCCGCAACCCCGGCAACCAAGGTTCGGAGGGAACGGATGAGAGCACAGGCAAGACGTCGCGGGGGCGCCGGACGCCTCTCGTGGATCGCGTTGCTGGCGGTGGCCCTGGCGGTCACCGGCGCGGCCGCCCAGGAGCAGGACCGGGGCACGCCTGACGGGGAGTGGTGGTACCAGAGCGGCGATGCCTGGGGGACCCGGTTCTCGCCGGTCGACCAGATCGACGCCGGGAACTTCGAGGACCTCGAGGTGGCGTGGGTCTGGCGGGGCGACAACTACAGCCCGCACACCAACTACGCGTCGCGGTCGACGCCCAGCTACATCGACGGCGTCCTCTACACCGTGGCCGGCTACCGGCGCACGGTGGTGGCCATGGACCCGGGCACCGGCGAGACGCTGTGGACCTACCGCGAGCCGAACACCGAGCGGTGGGAGCAGTCGATGCGGGCCGCCTACGGCAAGGGCGTTGCCTACTCGGAGGTCGACGGGCGGGGGGTCATCTTCATCGTGACCCCGGCGTTCTTCCTCCACGCGCTCGACGCCAAGACCGGCGACCACATCGAGGGCTTCGGGTCGCCGGTGGACATCCCCGGGTTCCCCGAGACCGGGGTCGTCGACCTGCTGGCGGGCCTCGGGCACCCCTACGATCCCTACAGCGGGCTCGATCCGGAGCTGGGCTACATCACCAACTCGTCGCCGCCCATCGTGGTGAACGACACCATCGTGGTCGGCAACTCGCACGAGCAGGGCTACAGCCAGAGCCGCGTCGAGAACGTGCCGGGCGACATCCTCGGCTACGACCTGCGCAACGGCCAGCTCAAGTGGAAGTTCAACATCATTCCCCAGACCGAGAGCGAGTTCGGGTTCGACACCTGGGAGAACGACGCGTGGCAGTGGACCGGCGACGTGTCTTCGTGGGCGCCGATGTCGGCCGACCTCGAGCGGGGCATCGTCTACATCCCGACCAACGCGCCGACCATCGACTACTACGGCGGGTTCAGGCCGGGGGACAACCTGTTCGGCACGAGCACCGTCGCCCTCGACGCCGAGACCGGCGAACGGGTCTGGCACTTCCAGACCGTGCACCATCCGATCTGGAACTACGACCTGCCCAACGTCCCCATCCTCGTCGACGTCAACGTCGACGGGCAGGACGTGCCGATGGCCATCCAGACCACCAAGCAGGGCCTGACCTTCGCCTTCAACCGCGAAACCGGCGAGCCGGTGTGGCCGATCGAGGAGGTCGAGGTGCCGGCGTCGGTCGTGCCCGGCGAGCAGCTCTCGCCGACCCAGCCGATTCCCACGAGGCCCGCGCCGCTCGAGGCCCTCGGCCTGCCCGAGGAGAACGTCATCGACTTCACCCCCGAGCTGCGCGCCGAGGCGCTCGAGATCATGAGCAACTTCCGCATCGGCGGGCCCTACATGCCGCCCCTGCCGGAAGGCCACAACGAGCCGGTGCAGGGCTGGATCGGCTGCTCCGGCGGCCTCAACATCACCAACCCGGCGTCGCTCGACCCGACCACCGGCATTCTCTACCAGCCGTCGGGGCCGCAGTGCTCGGGCCGGCTCGTGCAGCCGGGCACCAATACCGACGGCGACACCCACGCCTGCACGTCGTCCGAGGGCGACTGCTGGACGACGGGCACCACGGTGTCCGACTGGGTGCAGGGCGGCGGCGTGGGCTGGGGCGGCCCCCAGGGCCTGCCGATGCACAAGCCCCCCTACAACCGCATCACCGCCATCGACATGAATACCGGCGAGCACCTGTGGTGGCAGCCGGTGGGCGAGGCGTCCGAGCGCATGCGGCGGCACCCGGCCCTGCAGGGCGTCGACCTGACCGGGGTGGGGGGCGGCAGCCGGGCCGTGTCCATGGTCACCGGCAGCCTGCTGCTGACCACCCGGGGCATGAACGGGCCGGCCGTGCTCGACGCGCGGAACAAGGCGACGGGCGAGATCGTCGGCACCGTCGAGCTGCCCGCGCCGGGTCAGTACGGCATGATGACCTACGAGCACGAGGGCGACCAGTACATCGTCGTGCAGGTCGCACAGGGCGGCGTCTTCCCGGCGTCGCTCGCGGCGCTGCGGCTGCCGGCCGGCGAGTAGGCGTTCCCGGGGCACGAGAGCCGGTGCGGCCGGCTCGCACGTCACCGCCGCGGCCGGAGCGGCCTTGCCAGGCCGGCGCGTCGGCGGTCGGCTCCACACCTGGGCGGGTCCGGGGCACGACCCCGGACCCGCCTTCGTCTTTTGCACCCTCGGGCCCGCGGACGGAAGCCCGCGTGCCAGGAGATCCGCGCCGCAGGACGGCGCGGATTCCTGGGGGGGCGGGCGCCAACCGGGGCCGAAGGCGACGATTGGCGGGCTGAGGGCCCGTGGCGAAACCTGGCGTTGCACCGAGAGCCGTGCTTTCGCCACAGGCTGCCTGGTCCACGGGCTCACACGACGGAGGCGCTCCTTGAACGGTGACGGCAACCTGGCGGTCTTCTGCGACTTCGAGAACGTGGCCCTGGGGGTCCGCGACGCCGATCTCAAGCGGTTCGATGTGCGGCCGGTGATCGAACGGCTCCTCCTGAAGGGCAGTATCGTCGCCAAGAAGGCGTACTGCGACTGGGACCGCTACAAGGAGTTCAAGGCGCCGATGCACGAGGCGGCGTTCGAGCTCATCGAGATTCCCCACGCGCGGCAGTCGGGCAAGAACTCGGCCGACATCCGCATGGTCGTCGACGCGCTCGACCTGTGCTACACCAAGGAGCACATCGACACGTTCGTCATCATCTCCGGCGATTCCGACTTTTCTCCCCTCGTCAGCAAGCTGCGCGAGAACGCCAAGGCGGTCATCGGGGTGGGCGTGAAGAACGCCACCTCGGACCTCCTCGTCAACAACTGCGACGAGTTCATCTTCTATGACGATCTGGTGGCCGCGAGCCCGTCGCCCCGCCGCCGGTCCCGCGGCAAGGGGCGGGCGAAGACGACCTCCGAGAAGCGGAGAGCGCCCTCGGAGCCCAAGGATGATCCGTCGAAGACGAACGGGCAGGTCGATTCGGTGGACGGCGAGCTGCGTGCGGCGATCGAGGGTCGGGAGTGGGCGCCCGAGCAACACGGCTACGTGTTCACGAGAATCGCCAAGGAGTTGGGGCTCTGCAAGGCAGAGGTTACCTCTTATACGGGGCCGAAGGCCGATCGGCTCAAGGCGGCGCTGAAGACGGCCGGCTGGACGTGCGCGGCCGACCCCCGTTACACGCACCGACGGATGCGCTGGCACCCGCCCAAGAAGACGGTCACCACCACCGAGCCCGCGAAGCCCGACCCGGTGCAGCCGGCCATCGACCTCGTCATCCAGACCGCCGAAGCGATCCACGCGGAACGCGGCGACCGCGCCAAACTGTGGGGGTCGATGATCAAGCAGACTCTCAAGCGGCGGCGCCCCGGGTTCAACGAGTCGGCCTACGGCTTCGGCTCGTTCAACGATCTCCTGGAAGAGGCGCAGTCGCGCGGCTACCTGGAGCTCGACCTCGACGAGCGGTCCGGCGGCTACGTCATCGGGAAGATCACGCGGGACTGACCATCCGCGGTCCCACCAGCAGATACAGGACCACGGTGAGCGCGGCCGCGGCCAGGGCGTAGGGGGCCTGCGTGCGCACGTGCTCGATGTGGTCGCTGCCCGCCGCCGCCGACGAGATGACGGTCGTGTCGCTGATCGGCGAGCAGTGGTCGCCGAACACGCCGCCGCCCAGTACCGCGCTGACGACCAGCGGCAGGGAGACCGCGGCGCCGTCGAGCTGCATCGCCGCGGCGAGGGGCACGGCGAGCGGGATCATGATGGCGAAGGTGCCGAAGCTCGTCCCCGTCGCGAAGGCGATGACCCCCGATGTCAGGAACACCACGGGCGCCGCGAGGACCGGATTAAGGAGAGGGGCGGCGCGGTCGGCGATGAACGGCCCGGTGCCGAGGGCCCCGCACACGCCGCCGATGGCGAGGGCCAGCACCAGCAGGGTGGCGATGGGCAGCATCGACCGTGCCCCGCGCCATGCCGCGTCCGCCAACTCGCGGAGACGGACATCGCCGGCCGCGGTCGCGGCCACGCCGAGTGCCGCGAGGGCGGCGAGGACGCCGCCCAGCACCGCGGCAGAGCCCGAGGCGTGCTCCAGAACGTCCATCAGGGCGGGGTGGTTGATACGGGCCGCGCGTGCGCCGGAGATTCCGGTGGCGGCGATGCCCGCCAGCACCGTTCCCAACAACACCGCGAGCGGCATCGCCAGGTGCCGCGCCCGCCCCGGCCCCGGCGGTTCGTCGGCAAGCCCCCCTGCCGCGAGCATTCCCGCCTTCCGACCGCGTGCAGCCGTGTCCGAGGCCCTGCCGGCCGCGCCGGGCAGAGCGCCGACCGGCGCCCCGCCGGTTGCCTCGCCCGGTGGATGCGCGTCGGCGGTCCCGTCCTCCCGCGGACCGGCTTCACGGGCCCGGCGCTCGGCGCCCCGCATCGGTCCTACGTCGCGCCCGGTGGCCGCCACCACGAAGACCAGGAGCACGGACAGGAGGGCGTAGAAGTTCAGCGGGACGGCGGCGAGGAAGACGCCGAGGGGCGCCCGGTCGCCCAGCCGTCCCAGCTCGGCCTGGGCGGCGAGGAGGGCGAGCACGACCGCGCCCCAGCTGTTGAGCGGGATCAGCATGCACACCGGCGCCGACGTCGCGTCGCAGATGTACGCCAGCTTCTCGCGGGCGATGCGGTGCCGGTCGAAGAACGGCCGGGCCACCGTGCCGACGACGAGGCAGGTGATGGTGGACTCGATGAACACGCCCAGCCCCGTCGCCGCGGCCATCAGGCGTGCGGCGCGGGGGCTGTCGGACCAGGGCCGGCCGCGAGCCCATCGCAGGAACCCGGCGACCCCGCCGCTCCGCCTCATCCACTCGATCAGGACCCCCATGAGGACCGTGAACAGGACCACGCGGGACTGGCCCGGATTGGCGAGGACTCCGCCGATGCCGCGCGCCGCGGCGGCGGTCGCCGCCAACGGCTGCCAGCCCGTGACGATGAGCCAACCGGCCCAGACGCCGGCCAGCAACGCGGGAATCGCCCGCCGACTCGCGACGGCGAGGCCGATGGCCAGGGCAGGCGGCAGGAGCGAGAGCCACCCGAACGGGTTGGCGTCCACGCGGGGCATCGTATCAGGGGGGGCGTGGGCGCCGCCCCCGGGATTGCCCGGGACCGGCGGCGCGGATTCAGTAGAATGAGGGGTCCTTCGCTCCCACCCGGACGACCACAGGACCTGACCATGGATGAACTGAAGCTCGCGACGAACCGGCGGCACTTCCTGGGCGCGTTGTCGGCGGCCGGGCTCGGCTCGACCCTGCTGCCCGGGGCCCTCGTCGCGGTGGCCCAGGACGCCGACGCGGTCACCGTCGAGATGCTCGAGGCGGCGCAGCGGCTCGCGGGCCTGGAGTTCACGCCCGAGGAGCTGCAGCGGCTGGCCGAGCGCCTGAACGGCCCCGGCGACCGGCGGCGCGACTACGAGAGGCTGCGGGCCGCCAACCTCGGGAACTCGCAGCAGCCGGCCATCGTGTTCAATCCCGTGCCGCCGGGCATGACCCTGCCGGCCGAGCGCGGCCCCAACCGGCGCGAGCCCGTCACCGTCGCCATGCCCACGAGCGACGAGGCGTTGGCCTTCCTGCCCGTCACCCACCTCGCGCGGCTCGTCGAGACGCGGCAGGTCAAGCCGTCGGAGCTGACCGAGCTCTACCTGGCGCGGCTGAAGCAGCATGACCCGAAGCTGCACTGCGTGGTCAGCTTCACCGAGGACCTCGCCCGCCGGCAGGCCCGGCGGGCCGACGAGGAGATCGCGGCGGGGACCTACCGCGGGCCGCTGCACGGCATTCCCTGGGGCGCCAAGGACCTCCTCGCGGTGCGGGGCACCCGGACCACCTGGGGCGCCTCGCCCTATCGCGACCAGGTCATCGACACCGACGCCACCGTCTACCGCCGGCTCACCGACGCCGGGGCCATCCTCGTGGCCAAGCTGACCATGGGCGCCCTCGCGTCGGGCGACCGCTGGTTCGGCGGCCGCACCCGCAACCCCTGGAACACCGAGCAGGGCTCGAGCGGGTCGTCGGCGGGTCCCGGGGCGGCCACGGCGGCCGGCCTCGTCGGGTTCTCCATCGGCACCGAGACCCGAGGGTCGATCATCTCGCCCTCGACCCGCAACGGCATCACCGGCCTGCGTCCCACCTTCGGCCGGGTGAGCCGCCACGGCGGGATGACCCTGAGCTGGACCATGGACAAGATCGGCCCCATGTGCCGCTCGGCCGAGGACTGCGCCCTCGTGTTCGCGTCCATCCAGGGCCCCGACGGGCTCGACAACACCCTGTTCGACGTGCCGTTCAACTGGGACGCGACGAGCGACGTCACCGCTCTGCGGGTCGCCTACCTGAGGTCCGCGTTCGAGGACGAGAGCGAGGGCGAGAGCGAGGGCGAGAATGCGCCCCAGATGACCGCGCGGCGGCAGACCCTGGCCAACAACCGCGCCGCCCTCGACGTGATGCGCGGCCTCGGCGTGCAGTTGGCGCCGCTCGACCTGCCCGACCTGCCGAGCGGGGCGATCGGCTTCATTCTCGGCACCGAGGCGGCGGCCGCCTTCGACGTGCCCACCCTGAACGCCCAGCTGGAGAGCATGCGCGAGGAGCCCGAGCGGAGCCGGTGGCCCGACAGCTTCCGCGTGTCGCGCTTCGTGCCGGCCATCGAGTACCTCCAGGCCAACCGCCTCCGCATGCGCATCATCGAGGACCTGCACGAGGCCCTCGGTGACTTCGACCTGTTCGTGGGCTCGAACCTCGGGCTGACGAACCTCACCGGGCACCCGGAGATCAGCATGCCCAGTGGCTTCCACGAGGGGAGCCCCACCAGCCTGCGGTTCACCGGCAAGCTGTTCGGCGAGCGCGAGATCCTGCGCCTCGCGCACGCGTTCCAGATGGCCACCGACCATCACCGGCAGCATCCGGCGCTCTAGGAGCCTGCGCCGCAGGAGTTCGCGGAACCCCGGCGGTCTGCGTCGTGACGCACGGCGTCGGGGCGTAGGCCGCCGGCCGACGAGCCGGTGATCCTCGGCCGATCGGCGGCACGGAACCGAAGAACAGGCCGTACACGGCCCAAACGCCGCGATTCGTGACCGATTCTCGGGCAGTGTGGGGCCAGAATCGCCCCCGTTACGCCGCCATCAGAACGTGCAGGCGCTTTGCGTTCACCGCCAGGCACACCAAGTCCCACTCGCCTCGCACTTTCGCCAGTCCACGCAGGCTGAAGCACCGGAAGCCCAGCACGTGCTTGATCCAGCCGTACGGCGCCTCCGACAACCACTTCCGCTCCGCGTACGCCGACCGGCCCGCCGGCGTCGACAGCTTCGCTGCCATGCGGCCTGTCGCCGGGTGCTTCTTCAGATTGCGGGCGGCGACCCGCTTGTCCTCCCGGCCCACCGCCACATACCCGTCAACACCCCGCGTTTCCAGCTCCGTCAAGTCCCGCTCGTTGCAGAATCCCGAGTCGGCCAACACCGTCTCCGGCTGCGTGTCGAACCGCTCCTCCACCTGGTCGAGCAACACCGGCAATCCGCCCTGGTCGCTCGCGTTCGCCGTCACATCCGTCGCCACCACCAACTGGTGCTCAGCGTCCACCGCCGCCTGCGCGTTGTAGCACTGCTGGAAGCCCTCGTTGCTCGTCTTCATGATCCCGCTTTCCGGGTCCGTGAAGTTGCTCTGCGCCTTCTCGTCGGGCTCGCCATACGCCCGCTTGTACGGCCGACCCCCCTTCGGGTTCCGCGTCTGGCCCGGCTGCCGACCCCGCGCGTCGTCGGCCGCCCGCTGCGCCGCCTCCAACCGCGCCTTCGCCGCCCGGATCGCCGCCAAACGGTCCTCTCGTCGCTGTAACTCCGCCGGCAACTCGTCGCCACGGACCTCCGGGCCCAACCGAACGTCCTCGGCCACGTCGGTCGAGTCCGCCGAACGCAACAGGGCGTCGATCTCGCCGGCCAGACGCCGCTCCTCCTCCTGCATCCGACCGTAGCTCATCGCCTTGCGCTTGCTCGCATTCGCCCGCACCTTCGTCCCGTCAATCGACAGCTTTCCGAATCGGGCCAGACCCAGTTCCCGCGCCAGACCGACCACCTCCACGAACAGCCGCTTGAAATCCGCCAAGTGCCGGCGTCGAAACTCGCAGAGCGTCCGGTGCTGCGGGAAGTTGCCCGCCGCCAGCACCCGGAACGCCACGTCTTCTTCCAGCTTCTTCGCGACCCCCCGCGACGAAAACACCCCCGTCGCGTACGCGTAGAGCAGCACCTTCACCATCATCCGAGGCTCGTACGGCGCGTTGCGCCGACCGTCCCCCTCGTACGGCGCGTAGAACGCCGTCAGATCCAGACCGTCAACCAGATCGCTGATGTGGTGCGCCAAGTGACCCTCGGGCAGCCACTCCCGCACATCGGGCGGCAACAGCAGCGACTGCTCCGGGGCGTAGCGGCGGAATGTAGTCGACATCCAGTCCCTTCGTCGGCGGCTCGTCTACAATTGTCGCATCCCGGTTTCTGCGGCGCAGACTCCTAGGTCGTCCCTGCGGCAATTACAGAACTATTACATCCGCCCCGCGCGGAGCCTGCTAGGCTGACTCCCGGCCCGGGCGCTGGGGTCCGGGCCGTTTCCCGAAGGGAGCCGCCGTGGCCACCAAGCAGGTCGACTTCGCCAGCGGGGACAGGGTCAGTTGGACGACCGCCATCGCGTTCGGAGTCTTCCACGTCCTGGCGGTGGTGGCGCTGTTCAACGTGACGTGGCAGGCGGTGGCGGTGGCCGCGGTGCTGCACTGGGTGTGCATCGGCTGGGGCATCGGGCTCGGCTATCACCGGCTGCACACGCACCGCTCCTACAAGACGCCGAAGCTCGTCGAGTACTTCTTCGCCGTCTGCGGCTGCCTGACCCTGCAGGGCGGCCCGGTGTTCTGGACCGCGCTGCACCGCATCCACCACCAGCACTCCGACAAGACCGGCGACCCGCACACCCCGCGCGACGGCAAGTGGTGGTCGCACATGCTGTGGACCATCTTCGGCGAGGAGCTGCACGCCGACACCGAGATCATGGGCAAGTACGCCCCCGACCTCATGAAAGACCGGTTCTACCAGGTGCTCACCCGCTGGCACTGGGTGCCGCTGGTGGTCCTGGGGCTTGTCCTGCTCGCCATCGGGGGCTGGTCCTGGGCCCTGTGGGGGGTGTTCCTGCGCGTCGTCGTCGGCCTGCACTGCACCTGGCTCATCAACTCGGCCACGCACCTCTGGGGCAGCCGCCGCTTCAACACCAGCGACGACTCGAAGAACTCGTTCTGCGTCGCCCTCATCACCTTCGGCGAAGGCTGGCACAACAACCACCACGCCCATCCCCGCTCCGCGCGGCACGGCATGACCTGGTGGGAGGTCGACCTGAGCTGGATGCAGATCCGCGTCATGCAGTGGCTGGGGCTCGCGTGGGACGTGCAGGTGCCCAGCGCCACCCAGATCGCGCACAAGTCGCTGTCGCTCGAGAACGCCGCCTGAGCCGGCGGCCGGTCGCCGGGGACGGGGCAGGGGCGCTATCCTATGGGCATGGATCGCTCCGGCGGCAACCGCAGACGCTCGGTCGTCCTCGCCGGCCTGCTCGGCGTCGGCCTCATCGCCGTCGCCGTCGTCCTCAACATCAGCTTCATCGTCAACTACTGGCGAACGGGGCTGCTGTTGCTGCTCGGCGTCCTCAGCTTCGTGGTCCTCGTCGGCGGCCTCGCCCTGAACACCGCCTTCCTCATCCGCGAGATCCGGCGCAGCGAGCAGCACGACGCGTTCATCCACGCGGTCACCCACGAGCTGAAGACGCCGCTCGCGAGCATCAAGCTGTACCTGCAGACCCTGCGCCAGCGCGAGCTGCCGGCCGACACGCGGCAGGACATCATCGGCACGATGCTCGACGACTCCGATCGCCTGCAGCGGACCATCGACCAGATCCTGCTCGCGGGCAAGACCGGGACCGCCCGGCGCGTCGACAACCCCACCGACGTCGACCTGACGGAGGTCGTGGGCGAGTGCGTCTCGCTCGCCGGCAAGCGCCACAACCTCGTGAACGGTGAGGTGGAGGTGGTCGGGCGTCCCGCGCACGGCGCGTTCGTCGTCCGGGGCGACCGCGAGGAGCTCGTGGCGGCGGTGACGAACCTCGTCGACAACGCCGTCAAGTACTCGGGCGAGCGCGTGCGGGTGGCGGTGGACGTGGCCAGGGTCGGGGCGCGCCGGGTCGCGGTCAGCGTGCGCGACCAGGGGATGGGCATCACCAGTCACGAGCTGAAGCGGGTGTTCCGCCGGTTCTACCGGCTGCCCGCCGCCCTCCACTCGCGGGTGCGGGGGACCGGGCTCGGGCTGTCGATCGTGCTCGCGGTGGCGCGGCGGCACGGCGGGCGCGCCTACGCCGACAGCCGGGGCTTCGAGCGGGGCAGCACGTTCACCCTCGAGCTGCCGTTGAAGCCATGAGCCGCGTCCTCATCGTCGAAGACGAAGACCACCTCGCGTCGGGGCTGAAGCTGAATCTCGAGGCGGAGGGGTACGCGGCCGACGTCGAGGACACCGGCGAGGCGGCCCTCGGCCGGCTCGTCGACGGGGGCGCTGCCGACGGCGCGTTCGACGTGGTTCTGCTCGACGTCATGCTGCCCGGCCTCGACGGGTTCGAGGTGGTGCGTCGGCTGCGCGAGGCGCGGCAGTTCGTCCCCGTCATGCTGCTGACGGCGCGTTCGCACACCGACGACGTCCTGCGGGGGTTCGAGGCGGGCGCCGACGACTACCTGCCCAAGCCGTTCGACCTGTCGATCCTCCTCGCCCGCATCCGCGGGTTGCTGCGGCGCCGCCGGTGGCTGCGGGGGGGCGGGGCCGAGCCGGGGGCGGAGACCGACCAGTACTCGTTCGCCGGCCGGCACGTGGACTTCCGCAACCAGGTGCTGCGCCGCGGCGGCGCCGAGCAGCCGCTGACCCTGATGGAGGCGACGCTGCTGCGCTACCTCGTGCAGCACGCGGGCGAGACGGTGTCGCGCAGGACCCTGCTCGAGGAGGTGTGGGGGGTGCGGCAGGACACCGACACCCGCACCGTCGACAACTTCGTGGCGCGCCTGCGCCGCTACATCGAGACCGAGCCGGCCCACCCGCGGCACCTGCTGACGGTGCGCGGGGTCGGATACCGCTTCGTGGCGGAGCCGGACGAGTAGCGGCGGCCGGGCCGAGACGCGTCGATTGGGGGGCTGCCGGTTCGTGGCGGAGGCGGGCCCGGGCCTCTTGGCGGCAGGCCGCGGACGTAGAATCCCGGTTGTCGACCCCTCACCCGGCGCCGTAGCGTCGTGGTGGCCCTGCAGGCCGTTTCGGGCGGACCGCCGCTGGGCGGGCACCCGCCGATGGACCCATGCGCAAACAGACTCTCGTGAAGCTCGGCATCGGACTGGCGGTCCTCATCGTCGTGCCGTGGCTCTTCCTGCGGACGTTGCAGGACACCATCGCCGCGCCGTACGCGGTGGCGCCGGGGTCGCTGTCCGGCTGGACCCTGGTGCTGGCCGACCCCGCGCGGCCCGCGGTGTGGTCGATCGGGCTGCAGCCGCCGGCCCTGTTCCGGGCCCACCTCTTCGACCAGCTCTTCGACCGGACCATGGCGTCGATGACCTCGCCGGTGGACGACGTGATCCCGATCGTGCTCGCCTCGGAGCTGCCGGCCGGGCCGGCCGCCGGGCTTTCCCCGGACACGATACGCCGGGCGGCGGACGAAGCCGGGCTCGAGCGGGCGGACCTCCAGCCGGTGTGCATGGCGGTGAAGCGCGAGACGTTCGCGGGCCGTACGCGGGAGTTCTTCTTCGTCGTGTTCGACGTCCCCGGGGTGGACGCCTTCCGCCGCCGCCTCGGCGAGCTGGCCGGGGAGGTCGCCGGCCCGGACGCGCTCGGCCCCCTCGACCTGATTCTGCCCATCGCCGGCTCGGACGCCGCGTTCACCGGCTGGTGGCCGGTCGTCGTCGACCGCGAGGTCGACTGCCAGGCGCCCCTCGGGTCCTGAGCGGCGCGGCTTCCAAGGGGCAGCCCGGTCGTCTCCCGCCGGAAGCGTCCTGACGGACGCAATTCCGCGGCTTCCCCGCCGTTCCGGGCGGTCGCGGCCCGACTAGCGCCCGCCGCTGCTGCCTTGCATGAAACGACAAGGCATGAGACCACCGCCACGACTCTCGTGCCTGTCCGCGGGGCGAGGAGGCAAGTGCCCGGACGGTCACTCCGGGCTACTCGTCCACGATCGCCCGATACACGAGATCCTTGAACTCCTCGCGGAAACCGCCCCCACGCGACGGCGAGACGGCGGCCATGACGACGGTGATCAGGCCGTGCTCGGGGTCGATCGAGAACCGGGTCCCCGACGACCCGTCCCACCAGTACTCGCCGTCGCCGACCGGGAACGAGTAACGCCGCGGGTCGAGGACGACGTTGAACCCCAGGCCCCACCCAGACCCCGCCATGTAGCCGGAGCGGGACAGCGGCATCACCGCGTCGGGCACGTGGTTCCGGATCATCAGGGCGACCGTCTCGGGCTCGAGCACCCGCACGTCGTCCAGGGTGCCGCCGTTCAGGAACATCTGGGCGAAGCGCAGGTAGTCCATGACCGTCGACAGCAGGCCGACGCCGCCCTCGATGAGGGCGGGGCGCTCGGTGAAGGGCACCGGCTCGATGGCGTAGGGGTAGAGCTCGCCGCTGCCGTCATCGAGGCGGTAGACGGTGGTGAGGCGGTCGGCGCGCTCGCCGTCGGCCCAGAACACGGTGTCGGTCATGCCCAGGGGCGCGAAGAGGCGCTCGGCCAGGAACTCCTCGAAGGGCTGTCCCGACCAGATCTCGACGAGCCGGCCGAGAATGGTGGTGGAGACGCCGTACCGGAACCGGGTGCCGGGGTCCTCGAACAGGGGCACGCGGGCCGCGTTGTCGACGAGCTGGGGCAGGGTGATGGACCGCAGGCGGACCTGCTCGGCCCGGTAGATGGCGCTGCTGCGGCTGCCGATGCCGGAGGTATGGGTCAGCAGGTGGCGCACCGTGATGTCGCCCGAACGGGGACGGGTGCGGGCGAGGTCGGGGACGCCGGCGTCGGCGAACACCCGCTGGTCGGCGAACTGCGGCAGGTACCGGGAGATCGGGTCGTCGAGCTGGAAACGGCCCTCCTCCCACAGCATCATGACCGCGGTGCTCGTGATCGGCCGGGTCATCGAGTAGAGGCGGAACAGGTCGTCGCGGCTCATCGCGTCGCCGGTCTCGCGGTCGCGCTGTCCGAGCGCCTCGAAGTACACGACGCGACCGTGGCGGGCCACGGCCGCCACCACCCCCGCGATGTTCGACCCGTTGACGTGGGCTTGTAGGGCCCGAGTCGCCTCGGCGAGGCGGCCCGGCGACATGCCCATCGATTCCGGGGTGGCGGACGCGAGGTCCTGGGCCGCGAGGGGCGGCGCCAGGGTCAGGCACAGGGCGGCGATCAGGGCGGGTCGCAGGCTCATCGGGCTCTCCAGGGTGACGGTATCCAGGGTCGTGCGTCGCATCCTATAATCATCAGTCGTCGTACGCGAGTCTGCGGCGACAGGTCGGACCGCATTACCGCATTAGAGGAGAAGGAATAGTGCTCAAGCGTCTTGCAGCAGTCGCAATCGCGCTGACTATCGGGGTGGGGATGGCGCCGGCGACGGCGGTCGGCCAGGACACACCGCAGTGGCGGGGGCCGAACCGGGACGGCTCGGTCGTCGGGTTCGACGTGCCCGCGGCGTGGCCCGAGGGGCTCACCCGGCAGTGGACCATCGACGTGGGGTTCGGCTACGCGACGCCGCTCCTCGTCGGCGATCGGATGTACCTGTTCAGCCGGCAGGGTGACGACGAGGTCATGCAGGCCCTCGACCCCGCCACCGGCGAGACCGTCTGGCGGTCGAGCTATCCGGCCCCGTTCCAGATGATGCCGGCCACCCGCAACCACGGGCCCGGCCCCAAGTCGACGCCGGCCTACGCCGCCGGGCGCCTCTTCTCGCTCGGCATCAGCGGCATCGTCACCGCGTTCGACGCCACCGACGGCCGGCAGCTCTGGCAGCGGCCCGCCGATCCGGTCGAGCCGCTCTACCACACCGGCCAGTCGCCGATCGTCGACGGCGACCACGTGATCCTGCACGTCGGCGGCCAGGACGCCGGCGCGCTGACCGCGTTCGACGCCGCCACCGGCGAGGTCCGGTGGAGCTGGGACGGCGACGGGCCCGCCTACGGGTCGCCGGTCATCGCCGAGGTCGAGGGCACGCGGCAGGTCATCACCTTCACCCAGGAGAACATCGTCGGCGTGGCCGCCGACACCGGGCAACTGCTGTGGAGCCGGCCGTTCATCACCCCGTCGACGACCACGTCGCAGACCCCGCAGATCTACGAGGGCGACGTCATCCAGACCGGCCGCGCCAACGGCGTCACCCGCTTCCGCATCGTCCGCGAGGGCAACGCCTGGACCACCGAGGACGTGTGGCGCACCGACGAGGTGGGCCTGCACATGACCAACCCGGTGGTCGTCGACGGCGTGCTCTACGGCCTGTCGCACCTGAACAGCGGCCAGTACTTCGGCCTCGACCTCGACACCGGCGAGGTGCTGTGGACGAGCGCGCCGCGGCAGGCCGAGAACGCGGCCATCCTGAACGCGGGCGACACCATCGTGTCGCTGCAGAACGACGCCGAGCTCGTCGTCCTGCCCAGCAGCCGCACCGCGTTCGAGCCCGTGCAGCGCTACGAGGTGGCGGAGAGCGCGACCTGGACGCAGCCCACGCTGGTCGGGAACCGGGTCTACGTCAAGGACATCGAGACGCTGACGCTCTGGACCGTGGAGTAGTCGGACCGATACGACGGTCGCCGCCCGCCGATCGGACGGCGGCCGCCGGCGGAGACGGAGAACGCCCGTCGGGAGGCGCCGCCGCGGAACGCGGCGGGCCCCGGCGGTGAACCAGGAGAGGAACGCAGATGTCGCTACGCATCAACGACGTGGCCCCCGACTTCACGGCGGAGTCGACGCGGGGCACCATCAACTTCCACGAGTGGATCGGGGACGGCTGGGCCATCCTGTGCTCGCACCCCAAGGACTTCACCCCGGTGTGCACGACCGAGCTGGGCTACATGGCGGGGCTGCAGGGCGAGTTCGAGAAGCGCAACTGCAAGATTCTCGGCATCAGCGTCGACGGCGTGAGCGACCACGACCGCTGGTCGCGCGACATCGAGGCGTCGCAGGGGCACGCCGTGAACTATCCCCTCATCGGCGATCCCCAGCTCAAGATCGTCAAGCAGTACGACATGCTGCCGGCCGACGCCGGAGACACCAGCCAGGGGCGGACGCCGGCCGACAACGCGACGGCGCGGTCGGTCTTCGTCATCGGGCCGGACAAGCGCATCAAGGCGACCATCACCTACCCGATGAGCACCGGCCGCAACTTCGACGAGATCCTGCGCCTGCTCGACTCCGTCCAGCTCACGGCCGCGAAGAAGGTGGCGACCCCCGTGAACTGGAAGCAGGGCGAGGACGTCATCATCCTGCCCGCCGTGTCCAACGAGGAGGCGAAGGCCACCTATCCGGACGGTTGGCAGCAGCCGCTGCCCTACATCCGGGTCGTGCCGCAGCCGAAGTAGCGCGACGGCGGCATTTCGGGGTTGCATCGAGCGACCGGGTATCAGAGGATCTGCGGGAACGTGCCCCGGGATGTGTCGGGGTCCGGGAGGTCCGGGAGGAGAGCACTCATGCAGAAGAGCAATGGACGGCGGCTGGCGTTCGGGGCGTTGGCCCTCGCGCTGGTCGCGATGATCGGGGTCGGCGCCACGATGGGCCGCACCGAGGCGATGCAGGGCGACCTGGTCTGGGGCCCGATCTTCGAGGTCGATCCGCTGTGGCCGAAGCCGCTGCCGAACCACTGGCTGTTGGGCACCACCATCGGGGTGTCGGTCGACAACCGCGACCACATCTGGATCATCCACCGAGGCGACTCGCTGTCGGCCGGCGAGACGCCGGCGGCGCAGGATCCGCCGGTGGCGGTCGAGTGCTGCTTCCCGGCGCCTCCGGTGCTCGAGTTCGACCAGGCGGGGCTGCTCGTCAACTACTGGGGCGGCCCCGGCGAGGGCTACGAGTGGCCGGCCTCGAACCACGGCATCTGGGTCGACCACATGGACAACGTGTGGATCGGCGGCAACGGCGGTCCCGACTCGCATGTCCTGAAGTTCGACCGCTACGGGAACTTCCTGTTGCAGGTCGGCAGCTCGGGCGGCAACGCCGGCAGCAACGACACCGAGAACTTCGGCCGCGTCGCCAAGATCATGGTGGACCCGAAGGACAACGAGGCGTACCTCGCCGACGGCTACCTCAACAAACGGGTCGCGGTGCTCGACGCCGAGACCGGGGCCATGAAGCGCTTCTGGGGCGCCTACGGCAACACGCCGGACGACGCCGACCTCGGCCGCTACGATCCCGACGCCGAGCCCGCGCCGCAGTTCCGGACGCCGGTGCACTGCGCCGATCTGTCGAACGACGGCCTGGTCTACGCCTGCGACCGCGTGAACAACCGCATCCAGGTGTTCCAGAAGGACGGCACGTTCGTCGAGGAGCTGATCGTGGCCAGGGAGACCCTGGGCGCGGGGTCGGCCTGGGACGTCGCGTTCTCGCGCGACGCCGACCAGAAGTACCTCTACATGGCCGACGGCGTGAACGAGAAGGTCTACATCATCGACCGCCACGAGATGGAGGTCATCTCGAGCTTCGGCGACGGCGGGCGCCAGCCGGGGCAGTTCTACGGCGCGCACAGCATTGCGACCGACTCGTCCGGCAACATCTACACGACGGAGACGTTCGAGGGCAAGCGCGTCCAGAAGTTCGTGTACAAGGGCGAGGGCCTGATTCGCGCCGACCAGGGCGTGGTCTGGCCGTCCAACTGATTCGTCCGCCGTGGTTTCCGGGTAATCGAAACGGGGATCGGGACAGCGGTTCCGGTCCCCGTTTCTTGTACGCAAGCGTTCCCAGGCCCCCCGTGCCGGTGTGCAGTTCCGCACTGCCGGCGGCTGGGATCCGGGTGACAGGGGAGCCGCGCTTGCGGCAAACTGTGCCGATGCTCCTCCAACGGGCGTTCCCCGTCTGGCCGTTGGCGGTCCTGGCCCAGTGTCTCGCGGCGGCGGCTCTCGCGCCGACCGTGGCGGTCGGCCAGCCGTCTCCGGACCCCGGGCTCGTCCGGTGTCCGACCCTCGACCCGCGCGGCCCGGCCGCCGACCCCGACCTGTACTGCATCGAGCTGGTCCACGCCCCCGACTTTCCCGGCATCTCGGGCTACGTCGCGCTCACGCCGCCGCCCTCGCCGTTCGGCGCCTCGGTCACCGCCGCGGGCAGTCACCGTTTCGACCTGACCCTGCACGCGGCCGGCCTGCCCGATCCGGCGTCGCTCGGCGGCTACGCCGGCTACGTGGCCTGGGCCACGACGCCGCTCCTGCGCCCGGTGGTGAACCTGGGTCCGGTCGTGAACGGTCCCAACGCGCTCGGGCCCGTCGACCTCGACAAGTTCCTCGTGCTCGTTACCGCCGAGGCGTCGCCCGACGGGACGTCGTGGGAGGGGCGCATCGTCCTGCGGGGCATCTCGGCCGGCATGCGGATGGAGCCGGAGGACCTGCTGGCGGTCACCGGGATGGTCGGGGGAGGCGCCCCGCCCCCGGCCCCGCGCGGCTGGACGCGCCCGCCCATGCACGCCGCGGTGGCGATGATGCCGGGGGTGGGCCGCCTCGCCCCGCCCGTCGATCCGTTCCTGCCGGCGTCGGCCGAGCCGCTCCCCGACGCCCGCCCGCGCGAGGTCGTCCGGCTCGGCGACGGCGGGACCCTCGACCTCGAGGCGGGCCTCGTCCGCCGCGCCATCGGCGGCCGCGCGTTCACGATGTACGGCTACAACGGCCAGTACCCCGGTCCCCTCGTCCAGGTGCCGCAGGGAGCCACCATCACCGTGAACGTCACGAACCGGCTGGAGTTCCCGACCGCCGTGCACTGGCACGGCATCCGCCTCGAGAACCGGTTCGACGGCGTTCCCGGCCTCACCCAGGACCCCATCGCGCCCGGAGAGACCTTCCGGTATCGCATCCACTTCCCCGACGCCGGCCTCTACTGGTACCACCCGCACCACCGCGAGGACTTCCAGCAGGACCTGGGGCTGTACGGGAACCTGCGCGTCGACGCGGCCGACCCGGACTACTTCGGCCCCGCGAACCGCGAGCAGGTGCTGATGCTGGACGACCTGCTGGTGGGCGAGGAGGGCCTCGTGCCGTTCGGCCGCGAGCAGGCCACCCACGCCCTGATGGGCCGCTTCGGGAACCTGCTGCTCGTCAACGGCGGGCCCGAGTACCGCCTGACGGTGGCGCGGGGCGAGGTCGTCCGCTTCTTCCTCACCAACGTCTCGAACACCCGTACGTTCAACGTCTCGTTCGGCGGCGCTCCCATCAAGCTGGTGGCGTCCGACGTCGGCCGGTTCGAGCGGCAGGCGTGGGTCGACAGCGTGGTCGTTGCGCCGGCCGAACGCTACGTCGTCGAGGTCCGCTTCGACGAGCCGGGGGAGGCGCGGCTCGTCAACCGCGTGCGCGCCATCGACCACGTGTACGGGAACTACTTCCCTGACGATACCGTGCTCGGCGCGGTGACCGTCACCGACGTCCCCGCCGCGCCGGACCACGAGGCCAGCTTCCGAGAGCTGCGCCGCCACCGGGATGTCGCGTCCGACATCGACGCCTACCGCGACGAGTTCGATCGTCCGGTCGACCACCGGCTGCTGCTGACCCTCGAGCTGGGCGGGCTGCCCGACCCCCTCGAGCCGCTGCTCAACCTCGACCGCTCGTTCTTCAACCCCGTCGAGTGGAGCGGCACCATGCCGCGCATGAACTGGGTCACGACGGCGGGCCCCGTCCGCTGGGTCCTGCGCGACCTCGACACCGGCCTCGAGAACGACGCCATCGACTGGCGCTTCCGGCGGGGCGACGTGGTGAAGCTGCGCCTGCGCAACGACCGGGGCGCCGTCCACGCCATGCAGCACCCCGTCCACATTCACGGCCAGCGCTTCCTCGTGCTTGGCCGCGACGGCGTCCCGAACGACAATCTCGTGTGGAAGGACACGATGCTGCTGCCGGCGGGCTCGACCGCCGACCTCCTGCTCGAGCTGTCCAACCCGGGCCGGTGGATGCTGCACTGCCACATCGCCGAGCACCTCGAGTCGGGCATGAAGATGGTCTTCGACGTCGCGGCGGGTCCGCCGCCGCGCGCGGAGGGTGGCGGGACTCGTCCGCGCCCCGAGTCGCGAGCGCCGTGACGCCACGCGGGTCCCGAGGCGGCGCCGAGAGGATGCGCAACTTGCGGAACGCGGCCGTCCACGCCCACCGCGAGGGCGCAAGGGAGTTGCTACCGGGGCCGGGGAAGCGCCCCGACACGAGTTCACCGCCTGCCGGAGGCGGTACGGAGAGAAACGGATTCATGACCGGAGGAGAGCCATGCGCAACTTGATCGCCACCCTCGCGCTCGTGGCCGCGGCCACGTCCTTCGCCGCGGTGCAGCCCGCGAGCGAGCTGTCCGGCGCGGTGCGGCAGTTCGTCGACGTCGACGACGCGGTCGTCGCGCTGACCGGGGTGCAGGTGGTCGACGGCACCGGCAGTGCCGCGGCCGGCGGCCAGACCGTCCTGATTCGGGACGGCCGCATCGCCGCGGTGGGGCCCGACGCCGAGGTCGCGGTGCCCGCCGGGGCCAGGACCCTGTCCCTGGCCGGCCATACCGTCCTGCCCGGCTTCGTCGGCCTCCACGACCACACGTTCTACATGACCCGCGGCCGGCGCGTGCAGCTCAACTTCAGCGCGCCGCGCCTCTACCTTGCGAGCGGGGTGACGACCATCCGCACCACCGGTGCCTTCTCCCCCTACAGCGAGCTGAACCTCAAGCGCGCCATTGCGGACGGCCGCGAGATCGGGCCGCGGATGTACATCACCGGCCCCTACCTGTCGGGGGCCGGCGCGTCGTCACAGATGTTCCAGGTCGGCACCCCCGAGGACGCGCGCCGGGTCGTCGCCTACTGGGCCGACGAGGGCGTCGACTGGTTCAAGGCCTACACCCGTATCGGCGACGAGGAGCTGGCCGCGGCCATCGACGAGGCGCACCGTAGGGGCGTCAGGGTCACCGGGCACCTCTGCTCGATCTCGTTCCAGGAGGCGGTGGACCTCGGCATCGACAACATCGAGCACGGCTTCTTCACCAACAGCGACTACGTGCCCGGCAAGGAGCCCGGCGTCTGCCCGCCCGGCGTGCAGCGCAGCCTCCTCGAGGTCGACGTGGAGGGCGACGCCGTCGCCGCCACCATCCGCGCCATGGTCGAGGGCGGCGTCGCCATGACCTCGACCCTCGCCGTCTACGAGCTCGGCGTCCCCAACCGCCCGCCGCTCGAGGACCGCGTGCTCGACATGCTCGCCCCCGGCGCCCGCGACGAGTACCTCGCGTCGCGGGCCGACGTCGCCTCGCGCGACGACGCGCCGATGGCCACCCTGTTCCCCAAGGCGCAGCGGTTCGAGAAGCTCTTCGCCGACGCCGGCGGCCTGCTCGCGGCCGGGGTCGACCCCACCGGCATGGGCGGGGCCCTGCCCGGCTACGGCGACCAGCGGAACTACGAGCTGCTGCTCGAGGCGGGGTTCACCCCCGAGGAGGTCGTCGAGGTCATGACCCTGAACGGCGCCCGCGTCCTCGGCGAGGACGCCCGCTTCGGCTCCGTCGAGCCGGGCAAGCTCGCCGACCTCATCGTCATCGACGGCGACCCGGTGCGCCGGCCGGCCGAGATCCGCAACGTGACCCTAGTCTTCAAGGAGGGCGTCGGCTACGACGCGCCCGCCCTCGCCGAGTCGGTGAGGGGCATAGTCGGCCTGCGGTGACTGCCACCAGCGGGCGGCGGTGGGAGCGTAACCGTCCAACGACAGGAGATCCGCGAGCCGAACGACCGGATGCGGCGGTCGCCGGGGCCGTGCGAGCCGCAACCTTCGCTCGAGGTCGGGAGTCGGTTGCTGCGCAAGCCGTGCAGCCTCGGTTCGGGCGCGCCGGGCATCGGGCTACCAGTCGCTCCGCGGTCGGGATGTAGCGCGAGTCCGCATTCGATCGCCGTGGACAAGTGGCGTCATATATGTCCTATTTTCAGGTAAAATAGGACACCATGTACGCCAGGTTGCTCCCGACCCCCGAGCGGTCGGTCTTCCTGTTCGGTCCCCGGGGCACCGGCAAGACCACTTGGATACGCGACCGCTTTCCGGACGCGGCCATCTACGACCTCCTCGACACCGGCGAGGCGCTCAGGCTGAGCAAGGACCCCGGCGCCCTCTACCGGGAGCTCGCCGGCCTGCCCGCCGGCGCGTGGGCGGTGGTCGACGAGGTGCAGAGGGTCCCCGAGCTCCTGAACGAGGTGCACCGGCTGATCGAGTCCCGCCGCCTGCGCTTCGTGCTGTCCGGATCGAGCGCCCGCAAGCTCCGGCGGCGCGGCGTCAACCTGCTGGCGGGGCGCGCCGTCACCACCACGATGTTCCCGCTGGTGTCGGCCGAGGTCGACTTCGACCTCGATCTCGATCGCGCGTTCTCCCAGGGCACGCTCCCCATGGCCCTCGCGGTCGGCAGCCCCCGGGACTACCTGCGCACGTACGCCCAGACCTACCTGGCGCAGGAGGTTCAGGCGGAAGCGCTGACCCGCAACGTCGGCGCCTTCGCCCGTTTCCTGGAGATCGCCGCCCGGCAGAACGCCCAGGCCACCAATGCCGCGTCGATCGCGCGCGACGCCGGCATCGACCGCCGGACCGTGCAGAGCCACTTCGCGATTCTGGTCGACACGCTGATCGGGTCCTGGCTGCCGGCCTGGAAGCTGAAGTCCGCGACCAGGCAGGTGCAGCAGAGCAAGTTCTACTTCTTCGACTGCGGCGTGGTCCGGGCCCTGTCGGGCCGCCTGCCTTATCCGCCGACCCCGGAAGAGCTCGGGCCGCTGGTCGAGACGTTCGTCGTCAACGAGCTCCGCGCCTATCTGAGCTACTCGGGTCGGCACTACCCGCTGCACTACTGGCGGAGCTACGATGGTGCCGAGGTGGACGCGCTCTGCGAGACGGCGGCCGGCTTCGTCGCCATCGAGGTCAAGGCCTCGGCGCGCTGGGACAAGCGGTTCAACCGCGGCTTCCGCCGGGTCCGGGAGCATCTCCCTCATCCCGCGACCTGCTACGGCGTCTACCTCGGGCGCCGCGCCGCCCTGTGGGACGACGTGCACGTGCTGCCCGTGCTCGACTTCCTGAAGCGGCTGTGGGATGGCGCGGTGTTGCGCTGACGCCTGGGAGAGTCACCGGCGTGTGCGATGGCCCGCGCCGGCTTCGGTGTGACGGCGCGGTGTCGCCCCGGGCCGGCGGGGCTGCCTCGCGCTACAGCAGACGGCTCGGCTCGTCGAAGCTCAGCACCAGCAGCTCTTTCTTCGCGCGCGTCGCCGCCACGTAGACCAGCGCCCGTTCCTCGGTTTCGGCCGATTCCCGCTCCACGGCGTCGCCGCGCGCGTTGACGGCGGCGGGCAGGGGCACCAGGTCGGCGTTGACGCTGGCCATGACGACGCGGTCGAACTCCAGGCCCTTGACGCGGTGCATGGTCGCGAGCCTGACACCCTCCTTCTCTGCCGAGTCGACGGCGCCGGCTTCGAGTGGGAGATACGCCACACCGTGCTCGCCCAGCGTGGCCGCGATGGCGTCGCGCTCGTGCCTGGTGCGGGCGACGACGCAGACCCCGCGCAGCGACGAATCACTGCTCCCGGATGCGCAGGTGTGCGCCGCGGCACGCCCGCTCCAGGGCCTCGCGGTCCGCGCCGACCGCGGCGGCGCGGGTCCGTTCCAGGGTGCGGCCGATGGCCGACCGGTAGTCGAGCTCGGCCAGAGTGTCCCAGCGCAGCCGCTCGGCGCCGGCCCCCGGCAGTCGCGAGCCGGCCGGCAAGCGGCCCTCGCGTTGCAGCGTCACGAAGTCGCGCCGCCATAGCCGGTCGGGCGCGATGAACTCGCTGACGAAGCGCTCGTCGTCGAACGCCGCGGGGTTGACCCCCTTGTCGCGCCACCACGTCTCCACCCTCTCGGGGAGGTCCGCCAGGGCGATGCCGTCGTTCCGGTCGACGACCTGGGCGATGGCCGACCGCACCGCGGTGCCGGCCGTCCGCGCCGCGAAGAACCCGGCGCGATGGGCGGCGTCCTGCACGTTGTCCGAGAAGGCGATCACCTTGCGGTCATCGTTGTAGCGCGACCCCTGGGCCTGGCCCAGGGCGACGCTCAGCAGGCTGGCGGCGCGGGCGCCGACGATGATCAGCGCCTCGCTCGCACCGCAGTACGGACAGTTCCGGCTCAGCCTCGTCGACCGGGAGTCTCCGCGGCCTCGCGGTTCGACCGAGAGGGGCTGGAAGACGCGGACGAGGCGTTCCGACCCGCATCCGGTGCAGCTCGGGACGTCGGCGGCCTGGTGGACCATGCCGCAGGCTCCGCACACGGTCACGTCGAAGCCGGGCACGCCCGGGGGCGCGGCGGCCGGAAACAGGTACGTCGCGTCCTCGTACAGGCTGCACACCATGCGTCGCAGCTCGCGCACCCAGAGGTGCAGGCCGACCTGGAGAAACGGCCGCAACGCACCTCCGCCCCCGGTTCCCTCGCGGCGGCGCGCTACCGAGATCAGGGCGCACAGACCGTTCAACACCCCGAGCGCCTCGCGGTCGTTGGCCGCCGGCAGACTGTTGGCGCAGCCGACCGACGATGTTCGAACGGCCGGACCAGCAGAGTAGTCCAGCATCTTGTAGTTCGTCAGCAGGATGTCCGGCGGCCTTTCGCGCAGCGTGTCCCGGTCGGTGACGACGTGGTCCCGGCCCATCGTCTTGTGGGCCGACCGCTGCGGCTGGTTGTCGCGGCCGACGACGACTCCCGCGGTGACCCTGCCGCGCAGCGCCGGCGTGCGTTAGATGGTCCGGGCGATGCGCCGCGCCTGGTCCGCGGCGAGTGCGTTCATGGGGTAGACGAGGATGGCCTTGATGCCCGGCGCCCCGGCCCGCTCGCGACAGTAGTCGAGGATGGGGAAGAGGAAGCACTCCGTCTTGCCCGAGCCGGTGCCGGTGGCCACCACCGTCGACCCGTCCGACCCCCGCGGCCAGACGCGAGAACGCCGTGCGCTGGTGGCGGTACGGGGTGAACCCGAGGGGCACCTCCCGGAACGGCTCGCCGCCCTCGGCCGCCGGCTGGAACGGCAGGGCGATGGACAGATACGGCCCCTTGGCGAGGTTCTCCGGCTGGGCGAGGAAGTCGTCGACGACGTGCGCGAGCGCGGGGTTCGATGGGCCGAAGCCGGTGGCGAGGAAGTCGCCGAGCGCGCCGCTGACCTCGGCGGCGACGACGGAGGGAATCATCGTGATGTCGCCGGCGACGCGGGAGAGATCGTCGCCGTTCGCGGACTGGTCCTTCAGCGCGTGCTGCGCTCGTCGGCGAGCCGCGTCAGCCGCGCGACCAACTCGTCGCCGCTGTTGGCCCGCACGATCCAATCGCCCGCGGTGGCCAGACCTTCCGGGCTCGCAATCCGCGCCAGCGCCGGGGCTGCCCGCTCCGCCGCCTCTTCGCCGAACCGCAACGCCGCCTGCCGGCGCAGAAGCGCGCGTTCGTGCCTGAGTCCCTGTTCGATGCCCTGTTCGATGCCTTCCCGCAGCCACTGCTTCGGCCACTCGGCGACGCGTTCCTCCAACGTCATCTTCAACTCCTCGAGCGTGCGCATCGGCGGCGAAGCCGCGCCGGGGGGCGCCAGCCGCTCTGCCAGTCGTCGCACCCAGTCGACGAAGACACGCCGCAGCTCCGTTTCACGCGGATCGCTCAGCGTCGCCGACAGCGACTCCAGCACGCGCACCAAGTCTGCCGCCGAACGGCTCTGCTCGAGCCGGACGACCGACGTCATCAGGTTGCCGTAGGGGAGATCGTCCTCCGCGAGGCGCCGCTCGTCAACCACGTGATACCGCTGGGCCGGCTGATACCGCGCGAGCTCAGGCCCGACGGTTGCGATCAATTCTCGCATCTCTCGCGCCGCCCGCCATGGCCGCGCGCCGTTGTACAGCACCACCGGGAGCACGGGCGGCAACGGTACGCCCGCCGCCACCTCGCCGCTGCGGACCAGCTCCCCGTACAGGAGGCCCGTGTAGGTCAGGATGCGCAGGGCCATCCGGGGCTCGTCCCGCGACTGGAACTCCAGCAGCACCACCAGATACAGCCAATGCCCCCCGTGCAGACGAACCTGCCACACGGCATCGCCGTGCCGCTTGAGCAGGTCGTCGCTGACGTACTCGGCCGGCAGCTTCCGCAGCGTGGAGAAGTCGATGTCGTCCACCCGGAGACCTGCCACGAAGCCGCGCAGTAGGTCTTCGACCATGCGGGGGAAGGCGAACACCTTCTTGTAGGTCCCGTCGTGCATCTTCTCCGCGCGCCCTGGAGCGCCCACTCCGCTGGCCCTCCGGTAGTCTGGCTGCAAGCGCCGTGCCCAACGTCGGGCTCGCGCCCCTTGACGCCTGCCCGGAAGCGGCCGCTTCGACGACGGGACAGCGTGGTTGGCGGTGGCGCACGTCATCGGTCCCCGGGCAGCACGTCGGTCTCGTCGCCGGGGAAGACGGCGGCGACGGGAACCTCGTGTTCCCCGACCCGCCCGGTTGCGTCACGGCGGGACGTTCGCCTGGACGTTCGCCCGGCGAAGCCGTGGCATTCGCCGCGGCGGCGCAGGCGCTGTACGTTCACGGCATGCGAGAGGATGGCGAAGCCCGCCGGCGCCGTCGGGCATTGAGGAGGTGATGGCCGACCCGGAGTCGGCCGGCGCACTGTTCTACCTGGTTCCCTTGAAACCTCTTGAGGGTCGCGGGTCACGGGTCGACATCACCCTCGGCGGCATCAGGGCCACCAACTGCTCCGTGACGAACCCGTCGGGGAGGTCCGACGAAGCGTCGTAGCGGGCGCGGCGACTGTGCCCATGTGTGTAGGCGTAGCACTCGGCGCGTCCGTGATTGTCCAGGAGGACGACGACGGAATCGGGCGAATCCGGCGACTTGAAGTGGATGGCGACCTCAGCATCCCGCGTGGGATAGACCGTCGGGGCCCACGGGTGTCGCGCCAAGCCGACGATGACGCGCTCGGCCTCCTTCCTGACGGACGGCCTGATTTCCGGAAGGTTGTCCTCCAGGATCTCGTCGTCCAGCTCCGCCAGGGCTTGCAGGACACTCGCCAGCCAGGCAGACGGTGGTGTGTGCGGTCCCTGAGCTCGGACCGTCCCGGTCCCGACCGACATCGGCGATTCGTCTGCGCTTCGATCACGCATGGGTTCCGCCTTGCCGCAAGTTCACGAGCTCCAGTACCGCTGCCGGAGCGAGAATCCGGATTCCGCGGTACGGATCCAGGTCCAGCAGGTTTCTATCGAGGTTGCGATGGCATCCGCTCGCGCGCCCAACGCCGCTCCTATCACGTGATCGTCGTCGGCGTCCGCCGGCACGGCCCGATCCACCGGCATCGGTCCGACCAGCGTCGTGACCGCCCCGTACCGCCTGGTCAGGAGCGCCGGGGTGAGGTCGCGCGAAGCCAACGCTGCGCTGAACTCTCCGCGTTCGAGCACTCCGGCCAGTTCCTCGAGAAGGACCGCGCTCGAGAACACGGCGTTCTCGCTGCTCACGGCCAAGTCAAGCAGTCGCTCGGGTGGTCCGCCTCAAGTGCCGACACGACCACGTTGGTATCAAGCACCAGCCGCACGCCAGCGCCTCTCCGCCCGGACGGCATCGACTTCCCTCTGGACCTCCTCCATGGTCGTTGGTGGAAGCTCGGCCGCAGCCAACTCCTTCGCAGCATCCAAAAGCTCCTTCCCCGCCTGCCGACGAAGCGCATCGCGAACCTGGATGTCGGACTCCAGGGTGGTGAGGAAGATAGCCTCGCGCTCCCGCACGAGCTCCGAGACGCCGTCGCACACGAACAGATAGCCGCCGTCCGGGCAGCGGTCGACGCGGCGGATCACCCACTCCGCGTCGCGGATCACGACGCGGGCGCCGGGCGCCGGCACCGGGCCGGCACTCGCGAGGGCTGAATGGAGGTCACGCAAGGCTGGAATCGGCCCGGAGTCCATCGACCACGTCGAGAACGCCGGCCCGTCGCCGCTCACACCCGGTCGGCCGTCTTGAAGACGGCGCGACGGAGCACCGCATTGAGCCGTGTCTGCCAGCCGCGTCCCTCGTTGCGGAAGTGCGCAACGACATCCGCATCGAGGCGAATGGTGATCTGTTCCTTGACAGGCGCCTTCTGCTTGCCGCGTGTGCGACGGTAGGCATCGACGATCGCCGGGATGACCTCGGACGCGGGACGCATCCGGGCGAAATCACCGTCCGTCAGTTCTCTTGCATCCGGATCGGCGGCAATCCCTGCCGCGATGGCTGCTTCTTCGCCGTATCGTTCCGCGTTTTTCGTCGAAGGTCAGCCCTTGGAGGTCACGGTCGACGTTGCCGGGCATGGCGCTGTTCCTCTCTTGGATTGGCCTTGCGCAAGCTGATGATGCGGACGCGGTTGTCGCGTTCGGTGAAGACGACGACGTGCAGCCGGGCCACAACTCTGATTGTAGTTCGCAATCTGGATCCCACGGGTGCATTGCCGGAGCGCCCATCACGCTCGCACCGGTCCACCGATCGGCAGCAGCGGCGCCCGCGACGAGCCCGTCGTGACGACGCCGTCCAGCTCCGGATAGCGCGCCACCATCTCCCCGCGCCACGTGCCGGGCACCTCCAGGCCGAGCTGGTGCTTCAGGGTGGCCGCGTTGGCCACCGACTTCGCGGCGAAGTGGTTGTTCATGTAGAGGTAGAGCCGCTTGACGAGGCGGGCGGCGGCGTCGGCGGTGTCCCGGAACGGGCGCAGCTCGTCGGCCGAGTAGTGGTAGTCGTAGCGCTCCTCGGCGTGGTCGTGGCGCCACCACTTCCGGGCGTTCCGGCCGTGGAGCCGCATGTAGTAGAAGCTCTCGACGTTCGGCAGCCGGTTCTGGGCGATCGACAGCCGGAACTTCGGCTCGTCGATCTGCACCCACGCGGCGCCGAGCCCGTTCAGCAGCCGCAGGGTGCCGGCGACGTCGTCGCTCCAGCTCCGGTGCCGCAGCTCGACCGCGACGGGGCAGGGGGACAGCGCCTCGATGAGCCACGCGAGGTGGTCGTGGGCGGCGGTGTCGTTGCGGAAGCTGGCGGGGAACTGGGCGAGCAGGGCGCCGATCTTGCCGGCCTCCTGGAGCGGCGCGATGGCGTCGCGGAACTGCTCGACGTCCCCGCGGTCCACCCGCGTGTCGCTGCTGCCGGTGGCCGCCGCGAACATCTTCGGGTGGGTGAACTTCTGGTAGAGCTTGACGGAGAAGCAGAAGTCATCCGGGGTACGGGCGGCCCAGGCCTCGGTGACGGCGCGGCGGGGCACGCCGTAGAAGGTCGAGTTCACCTCGACCGTGTTGAAGTGCTCCGCGTAGCAGGCGAGCTCGTCGAATCCGGCCGGCCGGTGGCGGCGCCCGCGCGGCGGATAGAAGACGCCGTCCCAGGCTCCGGCCCCGCCCGGGTAGTGCCAACCGCTGGTGCCGATGCGAATCTCGCGCCCGGCCACCTACCGCGAGCCGCCTTCGGCTGCCGCCTCGGCCGCCTGCCGTTCGAGATTGCGGTTGATCTCGAGGATGTGGCGGATGTCGTGGTTGCCCTCGTGGCACCCGTACTCGTACATCGGACCCTCGATGCGGACCATGGGCACCTCTCCGCTCCACGGGCTCGTCCAGGTCGTCGGATCGGTGACCGTGAACTCGTAGCGGATCGTGTCCGCGTCGACGAGCGTGAAGCGCTCCTCGACGAACCGGTGCCGGTTCGACCCCCGGTAGTTGCGCCGGGCGATGAACTTCCCGGTCTCGACGACCAGCGTGTCCCCCTCCCAGCGGGCGCGCGAGTCGCCGCCGAACTGGCGAATCGCGTCGGGAATCCCGGGGCGGTCATCGAGCGCCATGATCCGCGGCGGGTTCGTCGCCAGCTCCGTGAACAGCACGAAGTGGTCGGGGGTCTGGAAGATCTGGTGGATGTCGTTGTAGGCCGGGGGCAGCAGAGGCGGGCCCTCGTGCGTCCAGACGACGCAGCGCTCCATCAGGGGACGGGTCTCGTAGCCGTCGAACACGCGGGCCATCGCCGCCTCGGCCGCCACCCGGGCCGCGCCCTCCGGCGTCATGGGCGGAATGCGGCCGTTCGGGGGGAAGGTGATCAGCGACGTGCGCCGGCTCGACAGCCCCTTGGGCACCGGCGTGCGCAGCCAGACCTGGTTGTCGTAGTGGACGTATGAGGCGTCTCGGTTCTCCTGGTAGAGCGCGGCTTCCCGCTCGTCCGGGTCCTCGATGCCGACGGCGTCGCGCCGCAGGGGGTCGACGCCTTCCGCCGTCAACTGTTCCTGCAGCAGGGCCGCCTCCTCCTCGGACAGGAACTCCTGGTCGGCCAGCCGCTCGGGCCGCTCGAGCGGCGTGAACGTCTGCGTCGTCCAGTACCCCTGCAGGTCCGGCTGCCCGTCCGGGAGCCGGGGCATCGTCCACGCTGCCGGCTCGGCGGCGTTCCGGCTCTGCTCCTGCCCGGCGCCGGCGACCGGCGTCAGCGCTCCGACCACGACGACCGTCACGAACGCGGCGAGAAGACGGTGGCGCATCCGGCCCTCCCTTCACGATGGTGTGGATCGAGCAGATTGTACCGCATGCACCCTGCTGCAGGCTGATGTCTTGATATCAGATTGTCGAGCATCTACGATGTGCGTCCATGCGGACCACCTTGACGCTGGACGACGACGTTGCGGCGCTGCTCGAGCGGCAGGCGGCCACGCTCGGCGTGTCGCTCGCCGACCTGGCGCAGAGCACGGACGCCAGGGATGCCGCCGACGCCCGCCGCGGGTCGATGAGACCTCCATGCGGCGCCGGCGCCGCCGGCGTGCCCCACTCCGCGGATTCTCTCGCCTTTACCCCGCAAGCGAAGACGAGAACGGGAAGAGCCGAATGGAGCGGCAAGTCATGAATTGGACCCTTCCCGAATCGCATCTCTACCGCAAAACCGCTTCGCGGCGGCTGTTGAAATGGCTGCGTGAAGCGGCTATAGTCCGCCCCGAGAGCCCACGATCTCGTCGATTTCACGAAGAGAGGACACCCATCATGAAGAATCAACTGCGTCCTGTCGTGACCGCGGCCTGCGGCTTCGCTCTTGCCGCCATCGCGACGTCAGCGGCAGCGCAACCGATCTCCGAACAGACTGTCATCGATGCACAGAAAACCTGGGGCGAGGGTATCCTCGCGATTGCCAAAGTTCATGCCGATGGCGGCGACTACGCCGCCCGTGCGACGGAACACATCAATGACCTTTATGCCTATGGCGAGACCAGCGTCATGTTCAAGCCGACCCTGGCGGCGGAAGATCAGTTCCGTGAGACATTTGACGAAGCCCTGAGCTATTTCATCGGGCAAGAGGGAACGGAGGACGAAGGGTTCGCAATCAAGGGCTGGACCAGTGTTCGGTGGGAGAGCAACGGCATCTACACCAACGACACCTCCGCAATGGCCATGGGCAACTACTACTTCACAGACCCGGACGGTAACGACACGAAGGCCGAGTACAGCTTTGGCTACGTCCTCATCGACGGTGACTTGAAGATCAATCTTCATCATTCATCGCTGCCCTTCAGCCCCGAATAATCGCAGAGCCCGGCTTTCGGCCGGACCCGTGCAAGCACGGCCCGGTTTTCGCCACCGCGTGTGGTGAACCGGGCCTTTTTTGTGCCTGAGACAGAGCACGGCGCAGGCGCATGAGCCTCACGGCGGTCGTGCCGGCATGGGCTCGACCGACGCCCGCTCGGGTCAGCTCACAGGACCACGAGGTTGTCCGGGCGCGCCGTCCGCACCGAGTCCAGCGCGATCGTCCGGTCGAAGGTGACGAGACGCCCGCCGTGCCGCGCCGCCAACCCGAGCAGGTAGACATCGGTGAGCTGCCTCGGACCGTGGATTCGCGAGTGATCGAACAGTGTCTCGTCGAGAATCGAAACGTCGCCGCGCCAGTACTCGTGGTGTCCGGCGGATGTCGCGGCGGCGAGAAGCCCGATCGCCGTCTCGGTCGGGACGGGGCTCGGATAGCCCGGCTGGCTCAGGATACGGACGAAACCGTTCTGGGTGACGGCGCAGGACGCCCAGCCGTGGCGCACCGCCTGCTCGAACCATCGCCGACCCTGCTCGTGCAGCACGTGATCGCGATCGAGGAGGGCCAGCAGGACGTTGATGTCGAGCAATGCTCGCAAGTCGGCCTCGCGGAATCAGTAGGGTCCGTCTTCGCGCAGCCGGTCGATCAGCTCGTTGGTGACGGCCTTGCCGCGCTTGGGCAACGGCCGGAATCCGTAGAAGCCGTCGTTCTCCGGGGTGGCGCCGATCGACGAACCCGCGTTCAGTCCCTTGCGGGCGAGCTCGGAGATCACGGCTCCGATGCTGGTTCCGTCCCGGCGCGCCAGACCCTTGGCGGCCAGAAGGACATCGTCGTCAATGGTAATCGTGGTGCGCATGCATCGGATGCTAGCACATCACCGGAGCGCCCAAGGCCAGGGTCGGGCTCGACGGGAGCGTCAGTGGGTCAGCCCGTAGAGCATGAAGTTGACGCCGATCTGGAAGCCGGCGTTCTCGGCCTCGATGGGGAGGAGGCCGCGGCCCGCGAGCCACCAGTACTCGCCGAGGTTGGTGTTGTAGGCGACGATGGCCATCATCCGGCCGTTGGGGTCGTTGTCCTCGAAGACGCCGAAGTACTCGGGCGTCATCCCCCTGAGGTGGTGGTTGTAGGGGTTGGGGGTGTCTATCCTGCCGACGCGGAAGAAGAGGTTGAAGATGGGGTGGCCGGCGTCCAGGGTCATGAGCTGGGCGTCGGGAAGCACGCGCCGTAGCTGGGCCTCGAAGTTCTCCCACTGCCGGGTCTCGAAGTCGTTGAAGATGACGAAGCCGCCCTTCAGCATGTAGGCGCGCAGCGAGGCGGCCTGCGCGTCGGTCATGATCCAGAACCCCGGTTCCCACATCATGGCGATGGGGTGCTTGAACAGCTCGGGGTCGTCGAGGGCGAGGGCGAGGCTGCCGTCGGTGCGGGCGTCGGCCGCGGTGTACTCGCCGACCACCGACATCATGTTGGCCTCGGCGTCGGGGAACTCGTGCAGCCAGAAGTTGACGCCCATCCCCTGGGGCCGGGTCCCGTAGGTGCCCCCCGTCCAGCGCAGGCGCACGAAGTGAAGGCGGCCGTCGTAGGGCAGGTCCGACCGTCCCCAGAGGCGGTAGCCGCGGAAGAACCCGAACTGCGCCGACGCGGCGACGGCGACCGCCAGCACGGCCAGCGCCACCGTCGCCGCGATTGCTCTGCGCGCCGTGCTGCGCGTCGTCACGCTGTTTCCATTCCTCCGCGGACCGCCCGCGGCGCTGGATGAATCGGCTCGCGGCCGCTTCCTACCTTCCGGCCTCGGCCTCCTTCTCGGCCGCGGCCGCCTGCCGCTCCAGGTTGCGGTAGATCTCGAGGATGTGCCGGATGTCGTGGTTGCCCTCGTGGCAGGCGTACTCGTACATGGGCCCCTCGGTGGTGACCATCGGGATCTCCGCGCTCCACGGCCGCGCCCAGGTCGTCGGGTCGTCGACGGTGAACTCGTAGCGGATGCTGTCGGCGCCGGTGCGGGTGAAGCGCTCGGTCACGCGCAGGGCCGCCGACGATCCCCGGAAGCGGGTCTTGTCGGTGAAGTTGGCGCTCTCGACCACCAGCGTGTCGCCTTCCCACCGGCCCCGCGAGTCGCCGGGGATGAGCTGGATCGTCTCGGGCAGGGCCGGGCGCCCGTCGAGCGGAATGATGCGGGGCAGGCTGTTGTTCAGCTCGGTGAAGAGGACGACGTAGTCGGGCGTCTGCAGAATCTGGTGGATGTCGTTGTAGGCCGGGGGCAGCATCGGGGGGCCGTTGTGGGGCCAGACGATGCAGCGCTCGGAGAGCGGCCGGGTCTCGTGCCCGGTGAACGGGTCGACCCCTCGCCGCGCCTCGGCCCGTGCCGCCGCCCGCGCCTCGGCCTCGGGGGTGGTGGGGGGGATGCGGCCGTTCGAGGGGTCCGTGATCAGCGAGGTCCGCAGGGTCGACAGCCCCTTGGGGACCGGCGTCCGCAGCCAGAGCTCATTGTCGTAGTGGATGTAGCTGGGGTCGCGGTTGTCCTGGTACAGCCGCTGCTCCCGCTCCTCGGGGTCCTCGATGTTGATGACGTTCCCGGCCAGCGGATCGACGCCTTCCGCCGTGAGCTGGGCCTGCAGCGAGGCCCATTCCTCCTCGGAGTAGAACGCCTTGTCGCCCAGGTGCCGGGGCCGTTCGAGCGGCGTGAACGTCTGGGTGGTCCAGAAGCCCTGCAGGTCGGGCTGCCCGTCGGGCAGGCGGGGCAGGGTCCATTCCGGTTCGGCGTCGCCCGCATTCCGACCCTGGGCGGCGGCCGGCGCCGGTTGCAGGACGAGCGCCGCGACGACCATGACGAGGGCTGGCAGTCCGAGACGACGATGGCCCATCTGATCCTCCGTGCCGGGTGTCGAGTCGTGGAAACGCGCCCATGATCGCCCAGGACGGCCCGGTTCGCAACTTCTCCCGTCGGCCGGAAACGGGGGCGTCGGTCGCCGCGACCGCCGGATGAGGGGCGCGGCGCGCGTGTGACCCTTGACGCCGCGCCGCGCTCCGCCTACACTCGCCGCGAGGTCGTGTGCAGTCCGGCGAGTCCGCCGCGGGTGCGGTTCGCCGCGCGCGGCCCGCAGGAGGGCGAGATGGTCCGACCGGCGCGATTCGGTTCCGGCGCGTGCATTCTGCTGTGGCTCGCCGCCGCCGGCTTCGGGACGGCCTCCCCGGCCGAAGGGTCCCCGCAGGAGCAGGCGGAAGCGTCACGCGCCGGGAGCGCCGTGGCCCCGGCCGCCGAGGCTCCGTCCCCCGACCCCCGCGCCCTCCTCGACGAGTACTGCGTCGTCTGCCACAACGCCCGCACCCGGACCGCCGGCCTGATGCTCGACCGCGCCGACGTCCACGCGGTCGCGGCCGGGGCCGACACCTGGGAGAAGGTGGTGCGCAAGCTGCGGAGCGGCGCGATGCCGCCGCCGGGCCGGCGCCGCCCCGACCCGCAGACCCTCGACGCCTTCGTCTCGGGCCTCGAGGCCGAGCTCGACGCGGCCGCCGCCGCCAATCCGAACCCGGGCCGCCCGGCCGATCACCGATTGAACCGGTTCGAGTACGGCAACGCGGTGCAGGACCTCCTCGACCTCGAGATCGACCCGGTGGCCCTGCTGCCGCCGGACGAGTCGGACCAGGGCTTCGACAACATCGCCGAGGTCCTCTCGATGTCGCCGACTCTGCTCGGCCGCTACCTGTTCGCGGCCCGCCGCATCAGCCAGCTCGCGGTCGGCGACCCGTCGGCGGGGCCCGCGGTCGAGACGTTCCGCGTGTCGAGGGGCATGCGGCAGGACGAGCGGATGGGCGAGGACCTGCCCTACGGCACCCGCGGCGGCATCGCGGTGCGCCACTACTTCCCGCTCGACGGCGAGTACGTCGTCAAGGTCCGCCTCGGGCGCAACTTCACCAACTCGCAGATACGCGCCATCGCCACCCGCGAGGAGATCGACGTCCTGCTCGACGGGGTGCGGATCGCGCGGCTGGAGATCGGCGGCCGGTGCACGACCCCGGGCGACGACGACCCCGCGTGCACGGGGTCGGGCATCTACCGCACGTCGCGCTACCAGCTCACGGCCGACGAGGCGCTCGAGGCGCGCTTCGTGGCGCCGGCCGGCATGCACACCCTCGGGGTCGCGTTCGTCCGCAAGAGCGTGCTGACCGAGGGGCCGCCGCCGACCCTGCTGCCGCCGCGGCACACCAGCTCGACCTACGAAGCGCCGCGAATGGACGTCGACTACGTGCGCCTGGAGGGTCCGTTCAATCCCACCGGCCCCGGAGACACCTCGAGCCGGCGGCGCATCTTCGTCTGCCGGCCCGACGGGACGAGCGCCGAGGCCGAAACGGCCTGCGCTCGCGAGATCCTGGGCGGGCTCGCCCGTCGCGCCTACCGCCGGCCCGTCACCGGCGCGGACGTCGACACGCTGATGGCGTTCTACGACGCCGGCCGGAGCGAGGGAGGCTTCGAGCGCGGGGTCCAGGAGGCGCTGGCCCGGCTGCTGGTGTCGCCGCAGTTCCTGTTCCGCGTCGAGCGCGACCCGGTCGGCATCGAGGCGGGCGGGGTCTACCGCATCAGCGACCTTGAGCTGGCCTCGCGGCTGTCGTTCTTCCTCTGGAGCAGCATCCCCGACGACGAGCTGCTCGACGCGGCGGAGAGCGGTGCCCTCCGCGAGCCCGGCGTGCTCGCCGCGCAGGTGCGCCGCATGCTGGCCGACCCGCGGGCGGCGGCGCTGGCCCGGAACTTCGGCGGGCAGTGGCTGTTCATCCGGAACCTGCGGGCCATCGACCCCGACGCGAGCGCGTACCCCGAGTTCGACGACAACCTGCGCGAGGCGTTCGGGCGCGAGACCGAGCTGTTCCTCGAGCACCAGATGCGCGACGACCGGCCCCTCGTCGAGCTGCTGACGGCCGACCACACGTACCTGAACGAGCGGCTCGCGCGGTTCTACGGCGTCCCCAACGTCTACGGCGCGCACTTCCGGCGCGTGGGGATGCCCGACCCGCGTCGGGCCGGCCTGCTCGGACACGCGAGCATCCTGACCGTGACGTCGTACGCGACGCGGACCTCGCCGGTGGTGCGGGGCAAGTACCTCCTCGACAACATCCTCGGCGCGCCCCCGCCGCCCCCGCCGCCCAACGTGCCGGCCCTCGAGGAGACCGGGGCGGCCGGCGAGGGGGCGTCCATCCGCGAGCAGATGGAGCAGCACCGGCAGAGCCCGGCCTGCGCCTCGTGCCACCAGCGGATGGACCCGCTGGGCTTCGCGCTCGAGAACTTCGACGGCATCGGGCAGTGGCGCGACGACGACGGCGGGGCGCCGATCGACGCCTCCGGGGTGCTGCCCGACGGCACGGCGTTCACCGGCCCCGCCGACTTCCGCGAGGCCCTGCTCGAGCGCCGCGGCGAGTTCGTGCGCACGGTCACGGAGAAGCTCCTGACCTATGCGCTCGGCCGCGCCGTCGGCGCCCCCGACATGCCCGCGGTGCGGCGGATTCTGAGCGAGTCGGCGTCCGACGACCACCGGTGGTCGTCGCTGATTCTCGGAATCGTGGAGAGCCAGCCGTTCCGGATGAGGATGGCGCAGGAAGCGGCCGCGACGGCGGCGGTTGCGCCGTGACGCAGGCACCCCCGAGCGGCGGGGTTCAGGGCGTGACCCTGCGCAGCTTGCCCGTGTTTCTTCGCCGGTTCGGGGTGGTCTGACTCGGAGGAGCAAGGGATTGGTCGTGTTCAGACAGTTGGCGGCTCTTTGACGGAATCGTGCGGGAGCGGAAGTAGAAGGACGGCTGGCCGCAAGCATGCGATGAGGAGTGTCTGATGTTCATCACCAAGAGATGTCTGTCCCGCCGGACGGTGTTGCGGGGACTCGGGGCGAGCGTGGCGCTGCCGCTGCTCGACGGGATGGTGCCGGCCCTGCAGGCGACTCGGTTCACCGCGGCGCGGCCGGTCAAGCGCCTCGGGGCGGTCTACGTCCCCAACGGCATGAGCATGCCCTACTGGGTGCCGGCCGCGGAGGGCAAGCTGGAGCTCACGCCCATCCTGACCCCCCTGGCTCCTGTGCAGGACCAGGTCCTGGTCCTCAGCGGCATGGCCAACGAGGAGGCCAAGCAGTGGCTGGACGAGGGTGACGGCGACCACTCGCGCTGCCAGGCCGCGTTCCTGACCGGGGCGCACGCCATGAAGGCGTCCGGCACCACGAACGCGACCCTCGAGGTCGGCGTGTCGATGGACCAGCTCGCGGCCCGCGACCTGCGCGAGGACACCCAGCTCGCCTCGCTCGAGCTGTCGCTCGAGGCCAACGACCTCGCCGGGCAGTGCGAGGACGGCTACGGCTGCGCCTACAGCGCGACCCTCGCGTGGAGCGACAAGAACACCCCGCTGCCGATGGAGACCAACCCCCGCGCGGTGTTCGAGCACCTGTTCGGGGCCGTCGGCACCACCGAGACCGAGGCGCGGCTGCGGGCCCTGCGCCGCGACCGCAGCATCCTCGACTCGGTCAGCGCCGAGATCACCGACCTGCAGCGGCAGCTCGGGCGCGGCGACCGCTCGAAGCTCGCCGGCTATCTCGACTCGGTGCGCGACATCGAGCGCCGCATCCAGATCGCCGAGAGCCAGAGCGACCGCGAGCTGCCGGACGTCGTGCAGCCGGCCGGGGTCCCCGCCCGCCTCGAAGAGTACGCGAACCTCATGTTCGACCTGATGCTGGTGGCGTTCCAGGCCGACCTGACGAGGGTCTCGACGTTCCTCGTCGGCCGCGAGAAGAGCGTGCGCACGTTCCCCGAGATCGGGGTCGCCGACCCGCACCATCCGACGTCGCACCACCGGCAGCGGCCCGAGCAGCTCGCGAAGCTGTCGAAGATCAACACGTTCCACATGCAGATGTTCGCGCGCTTCCTCGAGAAGATGGCCGCGACCCAGGACGGCGACGGCTCGCTGCTCGATCACTCCGCGGTGATCTACGGCGCGGGCATGGGGAACAGCAACGCGCACGATCCGCTCGACCTGCCCGTCGTCCTCGCCGGCGGCGGGGGCGGCACCATCAAGGGCGGCCGGCACGTGCGGTTGGCGGAGGGGACGCCGCTGGCCAACATGCACCTGACGGTCCTCGGCAAGATGGGGATTCCGGCCGAGCGGCTCGGCGACGCGACCGGCGACCTGCCGATCGTGTCCGGCGTATAGAGCGCGGGCGCAAGGGAGCGACCGGTCACCGTACGAGAGCAAGGCCCGCCGCGCGCGGCGGGCAGAACCGCAAGAGGACGTGACGATGCGCATCAACAGCAGATCGGTTATCGGCGTCGGGCTCGGACTGCTCGTCGCGGCCCCGCTCGCCGGCGCCGCCCCCGCCGATGATCTCTCGCTCGTCGAGGCGGCCCGGCAGCAGCACACGGCGGCCGTGCGCACGTTGCTGGCGGACGGCGCGTCGGTGAACGCGAGCCGGCCGGACGGCGTCACCGCCCTGCACTGGGCGGCCCAGTGGGACGACGCGGAGATCGCCGATCTCCTCATCGCGGCCGGCGCCGATGTCGACGGCGCCGACCAGTACGGCGTCACCCCCCTCACCCTCGCCTGCACCAACGCCAGCTCGAAGATGGTGGGGCGGCTGCTCGAGGCCGGCGCCGACGCCGCCGCCGCGCAGGCGAACGGCGAGACGGCGCTGATGACCTGCGCGCGCAGCGGCATCCGCGACACCGTCGACCGTCTCGTCGCGGCCGGCGCGGACGTGAACGCCAGCGAGCACTACCACCGTCAGACCGCGCTGATGTGGGCGGCCTGGGAGGGGCACGTCGACGTCGTCGAGGCCTTGATCGAGCACGGCGCCGACGTCGACGCGCGGACCACCACCGGCTACACCGCGCTTCTCCTCGCGGCGCGGGATGCCCACGCGGCCGTGACCCGGGCCCTGCTCGACGCCGGGGCGGACGTGAACGCGGTGTCCGGCAACTGGACCACCGCCCTCGTCGTCGCCACCATCCGCGGCCACGTCGACTACGTGGACCTCCTTCTCAGCCGCGGCGCCGACCCCAACGTCGGCCCGGGGTACACCCCCCTGCACTGGGCGGCCGGCGAGTGGGACACCGAGTTGAACGATCTCTCCAACGGGGTGGCCGAGGGCAACCAGTGGAGCATCTTCGGCGGCATGCACGCCCCCGACCGGCTCCGCACGGTCCGGGCCCTGCTCGACCACGGGGCCGACCCCGACGCCCGCACGAACGGCACCCCCGGCTTCGGCATCAAGGTGAAGGGCCACCTGGGCAACCTCACCGAGGGGACGCCGTTCCTGATCGCGGCGCGCGCGAACGACACGGCGGTGATGCGCCTGCTCCTCGAGCACGGCGCCGACCCCTTCATACCCACCCGCAACGGCACCACCCCGCTCATGATGGCGGCGGGCGTGGGGCACGAGCCGGGCATCACCCGGTCGCCCGAGCACGAGGCCCTCGAGGCGGTCCACCTGCTGGTGGAGCTCGGCGCCGACGTCAACGCCGCCAACGAGGCCGGTGACACCGCGCTGCACGGCGCCGCCTGGCGCGAGCGCGCCGACTCGATCGTGCAGTTCCTGGTGGACCGCGGGGCCGACGTCAACGCCAGGAACCACCGGGGCTGGACCCCGCTGGTCATCGCCGAGGGCGTCCACACCGGCGGCAACTTCATCAAGTCGGACACCACCGCGGCGCTCCTCCGCGAGCTGGGCGCCGAGCCCAGCCCGCCGGACATCTCGCGGGAGCCGGACGCGCGATAGGCGCCCCTGCTCCAGGGCTCGGAAGGTTCTCGACGCTGACTCAAGCCCGCCGGGTGGCCGCCGCTCTTCCGGGCAACGATCTCCAGTTCACGCGTCATCGAGTGATGCCGCGTGGTGCCGACCGGGCCCTTTCTCGGGGCGGGTCAGGGGAGCGCCTCGAGGTGTCTGGCGAAGTGGTCGTTGAAGAGCGCCCCGGCTCGGCGGGCGCGGAGCTGCCGGACCACCTGCGGCCCCGGCATGCCCAGCCGGTGGAGGATCAGGCCGGCCACGAGCGCCGAGCGGTTGAAACCCATCCCGCAGTGCGACAGCACGCGGTGTCCCTGGGCGACGAGGGTCGCGCCGAGGGCGGCGACGGCGTCGAGCTTCTCGAGATTGGGCAGATCTTCGTCGAGGATCGGGAAGTATACGTAGAGGATCTGGTTGGGCACGGTCGGCACGCCGATGTCGAGGCCGCCCTCGAGGTCGATGACGGTGTCGATGCCGCGGGACGAGACCGCGTCCCAGTCGTGGATGACCGGCGAGATGAAGAGCCGCCCGGCGTCGTCCACCTGGGTCACCTGGTACAGGTCGGGCGGCAGCCCGTCCTCCGGGACGTTCGGCCGTTCGTCGGTCGCGCCGCCGTTCGCCATCGATGATCCCTTTCGCCCCCTGACGGGTCGTTGACCGGCCTGGGCCGGTGTCATGCGTAGAGCGCGGATACGCTCGCGCTCGTCTCGTTCGCCCCCGGAAAGACCTGCGGGGAAGTTCCCTCTTGGCCGCGGGAGTCGGCGGCCTCCAGGGGCGGTGGCACCATCATCCGGCGAGCCGTCGCACGAAGGCGGCCACGGCCTGTCCGATCTCGTCGGGCGAGTCCTCCTGGATGAAGTGCCGGCCGCGCACCGTCACCTCCTCCTGGTTCCGCCAGCCGCGGCAGAACTCGCGCTGGGCCCCCGTCAGGATCGCTCCCGGGTCGGCGTTGACGAACAGCTTGGGGAGGTCGTTCGCGGCCATCCAGTCCGCGTAGTCCCGGACGATGCGGGTGACGTCCTCGGGCTCGCCGTCGATCGGGATCTCGCGGGGCCACGTCAGAGTGGGCCGCCGCGACTCGCCGGGCTCGGCGTAGGGGGCCCGGTAGACGGCCATCTCCGCCTCGCTGAGCCGCCGCAGGATCGAGCCGGGCAGCACCCGCTCGACGAAGACGTTGTTCTCGAGCACCATCCCCTCGCCGGCGGTCGAGCGGAACCCCTGGAAGACGCGCCGCGCCGCCTCGGGCCACTCCGCCGACGTCACCGGGCGGACCAGCGCCTCCATGTACGCGATGCCCCGGGTCGCGCCCCGGTGGCGGTTCGCCCAGTCGAACCCGAGGGCGGACCCCCAGTCGTGCACCACCCAGACGATGTCGGACGAGACACCGAGGGCCGCGAGGGCGCCGTCGAGGAACTCGCGGTGCTCGACGAAGCGGTACCGTCCCGGACCGGGGTCGTCCAGCTTGTCGGAATCGCCCATGCCGATCAGGTCGAGGGCGATGCAGCGCCCGAACGGGGCGGCGTGGGGCATGACGTTGCGCCAGAGGAACGACGACGTCGGGTTGCCGTGCAGGAAGACGACGGGGTCGCCCCGTCCCGTCTCGACGTAGGCCATGCGCTTGCCGAGCACCTCCACGGTCCGCTTCTCCGGCGCCGCGTCTGAACTCATGTCCTCGATCGTAGCAGCCCGCGAAGGGACCCGCGTCGTACCGAGACCGGCGGGGGTGCCGGCGGGCGGCAGGGCGCCCGCGCGGCAGGCGTGACGACGGATCGGGCATGGGGGACCACGGACAAGGCGGTCCGAGGCGCGAGGCGGTTCCGGCTCGGTGCCGTCCATGCCGCGCAGGTCCTTCTGGCCCCCGATCTGCCGTGCGGGTGGGGTCAGTCGAGATGCACTGCCGGGCGGCGGCGTCCGGGATTACAGGCTGGACAACCTGCGCCGACACGGCTAAACTAGGCCGCTACAGCGGGGAACGTTCGAGCGAAGCCGGGCGCCGGCCGCCCGTTCCGCGATTCCGGAGTCATGGAGGTGAGGGGAATGAGAAGCGCCAGATTCGTGCTCGGCTGTCTGGCGGCAGCAGCGGTGATGGTTCCGGCCCTGGCCGCGGCCGAGGCGCCGGAGAACCCGACGTTCCACAAGGACATCGAGCCGATCCTGCAGCGCTCCTGCCAGGTCTGCCACCGGCCGAACAACATGGCCCCGATGTCGCTGATGACCTACCAGGAGACCCGGCCGTGGGCCCGGTCGATCCGTGCCAAGGTCGAGGCGCGCGAGATGCCCCCGTGGCACATCGACCCCAAGGTCGGCGTGCAGAGCTTCAAGGACGACAAGTCGCTGAGCGACGACGAGATCCTGACCGTCGGCAACTGGGTGCAGAACGGGGCGCCGCGGGGCAACCCCGAGGACGCGCCGGCCGCGGTCGAGTTCCAGGAGTTCGGGGCCTGGACCATCGAGCCCGACGTCATCGTGACCTCGCCGCCGCACACCGTGCCGGCCGAGGCGGGCGACTGGTGGGGCGACTACATCGTGCCCTCGGGCATCCCCGACGACCGCTACATCAAGGCCATCCAGACCCGGGCCGGCGACCTGCGGGTGGTGCACCACGCGCTGACCTACGCGGTGACCGATCCCGACGCCCTGCTCAACGACAGTTCGGAGGACGCATTCCTGAACGAGTACGCCGTGGGCAAGAACGCCGACGTGTACCCGGACGGCACGGGCCGGCTCTTCCCCGGTGACGCGCGGGTGCGCTTCAGCTTCCACTACCACTCGGTGGGCGAGGAAGTGACGGACCGGACGGACCTCGGGTTCGTGCTGTATCCCGAGGGCTACGAGCCGGGGCACGTCCTCTACTCGCGCCAGCTCGGGCAGGCCGGCGAGCTCGACATCCCGGCCGGCCAGGTGACCCGTCACGACGGCTACCAGAAGATGTACCTGCCCGGGAAGCTCACCGGCTTCCAGCCCCACATGCACTTCCTGGGGACCCGGCAGTGCCTGGAGCTGATCTATCCCAACGGGTCGACGGAGATGGTCAACTGCGCCAACTTCGACTTCAACTGGCACATCGTCTACAACTACGAGGACGCCGCGCAGCCGGTGTACCCGGCGGGGACGACCCTGCACGTGATCAGCTATCACGACAACACTCAGGCGAACCGCGGCAACCACGACCCGAAGAACTGGACCGGCGGGGGCAGCCGCACCGTCGACGAGATGGCCTTCGCCTGGATCAGTTGGCACGACCTCACCGACGAGGAGTACGCGGCCGAGCTCGAGGCCCGGGCGAACGCCGACAACGACTGACGGCGGCCGGTCTCGCGCTCACGTAGAACCACGCCCTCTGCGGGGGCCGCCGCGGCTCCCGCAGGGGGTTTTTTGCAGCAACAGAAGGGGAAGCGGAAAGTGATCATGCAGTTTCTCGGTCGACGCGCGGTGCGACGGTGGCTGGCCGGCGGCTTGGGGGCGGTGCTGGTGCTGGCGGCCGCGGCGAGCGTGTCGGCTCAGGTCAACCGCCGGGACGTGCCGATCGTGGCCCAGCCCCAGCAGCGCTTCAACTCGGGACAGGACATCCAGCCGATCTTCGAGGGGTGGACCCGGAACGAGGACGGCAGCTACCAGTTCCACTACGGCTACCTGAACCGCAACTACCGCGAGCGCCCCAACGTCCCGGTGGGCGAGGACAACTTCTTCTCGCCGGGCGACCCCGACCGCGGCCAGCCCACCTACTTCTATCCCCGCACCAACCGCTACCAGTTCGACGTGCACGTGCCGGCGGACTTCCCCCTCGACGCCGAGCTCATCTGGGAGGTGACCCGGCAGGGGAGCACCCAGCGGGCCTACGGCTGGCTGCAGCCCGAGTGGGAGATCGACGTGAACACCATCACGTCGAACGCCCGGACGCAGTTCGGACGCGGCGTGGACGAGCTGTACACGAACATCTACCCGGTCGTCAGCGTCGACGCGAGCCACGACACGGTCGCGGTCGGGACCCCGGTGACCCTCACCGCCCGGGTGACCGACGACGACCTGCCGAGGCCGGTCCCCGAGCGCGAGGGCCTGCCGCGGCGCCGCCGCGACCCGACGCTGGTGCCGCCGCCCGGCGCGCCGCAGATTCCCGACAACATCCCCAGCTATACCCGCCCGACCCCGACCCGGAACCACATCTCGGTGCTGTGGGCCGTGTACCGCGGACCCGCCGACGCCGAGTTCGAGCCCTACGGGTACCAGGAATGGGAAGAGGGGATGGACGGCGACGGCTGGACGTCGGCCACGTTCGAGACCACCGTCACCCTGGATGAGCCGGGCGACTACACGCTGCGCGCCTTCGTCAGCGACGCCATGCTGATCTCGCACGCGGAGATCGAGGTCACGGTGACCGGGTCCGAGTAGTGGTACGCACCGCGGGAGAAGGCGCGGAACGCTGAGGGATCGGGTCGGCCCGGCAACGGCGCCGTCAGGCGCGGCTGCGGTGCGAGTCGCGGAGGGCGGGGCGGCCCATGTGCCGCTCCGCCGCTCGCCGCGTAGCCGGGGCGTGGGGGCGGTCTGGAACAAGCCCATCGCGGCCCCGGCCGGCTCCGATCAAGAAGCACGTGCGCGATGGTCCCGTTCCCGGGCCAGGCGCCGCCACCCACCGCCGATCAACGCCAGTACGAGCGCGAGAATTCCGCCCAGGGGAAGGGCCGGCACCGGCGTCAGCCGGCCGTCGACCCTGTAGTCCGGGTTGTCGTTGAACGCCAAATGGCCGAGATCCAGACTGACGTCGTTGCCCGCATTGTCCCGTATCGTCCCGCCGTTCAGATCCACCGCATCGCCCGCGACGCTGATGCCGTTGCTGTCGCGATCCGATTCCTCCACGACGTACTCGAACAACAAGGTCGCGGAGCCCCACGTTTCCCGGAACGTCGCGAAGCGCGTCTGCGCGCCGATGCGGAGCGCCAACCGAGGCGCGCCGGTCACCGTCACGACCTCGTTCAACGACAACCGGGGGGTCATCACGTCACCGCGGCCGAATGTGCCGCGTGTCGGCGGCTCCATGTAGAACCCAATAATCCCGGGCGCCTGGTCGTCGACCCGGCTGCCGTCGACCTTGCGCGTCGGATCGTCGGCCACGCCGTCGTGGCCCAGGCGGGCATCGCGATTGCCGTCTATAGCCCGTATCGAGCCGCCGTTGAGGGTCAAGGCGTTCGCAGGAACGCTGACCCCGTCGTCGTCGACGTCCGACGGCTGCACGATGTACCTGAAGTAGGCGGTGCGAACGTCCTCTTCCGGCGTGTGAAAGCCGCTTATTGGCGGCAGCATCTCGGCGGCTCGCAGTCTCGGCAGATAGTCCGCCCGCCTCGTTTGCGCCCCCACCTGTAGCGCGAGTTGCGGCGCGCCCGTCACGTGCACGCCGTGAGTGAACGAAACCTGGACGAAAATCGTCTCGCCGGCCGCATAGGTGCTCTGACTCCCCGGCGACCTCAAGAACACCACCCGTCTCACCGTCGGGACGACGTCGCCCGCCCCGTCGACCTTCCGCGCGGGATCATCAGGCAGGGCCTCATGGGTCAGGTCGGCGTCGTTGCTGCCGCCGGCATCCGTGATGGAGCCCCCGTTCAGGGTCAGGGCGTCGGCGGGCACGCCGATCCCGTCCTCGTCCACATCGTGGGACTGCACGATGTACTCGAAGGTCAAGGTGGAGCCTCGCCAGGCGTGGAGGTCCGCCTGCCGGGCTTCCGCGCCCACCTGCAGCGTTAGCTGCGGGGTGCCCGTGACATCGACCCGTGCGGAGAACCTCACGGTGACGACAATGTGGTGACCGCGCCGGAACGTGCCGTCCGGCGGCGGAGACACGAACACGCTCCTTATCGTGGGGGTAGAGTCAAGCTGTCCGTCTACTTTCCGTTCGGGGTCATCCGGCACCGCCTCATGAGTCAGGTCGGCATCGTTCCCTGCCGAATCGCGAATGGAGCCGCGGTTGAGCCGCAGCGCGTTCGCGGGAATGCCGATTCCGTCGTCGTCGCGATCCGACGCCTCCACGTAGTGGGAGAAGAGAAGATCCGTTCGCCCTCCCCTGTCCCTCGTGGCCTGGAGATCGGCGGAGCGAGGCTGGTCGCCCATCCATAGCACGAGCCGCGGATTGCCGGTCACCGCCACCTGCTTGTCGAAGGTCACCAGTGCGGTGATCCGTTCCCCCAAGTCGAACGTGTCCCCGCTCACGGGCCGATGAAGCAATCTGATGTCGGCTATGGCGGGAGCGGGGTCCTGCGCGAACACGGGGGTCCCGGCCGATAGCGTCAACAGGAAGGCCAGCGTGGCGCAAATGGAGGTGAGGCCGGGTGTGCGGCGTGAGCGGATGGGTTCGGTGTTTCGGTTCGGTGTGTCTCCGTGAGATACGTACAGAGAATCGGGAGGCGGTTGAGTAATCATGGGGGTTCACGTCTCCTCGAACGCGCATGAGTGGAGCCGGCGACCGCCGACAGCGTCGCGCGGCCATCGCGCGGCACGAAACCTGTCCGCACCGCGAGCGAACGACGCCGGCCGCTCGCGACGAGCGGCCTCACGAGGTCCTCGAGCACTACCCGCCGACGACACTCTGCGCAGGGTAAGGTAGCCTGCGTTTAGCGGGGCCGTTCCTGATTTCGCGTGAATCCTAGCGCACCCGCGCACGTCCTCGCGCCTCCAGAATTGGATGGTTCGGTTATACCTCCACATCAACGACGACGTAACAAAGGAAAACAGGTAGGTAGGGTAGGTCGAGAATGGGACACCAATGTGGCAACTGTGGCCGTTACGTGGGTGGTAGTGTCGCGATTCGTGTGCCAAACGGCTCGACGTGGGGTTTCGATGGAAGTGCTCCGACCTGGATGCAAACCGCCGAAGCGAAGTGAGCGTCATGACAAGAGGTTGTTGACCGTCAACCACTGCGCAAGGAGTCAGAGCCATGCCCAGGTGCAGCAAGAAGTCGAGCAGAATCGAGGCCCTCGTCGACGGCAACCGTGAGGTGATGAATGGTGCTGAAGGCCCCGCAGGAGATTCTCGAGGTGAAGATGACCGAGGCCCCTCAGAGCGGACCAGCAACCGGCTTGGGTAACGGCAGGGAACACAGCCGCGGCTTGGTGAACTGCAGCGGAAAGTCGAGGCCGAGAGTGAAGCGGGATGAGGGCGCCGGCGGAGCGGCTCACGTCCTCCGCTTCACGCGCGGCCGCGTCGCGCGCGCGATCAGGAACACGGCCGTGGCGAGACAGGCCGCCCCCGCCGGCACCGCCGCGATTCCCAGTCCCGGGTCCCCCCCGTAGAGCTGGATCCCCCCGGCGAAGAACCCGCCCGGCAGCAGCACGCTCGCCCCCACGAGGCACCGCGACACCATCCGCGGGCTGCCGTCCCCCAGGTCCGGGAACGTGCGCAGGCACAGCGCCCAGGCGACGTGGACGAGGCCAAGAAGGGCGCCGTGGGCGTGGGCCAGGGTCCACATGAGGCGCCGCGTCTCGTTGGTGACGTCGAGGTAGAAGCCCGCCTTGAACCCGTGCAGCAGCTCGAGGACGAAGCCGACGGAGAGAAAGACCAGCAGCGACCACCAGCCGAAGCGGAGGTGGCGGACCGGGTAGTCGACGTTGCGGCCGGGTCGCTGAGCCACTATTCTCGGAGGAAGACGGGCCGCCGGTCGCGGGCGTCGAAGAGTCGCCGCATGGCGTCGACCCGCAGCTCGCCGCGCGGGTCCACCAGCAGCTCCGGCTCGCGCCGCACGCGGGCGGCCGGCGAGGCCCGCCATTCCCGCAGCACCCGGACCGCGGCGTCCACGCGGGCCTGCCGGGGGCCGACGAAGTCGTACTCGAGGTTGGCGTAGCCGGGCAGGCTGCGCAGCGAGCGGGCGGCGATGAATCGCACCGCGTCGTAGGGGTCGCCGAGGGCCTCGCCGAGGTGGGGCACCATCCAGCTCGTCCCCGAGGCCTCCTGGGCCGGTTGCCAACCCATGCTCCACGCGGTCAGGGCCCGCAGGCCCGCGTCGCCGGCCAGCATCCAGCGCAGCCCCGCCGCCACCGTGCGGTCGCCGTTCCGCATGGGGGGGACGGGCATGTCGTACCACGCCTCGAGCGCCTCCGCCGTCCACGCCACGGTCCTGTCGAGGTGGCACAGGTTGCAGGCGTTGGGCCGCCCCAACTGCACCGTCTCCGCCGCCGACGGGCTCTCCACGGTGTGGCTGCGTATTGCCTTGAGCAGCCCGTAGCTCGTGTACGGCATGTGGCAGTTGTAGCACCGGCTGCCCGCCGACTCCGGGGCGTGGCGGGTGTGGGCGGCGGGGTCCGCGCGCAACGGCTCGTGGCACTGCAGGCACGCCTCGTCGCCGTCCATGCCCGCCGACACCTGGTGGGTGTCGGCCCACGCCGCCACGGTCCGCGGGTCGTCCGCGGTCTTGTGCATGGTGTGGCACGAGAAGCAGCTCAGGGTGCGCTCCGGCTCCTCGGCGTCGCGGAAGCAGGGCGAGTCGAGCAGCCCGTTGTACTCGCGGCCCGAGACGCGGATGGTCCCGTCGGGCCAGAACGAGCCCCGGACGAAATCGGGGTCGGCGGCGACCAGTGCCCGGATGTCCTCCGAGGTGCGGTCGGCGGCGGGCTGGACGATGAACCGCGTGTCGCGCAGCTCGTCGCCGGGGCGGTAGGGCAGCCCGTCGCGGCTCGCCCGCCGCTCGTCCTCGGGGTCGTAGTACTCCCACACGCTGTGGCACTGTCCGCAGACCTGCGACGACCGCACCGGGTCGAGGGTGGCCGGCTGCACGATGGTCGGGTCGCCGGCCCCCGCGAGGTGGCGGCCGTAGCGGCGCACGGGGTTGCGATTGGCCTCGACGTGGGCCTCCGCAGGGCCGTGGCACGACTCGCAGGCGATGCCGAACTCCGCCACGGTCGTGTCGATCGCCTGGTCGGCGAAGGGCAGGGAGCGGTAGGGGGTGTCGAAGGCGGTCCGGCCCAGGGTGGTGTGGCAAACGATGCACACCGCGTTCCAGTGGCCGTCGAGCATGGCCAGCGACTGCCCCGGGGGGTGCAGCACGAGCGAGCTGCGCGGCACCCACTTCTCTTCGTCGAGCAGATACGCCCCCGGCAGCACGTTCAGCCCGCGGTCGTGCCCGGTCGCGTACCAGTAGATGTTCTGGTGATGCGACCCCGTCATCATGACCACGCGCCGCCGGACGCGGGGGCGCTCGTCGTCCGGCCCCTCCCAGCCCGGGTCGTCGAACTCCGCCCACAGCTCGTTTCCCCGGCGCTCGAGCTGCATCGCGCTCCCGTGGACCGCGTCCACCCGCACGCCGTCGAAGTCGGCGCTGACCGTGTCGGGGGTGGCGCGCTGGGTCATCGTGCGGTGGTACGACCCGTGCCAGCTCTCGTACTCCGAGGGGTGGCAGGCCCGGCAGGTGTCCGACGACACGTAGCCGTCGGCCGTCACCTCGACGGGGCGGTCGACCACCTCCGTTTCCGGGATCGGCCGATCGGCGGTGAGGGCCAGGCTGATTCCGAGGGCGGTCGACGCGGAGAGGAGCAGGATCGCGGGGGCGCGGCGGAGCGTGGACGGGACCGCCGAGCGTCGAGCGGCCCGTCTCCCCGGCGACGTCGGGTCCGTCGGGGTCCGCGGTCGGGAGGATCGAGGCATGGGAACCGGAGGGAATCAGCGCCCGGGCGATGCCGCCCGGGACCGGCTCGCCCGAGCGCCACGGGGGTAGTATGGCACGGCCTGCGTATACTGTCTGCCCGGCGGTCCGCGTCGTGGCACGGACGGACGCCTGTCGTCAGGATGAGGTGAGATCATGTCGAGGAGCATTCCGACAATGTCCAGCGTCGGGGCGGCCGCCCTGCTGCTCTTGGCCGGGGCCGCCGCCGTCGAGGCCCAGTCAGCGGGCCAGATCATGCGCCAGGCCGAGGCCGACTTCCTCGCCGGCCGCATCGAGGAGTCGGTGGCGGGCTTCGACCAGGTGGCGCGGGCGCGGCCCGACGCGGCGCCCCAGTTCTGGCAGCGGGGCATCGCGCTCTACTATGCCGGCCGCTATGACGACTGCCGCCGGCAGTTCGAGGACCACCGCATCGTCAACCCCAACGACGTCGAGAACGCCGCGTGGCACTTCCTGTGCGTCGCCCGCGGCGAGTCGCCGGAGGCGGCGCTGGCGGCGCTGCTCCCGGTGGGCCGCGACCGGCGCCGGCCGATGCCCGAGATCTACGAGATGTTCCGGGGCCGGATGACCCCCGAGGAGGTCCTCGCCGAGGCCGGCGTGCAGGCGAGCGCCCGCTTCTACGCCCACCTCTACCGCGGGCTCTACCACGAGGCGTGGGGCCGCGACGAGGCGGCGCGCGAGGAGATCTTCCTCGCCGCCGATCCGCGTTTCGCCCGGTTCGGCGGCTACATGCACGGTGTCGCGGTGGTGCACCGGAACCTGCTGCAGCGGGGCCGGTAGTGAGACGCCGAAGACGTTCACGGAGAGGGCTTGTCCGAGTCGATGACTCCGCGCTCGGTTCCCGGGCGGCGTGAGGCGAGCGGACCTTCGGACCCCGGCGCTCGTGACGACGCGGCACCCGTCCCGGAGGCGGGCCCGGCCTTCTCCCCTTCCTGCCTCTCGCTTGATCTCGAAGTTGGCAAGAAGGACGAGCGGATTCACGCCTTCGCTGCAGTGCGGGCGGATACCGGGCAGTGCCTCGTATTCCGGGGCGGCAGCTCGACCGCGCAACTGGCGCGGCTGGACGACCTCGCCGATGGCGCCGACTTTCTGCTCGGCCACAACCTGATCCGCTTCGACCTGCCCTGTCTGCGGGCGGCAAGGCCCGGCCTGGGGCTGCTGCGGCTGCCGGCCGTCGATACCCTTTGGCTCAACCCGCTCGCCTTTCCGCGCAACCCCTATCACCGTCTGGTCAAGCACTACCAGGACGGACAGCTCAAGCGCGGGCGCAGGAATGACCCCGAGCTCGACGCCAGGCAGGCGATCGATGTCTTTCGCGACCAGCACGAGGCGCTGCGGGATGCACCGGGCCATCTCCTGCTGTCCTGGCATTGGTTGACGACGGCGCGCGGCGACGGGGCCGGGTTCGACCGGTTCTTCGCGGGCGTTCGCGGTTCGCCGCGACCCTCGGAAGCCGCAGCCCGCACGGCTATCGAGCAGGCACTGACGGGCATCGCCTGCCGGACCCACAGCCACGAAGTCTCGACGGACCCGGCTCGCGGTGGCTGGCCTCTGGCCTACGCACTGGCCTGGCTCTCGGTAGCCGGTGGCAACTCGGTCATGCCCCCCTGGGTCCGCCACCAGTTCCCGGACGCGGGCCGGCTCCTTCGCCGGTTGAGGGACACCGCCTGCGGCGATCCCGCCTGCGAGTGGTGCCGAGATCGGCACGACGCCCGCCGGCAGCTCTCCCGCTGGTTCGGCTTCGACGACTTCCGCCCGGAGCCTTCGGACGACGACGGGCGTCCGATGCAGCAATCCATCGTCGAGGCGGCGATGGCCGGACGCCATGTCCTCGGGATCCTGCCCACCGGCACCGGCAAGTCGCTCTGCTACCAGATACCGGCCCTGTCGCGCTACGACAGGACCGGCGCCCTCACGGTGGTGATCTCGCCTCTCGTCGCTCTCATGGCGGACCAGGTGGCGGGCCTCGAGGCGCGCGGCATCGGCTCTTGCGTCGCCGTCAACGGGCTTCTCTCGATGCCCGAGCGGAGAGAGGCGCTGGACCGGGTCCGGCTCGGCGACGCGGGTCTGGTGCTGGTCGCGCCGGAGCAACTCCGCAGCCGGTCGTTCCGCCGCGTGCTGAGCCAGCGGGAGATCGGCGCGTGGGTGCTGGACGAGGCCCATTGCCTGTCGAGATGGGGACACGACTTCCGGCCCGACTACCGCTATGTAGGGCGCTGCGTCCGCAAGATGGCGGGGGCGGAGCCGATCCCGCCCGTGCTCTGCCTCACCGCTACCGCGAGGCCCGATGTCGTGGACGACATCAAGCGGCACTTCCGGGACGAGCTCGGTTTGGAGCTCACGGTCTTCGACGGCGGTGCCCAACGCACGAACCTCGGGTTTGACGTGGTCCGGACCACCGGCGGCGCGAAGCTGTCCGATATCCACCAGATCCTGATGACGGATCTGCCGTCGGATACCGCCGGAGGCGCAATCGTGTACTGCGCCACGCGCCGGGCGACGGAAGAGGTGTCCGAGTTCCTGCAGACGAAGGAGGTCGCGGCGGCCTGCTTCCACGCCGGGCTGCCGCCCGAGACCAGGAAGGACGTTCAGCGGCGCTTCATCGGCGGCGAGCTTCGGGTGATCGCGGCCACCAACGCTTTCGGCATGGGCGTCGACAAGCCCGATGTGCGCCTGGTGATCCACGCCGACATCCCGGGGTCGCTCGAGAACTACCTGCAGGAGGCGGGGCGCGCCGGCCGCGACCGTGAGGCGGCGCGTTGCGTGCTGCTGTACTCGACGGACGACGTCGAGCGCCAGTTCGGCATGTCGGCCCGGTCGAGGCTCACGCGGCGGGAGATCCAGGGCGTCCTGCGCGCGCTCCGCAACCTGGACCGGAAGAAGCGCCTCGGCGGCGAGGTCGTGGCCACCGCCGGCGAGATCCTGCTGGAGGACGACGAGAAGTCGTTCGAGCGCGACTCGGCGACGGACGATACCCGGGTGCGGACCGCCATCGCCTGGCTCGAGGACGCGGTGCTGCTCACCCGGGAAGAGAACCAGGTCCGGGTGTTTCCCTCGTCCCTGCGGGTGGGTTCCCTCGAGGAGGCGCGCGCCAGGCTCGCCGGACGACCCATACGGGCCGACTACCGCCGGCAACTGCTGTCCATCGCCAGGGCGCTGATCGACGCGGACCCCGACGAGGGCATCTCCACCGACGAGCTGATGGGCGCGTCAGGCTTGAGCCCGGAGGGCGTACGCGCCGCCCTCCATGACCTGGAACGGCTCGGCGTCGCGAGCAACGATACGGCGCTCACCGCGTTCGTTCATGCGGGCGCGGGGGTGCAACGGAGCTCGCGGAAGCGCCTCGACGAGGCGGAGCGACTCGAGACCGCCCTGATCGACCACCTGCGCATGGCCGCGCCGGACATGGGCAGGGGAGACACCTCGGTGTTGCACCTGCGGGTCGCGTCGCAACGCCTGCGCGATGAAGGCGTGGCAGACCCGCTGCCCGAGCGGCTCTGGCGCATTCTGCGCAGCATCGCCTCAGACGGGCGCGGCGAGGGCGCCGGGGTCGGAAGTCTCGCGATCCGCAAGCGGGATGCGGAGTCCGTGCAGGTCACTCTCCAGCGCGAGTGGCTGGCCCTCGCGGAGACCGCGGCGCGCCGGCGCGAGGGGGCGAAGCGCTTGCTCGAGCACTTGCTCGACCGCCTGCCCTCCGGAAGCCGAGGGACGGATCTGCTCGCCGAGACCACCCTCGGAAAGCTGCTTCACGCGTTGACATCCGATCTGGTGCTGAAGAGCAGGGTCAGGGAGCCGGGAAGGCTCCTGGACCGGGCCCTGCTGTGGCTGCACGAGCAGGAGGTCATCCGCCTCCACAAGGGGCTCGCGGTGTTCCGCCCGGCCATGACCATCCGGCTGGCGGACGAGACGCCGAGGCGTGGCTTCGCCGCCTCGGACTTCGAACCGCTCCGTCTCCACTACCAGGGGCAGGTGCGGCAGATCCACGTGATGGTGGAATTCGCACGGCGGGGCCTCGACGCCATCGCCGACGCGCTGCGTCTCGCCATGGACTACTTCGGCCTCAAGGAGGAGGACTTCCTTCGCCGATGGCTGCCGGATCGGGAGCTCGGGCCGGAGACCACGCCCGAATCGTGGCGCGCCATCGTGGAGAGCCTGAAGAACCCCGATCAGCAGCGCATCGTCGCGGACAAGCGAGAGCAGACGAACGTGCTCGTCCTCGCCGGCCCCGGCTCCGGCAAGACGCGGGTGCTGGTGCATCGGATCGCCTACCTGGTCCGTGCGCGGCGCGAGAATCCCCGGGGCATTCTGGCTCTCGCCTATAACCGTCACGCCGCGGTCGAGATTCGGCGCCGGCTCCGCGACCTGATTGGCGACGACGCTCGCGGGGTGACCGTGTCGACCTGCCACGGCCTTGTCATGCGGCTCGCCGGAGCGAGCTTCGCCGCGCGAGCCGGGCGTCCGGACGGAGAGAGCTTCGACGAAGTGATGCGGCAGGCGACAGCCCTGTTGCGGGGCGAGGGGCTGCCGCCGGAGGAAGCCGACGACCAGCGCGAGCGGCTTCTCGCCGGTTTCCGCTGGATCCTGGTCGACGAGTACCAGGACATCGACGCGGGCCAGTACGAGCTGATATCCGCCCTCGCCGGTCGGACTCTGGCCGAGGAGGACCGCAGGCTCACCCTCTTCGCGGTCGGCGACGACGACCAGAACATCTACGCCTTCAACGGCGCTTCGGTGGAGTTCATTCGCCGCTTCGAGGCCGACTACGGGCCGCGGCCGGCGTTCCTCGTCCACAACTACCGCTCCACCCGCCACATCGTGACGGCTGCGAACGCGCTGATCCGGCCGGCCCGCGGCCGGATGAAGGACGAACATCCCATCCGCATCGACCGGAAGCGCGCGCAGGACCCGCCGGGCGGTACGTGGGAGAGGCTGGACCCGGTCGCGCGGGGCCGAGTCCAGATCCTGTCGGCGCAACCCGGCGCGATCTCGCAGGCACGGATCGCGATGGGGGAGCTGCTGCGACTTGCCTCCCTCGCACCGGAGGATTGGGACTGGTCCGCATGCGCGGTGATCGCTCGTGAGTGGAAGTACCTGGAGCCGGTACGGGCGTTCTGCGAGAGCGAGGGCATTCCGGTGCAGATGGCGAACGAGGGAATCCCGAGCTTCTGGCTCCTGCGGGAGACCCGGGGGCTCGTCGAATGGCTGCGCGGTCTTCCGACCTCCTTCGTCGACGGCGCCAGCTTGCGGGACTGGGTGGATGCGCAGCTCTCCGGGCCCTGGTCCGAGCTGCTGCGGGAAGCCCTGGACGAGCACGCGGTCGAGACCGGCGGCGCCGAGGTCCCGGTGGACCAACTCGTCGAGTGGCTGGCCGAGTGGGGCCGGGACGTCCGGCGGCGCCAGCGTGGCCTGATGCTCTTGACCGCGCACCGCGCCAAGGGGCTCGAGTTCGATCACGTGGCGGTGCTCGACGGCGGCTGGGAGCGCCGTAGCGAGGCGGAAGATCCCGACGCACCCCGCCGGCTCTACTACGTGGCCATGACCCGTGCCCGGCGGACCCTTGCGCTGGCGCGTTTCGGTGGCTCGCGGGGTGGCTCGCGGCCGGACTTCGTCAGGGAGCCGGAAGCTCCGGTCTACGCCGGACGGTCGCACCCGCTGCCCCACGCCTTGCCGGAGAATGGCGCGGTTCTGTACCGGTCCGACTTTGTCCTCCCGCCGGCCACTCCGGAGCTGGCCCGTCGCTACCGGCGGCCCGGTCTGGGAGAGATCAACCTGGGCTTCGCGGGTCGCCACCCCGCCCGGCATCCGGTGCATCGCGCCATCGCCGCCCTGTCTCCCGGCGACCCCCTGGCGGCGCAAGTGGACAAGCGGGGACGTTGGGAGCTGCGCGACGGCAGGGGAACGGCAGTGGGGCGCCTCGCTGGCGGCTTCGAGCCTCCGGCCGGCGCCCGGTGCAGGTCCGCTACCGTCCACGCGATCGTGGCTTGGAGTCGCGAGGCGTCGAAGCCCGACTACGAGGAGGGTCTCGAGTGTGACACCTGGGAGGTGGTGGTGCCGGAGCTCGTATTCGACTGAAGGCAATGGCCGATCACCTGGGCGATAGTGTGCCATCCATCGAGGTGCTGGCCCCTCGATGGCGAGTCGGCGACCCGCTCGATGAACGGCAGTCCCTCTGCTTCGGCTTGCCTTGTCGAGTTCTGCCAAGAGGAGATGGAGGCAAGGCGTCGACGTATGGAGCGTCGGTATGGTCGTCAGCCGCACTGAGTGACGCTGGCTGGCGAGCGTTCGTCGTCACAGGCCGGTTCCGAGACGATACCAGCGAAAGAGCTCGAAGATCTCGAATCGGTGCTCGTCTTCCACGATGAGCCCGCGCGCCTCTCGAGCGACGACTCCGACGACAGTCGCGTCCGGCTCGTCGAATCGGTCGAGGACCGGCTTGACGGCTTCGCTGACGCGGTCATCCAGAAAGGGCCGGGCCTCGACACCGACCACGTAGGCGCCCGTGTATTCGTAGGGCACGCCTTCCCCGTCGTGATCGACGCCGTACCGCCGATCGTCGTCCTTGAGGTAGTGTTCCAGGCAGTGGAAGACACCGGCAAGATCCTTGGGCGCCCTTCTGTCATTGAAGGCCACCAGCTTGAGCAGGACATAGAGCGGCAGCGGGGCCAGTGGAAGCGTTGGCCCTCCTTCGATCGCGATGGGAACCGCGTTGGGCACGACGTGGCCGAAGCCGGCCATGTTCAGGACGAAGCCGTCTTCGAGCTCCAACCCGTCTCGCGCGATCGTCTCGTTGACCGGAAGGATGTCCACCCAACCCCCGTCCCGGTGGTCCAGGCGATGCGGCCGGCGTGTGCGCGTGAACCCATAGTCGGCAAGTCGTTCCTCCAGCAGGTCGAAATCCGCGAGGCTCTCGACGACGACGGCCAGGTCCACGTCGTTGGTCATTCGGTACGGCCGAACATCCAGGAGAAGTTCGGGCACCAACGCTCCCACGATTCCGAACGGGATCCTCAGTTCCCGCAGTCCGCGCTCGAGGTCGACGACGACCGGCATCAAGCCGGGATCAACGCGCGGCATCGTCGAGAACCTCGGGCAGGAACAGCTCGGCTGCCTCCTGCGCCTGCCCGGTGCCTCGGTACCGCAGCTCGGCGTAGGCCAGGAGCCTTGGAGCGACGGGGAGGTCGTCGTCGGCCCTGCCGGCCATCGCCAGGGGGCCGGGGGGCTCGATGACCAGCAGGTTTCCGCCTCGTGCGGCAGGTTGAGCGACCAGTGCCTTCTGGGCTTCGCGATCCTGGAGTGCACGGACCGGCGCGTAGATCTCGGTCTCGTCCGCGCGAAGGAACGGCATGCGTCGCCCGGCCGCGTCGGCACCTGTCAGCGCCCAGGGCTGCGCACGCTCGGCGAGCACCTTCTGCAGCCGCGGCCAGATGTTCTGTCTCCTCTCGACCCGCACCTGGAACCGCCGTTCCCTGAGCTTGGGGCGCAGCGCTTCGATGTAGGCCTGCACCCACAGCGCCACCAGCGCCTGCCGGTCGACGACTCCCCGGCCGTCCTTCCCCTTGAGCAGGTGTCCGCGTACATCCAGGTCGTTCATGCAGCCGGCAACGGTGCCGAGGGCCACGTCCGCCTGCTCCGCCAAGGCGCGGTATGGCGCATTGGCAAGTTCTGGACGGATGAGGATGGCCATGACCGTCCTGATCCAGCCCTTCTGCGGCCGGCCGCGGGCGGGCGCATCCTTCTCCGGCCGGCGGCCCTCCACGTGAACGAACAATCCCGGAGCCTGCAGATGAGCGTTTCCGGCGAGATCGAGGTAGTCGATTTCCGCGCGCTCCAGGGCGGCTGCCTGCTGTCGGCGGACGTGCGGTGCCAGAAGGAGGACCCTGTCGCCCGCTCGACCGGGGGGCAGCTCCGCTCGGCTTCGGTACAACCTTGCGATTATGAACTCGACGTCCTGGTGGCGGAGGTGCCTCTTCTCCTCGACGAGATACCTCACGGTTCCCCCAGCGGCCTTCCACGTGACGACGCCATCGAACGGGGCCACAGCTCGCCGGAGGGCGAGGATTTCGGCCCTCGGCATCCACTTCTGCAGAGCAGGCCGGTACACGTCGAGGTCGGGTTCGGCTGCAGGGTGAGTCATGTTCGATATTGTAGTGCGTTCATTTATAATGAACAAGACAAAAAAATGAACAACTCGACGCCGGCGGCTCGTGTGGACCGACGTCCGCCTTCGCATGGCGCAGATCCGCAGCGGAGACGACGTGGTGCCGATTCGTCGAGATGAACCGCCAGCGCCGGTGAACCGTCGTGCCTCGTTGAGCGCCTGCACGTGAGTCTGGTCGTTCGCCCACCACGGCTTATAGTTGTTGTCGTGGCTGCCGACTCCGCATCCCAGGTGACGCTCGACGAGGCCAGACTCCGCGTCGCCGACCTGCGCCGCGACCTCGTGCGCCACGAGCACCGCTACTACGTCCTCGACGACCCCGACGTCACGGACGCCGAGTTCGACGCCCTGATGCGGGAGCTCGAGGGGCTGGAGGCGCGCTTCCCCGAGCTGGTCACCCTCGACTCGCCGAGCCGGCGGGTCGGTGGGGCCCCGCGCGAGGGGGTCGAGAAGGCGGCCCACTCGTCGGTGATGCTCAGCCTCGAGAACGCCTTCGACGACGCCGAGCTCCGCGACTTCGACCGGCGCGCGCGCGACCTGGCCGGGGCCGAGAGCCTCGACTACGTCGGCGAGCTGAAGCTCGACGGCGCGTCGATGGCGGTCCGCTTCGTGTCGGGCCGGCTCGACCTGGCGCTGACGCGCGGCGACGGCGTCGAGGGCGAGGTGATCACCCCCAACGCCAGGACCCTGCGGTCACTGCCGCTGTCGGTCGACGCGGGCGCCCTGCGGGCGGCGGGCGTGCCGCCCGACTTCGAGGTGCGCGGCGAGGTGGTGATGCCCCGCGAGGCGTTCGCCCGGCTGAACCGCCGGCAGATCGAGGAGGGAGGGAAGACCTTCGCCAACCCCCGCAACGCCACCGCCGGCGCGCTGCGCATGCTCGATTCCTCGGTCACCGCCGCCCGCCGCCTCGACTTCCACGCCTACGCCCTGCTCGCCGGCGGCAAGCCGGTGCTTGACTCGCACTGGCGGTCGCTAGAGGTCCTGAAGCGGCTCGGCTTCAAGGTGGCGGCCGAGCGCGCGAGGCTCACGGGCGTCGACGCCCTGCCGCCGTTCCGCGACCGGTGCATGGCACGCCGCGACGCGCTGCCCTACGACATCGACGGCGTGGTCTTCAAGCTGGACGACACCGCCCTGTGGCGCCGGCTCGGGGCGACGTCGAAGTCGCCGCGGTGGGCCATCGCCTGCAAGCCGGCCGCGCAGCAGGCGGAGACGGTGGTCGAGGACATCGACGTGCAGGTGGGGCGGACCGGCGCCGTCACCCCGCGGGCGCGGCTGCGGCCGGTCGAGGTCGGCGGGGTGACGGTGTCGCGCGCGACCCTGCACAACGAGGACGAGATCGCCCGGCTCGGCCTGCAGATTGGCGACCGCGTGGTGGTGGAGCGCAGCGGCGACGTGATCCCGAAGGTGGTGCGGGTGGCGGCCGAGGGGGCGGACCGCCGTCCGTTCCGCATGCCCGCCGACTGCCCGGTCTGCGGCTCGCCGGTGGTGCGCGAGGCCGAGGAGGTGGTGGCGCGCTGCGTCAACGCGAGCTGCCCCGCGCGGCTGAAGGAGTCGATTCTCCACTTCGCCCACCGGACCGCCATGAACATCGACGTCCTCGGCGACTGGCTCGTGGGCGAGCTGGTCGGCCGGGGTCTGGTGAAGGGACTGGCGGATCTGTACGGGCTCGAGGCCGAGGGCCTCGCCGATCTCGAGAAGGAGTCCACCATCGGCGAGGACCGCGCCGCGGTACTTGTCGAGGGCCTCGCCCACGCGAGGGCCGGCCTCACGCCGGCCCGGGTGCTGCACGCCCTGGGGATTCCCGGGCTCGGCAGGCAGCAGGCGGATCGACTGGCGGCGGCGCCCGACCTCGGACGGGCCACGGCGGCCGACGCCGGGGGGCGGGACCGGCCGGCGGTGTCCGCTCTCGATCGCATGGCGGCGGCTCCCGTGGATGAGCGGGACCGGCCGCCGGCGTCCGGCCTCGATCACATCGTGGCGGCGTCCATGGAGGAGCTGGAGCGGATTGCTGGGATCGCACCGCGGCACGCCCGCGCGGTACGGGCGTTCTTCGTCGAGCCGGGCCACCGGCGGCTGGCCGTGCTGGCGGGTCGGCTGGCGCGCGGCATCGGGCCGCCGTCCGATGCGGCTCCGGGCGGCGGGTCCCCGCCGGACGCGTCGCGGGCAGAGCCTTCGACGCGCCCGCAAGTCGAGGGTCGGCCCGGGAAGACCGGATTGCCTCCGGACGTCCCGGCGGCCGAGCCCCCGGCGCATCCTCCGCCGGACGATGCTCCTCCGGATGTCGGACCGTCCCTGGACGATGCGTTCGCGAAGGCTCTCCGCCGCTGGGTGCAGCGGAGCGTGGAGGGCGTCCGGGGCATCGGTCCCGGGCTGGCCGGCCGGCTCGTCGATCTGGGTCTCGTTCAGAGCCCCGGCGATCTGTATGCCCTGGACGCGGCCCAGGTGGCGCGCGTTCCCGTTCCCATCAAGCTCGGGAAGCGGTCGGCGGACAAGGTCATCGAGGGGCTCGAGCGGTCGAAGGGCGCCTCCCTCGGCCGGCTCGTGTACGGACTCGGCATCCGGCACGTGGGCGCCAGGACGGCCGAGCTCCTCGCTGCCCGCTTCCGCAGCCTGGACGGTCTGAGGGAGGCGTCGGCCGAGGAGCTCGAGGCGGTCGAGGAGGTGGGCCCGACCATCGCCGAGTCGGTCCGGACGTACTTCGGCGCCGAAGGGAACCGGGAGCAGATCGACCGGCTACAGCAGGCCGGGGTGAACCCGGTCGAGGATGCGCCGGCCGCCGGGGCCGACGCCGCGCCGCCGGCCCTCGCGGGACAGACGTTCGTCCTGACCGGGACGTTGGAGTCGATGACCCGCTCCGAGGCCAAGGCGCGCATCGAGGCCCTCGGGGGGCGGGTCGCGGGATCCGTCAGCCGGAACACCGACTACCTCGTGGCCGGCGAGAGCCCGGGGTCGAAGCGGCAGAAGGCCGAGAAGCTCGGCGTGGCCGTCATCGACGAGGCGCAGCTCCGCGCACTCCTGCAGGACGGCGCCGCCGCGGCCGCCGACCCGGCATCCGGGACCGCGGCGGGCGAGTCGAACCCTGCATCGTCGCCGGATCGACGATGAGCGATCCGCCCGCTCCGGCGAGGGCCGACACCGGAGCGATTGGCGTATGGTGGCCGTATGGATGATACGCCTCCGGTCATCCACAGCGACCCTGGAGTCTCGGGGGGCATTCCGGTCTTCCGCGGGACGCGGGTGCCGGTTCAATCGCTGTTCGACTACCTGGAAGGGGGGAGACCCTGGACCAGTTCCTCGATCAGTTCCCGTCGGTCACAAGGCAACAGGCGCTCGCCGCGCTCGATCTGGCTCGGAGTTCCGTCTTGGCCCGGGCGCGTTCCCCCCGCGTTGATGCACGCGATCAGCAGGACGAGCGCCGCGGGTGACCGGCGCCGGACTTGCCGACGACCCAGGAGATCGAGCCGGTGGGTGAACCGGATGGGCGGCGGATGCCTGCGGCCGACGACCCCCGCGAGGCCGTCGCAGAGCTTGATGCACTCACGGCCGAAAACGTGCGAGACGCAGAGATCGCCAGAGGCCGACTACACGAGATTGACAGCGATCCTGACACCGTTGTACGGGCGCAGAGCTAAAGCGGCGGCTGGGAGAGCTCGTATAGATCCATGGCCACCACGGCGTTTACCATCCTTCAGAAACAGAGGTGAAGCGCATAGGACACAGGCTCCCGCGGAACGATGGGGTCCCAACGCAGCCCAGTCGTCATCTTTCGATACACGTCCTTTCTGTCGCCGATATCCAACACTACGATCTCGTTTCCGGCGTCGGTCAGAATAGCGCGGCAGCAGGGGGCGGACGGCGCGTCCGCCCCGATATGCTGCAATTCTACAACACCCGCGCATCGGGCCACAGACGCGGCGTTAGCCCGAGTTTACCAACCCTAAAACCAACCTGTTGCAAGTAAAGGGCTTACGGCGACAAGAATCGCCGAGTGGCACTACAAACGTGCACCAAACCGGTGAGGGGGGCGGTCAGACGACGGTCTTGCGGACGCCCCCGGGGTGGGGGTCGACGCCGAGCGCGTCGTAGAGTTCCCGCTGCCCGGGTTCGGCTTGCGTGGCCGTGCGCACGTGCAGCGTGCGCCCGTCAGGACGCCGGAACGTGGCGGTGACGCGGTGCTGGCCGTCCAGGATGCGGCGCAACGTCGTCCAACTGGCGGCGTTGCCGTGTGCGCGCAGGCGGGTGCGGATGACCTGCACGAGTTGGTAGGCGATGACGGTGATGAACAGGTGGCCGTCGGCCCGGCGCGGCTTGTGGTGGTAGATGGGGCGCAGGCCGAGCTCGGATTTGAGCGAGCGGAACACGGCCTCCACGTCGGTGAGGGTGGTGTAGGTGCGCCACAGGGCGTCTTCGTCCCACTCGGTCTCGCTGCTGCGCAGGCAGTAAACCCCCGGGTGAGTGACCATTGAGCCGTCCCGGGGACGGCGGGTCCAGGTGACGGCGACCGCCTTCTCGCCGGTCTCGTCGGCGGTGACCTCGATCTGGTAGTGCGAGGCGACGCGGGCGTGCTTCGTCTTCAGCCGCCCGATGCGCTGCCACACCTGGTTGAGCCGCTTGTGGGCGCGGGGCCGCGCCAGCCCTTCGTGGAGCTGGGTCAGGGCCGCCTCGAAGCGGGCGGCGAAACGCTCGACGATGCCCCGCTCCTTCTCGGCCCGTTCTTCGGAGTAGCAGTACAGGCGGACCTCGTCGGGGTCGGTCGAGACCACCTTCTGCAGGTGCACGGTCTGGTTGGACCGGGTCCGGAGCGAGACGGCGGCCGCGGCGTCGAATTGACGGTGACGTTCGCGGCTGACGACCAGGTAGCGGTAGTCGTGGTCGCGCAACCACTGGATGCAGGCTTCGGTGGCGACGCCGCGGTCCATGACCACGAGGGCGCCGGGTGGCGCCCCGAGCGCCCCGAGCATGCCGGCCAGCGTGCGCTGTTCCCGGACGTTGCCGGCGAAGACCTTGGAGCGGCGCACGAAGCCGCTGGCGTCGAGCATGAGGCCCAGGGTCAGCAGCGGGCAGTCGCTGCGCTTCTCCTTCGAGTGCCCGCGCTGCGCCTGCGGCTGCTCGCCCGCCTCGCCTTCGAAGTAGGTGTTGGTCAGGTCGTAGAGGGTCACCGTCGGCTGGATGTCGAACAGCCCCATCGCGCGGTCGAACAGATGCGCCTCGATCGCCTCGCGGTGCTTCACCAGCGCGTCCGAGGCGCGGTAGAGCTGCATCGCGCCGACGGTCTCGAAGTCGACGCCGAGCAACTCCCCGAGGCCGCTGCGCTCAGCCAGCCAGCGGTGGGTCGCCCGCTCCGAGGCGGGCTGGGCGAGACGGCCGACGATGACGCCGGCCGCGGCTGCGCGCAGGGCGCCGTTGACGCCGAGGTCGGCGAGCAGGGCCGGCAGCCCCAATTGCTCAAGGGCCCACAGGCCGACCTGCTCGACCCCGACACTGCGCGGGCGGACCAGACGCAGGGAATCGACATCGACGCGCTGTACGTCGACCGGTCCGGCCGCCGCGCCGCTCACCGGCGCGCCGCGGGCAACCAAGTGCGCGGCGATGCGCTGGGCTTCGTGTTCGACGGCGCGCGGGCCCTCGGCGACGAGGAGCGCCTGACCGGACAAGAGGTCTTCGATGCGGGCGCACAACTGCGGCCATTGGGCCTGGGGGATGTCGAAATGGCGCCCGAGATTGAGCAGGGTGCGCTGCCGGACATTGTTTCCGACGCGCTCGCTGTGGACGAGGCGATGGGCGAAGTAGGGCTTTCCGTCGTGTGTGCGCCGTGTCTGAGTGCGGCGAATGAACACGATGGCCACGATATCGGGCGCCCCTGCCGAAGTCAACCCGTTATATAAAATTATGGCACTACATCGCGTTTTCTCAGGCCCCGGTCCTTTATAATCAACAACTTACAGACACGACAACCCCGAAATAGGGCCAAAATCGTCAAAATGGCCGGTCAACTTGGTAAACTTGGGTTAGTTCCTCAAATACCTTAGTAAGTGACCACATTGTCGTGGGAAGTTCCGTACCGCCGTCTTCCATACTGAGAATGTGACCCTGGGTGTAGAAACGACCGCCACTGAGACTGATGGATATGGTCATCGAGTTAATTAGTGTCGGCCAGAAAACCCCCCTCCGCCGGGTGGAAATTGCGGGCGATACGCCGCGCTCGTGACGTGGTTTCACCATTGGGGAGGCGCTGGGCGGTGTCGCGGGGGCATCCGGCCATCAATCAAGGCTGCCCGCGGGCGTTCAGAAGACAGGAAAACCTGCCGGCCCTCGACCCGCAATCCGGAAGTCCGACACGCAAACGGTTCGTCAGGCAGCGCGTCGCAGTCGGTTGCGCTCCCGCTTCTGCAGGAGCAACCCGATGCGATGCAGATTGGCGGCCAGTACCGACAGCGCAACCGCACGTGCAAAACCGTCAGCACCATGGCTGCGGACGCGGTCAAGCCCCCGATGCTCCAATCCGTTGATCGCCGACTCAATCGCCGGATGCGCACGGCGCGCCGACACGAACGACTCCTCCGATTCCCGCTCCCGGTTCGCCTTCGAAAGATAGCCGCTGCCTGGCAGGGCGTTGACGTCCAGCAAGGCGTCGAGTCTCACCCGGTTCGCGGGGCTGTGAAAACCCCGGTCGAAGCTGCAGGCCCGCAGCGCCGGATACAGGGCCTGCGCTTCCTCCACCATCGGCACCGCCACGTCCACGTCCTCACCGTTCCACAGGATTTGGTGATGAAGGATGAACTGATGCTGGTCCTCGATGAGAGCGACAGGAACCCCGAGCTCGACCGGCGTGCCCGCCTTGCCCTTCGAAATCCAGCGTGTGTGTTCCTTGAAGATCGAGAAGACCTTCTCCCCGTGAGGAATCGTCTCATCCCGCAACAGACGGCGCTCGACTTGGTCGAGCTGCCGCCGGGCATGCGCGATGAAGCCCCGGATGGATTGGCAGGTGCTTGCCGAGACGCCCTCGTCCCCAAGCGTGTCGACGGTCGCGACCGCCCGCTCGACCAGTCCACGGCAGCGCTCCACATACGCCTCAACCCGCTCCGGACGCCGCTTCGCCCGACGCGTGGAACGCACCCCGTTGAACAGCTTCCGGACCTCCCTCGACAGATGACGCCACTGGCGCCAACCGCCGACCGCATGCTTCACCGCCGCCCGACCCGTCTCCCGAATCAGACACCGCATCGCGTCCCACAACAGATTCACGTCCGTCGGGTAGTGCACGTCCGTCTCCACCACGAACGAGTCACACCGCCCGCGCAATGGCTCGCCAGGCTTTTTTTTTGCGACCTTGTGGCCGCTCTCCACCACCAGTTGTCCCACCGCCGACAACAGCTCCGGCGTCAGCAACGACACGTTGTCCCGGATCGTCTGACACTCGTAATGCGTCTCGTCGCCGAAGTCGCCGTGTCCCAGGAACGCCCGCACCTTCCCGTGATTGTTCGCGAGGTCGTGAAGCCGGTCGAAGTCGCAGCCCAGACCCTGCTTGAGGACCCCCAACACCAGGACTGGCCACAACGCCATCCCCGGACGCCCGACCGTATGGTCCACCTCCGGCTGAACATGCTCCTCCAGCAGCGCGAACAGCCGCGCCCGAAGCGCCTCGTCCGACCAGATGTGCTGAAGCCCCTTCAACACCGCCGGGATGTCGTCCCGCGACTTGGGGTCGAGCCAGATCTGTTCGATGGGCACCTCGCCGAGCCGGAACTGTCGTTTGTGAACTTCTCTCATGGCGGTCGATGTCGCGAAGATCTCACTCGAAGGCGGCCGGCAGCGCGAGATCACCGGCGAGATCATCGGCAAGAATACGACTTCTCGGCAATCTTCGCCACCTGAATCACGCACAAGTCCCGTAAAATGAAGCGGTTACGGTTTTCTGGCGGACACTAATTAGTGTCGGCCAGAAAACCCCTTCCGGCGGGTGGGAATTGCGACCGATACAGCGCGCTCGTGACGTGGTTTTCGCCGTTCGGGGAGGCGCTGGGCGGTGCCGCGGGGGCATCCGGCCATCAAATCAGGGCCGCCCCGCGGTGTTCACAGACAGGAAGACCTGCCGGCCCTCGACCTGCACTCCGGAAGTCCGACGCGCAAAACGGTTCGTCAGGCGGCCCATCGCAGTCGTTTGCGCTCCCGCTTCTGTAGGAGCAACCCGATGCGATGCAGATTGGCGGCCAGTACCGACAGTGCAACCGCACGTGCAAAACCGTCAGCACCATGGCTGCGGACGCGGTCGAGCCCCCGATGCTCCAATCCGTTGATCGCCGACTCGATCGCTGGATGCGCACGCCGCGCCGACACAAACGACTCTTCCGATTCCCGCTCCCGGTTCGCTTTCGAAAGATAGCCGCTGCCGGGCAGGGCGTTGACGTCCAGCAAGGCGTCGAGTCGCACCCGGTTCGTGGGGCTGTGAAAACCCCGGTCGAAGCTGCAGGCCCGCAGCGCCGGATACAGGGCCTGCGCTTCCTCCACCATCGGCACCGCCACGTCCACGTCCTCACCCTGCCACAGGATCCGGTGGTGAAGGATGAACTGATGCTGGTCCTCGATGAGAGCGACAGGAACCCCGAGCTCGACCGGCGTGCCCGCCTTGCCCTTCGAAATCCAGCGTGTGTGTTCCTTGAAGATCGAGAAGACCTTCTCCCCGTGAGGAATCGTCTCATCCCGCAACAGACGGCGCTCGACCTGGTCGAGCTGCCGCCGGGCATGCGCGATGAAGCCTCGGATGGATTGGCAGGTGCTTGCCGCGACCCCCTCCTCCCCAAGCGTGTCGACGGTCGCGACCGCCCGCTCGACCAGTCCACGGCAGCGCTCCACATACGCCTCAACCCGCTCCGGACGCCGCTTCGCCCGACGCGTGGAACGCACCCCGTTGAACAGCTTCCGGACCTCCCTCGACAGATGACGCCACTGGCGCCAACCGCCGACCGCATGCTTCGCCGCCGCCCGACCCGTCTCCCGAATCAGACACCGCATCGCGTCCCACAACAGATTCACGTCCGTCGGGTAGTGCACGTCCGTCTCCACCACGAACGAGTCACACCGCCCGCGCAATGGCTCGCCAGGCTTTTTTTTTGCGACCTTGTGGCCGCTCTCCACCACCAGTTGCCCCACCGCCGACAACAGCTCCGGCGTCAGCAACGACACGTTGTCCCGGATCGTCTGACACTCGTAATGCGTCTCGTCGCCGAAGTCGCCGTGTCCCAGGAACGCCCGCACCTTCCCGTGATTGTTCGCGAGGTCGTGAAGACGGTCGAAGTCGCAGCCCAGGCCCTGCTTGAGGACCCCCAACACCAGGACCGGCCACAAGGCCATCCCCGGACGCCCGACCGCATGGTCCACCTCCGGCTGAACATGCTCCTTCAGCAGCGCGAACAGCCGCGCCCGAAGCGCCTCGTCCGACCAGATGTGCTGAAGCCCCTTCAACACCGCCGGGATGTCGTCCCGCGACTTGGGGTCGAGCCAGATCTGCTCGATGGGCACCTCGCCGAGCCGGAACTGTCGTCTGTGAACTTCTCTCATGGCGGTCGATGTCGCGAAGATCTCACTCGAAGGCGGCCGGCAGCGCGAGATCACCGGCGAGATCACCGGCAAGAATACGACTTTTCGGCAATCTTCGCCACTTGAATCAAGCACAACTCCCGTAGAATGAAGCGGTTACGGTTTTCTGGCGGACACTAATTAGCATAGCAAGCGTATCCTTGTGTGGTGCGGTGATGGCGCGGTGTGCTCCGATTTTGTCTCGCCACGCATACACGTGTGGAGCCACTCTCCTGGCATAGCGATGACCTTGAGTAGCGACGAACTTACTGTTGTCTTTGAGTTTTCGTACGGTTGTCCAGTCCTTCCGGTGAGCCAAGTCAACTAGTTTCACCAAGCGCAGGTAATCAATGAGTGACACTGAGAACCAGTTGAAGTGGTTGGTAATCAGGTGCCTCCTGGGCGACAGGTTCCAACTGGTGATGGTGTTGAAGTCAACCGTGTCGACATCAATTCCCGCGTTCTTCAATGCGCCCCGAAGCCCGCTACGGTGTGAGTCTCGCTCTAGTTCGGAGGTTTCTACTATCTCGGCCGCACGGACGCCTTGGGCTAGCGCGTGAAGTCCCATCCTGAGAGACGTGAGTGCATGCGTGTTGGGCAGAGGGAACTTGTCTGAGTAGAGGCAGATGTCATCGATGTAGTCGAGAGTCATCAAATTACGGTAGCACATTGCTGGAGTGGATTTCATCGATCACCGACGGCAAAGGGATGACCATGCAGGTCATCACCCGAATCGCCGAAGTGGCTGCTCAGAACTCAGGGGTGGTGGTTCTCTGCTTGGCGTCGGGCCGCAGGTCGATGAGCTACCCCGCGGTCGTCGCCAGTCTGCCCGCCGACGCGCGTTCCGACTGGGCGCCGTGGTCGCTCCATCGCATCGTGGGGCAGCTACGACGCGCCCGGGGGGCGGACTCCAGGACTGCCCCGCCCTCGCTTCATCGTCGCGTCGACATCGACCTCAGCGCGCTCACCTCGCCCCGGCGCATCCCCAACAATGAAGAGGATCCCGGCGGTCACGGCGGCGAGGCGGCCGCGCTCGGGGGCGACCGCCTGGGACTCGTTGCCGTGGCCGCGACCGGCGAGCCGCCGCGCCCGATGTCGAGGCGGACGCACAACCGGCCAAGCGGGGCCACAGGCGCGTCCGACGGCGGGTCGACGTCCCGGCCGATGTCGCCCGCGCGAACCCGTGCATGCCGCTGCCCGCCGGCCCGGCGGCCACCTGCCGCTGAGGGACCTCGACGGTGCCCGCGAAGCCCCGGTGGCTCCTCTGGCCGCGATCCGCATGCTCGGCGACTGGCTGGGCGTCAGCCAGGTCCTCACCGTGAACCCCGCCGCGGCCGTCCGGGGGCCGAAGCACGTCGTCACCAAGGGCGCGACGCAGGTCCTCTCGCCGGCGGAGGCGAGGAAGTTCCTCGAGTGGATCGACACGGGCGCGCCGGCCGGGCTCCGGGACCGGGCGCTGCTCTCGGTCATGCTCCACGACTCGGCCGGGGTGCGACGAGGGGTCACCGCCGCGTCGTCCACCCAATTGTCCCACCACGCGACGGCCGCCTCGGGGAAGCACGGTGATGGTGACGCCGGTGGCGACGGGGACGGCGACGGCCACCGTGACGGCCACCGACCCCCTCGGCCTGAGCGCGATCCAGACGTTCAGGGTCACGGTTACCGCGGGCCGCGACGGGGACCTTCACCGACGACCCGCTCGTGCCCGGGGTGACGCCGGTCAGAGCGGTCCACTTCACGGAGCTGCGGAGGCGCATTGACGCCCGTGGGCGCCAGCGGGGCGGCCACGGTTCGCCTGGACGGATGCGGTCCTGGGAGTCGGGGAGACGCCGGTCAGGCTCGTGCATCTGCTGGAGCTGCGTTCGGCGCTCGCCGAGGCGTACGCGGCGACGGGGGCGCGGAGCTGGAAACGATGACGCCAAGGTGTCGGCGATCCGGTTTTCGACTGCGGGGGGAGAAGCTGCCCCCGCATGTCGAATGAGGAACCGCGGCGCGAGTAACGTCCGGCGGCTCGCGGCTCACCTTCAAGGGTGACGGCTGAGGCGGTCGATGAACTGCCGCGGCGTGAGAACTACGACCCCGGCACGGCAACGTTGTGGAAAATGACGTGTGTTGCCGGTCACAAGGACGTTCTCGGTCGCCGCAGCAACCGCGAGAAACATCCCGTCGTTCGGATCGGGCAGCTCGGTCGACCATGATGGCACCACCGCCACTCGCTGGCCGAATTCGTCGATGGTCGCGAAGAGATCGTCAACGCGACCCGGAGGCGACGCCAACTCCGGCCTGCGGAGTACGTCTTCGTACTCTCGACGAATCGCGATGTCGAAGACGAGCTGAACGTGCCCGGCCAGCGCCGCCTCGACGATTCGGCCCGGCGAACCGGTAGCGGAGAGCAACCCGGACACGAGGACGTTCGTGTCGAGGACGACCTGCATCCCCCCCGCTCAACGGGGCCGAGAACGACGCGTGCGGGTGACCAGCGCGTCGATGTCGGTCGGCGTCATGCGGGCGATGCCGCTCGCTTGGGGAATTATATACGGTTTTAGCCAGCGGGCCGGTCAGCCCCTGCGCGGCTTCGCGGAGCGGCGGCCGGGGCCGTGCCCGCGCATGTAGTCCCACGACCGCTTTGGCGGGGCTACCATGCATGCCCGCGCGATGTTCTCCGGCGTGTCGGGTATCGGCTCCGGCATGCTGAGTTCCACCGGCCGGCCGCGCCCGCGCTTCTGACTCGCCGTCGCCTTGGGTTTCGTCGCCATCGGTCAGCCCTCCAAGATGCCGCGTTGTCGTAGCGTCGCCAGTAGCGCCGCCTGCGAGCCCGTGCCCTTCGTGGAGTTGCACGCCCCGCACAGCAGTTGCAGATTCTCCAGCGCGTCCGTCCCGCCCTTCGCCCGCGCCACGACGTGATCCACGGTCAGGTTGCGGAACGGGAACAGCACCCGGCAGCCCGCGCAGTGCCCCTCCTGGCGGCCGTAGAGCGTGTGCCGGTGCGTCCGGTAGTTCGGCAGCTTCCCCTGGTCCGTCCGCCGCGGAACATCCGTCCGGTGGTGGATCTCCGCGAACAGCCGCTTCTCCTCGCGTAGACGCGACTCTACCAGCTTCCCCGCCAACGGCGAGAGGTCGATGCCGATCCACTGGCGGTTGAGGCTGTCCGCCGATACGCAAGCCGTGGCGCAGCCACAGAACGGGTCGAGTACCACGTCGCCGGGGTTGCTGCTCGCTTCGATGATTCGGTCGAGCAACGCGAGCGGCTTCTGGGTCGGGTAGCCGGTCCGCTCCTTCGACGCGGGTGCGATGATACTGAGGCTCCACACGTCGCGCATCGGAAGCCCCGGCGTGTCGTGGTCGGCCGGCCGTTTCTTCGTCGCGCCCGGATCGAGCACGTTCGCCCGACCCTTGAACCGTCGCTTGAAGCTCTCCGACGGCGGCTCAAACGCCTGATTCCATGTCGGTGTCGGCCCCGCGCAGTACCTCAGAATCACGTCGTGCATCCGCTGGAAGTGGCGCATCTTCGACGGCCAGCGGCGATAGCTCCAAATGATCTCGTTCCCGAGGTTCGTCCGGCCGAACACAGCATCACACAGCAGCCGCAGGTAGCCGTTCGCGGTAGAGTCGCAGTGCAGGTAGAGGCTTCCGGCCGGCTTCAGGACGCGCCGGATCTCCAACAGGCGCACGGCCATCATGATCAGATAGGATCGCATGCCCGGTCCGTGCACGATGCCCGCAGCGTCGATTGCCGCGTAGACGCTCGGCTCCCGGTCGGCAATCTCGCCGTGCCAGGCCTCATCAACGTCGCTCAGGGTCCACGTGTCCTTGAACGCGGCGCCGGCAGCCTTGCTCCCGATGGGCGCGGCGTAGTCCTGATTCGAGTTGAACGGCGGGTCGAGGTACACGAGATCGACGCTCCCCGAGTTGAACCCTCGGAGCACCGGCAGGTTGTCGCCGGTGAACATGGTCCGGTTGGCGACGTTGGGGGGTGTCGAGGGGCCGCTGGTTGTGCCGTCCCTCGAACTCGGCGACGTACCGGGGCAGGTGCTTCTCGCTCATCCGGTGGTACGTCCCGTGGTACCCGCGCTTCATGAGCCCCCAGAAGGACTCCAGGCCGTTGGTGTGCGCCTGCCCGTCGACGTACTGCCCGACGCCGTGCTTCACGCTCTCGCGGTCCGGGAGCCCGTCGTAGGCGCTGGCCTCGTCGGTGTAGACCTTCGCGCCCGGCGCGGCGGTGCGGACGAACGGCTTGAGGGTTGCGCCGTCAACGCGCTTCACGACGCGGGCGCGGACCTTGCCGGTGGCGCGGTCCCGGACACCGGCGACGGCCGCCTTGTCAACGCCGCCGCGCCCGGTCAGCTTCGCCCGCTTGTCGGCGTGCATGTTCTTCGCCTTGCCGCCGAAGTAGGACTCGTCGGCTTCGACCGGCCCCTCGAACGGCGCGTCGTCGTTGCCGCGCCACGTTTCCCGGATGCGGTGCGCCAGGTGCCACGCCGTCTTCTGAGTCACGCCGAGGTCGCGGTGGAGCTTCATGCTCGCCGTGCCCTTGATGCCCGTCGCCAGCAGGTAGAACGCGATCGCCCAGATGCGGAGCCCGAGGTTCGATCCCTCCATGAGCGTCCCGACCTTGACCGAGAAGTGTTTCCGGCAGTCCCGGCAGCGGTAGGGCTGCGGCTTCCGGTTCTTGATCGTCAGGATGTTGTCGGAGCCGCAGTGCGGGCAGGCGGGGCCGTCCGGCCAGCGCGTCGCCGTGAACCACTGCTCGGCCGCCGCGTTGTCGGGGAACATCGCGGTGATCTGGAGCAGCGAGATTCCCTTGCGGTAGTGCTTGCCGGGCGCGTTGTGCATGGCCTCAATCCCTCTCTGATTTATAAGAGGATTATAGCCAATTGCGCGGCTAGCGTCAAGCGGAAAATGCGTGATATGCTGGCGGAATGAGCCCGAAATCACCGGACTTCGATTGGGTGTCCGCCCGTCACGACTGCACGGCCGGGCGTATCTTCAACGATCTGCGAGAGCTCGCCCAGGTGAACGTCGAGACACGCAACGAGCAGATCCAGGGGCGGTCGGAGACTGCGATTGACTTCCGGCAGTCGCCGCCAGGAACCGACCCGCCGACGTTCACCGTGCTCCGCCACCGCAGCGGTTCGGCCTCGCCGTACATGGTCCGGTTCCGGCTGGAGAAGGGGTTGATCCGCGTCGAGAGCGAGCGGCTTGTCGAGCCGGTCGGCTTCGACGTGACGGTCAGGATGGACGACGACGGCCGATGCGTGTGCTTCGTTGACGATCAGCGGCGGCTACCCTGGCAGATCCTCCACCGCGCCCTCGACCCGCTCCTGTTCGGCCATCATCCCGTGTTTGGCTAAAACCGTATGTAATTCCCCTCGCTTGGCTCTCGCGACGTATCGCGCGAAGCGCTTCGAGACCGCGGGCGCGGCGCACGACCTCGATCGTCTCGTCGACTGAACTGGCGTCGATGGGCAGCAGCACGGCGACCGGCCGACCGTTGTTGGCGGTCAGCAGGGTATCTTCCCGGACATGAGCCTCCCGGGGATGGGTACGCAACTCACGAAGGGGGATGGTCTTCACGACCAGGAGATCGTATCAGAGAAGGGCGGCAGCTTGGAGCGCTGGGCGCATAGACCGCGATGGGGCGACTGCTTGTCTCCACGTTCGCCGGCACGTGCAGCGTGGCGCCGCCATCCAGAAAACCCTTCACGACGTCATCCCAAAGAGCAGACACGGCGCGGCACGCGGGACCGGGAGAATCGGTCGTCATCGACGTTCGGGCGGAGTTCGTCGAGCTGTCGGGCTTCGACTTGGCGTGGATGCCGGTCTCGCTGTCGTTGATCGGCATGGCCGATTGCGACGGATTGAAGGCGCGCTGCAGCGGCTCCGCCCTCTTCTTCACTCGACTCGTAGCGCCTCGACCGGATCGACCCGCGTCGCCCGCCGCGCGGGAAGCCAGCAGGCGGCGAGCGCCACGGCCACGAGCACGAGGGGAGCGGCCGTGAACGCCAGGAGGTCGTCGGTGGCGACACCATGCAGCAGGCTCTCCAGCACGCGGCTCGAGGCAGCTGCGGCGGCCATGCCGACGGCAACGTCGACGGCCACGAGCACGGCGGCCTGCCTGGCCACCAGCGCGAGAATGTCGCCGCGCCGGGAACGCCTCCGACTCAGGCCAGGACGAACGAGGCGGGCGGTGGCTCGGCGACTTGGGCCGCGCAGGGCGGCCGCCAAGTCACCCTGCGGCCTCCGCCGGGCACCCAACCAACCGCCAGGGAGTCTGCGCCCGAGGGCGGCGCCGTTCTATGGCGCTGACCCCTACGCGCCCTTGCGGTCCTTCAGCATTCGGTCGAGGCTCCAGTCGCCCGAGTCGCGGCTGGCCAGATACAGGAACAGGAAGCAGAAGAGGACGGCCGGCTCGCCCCCGTTGACGAGGGGCCAGATGCTGCCGCGGGGCACGTGGGCGATGAAGAACGCCACCGCCATCTCGCCGCTGGCGATGAAGGCGGCGATGGGGGTGAACAGGCCGAGGGCGATGAGGGTCCCGGTGACCATCTCGATGATGCCGGCGAGGCCCAGGCGGGAGCCGAGCTCGACGCTCTGCTCCGCGCCGAGGATGCCGAAGATCTTCTGGGCGCCGTGCTGGAAGAAGAGCACGCCAGCGACGATGCGGACGGTGTCGTGGATGCACTCGGTGTACGGCTTGAGGAACTGCATGTGAGTCACCTCCCGGTGGACGGCGGTTGACGGACTGCGACGGCCGGCGGTGGAGACACGTGGGACTCCAGCCACGGGCTCCGCGCCTTCACGGTGCTACCATGTCGACCTGGCCGGCGTCGACGAGGGCCGGCGGCAGGAGAATCCCGGTGACGACGAAGAAGATGGCTGCGAAGACGACGATGCGGACGGCGTTCTGCACGCTGATCGGGGTGGCCCTGCTGCTGGTCGCGGCGACCGCGTCGGCGCAGTACGGGCATCCCCTGAAGGGCTCGTGGAGCGGCGACTGGGGGCCCGACGAGGACGACCGCACGCGCCTGCTGCTCGTGCTCGACTGGGACGGCGAGGCGATCACCGGGACCATCAACCCCGGTCCGAACCCCGTCCCCATCGCCACCGCGTCGCTCGACCCGTCGACGTGGATCCTCCGCTTCGAGGCGGTGGACGAGGACGCCGACGGGAACGCCGTGCGGTACGTCGTCGAGGGCGAGCTGCAGAACATCGGTTCCTACAACCGCGTGCTTACCGGTTCGTGGACGCAGGGCGAAGTGACCGGCGACTTCACCCTCATGCGGAACTGAGCCGGGCGCCTTCGGCCGCTGCCGGGTTGCGCCCGGCTCCTACCGGTTGCCGAAGATCGGCTGCCCGAAGTCGTCCGTCAGGTGATAGAGGTAGAGATTGTTGTCCTGACAGATGTACTCCATCAGCTCGCCGTCCGGGCGCCACGGAATGTCCCAGGCGACCGTCCACGGCTCCGTGTACGCCTCCGGGTCGTCGATGGTGGCCTCGTAGCGCAGGGTGTTCTTGTCGGGGCGCGAGAACCGCTCGACGATGTGGAGGGCGTCGGTGTGGGGATGGCCGTAGAAGTCGATCCAGCTCGTCTCGTTGAAGCCGACGATGTCCACGACCAGCGTGTCCCCTTCCCAGTGACCGACCGAGTGCCCCAGGAACGTGGGGTTCAGGGCTTCGCCCTCCGGATGGGGGCGGCCGTCCATGTAGATCTCGCGCCAGACGTGGGTGGCGCCCTCGAAGATCATGATGATGCGCTCCTGCTCGGGGAGCTGGATGATCTCCATCGGATACGGCGTCGCCATCATGCGGGGGCCGCCCGGCGTCAGGCAATAGCCTTCCGGGTCGTACTTGGACTCGTTGGCCGAGTTGTAGTCGTAGATCGCGGCCGACCACGGCATGAACGGGATGTGGGGCTCGGAGGCGGAGCCGCCGCGGGCGCCGCGCGAGCTGGCCGGCGTGTCCGGGGGCGCCAGTGGCTCGCCGTCCGGCCCGATGGCCCGCGTCGCCATGTTGGTGATGTAGGGCACCGCCCAGACGCCCTTCTCGCCCGGCACCCGGCCGAGGTTTGGGGTGCCGTCGGCGAGGCGCGGCGTCGGCTCGGGCGCCTGCGCGGCCTCGGGCTGGCCCGCCGCCGCGCCCGCGCTCGCGAACAGCAGGGCGGCGATGCCGGCCCCGCACAGCACGGCGACCGTGGCGCGCGGCCGCGCTTCCGGCGTTGTCGGGCGCGCGGTCATGGCGTCTGCCCCTGGCTCGACGCCGCGAACAGGCGCTCGCCGCTCGCGTCGAGCATGACCACGCGGGCGTTGGCGCGGCTCGATCCGTCCTTGGCGAGGCTGCCCTCGACGCTGATGACGTCGCCGATCTTCATCGAGTTGCGGGTCCAGCCCCGCCGCATGAGGCCGTTCGGGCTGCCCATCTCCCAGCCCCAGCTCGTCACCTCGCCGTCGTCCTCGGTGACGTCGATGAAGAACCAGACGTGCGGGTTCTTCCACTCGATCTTGGTGACGATGCCGGTCAGCTCGACCGGCTTGTCGGCGTCGAACTCGGCCGAGAAGGAGTGGTGTGCGGACACCGTCCCGGCCAGCAGCAGCGCCGATCCGACCAACGCCGCGAGCATTCTCGCGCCCATCACAAGCCTCCCGTTTCCTGTTTCGGCGCCTCCGCGCCCTCCTCGCCGGGCTCGTCCTCGACGGCCAGCCCGCCGACGATGCCGTCGACCCGGTGCCCGATCTGGATCGCCCGCAGCCGCTCGATCTCGGCCGGGGTCGCCGCCATCGGGTCCACGTCGCCGCACGTGAAGGCGCGCAGGGTGCACTCCGAGGTGGTGTGCACGATGCCGCGCTCCGCCATCATCCGCGTCATCAGCTCGACCGCGTCCTCCATCATCACGATGGCGTTGTTGGGGCGGAACGTGCCCACCCCGACCGCGTAGTCGATGGGCATCAACGGCTCGATGCTGCCCCCGAAGGCGCCGTCGTTCTTCTTGCCGAGATCGTGGGCGCCGAGGTCGGCCCCCTGGTCGACGAGGTACTGGATGATCGCGACGTCGCCCATGTTGGCGGCGACCATCAGGGGCGTGATGCCCGCGTCGTCGGCCCAGTTGACGTCGGCCCCCAGCTCGACGAGCAGCTCGATGACGGCCAGCCGCTCGGCGAACGACTTGCCCTGGCTGTAGCCGTCGATCCAGCCGTGACCCGCCGCGGCCAGCAGCGGCGTCTCGTTGTCGCTCGACCGGATGGTGGGATCGGCGCCGTACTCGAGCAGGAGTCGTACGAGCTCGAGGTCCGCGGAGTACGCGGCGCGCATGAACGTGGTGGCGAAGCGGATGCGCGGCGAGCCGCCGAAGTTGCGGCGCGAGCGCGGGGTCTTGTCGACGGTCCGGTTGGGGTCCGCCCCCGCGTCGAGCAGCTTGCGAATCAGGGGCAGGGGATCGGCGGTCACGGTCCACGGGAACCCGGGGTTCCACTCCATGTTGCGCCGGTCGACGGCCCAGAAGAGGGGGGTGAACCCTTCCGCGTCGGGGTTGTCCACCGGCGACCCGCTGTCGAGCAGGAACGACGCCAGATCGTAGTTGCCGTTGTAGATGGCCAGGCCCAGGGCGTCCTTCCCGTCGCTGGCCACCGCGCCGAGGTCGGCCCCGCCCGCGACGAGCAGGCGCGCCGAGGTCGGGTCGCCTTCCCGCGCCGCGAACAGCAGGGGCGTGAACCCGCCGTTGGAGTAGCCCACCGGCTCGGCGTCGGGGTCCGCGTCCTCGGGCTCGGGGCCCTCGCTCCCGGCGGCGTCGGCCACCGGGTAGATTCTCGTCCGCGCGTCGACGTCGGCCCCGTGGGCGACGAGCAGCTCGACCGCCTCGGCGTGGTGCTCGGCTACCGCCCACATCAGGGCGGTGGTGCCGCCCCACGTCTCCGCCCGGTTCACGTCGGCGCCGCGGTCGAGCAGCAGCCGGACGGCGTCGGGGCGGCCGGTGCGGGCCGCCATCATGAGCGCGGTGTCGCCATCCGGGCTGAGGGCGGCGTCGGGGTCGAGCCCGGCGTCGAGAAGGCGCCCGATCATCGCGGCGCTGCCGTTGACGGCGGCGAGCCGCATCGGGGTGGAGCCCGCGTGGTTCGCGGCGTCGAGGGTGGCTCCCGCGCGAATCAGCAAACGCGCGGTCTCGTGATCGTCCCACCGTGCCGCCCAGTGCAGGGCGGTGGTGCCGTCGACCTGCGCCGCGTCGACGTCGGCGCCCGCCTCGATAAGCCGGCGCACCTCGTCCGCGTCCCCGGCCATGGCCGCGTCGGCCACCTCGCCGGCGGCGGCGGTTCCGGCAGCGGGGCCCGCGAGGAAGATGGAGGCGCCGAGCAGGCATGCTGCCAACGAGCCGTGCGCCGTCAAGCGCGTCCAGAGCATGAACGGTCTCCCCGCCGGCGGTTTCCCGGCGTGAATCGTCGGTTCCTTGCCTGTCTTCTACCACTTTGGCCCGCCATGCACAAACCGGGCGGGCCGGCGCCCGGGAGTCGGCCACGCGGCACGGGCTCCAGGAGGGGCGGCGGGTCGGCGATTCGCGCACCGCGGGACTCGCGGCGGCGAGACTCCGCGGGAGGGAGTCAGGACTTGCATTGAGGCGGTCGTTCCCGCATAGTTGTCGGCAGTCATCAGGGGTACTGAGGGCTCGTGCGCCCGTGCGTCGGGGCCGCGTTCCATCGGGGAGCGCCGGAACGGCGGGTTCTGGAGTCGGCGATGCTGCATCGACTAGTGGTCGTCGGTTTCACGGCGGGGTTGGCCGGTTTCGGGATCGCCGCGCCCGAAGCGCAGGCGCAGGAGCGCGAGGCGCCCGCCGCTCCGGCCGCCCACCGCGACCTCGTCCAGCGCTACTGCCTCTCCTGCCACAACGACCGTACCCGCGCCGCCAACCTGTCGCTCGAGGGCCGCGATCTCGCCGCGGTGGGGGAGGACCCCGAGCTGTGGGAGAAGGTGGTGCGCAAGCTGCGCGCGGGCATGATGCCCCCGCCCGGCATGCGGCGCCCGCCCGAGGCGGACTACGCGGCGTTCCGCGACTGGCTGGAAGCGGAGATCGACCGGTCGGCGCCGCTGAACCCGGGCACCAAGGTGCTGCACCGCCTGAACCGGACCGAGTACGCCAACGTCATCCGCGACCTCCTCGACCTGGAGGTTGACCCGGCGACGCTGCTGCCGGCCGACGACTCGAGCCGCGGCTTCGACAACATCGCGGGGTCGCTGACCATCTCGCCCACCCTGCTCGAGACCTACGTCAGCGCCGCCGCCAAGGTCGCCCGCATGGCCGTGGGGTTCTGGAAGACCCCGACCGAGGCGACCTACATCGCCCGGACCGACAGCTCGCAGAACCTTCACCTGCCGGGCATGCCGCTGGGCACCCGCGGGGGGATGGCGGTGCGCCACGTGTTCCCCGGCGACGGCGACTACACGTTCACCATCCGCAACCTCGGCGTCGGCACCTACATCCCCGGCGAGCAGCTCGAGCTGTACATCGACGGCGAGCGGGTGCACGGGTGGCGCTACGCGGGCATGGGCGCGTTCCGGGGCATGGACGCGGCGCGGGACGGGCACTTGGAGGTCACCCTGCCCGTGAAGGCCGGCTCCCGGCTGGTGGGGGCCACCTTCGTGGCGACGAACTTCCGGCCGAGCCTCGACGTCGCCAGGCACTTCGAGCGCAAGTCGCTCGAGAACGGCCGGGTGCGCGAGCTGACCACCTACCCGGCCATCGGCGCCCTGAACATCCAGGGGCCCTTCGCCGCCACCCGCGCCACCGACTCGCGCAGCATCCGCAAGGTCTTCACGTGCCGGCCGTCGTCGTCCGGCGAGGAGGCGTCCTGCGCCCGGGAGATCCTGTCGACGCTGGCCCGGCGGGCCTACCGGCGGCCGGAGACCTCGGAGGATCTCGACGCCCTCATGCCGTTCTACGAGGAAGGGCGCGCGCGCGGCACCTTCGAGGACGGCATCGAGTTGGCGTTGCGGCGCATTCTGGCGAGCCCGCAGTTCCTCATCCGGGTCGAGCGCGAGCCGGTCGACAACCGGCCGGGCCTCGTCTACGGCATCGGCGATCTCGAGCTCGCGTCGCGGCTGTCGTTCTTCCTCTGGAGCAGCATCCCCGACGACGAGCTCATCGACGCGGCGAGCCGCGGCGCGCTCGGCGACCCCGCGGAGCTCGAGCGGCAGGTGCGCCGCATGCTCGCCGATCCCCGGTCGGCGAGCCTCGTCGAGAACTTCGCGCAGCAGTGGCTTTACCTGCGGAACCTCGCGACGACGGCGCCGGCCCAGGCGGTGTTTCCCGACTGGGACAACGAGCTGCGCGAGGCGTTCACCCGCGAGACCGAGCTGCTCTTCGAGAGCGTCCTGCGCGAGGACCGCAACGTCCTCGACCTGCTGACCGCCGACTACGCGTTCCTCAACGAGCGCCTCGCGAAGCACTACGACATTCCCGGCATCTACGGCTCGCACTTCCGGCGGGTGCCGCTCGGCGACGATCTCGACTACCGGCGCGGGCTGCTCGGCCAGGGCAGCTTCCTGTCCGTCACCTGGGTCCAGAGCAACCGCACCTCGCCGGTGAAGCGGGGCGTCTGGGTGCTCGAGAACATCCTCGGCACGCCGCCCCCCGAGCCGCCGCCCAACGTGCCCGCGCTCGAGGACACCGTCGAGGGGCCCGACCGCGTGCTGAGCCTGCGCGAGCAGATGACCCGGCACCGCGACAACCCCGCGTGCGCGAGCTGCCACCGCATCATGGACCCCATCGGCTTCGCCCTCGAGAACCTCTCCGCCGACGCGCAGTGGCGCCTCAAGGACGGCGGGGAAGGGGGCACGCCGATCGATTCGTCGGCGGTGCTCCATGACGGCACCGCCGTCGACGGGCCGGTCGAGCTGAGGCAGGCGCTGCTGCGCTACGCGCCGCAGTTCGTGCGCACGATGACCGAGAAGCTGATGACCTACGGGCTGGGGCGCGGCGTCGAGTACTACGACATGCCGGTGGTCCGGTCCATCGTCCGGGACGCGGCCGAGGACGACTACCGGTTCTCGTCGATCGTGCTCGGCATCGTCCGGAGCCCCCCGTTCCGGATGCGGATGACGCCGGCCGACGGGACCGCGGGCGCCGCGACGGTCGCGGACGGGCAATGACGCGAGTCGGATGCCGCTGAGGATGAGGAGTCGCTGATGTTCATCACGAAGAAGCACATTCCCCGGCGTACGTTCCTGCGCGGTGTCGGCGTCACGGTGGCTGTGCCGTTGCTCGACGCGATGGTGCCCGCGAGCACCGCGCTCGGGAGGACCGCGGCCCGGCCGGTGCCGCGGTTCGTCGGGGTGTGGCATCCCCACGGCGCCTCGCCGGGCTACTGGAGCCCGCTCGAGGCCGGCCGCGACTTCGAGTTCTCGTTCATCACCAAGCCGCTCGAGCCGTTCCGCGACCGCACCGTGCTCATCAGCGGCCTCGACTGCACCGCCGCCTACTCGACGGTGGACGAGCCGGGCGGCAACCACGCCCGCGGCGCCGTCTTCCTGTCCGGCGCGCGGCCGAAGCGCGACGCGGTGACCCCGCACCTCGACGTCACCATCGACCAGAGAATCGCCGGGCGGTGGGGCCGCGACACGCTGCTGTCGTCCATCCAGCTCGGCATCGAGGACCCCAGCGGCAACAGCGGCAACTGCAACTGGGGCTACAGTTGCGCCTACACCAACTCGGTCTCGTGGTCGACGCCGACGACCCCGCTGCCGACCGAGATCAACCCCCGGATGGCGTTCGAGCGGATGTTCGGCGACGGCGCCAGCCCCGAGGAGCGGCGGGCGGGCCGGCTGCAGACGGTCAGCGTGCTCGACTCGGTGACCCACGAGCTGGTCGACTTCAAGCGGGGCCTCGGCGCCGGCGACCGCACCCGGCTCGACGACTACCTCGAGAACGTCCGCGAGCTCGAGCGGCGCATCCGCATCGCGACGAGCAACCCCGAGGTGGAGCTGTCGGGCGAGGTGCCGTTCGGCATCCCCGAGAGCAAGGACGTCCACTTCAAGCTGATGTACGACCTGATGGTGCTGGCCTTCCAGGCCGACATCACCCGGTCGGCCACCCTCATGCTCGGCCGCGACCTCTCGGCGAGCAGCTTCCCCGAGTCGGGCTACGAGGGCGGGTGGCACGGGACGTCGCACCACGGCGACATCCCCGACAACAAGGCGAACTACGCCAAGGTGAACCGCTACCACGTCGAGAACCTCGCGTACTTCTGCGACAAGCTGCGGAACATCCCGGACGGCGAAGGGAGCCTGCTCGACCACGTGCTCATCTACAAGAGCAGCAACATGGGCAACTCGCACCGTCACGCCCACGAGAAGGTACCGGTGATCCTGGTCGGCGGCGTCGACGGGACGTTCAAGGGGAACCGCCATCTCGTGTTCCCCGACTCCACGGAGCGGACGGCCAACCTGCTGCTGAGCATCCTCCGACTCTACGGCATCGAGCGGAAGAGCGTCGGCGACAGCACGGGGCATCTGTCCATCTGAGGCCCGACGCGGGGCGCGAGAGCACGGCGGTGTCGGGGCGGAGGACGGTGACCGGGACCATTCGTCGAACAGCGGTCGTATGGGCGGCGGCGTTGGCCGCGCTCGTCGGGACGGTAGTCGTAGCCGAGGCCCAGGGCAACCGGCGCGCCGCCCGGCCGGAGGTCCGGCTGCCGGGGGGGGCGGTCAGGCAGGTCATCCTCCAGTCGTGCACCACGTGTCACGGCATCGACGACTACGCCTACAACGCGCTCGACCGCGCCGGGTGGCGCGAGCTCGTCGGCGACATGCAGGACCGGGGCGCGATCATCGCCGATCACGACCTGTCGGTGCTGCTCGACTGGCTCGTCGCCGAGTTCGGCCCCGACTCCACGCCGTTCCCCCGGGAGTTCGTCGTGGTTCCCGTCGACGACGAGGTCTTCGCCGACGCCGCGACCGCCGGCGGCTATCTTACCGCCACCTGCACCATCTGCCACTCGCTCGACCGCATCGAGACCGCGCGCTTCAACGAGAGCCGCTGGCGGGCCACGGTGACGGACATGCGCGCCAAGGGGGCGCCGGTAGCCGAGGAGAACGTGGACGCCCTCGTCGACTACCTGGCCCGGACCCGCGGCGCGGAGTGAGCCCGCCCTCCGGCGGCGGCAACCCCGACAGGCCGGCGCGTGGCCGGCCGGAACGCGTCGGGGCCTCTTTTGCCGGATGCTCCAGGGCCGGGTTGCCGGCGATCCCCGCAGCTTGCGGTAGTCGAGCGGAGAGGTGAGATGAGGAGAACACTGACCCTCGGTGCCGTGATTGTTATGGGCGTCGGGCCGTCCGCCGCGGCGCAGTCCGTTCCGGAGCCCGACGCCGTCCCCGCCGCCCAGTCCGGGGCGCCGGCCGCGGACACGGCGCCGGCCCCGCACCAGGTGCTCTTCAACCTGTATCAGACCCCGGTGATGACGGTGTTCATCGCCGATGCCGACGGCGCCGACGCGCGGTCGCTCGTCCCAGACCTGGGGCTGGAGTACTCGCCCGCCTTCTCCCCGGACGGGCAGTGGGTGGTGTTCACGGCCGAGCCCGACGGGCAGGCCGAGGTCTTTCGCATCCGCCCCGACGGGACCGGGCTCGAGCAGCTCACCGATGACCCCGCGTTCGACGATCAGGGCGCCCTGTCGCCGGACGGACGGACCCTGGCGTTCGTCTCCACCCGGGCGCGGGGCACGGCCGACGTCTGGTTGCTCGACCTCGACTCGAAGACCGGCTCGAACCTGACCGACCACCCGTCGGGCAACTTCCGTCCCCGCTGGTCGCCCGACGGGGAGTGGATAGCGTTCACGTCGGACCGGGACGCCGAGCCCGGGGACCAGCCCGGCATGTGGGAGCACCTGCAGTCGACCGGCATCTATGTCGTCCGGCCCGACGGCACCGGGCTGCGCCGCCTGACCGGCCCCGGCGGAGTGGCGGGCAGCCCGTCCTGGTCGGCCGACGGCAGCCGCCTGCTTTTCTACGAGACCGACCCGGTGGGCGCCTACCTCGCGAAGAGCGGGCAGTCCCGCACCGAGCTCGCCTCGGTGGACGTCGCCACCGGCGAGCGCGTCCAGATCACCGCCTCGCGCGAGACGAAGCTCTCGCCGGCGTGGCTGCCGGGAGGGCGCATCGGCTACGTGAGCCGCGCCGGCGGAGACCAGGGCGGCCTCAGGGTCCGGCATCCCGACCGCCGGGTCGAGACGGTGATCGCGGGGGCGGTGCGCGGCCCGAGCTGGTCGCCCGACGGCCGGCAGGTGGCCTACGAGCGCATCGAGCGGCTCGGCTACACCCAGCACATGGTGCCCGCCTTCAGCCCCGACCCCGAGTTCGAGCTCTTCCTCCACGAGCCGTTCGTGTCGTTCTCGCCGGACGGCGACAGACTGATCTTCAGCCAGTACCGCGATCGGTTCTCGGACGCCACCGGGCTCGAGTCGTCGAACCCGAGCGATTCCAGCCTCGAGATCATGTCCGTGGACGGTTCCGGCCAGCAGACGCTCTTCCACCGCGAGGGGACCAGCGCGTTCTCCGCCGACTGGTCCGCCGCCCGCGACGAGATCGTCCTCTCCGTCGGCCGCTACTTCCGGCGCCCCGGCCTCCCGGCGGCCCAGGTCGCGGTGATCGACCCCGACGGCGCCGACCTGCGGATGGTGGTGGACGACGAGGTGAACAACGGGTTCCCGAGCTGGTCGCCCGACGGCGGCCGCATCGTCTACAAGGGCGGGCGCCGGCTCTTCGTCGTCCCCGCGGACGGGGGCGACCCGGTGGCCCTCACCGGCCCCGACTACTACAGCAACTTCCCGCACTGGTCGCCCGACGGCTCGCGCATCCTGTTCACCTCGAACCGCGACGGCGACTTCGAGCTGTACACGGTGCGGCCCGACGGCACCGACCTCCGCCGGCTGACCCACGCGCCCGGGAACGACGCCCACTCGACGTGGTGCGGGGGCGGCGAGTGGATCGTCTTCAGCAGCTCGCGCACCGGGTTCAAGGACGAGATGGCCCTCTACGACTCGGTGCCGCAGCCCTACGGCGAGATCTTCGCGATGCGCGCCGACGGCACCGACGTCCGCCAGCTCACCGACAACAAGTGGGAAGACTCGGGCGCGGTGTGCGTGCCGGAGCGGGTCGGCCGGTTGCGGTAGTCCCGCCGGGGAAACGGACCTTGGCCGGTCGCGAGCCGCCCCCGGGAGCGATCCGGCCTCGCGTCCGGTTACGCGCTCAGCTACTGCTCGGCCAACAGCTCGCGCGTGATGCGCATGGCGGTGTGGGCGGCCGGCGCGCCGCAGTAGATGGACTGCTGGAGGACGATCTCCTGCAGGTCGGCGGCCGTGAACCCGCCTTGGGCGAGGGCCCCGCGGACGTGGAGCCGGAACTGGTCCCACTGCTTGAGGGCGAGCAGGGTGCCGATGACCAGCACCCGGCGGGTTCGCTCGTCGAGACCGGGCCGTGTCCAGATCTCACCCCACGCGTACCGGGTGATCAGGTCCTGGAAGTCGCTGCTCGCGCCCGTGGTGTCGGCGACCACCCGGTCGACGTAGGTATCGCCGAGAATGTCGCGCCGGACCCGCATGCCCGCCGCATGCCGCTGCTTCTCGTCCATCGGTCGTCCATTCTCGTTGCGTGATCCGTTCGCTGCGGTCCGCACCCGCGGGTCGGCTCCCGCATCGTGATCGTACCGCATGGCCGCGTCGAGCAGGCGCCGGGGAACGACCGGACGGCATTGTGGACGCATTCAGGCGACGGCGGTCGGCTCGAGCCCGCGGCGTCAGGCCGGAAGGCGCGTGAGGAAGGCGAGTACCCCCGCGGTGAACGCTTCGGGCCGCTCGACGTTGGCGAGATGGGCGGCGTCGAGGGCGAGCAGCTCGGCGCCGGCGACTTGCTCGCAGATGGCGCGGCCCGCGGCCGGCGGGGTCGCACCGTCGTCGGCGCCGACGATCACCAGCGTGGGGCGCTCGATGCGAAGGAGATCGGCGCGGAGGTCGGCGTCGCGCAGGGCGGCGCAGCAGCCGGCGTAGCCGGTGGGGGAGGAGGCACGCAGCATAGTCCGGAATCGGTCGACCGTCTCGGGATCACGGCGTCGAAACCGGGGGGTGAACCAGCGGGCCATGGCGGGCTCGACGAGGGCAGGCATGCCCAGCGTTTCGGCGGCGCGGATGCGCTGGTCCCAGAGGGCGGTGGTGCCGATGCGCGCGCCGGTGTTGGCGGCCACGACGCCGGCGACCCGCTCGGGCGCGTGGACGGCGAGCCAGAGGGCGGTCTGTCCGCCCAGGGAGACGCCGCAGACGTGCGCCCGCCGCGCGCCGGCGGCGTCGAGGACCGCGAGGGCGTCGCGTCCGAGCCGGTCGAGGGCGTAGGGCCCGGGCGGTGCGTCGGACGCGCCGTGGCCGCGGGTGTCGAACCGGACGACCCGGAACGTGGCGGCGAGGCGGTCGACCTGCGGTCTCCACAGGTCGACGGTCGTTCCCAGGGCGTGGAGGAGCAGCAACGCGGGGGCGTCCGCGGGCCCCTGCGCGGTCCAGGACAGGCGGCATCCGTCGGCGTCGGTCTCAGGCATCGTCGTCCACCCCCTCGAGGACGCGCTCGATGAAGCGCCGCGAGGCCCCGAGGTAGTTGTCGGGCGAGAGCAGCTCGGTGATCCGGGCACGGTCGAGGTGACGGCCGACGGCGGGGTCCTCCGCGAGCACGTCGGCCAGCGGCCGTTTCTCCCGGGCCGCGCGCCGGCAGCCGGCCGCGACGCTCGCGTGCGCCTCGTGCTTGCCGACGGCCTCGGCCAGGGCCATCGCCACCGCCTCGGCCAGCAGCCCGCCGCCCGACGCGTCGAGGTTGGCCCGCATGCGGCCGGTGTCCACCGACAACCCTTCGAGCGCCTCGGCCGTCGCCCGGGTCCCGCCGGCGGCGGCCAGCACCAGCTCGGGGAGCACGTCCCACTCGACCTGCCAGCCGCCGAGGCCGCGCTCGTGCTCCTGCACCATCGCGCCCAGGAGGGCCGCGACGAGCCCCGGGGTGCGGCCCGCCGCGGCCAGCGCCACCGAGGCCGAGACCGGGTTGCGCTTCTGCGGCATCGTCGACGAGCCGCCGCGCCCCGCCGTCGCGCCCTCGGCCGCCTCCCCGACCTCGGTCTGGGCCAGCAGGGAGAGGTCGCGGGCGATCTTGCCGGCGGCGCCGCTCGCCACACCCAGGGTGCACCCGAGCTGCGCCAAGCGGTCGCGGTGGGCGTGCCAGGGGGTGGCCGCCGGCCGCAGATCGAGGCGGGCCGCGAGCGCGTCGGTCACCGCGAGGCCCCGCGTCCCGAGGGCGGCGAGGGTGCCGGCGGCGCCCCCGAGCTGCAGGACCAGGGCGCGGTCGAGGGCCGCCTCCAGCTCGCGGCGGGTCCGGCCGAGGGCGTCGGCCCATCCCGCCGCCTTGAGCCCGAACGTGATCGGCGTCGCCTGCTGCAGCCACGTGCGGCCCGGCATCGTGGCGTCGGCGTGGCGGCGCGCGAGTCCCGCCGCGGCCCGCTCCGCGCGCCGGAGATGCCCGGCCACGGCGGGCACCGCGTCCCGGAGCTGCAGCGCCAGTCCCGTGTCCATCACGTCCTGGCTGGTCGCGCCCCAGTGCACGTAGCGCGCCGCGTCGGGGTCGGCGGCGGCGACCCTCGCGGTGAGGTGACGGACCACCGGAATGACGGGGTTGCCGTCGCCGGCCGCCTCCACGGCGAGGCGCGCGCGGTCGTAGAGGTCGGCGTCCGCGGCGGCCTTGATTGGCGCGACGCACGCGGCGGGCACGACGCCGACGTCCGCTTCCGCCTCGGCGAGGGCCGCTTCGACGTCGAGCATCGCCTGGAGCTGCGCCCGGCCGTCGAACCGTCCGATGAGGTCGGGATCGCCGAGCAATCGCGCGTGGAGGCGGTCGGCGTTCATGTGGATCACACGTCGAAGAAGACCGTTTCGTCCGGCCCCTGCAGGGCGATGTCGAAGCGGTAGGCGCCGTCGCGGAGCCGCGCGGCGACGAGGGTCGGTCGGCGGTCGGCGGGAACGCGGTCCAGGATCGGATCGCCGGCGTTGGACGGTTCGTCGTCGAAGTAGATGCGGGTGACCAGTCTCGCGAGCAGGCCGCGCGCGAACAGGCCGACCAGCAGGTGCGGCGCCTGCAGCCGGCCGGGGCCGGGCACCCGGCCCGGCTTGACGGTCTCGATGCCGAAGCGGCCCGCGGGGTCGGTATGCACCCGGCCGAAGCCGGTGAAGGACTGGTCGCAGCCGTCGCGGCGCGGGTCCTCGGGGTGGTGGCACCGGCCCCCCGCGTCGGCCTGCCAGATCTCGATCAGCGCGTCGGGGACTGCGACGCCGCTGCCGTCCCGCACCGCGCCTTCCACGCGGATCGGCGCTCCGGCGGTCCCGTCCGCGCGCAGCCGCACGCGGCCCCGCTGAGGCACGAGAATGGCGAAGAACGGCCCGACGGTCTGCGACGGCGTCAGCAACCGCACCCGTTCAGGCCTCCATCGGCGTGGCGTCGCGCCCGCGCAGCACGATGTCGAAGCGGTAGCCCAGCGCCCGGCCCGGCTCGGTGACGTCGAGCTCGAACGACGCGATGAGGCGCCGACGGGCCGACTCGCCGGGAACGGCGTTGAAGATCGGATCGAAGGCGAGCACGGGATCCCCGGGGAAGTACATCTGGGTCACGAGCCGGGTCAGGAAGCTGGGCCCGAACACCGAGAAGTGCACGTGGGCGGGGCGCCAGGCGTTCTCGTGGTTCTGCCACGGGTACGCGCCGGGCTTGATGGTCACGAACCGGAACTCGCCGTCCGCGTTGGTCAGCGCGCGCCCGGCCCCGGAAAAGTTCGGGTCGAGGGGCGCGTCGTGCCGGTCCTCCGCGTGCGCGTAGCGGCCGGCCGCGTTCGCCTGCCATACCTCGACCAGGGTCTCGGGGACCGGCCGGCCGTCCTCGTCGAGGACCCGGCCGGTGACGATGATGCGCTCGCCGAGGGGCTCGCCGTCGTGCTGCCGCGTCAGGTCGTGATCGAGCGGCCCGGGGTCGTCGTGGCCGTACACCGGCCCGGTGATCTCGGAGAGGGTCTGCGGGATGACCACGAGCGGGCGGGTCGGATGCCGGGCCGCCGTGGACCGGTAGCCCGGCGCGTCGTTCGGGGGATGGCAGTCCGCCGACGGACGTCGATAGCCGTGAATCGGCGTGCTGTCGCTACCCATACGGTCGTGTTCCGGCCCGGTCCGGCCGTGGCGCCAGGCTGCCCGTTGTTGCCCGCGGTTGCCGGCGGCTGCACGGACTCGGTGCTCGCGACTGCTATGATACTAGCGAGGACGCTCTGTCCGTCATGCGCGTGCCGGGCCGCACGGCAGGTGCGCCGTCCCGGTTCCCGCCCGTCAACGCGTGGCGCCTTCGGCACCCTGTGCCGGCGACGCGCTCGGCGGTCGACGGCGCCGGTGCGGAAGGGTTGCATGAGCGGACGTGCCGCAACCGGCCTCGCGGGCCGATAAGGGGATCGAGGCCGGTCGGATCTCACGTCGGGGAGTGAGACGTTGCTTACAAGGAAGTCCTTCTCGGGCCGCGCCATCGAGGCGATGTCGGCGGCAGGTGTGGTGGCGGGTGTGATCGTCGCCGGCGGGCAGGCGCTCGCCCAGCCGAACGGGGGCGCCGAGACCGCGCCGCGACCCGTTGCCGGCGTTCCGCCGGTGGTGGCGGTCATGCCCTTCGTGAACGTCTCGGGCCGGCCCGGCGACGATTGGCTGGGCACGGGTATCGCGGAGACGGTCATCTCCGGCATGCAGCGGTCGGGCGGACTCGCGGTCATGGACCGTTGGGCGCCCGGCGTCGCCGGATCCCGCGCCGGCGCCGGAAACGACGAGAGCCGCGCGCGCGAGGAGGCGCGGGAGGCCGGCGTTTCGTGGCTGGTGGCGGGCGGTTTCCAGCGGGTGGACCACCGGCTGCGGATCGTCGCCCGCGTCGTCGATGTCGAGTCCGGGACGGTCCGGGAGATCGCCAAGATCGACGGTCGCGCCGACGAGCTGTTCGCCCTGCAGGATCGGATTGCGACGGAGGTGCTGCAGGGGCTCTCCGGACGCGTGCGGCCGGAGCGTCCGGCCCCGGCCCGACCGGGAGCGGAAGCCCGGATGGCGACAGCGGTTGCGGGGCCGGTCGCGGCAGGGGCGCGGGTCCCCCCCCGCCCCGACCCCGCCTCGGCGGTCGCGGCGCCGGGCGGCGGGTCCGGCTCCGCCCCCGCGCCGCCCCCGCGCCGCCCCGGACGCGGCCGCGGGGGGCGCACGGCCGCGTCGGCTACGGCCGGCGGGGGCGCCGGATTTGCCCCGGTACCGCCGGCCGGAGACGCCGGCGTGCTCACGGGGCGGGTGACGGTGAGGCCGCGGCGGACGACCAACCCGCCGGCCGTCGACGGCCTGCTCGACGACGCGGTCTGGAGCAACGCGGCGCGCATCACCGAGTTCGTGCAGCGGGAGCCGGTCGACGGCGCCCCGGCCAGCGAGGACACCGACGTCTTCGTCGCCTACGACGACACCCATCTCTATCTCGGGTTCCACGCCAAGTACGAGAACCCCGAGATCCTGCGGGCGAGCCGGGTCGACCGCGACCGGGCGGGCTTCTCCGACGACACCATCTCGGTCTACTTCGACCCGTTCCTCGACCAGCAGCGGGCCTACGTGTTCCAGGTCAACGGCTACGGGGTGCAGGGCGACTCCATCGTCTCCGGCGGCCGGGGCGGCGGGTTCAGCGGCGGCGGCCGCGGCGGCGTCCCGCGAGGCGACCGGTCGTGGGACGCCCTCTACACGAGTGGCGGCCAGCCGGTCGCGGACGGGTTCACGGCCGAGATGGCCATCCCGTTCAAGAGCCTGCGGTATCCGGCGCGGCCGGGCAATGCCCCGCACACGTGGGGGTTCCAGATCGTCCGGCAGATCCGCGACAAGGACGAGACCATCGTGTGGTCGCCGGTCTCGCGCGACATCGCCGGGTTCCTGCCCCAGATGGGGGTCCTCGACGGGATGACGGGCCTGTCGACGAGCCGGAATCTGGAGATCCAGCCGACGTTCACCGCGTTCCGCTTCGGCTCGTACGACGAGGCGGCGGGCCGGCTCGTCGACGGCGAGGCCGAGCCCGACATGGGCGCCAACTTCAAGTACGGGGTGACCCCGAACCTCATCGCCGACTTCACCCTCAACCCGGACTTCTCGCAGATCGAGTCGGACCGGCCGCAGGTCGAGGTGAACCAGCGCTTCGCCCTCTTCTACCCCGAGCTGCGGCCGTTCTTCCTGGAGGGGGCCGAGATCTTCCAGATCACGGCGCCGGTCACCGTGGTGCACACCCGGACCATCGTCGACCCGCGGTACGGGGCCAAGCTGACCGGCAAGGCCGGCAAGACCACGCTCGGGGTCCTGTTCGCGGGCGACGAGGGGGCGAGCCTGGGCGTGGACGACCCCGCGGACCGGGCGTACGGCCAGTCGGCCCAGACCTTCGTGGGCCGCGTCCGCTACGACTTGTACTCCGAGTCGTACGTCGGGGGCATCGTCACCGACCGCGAGTTCCTCGACGGCTACAGCCGCCTCGTCGGCGTGGACAGCAACTTCCGGATCGGCACCACCCACCAGTTGGGGTTCCGGGCCCTCGGCACCGACCGGCGCGTGGCGCACCGCGGCGTCGAGACGATCCCCTGTGCGTCCAGTGCGGTACCGGACTCGGACGGGTCCACTTCATGCGACGGCTACGCGCTGGACTTCGGGTTCCGGAAGCGGGGCCGCAACCTCAGCTACTCCATCGACTCGTTCGCGCTGTCTCCCGAGTTCCAGACCGACGTCGGCTTCGTGCGCCGGACCGACCAGCGCGAGACCGAGGCGCGGGTCGACTACCTGTGGTGGCCGCAGAGCTGGGTCATCAGTTGGGGGCCGGAGGCGCGCTACGGCCGCAACTACAACTTCAACCGGGTGCTCGACAACGAGGACATCCGGGTCGGGTGGGCCGCCAACTTCGCCAGGAACATCCGCTACAGCTTCGATCTCGACCAGGACATGGAGCGCTACGAGGGGTTCGCCTTCGACAAGCGCCGGTACCGGATGTACGGCAGCATCTACACCAGCCGCATCCTGTCCCTCAGCACCGGCTACGACTGGGGCGACGAGATCTACTTCGACCGCGCCAACCCGTTCGTCGGGCGCGAGAGCGGCTTCCGCACCTACATCAACTTCCGGCCGGTGTCGCGCTTCGCCACCAACCTCAGCATCCGGACGAGCCGCTTCACGGACCCGCTGGGGCTCTTCGTGGAAGGGCTCAACCGGGGTGAGCGGGACGAGGAGGGCGAGGTGTTCAACGTGAACATCTTCCGCGCCCTCAACACGTATCAGTTCACCGACCGGCTGGCGTTGCGCAACATCACCGAGTTCAACACCTACCGCGGGACGGTGGGGCTGAATCTCCTGGCCACGTACCGCGTCAACTCCGGCACCGCCTTCTACATCGGATATGACGATCACTACCGGCAGTACGAGCTCTTCGACGACCAGGTGAACGCGGTCGACCGCGGCTATCTGCACACGAACCGCGCGATCTTCACCAAGATCCAGTACCTGTTCCGGTACTGACCGACGCCCGGGGAGACCGTGAAGGCCCGGGCCCTGCATCCCTGGCGCGTGTCCCACGCGCAGGCGACCGGCATACAGGACGCCTTGCGCCCGCGACTCGTCGTGGCGCCCCTGCCGAGGCGGCCGCGGTTGATCGCGGGGGCCGACGTGGCGTACTCGCGCCGCACCCATCGCGTCTACGCCGCCGTCGTCGTGGTGGAGCTGCCGTCGCTGGAGACGGTGGAGTCGGTCGGCGTCACCCGCGCCGCGACGTTCCCCTACGTTCCCGGGCTGCTCTCGTTCCGCGAGGTGCCGCCGCTGCTCGACGCCTTCGAGCAGCTCTCGCGGACGCCGGACGCGGTGGTGTTCGACGGGCAGGGCCTGGCCCATCCCCGCCGCTTCGGCCTCGCCTGCCACGCCGGCCTGCTGCTCGACGCGCCGTCCATCGGCTGCGCGAAGACCCGGCTGGTGGGCGGGCACGGCGCCGTGCCCGACCGCCGGGGGGCCTCGGTGCCGCTCCGGGTGGAGGAAGAAACGGTCGGGGCGGTGGTCCGCACCCGCCAGGGGGTGAAGCCGGTCTTCGTGTCGCCGGGGCATCGGGCGGACACGCGGTCGGCGGTCGAGCTCGTGCTCGCCCTCGCGGCCCGGTACCGGCTGCCGGAGCCGCAACGCCGCGCCCACCACGCCACCGTGGACCTCCACGCACGCGACCGGGACCGGCCCGCACCCCGCGTCAGGACCTATCCGGACTTCGTGCCGAAGCGCCCGCGGTGAACGGCGTCGCCGCCGGGTCGTTCCCGGCCATGCGAGGGTTCCCGTCGGCCGCAGACCGGTTCCGCATGCACCGAATCCAACCGCCCCGGCGCCGACGGAGACAACCCTAGACGCGTGTCAGGCGCGCGAGCACGGAAACGGGCTGCATCCGGATGCCGGCGGCAACCGTGTATCGGCGGCCACCCCTACGGCCGCGGCATCCGCGACGGGACCCTGCCGTCCAGGGTGGGCACCATCTGCAGCCCCTCGCGCGAGGTGGCCACGCCGATGGCCGGCTGCGCGGACGGGTTGCGGGGCTGCCGGTAGGTGATGCGGTACTGGCTGCTCACGAAGCCGTGCTTCTGCGCGATGTCGCGGCCGAGCGCTTCCAGCCTGTCCACGATGCCGGCGGCGGCCGCGATCCGGTCGAACGTGCCACCCGTGGCGGGCACGAGCTGGGAGCCGATCACCGACGCCATGGATGCCGAGCCCTGCCCCGAGCCGCCGACGAACAGCACGGTGTGGAGCTCCACCATGTTCTCCCTCATCCGCTCGACCATCCGGTCCACGCGGCCCTGCTGGCTCCTGCTGCCGTCGACGCCGTCGCCGGCGATCATGACGATGACCGGGTAGTACTCGCGGTCGTCGTCGTCGTGGATGCGGTTCGTTTCCTCGACGAGCGCGTCGATGAACGTCGGCGCCGCCCCGGTGTCCGGCGCGATGTTGGCGATGTTCCCCTCCAGCTCCGCCCGGTCCGTCGTGTGCCGGGTGATCCAGCGCGGCTGCCGGGCCGTGGTCAGCATCGCGATCTCCATCTCGGCCGGGAGTGTCCGCAGCAGCGCGCGCAGGCCCTCGCGGACCTGCGGCACGAGGCTGACGGCGGCGTTGCTGTTGTCGATGAAGACGGTCAGCCGGACCGGCCCGCCGACCGGCTCGAACTCGGTCGTCTCGAGGTTCTCGCCGTCCCACTGCACGATGATGTCGTCCTCGGTGAGGCCGGGCACGGGGTTGCCCTCGGCGTCGGCGACGGCGACGTGGAGAGTGTGCTCCTGGGCCGGCGCGGACGGCGCGGCCACCAGGAGGAGAATCACTGCGGCGAGCAACGCCGCGCGCGACGGCCGACGTCGGGTCGGGATCAGCATGGGAACCTCCAATTCGAGGCGGCGAAGGGACTACGCGACGCCGGGAAACGGCCACGGTCGCGTCGCGGCGAACCCTCATTGTAGTCCGGCCCGCGGCCGTGCCGGCCGAAAGTGTCGACGTCGACACAACCCGAATCCGGGGTAGTGAAACCGCGGAACCGGCCGGGCGGACCGAGCAGGTCGCGCGGGAAGCGGTGCCGAGGCCTGACGCTATAATGGGCACCTTCACGAAACCGATGGCGCAGTCGCCGCCGCGACTGCGGACGGTCCGATGGCGAATCACCCCGACGCGCCGTGGTACCGGCAGGTCGACGGCCGGCAGCGGCGGGCGTTCGCCGCCACCTTTCTGGGCTGGACGCTCGACGGGTTCGACTTTTCCATCCTGACGTTCATCCTGATCGACATCCAGAACAGCTTCACCGTCGACGCGGCGCTGGCCGGCGCCCTCGGCACGGTGACCCTGTTCTTCCGGCTCGCCGGCGGGCTCGGCGCCGGCATGATGGCGGACCGGTGGGGCCGGAAGCTCCCGCTGATGCTGTCCATCCTGTGGTTCTCGCTGTTCGCGTTCCTCAGCGGCTTCTCCACGTCTTACGCGGCGCTCTTCGCGTGCCGGGCCCTGTTCGGCATCGGCATGGGCGGGGTGTGGGCGGCGGGGATGCCCCTGACCCTCGAGCACTGGCCGACGCGGTTGCGCGGGCTGGCGTCGGGCCTGCTTCAGGGCGGCTGGTTCTGGGGCTACATGCTGGCCGCGCTCGCCTTCTCGACGGTCTACCCGCTGTTCAGCGGCGTGCCCGATCCGTTCAGCGCGTCGCCCGAGTCGACGCTGGGCTGGCGGGTGCTGTTCTGGATCGGGGGTGTCCCGGCCCTGCTCGTGCTCTGGATCCGGACCGGTGTCGACGAGAGTCCGGTCTGGCTGGAGCGGCAGCGGTACCTGGGGACGCGGGGGCGGGAGGAGCTGGCGGATCGGGTGTCGCTGCTGCGGCTCCTGAGGCCGGACCTGCTCTGGGCGACGGTGCAGAGCTCGCTCCTGATGTCCGCGTTCATGTTCTCGTACTACTCGATCTCGTTCTGGTATCCGACGTTTCTGCTCGGCGCCGGGGTCGAGCCCCTGCGCTACGTCGTCGGCTTCAACGCCGGGGCGATCCTGGGCATCGCGATGTGGGGCCGCGCGTCGGAGGGCGCGCTCGGGCGCCGGGGGGCGGTGTCGCTGGCCGCGCTGCTGGGCGTGGCGATCGCCCCGCTCTTCCTCGCGGCGTCCGGCCCGGCGCAGTTGCTCGCGGGGGCGGTGCTGATGGGGGCCACCGGCGGCGGAATCTGGGGGATGGCTCCGGCCTATCTCACCGAGCGCTTCCCCACCGCGGTGCGCGGCGTGGGACCCGGGCTGTCCTACCACGTGGGCGCGGCGGCGGGGTCGGCGACCCCGTTCGTGCTGGGCCGGCTGCAGGACGGCGGCATGACCACCGGCGGGGCGATGATGTCCTGCATCGTCGCGGGCGGACTGCTGGTGGCGGCGGTGATCTGGCTGGGGCCGGAGACGAGGGGGCGGCGCTTCCGCGCCGTCGACGAAGAGGAAGCGGCCGAGACCGGGTGAGGGCCACGGCGGGACAAGCGCCGAGACCGCTCGAGGGGCACGGCGCCGCAAACAGGTCAAGAAGGGCGGGGAGTGGACATGAGACGGCAGGGATGGCTGGTGGGGGCGATGCTGGCGGCATCGCTGATCGGCGGCGCGGTGTCGAACCTGTTCCTGACGGCGCGGCTGGGCGCGCAGGGCGCCGGGGTGGTCACCGCCTCGCAGGTGAACATCGTCGACGGGTCGGGCCGGTTGCGGGCGATCCTGTCCGGCGACGACGAGCGGGGGATGGCCTCGCTGGCGTTCTACGCGCCGGACGGGACCTACCGCGGGCTGGTGGGGGTCGACGCCGACGGCCATCCGGTCCTGCGGTTCACCGACCCGGCCGGCGCCACCAGGATTCTCGCCAGGGTGGGGCAGGAGGACGGGATGGTCACGGTCGGGGACGAGACCGCGCGCCATGCCCTCGTCGGCTCGCAGGCCGGCACCCCGTTCCTCGCTCTGTCCGACGGAAGGCGCATCCCGATGCAACTCACCCTGGGGGACCAGGGGCAGCCGCGGATCAACCTCTTCAACCGCCGGGGGCAGCCGGGCATCGGCATGATCGTGGGCGCCGACGACGCGCCGTTCCTGAGTGTCTTCGACCCCGGCGGCTCGCAGCGTCTCGCGCTGGGGACCGTGCAGGGGGCCACGGTGGTCAACCTCACCGACGGGACGCGGGCGCGGCTCGTGCTGGGCGTCGCCGACAACGGCCGGGCCACCGTCGACTTCTATGACGAGGAGGGCGGACTCGAGCGCCAGGTCGCGGCGGACACCCGGTGACGGCCGGCGGTCCGCGCCGTCGGCTGGCTGCCGCCTTCGGGCGGGGCCGGCGGCTCGCGGACTCGGCGGGGTTCGGACCCGTGCCGACGCGACCCGCCGTCACGACCCTTATAATGTGAGGCGTCCGCGACGGAGGTCATCGAATGCCTGGACAGATGGTGGAGTTCGCCAGCAACGGCGCGACGGGCAGCGGCTACCTCGCCGTCCCCGCGGCCGCCGGGGGCGGCCCGGGGGTCATCGTGCTGCAGGAGTGGTGGGGGCTCGTCGACCACATCAAGGACGTGGCCGACCGGTTCGCGGTGGAGGGGTTCGTGGCCCTCGCGCCGGACCTGTATCACGGCGAGAGCACGACGAGCCCCGACGACGCCGGCAAGCTCATGATGGCCCTCGACATCGCGCGGGTCGAGAAGGACCTGCGGGGCGCCGTCGGCTACCTGCTCGGACGCCCGGAGGTCACCACGGCGCACGTCGGTACGGTGGGCTTCTGCATGGGCGGGCAACTGTCCCTCTACGCCGCCTGCGAGAACCCTGCGGTCGGGGCCTGCGTCGTCTTCTACGGGATCCACCCGAACGTCAAGCCGAACCTGGCCGCCCTCGAGGCGCCGGTCCTCGGGTTCTTCGCCGAGCGCGACGCCTTCGTCCCGCCCGCGGCGGCCCGGCAGCTCGAGCAGGATCTCCGGGGGGCGGGCAAGTCGGCCGACATCACGGTGTTCGACGGCGCCGATCACGCGTTCTTCAACGACACGCGTCCCGACGTCCACGACGCCGCCCGCGCGGCCGAGTGCTGGTCGCGCATGCTGGCGTTCTACCGGGAGCATGTCCGATAGCGCCGACCGCGGCGGGCTCTTCGCCTGGCTGTCGGGTCTGCGCTCGTGGCAGCTCTTTCTCCTCGCGGGCGCGCTCTTCGTGGCCGATCTCGTGGTGCCGGACCCCATCCCCCTCATCGACGAGATGATGCTGGGCCTCGCGACGCTGCTGCTCGGCCGGTGGAAGCGCCGCCGGGACGTGATCGACGCGGAGTGACGCCCGCGCCGCGGGGGTTGCGGCCGCCGGGCCGGATGTCGCCCCTCGACCGCGTGACGCGCGGGGTGGGGTGGGCGGCGTCGTTGCGGGGTCCACGCCGCAGGGCTCCACCGGCCACCGCGCAGGAGCCGGGCGGCCGGAACGTCGAACGGTCGAGGGCCCGTCGATGAGGGAGTCCCGCGGGGGCGGCGCGCGCCCGCGTCCGAAACCGAGAGCGACCGATGCCCGGCGATTCGTTCGGACACAGCTTCCGCATCACCACCGCCGGCGAGTCGCACGGCCCCGGCAGCGTCGTCATCGTCGACGGCTGTCCCCCCGGCATCCCCCTCGCCGAGGCGGACCTCGCCGAGGACCTCGCCCGACGGCGGCCCGGCCAGAGCCGGATCGTCACCTCCCGGAACGAGCCGGACGCGCCGGAGATCCTGTCCGGCGTCTTCGAAGGGAAGACGACCGGCACGAGCCTCGCGATTCTCATCCGCAACGTCGATCAGCGCACCCGCGACTACGGCGACATCCGGGACAAGTACCGGCCGGGCCACGCCGACTACACCTACGACGCGAAGTACGGGCGGCGCGACTATCGCGGCGGGGGCCGGGCGAGCGCGCGCGAGACGGCGGTCCGGGTGGCGGCGGGGGTCGTCGCGAAGCGCGTCATCGCCTCGGCCTTCGGCGGGCGGGTGGTCGGCTACGTCCGTCAGGTCGGGGACGTCGTGGTCGACGTTCCCGATCCCGCCGTCGTGACGCAGGACCAGGTGGAGAAGCTGCCGGACGGCTCGCCGAACATCGTCCGGTGTCCCGACCCGGCCCGCGCGGCGGAGATGGTGGCGCTGATCGAGAAGCTGCGCGAGGCGCGCGACTCGATCGGGGGGGTCGCGGAAATCGTGGCCGTCGGGGTGCCGGCGGGGTTGGGAGAACCGGTGTTCGACAAGCTGAAGGCGGACCTCGCGAAAGCGCTGTTCAGCCTGCCCGCGGTGCTGGGGGTCGAGTACGGCGTGGGGTTCGGCTGCGCGAGGCTCCGCGGCAGCGAGAACAACGACCTGTTTCGCCCCGCGGAGGCCGCCGCCGGGTCCGCGGGGCGGCGCGTCGTCACCGGCACCAACCGCCACGGCGGCATGCTCGGGGGCATCTCGAGCGGCATGCCCGTCGTGCTCCGGGCCGCCGTGAAGCCGACGAGCAGCCTGCCCCGCGAGCAGGACACGGTGACCACCGCCGGTGAGCCCACCACCATCCGGACCCGGGGGCGTCACGACCCCTGCCTGCTGCCGCGGTTCGTCCCGATGGCGGAGGCGATGGTCGCCATCGTCCTCGCCGACCATTGGCTGCGGTGGCGGGCGACCAGGGGGGCGGGCGCCGTCTGAGCCGGGAGGGGCGGCCGTTCTCGGCTTGTCGCGTGGGCTGCGCGCGCCGGACGCCGCGGCGGCCGACCGGCTATGGGCAGGGGCTCGGCAACCCGGGGCTCGCCGCGCGGGCCGGACACGCTGCCGTTCCCGAGAGCACGCGCGCATCGTCTGTACGGGTTGCCGTGCGATTTGGTGAGCGCGGTGTGTCAAAATGCCTGGTTGACGGGCTCGGCTTGCTTCCGAGCGTGCGATCGAAGCAGCGATGGGCCGCCGGCCGGAGTCTGCGACGCAGAACGGTTCGGAAGCGCGGTGGGGCGGCCGCGCCGATGGCGGAGCCGCCGGGCGGTGACTTCCGGCCCTTCGATGGGAACACTCACAACCGTGGAGAGAGCATGATCATGCGCAACACCATTCGTATTCTGCTGGCCGTCGCGTTGAGCGGCATCGCCGCGGGCCCGGCCGCGGCCCAGGATCTGCTGGGGCCGAGCGAGCCGCTGCCCTACGAGCCGGTCGAGGGCTGGCTGAAGCCGTTCGCGGGCGACGGCTTCGCGTTCGGCGGCAACTCCGGCGTCTTCGTCGAGTCGCCCGACCGCATCTTCGTCCTGCAGCGAGGCGAGACCCGGCTTCCCGACCCGGTGCCGGACGGCTTCGACGGCTACGCCGGCTCCATCGGCATCAACACCCTGCGCGAGGCCGAGCGACGGACGTTTCAGAACTGCATCTACGTCGTCGACGGCGACGGCAACGTCGTCGAGGTCTGGGACCAGTGGGACCACCTGTTCGAGGGGTCGGACGGCCCGGGGCCGCACCGCATCCGCATCAGCCCCTACGACCCGGAGCGCCGGGTGTGGGTGGTGCACGAGTCGGCGCACCAGATCTTCGTGTTCTCGAACGACGGCAGCGAACTGCTGGCGACCCTGGGCGAGAAGAACGTCCCCGGCGACGACGAGACGCACCTCGGGGGGCCGCAGGACGTCGCGTTCTTCCCCGACGGGCGGGTGCTTGTGGCCGACGGGTTCATCAACTCCCGGGTGATCATCCTCGACGCCGACCTGAACTACCTCGACGAGTTCGGACGGGCCGGCGAGGGACGCGGCGAGTTCAACGTGGTGCACTCGGTGGCCGTCGGCCCCAACGGCCGCATCTTCGTCGCCGACCGCAACAACCGCCGCGTGCAGGTGTTCAACCAGACCACCCGCGCCGCCGTCTGGTACCACCCGAACATCGCCCCCATCGCGGTCTGGCCGGGTTTCGGCCTGCCCCTCGACATCATTGTGAACCAGTACGAGGTCTACGTGACCGACCTCTCGCCGGTCAAGATCGTCAAGCTCGATCTAAACGGCAACGCGCTCGCCCAGTGGGAGCTGGCGAACGAAGGGCCGAACGCGTTCATCGAGATGCACTCGTTCGCGGTCGATACCGAGGGCAACCTGTACGGGGCCGACAACCAGTACGGGCGGCTGCAGAAGCTGGTGCCGAAGGCCGACGCCAATCCCGCACTGCTGATCCAGCCGCAGTTTGTGGAGGCGGCGGGGCAGTAGCGGCCGACGCGCGGGATGGGGCGCGACGAGGGCCCGATCCTGGAAGGAGTCACTGCAGGGGTCCGGTGCCGTGGACGGCGCGGGACTCCGGCAGGATTGATTGGGCGCCGGGCGGATGCCGCGGCGTGACCTTGTGGTCGCGTTGGGAGCCTCGCTGGAGCGAAACTCCTGCGGCGACGATTGGCGGGCTGGCGGCCCGGCCGCCCGGGGTGCGGCTCTGCGCTTCGGACGGAGGAGGATTCGAGATGGCAAGCGGCAACATCGTCAAGATCGTCGCTGGCGCGGCCGTGCTGGCGGTGACGTTGGGTTTCGGCTGGCTGATGGGCAGGGCCGGCGTCGGCCAGGAGGTCCCGGTCGCGTCGCTGACCGAGCTCGAGCGCGAGTTCGCCGAGCGGATGCAGCAGGTCGTGCTCGTCGGCAACTTCACCGTCGACGGCCGCGAGACCGGCGGCGCGAGCCCCGAGCGGTACGAGATCAGCAGCGTCGCCAAGGTCGGCGACGACACGTGGCGCTTCGACGTGCGCATGGTCTACGGCAACTTCGACGCCACCCTCCCGGTCGTCGTCCCCATCGTCTGGGCCGGCGACACGCCGATGGTCTCCATCACCGACTTCGGCATCCCGGGGCTCGACGGCACGTTCACCGCCCGCGTGTTCTTCTACGACGACCGCTACGGCGGCTCGTGGGAGCACGCCATGGAGCGCGGCGTCTTCGGCGGCCTGATGTACGGCCACATCGAGCCGATGGCCGCCGGCTAGGAGTCTGCGCCGTAGAAGGCTGCAGACGCCTGGCCGGGTTGGTTGGGCGGCGATCGGAGCCGCGGGCGATGCTCTCCGGGCCGGGAGTCTGTGCCTGGAGGTTGCGCGTCGGCGGAATCCCCGTGAGGCCGTGATGACTTGGCATGGTTCTTGATGGCTCGTTGGCGACGGTACGTGTGCAGGCGCGGTCAGGACCGCCCGAGCGCCGTGCGCGCGGGAGAGAGCCATGGATGTGACCACGCTGTTCGGCATCAACATCACCGTGACACTGGGCGTTGCACTGCTGTTGTGGCGCGGGCTGTCGGCCAGAATCGACGACCTGAGGGACCAGGAGGTGGCCAGAATCAACGACCTGAGGGATCACGTCGCGGCCAGAATCGACGGCGTGAAGGACCATGTGGCGGCCAGAATCGACGGCGTGGCGGCCAGAATCGACGGCGTGGCGGCCGGAACCGTAGCGGAGCACGCGGGGTTGTCGGGCCGTATCGATGATCTCAAGGAACAGCTGGTGGCACGGGTCGACGGCCTCGATGACCGGGTTGCGGCGGAGCACGCGGGGTTGTCCGGCCGCATCGACGATCTCAAGGACCACCTGTCGGAGCGGTACGACGCTCAGACGACCCGACTCGATGGACTGTCGACTCAGGTTGGCGGGTTGACGACCCGGGTTGACGGATTGGCGACGTCCGCGGCCCGCATCGAAGGCTGGCTCGAAAGGGACGGCATCGAGCGTCGGGCTCCCGAGTCCGCTCCGTGACGGACCTGGCCTACCCGACGGGCTTGTGATGGCCTGACCACCTGGGTTGACGGATTGATGATGCGTCCGTCCTGGACCGACACCGGCACTTGCCCGCCGACATCGATCCGGGCCTCAGCCAGCACCGACTTGGCGACTCGAAGTCCCTGTTCCCCCACTTGGACTCTGGTGACCATCTCTACCCGCTCACCCATGTTCGGTCAGGTGTATACGGAGCGTTAGCGGCCGCCGGATCGCGGCGCAACGCGGGCGCTACCCCCGCTTCCGGTCGAGAAACGCCTGCATGTACCGGCGAGGTTCGTCGGTGTGGTAGGCGGTCGTGAACGAGCGGATGCCGACCTGGACAGCGTGGTCGAGGGGCAGCGTGTCCCATCGTTGCGCCAGCGCCTTCTGCAGCCGGATGGCGCCCGGGCCGGCGGCGGCGATGGCGTCCACCCATCGTTGCGTCGCCGCGTCGAGCTCGGCTTCGGGCACCACGCGCTCCACCAGCCCCCAGCGCTCGGCCTCGGCCGCGGTGATCGGCTCGCCGGTGTAGACGAGCTCGCGGGTGCGGCCCGAGCCGATGAGACGGGGGAGCAGCGCCGCCTCGATGACCGAGGGGATTCCCACCTTGACCTCGGGCATGCCGAAGGTCGCGTCCTCGCTGGCCACGCGGAGATCGCACGAGGCGGCGACCTCGACCCCGGCCCCGAGACAGTAGCCGCGTATGCGGGCGATGACCGGCACCTGCAACCGCCGGATGGCCTGGCAGGCCAGGTGCAGGCGGCTGATGAAGGGGTGCGTGGTCTCGTGGTCGAGCTCGGCCATCTCCCGGATGTCGGCCCCGCCGATGAAGGCGCGCGACCCGGACCCCGTCAGCACGACGCAGCGCAGCTCCCGCTCTCCCCCCAGGGTGCGGAAAGCGGTGAGGAGCTCGCGGATGAGGCCGCTGTCGAGGACGTTGAGGCGGGCGGGGTTGTGGACGGTGACGCGCGCGAGCCGGCCGGCGTCGCCGAGCGGTTCGATCTCGGTGCGGACTTCCGGGGAATCGTCAGAAGGCATGTCGGGCTCCGTGGTCGCGGGTGCTTCGTGGCGCTAGTGCGCCCGGCGCGGGAAGACGGACGTATACTGACGCCATTATGCCCAAGTGTAACGAGATCACCGGTCCGCTTGCAGGCCTGTTCCTGGCGTGCGCGGCGGTGGCCGCCGCCCAGACCGGCGCGCCGGCGGGCGAGTGGCCGACGTACGGCGGCGACCTCGGCCACACCCGGTACGCCGCGCTCGACCGGATCACCGCGGACAACTTCGCGGACCTCGAGATCGCGTGGCGCTTCCGGACCGACAACCTCGGTCCGGTGCCGGAGTTCCGCTTCCAGTCGACGCCGCTGGTGGTCGACGGGGTGCTCTACTCCACGGCGGGGTCGCGCCGCGCGGTGGTCGCCCTCGACGCGGCGACGGGCGAGCTGCTGTGGGTGCACCGCCTCGACGAGGGGGCGCGCGGCGCCGCCGCCCCGCGCCAGCTCTCGGGCCGCGGGCTCGCGTACTGGGACGGGGGCGAGGGGGGCGAGCCGCCGCGGGTGGTCTACGTCACTCCGGGCTACCGGCTGGTCGCCCTCGACGCCGCGACCGGCCGCCGCGTCGCCGGGTTCGGGCAGGACGGCATGGTCGACCTGAAGCGGGACAACGATCAGCCGATCGATCCCGTCACCGGCGAGGTCGGGCTGCACGCCACCCCCATCGTCGCCGGCGACGTGGTCATCGTCGGCGCCGCCCACCGCACCGGCGGCAACCCCCGGAGCCGGGCCAACGTGAAGGGTTACGTCCGCGGCTACGACGTGCGCACCGGCGAGCGGCTCTGGATCTTCCACACGATTCCCCGCCCCGGCCAGGTCGGCCGCGAGACGTGGCTGGCCGATTCGGCCGTCTACACCGGCAACACCGGGGTGTGGGGACAGATCTCGGTAGACGTCGAGCTGGGGCTGGCGTACCTGCCGGTGGAGGCGGCGACCGGCGACTACTTCGGGGCCAACCGGCCCGGCGACAACCTGTTCGCGGAGAGCCTGGTCGCCGTCGACCTGTACACGGGCGAGCGCCGCTGGCACTACCAGCTCGTGCACCACGGCATCTGGGACCACGACATCCCCTGCGCGCCGATCCTGCTCGACGTCGTCATCGACGGCGAAACCATCAAGGCGGTGGCCCAGCCCACGAAGCAGGTGTTCCTCTACGTCTTCGACCGCGAGACCGGCGAGCCGATCTGGCCCATCGAGGAGCAGCCGGTGCCGGCCGGGGACGTGCCCGGCGAGTGGTACTCGCCGACGCAGCCCATCCCCACCCGTCCCCCCGCCTACGACCGGCAGGGCGTGACCGTCGACGACCTCATCGACTTCACGCCCGAGCTGCGGGCCGAGGCCGAGGAACGGGCGTCCTTCTACAAGCTCGGGCCGATCTTCACCCCGCCGGTCGTGAGCCGGCTGGACGGGCCGCTCGGCACCCTGATGGCGCCGGCCCAGGGAGGCGGCACCAACTGGCCGGGCGGGTCCTTCGATCCGGAGACCGGCATCCTCTACGTGTCTTCGAACCGCTCGCTGGGGTCGCTGGGCATCGTGCCCCCGTACCCGGGGCAGTCCGACATGGCCTTCATCCAGGGGAACGCGGTGACCGGCCCCCGCACCACCGGTGGCGCGGGGTCGGCGGCGGGCGGCGGGCGGACCAGCTTCACGGTGCCGCCCCGGCCCAGGCTGACGGCGGAGCAGCGGCAACGCGCCCAGCTCACCATCCGGGGGCTGCCGATGCTGAAGCCGCCCTACGGCATCATCAGCGCCATCGACATGACGCGGGGCGAGATCCTGTGGCAGATCCCCCACGGCGAGACGCCCGACCACATCCGCAACCACGAGGCGCTGCGGGGGCTCGATGTCCCCCGCACCGGCCAGCCCGGCAGCGTCGGCACCCTGGTGACGGGGACCCTGCTCATCGCCGGCGACCCCCAGACCACGACGGACGCCTCGGGCGAGCGCGGCGCGATGCTGCGGGCCTACGACAAGGCGACGGGGGGCGAGGTGGGCACCCTGTTCATGCCGGCGCCGCAGACGGGCTCGCCGATGACCTACGAGCTGGACGGCGTGCAGTACCTGGTGGTCACGGTGAGCGGGGGCGGCCGCCCGGGAGAGCTGCTCGCCTTCCGGGCGCCGCCGGAATAGCGGTCAGCCCGTGGCCGAGGCCGGCCCGGCGCCCGGCGGCGCGGGTCGGCCATCCGTATGGCCTCCACGGTTTCCCGATGCCCCGCTTCTTCAACACCACCGGTCCCGTCGTCGCGGCGAGCCACTACTGCATTCCGCCCCTCGACCGTCTGGACTTGCGTGACGTCCTCGATCTCGTCCGCACCGAGCGGTACTTCGTTCTCCATGCGCCGCGGCAGACGGGCAAGACCTCGATTCTGCTTGCTCTGCGGGATCTGCTGAACGGCGGCGCTGAAGGCGGCTACCGGTGCGTCTATGTCAACGTCGAGGTGGGCCAGGCGGGACGGGAAGATCCCGGCCGCGCGATGCGGGCGATTCTCGGCCAGCTCGCGACGCGAACCCGGTTGACCCTCGGAAGCGATCTGGCCGACGGGGCCTGGTCCGACATCCTGGAGCGGTTCGGACCCGACGGTGCGTTCCAGGAAGTGCTGACCCGACTCGCGCAGGCCGACCGCCAGCCGCTGGTTCTGCTCATCGACGAGATCGACGCGCTCGTGGGGGACACCCTGCTGTCCTTGCTGCGCCAGCTTCGAGCCGGCTACGACCTGCGCCCGACCGGCTTTCCGCAGAGTGTCGTGCTGTGCGGCGTACGCGACGTGCGCGACTACCGCATCCGGTCGAGCGCGGAGAAGGCGGTCATCGCTGGCGGAAGCGCCTTCAACGTGAAGGCGCGGTCGTTGCGGTTGGGCGATTTCTCGCGGGACGACGTCGCGGCGCTGCTCGGGCAGCACACCGCGGAGACCGGACAAGCGTTCGAGCCGGGCGCCCTGCACGCGATGTGGAAGCAGACCAGCGGCCAGCCGTGGCTCGTCAACTCGCTTGCGGACGAGGCCTGCTTTCGGAGCGGGAAGCCGCGAGACCGCCAGCCGATTGGCGAGAACGACGTCCTCGAAGCGCAGGAACGAATCATCCTGCGGCGTGAGACGCACCTGGACCAGTTGGCGGACAAGCTGCAGGAAGGGCGGGTCAGGCGGGTCGTCGCACCGCTGCTGAGCGGTGGCGACGAGCGCGACTTCTCGGCCCGCGACATCGAGTACGTCCGCGACCTGGGCCTGGTTGCGCGGGAGCCTCCGCTTCGGATCGCCAACCCGATCTACGCCGAGGTGGTCCCGCGCGAGCTCACGGCGGCGGCGCAGGAGGGTCTGGTCCAGGAAACCGATTGGTATGTCGACGCCCGCGGCGACCTCGATCTCGTCAAGCTGCTGGCCGCCTTCCAGGTGTTCTTCCGCGAGCATTCGGAGCACTGGGTCGCGCGCTTCGACTATCGGGAGGCGGGACCGCAACTTCTCCTGCAGGCGTTCCTGCAGCGTATCGTGAACGGGGGCGGTCGCATCGAGCGGGAGTACGGCCTGGGCCGGGGCCGCACCGACCTGCTCGTCGTCTGGCCGCGCCGCGACGGCCGATTGGCGGCGCGGGACATCGAGCGCCGGCCTGCGGCCAGGTTCGTCATCGAATGCGAGATCCTGCACAAGGGCTTCGAGCGGACCATCCGCGACGGACTGGAGCAGACCGCGGCGTATATGGACCGGTGCGCGGCCGACGCGGGGCACCTGGTCATCTTCGACCGTCGCGACCGGGCGTGGGAGGACAAGGTGTTCCACCGTCGCGAGTCCGTGGGCGCCGCCGATGTTCACGTGTGGGGCATGTAAAGAGGCTGCGGGGAGTCATGATGTACGCTATGGCAATATCAACTTCTCCGTACGTGCGGGATAGTGATGCGGTCGCCGGGATCAGAAGTTCCGCTCGTAGCGCCACCGGCCGTCGATCATCCAGATGCGGTGCCGCGGGCCGGCGCAGTCCAGATCGCCCGTGTCGTAGCCGCAGTCTTCCGCGTAGAGGGCGACCCGTCCGCCGTTGACAGGGTGCAGACGTCCCAGAAAACGTTCCCGGGGCCACGCATCCACGGCCGCGAGCGCCTCCGCGACCGTGGCGTGTCCGGCGAGGCGGGTGCTCAGCGCGAACGTGGGATTCGCGAACTGGATCCGCTGGTCGCGATGCGCCCGCAGGGCGTCGGGCGGCCGCCACCAGCGGTGGTCGTGGATCTCGACGCCGTCGACACGAACGGCGTCGGGCTCGGCCGCCGCCGCGAAGAACCAGGTGGCGAAGCGGATCGGGCTCGACGCGGGCGTCGTCCACTGGCACATCGGATGCAGCGCGGCCGGGTCGACTGCGACCCCGGCCTCCTCGCGCGCCTCCCGCGCCGCCGCCCGCCGCGCCGCCGCCAGCTCGTCGCTCCCACCGGCTGGCGGATGGTCGCCGGGGTCGATGCGCCCGCCGGGAAACACCCAGTAGCCGCCCATGAACTTGAGGTCGGGGCTGCGGCGCAGGTAGAGGATCTCCGGTCCCGCGGAGCCCTCCCGCAGGACCACCACCGAGGCGGCCGGCTGCGGCGTCACGACGGGTCGGGGCTGGTCGTCCACGGCGTCTAGTGTACCCGCCCCGCCGGGCGCGCTCGCGAGATTGTCTTCCGGCGCCCCTTCGGCGAGCCGCCGGCGCCCCCGTGGTACGCTAGAGAGTTGCCCGCATCCGGCTCCCCTCCTGGGGCGGAACGACCAGTGCCGGCGCGCAGTGGCCGTGACGCGTCATGTCCTCCGTCGATCTCGCCGTCATCGTGTTGTGCAGCGTGGCCGGGTTCACCCTGCAGGGGGCCGTCGGCTACGGCATGGGCATCCTGGGCACGCCGATCCTCATCCTGATCGATCCGAGGCTCGTCCCCGGTCCCGTGCTCGCGTCGACCATGGTGTTCACCCTGATGTTGACGGTGCGCGAGCGCCGCGGCATCGATCTGGGCGGGGTGGGCTGGGCGCTGGCGGGGCGGGTCGTGGGGACGCTTCCGGCCGCGGCGCTGCTGGCGGTCCTGCCGCAGAACCAGTTGAGCCGGGTGTTCGGCCTGATGGTGATCCTGGGCGTGGTGATCAGCGTCTCCGGCGTGCATGTCCGTCCGCGCCCGTCGACCCTGCTGGCGGGCGGCGTGCTGTCGGGCCTGATGGGCACGGTGGCCGCGATCGGGGGGCCGCCCATCGCGCTGCTCTATCAGCACGCCTCCGGCGAGCAGTTCCGGGGCACCCTGTCGAGCCTCTTCTTCGTCGGCACCATCATCTCGATCGCCGCGCTGGTGCCGGCGGGGCGTTTCGGGGCCGCGGAGCTGCGCCTCACCCTGTTCATGCTGCCCGGCGCGGTGTTCGGTTTCCTGGTGTCGCGGCGCCTCGCGAGCCGGCTGGACCGGGGCTACACGCGGGCGGCGGTCCTCGCGGTGGCCGCGATAGCGGGGTTCATCGTGGTCGTGCGCTCGTTCGTCGCGCCCTGACCGCGTCTTGGCCGCCGTGCCGATGGTGACCGTCCGCCGCTCCGCTGCCGGTGGCGGTCCAAGGACGGTGGTCGACGTGACCTTGCCAACTGCATCCGGGACCCAGCCGGTTTCCGGGGGTCCCGCGCATGGCACGCGGGCAAGGCGATTCCCGTCACCGTCCTAAAGTCAGTCCCCCGGTCGGCCGACATCGCGGGTATGGGTTTCGTGTCGTTCCCGGTCCGAACGTTCGGCCCGACCCGGCCGGCCGCGCGCAGGGAGGGGGCAGGGTGCGTGTCCCGCCGGCGCCGATTCGTGGCTCCTCTGCTGGCGGTCGGCCTGCTGCTGGGCGGTGCCCAGAGCGTGCCGGCCCAGAGCCTTCGGGGCAGCAGCGCGTCACTCGACCGCCAGGTCGCCCAGGCCCAGGGCCACGACTTCACGCGCTTGACGGGCGCCGCGCAGGTGCGCCGGTTCGTCGACGCCGGCCTGCTCGTGCACGTCGCGGGGAACCGGGACTACACCCTCGTCGACGTGTCGTTCCCCTTCGCCCGGCCGGAGGTGCGGCTCTTCATCGAGCGGTTGTCGTCGCAGTACCGCCGGGCCTGCAGCGAGCGGCTGGTGGTCACGAGCCTGACCCGGCCGCTGTCCCACCAGCCGCGCAACGCTTCCGACCGGTCGGTCCATCCCACCGGCATGGCCGTCGACCTCCGCGTTCCGGCCGGGCGCTGCCGTGGCTGGCTGGAGGAGGTGCTGCTGTCGCTGGAGGCGCGCGGCGTGCTCGAGGCGACGCGCGAGCGCCGCCCGCCGCACTATCACGTGGCGGTGTACCCGAAGCCCTACGCGGCCTACGTGAGCGCGTTGACGGCGGACGGTGTCGACGGGAGCGCGTTGACGGCACGGGCTGCCGGCGGGAGCGCCGAGACGGCGCGGACCCCCGTCGGGAGCGGCGAGACCCCGGCGGCGGCCGCGGCGGCCGTGCACGTCGTGCGGCGCGGCGACAGCCTAGATCTCATCGCCCGCCGCTATGGGACGACGGTCGAAGGGCTGCGCGGTGCGAACGGCCTCCGCTCGTCCCTCATCCATCCGGGCCAGTCGCTTCGGGTCCCCGGGGCGGAGCGACGGGCGGGCCGGGTCCCCGCCGGGAGCGGCGAGACCCCGGCGGCGGCCGTGCACGTCGTGCGGCGCGGCGACAGCCTAGATCTCATCGCCCGCCGTTATGGGGCGACGGTCGAAGGGCTGCGCCGCGCGAACGGCCTCCGCTCGTCTCTCATCCATCCGGGTCAGTCGCTCCATGTTCCCCGGGCGGGTCCCGTGGCCACGGATGCGGTCACCCTGCACGTGGTGCGCCGCGGCGACACCCTGGACCGCATCGCCCGCCTCTACGGGGCGACCATAGCCGCCCTGCGCCGCGCGAACGGCCTCCGCTCGTCTCTCATCCATCCGGGTCAGTCGCTCCGGGTTCCCCTGACGCGGCGCTAGGAGCCTGCGCCGTAGAACGGTGCGGACTCCTGCGGGGTTGGTTGGGCGCGCAGCGGAGCGGAAGGCGACGGTGGGCGGGCGAGGAGTCTGCGCCGGGGAACGGTGCCGCCTCCGGAGGAGGCTCGGACTCCCCACACGGTTGGTTGGGCCCCAGGTGGACGCCGTAGCGGGGCCTGCGGTCGCATTGGGGGTTTCGCTGGCGCGAACTCCCGCGGCGACCCGCGGGGCCGGTCGATTCCCGCATCGCACCCGGGCTCCCGAGGCAGCGCTGTGTCGATGCCGCGGGAGCCGGTTAGAATAGCGCGTGCCGCAGGATCCTCGCCGTGCGTGGCGGGCCGCGGCGTTCCCTGGAGTGGTGACTAGATGAAGATGACGTCCGTTGCACTGACGGTGGTCCTGGGACTGTTCGGCGTGGCGGCGCCGGTTCAGGCGCAGGATGGCATACCGCGGCTCTCGAACGGCCTTCCCGACATGAACGGCATCTGGCAGGTGCTGAACGAGGCCAACTACGACCTCGAGCCGCACATGGCCCGGCACTCGATGCAGATGCGCCCGGGGCCGGTGAACCCGGTGCCGGCGATTCCGACCCTGCGCCTCGGGGCGGTCGGGGCGGTGCCGGGGAGCCTCGGGGTCATCGTCGGCGGCGGCCGGATTCCCTACACCGAGGAGGCGCGCGCCCTCAAGGAGGAGAACCGCGCCAACTGGATCGACCGCGACCCCGAGGTCAAGTGCTACCTCCCGGGGGTCCCGCGCGCCACCTACCTCCCCATGCCGTTCCGGATCGTCCAGAGCGAGGAGGACTTCTTCATCGCCTACCAGTTCGCGGGGGCGGTGCGCGACATCTACCTGGACAACCCCGGGCCCTCGCAGCTCGATTCGTGGATGGGGTGGTCGGTCGGCCACTGGGACGGCGACACGCTCGTCGTCGAAGTGACCGGACTCCACGACGGCACCTGGCTCGACCGGGCGGGCAGCCACCACAGCAACCAGCTCCGGGTGGTGGAGCGCTACACGATGCTGGGGCCGAACCACATCGACTACGAGGCGACGATCGAGGACCCGGTGGTGCTGACCGAGCCGTTCACGATCAAGATGCCGATCTATCGCCGCATCGAGGAGAACGCCCGGCTGATGGACTTTCGCTGCGTCGAGTTCGTCGAGGAGCTCCTGTTCGGCGAATGGCGCCGCGAGCCGCTGCCGCGCTAGTGCGAGACCGCTGCGGCGCAGGTGTCCCGACGGGTCTGCGTCGCATGAGCGGCGCGTACGGCGCCGGGGGGCGCTCGGACGCGAGACGGAGGCCGTAGCGCGACCTTGCGGTCGCGCGGAGGGTTTCGCGGTCGCGGATTCCCGCGGCGACGATCTTGGGGAGGTTGAGATGGGTGGTCGAATCGCAGTCGGTCTCGGCGTGCTCGCGGCGGTCGGACTGGCGTCGCTGCCGGTGGCGGCGCAGAGCGGAGACATTCCCCGCACCCCGGGCGGTCGTCCGGACCTGTCGGGCACCTACGACGTGTCGACGCTGACGCCCATGCAGCGGCCCGTCGAGCTCGGCGAGACGATGTCGCTGACCGACGAGGAGGCGGCGGCCGTCGCCGCCGCGGAAGCGCAACGGATGGCCGAGCGCAACGCCCCCAGCGACCCCAACCGCGGGGCGCCGCCCGAGGGCGGTGACGGGTCGCGGGGCGCCGCCGGCAACGTCGGCGGCTACAACTCGTTCTGGATCGACCGCGGCACCGGCGCGTTCCGGATCGACGGCGAGTGGCGGACGTCGATTCTCGTCGACCCGCCCAACGGCCGCTTCCCGCCGGTGACCGACGAGCGGCAGGCGGCGTTGCGTGCGGCCTTCGAGGCCGGTCCGCCGCGGCGGGCGCAGAACGACGGGACCGCGTACTGGCTCGAGGCGGGGCTCGACGCCCCCGGCCCCTACGACAACATGGAGCAGCGGCCCTATGCCGAGCGGTGCATCCTAAGCTTCGGCTCGACGTCGGGGCCGCCGATGCTGCCCGCCCTCTACAACAACCACAAGCGGATCGTGCAGGGCGAGGACACCATCGTCATCCTGATCGAGATGGTCCACGACGCCCGCATCGTCCGCATGAACGCCGAGCACGATCCGCCCGAGATCAAGAAGTGGCTGGGCGACTCGATCGGCTGGTGGGAGGGCGACACCCTCGTCGTCGAGACCACGAACTTCGTCGACCGGCCCGCGTTCCGCCAGGGGACCGGCAACATGAAGGTGACCGAGCGCTTCCGCCTGGAGGACGCCGACACCCTCGTCTATACCTTCACCGTCGAGGACCCGACGGTGTGGACGGCGCCGTTCACCGGCGAGTACGCGTGGCCGCGGAGCGACAACAGGGTCTTCGAGTACGCCTGCCACGAGGCCAACTACGCGCTGGAGGGCATCATGAAGGGCGCCCGCCTGCTTGAGGCGGAGTTCCGCGGCGAGGATCCCGAGGGCGTCGCCAACCCCACCCGGTAGAGAATCCGGATTTCGACAGTCAGGAGAACGACGATGCGCAAGCAGACCGGTGTTTGGCTCGGAATCGGTGCCGCCACGGCTCTCGTGCTGGGGGCGCTGGCGGTGACCGGCGGCACTCCGGCGCAGGCCCATCATGCCTTCGGCGCCGAGTTCGACCCCAACCGCCCCGTCGTGCTGCGGGGGCCGGTGGTCCGCGTGGAGTGGGTGAACCCTCACACGTGGATTCACATGGAGGTGACGACCGACGACGGCGGCAAGCAGGTCTGGATGGTCGAGGGCGGCACGCCCAACACCCTGCTGCGGCGCGGGCTGACCCGGAACTCGATTCTCCCCGGCACGATGATCGTCGTCGACGGTTACCAGAGCAAGGACCGCAGCGCCCGCGCCAACGGCCGCGACGTGACGTTCGAGGACGGCAGCAAGTTCTTCATGGGCTCGTCCGGCACCGGCGCGCCCCTCGACGGCCGCGACCCGACCGAGCGGCGGCGCTGACGCCCCCGCGCGACCCGTGGGCGCGTTGGGAGTTGCGCTGTTGTGGGACTCCGCGGGCGCAACCCCGCGTCCGGCCGGTTCCGGCGGGTCTGCCTGGAGGACGCGTTGAGGTCGGCGCCGCGGGGCGGCGCCCGACCTCACGCGCGATGACTGGCCGGCAGGCCGGTCGGATGCCCGGCGTCGGGAGCGTTCGACTGGCTCTGCGTCCGGGGGGCGCCGGGAAGCACCGTCGTGCGCTCGAGGAGCCAGACGACGTTGACGGCCACCGGGGCGCCCCCGGCGCGGGCCGGCACGAAGCGCACATCCGACGCGAGGCGCGACAGCGCCCGCCGAAGCTCCGCGTCCGGTGCGCCGCCGCCGGCGGCATCGCGGCCCTCCGCCGCGCCCGCGGCGTTCCTGCCCCCGGCGCCCCGAGCGGCGCCGGTCGACGCCTGGCCGAGCACCTCGACCGACGCGAGCTCGCCCTCGCGGGTCACCACCGCGGCCAGCGCGAGGTTCTCCAGCACGAGGGGCGGAAGCGGCCGAATCAGCATGGCCGCGGCCTGGGTGTCCGCCGACACGTGCGGCAGACTGACGCCGGTCTCGAACCCGCGCAGCGGGTTGGTGTTCGACCCGAGGCGGTTCGCCCCCTGCAGGAATCCGGACAGGGAATGCGGATGTACCGGGGGCGAGAAGCTCAGGGCCGTGGCCACGAACAGGCCCGCCACGATCATCGAAGCGATCGCGCCTCCCACCACGCACAGGCGCTGTCCGTCCGCGACGGCCTCGCGGAACCGGCGGGGGAGCGGCCGGCAGGTCCCGGCGGGCAGGGATTCGAGCACGCTCGACGCCAGCCCGGTGCACTCCAATTCGTCGGGACGGTGCTCGGTGGCGTACTCGCGCAGGGCGCCGCTGATGGCGGTCAGGTCCTGCCGGACGCGGCGGCACTCGGCGCAGTCGTCCAGATGCGCGTCCAGGGCCACCTGCCGCGCCACCGGGAGCTCGCCGTCGTGGGACGCGGTCAGCCATTGACGCGCGGTGCGGCAACGCAGCGATCTCGTGCCAGTCATCGGACGTGCCTCAGTTCTGCGCGCAGGGTCTGGCGCGCGCGCGCCAGTCGTGACTTCACCGCGGCGGTCGAGACGCCGAGCGAGAAGGCGATCTCCGCGTACCGCATGCCGTGCAGCTCGCGGAGCACGACCGCCGATCGCTGCTCGAACGGCAGGCGCTCGAGGGCGCCCCACAGCCGCCGGCGCAGCTCCTTCCGGTCGAGGGCGCGCTCGGGCGACGTCGTCGCCGCCGGCGCCGGCGGATCCACGAACACCGTCTCCAGCGACACCTGGTCGGCCCGCTTGCGGCGCCGCCACCAGCGCTGCTGGTTGCGGGCCTGGTTGACCACGATGCGGTAGATCCAGGTCTGCAGGGCGGAGTCGCCGCGGAACCGGTGTATCGAGCGGAACACCGTGAGGAACACGTCCTGCGACAGGTCGCGGGCGTCCTCGGGGTTGCCGAGCAGGTGCAGCGCCAGGTGGTACACCATCCGCTGGTGGCCCTGCACCAGCTCGTGGCAGGCCCGGGCGTCGCCGGCCGCGCACCGCTCCGCCAGCTCGCTCTCGGAGGTCGTCGTCTCCGCCCAGTCGATGGCTCGAACCGGTTTCACCCTGCCTCCCGTGCTGGAGTCTGCTCGATCTGAGCTGTCAGCCCGACGGGCGCCGCAAGGCGGCCACGCGCCGGGGCCGTGTCATCCGGGCCGTTGCGGGACGCCGCGTCTCGTGGACGATCCGGTACCGGCCGACCATCGTGGAGCGCGGATTCTCCGACAAGACCTCCCCCTGATTGGAGGCCGTCAGGCCGAAAAAGTTCCTCTCGTGGCATCGGGGGGAGGAATCCCGCACGCGCGTCTCCGGCGTCCTCGGGCCGACCGACCTTGTTCCTGGCGATGCGGTGAATCCCGCGCGTGCGTTTCCGCGTCTCATCGTTGAATCGCGGGCCTCCGCAAGGTAGGATACACGGATCGCACGGGGCAATCAGGCTCCGTGGTCCCGGCGCGAGGGTGCGGGGACGCGTTCAGCAGACGGGGGACGGACATGCTCAGTCGCAGTCGCGTGACGGTCGGCATCGCCGGCTTGATGGTGGCGCTCATCGCCGCGCCGGTCGCGGCGCAAACCGAATCGGTACAGCGGACGCCGCACGGCGATCCGGACATCTCCGGGGTCTTCACCTTCCGCACCATCACGCCGCTCGAGCGGCCGGCGGCCCTGGCCGGCAGGGCGACCCTGGGTGCCGAGGAGGCCGCCGCCTTCGAGGCCTCCGAGCGCACCCGGCAGAACCGCGACCTGTTCGACCCCGAGGCCGGCGCACCGAACGCCGGCTACCAGTCGCGCGCCGAGGGCGGGGTGCTGTCCTACAACGAGTTCTGGTACGAGCGCGGGGTCGAGCTGACCGCCGACAAGCGGACCTCGCTCATCGTCGACCCGCCGGACGGCCGGCTGCCCTGGCGCGAGGAGAGCCGGCAGGCCCGCGCCATCACCCGGCTGAACCTGCGCAACGGCTTCGCCGACCACTACACCGACCGCAGCCTCGCGGACCGCTGCCTCCTCGGCTTCAACTCGGGACCGCCGATGACCTCGGCCGCGTACAACAACAACGTGCTGATCGTGCAGACCCCCGACCACGTCGTGCTCCTCAACGAGATGGTGCACAACGCGCGCATCATCCCCCTCGACGGAGGCCCCCACGGCGAGCTCCGCCAGTGGGTCGGCGACTCGCGCGGACACTGGGAGGGCGGCACCCTGGTCGTCGAGACCACCAACTTCCGGGGACAGACCGCCGCTCGCGGGTCGAGCCGGGACACGCATCTCATCGAGCGGTTCACGCGGATCGATCCCGACACGTTGATGTACGAGTTCACCTTCACCGACGAGAACCACTTCACGCGTCCGTGGACCGCGGCCATCCCGTTCCGCCGGACCGACGAGCCCCTGTTCGAGTACGCCTGTCACGAGGGCAACATCGGCATGCACGGCATCATGGCCGGGGCCCGCGAGCTCGACACGCAGCCGGTCGAGGGGACCCCCCGCTAGCGCGTTGGCCGGGGCACGAGACGCCGAGAGCAAGGACGGACTGCCTGGTCGGCGGCACGCCGGCGGCCGGGCGGTCCGGTAAGTCATGGACTGGACCTCGCTCTCGGGCATTCTCCGTATCCGCGCGCAGGAGCTGCTGGGGACCGACCTCGCCCAGGTCCGGTTCACCGACATCGGCCTCACCTGGTCGCTGTCGGTCGTCGTCTTCCTGATCGGCCTCGCGACCCTGGCGCGCCTGTGGGGGCTCGCCCGCATCCACCACCGGCAGCACTCCGGACACCACATCGAGCCGCGCTTCCGGCGCGGGCTGCTCGGCCGCACCCTCTACCACCTGCCCAAGGTGCTGCTGGGCCTCGCCCTCGCGATCATGCTCGTCGCGATGGCCGACCCCTATCTCGCCTCGACCGAGGAGGTCGCGGGCGAGATGGAGTCGCGCATCCGCATCGACCTCGTCGATACTTCGCTCTCGATGTCGTGGGAGCTGCCGGGGACGGGCAGGTCGCGGGCCGAGGTCGCGCGCGAGGCCCACCTGGAGTTCCTCGACATGCGCCGCGCCAAGAACGACCGCGTGGCCCTGTGGCTCTTCTCGTCGTTCCCGTACATGGTCGACGACTTCGTCATCGACGACGAGCTGTACTTCTTCCAGGTCATGGACGCGCCCTACGCCATCGTGCGCATCCTCGCCGCCCAGTCGGGGACGCCCATCGACCAGTACTACGTGCCGCCGGACAAGGTGCGCATCGTCGAGCGCGAGGGCAACACCAACATCGTGCGCGCCCTGCAGTCGGTGGTGCGCCACTTCGACCGCGACGTCGCCCTCCTGGGTCGCGGCGCCACGCCGCACCGGGCCGTGCTCATCGTCACCGACGCCGACGTAGACGAGATTCCCGAGGCCGAGTTCGTGCAGCTCGCGCAGCGGAACATCGTCCCCTACATGATCTTCATCAACGCCGCCGACGCCCGGCCCGCCCGCGCCGGCCGGGGCGCCGCGCGCCAGCCGGCCAACAACACCCAGGGGCTCATCGACATGATCCGGGCCTTCGGCGGCGACTACTTCGACGTGGCCGACGCCGACGGCCTCGCCCGCGCCTACGAGGCGATCGACAACGCCGAGACGGTCCCCGTCGAGCTCGCCCACCGCGCCGTCAGGGTGCCCATCTACGGGCGGTTCCTGCTGATCAGCATGGCCCTGTTCGTGGTGGGGATCCCGGCCGGGTTCCTGGCCGAGCTGTTGTGGGGCACGAGTCCCTGACCCGGCGCGCCGGATGCGTCGGAGACCGGCGGCCGATGCGACGAAGCGGCGGGGGCTCGGAGCGTCCGGCCGACACGGACGCCCCGGCCCGGCTCTCGCTCAGTCGTTGGTCGACTCGAACGGCGCCTCGAGGGGCATCAGGGCCGCCTTGATGGTCGACCCCCAGATGCGGTTGCCCTTCTCGTTCAGGTGCAGGCCGTCGTCGATGAAGATGTCGTCCATGACCGTCCCGTCCGCCTTCAGGAACGGGGTGACGACGTCGATGTAGTGCACGCGCTCGTCGGCCGCCGCGACCTCCCGGTACAGCGCGTTGGTTTCCTGCGCCTTGTCCCAGACCGCGACGCGGGCCAGGCTCGGCTTGACCGACATCACGTAGACGCGGGTCTCGGGCAGCTCGGCGTGAACGGCCGCGATGATCTGCTCGAGCTCGGCCGCGATCTTGGCCGGAGGCACCATGAACCGCCCGGTGTCGTTGTCGCCCTCGTAGATGACCACCGCGCGAGGTTGGTACGCGATGACAACGCGGTCGACGAAGTGCAGCACGTCGGCCATGGCGCTGCCGCCGAACCCGCGGGGGACGACCGTCAGGGGGGCGAGGGCCGCGGGCATCGCGTCGTTCCAGCGGGCGATGCTGGAGCTGCCGGTGACGACTATCGCGCCCGGCGGGGGCATGTTCTCGCGGTCCGCCGCCTCGAAGGCCTGTATGGCGCCCTCGTAGCGGGTCGGGTCGATGGGCTGCGCCTGCGCCGCCGCCATCGTCGCGACGCCCGCCACGAGGAGGGCCGCCGCCACCGATCTCAATCGCAACATCTTCATCTGCAACCTCCTGGGTCCGTTGGCGTTCTGTGGTTCGATGCAGCCGATTATAGCCGCCGCCCCGTCGGCCGGCTTCGTCGCGCCCGCCGGGTCCGGTCGTTGGTCACGGCCCTTCCGGCACGTAGATGATCTCGCCGCTCTCGAGCTGGTACGCGATGCCCACCCGCCGTCCGCGGCGGCCCGCGGCGTCGTCCACGTCCTCGGCCCGGTAGCGGGTGATCTCGCCCGCTTCCTGGGTGATGATCTCCATCTCCGCCGTGCCCGGGTTCTTGACCATGGTGAAGTCCTCCTGCGTGAGGAACTCGGTCAACTGCCAGCGGCTGACCATCGCGACCATGAGCGCCACCGCGAAGACCATGGCCACGTCGAACAGGTTCGCGATGGCGCCGAGGGGGTCGCTGTCGTCGTGCCGCAAGGCGCCGATTCTACGCCGCCGTCTCCTGCCGGCCATCCGGTCCTCCTTCCGCGGGCCCGCGGGCCCGCTCGCCGACGAGGCCGCTCACGAACTCCAGATCGTTGAGCGCCTCGGCGTGCCAACGCTGCTTCGCCTGCTGCACGGCGAAGCCGATGCCGCCGACGAAGAGCCCCACGACGGTGGTCGAGAAGGCCACCTGCAGGTTCTCGGCCATCGTCACGATGTCGCCGGCGGCGAGGCCGACGAGGGCCGGTCCCATGGGGATGAGGGTCCCCATCAGGCCGAGCATCGGGCCGAGCCGCGCCATGGTCCGCGCCGGCGCGAGATCGGTCTCGCAGCCCGCCTCGAAGTCGGCGAGCACCTTCTCGCGCTGCGCGGCCGAGCCGCCGTGGTCGAGCAGGCGTCCGATGGCCGGCGTCCACCGGGGTTCGGGAGGGAGGTCGGCGTCGCGCAGCACCCCCTCCACGTTGCCGCCGTCGAGCCCGTCGAGCAGGGGCCGCAGCGCGGCCCGGAACCGGAGCCGCGACAGCCACGCGCCGTAGGTGCGTCCGACGAGCAGCAGCGACCGGCCGAAGAGAATCAGCAGCAGGACGATGACCGGCACCAGCAGGCCGGTCGAGAGCAGGTACAGCGTGCGTGTCAGCAGCTCCATGGCTCAGTCCGCGAGGCGCCGCAGGCGCCGCCGATGGCTCCAGTAGCCGACGAGGACGCCGAGGGCCGCCAAGCCGGCGACGACGGCGAGGGGTCCGGCCTCGACCGCCGCCCCCGTGCTCCGCACGCCTCCCCGCAGCGCGAACGCGGTCAGTCCGATCGCCAGCACCACCTGGCCCACGTGGACGAGCAGGCGCAGCTCGGCCCGGAGGTCACGGTCCGGCAGCAGCCGGCGAATGGCCTCGCTTCCCCCCATGCCCGCGACGACGACGGCGAGGCACAGCACCAGCGCCGTCGTCGAGAAGGTCCATCCCGCCGCCGCGTGGAACGCCTTCACTTCCACGTAGAACAGCGCCGGCGCGGGGATGAGCCCGACGTGGCGGGCCGCCAGCCGCTCGAACCAGCGCAGCCGCCGGCCGTGCTGCGCGCCGAGCAGCAGGGCGACCCCGCCGCAGCCGAGGGCGCCGTCGAAGGCGAGCAGCGCCGCCAGCGTCTGGACGGCGGCGCCGTCGAGCCCGCCGACGAACGCGGTCAGGCTCTGGCGCACCGCGATCGGATGGAGGGCGTAGACGGCGGCGGCGACCGCGGCCACCGCCAGCCCCCGCACCCAGCGCCGGTCGACGGACGCGGCCGCCAGCAGGAACAAGACGACGCCGGTCCCCGCGACGACGTCGAGCACCGCCTCCATAGGCTTCCCCCGCGTCAGGTCGTGCTCCGCCTTCGGCGCAGGACGAGCAGCGCGAGCACGAACAGGCCGGTGGCGATGATCGCCCCCAGCCATGCCAGGCGCGCCGGGACCGGCCGGGCCGCGGCCGCGTCCGCCGGCCGCGGCTCCGCCTCCTGCTGGGCCAGCACCACGCTCTCCTCCGCGAGCTCCACGCTCGTCGTCAGCGCCCGCCGCAGCTCGCTCCGGTAGCTCGCCGCGAGCTCCGCCGGGGCCTGCTCGGCGATGAACGACGCGAGGGCCGCATTGTCGCAGACGAAGCCGCTGCAGCCCGCCTCGAACTCCTCCACCAGCCGGGTGTGCAGTTCCGCGAGCACCGCCAGCTGCTGTGCCGTGGCCTCCCACAGGCCCTTGCGCGCGGTCTCGAGCATCACCGCCGTCATCTCCTGCAGGGCATAGGGGTTCTCCCGCCGGAAGAAGTCCTCGACCCCGAGATCGTGGCGGTCGTCGACGTACACCTCGTACAGCTCGTTCCACAGCGTGTCGTCGATGGCGGCCGGCTTCATCACGTTCCAGCCGTAGGTGTTGCGGAACGTTTCGGCGAAGTGCTCGGCCGACGAGGCGCCGCCCTCCTGCATCTCGCCGATGTAGGCCGGGTTGAGCAGCGTCGACCGCGCCTCGGTCCAGATCGTCTCCTCCAGGTCCGTCACCCGCGGCCGGTTCATGTTGCGGAAGTCGTTGAAGTAGGCGTCGGCGTCGCGGCCGGTGACGTGGCGGACGGCGGCGCTGAGCCCGCCCATGAACTCGTAGACGTGGTCGAGGCTCAGGGCGCCCCAGGTGTGGCTCTGCCGCGGCTGCACGACGACCTCGGTGCCGGCGAGGGCCGCCTCGAAGAGGCCGTCGGCGTAGAAGCTCCAGAGCTCGCCCTCGTCGTAGACCGCGCCCATGTTGCGGATGTACTGGTCGGCCACCTCGGCATCCTCCTCCCAGCGGTCGCCGCTCTCGACCATCCCCATGATGGCGGTGCCGTAGTTGCCGTTCACGCCGCCGAAGACGCGCAGGGTCGAGTAGCGGCGCGCGTCGGCGGGGGAGAGGCCCCTCGCCATCATGACCTCCTCGGCGCGCAGCCGCCCCTCCGCGACGAAGTTGGCCTCGGCGTCGCGCGCCTCGGCGGCCATGGCGACGGCGCGGTTGATGAGGGCGAGGCGCGAGGCGGCGAGGTCGCGGAGCTGGCCGGCGGTCTGCACGACGACGTCGATGCGGGGCCGGCCGAGGTCGGCCGAGGGAATGAGGCGCAGCTCCCCGACCCGCCCGCGCGGGTCCCACACCGGCTCGACGCCGAGGAGGTAGAAGATCTCGCCGATGGTGGCGCCCTCGGTGCCGATGAAGTCGGTGGGCCACAGGGTGAACGCGACCTTCCGGGGCCAGGCGTCGTGCCGGCGGCGGTGCTCGTCGATCAGGGACTCGGCCAGCCTGCGCCCCACCGTCCACGCTTCCCGGGACGGCGTCTGCTCGGCGTCGATGGAGAAGAGGTTGCGCCCGGTGGGGACGGCGTCGGGATTGACGATGGGGTCGCCCCCGGGCGAGGGCTCGACGTAGCCCCCGCCGAGGCCCCGCACCACGCTCTCGAGCTCGAGGTCCGAGCTGTCGCGCAGGCCCTTCCGGTGGCGGTCGACGCCGGCGACACCCGCCTTCAGCACGAGAAACGGTTGGGCGAGCTTCGATTCCCCGTGGGCCTGCTCGAGGTCGGCCGGGGAGACGAGGTCCGACAGCACCGCCTCGACGCTCTCTCCCCCCGCCCGCCGCGCGTAGGCGCGCCGCGCCGTCTGCCGGTAGCGGCGCTCGAAGCGCGCGGCGTCGTCGAGGATGTCGCTCTCGACCACCCCCTTGGCGATGTCGATGCCGGCGAGGCCGTAGGCGATCGGGTCGATGGCCATCAGCTCCGCCGTCCCGTGGACCTCCCCGTCGGAGAACGCGTTGCCCAGCGTGTAGAAGCCCTGCACGACCTTCGCCCCGTCGATCGTCTCGACGTGGTTGCTCAGGCGGAAGTAGTCGTCGTCCGACCACGTCTTCTCGGGGTCGAGGCCGAGGTCCACGTGCAGGTCCATGTCCACGGCGAGACGCTGGATGGTCCGGGCGTGCTCCGCTCTCACCGGGCCGTCCGCCGAGTTGCGGTAGCGGTCGAGCCGATCGCGCAGGGGGCGCAGGCCCTCGTAGAGGCCGCCCTCCATGAAGGGCGGCGTGAGGTGGGTGACGGTCGCCGCGTAGGCGCGCCGCTTGGCGATGATCCCCTCGCCGACGTTGCTCATGATGTAGAGGTAGACGTGCGGCAGCCCGCCGATGAGCGCGTCCGACCAGTCGAACGACGACAGCGCTATCTGCTTCCAGGGCCTGAACTCGAGGCTCCCGTGGGTGCCGAAGTGCATCACGGCGTCGGCTTCGAACCCGCGCCGGGTCCACAGGTACGACGCCACGTAGGGATGCGGCGGCGGGTCCAGGGTCCCGTGCACGAGGCGGAACGTGTCGTCGCCCACCCCCGGCAGCGGCTGCGGCAGGACCACCACGTTGCCGAACTGCACGCGGGCGACCGCGATGGCGGCGTCATCGCCGCCGCCCACCGTCATGTACTCGCCCGGGGCGGGTCCGTACGCCGCGGCCACCGCCTCCCGCATCGCCGGCTCGAGGTGCTCTTCGGTCCATGCCGCGTACCGGGCGGCGGGCACCAGGGCCGGGTCCCCCTTGGCCACGTACTCCTCGAACGCCCCGCGCGCGTACGGCCCCATCACCGGCCCCTGCGCCTGGATGAGCTCCCAGAAGGCGTCCTCGGTCTCCGGCAGGCCCTCGACCGTGTACCCGGCTTCGCGCATCGCGCGCAGCAGGTTCAGGAGGCTCGGCACCACCTCCATGTTGCTCGCGACCATCGCGTTCTTGCCGGGGCCCTTGTAATAGTAGATGGCCACCCGCTTGTCGCGGTTGGGCGTGGCCTTCAGGGCCAGCCAGCGCTCGACGAGGTCGCAGAATTCCTCGAGCCGCTCCGGCATCACGTCGAAGATCTCGTAGCCGTACTCGTCCTCGAACTCCGCCGCGACCGCGTAGGGGGCCACCCCGCCGTCGAGCTCGGGCAGCACGACGCTGAGGGTCAGCAGGCCGCCGGCCATCCCCTGCTGGTCGGCGATCCACTCGTCGTGGTCCTGGAAGACCGACACCGCCGTCAGCATCGGGATGTTCCGCTCCCGGAGCCACGCGATCGCGTCCCGGGAACGTCCCCGCGAGAGGCGGCCGTGGGGCATGAGGACCACGAGGTCCGGCTCGATCGCCTGCAGGAACTCGAGCCGCTTCTCGTTGCTCGCGATCGGAAACACGTTCCACCGCCGCCCTTCGAGGGCTCCGATGATGGCGTCGACGTGGTCGCGGTTCGCGTTGAAGGGGCCGGGCACGCTGGTGAGGAGGGCGATGGTCGGGGCGTCGGGCTTCGCCAGGCCCTGCTCGGCGTAGTAGGCGCGGAAGGCGTCGACGGTCTCGAACGTCCGGCGGTCGTCGAGATGGAACAGCACGTCCATCGCCCGCTCCGCGGGAGGCTGCACGGGGTCCGACCGGAACGCCTTGCCGTCGAGCTCGGCGCGGGAGAAGTTGAGCAGCCGGGCGTAGTTCTCCGTGCCCCCGAACCGGAAGTAGCCGCCGACGTGCTCGAGCTGCGGGCCGGCCAGGTTGGTGACGTCGTGCTCGGGGTTCGACACGCCGCGGACGAACAGGCGCGCGCCGCGCCGCCCCGCCTCGCGAAGCTGCTCGATGTGCGTCTCCTGCAGCTCCAGGCCGCGCCCGTGAATGAACACGACCGGATAGGACGCCGCGCGATGGAGGGCGTCGAGGGCGAGCGACTCGATGCGGACCGCCTGGTCTCCGCGCGCCCGCTCCAGGCGGGCGAGCTGGACGCCCCGGAAGTTGACGAACGCGATGCGGGTGGGGGCGAGGTAGTGCCGGTAGATGCCGGCCGCGGTTCCCAGCGCCACCAGCGCGAGGGCGGCCAGCAGAATCGTCCTCCGGCGCGCCCCCGGCGCGAGCAGACGCCGGAGCGTGCCCGTCCGTCTCGTCGCTTCCATCATCACGCTGCTCCTTCTTCGGAACTTCGTTCGCCAATCGTCACGCGGCCTCCGCCACCAACGGCCACTACTCGGTCCGCAACGCCACCATCGGGTCCACGCGCGCGGCCCGGCGGGCCGGGACGTAGCACGCGAGCGCGGCAGTGGCGAGCAGAAACGCCGGGGCGAGCACGAGCGTCACCGGATCGACGGGGCTGACCTCGTACAACAGGCCGGCGATCAGACGCCCGAAGGCGACGACGAGCCCGAGCCCAACCGCGACACCCACGACAGCCGGTCTCAGGCCGCGGGCGAGGATCTCGCGAACGATGCCGTCGGACGTCGCACCGAGCGCCAGCCGGACGCCGATGTCGCGCGTCTGCCGGCTCACGATGTACGACAGCACGCCGTAGAGACCGACGGCGGCCAGCACGAGCGCCAGCGCCGCGAAGCTGCCGAACAGCGCACCGGCGAGGCGACGTTGCCAGATTCGATTCGCGACCCGGCGGTCGTAGGTCTGCACGTCCAGGAACGACTGGTTCGGATCCGTCTCGCCGACAATCGCCGTCGCCGCCCCGGCGATGACCATCGGCTTGCCCCGGGTGCGAATGACGTAGTACGGACCTCTGGTTCCGACCTGGACCTGGGCGCGATAGAGATCGAATCCCGGATCGCCGTCCAGCTCGTGGTGAAGCACCGGGGCCGATACGCCGATCACCGTCCACCAGACGTCCGGTCGTCCCGTGCTCTCCAGTTGCAGCCGCTGGCCGATTGGATCGCGGCCGGGCCAGAGCCGGTCGGCGAGCCGCTGGCTGACCACCGCCGCGGGAAGCGTCTCGAACTGGTCCCGCTCGTCGAACCCGCGTCCCCGGCGGATGGCGATGTCCATCACCGTGAAGTAGTCCGGTCCGACCGCGTGGAGGTTGACGTAGGGATTCCCGGCCTCCTCGTCCGGACCCTGCCCGGCGACGCGTATGGCCGCCACCGCGCGCGGTGTGCCGCCCATTGGCAGGTTGTTGTCGAAGGTCACCGCCGTCACCCCGGGCAGCTCACGAAGCCGCGACACGACGCGATCGTGAAACGCACGCTCCTTCGCCACCGAGTCGTACGCCGCCCACCCCAGCTCGACCCGAAACGTCAGCGTGTCGGCGGTGTCGAAACCGCGATCGACGAGAGTGAGGCGCCAGACGCTCTGGAGCATCAGGCTGGCGCCGGCGACGAGGACCATGGCGAGTGCGACCTCGCCCACGACGAGCAGCGTCCGGAGCCGTTGGTGCTGGACGCCTTCCGACGATCCCCGCGTGCCCTCCTTGAGCGCGGCGTACGGCAGCTTCGAGGCGGTACGCACCGCGGGCACGAGCCCGGTGACCAGTGCCGTCAGCACCGCGACGCCCATGAGAAAGGCGGCCACGGGCACGTCCACCTCGATCTGCATCCACGGCGGGAGCTGGACGGGGACCAGCCTCGTCAGCACCCGAACGCCGGCGAGCGCCAGCACCGCGCCGACGACCGCGCCGCCGAGGGCGAGGACGATGCTCTCGCCCAGGAACGCGCGGATGACGCGCCATAGGCCCGCGCCGAGCGCCGTGCGCACGGCCATCTCGCGATCGCGCGCGATCGCGCGCGACAGCAGGAGGTTCGCCACGTTGGCGCACGCCACGGTCAGGACCAGCACCACGGCGCCGAAGAGCAGCAGCACGTACGGCCGGACCTGACCGGAGTACGTTTCGCGAAGCGGCGTGACGCGAAAGCCCAGGCCGGCGTTGGTGGCCGGGAACTCGTGCTCGAGCCGGCGCGCCAGGTCGTCGATGGCCTCTCGCGCGCGCTCGAGGCCGACACCGGGCGCAAGGCGCGCGAGCACGTACCGCTCGCGGACGTCGCGTCGCCGATACGACTGCGGGTCGGGCGCGATGCCGGCGCTGCGGAAGAGATCGGAATGCGACGGGAAGTTGAACGCGGGCGGCATCACCCCGTAGATGGTGTAGCCGGATGCGCCGTCGAGCGTCATCGAGCGCCCGACGATGTTCGGATCCTCGGCGAACCTGCGAACCCACAGGCCGTGGCTGATGACGAGTCCGAAGCTGCGGCTGCGATCGAAGCTGGCGGGAAACGTCGATCCGACGAAGGGCTCGACCCCGAGCACGCGAAAGAGATTGTGGGTCGTGACCGTCGCCTGCAGCTCTTCCGGTGTCCCGAAGCCGCTGGCGTTGTACATGCCCTGATCGGTGTACATCGCGGCGTCCTCGATCACCGGAAGCGCCAGCAGATCGTCCAGCTCCGGCACCGCCAGCGCCCCGCCGTCCGCGTCGCCGCGGACGCTCGTCACGCGCACGAGCCGGTCGGGTTCCCTGAACGGCGGATCCCGCAGCAGCAGACTGTTCACGGCGCTGAAGATGGCGGCGTTCGCGCCGATTCCGAGGCCGAGGGTCAGGACGGACAGCACCGCAAACGCGGGGCGTGCACACAACGCACGCACGGCGCAGCGGATGTCAGCCGCAATGGAATCGTGCAGCATGGTCTAGAACGGCGTCACGGCCAGGCTCACCGAGTACATCCGGGCCGCGGTCGGGCTCCCCAGCGACTCGTCGTAGTAGGCGTCCATCAGGTTCAGCACCTGAACGCCCACGCGCAGGTCGTCGTTCGGACGGACGTAGAGTCCGAAATCGGTGCGGACGTACTCCTCGAGCCAGACCGGCCGGCCCCGCGACGTCTGGAAGCGCTCGTCGACCCACCGCTGATCGAGGGACCCGGTCAGGCGCCACGAGCCCAGCCAGGCGCCGACCTCGAGGCCCAGGTTGACCTTGTGCCGCGGCACGCGGGCCAACAGGTTCCCGGTCGCGAGGTCCTCGCTGTCCGTGTAGGTGTAGTTGGCGTAGTAGTCCAGCCAGTCGGCGGCCTGCCCGTTCGCCACCAGCTCGACGCCGGTCGAGCGGGCCTCGGCGACGTTGACCCAGTCGAAGTGACTGCGGTCGGCCGAGGCGATGAGCTGCACGAGGTCCGTCATGTCGTTGTGGAAGACGTTCATCTCCGTCCGGAACGCGCGGCTCACCTCGTGCTGGATGCCCCCGTCGAACGAGATGATGTACTCGGGCCTGAGGTCGGGGTTCGGGAAGCCGGGCGTGGTGCCGTGGAAGACGACGTTCCCGAAGAGCTCCGACAGGCTCGGCGCCCGGAACGCGCGGCCGGCGGACGTGCGGACGCGCGTCGACGGCGTGATGGAGTACAGCAGCGCGACCTTCGGCGAGGCGACGGTGCCGAACCGCGAGTGATAGTCGAACCGCAGCCCCGGAACGAGCCGCACCCTGTCCGCCACGTCCCACTCGTCCTGCACGTAGGCGGCCGCGACGTGGAACAGCTCCCGGGACCCGGCCGAGAGAGGAAAGACGTCGCCGAGCGGCGGGTCGCGGACGATGCTGACGAACGGATTGACGGCCCCGCCGGCGAGAAGCTCGGCCTGCAGGCCCATGGCCTCCGCCGCGAGGTCGGCGTCCGAGCCGAGCAGGTTCGTGCGGTCGACGATGAGGCTGTCGCCGAAGTTCCCGCGGTCGTGGATGTAGGTGGCCCCGAACACGACGGAATGGTCCAGGCTCGGCGTCCAGGTGAGCTGGGGCTCGATGAGCGTGCTCTGGATGGCCGTGTCCCGGTCGGTGAGGGCGGCGAAGGGGTGGGCGCCGCGCTCGACGGACTCGGTGAGGCCCGATCCGGGGAGCCCGACGATGGTCGTCTGCCGGGTCGGCGTGCGCGTGTAGTTCTCCTGGAAGATGTGTGAGCGCAGGTCGCGCTGGCTGATCTTGAGCTGCGCCGCCACGGGGCCGGCGCCCCGATGGCGGAGGATGCCGCCGAGGTTCACGGACGTGCCGGTCCTGTTCTCGTCGACGGCCACCGGCAGGCGCCCCGTGACGTCGAGTCCGGACGTGTACCGCGAGATCCGCGGCAGCAGCGTCACCGTCCATGCGTCGGCCGGGGCGAAGTCGAGCCGGCCGCTCAGGCGCACGTCCTCGTACCCGACGTTCTGCACGGGGATCTCCCGGGAGCCGCTCAGGCGCGTGTCCCGGTTGTAGACGTTGTCGATGCGGCGTCGGTCGGCCGTGAACGAATAGGCGACGGGCCCCGATTCTCCGCGGGTCGACCCGCCGAACTGGTAGTAGCCCGAGTTTCCGCCGCTCGCGAAGAAGTCGGCCGTCGGCGGCCCCGCCCCCTGCCGGGTGATGGCGTTGATGGCGCCGGCGAAGGCGTTCGCCCCGTAGAGGCTGGAGAACGGCCCGCGCACGACCTCGACCTGCTCCACCGACTGCACCTGCACCAGGTTCAGCTCGGCCAGGGTGCCGGTGCCGAGATCGTTGGCGGGGAGCCCGTCGACCAGGAAGAGCGCCCGCTTGGTGCCGGGGACGCCCCGCACGACGAGCATCGAGTTGGCGCGGGCCGCCATCCCCGAACGCTCCACGAAGTCGATGCCCGGCGTCCGGCGCAGGAGGTCCTGCAGGTTGCGGGCCGGGGACGCCTCGATGGTCTCCGCGTCGAGAACGGTGACGCTGGCCGCGACCTCGGTGAGCGCGCGCTCGGTCTGGGTCGCGGTCACCACCACGCTCTCCTCGAACTCCAGCACCGGCAGCTCGAGGTCGACCCGCACGACCTGCCCGGCCCCTACCGTCACCGGCGAGGTGAGCGTCGCGAAGGCTTCCCGCGTGACCGTCAGTTGATAGGTGCCGGCGGGGACGCCGTCGATGACGAACGTGCCGTCCGACGCGGTGGCGGCGGACAATGCCGTGCCGTCCAGGACCACGAGGGCGGCCGGCAGCGGCGTGCCGCCGTCCTCGGCTGCGACGGTCCCCTGAATGGAGCCGGCCTGTCCGAATGCAGGACCTGCTGCGAACGGTCCGGCCGCGAAGAGCACGGCCAGGGCGAGAGGAAGGGCCAGTCGACTACGTACACGCATTCTCACGTCACACCTCCGCGGCGGTCGCGCACCGGACTTCCCGGCCGGCGAGCCGCCGATTCCCACGGTTCGAATGGCCGACACGCGGATGCTCCTTCCAGAGCAACCGGTGTCGACGCGGCGACAGGAGGTGCCTACGCGGGCGGGCCGCGGGTGGGGCCCGGGTCGGGCGCGGCCGGGAAGCCGCGCCGGTGGCGGGTCGGCGCGGCAATGAGCGCCAGCGGGATCGGCGCCGCCGGGGCGGGCGCTGCAGCCGTCGTCGCCTCCGTGGAATGGTCGCCGAGACAGCAGAGGGCGCAGCCGTGATCGTGACCGTCGAAGCTCCCGTCGTCGTGCCCGTGAGCGAGGAAGCTGGCCGGCACCAGGGCGTACGCCAGCACCAGCACCGCGGATGCGATCGGCCGGCGTGGCTTCGTCATGGCTCTGCTTGCGCGGTGACGGGACGGATTCGCCCGGCTCAGTCCCCGGTCGCGCCGCCGCGACCGATGCGGATCAGCTCGCGGCCGGTCCTGACGAAGAACGCGCCGTCGACGGCGGCGACCCCGTACAGCCGATCGGAGACGGTCAGCGCGTTCCTGGCCAGCTCGACCGGCTCGGCTGCGTCCGCGGCGAAGACCGAGCCCGCGCCGTCGGTCCCGAACAGGTAGACGCGGTCGCCGTTGACGATGGGCGTCGCCCACGCGGGAGACGCCAGGCGGACCGCCCATCGCGACCGGCCGGATTCGAGCGCCAGGCTGCGGATGACGCCCCGGGAGTTGGTGAACCAGACCGACTCGCCGGTCACCACCGGCGACGACATCGACGCCGTCGCGCTCTGGCCGCGCCAGATCACCTGCTCGTTCCCGAGGCGCCCGCGGTGGTCGATGGGCAGGGCGAGATTGGACCCCGAGTCCATCGAGGGGACGACGATGCGCTCTCCGGCGACGACGGGCGACGGAAGCCGGTTGCCGGAGAGGCCTTCGAGCCACCAGACCCGTTCGCCGGTTCCCGCGTCGTACGCCTCGACCATGCCGTCGACGCTGACGACCACGAGCTCTCCGCCGTTCCCCGGCACCACGAGCGGCGTCGTCCAGGAAGACCTCGCGGGGCGGTCCGCCTTCCACCGTGTCTCGCCGGTGGCGGGGTCGACGGCGAGCAGGTACGACGGCCCGTCGTGGGCGGCGAGGACGAACAGCGCCTCGTCGTTGCCGGCGATCGAGCCGCCCAGGCCGTAGCCCTCGAAGGTGCCGTAGTCCGCCTTCAGCGACCGGGACCAGACGGGCTCGCCGTCGTGGCCCAGGGCCCCGAGGTCGCCGCTCTCGAACAGGTAGTAGACGCGCTCGGCGTCGACGCGGGGCGTCGGCGCGGCCTTCGCCACGAAGTTCGTCACCTCGACGGGCTGGCTCGACGCCAGGGTGTGGCGCCACCGCAACGCGCCGGTCTCGGCGTCGACGGCCTCCACGATCTGCGTCTCGCGCATCGGGCCGTCGATGGCGGTGACGAACACGACGCCGTCCCAGACCACGGGGCTCGACTGACCGTAGCCGCCGATCGCGTGCCGCCACGCGACGCCTTCCTCGTCCGACCAGGTCAGCGGCAGGCCGCGGGCTTCGCTGTGACCGAACGCCGGTCCCCGAAAGCCGGGCCAGCGCCGGGCCCCGGCCAGAGGCGGCCGGTCGCCGGCCGCGCCCTCGGCGCGCCGCGGCGTGTCGGCGATGTCGCTCGTCCGGAGCGAGGCGGTCTCGACGCGGTCGACGATGGCGTAGGTCCGGCCGTGCGCGGCTCCCCCCACGATGTGCAGCACGCCCGAGCCCAGCGGCGGGTGCGCGCCCGGTCCGCCCACCACCACGTGTACCCTCGGTCCGCCCACCAGCGCGTGGTTGGCGCGTTCCGGCTCGATCTCGTAGGCGAGCGCGTGCCAGGCGTCCGCGCCGGGGTCGAGGCGGTACAACTGGTTCAGCTCGCTCGCGTACAGGCTGCCGCCGGCGGAGGCGAGGCCCAGGCCGACGCCTCGGCCGCGGCCGCGCACCGGCGGGGCGGGCGCCGGGGCCAGGGTGTGGGTCCGCGGGTCCAGTCGGTGCACCTCGAGCCCCGGCCCCCGGGGCGTCATGCCCCCGGCGACCCAGATGGCGTCGCCGTGGACGGCCGCGGCGAGGGAGTGCATGCGCAGCGAGGCCGTCTCCACCACGGTCCAGGCCACGGGGTCGGCGTCGAGATCGGCGACGAGCACGTCGCTGCGCCAGTCGTCGGCCGGCACGGGGGGCGGCCGGCGTCCTCGGCGGGGCCCCTCGGCCGCGGCCGAGGGCGCCCAGCCGCCGATCACCCAGAGCTGCCGTCCGACCACGACCGCCGCGTGGTCGGTCCTGCCCGACGGCATCGGCGTCAGGTCGACCCACCGCCGGTCCGCCCACGCCCACCGCTCCAGGTCCGGGCGGGCCCGACGGGCCGCCGCGATCTCCGCGCCGCCCACCCGGTAGAGATCCTCTCCGTCGCTGACGAGCACGGCGCCGCGTACCGGGCTGCCGGTCCAGACCGTCGTCCAGGATTCGTCGTCCGGTGAGAGGGCGTAGAGGGCCGCTCTTCCGCCGTCCGCGGCGCCACGCGAGGCGGGCGGCCGTTGTTCCGCGTGCGCGTAGAGCACGTCGCCGATCCACGCCGCGGACGCGTCGGACGACGCGTGGGGGAGGGGAGGCGCGGTCTCCGGCGGCGCGGCCGGCGCCAGTGGGGACTGCGCGTGCGCCGTCACGCCGGCGCCGGTTCCGCCGGTCAGGAGGACCGCCAGCAGGGCGGCCGCGGTAGAGATGCGTCGCATCGTCGTCTCCCACCTCCGAACAACTCGTGGCCGGGCCCCGCGTCGAAGCCCGCGCGCGCCCGGGTCGATTATGCTCTGCCGCCGGCGACGGACGTCTCCGCCGGACGAGCCGCGCCGTCACGAACTCCCCCGGACGAGCCGGAAGAGCAGGAGGTCCCTCCGATCCGCGCCGCCGCCGTGTCAGGTTGTGCTCCGCCGCCGGCGCAGGACGAGCAGCGCGAGCACGAACAGGCCGGTCGCGATGATCGCCCCCAGCCACGCCAGGCGAGCCGGCGTCGGCCGGGCCGCCGCCGCGTCCGCCGGCCGCGGCTCCGCCTCCTGCTGCGCCAGCACCACGCTCGCCTCCGTCAGCTCCACGCTCGTCGTCAGGTTGCGCTGCAGCTCGCCGCGATAGGCGGCCGCGAGGTCCGCCGGGGCCTGCTCGGCGATGAACGCCGCCAGGGCCGCGTTGTCGCAGACGAAGCCGCTGCAGCCCGCCTCGAACTCCTCCACCAGCCGGGTGTGGAGCTCCGCGAGCACCGCCACCTGCTGCGCCGTGGCGTCCCAGAGGCCCTTGCGCACCGTCTCCAGCATCACCGCCGTCATCTCTTGCAGCGCGTACGGGTTCTCCCGCCGGAAGAAGTCCTCGACCCCGAGGCCGTGGCGGTCGTCGACGTACACCTCGTACAGCTCGTTCCAGAGCGCATCGTCGATGGCGGCCGGCTTCATCACGTTCCACCCGTAGGTGTTGCGGAACGTCTCGGCGAACTTCTCGGCCGACGAGGCGCCGCCCTCCTGCATCTCCCCGATGTAGGCGGGATTGAGCAGCGTCGACCGCGCCTCGGTCCACACCGTCTCGGTGAGGTCCGTCACCCGCGGCCGCTGGGCGTTGCGGAAGTCGTTGAAGTAGGCGTCGGCGTCCCGGCCCGTCACGTGACGGACGGCGAGGCTCAGCCCGCCCATGAACTCGTAGACGTGGTCCAGGCTCAGCGCGCCCCAGGTGTGGCTCTCCCGCGGCTGCACGACGACCTCGGTGCCGGCGAGGGCCGCCTCGAAGAGGCCGTCGGCGTAGAAGCTCCAGAGCTCGCCCTCGTCGTAGACCGCGCCCATGTTGCGCAGGTACTGGTCGGCAACCTCGGCGTCCTCCTCCCAGCGGTCGCCGCTCTCGACCATCTCCATGATGGCGGTGCCGTAGTTGCCGTTCACGCCGCCGAAGACGCGCAGGGTCGAGTAGCGGCGCGCGTCGGCGGGGGAGAGGCCCCTCGCCATCATCACCTCCTCGGCGCGCAGCCGCCCCTCCTCGACGAAGTTGGCGTGGGCCTCGGCGTCGCGCGCCTCGGCGGCCATGGCGACGGCGCGGTTGATGAGGGCGAGGCGCGAGGCGGCGATGTCGCGGAGCTGGCCGGCGGTCTGGACGACGACGTCGATGCGAGGCCGGCCGAGGTCGGCCGCCGGCATCAGGCGCAGGTCGGCGACCCGCCCGAACGGGTCCCAGACCGGCTCGACGCCGAGCAGGTAGAAGATCTGGCCGATGGTGGCCCCCTCGGTGCCGATGAAGTCGGTCGGCCAGAGCGTGAAGGCGACCTTCCGGGGCCATGCGTCGTGCCGGCTGCGGTGCTCGTCGAGCAGCGCCTCCGCCAGCCCGCGCCCCACCGTCCACGCCTCCGGCGACGGCGTCTTCTCCGCGTCGATGGAGAAGAGGTTGCGCCCGGTGGGGACGGCGTCGGGGTTGACGATGGGGTCGCCGCCGGGTGAGGGCTCGACGTAGCCGCCGGCGAGGCCCCGCGCTACGCTCGTGAGCTCGAGGTCCGAGCTGTCGCGCAGGCCCTTCCGGTGCCGGTCGATGCCGGCCACGCTCGTCTCCAGCGTCAGCACCGCCCGGGCCAGCTCCGCGTCGCGGGCGGCGCGCGCCTCCAGCTCGACGCCGGCCGCGTCGACGGCGGCGTCGAGGCGCGGGTCGAACGCCGGGTCGTCCAGGATCTTCCGCAGGCCATCGGCGGCCGGCGCGTCGACATCGTAAAGCTGGTCACGAAGCGTCGTGCGGTGCTCCCGGTAGAAGGCCACGGCCGAGAGCGCCCCCTCGATGTCCTCGCTGGCGGCGGTCACCAGCTCGCCCGCCGACTCGTGGCCCCACGCCCGCCCGAGGGCCTCGACCTGCGGCGCCTCGAGCGCGAACGCCAGCCGCTCCTCCGCCAGCCGCCGCTTCTCCTCCTCGACGCGGTCGACGAGCCCCGGGTCGTTCAGCAGGGCGAACGTCCGCTCGCGGAGGGCCGCGTCCTGCATCGCCTCGAGCAGCGCGAACACGTCCGGGTCCTCGGCGATCTCGATGGCCTCGGCCATCGGCGGGATGACCGCGGCGATGGTCCTGGCGCGCTCGCGCTGCACGGGATCGAGCAGTTGCGACGTCCGCGCGAACTCCTGCTCCGACTGCAGCCGCTCGACGAACTCGACCTTTCGCGGATGCGGCATGACGCGCGCCACGAGGTCCTCCAGCTCGCCCGCGCGCGCTGCCGACACCGCCGCGTCGGGGCGGCTCCGCGCGCCCGCCCCCATCGAGATGAAGCCGCGGATGATGTCGTCGTCCGACGGCCGCCGCGACGCCTCGCGCCAGGCGTGGGCGTGCTGCAGGTCGGCGTCCGCCACGAGGTCGGAGAGCACCGCCCCGGCGTTCGCACCCGCGACCCGCCGCGCGTACGCGTCGCGCGCGCGCCGGCGGTAGCGGCGCTCGAAGTACACCTCGTCCTCGAGGTCGTCGGCATCGACCGCGCCCTTGACTGTGTCGATGCGGGCGAGGGCGTAGGCGATGGGATCGATAGCCATCAGCTCCGCCGTCGAGTCGACCTCGTCGGTCGTGAAGGCGCTGCCCAGGGTGTAGAGCCCCTGCGTGACCTTCTCCCCGTCGATGGTCTCGACGTGGTTGCTCAGGCGGAAGAAGTCGTCCGCCGACCACGCGGCGTCGGGGTCGAGGCCGAGGTCGACGTGCAGGCTCATCTCTGTCGCCAGGCGCCGGATCGTGCGCGCATGCTCGGCCCGGACCGGCCCGTCGGCCGCGTTGCGGAAGCTGTCGAGCCGGTTCCGCAGCGGCCGCAGTCCCTCGTACAGCCCGCCCTCCATGAACGGCGGCGTCAGGTGGGTCACCGTGGTGGCGTAGGAGCGGCGCTTGGCGATGATCCCCTCGCCTATGTTGCTCATGACGTAGACGTAGACGTGCGGGAGCCCGCCGACGAGGGCGTCCGCCCAGTCGAAGGTCGACAGCGCAATCTGTTTCCAGGGCCTGAACTCCAGGCTGCCGTGGGTGCCGAAGTGCATCACCGCGTCGGCCCCGAAGGCGTTGCGGCTCCACAGGTAGGAGGCCACGTAGGGATGGGGCGGGGCCTTCAGCGCGCCGTGCACGAGCCGGAACGTGTCGTCGCCGACGCCCGGCAGGGGCTGCGGCAGGATGACCACGTTGCCGAACTGCACGCGGGCCACCGCCAGCGCGGCCTCGTCGCCCTCGCCGACCGTCATGTACTCGCCCGGGGCGGGGCCGTACTGTTCGACGACGGCGTCGCGCATGCCCGGCTCGAGGTCCTCCGCCAGCCACGCGGCGTACTCGGCGGCCGGCACCAGGGCCGAATCGCCGGCGGCCACGTACTCCTCGAACGCGCCGCGCGCGTACGGTCCGAGCACCGGACCCTTCGCCTGGACGAGCGCCCAGAACTCGTCGTCGGTCTCGGGGAGCCCCTCGACCGTGTAGCCGGCGTCGCGCAGCGAGCGCAGCAGGTTCAGCAGGCTCGGCGCGACCTCCAGGCTGCCCGCGTTCATGGCGTTCTTGCCGGGTCCCTTGTAGTAGTAGATGGCCACGCGCTTGTCGCGGTTGGGCTTCGCCTTGAGCGCCAGCCAGCGCTCGACGAGGTCGCAGAAGGTGTCGAGCCGTCCCGGCACGGCGTCGAAGATCTCGTAGCCGTCCGCGTCGGTGAACTGCGCCGCCACCGCGTAGGGGGCGATGCCGCCGTCGAGCTCCGGCAGGACGACGCTCATCGTGAGCAGTGCGCCCGCCATGCCCTGCTGGTCGGTCATCCACTCGTCGTGGTTCTGGAACACCGACAGGGGCGTCAGCATGGGGATGTCGCGCTCGCGCAGCCACGCGATGGCCTCGTCGGCGCGGCCCAGGGTGAGCCGCCCGTGCGGCATCAGCACCACGAGGTCGGGGTCGATGCGCTTGAGGAAGTCGAGACGCTTCTCGGCGCTGGCCATCGGGTAGACGTTCCACGCGCGGCCTTCCAGCGCGCGGATGAACGCGTCGACGTGGTCCCGGTTGGCGTTGAAGGGGCCGGGCACGCTCGTGATCAGGGCGATCTTCGGGGCGCCCGCCTTGGAGAGCCCCTGCTCGCCGTAGTAGGCGTCGAACGCGTCGACGGTCTCGAACGTCAGGTCGTCGTCGAGATGGAACAGCACGTCCATGGAGCGCTCGACGGGAGGCTCGACGGGATCCGCGCGGAACGACTTGCCGTCGAGCTCCACGCGCGAGAAGTTCAGCAGCCGGGCGTAGTTCTCGGCCCCCCCGAACTCGAGGTAGCCGTTGGCCGCGTCGAGCTGCGCGCCGCGCAGGTTGGTGACGTCGAGGGCCGGGTTCGTGGCCCCCTGCACGAACAGGCGCGTCCCCCGGCGGCCGGCTTCGCGAAGGTACTCGAGCTGGGTCTCGTCGAGCTGCAGGCCGCGCCCGAAGACGTAGGCGACCGGATGGTCGGCGACGCGGTCGAGCGACGCCAGGTCCAGCGACTCGACGCGCACCGCCGCGCTCTGGCGCGCGCGCTCGATGCGCGCGAGCTGGAAGCCGGGGAAATTGACGAAGGCGACCCGCGTGACCGCGAGATGCCGCTGATAGGCGGCGAACCCGCCCCAGAGCACCGCGGCCGCGAGCGCCGCGGCCACGATGCGCCTGCGATGGGACCACACGTCGGCCAACCGTGTCCGCAACCGTGCCGGTTCTGTCCTCGCGGCCATTCGGGTCTCCTTCGTCGGGTGTTGCGTCGTCGGCGTCGGCAGCTTCCGCGACGCCGACGACGCGGGTCCGGTCAGTCGAGCTCGACGATGGTGATGGCGTTCCAGTTGTTCATCGGGATGAGCAGCCGGTTCCGCTTCGAGTCGTAGGCCATCGAGGCGGCGCTCGGGATGCCGGACGCCACGACCTCGGCCTCCTCGCCGGGGCGGATGCGCGAGACGGTGCCGATGCGGACGCTGGAGACGTACTTGGTGCCGTCGTCCAGAATCACCAGCCCGTCGTTGCCGCCGTCCACCGCGTGCTCGGTCCCGACGAGCTCGCCGTCGGGCGAGAACGTGAGCACCGCGTTGTCGTTGATGTTCACGACGACGATGTTGCCGTCGGGGTCGAAGGCGACGCCGTTGGGACGGGCGAGGGGCGCGCCCTCGACGACGACCGACGAGTCACCGTCCGGCCCGATCCGGTACAGGCGCCACGTGCCGCTCTCCTCGGTCCCGGTCTGCGTGGCCCAGATGGTCCCGTCCTCGGCGACCTCGATGTCGTTGAAGCGCTGCGCGTCCTCGACCGCGACGCTGCCCCGCGGCTCGCCGCTCTCCATGTCGAACGAGCGCACCACGTTGATGTCGGCCACGTACAGCAGGCCGTTGATGATGTCGCTGCCGAGGGGGTGGTTCAGGGTCAGCCCGTTCCGGTTCACGCCGATCCACTTCAGCGTGTGGGCCGAGCCGTCGGGGTTGATCAGCGAGATGTAGCCGTCGTTCGGGATGACGTTCTGGGCGATCCCCGCGTTGACCGCGACATACAGGTCGCGGGCCTCGTCGTAGGCCATGCTCTCGGCGAACCGGAAGCCGCCCCAGGTCTTGGCGTTCGACGAGAGATCGAGCGGCGCGCCCGCCATGAAGGGCTCGTCGGCCGCTTCCTGGGCCTGTGCCGCGCGGATCGCAGGGCTGGCGGCGAAAACGGCCAGCACGGCGGCGACCGCGATCCCTCGGGAGACGAGCTGTTCTCTGAGTAGACGTGACATCTGGGCAATCCTCCGGTTCGAGCGTTGGTTTCCGAGTGGGACGGCGTACACGCCGACGTCCGTGCCTGTACGCGCCGATCCGACGAGCGACGATGATGCTGGGTCCGAGCCTGGGATGTCGCAGGGTTGGTGCGACGGGGTGGCTACGCGGGCGGGCCGCGCGTGAGAAGGACGCCGATGGCCGCGGCGCGTTCGCCGGCCGGTCGGGCCGGCGCGACGGCGTGGGCGACGAGGGCCGGGGTGACCGGCGCGGGTGTGCCGTCCGGTGCGATTCCCGCCAGGTGCCGGAAATGACAGGCGTCGCAGTCCGCGTGTCCGGCTGCGTGTGCGTCGGCGTCGTGCTCATGGAGCGCGGCGCCCGCCGTTGCGAGCGCGAGCACCGCGAACACGATGAGCAGGGCCGCGCTCCGCGTCGGCAGCATAACCTGCCTATTGAAGATGGAAAAGCGCTCCGGAGTCAAGCACGCCGGTCCGGGCCGAAGGCCGCCAGGCCGCGTTCCCGCTCCGCCGCGCCGCCTTGTCCCATCGGGCGATCTCTGCTAGCCTCGGGACCGGATGGCCGACGGAGGACCCTTGTACCTGGGGCTCGCACGCCGCGGCTCCGGCTGGCGCGCCTGGATCGGCGTCCTGGCGGTGGCGGTGGCCGGTGCCGCCGCCGCCGAGGTTTTCTGTCACGAGGAGCACGCGGCCGGCCAGCGTTGCGCGGTCTGTCAGCTCCCACATCAGCCTGCCGCCGAACTCTCGGGCTCGGCACAGATCGGATTCGCCGATGTTGCGGAGCCGCTCGATCAGGCTCCCCACGGCGTTTGGATCGCGTCCGGTCATTCCCGCCGCCTCCCCGCCCGCGGCCCGCCCGCCTAGCTCTCGTCACGCTGCGTTCATCTATCTCTTGTCGACGGCGCACTCTGCCACGAGCGCATGAGCGTGCGTTTGGCCGCGGTGCGGCGGTCCTCGATGCGCCGGTCGGGCTCGACCGCGCGATGGCGAGTTGCGCCTCGGCGGACGCGAGACTGTCGGGTGGTTCGGTCGTCGACCGCAGGCGCGGTCCGGCGACGTGTTTCGCCGGTGGGGAGGCAATCCGCGGCGTGATGCCGATGCGAGTGCTCCGAACGCTCCTTCTCTTCGCCGGGCCGGCACTGTTGGCGGCGCGCCACCCTGCCGAGGCTCAGCATGGCTGAGAGCCCGATCTCCGGCGCCCGCCGACGCAGGGGGCAAAGACTGCTGCACCGGCAGTGCTGGAACTGGGGTCGGGACATCGTGCGTCCGGAAGGCAACCTCCTGCTCGAAGCGGGCTTCCTCAGGCGACGGCCGCCCGAGGGAGAAGCAGGCTCGAGCTGCTACACGCTCATGCTGCCCGACGGCGGCAGCCTCATGTTGTGGGGTTTCGGCCTCCTGTACGGAACGCCGCGGAAGGGCGGCGTCTACCTCGACCGCTACCAGTTTCGACCTCTTTGGCTGCCGTTGGAGGCGGTCCGGGAGCCGATTTGGAAGCCCGACCTGATCCCGAATGCACGAACGCCGCCGTCGTCCCGCGTACCGGTCGACTTGACCGTCGCCGCCATTCGGCGCATCGCGGACTACGAGGAGTGGGCGCTCGCGCGCTGCGGTCTGGAGTATCGTCGCGCCGTCCTGCGCCAATGGAATCGGCCTTCCGAGCGACTGCCGCCGCAGACGCTTCCCGGGGCTTGGCGCGCGCTCGCCGACGCCATCGACGGCCAACCGCGGCCTGAGCCCGTGGAGAAGTCGAATTGAACGACCCACGCCTCCCCAACCGCGCTCTCCGGCTTCCTCGGCGTCGGCAAGAGCAAAGTTGCTCAACACGCTGCACAACCGCGAGGACGGCCGCGGCGCGGCCATCGTCAACGGTATGAGCGAGGCTGCGGCGGTCCTTGCGGCCCTGGAGCGATCTCTGCTAGCATGCGGTTTTGATGATCCAGAGAAGCCGCGCGCACACGAGGCCCGCACGGCCTGGTCGCGGCTGGCGCGCATGGATTGTCGTCCTGGCGATGGCGGTGGGCGGTGCCGCCGCCGCCGAGGTCCTCTGTAAGGAGGAGCACGCGGCCGACCAGCGTTGCGCGGTCTGCCAGCTCCAGCACCAGCCTGCCGACAAACCTCCAGGCACACCGCAGATCGGATTCGCCGACGTTGCGGAGCCGATCGAGCAGGCTGCCGATCGCGAGTGGATCACGTCCGGCCACTCCCTCCGCCTTCCCGCCCGCGGCCCGCCAGCCTAGTTCCCCACGCGCTGCGTTTCGTCCATCGCATGTCGACGGCGCACTCCGCCGCGAGCGCATGAGCTGTGCGCCGCGGCAATGGCGCCTGTCCGCGGTCGACCGCGGTCGGCGGTGTCGTGTCTCGCACCCGTCCAGGGTGCTGTCTCCTGACGCGGCGCGCCCCGCGCGTTCTCGGTCGCCTGCGCGATGGATAACGGGAACAGGATCACGAGGAGTGGAGCTCGGGAAGGGTAATCTTAGATGTATCGATTGACAGCGACAGGTGTTCTTGCGGCGGCGATGGCCGTGTTCACTGCGGCGCCGGTCCTTGCTCAGGAGGAGACCGGCACCGTGCTCGGCTCCGTGACCCTGGAGCAATACGGCTCCATTCACGGCGCGGTCGTCATCGTCGTGGGCACGGGCAGGTTCGCGTTGACCGACGAGCTGGGAAGGTTCGAGATCGACGGCGTGCCGGCCGGCTCCTACGAAGTCCTCGCGCAACGCGAGCACCTGACCGCGGAACGGCGCACGGTGACCGTCGAGCCGGGCGGGACGGCGATGGCGGACTTCGAGATCGGGCTCTCGCCCGTTCGCGAGGACGTGACGGTGACCGCCTCGGCGGGCGGAACCGAGACGGCGTTCGAGGCGTTCAACGCGGTCACCACCGTGGACTCGTTCGACATCGCAAGAGAGGCGGCCGCCGGTCTCGAAGACGTCGTTCGGAACGAGCCCGGCATTTCGATCCGCGGCTTCGGCCCCGGCGCGAGCCGGCCGATCATCCGCGGCTTCGACGGCGACCGGGTGCTGGTCCTGGAAAACGGCGTCCGCACCGGAGACCTCTCGAGCAATTCCGGCGACCATGGCGTCGCGGTCGACCCCGACGGCGCGGAACGCATCGAGATCGTGCGCGGGCCGGCGACGCTGTTGTACGGCTCCAACGCGGTCGGCGGGGTGGTGAACGTGATCACACCCCACGAGAGCTACCGCGGGTCGCTGATCGATGGCACGCGGGCGCAGTTCAGCGCCGACGTGGGGAGCGCGAACGCGCAGGCCGGCAGCAGCTTCGGCCTGCAGCACGCGCGGAACGGCGTGCACTACTGGGCCGGCGGCGGCACGCGGCGGACGGACGACTACGCCACGCCCGCTGGGACGGTGGAGAACTCCGCCACCGAGTCGGCCACCGTGCGGGCCGGGGCGGGCTGGTCGGGCGACCGGTTCTTCGCGAGCGCCGGGGTGACGTCGAACGGCGGCCGCTACGGGGTCCCGTTCGCCGGCGAGTTCCACGGACACCACGGCGTGGACGACGGGCAGGGGGACGCCCACGGGGACGAGCATGGCGAGACGGCGATCGCACTCGACTGGCAGCGTCGCGCCGGGCGGGTCGACGTCGGTCTCCAGGACCTCGGCAACCGCGTCATCGAGGGAGCACGGCTCAGCCTGAACGTCGTCGATTGGCACCATGACGAGCTGGAGAGCGAGGGCGGGAGCCAACGCGTCGGCACCCGCTTCAACAACCGCACCTACATCGTTCGCGCCGACCTGGACCAGCGCCAGACGGCCCGTCTCGCGGGGAGGTTCGGCGTCTGGACGCAGGTACGGGACTTCGAGGCCACGGGATTCGAGGCGCTGGCGCCGCGGACCGACCAGTCGTCCTTCGCGGCCTTCGCCTACGAAGAGCTGAGCCTGGGGCGCTTTCGCGTGCAGTTCGGCGGTCGGGTCGACCGCAACGACTACCAGGTGGCGGAGCGTACCGGCGGGGGTGCGCACGACGATCACGACGATCACGATGGGCACGACGATCACGATGATGGGCACGACGATCACGACGATCACGATGGGCACGACGATCACGACGACCACGATGGGCACGACGCGCTCGAGGCGCCCGACGCGCGCGACCGCGGCTTTGCGGGCGCATCCGCGTCGGTCGGGCTCCACGCGGACCTCGGGGCCGGCAACGCCCTGGTCGCCAACGTGACCCGCTCCTACCGCGCGCCGGCCATCGAGGAGCTGTACAACTTCGGTCCTCACGTCGGCAACCTCGCCTACGACGTCGGCAACCCGGACCTCGACGCCGAGTCCACCCTCGGACTGGACGTGAGTCTGCGGCACCGCGGCGACCGCGTCCGGGGCGAGCTGAACTTCTTCATGTACGACATCGACAACTTCATCTTCGGCAACCACAGCGGGGCCGTGGTCGACAACCTGCCGGTGTTCGAGTTCCTGCAGGGCGACAGCCGCTTCTCCGGCTTCGACGCCCGGGGCAGCACCCGGCTCGCGGGGCGGACTTGGCTGACGCTCGGCCTCGGGTACGTCGACGCGCGGCTGACGACGACGGGCGAGGGGCTGCCGCGGATTCCGCCGCTGCGAGGCACGCTTGAGCTCGACATCCCCTACGGCGGGTTCACGCTGAGCCCCCAGGTGGAGCTCGCGGGGCGGCAGGCCGACGTGTTCCGGGGCGAGACCGAGACCGAAGGCTATTCCGTGGTCAACCTGCGCGCGTCGTACGTCTGGCCGCGGCAGGACATGTCGCACATGCTGTCGTTCACCGGCTACAACCTGACGGACACGCTCTATCGCAACCACACGTCGTTCATCAAGGACCGGGCCCCCGAGATGGGCCGCGGGGTCCGGGTGGGCTACACGGTGCGGTTCCACTAGGACGGTGGGGGCGCGCCGGTACCTCTCGGCCGCCGACCGCCCCGGAATGTCGTTGATCATCGAGCGCCGGAGCTGCCAGACTTCCGCCGTGTTGCGGTCAGCGCATGCTGCCGGCGCGCCCCTGCTACAGCTCGATGGCGTGGTGCCGGGCTACGCGGCGCACGGCCGGCGCACGGCCGTCTCGAGCCGGATCGACGAAACGCTCAGGGCAGCAGAGCTCGCCTGCCTGATAGGGCCGAACGGCGCAGGGAAGAGCACGCTCATGCGGACCATGGCGGGACTGCAGGTTCCGCTCGAGGGCGTGGTGCGTTTCGATGGTGCCGACGTGCATCGTATGCCGCCGGCGAGTCGCGCCCGACACCTCGCGGTCGTGCTGACCGAGCCCGTTCATGTGCCGATGCTCACGGCGCATGACCTGGTCGCCTTCGGGCGGGTGCCGTACACCGATTGGGGCGGCACGCTCGCGGCGCACGACCGCGACATGGTCAGGCAGGCGCTGGAAGCGGTCGGCGCCACCGAGCTGGGCTCGCGCCACGTGGCGGAGCTCAGCGACGGAGAGCGGCAGCGAGTCATGATCGCTCGCGCGCTGGCTCAGGAGCCGGCCGCGATGATCCTCGACGAGATTACCGGGTTCCTCGACCTGCCCCGGCGCATCGAGATCATGCAGCTCCTGCGCCGCGCCGCGCACGATTGGGGCTGTGCGGTGCTTCTGTCGACGCACGATCTCGATCTGGCCCTCCGTACCGCAGACCGCATCTGGCTGATGCCGAAGGGTCGGCCCCTTCACACTGCGATGCCCGAGGCGCTGGTGCTGAACGGCGCCCTCAGGCCGCCTTCAGTCTCGCCGGCGTGGCGTTCGACGAACAGAGCGGCTCGTTTCGCGTACGACACCCTCGGCGCTGGCCGGTGACGACGACGGGCGATGCGTCGGGCGTGACGTGGACCGAGCGTGCGCTCGAACGTCACGGTTTCTACGCCGCACCGGCCGGAGGAAAGCCCGGGGTCCGAATAGAGGTCACCCGCGGCGCGGCGGGCATGCGGTGGAAGGTGCACTTCGACGATGCTTCGCAACAGCATGCGAACCTGGAGGAGCTGATCCAGGCGCTCCGCGCACGTCACGACGACGGGGTCGACACGATCGGATCCGACGTATGACGTCTGATTCCCTCCGTCGCCCGTTGCGTTGGTTTCGCGCCGGGCCGTTGGTCACCGCACTCGCTCTCCTCGCGGGCACGGCGTGCAGTCTCGAGCCCGAACCTCCACCGGCGCTGGCGGATCCGGTGCATTCGGGGCGTGCACCGGCCGCCAACCTGCAATCGGAGCGGGTCGCCCGCTTCGATTCGACGGTCGACTACTTTCCGCAGAAGGCTCGATTCCGACATGCCACGAAACTGACGGTCGAATACCACGGGCATTTCAAGATCGCGGACATCGTGCTCGAGGGCATGGGCGGCCAGCGGCAGCAGGTCCTCATGGTGCAGCGCGGCACCCCCCGGCCCGCCGGCTATCCCGACGCGGTGCTGGTGTGGGTCCCGGTGCGCCGATGGTCGGCGCAGAACTACCACTACGGCGGGATCTCGGACCTCCTGGGGGTATCGGATCGGCTCCTGTCCCTGGGCGGCAGCATCGATCACGCGACGTCGCCCGACCTGGTGCGCCTGATCGAGGAGGGCCGCATACGCCCGCATCGCTCCGAGGAGCAGGCCGCCGCCCTCGAGCCGGATGTCTTTCTCAGCTATGCGCCGTACATGGCGATCATGCGGGGCTACGAGCAGTACCGCGCGCTCGGCATCACGAACCTGCTGCCGGTGGAGCGGCTGGAGGAGACGCCGCTCGGCCGGGCGGAGTGGATCAAGTTCTTTGCCATGCTGTTCAACAAGGAGGCCGAGGCCGACGCACACTTTGCCCGCGTGGAGTCGGAATATGACGCATTGGCCGCCAGGGCCCGCAACGTGTCAGCACGTCCGCGGGTCTTTGTGGATATCCCGGTGGGCGATGGCTGGTGGACGCCGGGCGGGCGCAACGCGTCGGCCCGAATGATAGCCGATGCCGGCGGTGATTTCGTGCTCGACGACAACGATTCCGTATCCAACCAGTTCGTGCATCACATCGAGGTAGCCTACGATCGAGGTCTCGACGCCGACGTCTGGTTGTTGACCGACGCTCACGCCGGCCGCCGGGACCTTCTCGACCTGATCGCCACGAATCCGTACACCCGTCAGCTCCCGATGCTGCGGCAGCGTGCAGTTTATATCAAGCACGGTGGTTCACCCGGTGGCCCGAATCCCTACTGGGACATGGGACTCCTCTATCCCCAATGGGACCTGGCCGACCACATCAGGATTCTGCACCCCGAGCTGTTGCCCGATCACGAGCTCGTTTTCCATCAGAGTCTGGCCTCGTGGGTCGCACGGTCGCGGGAGACGCCCTGACGTGTCGGATGCACCGGTTGCGACGCTGAAGCCGGCCGCGGGCATCGCCGCCCCAGCCGCGGTGCTTCCGCCGGCAACCGTCTACATGGCGCTCGGGAGCCTCGTACTGCTCCTCTTCATCCTCGAGCTCACCGTCGGGGTCGTGCCGATTCCGATGAGCGCCCTCGTGGACATCTTCACCGGGGACGTGCCGGAACGGGCTTCGTGGACTCGAATCGTGCTCGACTTCCGTCTGCCGCGGGCCTGGGCGGCCGCGCTTGCCGGGGCGGGCATCGGCATGACCGGCCTGCTGCTGCAGACGCTCTTCAGGAACCCCCTCGCCGATCCGTGGGTGCTCGGCGTCGTCAACGGCGCCGGTCTCGGCGTGGCGATCATGGTGGTGGCGGTGAGCTGGTTCGGGACCGGCGTGCTGACGTCGCTCGGCGTGGCCGGGGACCTGGCGTACATCGTGACGGCGGGGCTCGGCGCGGGGGCGCTGATGGCGGGGTTGGCCGCCGTCGCGCCGCGCGTGACGAGCGTCACGCTGCTCGTCACGGGTGTCGTGCTGGGGTTCACCTGCCAGGGGCTGATCAGCATCGCCCTGCATCTGGCCCCGGACGAGGCGGTCGCACGTGCGTTCTCGGCGTGGTTCGACGGCAACTTCACGGGCATCGGCTACACACGCCTGTATGTCTTCACGCCGCTCATCGGGATGGCCTGTCTTGCGGCGTTCGCCATGGTCAAGCCGCTGAACACGCTGCTGCTGGGCGATCGGTATGCAGCCAGTCTCGGCCTCGACGTGACGCGCGCCCGGCGCGTCGGCCTCGGCGTCGCGGCGTTGCTCGCGGGTACCGTCACCGCGTTTTGCGGGCCGATTGCGTTTCTCGGCATCCTGGTCCCTCACGCTTGCCGGTTGCTGCTGTCGACGGCCGACCACCGCGTGCTCATGCCGGCGGTGACGATCGGCGGCGCCGCGCTGGCCCTTGGCGCCGACCTCGTCACCCACCTGCCATGGAGCCGTCATCTCCTGCACGTCAACGCCGTGACCGGCGCAGTGGGCGGGCCGATCGTGCTCTGGATGCTGCTGCGCAGCCGGGTGCGATGGACGTGACGCCACTCGGAGATCCGGCGGCGCCCCTCGCAGGCCCGCCAGTCGTGCCCGGCGAGCCCGGCTTGACGTCGTCCCGGCGCCGGCGGGTGGTCGCCACGCCCGGCGGAGGCACGGCGCCTCTGGCAGAGACAGCGCCGTGCCCGGCGAGCCCGGGGCGTCAGTAATCGCTCGCGTCGAGCGACACCCGGATGATCTCCTCGTCGTTCCGCACCAGCACGTGGCGGTTGGCGAACGCGGGGTGCGCCCACACCACGAGCCGGTCGCTCTGGCCGTGGCGGAAGCGCGACCGCGTCCCCGCGCGGCTGCCGCCGTAGCCGGAGCGCGACGTGGGGTGGATGAGGTGCGTGCGGTCGAGCTCGTCGTAGCCGTCGGGATGGAACCGGGCGATGATGAGGTCGCCGTTCTCGTTGTAGACGAAGTAGCGGTCCTCGTGCTGCACGAAGTAGGCCGAGCCCCAGCGGTTGCGGTTGGTCAGCCCCTCGGCCTCCCACACCCGCTCGCCGGTGGCGGCGAGCAGCCCCCGCACCTGCCCGTGGCTGCCGATGCCGTAGATGTAGTCGCCGACGAAGAGCGGCGTGGTCATCACCGAGTGCAGGCCGGTCTCCTCGGCTACCTCGATGCCGTTGTCGAGCACTCGGCTGCTCCGGTCCTTCCACAGCGCGGTGGCGGCGGGCCGGTCGAGGGCGAGCCGCATCATCATCGAGCCGCTGTAGAAACCGGAGATGAACAGGTGGTTGCCGGTGTGCACGGCGTCGGCCACCGTCATGTTGGCCCGTCCCTCGAACGGCTCCTCCCAGTACACCTCGCCGGTCGCGGGGTCGAGCGACGAGAGGCCGCGGGGATGCCAGACGATGAGCTGCCGGGCGCCGCCCGCCTCGATGATGAGCGGCTGGTTGTAGCCCATCTCGGTCCGGCTCTCGAGGGCCCGCCACACCTCGTCGCCGGTGTGCTTGTCGAACGCCATCACGAGGGCGTCGGGCTCGCCGCCGACCAGGAAGATCACCCGGTCGCCGTCGACGAGGGGCGCGCTCGACGTGCCCCAGATGGGGATGTTGGTGCCGTACTCGGCGACGGTGTCCCTCTCCCAGACTACCGCGCCCGTCGCGGCCTCCAGGCACAGGATGCGCCCCGTCGCCCCCGTCACGTAGACCCGGTCGCCGTCAACGGTGGGGGTGGCGCGGGGGCCGGTGGCGTAGGTGAACATGAGCATCCGGTAGGTGGTTGCCCACTCGTGGGACCAGAGTACCTCGCCGGTCTCCTCGTCGAGGGCGAGGAGGCGCTCGGTGCCGTCCATCGTCCGGGGCTCGGTCTCGACGTAGTCGAGCACGAAGACGCGGCCGTCGGCGACGGCGGGGCCGGCGTAGCCCCCGTTGACGGGGGCCCGCCACTTCACGGTGAGCCCGGTGTCGGGGAACGCCTCGAGAATGCCGGTCTCGGTCCAGACGCCCCGCCGCTCCTCGCCGCGCCACTGCGGCCAGTCCTTGGCGGCCAAGCCGGCCACCGCGGTCAGGGCGAGGAGGCCGGCGAGGAGGGAAACGGCGAACGCGGGGGAGTGCGCGCGCCTCCCGCCGGGGCCACTTCGGAAGATGGATGGCTGCATGACGACGTCTCCTCGCGGAAGGGGCCCGTGGCGAGGCCGCGTCGCCGCACCCGCGGTCGAGGCGGCGGGTATTTCGCCAAGGGGTCCGGGCGGGCGTGCGCCCGGGCCGCGGCCGTTGGACCGCGGTCCGGGCGCGACTGACAGACCGCTACTGGCCCAGATAGTCGGCGTCGCTCACCGGCTCGAGCCAGTCGGTCGGGCCCTCGCCGCCGACGACGGTGAGCTGCACCATGTGCGAGTCGGGGGCGGCGCCGTGCCAGTGCACGACCCCGGGGCCCGCGTGGTAGGGCACGCCCGGCTCCATCTCCTGCAGCGGCTCGCCGCGGACCTGGGTGCGCCCGCGCCCCTCCAGGGCCATGATCACCTGGAAGCCGCCGTGGCTGTGCCAGTTCGACCGCGCGCCCGCCTCGAACCGGAGGCGCAGGGCGCGGATGTCCGAGGAATCCGGCCGCGAGGGGTCGCCGCCCACGAAGTTGCTCTGGGCCGCGGTGATCGTCGGACCCTGTCCCACCATCCACGCCCCGGCCGCCACGAGCACCAGGGCCAGCATCAGACCGAACCGCGAGCCGTTTCGTACCGCCATGTCCTTCCTCCTGTGTTGATCGCGTCCGCGTAACCGTATCACGGTCCAGCCTCGGGGCAAGCCCGGTTGAGGCCGGTCCCGGGGGCGCTCCACGCGACATCGCATGAAGGCCTGCCCCGCCAGTCCCACTGCGGCGGTCGCGGCGGGCATGGGCCTACCCGGTCATCCAGGTGTCGACCGACAGGTCCGGCACGCGCCGGAACTCGGACAGGTTGTGCGTAATCAACGGCAGGTCCCGGGCCACGGCGTGGGCGGCGATCCACAGGTCGTTGGGGCCGATGGGCTGGCCGATGGCGCGCAGGTGCGCCCGGAGGCGACCGTACTCTTGTGCGACGCGCGTGTCGAGCTCGACCACGTGCACGGATACGAGCCAGTCTCGCAGGGCGGCCCGGTTCTCCTCGATACGACGCGATCGCGACACACCCCACTCCAGCTCGCCTACCACGATGAGCGAGACGCCGCAGTGTTCGAGCGGCAGCCGGGGCGCGAAGCCGGGCGAGCGCTTGCGAGCATGGATGCACGTATCCGTGTCGAGCATGACCTTCAATCGAACGGCTCCCTCTCCTCGAGCGGTAGCTCTTCCTTGTCCAGTTGCTCCATCGCTTCGTAGAAATCATCCGTGAAACAGGCGCCGTGCTCCCAGTAGTCCTCCCAGTCCTTGAACGGGGGGCTCAGAACGACGTGGCGGCCCTCGCGGCGAATGACCACGCGGTCGACGTCGAAGCGGAACTCCTTCGGCAGCCGCACCGCCTGCGAGCGCCCGGACATGAACACGCGGGCGAACTTGCGGCCATCGCGCGGTCCGGGAGCCTCCGTCTCCACGGCTCGGGCTTCCGTCTTCGCGGTTCGGGCTCCCGTCTTCGCGGCGGCTCCGCGATTCGCGGACGACGCCGCGCTCCGCCGCGGGGAGCCTGCGGGGGCGGCATCGGCCGCTCTCGCGCGGATCTTCGCCCCGTCGCCGCCGTCGGCACCCTTCTCTCCGGTGCTTCTCCTCATGCGCACGTCCCTTCCCTCGGGATGTCCAGCCGCCGACACCAGCGTCGATATATCTCCTCGAAATATATCATGAGCCCGCCGGTACGCCCGTCATCACGCAGACGCCCTTGATGTACGGCTGCGTTTCGATCACGACGCGGATGCCGGGGGGCGGGCGCCGAGCCTGTGCCGGAAGCGGCTGTGTCAGCCGCGACCGGCCGCCAGCGCGTCCGCGCGTGCCGGAAGCGGCCGCGTCAGCCGCGACCGGCCGCAACCCTCTTGCGCGCGGACGCGGCCGATCCCGGGATGGTCCCGCCGCCCCCGCGCGGGCCGCGCCTCACACGATCTCGGGGATGTACTTCTCCCGCGCGAGGTGCCACAGCGACGCGAGGAACGCGGTCAGGGGAATGGCCACGATCAGCCCGAGGATGCCGCCGAGCGCCGTGCCCCAGAAGAAGACGGCGACGATGATCGCCATGAAGTGCAGCCCGGTGCGCTGCCCCATAATCTTCGGGGTCAGGAACCAGCCCTCGATCTGCTGCACCACCAGGACCACCCCGAGCACCAGCACGCACGTCACCCACCCGCCGTCGGCCTGGAAGAAGGCGATGGGGATGGCGACGGCGAGGCCGATCATGTTCCCCAGGAAGGGGATGACGTTGAGGAGCCCGAGGGCGAGGCCGATGACGAACCCGTAGCGCAGGCCGACGAGGCTGAACCCGGCCGCGAACAGCAGGCCCTGCAGGAAGGCGATGACGAGCTGGCCGCGGAAGAACCCCACCGTGATGTCCACGAACTCGTGAAGCAGGTACGTCACGTCCGCGCGGGTCTCCGGTTTCAGGAACGGCAGAACGCGGTCGGTGTCGAGCCGGAAGCCGGCGGTGAGGAACCAGGCGAAGTAGACGGGGGTGATGATCCACGACAGCAGGGCGGCGAGCCCGCGCGCGACGCCGAAGCCGACTGTGACCGCCTGCACCCCCATCGTCTGGAGCCACTCGAAGATCGCGGCCTGCTGCGCTACCGCGATTTCCCGCAGCCGATCGCCGAGGCCCGAAGACCTGAGCATCTCGTCGGCCCGTGGGAGTTGTTCCTGGATCAGCGCGCGGGCGTCCGCCCACCATTGGGGTACCTGCGCGGCGAGACCGACGACCTGCTCGACGGCGAGGTTCCCGAAGAACGCGACGAAGACGCCCAGCGGCGCGAGGGCCGACAGGAAGACGGCGGCGACCGCCGCCGGCACCGGCAGCCGGCCCGGTCCGCGCAGCCAGTCGTAGTAGGGGCGGAACACGAGGGCCGCGACCCCGCCCACCGCCAGCGGCAGGAACACCCCCGAGAAGGTCCGGAGGAAGACGGCGGCCAGCCACCCCAGGAGGCCTACGGCGAGCAGGATGACCAGGGCGGACACCGTGGTGACCGCGGCCGCGATGGTGTTGGCCTGCCGGGGGGTGAGCTCGAGCGTCATGAGCGGGTCTCCGGGAACAGCCCGCATGGTACACGACGGGTCTGGGACCCGACCCGTTCCGCGCCGTAGCCGCTCTCGCTCTCACCTTGGGTCCGATAACGGTGCTTCCGCGAATCTCTACGGCGCGAGGAGCCGAACGGGGTTGCTCGCGATCCGGGAGCTGCGTGGCGGGCCGCGCTCGAGGATGAGGGGTCGGGATCGCGGGGGGCGCAGCGGTGGCCCCTCGACTCCGGCGCTGCGGCCGACACTCGTCGAACGCCGCCGGAGCACGCTGGTTGCTCACTGAGCGAGATGCAGTACGATCAATCGGGGCTCGGGCCCGTCGCGGACCGGCGGGAGGGGCAGTGACCGCGGCACACGGACCAAGCCTCGGGGCGCTACGAACGGCCGACCTCCGGTCATTATGACGAAGCCCAGCGTCTACGTGGAGACCTCCGTCGTGAGCTACCTCACAGCGCGCACGTCGCGCGATCTCATCATTGCGGCGCAACAGCCATGACGCGGGAATGGTGGCGCGATGCGCCCGAGCGGTTTGTTCTCGTGGCTTCCGAGCTCGTGCTGACAGAAGCCGCGGAGGGTGACGCGGACGCCGCCAGCGCCCGCTTGACGGCGTTGGAGATGGTCACGCGCCTCGATACTACCGAGGACGCCGCAGCGCTGACGCAGCGGCTGCTGGGCCTCGGAGCGTTCCCCCGCGAGGCGACGGCTGATGCGACGCACGTCAGTGTCGCTGCGACGAACAGGGTCGACTACCTGCTGACGTGGAATCTCCGTCACATCGCGGGTGCCTCCGCGCGGTCGCGGATCGAGCGAGCATGCCGCAAGGCCGGGTACGAGCCGCCGGTCATTTGCACGCCTAATGAACTCATGGAGGAGCACGACCATGGAGACCGGGCAGACGGACCCGATCATCGCTGAGCTGCGGGCTATTCGAGAGGCGTACGCCGCCCGATTCGACTATGACGTGGAGGCGATGTTCAGGGACATTCGAGCCAGACAGGAGGCCTCCGGGCGCGAATACGTGCGCCTTCCGGCGCGCCGTACGACCGGCGACAGAAGTCCCGAGACCTCGACACAGATGGAACCGAATCGATGAGCGGGGGCGGATGGCGCGGAAGCCGGGTCGCGGCGGCCGGAGTGGGCGTCGCGGCGTGCTTCGGACCGTCAGCGGAGGCTGGCCCGGAACAGGCGGGGCGGCGGCGAACGGAGCCCCGGGTGCGCGCTCATTCGGTGTCGCCGCCGCCGCCGTCAGAGTCGTCCGGCGCTTGCGTCTTGGCGTCACCGGCGTCGACTGCCGTTGTCGATTCCTCGAGCGCTTCAAGGCCGGTCGCCCGGCGATTGCGGGCCGGAACCCGGCCGCGGGCCGGCGGTCGCACCGCGCGTTCGGCGGTTGGGCCGGCTTCGATTGCGCATGACCGGTAGTACTCCCATACGTCAGCCGCTGACTTCGCCGTCGCGTGTTGCCCCCTCTGTTTCTGGATCCACTCGTCCACCTTCGCCGGATCGCCGAAGCACCCTACGGTCGCAATGGGTGGTCCGGTCGGCCGGACCCAGGTTCCTGCGATCTCAACGCTTCGGATTGCGCGGTCAGGCATGGTCACTTCGACGAGACTGTAACTGGGCGGGAATGTGGTCGCCTCAAAGTGCAGCCACGCGGGCGCTGAAACGGGTGCCGATACGCCCGGCAACACGATCTCGTGTTTGCCTTTCAGTTTCCTTCTCCGGCTTGTGCCGTCCGGGCTCTCTGGGCCCCGGGGCAGCGTATCCGTTCCTGCCGCCCGCAGGACCGCGTCGAGGTTGTTCTCCCGTTCCCTGTGGTTGCCCGTAGCGCGATAGAAGTCGCGGCATGCTTCGAGGTGGTCGCTCCAGCCCGGCAGCACCTCAAGTAGCTCGTCGCAGCGCTCTGCCGCGCCTGTGGTCGATATTGTCTTCATGTGCCGGAGCAGCATACCACGACGGTGAGCTGCCACTTCGGTCGGCCGCGGCCAATGGCCATGAGCTTCGGAAGATTGGAAAAGGTGTCGGAGCGGATCACGGCAGGGTGAACGCCTGCAGGGCCGGGACCAGGACCCTGCTCAGAACCACGACGACGATCGACGACAGGACGGTGACCACGACGCCGAGCCTGAACATCGTCCCGAGTCCGACCGCGCCGAACGAGAACGTCGCCGCCACCGCCGCGCTGGCCCAGGGCAGCGTGACCGCGTCGGCGGTGCCCGGGATGATGCGGGCGAGAATCGCGGCGTTGTAGCCGAGGGCGTCGGCGAGCGGAAAGAGCGTCGTGGACACCATCACCGACGCGGACGGCCCGTTGGCGAACTGCGTCAGGAGCGGCGTGACCAGGCCCGCCAGCCACGGCAGCGCCCCCGCCGTGACGCTGCCCGTGAGCAGGGCGGCGATCCAGTCGGTCACGCCGGTTCCGGCCAGCATGTCGGCCAGGGCCATCCCGCCGAACACCAGGAACAGCACGTTCCATTGGACGCCCGCCTGGATGTCCCCGGCCCCCAGGGTGGCCTCGCCGCGCTTCGCGTCCACCGGCAGCGCGAAGAGCAGCACCATGGCCACCGGGGGCACGTACCAGAAGTCGAGGAACCCGATGGTGACGAACGTGGGCAGGTTCCACAGCACGAGCATCACGATGAGGACGAGCAGGACGTTCTTCTCGCCCCTGCTCATCGGCCCCAGCCGCGCCAGCTCCCCGCGAAAGCGGGCGCCGTCGGAGACGGCCCGCACCTCCGGCGGCAGCATGAGCTTCAGCACCAGCCAGCACAACGGGAGGTTGGCCGCGGTCAGGAAGACGCCGGTCGACGTCCACTGCGCGAAGGTGACGCTGTAGTCCGTCAGCCTTTCCATCAGCGCGAGGGTCAGCGGGTTGTAGACGATGCCCGCGGGCGTCGCCATCCCCCCCGCGGTGGCGCCGTAGAGGACGGCGAGGCTCGCCGCCGCCGCCATGCGCGCCGCGCCGGGCGCCACCGAGCGGGCTATCGACAGCGCGATCGGCGTCGTCATCACGATGACCGCGAGGTCGCTGACCACCGCGGACATCAACGCGGACACGGTCATGATGGCGAGCAGGAGGCCGCCGCCGGAACGCGCCACCCCCGGCAGGCACAGGGCGGCGAGGGCGATGCGCCGGGCGAGGCCGTGCTTTCGGAACGCGTGCCCGAAGAGCATGACGCCCATCAGGTAGGGCAGGATGGTGTGGCCGTAGCTGGCGGCGACCTCGGCGACGGGCATCGCCGCGCCGAGGGGCAGGAGCACGAACGGCAGGAAGCTGGTGACCGTCCAGGGCACAGGCGTGGCCACCCACCACGCGACGATCCAGGCGTAGGCGGCGAGGACGAAGTGCGCCTCGGGCGCGAGGCCGGTCAGCGGCGCGGCGCGGACGGCGGCGAACGCGGCCGGCCCCGACAGGAGGCGCAGCAGGAACGCCCGGCGGCCGGACGGGGCGGCATCAGCGTCCACGGTCGGTCTCCGGGACTTCCACGCGGACGGTCACGATGTCCGAGTCGTGGAACTGCTGGTGGCGGACGGAGGACGCGATGTGGCGCAGCAGGCGCAGCGAGACCTCCCGCTCCATGAGCACGTCGTCGGGCCGGTCGGCCAGCAGCCCCATCCGGTCCTGCAGGTTCTCCTCGCCGGCAGCGGCGATGAACTCGAGGACGGCGCCGCCCGCCTCCTTGCGGGCCTGCAGCAGCAGGCGGCGCCGGTCGCGCTTCTCCCGGCCCTCGTCCTGCCCGACGAGGGTCAGCAGCGTCTCCTCGCTCGCCGCGTCCAGCCGGTGGACCATTTTCTCGCCCCAGCCGCTGCGGGCCGCGAACTTCCCGAGAAAGTCCCTGAGCGTCGGCAGCGCGTCGAGGTCGAGGGCCGCCTCGATGCGATGGCGGCGGGGCGCCGTCAGCTCGATGAACAGGGTCATGAAGATGGCCGTGAGGCCGCCCGCGGTGATGCCGTTCTGCAGCAGGCCGCCCGCGAGATCGGCCAGCAGATCGGGGAATATCAGGCCGTTCTGGCAGCCGACGCCGACCCAGAACGCGACGCCCGCGATGAGTCCCTGGCGGTGGTCGATGCCGCCCTGCACGACCTCCGTCATGCCGCGCACGAAGCTCATGGCCAGCACCACCGTCAGATAGGCCACGGCGACCGGGCTGGGTATGGCGAGGACGATGGCGACCAGCTTGGGCAGGAACGCCAGCGCGATCAGCAGGCCCCCGGCCGCGACGCCCGCCGCGCGGGCCGCGACCCCCGTGAGCTGGACGGTGGGGACGCTGACCCCGATGGTCTGGGTGGGCATGATGCCGGCGAAGCCGGACAGCAGCTTGCCGACGCCGTCGGCGGCCACCGCCCCCTCCACCGCCCGGTAGTCCACCGCCCGCGGCCGCCGCCACGATACCCGCTGGACGGCGACGGCCCCGGTGATGGTCTGGATGGCGCCGATGACGGCCACGAACACGAAGGCGGGCAGCAGCGCCGCGAACGCCGGCCCCGGGTCGAGCTCGATGCCCGGCCAGGCGGCCGGCGGCAGGCCGATCCACGGCGCCCCGGCCACGCGGCCGGGATCGTAGAGGCCCAGCAGTCCGGCGACCGCCGACCCGGCGACGACCCCCACGAGGGGAGCCCACAAGCGCAGCGTCGCGCCCCCCTTCAGGGAGATGGCGCTGATGACGGCGATCGTCGTCACCGCGGTGATGGGCGCGCTCAGCGCCGCCGCGCCGGCCGGTCCCTCGGTCAGGCGGCCGAAGACGACCGGCAGCACCGTGGCCGGCACCAGCATGTTCACGGTGCCGACGATGGTCGGGGTCAGCAGCCGCCTGAACAGGGCGAGGCGCAGGGAGATGACGATGGGGACCAGCGACGACGCGATGACGAGGGTGGCGAGCAGGGCGGGACCGCCCGCCGAGAGGGCGCCGACCGAGACGCCGATGAAGGCCCCGGCGGGACCCATCGTCAGCACGTATCCCGCGCCGACCCGGCCGAGCCTCGCCGCCTGCAGCGCTGTGCTGACCCCGCTGACCGCAACCGCGCAGCACACCGCCCACGACAGGTACGCGTCGGTCCCGCCGGCCGCCCGGATCACGATCGTCGGAATGAGGACGATGCTGGCGAGACCGAGCACGACGAGCTGCACGCCGCAGCCGAGGGTGATGCCGGCCGGCGGATTCTCGTCGGGCTCGTAGCGAACGGCCGGGCCATGCCTGGCCTCGCCGGCGCTCACGGCAAGGGACCTAGCCGGGGCGCCCCGTCAGCCAGTTCCACTGCCGCACGCGGGTTTCCGCCAGGAGACCCGCCGCGGCATAGGGGCTGCCGGCGACGAATGCCCGGACCGCGCCGGGCGAGGGAGCCTCGACCACAAGGACCAGGCCGTCGGCGGTCTCTCCATCGTCGCCGAGCGTGGGTCCTCCATGATGAACGGTCACATCGGGATGACGGGCGGTATCGTGAAGGTACGCGGTAAACGCGTCCGCCGGACGCTCGCTCACCCGTCCCGTGTCCTCCGTGTATATCGCGCGGACGATGAAGTACATGCAGTATTCTCCTGTTCGTTTTTGGGGGCTGCCACATGCAGGGCCCCCGACTGCAGGGGGTCTCGCCCGGCGGGGCGGGCCTGACCTCCGCATCGCGCTGGATTCTACTACCACTAGCCAGACCAGGCAGTCGGAGGGGTAGCGGGGCGATTCCGTCGAGACGACGGCCGAGCAGGCTCCCCCTGCGCTAGGATCGGAGTCGAGTTCCCGACGGAGGGCCATTCCTGCCCCGGACCGATCTCGACACCGCGCGCCGGGGCGTGTAGAGGGAAGGGACACCATGGACGTCGGCAGCCTGGTTCACGACCGCCCCGACCTGGGCAGGTTCAGGGTGCATCGTTCCGCCATGGTGTCGCCTGCCGTCCACGAGCTGGAGCGGCAGCGCATCTTCGACCGCTGCTGGCTCTACCTGGGACACGAGTCGGAGGTGCCGAACCCCGGCGACTTCGCCCGGCGGGTGGTCGCGGAACGGCCGCTGTTCTTCGCCCGCACCCGGAACGGCGAGCTCGCGGTGTTCCACAACACGTGCCCCCATCGGGGCGCCCTCGTCTGCCGGACCGACCGAGGCAACGCCGAGGCGTTCCGGTGCTTCTACCACGCCTGGACGTTCGACACGTCGGGGGCGCTCGTCGGCGTGCCCGACATCGACGGGTACGGCCCCGAGTTCGACCGCGGCGAGATGGGGCTGCGCTCGCCGCGCTTCGACAGCTTCCGGGGCTTCATCTTCGTCTGCTTCGACCGCGAGACCGAACCTCTGCGCGAGTACCTGGCCGGGGCCGCCGAGTACCTCGACCTGGTCGCCGACCAGGACCCGGGCGGGATGCGGGTCATACCCGGCTCCAACCGCTACAGCATCAAGGCGAACTGGAAGCTGCTCGCCGAGAACAGCGTCGACGCCTATCACACCCCCTTCACCCACCGGAGCTTCTTCGACTACATGGCCGGCGCCGCCGGGAAGGAAGCGCCGGCTGCCGGCGACCGCCGGGGGTTCGGCCGCTCTCTCGGCAACGGGCACGGGGTCATGGAGAACGACGCCGGGTACGGGCGGCCCATCGCCATGTGGCATCCCAGCTACGGTGAGGAGGCCCGCGGCGAGATGCAGGGCATCAAGAACGAGTTGATCGCCCGCCACGGTCTCAACAAGGCCCTGCGGATGTGCGAGAAGACCCGCAACCTGCTGATATTCCCCAACCTGATCGTCAACGACATCATGGCCGTCACCATCCGGGTGTTCCAGCCCACCGGTCCCGCCGGCATGGACGTGACGGCGTGGCAGCTCGTCCCCGCCGGGGAAGCCGGCGCCAGGCTGCGCCGCCGCCTCGATTCCTTCCTGACCTTCCTGGGGCCGGGCGGATTCGCGACGCCGGACGACGTCGAAGCCGTCGAGTCTTGCCAGCAGGGGTTCCGCTCCGGCGGCGTCGAATGGTCGGATCTCTCCCGGGGGCTGCACCGCGAGCCGCGGGGCAACGACGAGCTGCAGATGCGCTGCTTCTGGCGGCGCTGGCAGTCGCTCATCGCCGGGACACCGCACGTCGAGCGGTACGAACGGGGACTGCCGCCCGGCGCGGTCCCGGAGGCGGCCCCGTCCCCCGAACTGACCGCGGCCGCCGAGCGGGAGTCTGCGCCGTAGAACGGCCGGTCTCCGGCGGGCTCTGTTGAGCGCCCAGCGGAGCCGGGAGAGACATGGGCGGGCGAGCCCGCCGGCGAGAGGAGCCAGCCGAGGATGGCGACCACACCCGCTCCGGCCCGGCCGTTCGCGGCGGGGCTTCCCGCCGACCCCGATACGCTGCGGCTGCAGCACGAGGTCGAGCAGTTGCTCTATCTCGAGGCGCGGCTGCTGGACGACTGGGACCTGGACGCGTGGCTGGCCCTGTACACGCCGGACGCCCGCTACGTCGTGCCCACGACCGACCTGCCCGAGGGCGACCCGCGGTCCGGCCTGGTGTTCATCGACGACGACCGCGACCGCATGGCGGCCCGGGTCGTCCGGCTGCAGGGCCGCCACGCCCACCGCGAGTACCCCTGGTCGCGCACCCGCCGCTTCGTCTCCAACGTCATGGTGACGGCCGTCGACGGCGACGAGATCGAGGCCACCGCCGCGGTGGCCGTCTGGCGTTTCCGCGCCGGCGAGTCCGCGCCCTACGTCGGCCGCTGCGACGTGCGCCTCCGCCGGGTGGACGGGCGCCTCCGGCTGTGCCGCAAGCGCGCCGTTCTCGACCACGAGGTCCTGTCCGACCACGGCGCATTGAGCATCATCCTGTGACCCCGGTCACGCCGTCTCCGCCGCGCTCGGCGGCCGCGTCGCGCGGCGGGCACCGCTTGCGCCAGATCCGGTTCGGGGCCATCATTGACGCGTCGAGAAACACCGAGAAGATCCGTATCCGGAGGAGGGCGACATGAGCCGTCTATCTCTCGCCGCCGCGTCCGTCGTGCTCGTGGTGTTGCTGGCGCCGGCCGCGGCCGTCGGCCAGGCGTCGGAGGCGCCGGCCTCCGCGCGCACGGCGTGGGGCGACCCAGACCTGCAGGGCATCTGGAACAACGCGACCCTGACCCCGCTGCAGCGCCCCACGGATCTCGCGGACCGGGCGTTCCTGACGGAGGAGGAGGCGGCCGGCCTCGCGCAGGGCACGGTCGAGCGGAACGCCGCGCTGCTCGCCGCCCCCGCCCGGCGCACCGAGGCGGGCGGCAACGTGGGCGCCTACAACAACTTCTGGATGGAGCGGGGAACGTCGGTGGTGCCCGACCGCCGCACCTCGATCATCGTCGATCCCGAGGACGGCCGGCTGCCGCCGCTGACCCCGGAGATGGAGGCCCGGATGAGCTCGCCGGAGGCGAGCCGGCTCGCGCGGATGCGCGGGGGTCAGTTGCCGGTCGAGACGTACGAGCAGCTCGACCTCGGCGACCGCTGCCTCTGGTACCGCGGCATCCCGTCGTTCCCCACCGGCTACAACAACAACTACCACATCGTGCAGACGCCCGACGTGGTGGCGATCCTGCAGGAGCACATCCACGACACCCGCTTCATCCCGCTCGACGGGCGCCCCCACGTGACGGGGAAGATCCGCCAGTACGCCGGCGACTCGCGCGGCCGATGGGAGGGGGACACCCTCGTGGTGGAGACCACCAACTTCAACGAGCACGCGTTCATCCGCAACTTCAACGGCAACCTCAGCACCGATCTGCACGTCGTCGAGCGCTTCACCCGGCTCGGGCCGGACACGCTCGGCTACGAGTTCACGGTGACCGACCCCAACACGTGGACGCGGCCGTGGAGCGGGTCGCTGCCGATGTCGCGCCTCGACGGGCAGATGTACGAGTACGCCTGCCACGAGGGGAACTACGGCCTGACGAACATCCTCGCCGGATCGCGCGCGGAGGAACTCGCGGCGGCGAAGGAGCAGTAGGCGCGGCAGAGAACCGTTCAACGTATCGAAGGGATACCCATCGCCATGAAGTCGACGTACCGATTCCTCGCCCTCGTCCTCACTCTCGCCGTGCTCGCGCCGATGGCGGCGCGGGCCGACGTCTCGTCGGTCGAGATCACCGAGCGTGGCCCCATCGAGAACGGCCGCGCGTTCGGCGACGCCGGTCCCTACGAGCTGATCGCGGGCCGCATCACCTTCGCGGTCGACCCCGGCCATCCCCGGAACCAGGTCATCGCCAACCTGGATCGCGCGCCCGTCAACGCCGACGGGGTGGTGGAGGCGACCGGCGACCTGCGCATCCTCGCCCCCGCCGACCCCGAGCGCGGGAACGGCGTGGTGCTCGTGGACATCGCGAACCGGGGGCGCCTGACCGCGCTCGGGTTCAACCGCGGCGCCAGCGGGCCGTACGGCGACGGGTTCCTCATGAAGGCGGGCTACACCATCGTGTGGGTCGGCTGGGAGTTCGACGTGCCCGAAGGCCGTCCCATCCGCTTCGCGGTCCCCTCGGTGGATGGCGAAGCGGTCGGCGGGCTCGGCTTCGCCGCCGTCCGCGACACCGCGTCGTGGATCAAGCACGACCCCGATTCGACGGTCTCGGCCGGGCACGCCCTCTCGTTCGGCTCGTCGCAGAGCGGCCGCTTCCTCCGCACGTTCCTCTATCTCGGCTTCAACACCGACACCGAGGGGCGGCGGGTCTTCGACGGCATGATCCCGCACATCGCGGGGGCGTCGCGGCTCGACCTCAACCAGCCCGGGGCGACGCCGATCTCGCTCGGCATGTTCGACGCCACCTCGTTCCCCTTCGCCGACGCCGCCCTGCGCGACCCCGTGACGGGGGCTGTCGACGGCACCCTGGGGAACGAGCGGAGCCGGGACAACCAGCCCCGGATCCTCTACACCAACACCGGCGTCGAGTACTGGGGCGGCGGGCGGGTGGCCACCCTGGTGCACGCGACGCCGGACGGCGAGGCCGACATCGACCTGCAGGAGAACGTTCGCTTCTACCTGATGGCCGGCACCCAGCACGGCCCCGGCCCGTTTCCGCCCCCCGAGCCGGGGAACCGGCAGGAGATGGGCAACCCGACCGACTACTGGTGGAACATGCGGGCGCTGCTGACGGCCCTCAAGGACTGGGTCGTCGACGGGGTCGAGCCGCCCGCCAGCCGCCATCCCCGGTTCGCCGACGGCAACCTGGTGGCGCCGCGGGACCTCGGGTTCCCCGCGATCCCGGGCGTCCGGTCGCCGCACGACCGCACCGGCGGGACGCGCGTGAGCAACCCGTGGCTCGCGGGGGCCGACGACGCCGGCGTGCCGCTGCCGATGCTCGTGCCCGCGGTCGACGCCGACGGCAACGAGACCTCCGGCATCGTGCACCCGGAGGTGGCGGTGCCGCTGGCCACCTACACCGGCTGGAACTTCACTCATCCGGACGCCGGCGACCCCGATACGCTGGTGTCCCTGGCCGGGTCCTACGTGCCGTTCGCGGCCACGCGGGCCGAGCGCGAGGCGGCGGGCGACCCGCGGCCGTCGATAGAGGAGCGCTACGCGTCGCGCGACGAGTTCATGGAAAGGGTCGAGGCGGTGGGGCACGAGCTCGTCGCCGACCGGTACCTGCTGGCCGACGACCTGCCGGCCATTCTCGACCGGGCCGGGCGCCACTGGGATCTGCTGAACGGCGACCGCTGATGCAGCTCCGGCCGCTGGCGCCGTTCGCGGACGGCGCCGGCGGTCTCACCCGACGGTGTTCCGGCCGTCAATCGGGGTCTTCCAGCGAGTCGTAGAACTTGATGATGTCGCCGCGGTCCTCCGACTCGTTGAACGCCATCCCCGCCCGCGGGTGCTGGTTGAGCACCCCGGTCATCATGTAGGGATAGTCGAAGCCCCACTTCAGTGCTTCGCGCATCGGCTCGATGTGGTGCTGAATGCAGTGCAGCACCGGGCGCAGCCGGAACTTCGGGTTGTGCAGGAAGCTGAGCAGCAGCTCCATCGGGCAGTTGCCGGCGCCTCGGCCCAGCCCCGCCATGCTCGCGTCGAGCCGGTTGGCGCCCTTGATGGTCGCCTGGACGGTATTCGCAAACGCGAGTTGCCGGTTGTTGTGGGCATGCATCCCCACCACCTTCCCGGCCGGCTCCGCATAGCCCAGGAACGTGTTCATGTAGCTGTCGATCTGTTCCGCGTAGAGGGCCCCGAAGCTGTCGACGATGCAGACGGTGTCGGCCTCCGACCTCGCCACCAGGGCCAGCGCCTCGTTCAGCTCGCGGTCGGGCACCGTCGACAGCGCCATCAGGTTCAGGCTCGTCTCGTACCCGAGGTCGTGGGCGTGCTTGATCATGTCGAGGGCGAGCGGGATCTGGTGGATGTAGGTGGCCACCCGGATCATGTCGAGCACGCTCTCCGACTTCGGCAGGATGTCCTCGCGGTAGTCGCTCTTCTCGGCGTCGGCCATCGCCGACAGCTTCAGGCCGGTGTCGTTGTCTCCGACGATGCGGCGGACGTCGCTCTCGACGCAGTGCTTCCACGGGCCGAACTGCCCCGGCGGAAACTGCCGGCGCGAGTTGATGTAGCCGATCTCCATGTAGTCGATGCCGCTCTCGACGCACGCCCGATACACCGCCTGCACCGTCTCGTCGCCGAACTGGTGGTCGTTCATCAGGCCGCCGTCCCGGATGGTGCAGTCGAGCACCTTGATCTCCGGGCGGTACGACACCCAGTCGCTCGCAGGGCTCGCCTGCGGCTCTCGCTCACTCATCGCGCGGTCTCTCCTTTCGGGGCGATTGCCGCCGCCGGGCCCCGTACCACGACCGCCGGATCCCCGCTCGCCGGGAGCCTGCGCGCCTCGCGGATCCGGTGATCGTAACTCATCAGGGTGCCTTGCCGGATTGGAAGGAGCTTGCCGACCGTCCGAACCGCGGTTCGGTGGCCGACCGGCCCCGCCCGCCTCGGGAGCCTCGCCGCTGGATTCCCGTCGAGCCGGGGCCCGGCCGGTCGCGTCGGGTGTGGGTAGTAGCGCCGGACTCGAGTCGGTGAGGGGCCGGCCGGATCCGCGGCGGACGCAGACGAAGGAAGATCCGGCACCGGCGATCAGAAGTTCCGGCGGCGGGAGTAGAGGATGACGTGCATCGCAAGCACGTCCTTCCGCGTCACGACGCGGGCCGGATACACGTGATTGTACGTCTCCAGCACGTAGCCGCCCCGGGTCTTCCGCACGAGCCGAATCAGCCGCTCGTCCGGCGCGAGCTGCACGTAAGCCTCGTCGCCGTCCTGCAGGCGGCGGTCGGGGCTGACGATGGCGATGGTGTGCGGCGGGTGGGCGGGCGCCATCGAGTCGCCGCGGACATGGACGCCGTACGCGCTCGCGTCCTCCACGTCGCGGGGACGCGGTATCCACCGCTCGATCTCGCCGGGCGGCGCGCCCTCATTCCAGGAAGTCCCCGCGGGAGCCGCCGAACCCTCCGCCACCAGCGGGATGCTGCCGGCGGCGTCGGTCCCGTAGTCGATCCGCCCGGTTTCGGCGGCGGCGGCCTCCCGCGTTTCTCGAACCTGGCCGTCGTAGTCCGGGTCCACCCCGTTCAGCAACTGGTCGATCGTGCATCGGAGGACCTTCGCCAGCTTCAGCAACGTGGCGGTCTCAAGGGTCCCGTAGCGGTCGTTCTCCCAGTCGGAGACCTGCGGCTGCGGGACGTGCAGCCGGTCAGCCAGGGCTCTCTGCGTCGAGATGCCGGCCGCGACGCGCAGCCGCTTGATGTTCTGCCCGAGCGACACGCCGCTCAGGGTAACGCATGGGCGCTACACGTGTAAACACGTAGTTCAATGAAATCAACGCGTTAAGCGAGAGCGCGAATAATGATTGCACGAATACGTTCCATGACGTATGTTTTTAACACGATGTTGACGCCGGAGCAGCTCGCGGCCCTGCGCGCGGAACCGGGCACCAATCGTGTCGCCAAGGCGATCGCCCTGGCCGGGGTCACCCAGGGAACCGTCGCGGCGGCACTGGGCTTTCCGCAGCCCTACATCAGCGACGTCGCGCGCCGCCGGTACCAGACCATCACCGTCGAGAACGCGAGGAAGTTCGCCCACTACTTCGGGTGCTCCATCGAGGACCTGTTCCCCGCCCCGAAGCGGGCGGCGTCCTGACCCGCCGTCGGCGCTGTTCCCGTCCTGACTCGTCGTCGCCGTCGGCCATCCCTCGCCCTTGGCAGCCGCTTCCGCGGCCGCCGACCCTGGCCCTCGACGGCTGCGCCGTCGCCGCCGGGCATCCCCTCGTCGGGGAGACGCTTCCCGGCTGCTGCTCCCGACCTCGACGGCTGCACTCACGTCGTCACCGAGTCGATGGCGCGCGGCCGGAGTGGTAACCTGTCCGCGAGGTGGGGCGGTCGGCGCCCCGTTGCGCGAGGCGGTTCGATGTCCACTCACTCGGTCAGGCGTCACCTGCGCATCGAGACGGCGGCCTACGACGAGACGATTCGCCGCTTCATTCCGGGGTACGAGGCGATGCTCGAGGTCGTCGCCGGGACGCTCGCCGGTTCGGCCCCGGGTGACGTGATCGACCTCGGGGCCGGCACCGGCGCGCTGTCCGAGGCGATCCTCGCGCACGACGGGACGCGGCGGGTCGAGCTGATCGACGTCGACCCCGAGATGCTCGCGCAGGCCCGCGGGCGGCTCGAGCGCTTCGAGGGCCGCGTCCGGTTCCGGGAGACGTCGTTTCTGGATCCGCTGCCGCCCTGCGACGGCGCGGCGGCGTCGCTGTCCCTGCATCACGTTCCGGAGATGGCGGCGAAGCGCGCCCTGTACGGGCGGATTCGCGGGTCGATCCGGCCGGGCGGCATCTTCGTGAACGCCGATGCGACGATGCCGGCGGACCCGGAGGGGCGGGAGGCCTGCCGCCGCCTCTGGGTCGACCACATGATGGCGTGCGGCATCGGAGAGGCGCGGGCGTTCGAGCACCTCGAAGAGTGGTCGGAGGAGGACACCTACTTCCCCCTCGACGAGGAGCTCGCGGCGATGCGGGACGCCGGCTTCGACGCCGAGTGCGTCTGGCACGAGGCGACCATCGCCGTCGTGGTGGGGCGGACCGGCTGAGGGTGCTGCTCCGCGACGACCAGCGTGCCTCGGCGCGGCGACCGCGGGGAAGCTCGGGCGGCTCCGGATGCACTCACGGGGACTGCGGGGGGCTGGGCCACGCCCGAGGATCCGCCGCGCGCTTGTCCGGGCCCCGGGATGCGCATCGCCGGCCGACCGTCGCGGGGTTTTGCCACGGGCCCCCAAGGGGTAGGATCTGCGCCATGATGAAACTCATGACGCCCAGGATGTCCATGGCCGCCGTCGCGGCCGGAATCTGCTCGCTCGCCTTCGCCGCCGGGGCGGGGGCCCAGTTGACGATAGCGGCCCCGGACGACGTGGCGGCCGTCCCGGCAGACGCCGAGAGAACTGCCTCGGGGCTGGCCTCGAGGGTTCTCGAGGCGGGAACGGGCACCGAGCACCCGGCTGCGACCGACCGGGTGGTCGTGCACTACACCGGCTGGACCACCGACGGCCGCATGTTCGACAGCTCCGTGGTGCGGGGCCAGCCCGCGTTGTTCCCCCTCAACGGGGTGATCCGGGGGTGGACCGAGGGCGTCCAGTTGATGGTCGAGGGCGAGAAGCGGCGTTTCTGGATTCCCGCCAACCTCGCTTACGGCGACAACCCCGGCGGCGGCCGGCCGGGCGGCCTGCTGGTGTTCGACGTCGAGCTGATCGACATTCGATAGGACCCTGCCCGGCAGGCGTCTCCCGCCGGCGGGACCCCGACGCGACCGCGAGGCCGCGCCGGCTCTCCGCCGCCCGCGGCTCAATCTCCGCCGGGATCCGGCGCCGCCCTCGCGGCGCCGGATCCCGGGTTTCCCAGAAGAGAGGCCCCAATGGTCCGTCGACTCACGTTCGTTTCCGCGCTGATCGCCGTCGCGCTCTCGGGTCCGTCCGCGTCCGCCCAGGTCGAGGACTACACGCCGGTGACCGACGCGATGCTGCAGAGCCCCGACCCGGCCGACTGGCTGAGCTGGCGGCGCACGCTCGACGGTCAGGCCCACAGCCCGCTCGACCAGATCGACACCGGCAACGTCGGCGAGCTGCGGCTGGTCTGGAGCTGGGCGCTGCGCCCGGGTCCCCAGCAGACGACGCCCCTGGTGCACGACGGGGTGCTGTACGTCGCCAACCCCGGCGAGATCGTGCAGGCCCTCGACGCCGCCACCGGCGACCTCCTCTGGGAGTACGACCGGGGGGCCGAGGCGCCCGGCAACAGCTTCGGGGGGCCGCCCCCGGGCCGCATGCACCGCAACATCTCGATGTACGACGACAAGATCTACCTGAACACCGCCGACGCGCACGTCGTCGCCATCGACGCCCGCACCGGCGAGGAGGTCTGGGACGCGGACATCGACCAGGGCGTCGGCTACCAGTTCTCGAGCGGCTCGATCGTCGCCGACGGCAAGGTGGTTTCCGGGCTGACCGGCTGCGGGCGCTACCGCGAGGAGAGCTGCTACATCGTCGGCCTCGACGCGAACACCGGCGAGGAGCTGTGGCGAACCTCGACCGTCGCCCTGCCGGGGCAGCGCGGCGGCGACACCTGGGGCGACCTGCCCCCGATGTTCCGGGCCGGCAGCGACTCGTGGATCCCCGGCAGCTACGACCCCGTGACCCGGACCCTGTTCCACGGCACGTCGCAGGCCAAGCCGTGGGCCCGCGCCGTCCGCGGCACCGACGGGGACGCCCTCTACACCAACTCAACGCTGGCGCTGGACCCCGACACCGGGGAGATGAAGTGGTACTACCAGCACCTGCCGGGCGAGACCCTCGACATGGACGAGGTGTTCGAGCGCATTCTCGTCGACTACGACGACCGGCGCTCGGTGTTCACGATGGGGAAGATCGGCGTCCTGTGGGAGATGGCCCTCGAGACCGGCCGGTTCCGCAGCGCCCACGACCTCGGCTACCAGACGGTGGCCGACATCGACCCGGTGACCGGGCAGGTCACCTACCGCGACGGCACCATCCCCGTCATCGGCGAGGAGATCTACTGGTGCCCCAGCACCGCGGGGTTCAAGAGCTGGCGCGCGATGTCCTACCACCCCGGGCTCGAGGCGTTCTTCATTCCCATCCACCTGAACTGCGAGACGGCGGTCTTCGGGCCCGTCGACCGGGTGGCCGGCGGCGGCGGCACCGGGCCGGTGCGCCGCACCAACCACCACCACCCCGACAGCGGCGAGCAGCTCGGCGAGTTCCTCGCCATGAGCATGCGCACCGGCGAGGTCATGTGGCGGCGCCGCTTCCGCACCCCCGTCAACAGCGCCGCCCTCACCACCGCCGGCGGCCTCGCCGTCGCCGGGGGCTGGGACCGCCAGGCGTTCGCGTTCGACGCGCGCACCGGCGAGACCCTGTGGGAGACCCGGCTGCCGACCTCGATCCAGGGGTTCCCGATCACCTACGCGGTCGACGGCCGCCAGTACCTGGCGATACCCACCGGGTCCGGCGGGGCGAGCTGGGGCGGCATGCTGCCGAGGGACCTGACGCCGGAGGTCCGGCGTCCGCAGGGGGGCAACGGGCTTTTCGTGTTCGCGCTGCCTTAACGCTGTCTCTGGTCCGTATCAGTCCGAATCTGTAGAAACATGTGGGTTTTCCTACGTAATTTCAGGGAATCGCCAGCCTCCGGGGTCCATGCCGGTCCGGATCGATCCGCCCGAATCCGAGCCTTGATTGTGGTCGTACCGTGGGTGTACCATTTCGGTCCAAGGAGGCGGGTCAATGGAGAGACTGACCGCCAGACGGGCCGAGACGCTGCGGAAGCCGGGCCGGTACCGGGCAGGCGACACGGTGTACCTGGTCGTGGCCAAGGGCCGGACGGGCCGGGTCAACAAGCGCTGGGTGCAACGGCTTCACGTCCAGGGGACGCGGCGCGACATCAGCATCGGCACGTACCCGGCCGTCACGCTGTCGGAGGCTCGGGAGCGGGCGCACGACAACCGCCTGACGGCGAAGCGGGGCGGGGACCCGTCCGGGCGCGCGTCGACCGTGCCGACGTTCGCGGACGTGTCGGCCAAGGTCGAGCGCGGGGGCCAGTGGCGCGGCCAGACCCGGGAGACGCGGCGGCGGACCCTGGCGCGGTACGCGGCGCGTCTGATGGGCCGGCCCGTCGACCAGATCGACCGGGCGGCGGTGCTCTCGGTGCTCGGGCCGGTGTACCGCGACAAGCCGGCGACGGGCAAGCTCTTGCGCGGTTGGGTCCGTGGCGTGCTCGCGGCGGCGCAAGCTCTCGGCCATGTCGACGTGAACGCGGCGGGCGAAGTGATCGACGCGGCGTTGCCGAAGAGCCCGAAGGCGCGGGCGCATCGGCGGGCGTTGCCGTACGCGGACGTTCCCGCGGCGCTGGTGGCGGTCGAGGCGTCGGGGGCGGGTCCGGCCGCCAAGGCGGCGATTCGTTTCACGGCGCTGACGGCGGTGCGGTCGGGCGAGGCCCGCGGGGCGACGTGGGGCGAGGTCGACCTCGAGGTGCGGGAGTGGCGCGTACCGGCCTCGCGGATGAAGGCGGGGTCGGAACATCGGGTGCCGTTGTCGGCTGCGGCTGTGGCGGTGCTGGAGGGCATGCGGGCGCATTCCGACGGCGCGGCCGACTCGTTGATCTTCCCTGGTGTGGGCGGGCGTCCGCTCAACGGCGGCACCTTGGTCATTGCGCTGCGGCGAGCGACGGGTACGGATGCGGACGTTCACGGTTTCCGGTCGAGCTTCCGGACGTGGGCGGCGGAGCGTTCCGGTGCGACGCGGGACGTGGCGGAGCTGGCGCTTGCGCACGTGGTGGGCGGGGCTGTGGAGCGGAGTTACGCGCGCAGCGATCTGTTCGACCAGCGGCGCGTGCTGATGGACCGCTGGGCGGCGTTCGTGACCGGCCCTGCGGCTACTCGTTAGCGCCCCGCTGGTCGCCCGGGTGGCGGGCGCCGATGTGTTCTCCGTGGTTGTTGGGGTTCCCCTGGTCGTGTCGTCAACCGGGGCGGGTGGGTGGGTCGAGGGAGCCTTCCGCCCGCGGGGTGGGGCGGGTCCGCGGGCGGTCGTTGATGGCGCCGGCGGCCATCGGGTCGATCAGCGGATCGCACGAGCGGTCGTGCAGGTCGGCTCGCGCGTTGCCGCGGTCAGCGGTCTTCCCTGTAGGTGTTGGTTCTCCAGTTCCTCTCCACCGCCTCGTCGGGCAAGTTGTCGAGCTGGTCCCGGCTCGCCGTCAGCTGCAACCGTCTTGGCGGCCGCGGCGCGGGCAGTGAGCTTCGCTCGTCATCGGTCTCCCTCCTCGAAACTGCGGACGTAGCGCGAGACGGTCCACGCCGCGATGCCGAGGGCCTTGGCGATCTTCTTGAAGCTGAGGCCCTGGTGGCGGAGCTCGAAGATGCGCGCGACGGTGCCGACCGAGAGCGGCGGGCGAAAGAAACCGCGCCGGCTGGACACCCGGCCCGGGCGTCTGAGCGTTGCCCGGTCCGCGGGCAGCGGCGTCGCGCGCGGGTCGTCAACGTCGGGGGCGAACTTGGCGAGGTCGTTCCAGTCGAGGCGCGCCCGCTGCGGCCCGTCGGGCATGAACTCGTCGAGGTCCTGGTCGAGGGCGCCGTCGCTGCCCTGCCAGACCACCTCGCCCTCGGCCGGTGGGCCGGTGGGGGTTTCCCGCAGCGAGGTCAGCTCGGGCTCGGGCTCCCCGCAGACGACCGACACGCCGGTGACGTGCCCGGCGCCGGTGCGCCAGCTGACGTCGGCGAGCGCGGACTGGACGTCGGGCCTCGCGAGCGCGGCGGCGAGGGCCGAACCCTGCAGCCTCAGCTTGGACGTGACGGTCAACGCCCGCATGGTACAGCCGGCGTTGTCGATGGAGCGGACGACGACCTTGGCGCCGACGCGCTGAACGGTTCGTTCGGACATGGTTCTCCTCTCTTCGGGGATGTGCGGCGGACGGGACCAACCCGCCGGCCGCGCCGGAGTGACGGGGCGGTGTTCCTACGGAGGGTCGAGATGGCCGGTGGAGGTCGACGGGCCGTCGGCGGTCCCCACGGGCTGGCGGCGGGGCGCGCACCGGACCGGCACAGGGGGGGCTGCGTGGGCCGCAGTCACGAGGGCGTTCTGATGGAGGAAGCGGTGAGGTCTTGCGCGCACGGCGGCCGCAGCGGCGTGGGCTGTGGTGATGCGGCCGGCGCTGAAGGCGACGGTGATGCGGTGGATATCGTGGGCGGTCGTCAGGATGGTCGCGCCGGCGGGCTCGTTCGCGGCGTGGCGCTGCCCGGCGTCGGCGCCGCACCACGCCGCCCTCTGGCCGGCGTGGTCGTTGGCAGGCGGATCGGGCGGCCTGGGGCCTGCCCGAAGTCGGCGGCCAGCGGCAGCTCGGCGCGGGCCGGCGCCTGCCGCGGGTCGAGGCTCACCTCGTTCATCGCGCGTTTCTCCTTTCCCTGGGGAGGTTCGTGGCGGCCCCTTGCCGGGCGTGGTCCTCGTCGTTGCCCCGCTCAGCGGGGCAAAAAAAAAGCGCGCATAGCGCGCGCGAATTTTTCCCGGTCCGGCCGCCTGTCGAAGACAGGCGGCCGGGTGGACGGGGGCGGAGGGGCAAGGGGTCGGGTCACATGATGGGTCGATGGTACCCGCCCCCGAGCCCCCCCGCTGTGCACCCAACGGGCCGGGTCTCCGGAGGTCGGGGCGAAGGCTTGGCGCCGATCTCAGCCGCCGGCGCGGACCGGGACCCGGCGGCGGCCGGGCAAGACGACGACGCGGCGGAGATGAGGGTGTCCGTGGCCGTGGTGAGCCGCGCCCGCGCGGCGCGTCGAGCCTTCCTGCAAGGAAGAATGGACCCTGAGCGACCCCGGCCGGCTCGGGAGTGAGAGGCGCGGTCCCCAACTCGTTGGGGGCCTAGCCTCTTACGACCCGGGCGGGGGTCGCTCAGGGTAACTCAGACCGGTTTCGGGGTTGGCCCCCGAGATTTTCGAGATCAGCGGTATGTGCTTGTTCTAGTGGTAGTTACGGCTCGTGGTTCCCGAGGGTTTCGAGGTCCGGGATCCGGCGGATCTCGATTCTCGGGGTGTTCCTGTCTCGGGGTAGGCCCCCGGGGTCGTTAACGACCCCGGAGATTCGCCATGCGGTAGCCGGCGCCGCGGTGGCTGAAGATGTAGGCGGGGCTGGCGGCGCTGTCGCCGAGCTTGCGGCGGAGGTTGCGGACGAACATGCGCACCAGATTGGCCTCGCTGCTCTTCCGTTTGGGCCAGACCCGCCGCAGCAGCGTCTCGAAGGTCACGACCCGTCCCGCGTCGAGCGAGAGCAGGCGCAGCAGCTCGTACTCCTTGGCGGTGAGGTCGACCGCCTCCCCGCCGACCGTCACCCGGCGCCGGCCGTTGTCGATGGCGAGCTCTCCGACGACGAACGGCTCGGGCTGCTCGCGGCGCCTTAGCGCCGCCCGGACCCGGGCGACCAGCTCGGTCGGCGAGAAGGGCTTGACGAGGTAGTCGGCCGCCCCAGCCTCGAGCGCCCTGGCGACGGTCTCGTCGCGGCGGTAGCCGGAGATGAAGATGACCGGCAGGTCGGCCAGCTCGGGAACCTGCCCCATCAGCTCGATGCCGTCGGCGTCGGGCAGCATCAGGTCGAGCAGCACCAGCCGCGGCCTCTCGGTACGGATGATGCGCGGCAGGTCGTGGGCCGCGCCCGTCACCAGCTGGGCGTAGCCGGCCTCCGAGAGCGCGTCGCGGACGAAGCGAAGCGCCCGCGGGTCGTCGTCCACCACCAGGATGCGCGGCGGCGCGCCGGGTTCCGCGGTCGTCGTCGGCGCGGCGGCGCGCCTGGGCGCCACGGCGCCGGGCTCCCCGGCCGCCGGCAGCGAACGTGGCGCCGCGGCCGGCGCCGGCGCTCTCCGCGCGGATGCGCCCGCCGTGCGCCTCGACGAGCCCCTTCGAGATGGCGAGCCCGAGGCCGTGGCCCGCCGTCACGCCCGGCCTGCCGCCGCCGTGCTTGCTGAACAGGTGCGGCAGCAGCTCGGGCGCCACCCCGCTCCCCTCGTCGGAGACCGCGACGGCGACGTGCGCGTCCTCGCGCACGGCCCCCACCCGGATCGGGGTCGACTCGGGCTGCGCGTGCCTCGCGGCGTTGGCGAACAGGTTGTTGAGCACCTGCACGATGCGCCGGCGATCGGCCATCACGGGCGGCAGCTCCGCCGGGAGGTCGACGAGGACGGCGTGCCGGCCGCCGCCGCCGAGGAACGTGCTGCGCGCCCGCTCGACCAGGGCGGCCACCTCCGCGGGCTCCGGCGCGACCGAGAGCGTGCCCGAGTCGATGCGCCCCGCGTCGAGCAGGTCGCGGACGAGACCGGGCATGTGGCCGGCCTGCTCGGCGATGATGCGGAAGAACTCGCGGATCTCGGCCGGGTCGAGCTCGGCCTCTTCCTCCAGCCCCGCGTCGGCCGAGCCCTTGATGGCGAGCAGCGGGGCGCGCAGCTCGTGGCTCACCAAGCCCAGGAACTCGGTCCGCGTCCGCTCGATCTCGTCGAGCGGCGCCAGGTCCTGCATGGTCACCACCACCGAGCCGATCTCGTCCCCTTCTGAGCGGATCGGCGTCGCGTTGATGAACGTCCTGACGCTGCGCCCGTCGGGGGATCGAGAGCACAACTTCCTCGGCCCGCACCGTCTCGCCGGCGCCGAACGTCTGCGCCAGGGGGATCTCGGCCAGCGACACCTCCCGGCCGTCGGCGCGGCGGACCGAGACCACCTCCAGGAGCTGCTCGGCAGGATGTCCGGGTGTCCGCAGGCTCTCGACGATCCTGCGCGCCTCGCGGTTGAACGAGACCGGCCGGCCGGCGCGGGCGTCCATGACCACGACGCCGACCGGCGAGGTCTCGACCAGGGCTTCGAGGTCGGCCCGCGCACGCCGCTCGCCGCGGTGCGTCCGCGCGTTGGTGATCGCCGCCGCAGCTTGGGACGCGAACAGCGTCAGCACCTCCTCGTCGTCGCCGGTGAACTCCTCGCCGTCGGCCTTCTCGGCGAGGAAGAAGTGGCTGACGGCGGCGCCCCGGTGGCGCATCGGCGTGCCCTGGAAGGTCCGCGAGAACATCCGCGCGGGTGCGATGCCGAGCGAGCGGACGTAGCCGGCCAGGTCGGCGAGCCGCAACGGCCCCGGCAGGTGTCGGACGCGATCGCAAAGATTACGAACCCTGGCCGAGATTCCGCTCGACGTCGAGCTCCGCGGTGCGCCGAAGACCCCGGTTTACCAGTTGATCGCCGCGGAGGCAGCCGCGATGCACAAGCCTGGCGTTAGTGTGAGCCGTATCGCTCGCCATTTCTGGGTAGACGACCACACGGCCGCCAAGGCGTTGCGCTGGTTCCGGCAGCGTTGAGCCGTGCTTGGCTCGTGAGACTCAGGCGTGGCTGAGTTCTGGACTCTTGTCAGTGCAGATTTGATGTTGCCAGGAGGGCCTTGACTGCTGCAATGACGCCGGCATCGAGCCGATACGCTGATCGGGCGATGTCCCGAACCCCGAGCGCGGGGATGTCCCCGCGTACTCTTCAGGGGAGCGGTCTGTGAACTACCCGAGGGCAGGAGACTGCGCGAGGAGGGAGGCAGCCCCAATCCGGGCCACGGTGAACGGGAAGCTGACGGCGACCGGGCAGACACGATCGTTGACGAGTGCCTGGGAACCGGCCGCGCGCCTCGACGTGGTCGATCAACGACTTGTGGGACGAAGCCGGGGCCAAAACCAGAGAGGCACGCCGCTGGGAAGCGTCGTCCGGATATGCTCCACGGTCCCGGCCAGTTGACCTCGGCGAACCGCTCGTGGATGACCCAGCGAACGCTCGCCCCGATCCTGGCTGCTGTCGTACGACCGCGAACCGATGCGCGCGATGCTTGACGAGTTCGGCTGGAAGGGGTGGATTCGCCGATTCGGCGCTGCCCTCGAAGACACGCTCGCGGGCGCACGTCACACCCACGTTCCGTTCGGAATCCACGGGACAGTCAAAACAGACACCTACCGGCGGGAAATGCACCGCCACTACCTCGAAATGGCGAGCCTCGCCAACACCGACGCCTACGCCGCCAAGCTGTTCGAGGAATCCCATCCTTGGATTGACGAATTGCCGGATGGCGTGCTGGACCTGCTGCGGGAGCACCCCGCGATCGCTCGGGCGTGGTCCGCCGGATCGGAGGACGGATTCCACCTCGGAGCCGTGTTCGGACGCGGAACCGACGATGTCGAGTCCCTGATCGGCTGCCTCGCCAAGCTATCAGCGAGGGTCGGCGGGGCGTACGCGGCGACGCTCCTGCACCGGTTCCTCGTCGCCGGGAATGGCGTGCGACTGCACGCCCACGAGATAACGGTGCTCCTCGGCCTTGAACTCGACGAGCCGATCCCGTTGGGGCGAGGGGCGTATCTCGCCTCCTACGACGCCGTCAGAGAGCGCTTCGGGCTACCAGAGGATCCGGAGCCGTGGCTGCGCCGAAGGGACGAAGGTCTGGGCCGTCATCCTGGGAGGTTGGCGCACGCTTCCTCGCGCGCCGTCCTGGTCCGCCGGTTCAACTGGGGACCCGGCGCAATGCCCCGCGACGATTCCGGCGACATGCACGGTTCCCTCCAACACAGGTACTGGTTCCCGGCGGACCATCGCGTCGAGTCGGTCATCGACGTGTTCGGAGAACGTGAGATCCTGCTGCACCTGTTGAGCATCGCGGTGCGGTCGAAGCTGGTGAGCCACACCACGATCACGGCGGTGCCGCCCTGGATGAAGCAGTTGAACCCGAACCTCCGCACCCAGCCCCCCTCGGGCCATATAGGCGTGTTCGACATCTGGCCGGACAACCTCAAGCCATCCGTGCCGGACATCCGCGCGTTCGCGGCTGCGGCCCGCGGATGGCTGTCGTTCTGCGCCGGGAAGGGAGACCGCAGCACGGAGCTGGCCATCCGGCGCACCGCCGCCTCGCTAGGCATCGCCGGGGGCAGGTTCGGCATGGAGGACCGGCTGCTAGACGCCAGCGTCGCCCTGGAAGCCATGTACGGTCCGTTCACCAGCAACGACAAGATCACGCGCAAGATCAGCCTGCGCGCCGCGTGGCTCCTGAGCCAAGCTGAAGACGAGGGCCCCCCGATCTCCAAGGAGATGAAGGCGTTCTACAGGACACGGTCGAAGGTTGTCCACGGAACCGTCAGCAGGGACCCGCGGAAGCGGGAGAAAGAGCTGACCGGCGCCCTCGCGTCGGGACGGGACCTCGCACGCCGCTCGCTGTTCGCGCTGCTCGATCGCGGTCCGATGAACAGCGAGGCCGAATGGAACGCGCTCGTCCCGGACGATCCGGCTGATGCGGGCGCATAGCTTCACAGCTGCTCCAGGTACTTCAACATGTGCAGCCTGAGTTCGCTCCGTTGCGGCGCTTGCGGCACTTCCAGGTCTTTCGCCAGGAGACCGCAGGCGACGGCCAGCGCCTCCTGTATTTCGACCCCTCCGGGCGTGGTCGTCGGTTCGTTCTCTCTTCTGACCTCGAAGTGTTCCGGCTGGGGTATGAACTCAATGCGGATCGTGGCGAACCGGCCCCTGTGCCAGACGATGGTCTCGGTCCTGCTCCTTCGGACGTGGAGCAGGAACACCGCGCCCCCGTACTCGTGGAACTTCACGATATCGCCGTAGCCGAGGCCCTGGAACCAGAAACGGCCAGTGGGTGTGACAGTCCACGTCCCGGTACCCTCTTCCGCAAGCCAGCACTGCTCGACCAGGAATCCGAGCACCGCCGCGACCGCCGGATCCGCGGCCGTTTCGTCGGACAGCTCCAGCTTGCCTTCGTCGTCTGCCGCAGCCCGTTCGAGCAGCGCGTACATGAGCCTTGTATCCATCCCGGCTGCGGCATTTCCTCGCGTTGGCGTTGGCACGGCTACTCCTCGGTGGTGCGGCCGACGGTCGTCGCAGGAACTGGCGGCCCCGACGCCAACGGACGGTACGAAGTGCTGGAACCCAACATGGCGCAGGTGGAACGGGCGCGGGCGTCGGAGCACGCGACCAGCAGATCATTCGACGTGCCGGCCGCCGACTGGCGGACGGTTCGGCCGTCGTCGCCGACCGCCAGCAACGATGTCACCCTGGGCGAGGGGTCGCCAGACACGGACGAACATGACGCACCTGAATCGGCCCGATGGCCCCGAGGATGATACGGTTGGCCGACGAACCCGTCGAATGCCGCCGACGAGCGTGCAGGCCGCGCCGGCACGGCCGCCGACCGCAGCTTGCGGCCTGACGGGCGAACTGCGGCACGCGACGCGAGACGCACCGCCGGACCGCCTTCGGCCGACAGCCACGACAGCACCCGGGCAGAGGCTCACCGAACCGGCGGGCGAACCACACCCTCGGCGACCACATGCCGGCGCTCGAGCGCCACCGAGCCGCCTCCCGACGGCACCGTCGCCATGTCGTAAACCCGACACCGGCCGCGGCCGTCGAAACGAGCCTGCCCCCTGCGAGACGAGCCGCCTCGGCGACGTCGTCGCCGACATCCCGTTCGCCTAGGGGACTCCGGCGCCGAGAACCAAGTCCCCCCAGTCCTGCGGCGGCCCCTCACGGAGCAGCTTCAGTATCCCCCGCCGGCAAAGGTCCTGGACGTCCGACAACTTCACGCGGTGCTCGTCCTTGATCTCGCCGGTATGTACGGCTCCCGAGGCCGTGTCGTAGGCGTCGCGCAGGGTCTTGCGAATGGACCGCCGCTCTTCAGGATCCTCGGTGAGGTGCCAAGCCCCCATGAGAGCCAACCGAAATCGCAGCTCCCCGCTGTTCTCGTCGGCGAAGTCCTTCAGGTACAGCGCCTCGAGCGCGATGCGAAGCTCGATGTAGGCGTCGACCGGGAGGGTGGCGCGTTTCGAGCGTCTCCAACGATCGAGCGCAATGCGGAGCTTCCTGTGGGCGCCGCCGAGCGCGGTCAACAGGTGGCGGAACCGATCCGGATCGAGACGTTGAACGGGCTCATCAGCCGGCACAATCGTCACCGCTCCCGTCCGTGCATGGGAGCTTCCCTTCCAGCGCCGGGGCCTCAGCCGGTCGTCGCCTTGAGACCAGATCTCACGAATCGCAAGTCGAAAGGGTGCCGCATCCGGGTAGTCGTGCCATACGACGCTGCGAGCCACGTGACGATTCGCCTGAAGCGACAGGAGCTCGCAGACGAGGTCGAGGTCAGCGCCCGCGGCGGGTTTGGACCGGACGACCTAGTCGCGGCTCGCCGCGTCCGGGCGGAACAGCGCCGGAGAGGCAGAGATGTGCAGCTTCAACATCGTCAAGCCCAGCAAGTCTCTGGCGGGAACACTCTCAACGACCGGCACACGAGGCAGCTCGGACGTCGTCAGCGGCAACGGAACCAGCCGAATGTCGTCGCGCAGGGGCACGGCGGCGCTGAGAGGCAGGTTGTTGAGGACCGTCGACAGGTGGAGTCGCACCGGTTCGCCACGGTTCCAGTCGGCCAGCAACCGGACGGTTGCGTCAACGCCGATGATCGCCGCCGCCTGCACGGCGACGCGGGCGAAGTCCGGCAGCAACGAGGTGAACTCCTGGTCGCAGTAACCGCCGGCCTGCAGGGTGCTGCGCTGATCGAAATTCATGTCGATCGGAAAGGCATGCCCGATCCTGTCGGTGTCGGGATCGATGACCGGCTCCAACGCGAGCCGCAAAGCGTCGACGAACTGGGCCAACAGCGCCGAAGGCGCCAGCAGGCGTGCTCTCCTGCGGACGGCTTGCGCGTCCACGCGGGAGTAGATGGCGCGCAGCTCCGCTGCGGACACGCGCCGGCCGGGCCCGTCGCCCTCGCCGTGCTCCATCTCAAAGCTCGCTTCGTTGAGGATCGCCGCCAGAGGCTCGTACAGGGTGTCCATCATGTGCTGTCCTGGTCGTCGGCTGTCCCAGCCGGCGCGGACCGGCTGGACGGGAACGGCATGCCTCGCGCCGTCGTCCCGGCGGCGCGTTAGAGCGCCGCGCGGTGCGGGCGGCGCATGGATCATGGTCGGCTCGGGCCGCATGTGTCCATAGACCCTGGACGTTGGCCAACGTCGGTTCCAGCGCGGCGCGTCGGCTACACCGTGAAGAACGACCGGGTCGTGTTCCCCTGGCCGACCAGGGTTCGCGTCGCAGGACGCCTACACGCCACGACGTCGACCCCGTCAACCGGATCCGCCTGTTCGAGGTCGACCGCACGGCGGTGACGCTGTACGCGGCGGGCGACCCGCCGCTGGTGCTGACCCATGTGCCGCTGGTGCAGGTGCCGCACGGCGCGGTCAACGTCCACGGACACATGCACGAGCAGGAGTCGCCGACGCCGAACCGGCACGTCAACGTCAGCGTCGAGCAGCTGGACTACCGGCCCGCGAGACTGAGCGAGATCCGGCGGCTCGCCTGGCGGCTGATTGAAGGAGGGAGCGTCCCGGGACACAGCACGCGGGCGCTACTGAACGTCGTCGAACGAGTAATGCCGTGAGTGAGCGGCACTCGTGCCGAGCCCCCACGCGCAAGCACGCCCCTACCGGTGAGCAGGCCGACAGAGTGGCTGTCGAACTCGATGAACGCCGTGCGCGAACGGGCCAGGTCCCCAACAGACAACGCCGCGACGGGCCCTCACGCACCGGCGTCACGTCCTATCGGCCTGCCGGCTTCGCCATGCGGTAGCCGACGCCGCGCTCGTTCAGCAGGTAGGCGGGGCTGGACGCGCTTTCGCCGAGTTTACGCCTCAGGTTCCTGACGAAGTTGCGCACGAGGTTCGTGGCGGCGCTCTCCGGCTTGCCCCAGACCCGCCGCAGCAGCGTCTCGAAGGTCACGACCCGTCCCGCGTCGAGCGAGAGCACGCGCAGCAGCTCGTACTCCGTGGCGGTCAGGTCGACCGCCTCGCCGCCGACCGTCACCCGGCGGTGCGCGTAGTCGATGGCGAGCTGGCCGACCACGAACGGTTCGGGCTCCTCGCGGCGCCGGAGCGCCGCCCGGACCCGGGCGACGAGCTCGGTCGGCGAGAAGGGCTTGACGAGGTAGTCGGCCGCGCCGGCCTCGAGCGCCTTCGCGACAGTCTCGTCGCGGCGGTAGCCGGAGATGAAGATGACCGGCAGGTCGGCAAGCTCGGGAACCTGCCCCATCAGCTCGATGCCGTCGGCGTCGGGGAGCATCAGGTCGAGCAGCACCAGCCGTGGCCTCTCGGTCCGGATGATGCGCGGCAGGTCGTGCGCCGCGCCGGTCACCAGCGGGGCGTAGCCGGCTTCCGAGAGCGCGTCGCGGACGAAGCGAAGCGCCCGCGGGTCGTCGTCCACCACCAGGATGCGCAGCGGCTCGCCGGGTTCCGGCGCGGGCGCCGCGGCGGTTGCGCGATCGGCCGCCGCCGGGCCGGTCTCGCCGGCCACCGGCAGGGTGAAGGTGAAGGTGGCGCCGCGGCCGGCGCCGGGGCTCTCTGCCCGGATTGCGGCCGCCGTGCGCCTCGACGAGCCCCTTCGAGATGGCCAGCCCGAGGCCGTGGCCCGCCGTCGCGCCCGGCCTGCCGCCGGAGTGCTTGCTGAACAGGTGCGGGAGCAGCTCGGGCGCCACCCCGCTCCCCTCGTCGGAGACCGAGACGGCGACGTGCGCGTCCTCGCGCACGGCCGCCACCCGGATCGGGGTCGACTCGGGCGCGTGCCGCGCGGCGTTGGCGAACAGGTTGTTGAGCACCTGCACGACGCGCCGGCGGTCGGCCATCACGGACGGCAGGCCGGCCGGCAGGTCGACGAGGACGGCGTGCCGGCCGCCGCCGCCGAGGAACGTGCTTCGCGCCCGCTCGACCAGAGCGGCCACCTCCGAGGGCTCCGCCGCGACCGAGAGCGTGCCCGCGTCGATGCGCCCCGCGTCGAGCAGGTCGCGGATGAGACCGCGCATGTGGCCGGCCTGCTCGGCGATGATGCGGAAGAACTCGCGGATCTCGGCCGGGTCGAGCTCGGCCTCTTCCTCCAGCCCCGCGTCGGCCGAGCCCTTGATGGCGAGCAGCGGGGCGCGCAGCTCGTGGCCCACCAGGCCCAGGAACTCGGTCCGCATCCGCTCGATCTCGTCGAGCGGCGCCAGATCCTGCATGGTCACCACCACCGAGCCGATCTCGCCGCCTTCGGCCCGGATGGGCGTGGCGTTGATGAGCGTCCTGACGCTGCGCCCGTCCGGGACCGAGAGCACCACCTCCTCGGCGCGCACCGTCTCGCCGGTGCGGAGCGTCTGCTCCAGGGGAATCTCGGCCAGTGACACCTCCCGTCCGTCGGCGCGGCGGACCGAGACCACCTCCAGGAGGTGCTCGGGCGGCCGGCCGGGCGTCCGCAGGCTCTCGACGATGCGCCGGGCCTCGCGGTTGAACGAGACCGGCCGGCCGGCGCGGGCGTCCATGACCACGACGCCGACCGGCGACGTCTCGACCAGGGCTTCGAGATCGGCCCGCGCGCGCCGCTCGCTACGGTGCGTCCGCGCGTTGGTGATCGCGGCGGCGGCCTGGGACGCGAACAGCGTCAGCACCTCCTCGTCGTCGTCGGTGAACTCCTCGCCGTCGGCCTTCTCGGCGAGGAAGAAGTGGCCGACGTCGGCGCCCTGGTGGCGCATCGGCGTGCCCTGGAAGGTCCGCGAGAACATCCGCGCGGGCGCGATGCCCAGCGCGCGGACGTAGCCGGCCAGGTCCGTGAGCCGCAGCGGCCCCGGCAGGCGGCGAAGGTGCTCGAACAGGCGGCCGCTGTCGGGCCAGGCGGCCAGCTCCCGCTCTTCCTCGGGCGTGAAGCCGGAGAACACCGACTCCCGGGTGGGCGCGCCGGTCTCGTCGACGGTGGCGATGACCCCGTAGCGGGCGCTGGTGAGCGTGCGGGCGCTCTCGACCACCTCGGCGAGCACGGTGTCGAGGTCGAGCGTGGCGCTGATGCGCAGGATGGCCCCGCTCAGCGTGGAGATGCGCTCGCGCAGCGCCTCGATCTCCTGCCGCGCATCGCCGGGCCGTGTCAAGAGGTCTCCTTCCGCCGGGTCGTTGCGAATCGCGTTGTCGAGGACCGGAACAGGGCGTTTCCGGCCTCTGATGTGCTCGGCGGTGCGAGTATAGCGAATGTTGACGAAAAACACACGATAGAGGCAGCTAGCAACACGAAATAAAGACGAAATTATCTGGTAGGATCCGTCTCTAACCCTTCGAGCGGTCCACGTTGAGGGTGGAATCCGAATGCGAGCTGGCGGGTCTGGGGAGTGGCGCGCGGTGGGTGCGGGTCGATCGCGACTTGCGGAGCCCAGTCAAGTGGAGGCTGGCGGTGCCGAGCAGAGTGGAGATTGGTGATGTTGAGAGTCATGACGGGGCAGAGCGGTGGCATGGCTTTTGCGCCAGCCAGCCAGCCAGCCAGCCAGCCAGCCAGCCAGCCAGCCAGCCAGCCAGCCAGCCAGCCAGCCAGCCAGCCAGCCAGCTGCGGGTTGAGCCCCGGTCCGTCTGAGCACCTGCACGCCGGGGACGGGCGCCGTCCTTCCCCGCCTCTCTCCCGTTTCCGTGCCGTACGTCTGGCGCGCTTCGGCCGCGGGGTCGCGTGCCTCCTCGCGGCGGCGCTGTTTCTGCTGCCGGGCGCGCAGACCGCCGAGGCGCAGACCCCGGTCAAGCTGGTCGGCAATACCGAGCAGACGGTGGACACCAATGCTTTTTTTGCTCTCGGTTTCCGCGGTAGTAGTCGTTGGGTTTACTCTCACCGCTTCACGACCGGCAGCAATCCGGCCGGCTATGAACTTCTCCAGGTCGATCTGAAAATCGGGGTGATAGGCGCCAGTACCGGGATCAGGGTGAGCGTCTACACCGTTTCCTCGGGCGCACCCCACAGCAGCCGCTACGTGTTCACCAATCCGGCTTCGCTTACCGCAAATGCGACCAACACCTTCACCGCGCCCTCGAACGCGAGCCTGGCCCCAAACACGACGTATGCGCTCGTACTGGAGGAGACGTCAGGCGGCTCGACGTGGCCAACGAGTACCATTCAACTCCAAGTTACAAGAAGTGTCAGCGAGGACCCCGGCGCGGCTGCCGGATGGAGCATTGCGGAGAAGCAACAATATCGGAGGGAAACGGAGACAACGTGGACGACGGCTGATGCCACCATTAGCATTAGGGCGCTCATGGCCGTCATCGGCCGGGCGAAGGTATCCCGCACCCCCGGGCCGGCGCCGACCACCGCACTGGTTTCCAATCTAAAGCGGCCACTTGCTAGTACAACTTTGAGCCTTGGAAGAAATCGTAGCCAGTTGTTCAGCGCGGGCGACGACGTCCCCGGCCACGACGGCTTCATCTTAACCAGCGTCGACATCCAGTTTGATGCTGCGCCGGGCGCGGATCTGCGAGTGCGGATCGTGGATGGACACAATCCAGAGGGGACGACCCTTGCCGCGCTGACCAATCCGTCGTCGCTCGGGACAGGCATTCAGAATTTCGCCGCGCCTGGGCGGCACAAGCTCGTAGCCAACCGAGTCTACGCTGTGATTCTGGACTCGACGACGACAGGGGGTATCGCCTCGACGCTGGCCACCGTGGAAGATCCCGGCTCTTCCGCGGGCTGGCAGATAGCCAATACGAGTCTAAAAAAAGCTCCTGGTTCGAGTTCATGGGCAACTGACAGCAACATCATGCGCATCCGCGTCAACGGCTATGCCAACGACGTGCGCCCGAAGTTCTCCAGCGCGACGCTGTTCGACGACTACAAGATAAAGGTCAAGTTCGACAAGCCCATCCGGACCGACCATTGCTCCGAAATGTCCGGGTGGACCATCACCTACAACGACTACAGCGCGTGGCCCCTCAACAAGCCCACCTGCGACAGCCAGTCCGTGACACTCATGTCGCGGAACCACAACCAGTTGCCGGTGAAGCTGTCGGATCGGCAGGTCACGGTGCGCTACCACCCTCAGTCGCAAACCGGCGGCAGGCTGAGGTCTGCCGACGGCGCCGCGTTGGCGGCCTTCTCCGACCGGCCGGTGACCAACGAGTACCCCCTGGTGTCGCACGGGACGGCGCGCGGCAGCGAGTTGAAGATCCACTACGACCAGCCGCTGGACGAGAACTCGATACCGCCGGGGAGTGCCTTCATCGTCGTCGCAAGGGGCTCTGGGAGCCAGTTCTTGAATCTGTCGGCGGTCGACACATCGATCTCCGACACCACCGTGGTGCTGACCCTCAATGAGGAGGTTCCCGCCGGCTGGAGCGTGAACGTCAGGTACACGGTGCCGGCAACGAATCCGATCCAGAACCCGGCCGGCCACGACGCAAGAGCTTTCGATGCCGGCAGACACGACATCGACGTGACGGTCCTGGACCCCGGCGGTGCGCCACGTTTCCGGAGCGCGACGGTGGCGGAGAAGACGCTGACCGCGGCCTTCACCGGCCGCCTGGACGCGGACTCGGTGCCCGCGCCGGACGCCTTCCACGTTACCGTGAACGCCGCCCGGCGCGACGTCGCGTCCGGCGGCGTCGCCATCTCCGGCAAGGCCGTGACGCTGACCCTGGCCTCGGCGGTGAGCCGCGGCGACACGGTCAAGGTGCGCTACACCAAGCCGTCCGCCGGGCCGCTGCGGGGCGCCGCCTTCGGCGAGGCCGTGGAGACCTTCGGCGACCAGGCGGTGACCAACGACACGCTGGGGGCCATCTGGTCGGCCACGCTGACCGTCGGGGGGCAGAGCAACGGCGCCAACCTTGGCTGTGGCAGCAGGCCCGGCGTCGACCCCGGTTCATGCAGCACTCGGCTCGACAACGACTCCTTCCTGCACGGAGGCGCGACCTATCGGGTCGACAAGGTCCTCAGTGACCGAGCCCCGACGGGCCGGGTCTTCTGGATTTCCCTGGACAGAGCGATTCCGCGGGGCTGGACGCTGCATGTCGGCGACCGCCGGTTCCCGATCGCCGAGGCAAGTCTCTCCAACGGCGGCAAGGACGCGGCATGGAATACCGACGTGGGCTGGGGGCCGAACCAAAAGGTCTCGCTCCGCCTGACGGGGTCGGGCGGCAGCGGCGGGCCGCGCCTCCAGGGCGCGGCGGTGGACGGAGAGACGCTGACGGCGACCTTCAACGTCAATCTGGACACGGGCTCGGTGCCGGCGCCGGGGGCCTTCCACGTCACCGTGAACGGCGCGCGGCGCAACGTCGCCTCCGGCGGCGTCGCCATCTCCGGCAAGACGGTGACGCTGACCTTGGCCTCGGCGGTCGTATCCGGCAACACGGTCAAGGTGCGCTACACCAAGCCATCCGCCGGGCCGCTGCGGGGCGCCGCCTCCAGCACGGTCGTGGAGACATTCCTCGACTGGTCGGTGATCAACAACACACCCTGGTCGGCCACGCTGACCGTGGGGGAAGCGGCAGGGTCCACCATTCTGGGTTGCACAGACAATGACCCAGCCAAGTGCAGCAACAGGAGCGTCCTTACGGGGGACTCCTTCAACAGAGCGGGCACGAGCTACCAAGTCGAAGCAATCTTATTGTATACGCTTAGCGGAAAACTGGAATTCATATTGGACAAGGCAATTCCCACGGACTTGACACTTTATGTCGGTGACACTCAGTTCGCCGTCGCGGACGCTCAGAAACAAAGGTCCGGCAAGACTGCGGTTTGGAACAACACCGGCCTTTCCTGGACGGTCGGCGAGAAGGTTGCACTTCGCCTGGCGCCCGGCGGCGGCAGCGGCGCCACCGGGCCCGATGACAGTCAGGTCGCTTCGGTATCGGTGACCGGGGTGTCGGTGGTCTCCGACGCGGGCGCGGACAAGACCTACGGCTATGGGGACAAGATCCGGGTCGGGGTGACCTTCAGCCAGTTGGTGGTGGACGTGGACACGTCGGGAGGCACGCCCCGCCTCAAGATCGACATGGACCCGGCGGAGTGGGGCGAGAAGTGGGCGGCCTACGGGGAAGGCAGCGGCACGCACAGCCTCACCTTCGTGCACACGGTGGTGGAGCCGAACTACTCGACGCAGGGCATCGCGGTGCTGGCGAACACGCTGGAGCTCAACGGCGGGACGATCCGCTCGGGCGACGAGGACGCGGACCTCGCGCACACGGGACTCGCGCACGACCCGAACCACAAGGTGGACTGGCAGGCGGCGGGTGAGGGCGGCGGCCCGGTCGGCACCAGCACGGCCTCCGCCCCGGCGGTGACGGGGGTGTCGGTGGTCTCGAGCCCGGCCTCGGACAGCACCTACATGCTGGGCGAGACGATCCGTATCCGCGCGACCTTCGACCAGGCGGTGAAGGTGACCGGCAGTCCCTTGCTCTCGATCGACATGGACCCGGCGGAGTGGGGCACGAAGCAGGCGGCCTACGAGAAGGGCGGCGGCACGAGCGCGCTGGACTTCGCCCACACGGTGGTGGAGCCGAACTACTCGACGCAGGGCATCGCGGTGCTGGCCGACACGCTGGCGCTCAACGGGGGGACGATCATCTCGGTGGACACGCACGCGGAGGCGGAGCTCGGCCACACCGGCCTCGGCCACGACTCCGCCCACAAGGTGGACTGGCGCCCGTCGATCTCGGTGGCGGACGCGAGCGCGACCGAGGCCGCCGGCGCCTCGGTCGCCTTCGCGGTCACCCTGAGCAGCGCCTTCACCACGGCGGGGCACCAGATGACGGTGGACTACGCCACCGCCAACGGCTCGGCGACGGCCGGCGCGGACTACACCGCGACGTCCGGCACGCTGACCTTCGCGGCGGGCGAGACGTCGAAGACGGTGAGCGTGCCGATCCTCGACGACAGCCACGACGAGGGCGACGAGACGTTCACGCTGCGGCTCTCGAACGCGGCGGGCGCGCGTATCGGCGACGCGGAGGCGACGGGCACGATCGAGAACACGGACCTGATTCCGGCGGCGCTGCTGGCGCGCTTCGGGCGGGCGACGGCCGAGCAGGTGGTCACCCACGTCGAGGAGCGGATGGCGGCGCCGCGGCGGCGGGGCTTCCGGGCGCGGCTCGCCGGGCGCGAGTTCCAGCCGGGCAGCGAGCGGGAGTTCGCCCTCGGGTTCCTGTCGTCGTTCGCGCCGATGGGCGCGGGTCCGGCCGGTGCGGCCCCGGTTGGGGGTGGCGCGATGGGCGGTGCGGCCCCGACGGCGATGGGCTCGCACGCGGCCGGCGCGGGCATGGGCGGCGCTGCCGGTCCGATGGGCATGGGCGCGAGCGGCATGGGCATGCACGGCATGGGCGGCGGCGGGCTCGGCATGGCGGACCCGCATGCGCCGATGGGCGGCGCGGCGGCGATGGGCGGCCACGGACCGATGGACGGCATGCACGGCGGCGGCCTGTTCGGCTCGATGGGCATGGGCGGCGGCCTGTTCTCCAGCTCCGAGTTCGAGCTGAACCGGGAGAGCCGGGGCGGCATCCTGTCGGTGTGGAGCAGCAGCTCGCGGTCCTACTTCAGCGGCATGGACGACGCGCTGTCGCTCGACGGCGACGTGCGGACCACGATGGTCGGGGCCGACTACTCGCGCGGGGCGCTGACGGTGGGCCTGTCGGTGGGCCGCACGCTCGGGCTGGGCGGCTACGGCGGCCCGAGCGGCGGGCGGATGAGCACGTCGATGACGGGGTTCTACCCGTGGGCGGGCTACCAGGTCAGCGACCGCGTGTCGGTGTGGGGCGTGACCGGCTACGGCGCCGGCGCGCTGAGCCTGACGCCGGACGGACAATCGGCGCTCGAGACGGGCGTGTCGATGGCGATGTCGGCGGTGGGGACGCGGGGCGAGCTGATCGGCTCGCGGGCCACCGGCGGGTTCGCGCTGGCGTTCAAGGCCGACGCGCTGTGGGTCGGGGCGGCCAGCGAGCTGCTCGACGGCCCGAGCGGCCGGCTGAACGCCTCCGAGGCGGGGGTGACGCGGGTGCGCACGGCGCTGGAGGGCTCGCGGGGCATCACGCTCGGCGGCCGGCTGTCGCTTCGGCCGAGCGTCGAGGTTGGGCTGCGGCGGGACGGCGGCGACGCCGAGACGGGCGCGGGCATGGACGTCGGCGGCGGGCTCGCCTTCACCGACACGGTGACGGGGCTGTCGCTCGACGTGCGGGTGCGGACGCTGGTGGTGCACCAGGCCGAGGGCTTCACCGAGCGCGGGATGTCGCTGTCGTTGGGGTGGGACCCGACGCCGTCGAGCCCGCTGGGGCTGACCGCGCGGGTGGCCCCGTCGTGGGGCGGGCAGGCGCGCGGCGGCGCCGACGCGCTGTGGAACAGCCAGATGGCCTACGGGATGGGCTCGCATCAGATGTACGGGGCCGGCGACCGGGTCGACGCGGAGGTGGGCTACGGGCTGCCGGTCGGCGCCCGCCTCGTGGGGACGCCGAGGGTCGGGCTGACGACCTCGCCCTACGGCCGGGACTACCGGTTGGGTTACGGACTCGGGCTGCTGGAACGGGGGAAGGTGAACTTCGATCTGGCCGCGGAGGCGCAGCGTCGCGAGAGCCCGCTGGAAGGCGGGGCCAGCAACGGGTTCATGGGCCGGGCGACGCTCGGCTGGTAGCCGGGGGGCGCGGGTGGAGCGAGCCGGGATGCCGCGCCCGAGCCTTCATGGCCAGCTTCGAATACCTGGCGGATGGGCACCACGTCGATGACGCGGGCAGCCTGATCGCCTGCACGTGCATCGGCTTCCGCGATCCCGCGGAGCCGCGCCCGATCACGGTCCTGCCGAAGGCCTCATCGCGGTTCGCGGTTCCCCGCTGCGCCGCCATCCGGCTGCCGAAGCCGGGGCGCTTCCTCCAGCAGGGCGAAGGACCCGCCGCCGGCGGCGAATCTCACCACCCCGCGGACGGCTCGATCTACCGGGCGTCGATCGAGCCGGAGCCGGCCGAGGAGCGGATCGCATGGCGCTCGGCGGCTCCCCTTCCCTGTCCCGTCACCGCAAGAGAAACCCGGCAAGGCGCGCGCGGCGGCTGCGTCACGTCGTGCGCGCCGTGCGACGTGGTCGTGCGCGGAAGCGGCCGGCTCCGGCCGGATCCGCACGCATCCGCAGGCCACCCAGAGGCGTGGCTGCCCCGGCAACGGCGACACGGCGGTCCGGCGTTCCATTCCGGCTCGGCGCCGACGCTCTTCGGACGCGAGGTCCCGGATTGCGAAGGAGTGACGCATGGAGGATCCGAACGACGCGCTGCACGACCCCGATCCCGCGGCCGACAAGCGGAGGTGCTACACCGTCAGGCGCTCGGTCGCGCTGTCGGTCTACTGGTACGACCGCGTGCGGCAGGTCGCGACCAGCAGCAACCTCAAGCCGGGCGTGATCCTGCGCAACGCCATCAAGCTGGGGCTGGTCCAGCTCGAGAAGCGAGCACGGCCGGAGGGGGAACAGTGAGTTGATGCCTCGCCGGAAGGGGCTGGCGCGGTTAATGGTACGCTAGTGGGCTGGTTGTGGCCCCGGTTGGCGCGGAGCTAGAGCGAGTCGCGCTGTCGGATCGGCTCTGGGGCTGGTGTCGCAACGCCGGGGATTCTGTTCTGGCGTGACCCGCACGTCCCGCACGTCCCGCGGTCCCGCGGGTAACCGTTCGGTGGACCCGGTATGGACATGCGGCTGGCCCAGCCAGACGCGCCGTCGGCGTCCGGAGAAATCAGTGCAGACTGACCAGCTCGGCCTGCGGGCCAAGGCGTTCGTCGCTCGAAACCGCTCTCCCCGAGCAATCAACCGTGCGTTCGGTGGCCCGACAGCAGCGCGTCCCACGCTACCGCCGACTCGTTGCCTTCCACGTTCACGTTGAATTTCGCCGAGTAGTCGACGACCTCGGCCCCTTCGACGGCGACCTCGCTGTCGCTCTGCACGGAGATCCTGTAGTCCAGACCCGCCACAACGCATTCGTCGAGCAGAACCCGCGCCGACTTGCTGAGGCCCCACACGCGGTCCGTGTCCACCAGCGCGCCGAACGTCTTTTCCCCCAAGGCCTGCTCGAAGTAGCGCCACTGTCCGAACGTCTGCCGGTTCTTCTCCAGAACAGCTTCGATCTCCCCGGAATCCCCTTCCAGCCGCTCCCGGCAGTCGGCTGGCAATGCGGCGTAGAGATCAGCCAAGTCGTGCGTCTTCTCGGCCTGATGGCTGCGCGTCATCAAGATGGCCTTCATGGCCAGCTCGCAGGCGAAGGCCGCCGTCGAACCGGCCATCATCAACCTGCCCATCCTCGTCTTCACCGCCGCGTTCGACGGCTTCCGGTACCTGCAGGCTATCGTCCCCACCACCCGCAGGATCCCGTCGTCTCCGCTCGCGGACTCGACGCGCTGCACTTCCGGCGCCCCGTACTCCACGTCGGCCAGCGACAGCGCCGACATCTCGGGGGGCAATGCGTTCAAGCCTGCCACGAGCACGCCCGCCTGGGCGAACAGGTACCCCGCTTCGCCCGACGGAAAGTTCCGGCGGTCCAGGTAGTTCCGCCGTCGTTTCAACCGAAGGCTCGCGGCCAGACCCCGGTCGTACCAGGCCATGTCCCTGTCCATGTCCGGCAGCAGCTTTAACACGAAGCGAGCCTTCCCGCCGTACTTCGAGCCGCGCCCTATGCGGGCCAGAGGCACGTTCTGCTCGGCCTCACGCAGCATCCTCGCCACCTCCCGCCGAGCCGCCTCCCCGTCCGTCGACGCCCCGCAGGCCAGACATTCGACATGGGTGCACGGCCCGTCCTTCCGCCGCAACCCCACGATCGGTCCCCAGCACCGGCGGCACCGCCCGTCGGCCTCCACCGCGCGCGCCGGGCCGACCCCAGCATCATCCGGCGAGCGGTCGTCGAATCTCAGCCATTTATGGAACTCCACAGGCTCGCGCGGCGCTTCTTCGCTCATCACCTCGTCCTCGGCCGCGGAATCCATCGGCCTGCCGCCGTTCACAGCCGTGCGATTCGCCCCGTTCCGAAAGGCTTGCCGTCACTTCGTCCGACTGCCGCTTCGCGTGGCACGCCGTCGGTCTCTGGCGGCCCGCCAAGTTCCGCGGCATCACGAAGATCGGCTATCCCTTTCGAAAACTGGAGACTTCGGCCCATCCTCGTCGAACAGCCAATAGCGCAGGCCCCGAAGCGCCGCGGGACGGGACGATACCCGGCGACGGCCAAGAACCGTTCCCTCACCGCCGAGTGCACCAGCGGCAGGTTCTCGTGCAGCACGCCGTGGACCAGCCCCCAATCACGATGTCCCGCGGTCACGTCGGCGAACCGGGACTTCTACACGCCCAGCATCTTCTTGATGTCGTCGATGCCATCGGTACCCTACAATACCGGCTCGACAGAACGGTTACGCCCGCGGCCCGCGGACCTGGGTACCTGGGTGAACAACGGCCCCCGGCCGTGGGCGGCGGTTCCGCGTGGGTGGAATCGTGGGCGTATCCGGTACGCCCTGACAGAAACCCCAATGAATCCGGGTGTTTTTCGCTGTGTTCGTGCTATCGCTGCCCTGACCCCCAATAGCAGCCCGCTGATGTCCAAGAGCGTGCAGCACAACCCATAAACTACTGGATAGCAGTCGTTTACGATTTGTCGTCGCGGACTGTCGGGTCAGGACGTGTGGCGGAATCCGGCCCAATCCGTATATTGGCGGGAGTAGGTCCGGCTCTGGAGCCGGCTCATGGAACGACTGGCGGGCACGACGCTTACACCCGGAACTGCGCCCTGAACTCCGCGTAGCCTTCCTCGAACGTGCACAGGTAGCCCTGCAGCGCGGATGCCATCGTCTCCAGTGCCGTCCGGCGGAAGTACAACTGTGCCCGCCACAGCCTCCCCTCATCCTTCGGTCCGCGGTACTGGTCCACGACGTGTTGGGCGAACTGCTGCCCGTTGGCGAGCAGTCCAGCGAAGTCGAGGGCGGGGTCTCCGATGGAGCGGTCGCTGAAGTCGATGATGTTGACCTGTTGCTGGCCCGCGTCCCAGAGTATGTGCTCGCCGCCCAGGTCGCCGTGGACGAGCGCCGTCGGGCGGGTCGGTTTCACTTCGGCCGCCAACTCGGTCAGGAAGGCACGGATGACCTCGACTTCGTGCGATGCGAGGCGCGGTAGCACGAGCGTTTCGACGTCACGAACGAGGTCCTCGTGGTCCTTCTCCGGGTTCTGCTCGGACACGCCGCACTCGCGGGCGACCGACTTCGGGGTCTCGTGGACCGCGGTGAGGAACGTGGCGAGCTGTTCCGCTATCCGTTCCCTTGCCGTATCGGAGAGCCGGCCGAACGTGGCGACGTCCAGCTGCCGACCGGCGAGAAGTCTGTAGGCAGCGAATGAGCCGTCGGCGGACGCGTAGACGTAGTCGGGAATGCCGACGTCGACCCTCGGCTGGAGGTAGCGAAGCAGCTTGGCTTCGTTCGCCAGCGCATCCCGGCTCGCCTGGGCCTTGGGAGCCCGGAAGACGAGCGCCTCGTCGAGGATCAGGACGGCATGGTCCCAGCCGTGCGTCAGGTACCGGTGCGACGTCCAGGTGACGTCGGGGAACTCCTCCCGTATCCGCCGCAGGAGCAGGGCTTCTTCCATGCGCGTCGCTAGACCAGCCTACAGCCAGTGCCGGACGGGCGTCGTCAGGAACGTCTCGACGTCGTCGTGCTACGATCTGCACAATGTCGCGTCGTGACGATGCAGAGGGGAGACCGTCTGTATCACGCTGTTCCTCTCCAGCGGGTGCAAGTCCCGCCTCGGTAAGCGCCGGAGCGCCGAGTAGCAGACCCCAGGCACGACCGGAGACGGCCGTGGCCCGAGCGGGGTGTCAAGAGCCTCTTCGGAGGGAGCAAGTCCGCGGGCCGCAACATGAAGTGAAGCCTGCAGCCTCGACACATCTACAGTCCGAGAGCCGAGCCGCTCATGTCACGGCGAAGGCCATGTCTCCCGCGCCCCGGTCCGGCGGAGCACGCGCGGGGGGTCTCGGCGGGGTACGGGGAGCAGCACGCGGACACGGAGGGGGGCGGAACACGAGAGGCCCGTCTGCGCAGCCCGGGTCGGGGCAACGCGGCCTGCATAAGCCGAGGGTGAAAGCGGGAGCGGCGCAGCGGGAGTCCGAGGGGGCCATAGTACCAGTGAGGGCCGTGCAGCAGAACGCGGCTGGAGGGAAGGGCCCCTGCGGTGGGCACGGCGTTAGCGCGAGGACGCGCGAGGGCATGGCCGGCGAGACCGGACCCAACTCCCCCGAGAGGCGTGCGCCTCTCGACAAAGTGCGCCAATTGCAACGACGCCTCTGGGCCGCGGCCAAGCGGTCCCCGGAACGGCGCTTCCACGCCCTGATGGACCGGATCTGGAGGGATGACGTCCTCTGGGAGGCGTGGTGGCGGGTCAAGCGGAATCGTGGCTCGGCGGGTGTCGACTCTGAGACGCTGGCCGAGATTGAGCAGCGCGGTGTCGAGGCGTTCCTCGCGGAACTCGGCGCGGCGTTGCGGGCGGGGACGTATCGGCCGCAGCCGGTCCTGCGGCACTACATCCCCAAGGCCGATGGCCGACGGCGACCGCTCGGGATACCGACGGTCCGCGACCGGGTGGCGCAGATGGCCGCGACGCTGGTGTTGAGCCCCATCTTCGAGGCGGACTTTCGGTCCTCGTCGTATGGGTTTCGACCGAAGCGGAGCGCGACGCAGGCGCTGGAGACCCTTCGCGTCCGCGGGGCGCGTGGGGGCAACCATGTGCTGGACGCCGACATCTGCGACTACTTCAGCCGCATCGACCGAACGAAGCTGCTGACGCTGGTCCGCCAGCGCGTCTCGGACCGGCGGGTCCTTCGGCTGCTGCGGCTGTGGCTCGCGGCGGGGGTGATGGAGGCGGGGCAGTTGCACCGAACCCTGGCGGGGACTCCGCAGGGGGGCGTCATCTCGCCGCTGCTGTCGAACATCTACCTGCACGTGCTCGACCGGGTCTGGGAGGACCGGTGGGCGCACCTGGGTACGCTGGTGCGTTACGCGGACGACTTCGTGGTGATGTGCGACACGAAGGCGTCGGTCGAGGCGGCGCGAGAGCGGGTGGGCGTGGTGCTCACCCGGCTCGGGCTGGAGCTGCATCCGGAGAAGACGCGGGTGGTCGACCTGACGGACGGACGTGAGGGCTTCGACTTCCTGGGGTGTCATCTGCACAAGCGCATGAGCGGACCCATCTGGGCTCGCAAGCGGCGACGGGTGCATTTCCTGCACCGCTGGCCGTCTCGTCGTGCGATGAAGCAGGTGCAAGCCCGCGTTCGGGCGCTCACCCAGAGGGGCCGTTGCCACACGGACCTGCGTCTGGTCGTCGCGGACGTGAACCGGGTGCTTCGCGGGTGGGGGCAGTATTTCCGGACGGGGAATGCGGCGACCCACTTCGTGCAGCTCGACCACTACGTGGACCGGCGCCTGCGCGGCTTGCTCCTCAAGCGCGCGGGGTCGCGTCTGCCGGCTGGTCGGGCGCAGGCCTGGAAACGTCCGTTCTTCGAGGCTTTGGGGCTGGTCCGCCTGCGCGGCACGATTCGGTATCCGGGGGTGGTGCATGCTGCGACCTGAAGACCACTTGGTAAGCCGTGTGCGGGAAATCCGCACGCACGGTTTGAACGGGGGTCTTGCTCTCAGCCGGTCGGTTTCCTCGACCGGCGCCAAGTAGGATCTACCAATGGCAGTGACCGTTCGCCCTCTCCGGGACGATGAGATTCGCCTGTATCTGCAGATTCACGAACGGGCCATTCGGGGACTCGCCGCGAGTCACTACTCCCAGGATGCCATCGAGGGCTGGGTAGTGCCGGCGACCGCCGAGAACGTCCGCCGCCTGACGCTCAACGCCGACCGCGAGATCCGCCTTCTGGCAGAGTTGGATGGAAAACCGGTCGGGATCGGAGCCCTCGTACTGGAAGCGGCGGAGCTGCGGGCCGTGTACGTCTCTCCGGAGGGCGCCCGGCAGGGTTGTGGTGCCGCACTGGTGCACGAGATCGAGCAGATCGCCAGAGACGGCGACGTTACCCGCCTCACGCTCCACGCCTCCCTGAACGCGGAGCAGTTCTACTCGGACCTTGGCTACAGCGTGCTCGAACAAACGGAAGTCGTCCTCCCCAACGACCATCGCATGGCGGCGGCGGTGATGGGCAAGGATCTCTAGCGACTCGGGCCATGGTCCCGCTCCGGTTCGCGCTGGCGGGTCTGCCGTCGCATCATCTCCACGGCCCGCGCAACGTCTCGGCCAGGGCCGTGCAGTGCTCGGTCAGGCTCGTCACCTGCCCGCCGAGGCGCTCGACTTGCCGCCGCAAGCTCTCGACCTGCTGCCGACAGGCTTCGGGCTGCGCGGCCTGCTGCGTCCGCTCCCGCTCGGACTGCTCGGACACAACGGCCGCAAGGCCGTCATCAACTGCCGTTGTAGCTCGTCCATGGAGCTCCCTCACTCTTGCGTGAGTCCGAAGTGGGTGGAGCCGTCGCTATTGCAGCGGCGCGTCCGGCCTCGGCAGCATCTCGGTGAACGAGGCCCCGTCGATCCGGTCGAACTTCTGGGTCCGTCCCATCTGGGTGTCGACGCCGTACCAGCTCCCGTTCGAGTCGACCGAGATCTGGTGCATCTCGCGGAACTGTCCGGGGCCGTCGCCCTCGAGGCCGAAGGTGAAGAGCGCGTTGCCGTTCACGTCGAGCTTGATCATTCTCGGCGGCCGGTTGTCCACCACCCACACGTCGTACCCGGCGGCGTAGATGTCGCTGGGGAACTCGAAGCCGGGCCAGGTGCCGATGGGCGAGATGTTCGGGTGATACCAGGTCGAGCGGGTGGTCTGGTTGAACACCTGGACCCGGTCGTTGTTCCGGTCCGTGACGTAGATGTTGCCGCGGGCGTCGGTGGCGACCGAGTGGACGCCGTCGAACTGTCCCCGGCCGCCGCCCGGCGAACCCCAGTGGGTCACGTAGTTGCCCCCGGCGTCGAGCTTCACCACGCGGGAGTTGCCGCTGTCGGCGACGAACATCGAGCCGTCGGCGAGGAACGCGATGTCCTGCGGGCGGTCGAAGTGGGTCTCGTCGTCGCCGGCGACCCCCTCCTCGCCGAGGGACATCAGCAGCTCGGAGCCGTCGTTCGAGAAGCCGTAGACGACGTGCTGCGTCTCGCCCACCACCCACACCCGGCGGTCGGGGTCGTGGGGGCTGATGCGGACCTTGTGGGGGCCGTTGGTGCCCTCGAAGAGGGAGTCCCACTGGGTCCACGACTCGGTCATGTTGCCGTCGCCGTCGACGACGAAGATGCTGTTGCGCCACACCCGCTGGCCTTCCTCGGGCTGCACGGCGTTGATGCCGATGGACCCGACGAAGCCGGCGAAGCCGGCGGGCAGCGGATCGGGCAGCCGCATCTCGCCGCGCTGGACGATGAAGATGCGGTCCGGCGACTCGGCGAAGACCCCGGCATGGGAGCCGAAGGCGAAGCCGGCCGCCGCGAACGGCTTCAGCCAGCCGTCGACGACGGTGTAGGGGCTGTCGCCGACGACGAGGCGCTCCTGCAGCGAAGCGGGTCCGGCGAGGAGGCCGGCGCCGACCATGACGGTCAGGACGAGGACAGACGTGCGCATGGTGTTCCTTCCTTTCTCCCCTTCTCGCAGTTCTCGTTCACGGTTCGCCGGTTACCGAGTGCCCTCGACCGGCTGCGTGTTCAGGCGCCGGGCGCCGGCCATGATGCCGTAGAGCCCGTAGTTGCCCTCGTGACAGGCGTACTCGAAGATGGGGCCGTCGGTGCGCCGGAACGGGATCGCCACCGTCCACGGCCGCGTGTAGTTGTTGGGGTCGTCGATGGTGAACTCGTACATCACCGTGTCGGGGTCGATGCGCGTGAAGCGCTCGACGAGCTCGGTGTCCTTCGACGAGCCGCTGAAGTTCGTCGCCTGCCGGAAGTTACGGGTCTCGATGACGAGCGAGTCGCCCTCGTAGCGCCCGCGCGAGTCGCCGACCCACTGGGGGATGTCGCCGTGCCCGCCGTCGCCGACGGGAATGATGCGCGTGTTGTGGATGTGCTCGTTGAGAATGGTCACGTAACCCGGCGTCTGCAGGATCATCACGTTGTTGTTGTACGACCCCGGCCGCATCGGCGGGCCGGAGTTCGAGCCCATCAGGCAGCGGTCGCCGAGGCTGCGGTCGGTGTAGTGGTCCGCGAACCCGTTGCGCAGGTTGAGCCGCCGGATGCGGTTGGCCTCGGCGAACTCCGCGGTGTAGGGGATGCGCCCGCTCGGCGGGTCGACGACGAGGGACGTCCGCTTGTCGCTCGTCAGCTCGATGCCGCGCTCGTACCAGAACTCGTTGTAGGACAGCACCCCGCCCTCGGCCCGCGACTGGTAGCCGGCGCTCGGCGCCCCGGTTATGGGATCGAAGAGGTCGCGGTTGAGCCGCGTTCGCTCCGACGCCTCGAAGGCCGCCGCCTCCTCGGGGCTGAGCGTCGTTCGGTCGGCCAGCGCCTCGGGGCGCTGCAGCGGGGTGAGGGTGCGGAACGTGAACACGCCCGAGACGTCGGGGTACTCGTCGGGCAGGGCGGTCGCCTTCGGGCCGTCCGGGGCCTGGGCCGGCGCCACGGCCGGCGCGAGCACGAGCACGAGGATCGCGAGCGACCCCGCCAGGCGTCTTGTCGTCATGGTGACCTCCGGTGGTTTGGTGAACCTCTGAGAGCGAAGCTGCCGCGGCGCGAATCGAGGCTGCCCCGGCAGGGCGTACGAGTCCGTTCGTCTCCGGTGCCGATCCTATCGTCGGACGTGGTCGCGTTCAACGCTCGGGGGGGCGGCCCGTGGTTGCGTCCGGTCCGCGGCGTGGGCGATCATGCCGGTGCGCCGGGCGTTGCCGGCGCCAGGGTGGAGTTCCCCGAGGAGGTTCACGCAATGAAGAGGCATGGGGTCGCGCGGTGGGGGCTGGTTCCGGTTGCGGCGATCGCGGGGGTCGCCTGGATCGGATCGGCGGAGGCGTCCGCCCAGCCGAGCGAGAGGAACATCGCGGCGGGGCGACGGCTGTACCACCAGAAGGCCGACTGCCAGTCGTGCCACGGGTGGTCGGGCGACGGCGTGAAGATGGACAACCAGGCCCCCGACGGGGCGAACCTGCGGGAGAGCGCGCTCGACCGCGAGCAGCTCGTCTTCGTCATCAAGTGCGGGCTCCCGGGCCGGGAGATGCCCGCGTTCGATCGGCTCGCCTACACCGACGACCGCTGCCTGGGCCGGACCCGGCGGGACCTCCAGCGCATGGGGCTGCGGCTCCCCGAGCCGGGGGCCACCCTGCAGAACCGCGAGGTCGAGCGGCTCGTCGACTTCCTGCTCGCCAAGGTCGTCGGGCAGGGCGAGATGAACCGCGAGCGCTGCATCGACTTCTGGGGCGAAGAGGTCAGCGTGTGCGATACGCTGCCGTGAGACGGGCGCACCGCGGGCCTTGCGGTGGCTTCCGGCTTCTGCACGCGGTGGACGGGTTGCGGGCGGCTTCCGGGTCCCGGGCGTCAGTGCCGAAGGGCGGTGCGAGCTCCTGACAGGGTTGGTTGAGCGGCAATCGGAGCCGCGGGCGGCGATTTCGGACTATCGCGAGGAGAATCGGCATGAGTGACGTCATCGAAGGACTGGTGCGGCGGTTCGAGAGCGGGGGGATGACCCGGCGGGAGCTCGTGATGGCCTTGTCCGCGGTGGTGATGGCCCGCTCGGCCCCGGCGGCGGCCCCGGCCGCGCAGGCGAACGCGGAGCCCATCCGGGTCACCACCCTCAACCACGTCACCCTGACCGTGGCCGACGTGCAGCGCTCGGTCGAGTTCTACCAGCGGGTGCTGGGACTGCCCCTGGTCACCACGCAGGGGACCGAGGCCGACTGGTCGGCGCCCACCGTGCCGGTCCTCGGCATCGGCGACGGCCCGCAGTTCATCGCGTTCGGGCGGGGCTCGACGCCGTCCATCAACCACTACTGCCTGGGCGTGGAGGGGTTCGACGCGGCCGAGACCGTCGACCGGCTGGCCGAGCACGGCATCACCGCGCGGATCCGCCGGCGCGCCGACTCCGATCCCCCGGCCGAGGAACTCATGTTCAGCGACCCGGATGGCATCGCGGTCCAGCTCCAGGACGTCGGCTACTGCGGTGGGTCGGGGGCGCTCGGCGACCTCTGCGACCCGGACGACCGCCCGCGCGATCGCTGAGGCGGCGGCGGCCCGGACGGTGAACAGAGGGAGCGAGAGGCTGGTCATGGGACGTCGAGTCGGCGCGGTGGTGGCGGGGTTGTTCGGCAGTGTGATCGTGATCATGGCGGTGCAGGCGGTGAACGGCTGGCTCTATCCCCCGCCGCTCGGCACCGACTTCAGCGACCCCGACGCGCTCGCGGCCCTGATGGCGCAGATGCCGGTGGGAGCGCTGCTGATGGTCGAGTTGTCCTACGCGGCGGGCAGCTTCGCCGGCGGCGCCGTCGTGCGCCGGGTGAGCGCCGACCGGGCCGCCGTCCTCGCCGCGGTCGTCGGCGGCCTGCTCACCCTCGCCGGCTTCGCCAACCTCGCGGCCATCCCGCATCCGCTCTGGTTCGGCGTCCTGTCGACCGTGACCTACGTGCCCTGCGCCCTGCTCGGCGCCGGCGCCGCGGCGCGCCTGAGTGCGGGATGAGCTCGTCGTTCCGCACTTGACCACGCTTGACCGTGCTTGACCGGGGAGGGTGGGCTACAATACTCGCTGACGCCGACATTCGGATGCGGTGAGGGAACATGCCCCTGCAGAACGGGTCTCAAGTCGAACTGCCGCTCATCTTCACGTATCGCGATTTCGTCTACGGGACCGGGATCCTGGCCGAAGTGCGGGTCCGCGGGCGCGTGCTCGCTGTAAAGGAGGAGGATGGCGCCTGGATGTACGGGGTCAACCCCGGCGGTCTCGCCGCCTCCGGCGCGACCATACCGGAGGCCCACGCCGCTTTCCGGCGGTCGTTCACGGCTGTCCTGTTCGATATCGCCGAGGATGCGTCGAGCTTCGGTGATTTCGACGCCCAGACGAGGCAGTTTGTCAACCAGGCCAATGGATCCGTGGAAGCCGCGTGGCGGGAGGCCGTTGAGGCCCACCGTGCCAATCGGTTCGTCTTGGGTACCGCCGCCAGCGACTTGGACGAACTGCCTGCCGAGACGCCCATCTCCATCAACATCACCTTGATGGAACAGGCTGACTTCACGAAGGCCTTCAACGAGCTCGATCAGGAGCCCGCCCTCGCGGCATAGTCGTGTCGTTGTTCAGTACCGTTCGGTTCAAGTCCATTCGTCGGATGCTTGACCAGTGCGCTCCCGGGGCTCGCATTGAGAGGAAGAAGCACCACCAGTGGGTCCGCTACCGCGGGAAGACGTACCCCGGGCTTCCTCTCGGCCGTCACGGTAGACGAGAGAATCCCGAGATCGAGATCGGGCACGTTCGTCACCTGATTCGCCATCTCGGGATCGACGAAGACTGTGCCCGCCAAGCCATACCCGCCTTGCGCTGAGCGTAACCCCGCCGCCAGGCTCTCGCCTCACGCGGCTATCTTCGTCGAGCTTCCCCGGATGCTCGGAGCACCGCGATCGGATCGAGCGGCGACCCCGTCCCCCCCTCGACGGGAATGGGCCCCACCGTCAACATGAACTCCCGGCGGTTCTCGCGCGCTGCGGTCCGGGCGAGGGCCTCGCGGTCCAGGTTGTCGAAGATGTCGGTGCCGAAGCCGGCGACAAGCATTGTGTGGACGGACTGGGTGACGCCCTCGACCATCGAGGGCATGACGTCGTGGCGGCGCCGGCACTATGCAGGCAGCTTGGCGCGCAGGCGCTCGACGGCGGCCTCGAGGGTTTCCGTCGATCGGCAGAACGCGAAGCGGAGATAGCGGCTGCCGTCGTCGCCGGTGGCGTAGAAGTTGTCGCCCGGCACCGTCGCCACGCCGACCCTCTCCACCAGCTGCATTGCAGCTTCGGTCGGGGACATCTCCGCGAGCGAAGGCACCGTCCGGTAGTCCGCGAACAGGTAGTAGGCGCCCTCGGGCGGGGTCACGGCGAAGCCGACCTCGCGCAGCCCGCCGACGAGCAGGTCCCGCTTGCGCCGATAGCCGTCGGCGATGCCGTCGAAGAACGTCCGGTCCAGGTCGAGCAGCGCCACCGCACCCTTCTGCAGCGGCGTCGGCGCCTGCACCACGAGGTTGTCGTGCACCGCGCGAAGGCGGGCGGTGTAGCGCGGCGGCGTCAGCACCCAGCCGATGCGCCAGCCCGTCGCGCGCCCGGTCTTCGAGATCGAGTTCACCACGACGGTGCGCTCGGCCATGTCCTCGAAGCCCGGCAGGAAGAGATGCCGGTGGCCGTCGAAGACGATGTGCTCGTAGATCTCGTCCGTGATCGCGAGCAGATCGTGCGTCCGGCACAGCTCCGCGATGAACGACAGCTCGTCGCGGTCGAGCACCTTGCCGGTGGGGTTTTGCGGCGTGTTCACGACGAACGCCCTCACCGACGGGTCGGCGGCGGCGCCGCGCACTTCGTCGCGATCGAGCCGCCACGTGCCGGCGCCGCGGTCCTCGCGCAGGGTCACGAACCGCGGCACGAGCCCGAAGATCGCCGCCTGCGACGGATAGAGCTCGTGACAGGGCTGCATCACCACGACGCCGTCGCCCGGCTCGAAGAGGGCGCAGAAGGCCGCCGCCATGCCCTCGCTCGCTCCCAGCACGACCGTGATCTCGTCCTCCGGGTCCGGCCGGCGCCCGTAGAGCCGCGCGGTGTAGTCGGCGATGGCGCGCCGAAGCTCGGGCAGTCCGAACGGGAACGAGTACTGGTTGAACTGGTCGCGCGGGTTCCGCGCGTCGGCCAGCAGCTCCTTCACGGTCAGGTCGAGCGCCTTGCCTCCCGTCGCGCCGCGCGCGGCCAGCAGGTCGCGCACGGTCATCGACTCGACCTCCCGGCGGCGCGCCTCGGTGCCGCCGAGCATCGCCGCGATGCCGGCCCAGACCATGTCGTAGACCGGCGCCTCGTCGGTGAACCCCTGCGAGAGGTTCACGGCGCCGTGCTCGACGGCGAGCCGCGTCATGCGCCGGATGAGGGTCTCGTTGACGTCCACCTCTGTGGCTCCGCGTGGGTCCGTGCCTCTACCGGTACGCCGCGGCCTGAATGCCGTACAGCTCGGCATAGTGTCCGGCCTTCGCCATCAGCTCCTCGTGGCTGCCGACCTCGACCACGCGCGCGCCGTCGAGGACCACGATGAGATCGGCCATGCGCACCGTGCTGAAGCGGTGAGAGACGAGGAGGGTGATGCGGCCGCCGGCGGCGCGGTTCCCGTTCCCGCCGTCGCGCGAGGCGCTCGCGTAACGCTCGAAGAGCGCGTGCTCGGTCTCCGCGTCGAGCGACGCGGTCGGCTCGTCGAGCACGAGGAGCAGCGGACCGTCGCGCATGAAGCCGCGGGCCAGGGCCAGCTTCTGCCACTGCCCGACGCTCACCTCCACGCCGTTCGGCCAGGTGGGTCCGAGCTGCGTGTCGAGGCCCTCGGCCAGAGTTCCGACGACGTCCTCGGCGCCTGCCCGGCCGATGGCGGTCTCGGCCGCGGGACGCTCGTCGAGGCGCGGGACGTCGCCGACGCCGACGGTCCGTTGCGCGTGCAGCTCGAAGCGGAAGAAGTCCTGGAACGCGCCGGCGAGGCGCGACCGCCACTCGGCCGCCGGCATCCGCGCGAGGTCCTCGCCGTCGACGAGGATGCGGCCGGCGCTCGGCTCGTACATCTTGCCCAGCAGCTTGACGAGGGTGGTCTTGCCGGCCCCGTTCTCGCCGACGAGGGCCACGACGGCCCCGGCCGGCAGCTCGAGGTCGACGTCCTCGAGCACCAGGCGGTCGGTGCCCGGATAGGCGAACGACACGTTCTCGAGGGCGATGCCGCCCTCGATGGACGCCGGCGGCGGCCGGTCGGCGCGCTCGGCCTGGGCGGCGGCGTAGTCCTCGAGCCACGCCAGGCGCCGCGAGCCGTCGAGCCAGATGCCGCGCAGGAAGCCGATCTCGCCGACGGTGGCGCTGACGTAGCCGGCCAGCCGCGAGCCGGCGGCGAGCAGCAGCAGCACGTCGCCGGGCGAGGCCCGCAGCCCGGCCGCGACGAAGACGGTGGCGCCGACGTAGCCGGCCCCGAACACGCTCCAGCCGAGGGTGTGCCAGCCCGCGCTGGCCCAGCGCGCGGCGGCGACGGGGCGGTACCAGCGCTCCCAGGCGGCGCGGCGGTCGCGCACGAGGCGGCGGCCGATGCCGATGACGCGGACGTCCTTGCCGGGGGCGGCGGTGGTGGCGGCGTCGAACAGGTGCCGCGCGAGGCGCTGCGCCTGCGCGCCCTGCTGATCGACGGCGCGCTCGACGGCGGGGCGCCACGCGGCGGTCGCCACCGTCGGAAGCGCGCACAGGGCGAGCAGGGCCAGCGCGGGGTGGATGGACACGAGCAGGCCGAGCGTCACCGCGAGGCGCAGGATCCAGCCGGCGGTGGTGAACAGCGACATGTACATGTGGTCGAGCACGAACACCTGGTCGCGCAGCATCGCCAACCGGTCGAGGTAGTCGGGACGCTCGTGGTGCTCGACGGTGGCGACGCTCGCCTGCAGCCCCGCGACGTGCGACTCCAGGGCGATGGTGACGCGGTCGCGGAAGCGGCGCTGGGTGCGGTCGCTGACGACGCGCAGCACCCAGGTGAGGGTGGCCGAGGCGGCGAGGCCGCCGGCGGCGACGGCGACCAGGGGGGAGTCGTCGCCGAGCAGCCCGTCGGCGAGGAGCTTCAGCCAGACCGCCATGAGCGCGTCGGGCAGGGCGGCCAGGAGCGCGAGGGTGAACGCGACGGTGAGCAGCGCCGGCTCGGCGTCGAAGCCGCGCCGGAGCGCGCGCCACATCGACGGCAGCGCCGCCGGCATGTCGTCGGCGGGGCGCGCCGGCTCATTCGAGGACATCGAGGCCCGCCTCTTCCTCTTCCGCGAAGCGCTGCGCCTGCAGGTCGAACATGGTCCGGTAGCGCCCGCCCCGCGCCATCAGCTCGTCGTGGGTGCCGAGCTCGACGACGCGCCCGTGCTCGAGGACGCAGATGCGGTCGGCGTGGCGGACGGTCGAGAAGCGGTGCGAGATGAGGATGGTCGTCGCCTCGCGCGTCGCCTTCAGGATGCGCTCGAAGATCTCCGCCTCGCCCCGGACGTCGAGCTGGGCGGTGGGCTCGTCGAGCAGCACGATGCCCGCCCCCTGCCGCACCGCGGCGAGGGCCCGGGCGAGGGCCACGCGCTGCCACTGGCCGCCGGACAGCTCGGTGCCGCCGTCGTAGCCGCGGGCGAGGACGGTGTCGAGGCCGGCGAGGTCCGCCGCCCCCGCCTCCGCGAGCGCACCGCGCACGACCGCCTCGGGCGCGCCCGCCGGCGCCACGTTGTCGGCCAGGGGCAGCTCGAAGCGCGCGAAGTCCTGGAACACCGCGGTGATGCGCGCGCGCCACGACTCGAGGTCGAGCTCGCGCAGGTCAACGCCGTCCACCTCGACGGCACCTTCCTGCGGCTCGTAGAGCCGGCACAGCAGCTTGGCGAGGGTCGTCTTGCCGGCGCCGTTCCGGCCGACGATGGCGAGCGACGAGCCGGCGGGCACGGTCAGGTCGAACCCGTCGAGCACGGGCTCGTCAGGCCGGGCCGGATAGGCGAAGCGCACGCCCGAGAAGCGGATCTCGCGTCGGGGCAGGTCCGCCGCCGGTCGGGGGCCGAGGGTCAACGCGCCGCGCGCGGCCATCGCCTTGCGCAGCCGCAGCACCGCTGCGGCGGGCGCGCCCGCGCCGTCGAGGGCCCAGGACAGGCCGCCGAAGGCGATCATGCTGGCCGCGACGGCGGCGCTCGCGAACGTCACGAGGCGGTCGAGGGTCAGCGCGCCGGCGGTGACGTCGGCGGCTAGCGACCAGAACACCACGACGTTGGCGACGAGGACCACGGCCACGCTCGCCGCGACCGGCCGCTCGCGCAGCTTCGTCGCCGCCCAGCGCAGGTCGTGGAGCCGCCGCCGGTGGCGCCGGAAGCGGTCGATGGTCCAGTCGGCGAGGCCGAACAGCCGCAGCTCCTTGGCGGCGGGGGCGTCGACGGCGAGCCGGTACGCGTAGTCGGCGTGCCGCTGCGCCTCGCGCACCGCGTCGGTCCGGCGGTCCTTCCAGACCCCGCTCTCGCGCAGCAGCCAGTGGGTGGCGAGCCACGCGCCGCCGAGCACGAGCGGCGCCCACCACGCGTAGGCGAAGAGGAGGGCGCAGGCGGTCAGCCCGGCCAGCAGCTCGATGAGGCCCGACGCGATGAAGTCCATCGAGATGTTCAGCGGGGGCCCGCTGATGCCGAGGTCGAAGTCGCGCGCCATCGTCAGGTCGCTCGCGAGCTCGGCGTCCTCCAGGTGCCCGATGCCGGGCGGCTCGACGCTTGCCACCGTCAGCTCGTCGTAGAGCCACGCCGCGGCGGCGCTGCCGAGGTTGTTGCCGGCGGCGCCGTGCAGGGGCGGCAGCACCTGCAGGAGGACGAACACCGTGCCCACCCCCGAGAGCGGCCAGGCGAGGCTGCCGCCCGCTTCGACCGCGCCCACGAGGAGCCCCATCGCGACGGCGAGCAGGGCGGGCAGGAGGCTGCGCACGACCAGCGCTGTCCACCAGGCCGCGGCGAGGTACGGGTTGGCGCGGGGCAGAATGGCCAGGAACTTCCATTCCGGCCGGGCGCGGAGGCGTTGGAACGGCGACATGAGCATCAGGCGCTGTCGGAGGGTGGCCCGGACGCGGACCCCGCCAACCGGATGGCGCCGGCGCGGGCCGCCGCTGCGAGAAGCGTTTCGTCCCGAGAAGCGATGGGCAGCGTGCGGCGCAAGGCCACCTCGAGGTATGCGGCGTCGTACAGGGACAATCCGTGCTCTTCGGCCAGTGCTGACGTCCGGCTGAAGGCGATTCGGGCGTCGCCATCGTCGACCGTCAACGCCAGCCCGGACAGTCGATCGAGTGCCCGGGTTCGCTCCATCGCGGTGAGCAGCTTGCGTCGTTGGGCGACGAGCAGTCCGTTAGCGACCTCCAGGAACCAGAGGGGCGGCACGACGGCCGTGGCGCCCTGCTCGATGCGTTCGAGCAGGGCGTCCGATTCATCGGAAGCCTGACTGGGTTTGACCCACGCGAACGCCATGGAGGCGTCCACGACGAAGGCGTCGCTCACCGGCGTCCCGCCTCGATGAGGGACTTGACCTGGGCATCGGTGAGCTTCGGCTCGCGCCCTTGCCGCACGGCAATCTCCCGGCGCAGGTCGCGTAAGCCGGCCACCGCCGCGCGCACGTCATGCAAGCTCCTTCGGCCCGCCGGAATGATGCGAGCGACGGGACGGTCGTGGCGGGTCACGACGATCTCCTCGCCGCGCGAGACACGGTCGAGGAGTTTGCCGAAGCGGGTCTTGGCCTCGAGGGCGGTGACGCTGGTGGTCACGATGAGACTCGCGAAAATGACTACTGACTAGCTACTTTACCACGCCCGCCTGTCTCTGATCGGTGGGGAGCGAGTCGGGATGGTGGGCCGCTCTCTTCTCGCGCGGATGCCGGGGAGGCCAGCTATAATCGGGGGCGCGTCACCGTAGCGGTCTGCGCCGGGGAACGGCGCGGACGGCCGGAGGGTCGAGTTGGGCGGAGAGGGGCGCCGCGGGCGACGCTCTCCGGGCCTGGAGGAAGTCAGATGAACCATCGAATGCTCGCCGCGGGGCTGGCGGTGCTCGCCGCCCTTGTGCTGTCGGCTCCGGCTCCGGCGCTGGCTCAGGACGAGGCGTCGGAGGCGCCGCGGACCTCCTGGGGAGACCCCGACCTGCAGGGGGTCTGGGACTTCCGGACGATCACGCCGCTGCAGCGCCCCGAGGAGCTCGGCGACCAGGCGTTCCTGACCGAGGAGGAAGCGGCCAACCAGGAGCAGGAGGTCGTGGAGCGGAACGCCCGGCTCTGGAACCAGGCCGCGCGGCGGACCGAGGCCGGGGGCAACGTCGGCGCCTACAACAACTTCTGGATGGACCGGGGCACCCGGACGGTCGGCAGCCGGCGGACGTCGCTCATCGTCGACCCGCCGAACGGGCGCATCCCGCCGCTGTCGGCGGAGGGGCAGGCGCGGGCCGACGCGCGGGCCGAGTACCGGGCCGCGCACCCCGCCGACTCGTGGGAGGACCGCAGCGTGGGCGAGCGCTGCGTGCTCGGCTTCAACTCGGGGCCGCCGATGGAGCCGCGCGCCTACAACAACCACATGCAGCTCTTCCAGACCGCCGACCACGTGGTGATCCTGAACGAGATGGTCCACGACGCCCGCATCATCCCCCTCGACGGCGGCTCGCTGCACGAGGGCGTGACCCAGTGGATGGGCGACTCGCGCGGCCGGTGGGAAGGCGACACCCTCGTCGTCGACACCACGAACTTCTACAACAAGAACTCGTTCACCGAGCGTTACGGGGCGACGACGGCGATGACCCTGGTCGAGCGGTTCACGCGGGTCGACGCCGAGACCCTGCTCTACGAGTTCACCGTGGAGGACCCCGCGACCTGGACGGTGCCGTGGACGGTCGAGGTACCGATGCTCTACTCGGACGACCAGGTCTGGGAGTACGCGTGCCACGAGGGCAACTACGGGATGGACGGCATTCTCGCCGGCCACCGGGCCGAGGAGCGCGATGCGGCGCAGGACCAGTAGCGGATTGCCCGTCATGCGCGGGTTCCTGGCCGTCGGTCTGGCGGCCGGCGTCCTGGGCTCTGCCGTGCCCGTAGCTGCGGTCCAGGACCATCCCGGGTTCGAGCCCTACCAGCGGGTGTGCCAGCTCTGCCACGGGGCGGGGGGGCGTGGCGACATCGCGCCCGGCCTCGTCCCCCTCGGCTACGACGTCGAGTACGTGCTCGCGGTGGTGCGCGAGGGCTACAGCCAGATGCCGCCCATCTCGACGCGCGAGCTGAGCGACGACGAGGTCCGTCAGGTCGTCGGCTATCTCGACGGGCTGTCCGGCCCCCCGGCGGAACTCGCTGCCGCGGAGGTGGCGGCCACCACCGCGCCGTCGGGCGCCGCCTCGCCGACCGAGGCCGGGGGAGGGGAGTCCCAGGCGGGCGCCGAGTCCGGCTACGACGGTCCCCGTACGGCGGAGGGGAATCCCGACCTGAGCGGTTTCTGGCAGGTGCTGAACTCGGCGGCGTGGGACATCCGTGCCCACAACGCCCAGGACGGCATTCCCGCCGGGCTCGGGGTGGTCGAGGGGGGCGAGATCCCCTACCAGCCGTGGGCGGCCGAGCAGCAGCAGGAGAACTACGCGAACCGGCTGACCGCGGACCCGGTGCGGCAGTGCTTTCTGCCGGGGGTGCCGCGCATCACCTACATGCCGTTCCCGTTCCGCATCCTGCAGACGCCCGACCACGTGGTCGTCACCTACGAGTTCGCCCATGCCGTCCGCATCATCTACACCGACGGCAGCCCGCATCCCCTGCCCAACGACTTCTGGATGGGCGACTCGCGCGGGCACTGGGAGGGCGACACCCTGGTCGTCGACACCACCCACTTCAACGGGCGCACGTGGCTCGACGCGGCCGGCAACTTCCACAGCGACGGCCTGCACGTGGTCGAGCGCTACACCCCGACCACGCCGTACCACATCGACTACGAGGTCACCCTCGAGGACCCGAACGTGTTCACCCGGCCGTGGACGATGCGCATGACGCTCTACCGCCGGATGGACGAGGGGTTGCAGATACTCGACTACGACTGCGTCGACCATCTCCTGCAGATAGCGGTCGAGCAGGGGGAAGGAGCAAGATGATGAGCGTTCGACGAGCCCTCGGCGCGGCGCTGCTCTTCGCGCTGGCCGCGGCCCCCGCCGCCGCGGGCCAGGACGGCGACTACGAGCCCCCGCGCACGCCGTGGGGCGACCCCGACTTCCGCGGGTACTACCTGCCCGGCGCGTCCCAGCCCATGGAGACCGCCGCGAACGACTCGTGGCGGCAGGCCGAGGGCGTCAACCGCGGCCAGGGGGCGGCGTTCTCCCGGTTCTTCGAGCCTGACCCCGCCGCGCCGCCGCGCCCGGGGCGCGTCCAGCGGCCGATGGTCGTCGACCCGCCCGATGGCCGCATTCCGTTCCAGCCGTGGGCGTCCGAGCGCCGGGGCGAGGTGATGGCGCGGCAGGACGAGCTGGAGCACCTCGACCCGCGCGTCAAGTGCCTCCCCGCCGCCCTGCCCCGCGCGCACCTGCCGGTGGGCTACAACACCTACCAGATCCTGCAGGTGCCGGGGCACGTGGTCATCCTCTACGAGTGGAACCACCACTCGCGCTACATCCCGCTGGACGGCAGCCCCCACCCCGACCCCGAGATCCGCCTCGGCATGGGCGACTCGCGCGGGCGCTGGGAGGGGAACACCCTGGTCGTCGACGTCACCAACTTCACCGACAACACGTGGCCGGTGGGGCACGGCGCGCCCCCCGAGGGGGCCCCGGCGAGCGCCCTCACGTCGGGTCACGGGACGTTCCACAGCGGCAACCTGCACGTGGTCGAGCGCTTCACCCTGGTCGACAACGACACCATCCGCTACCGCGCGACCATCGAGGACCCCGAGGTCTTCACCCAGCCGTGGACCATCGAGTTCGACGCGCTGCGGCGGGCCCCCGAGGGCCACATGCTGTTCGAGTACGCCTGTCACGAGGGCAACGGGCGCAACCTGTCGCTCATGACCGGCGCCGACCTCGACGACATCCGGGTGAACCCCATCAGGTGAGACCGATGAGAAAGACTGCCACCTCGTTCATCGCCGCGGCCGGCGCCCTCGTCCTGCTCGCGCCGGCCGCGCCGGCGACGGCGCACCACGCCTTCTCGGCCGAGTTCGACGCCAACCGGCCCCTGCAGCTCACGGGCACGGTGTCGCGCACCGAGTGGATCAACCCCCACTCGTGGATCCACGTCGACGTCACCGCCGACGACGGCACGGTGACGACCTGGGCCGTCGAGTGCGGCGCGCCCAACTCGCTGATGCGGCGCGGGCTCAACAAGAACTCGATCCCGAACGGCACGGAGCTCGTCATCGACGGCTTCGGGGCCAAGGACGGCTCGAACACCGCGAACGCGCGCGACATCACCTTCCCCGACGGGTCGCGCTTCTTCGTGGGGTCGTCGGGCACCGGCGCGCCGTACGAGCGGAACCGCTGAGTCGCGGGTCCGTACGGCGCCGGCGTGGCCCGAACGAACGGAAGCGCCGACCGGTCGGTCGTCCGTGAGTGCCGTGCCGTGCGAACCTGAGTGCCGATTCCGGGAGCCGGTTGACGCCGGCTCCCGACGCCTTCCCCCACCCGCCGCCGGGAGTGTTCCGATGCAGACACCATCGTCCTTCGCCCGCACCGTTGTCCGTTCGCTCGGGATCCTCCTGATGGGCGCCCTGGCGGCGGCCGTCGTCTCCCTGGCGCCGACCGCAGCGCACGCCCAGCCGGCGTCCGACTTCGTGCCGGTCACCGACGAGATGCTGCAGGACCCGGCGGACGGTGACTGGCTGATGTGGCGCCGTACCCTCGACGGCTGGGGCTACAGCCCCCTCGACCAGATCGACCGCGACAACGTCGGCGACCTGCGCCTGGTCTGGACCCGCGCCCTCACCGAGGGGCGCCAGCAGGGCACGCCGCTCGCCTACGGCGGCGTCCTCTACATGCCGAACCCCGCCGACGTCATCCAGGCCATCGACGCGGTCACCGGCGACCTCGTCTGGGAGCACCGCCGCGAGGTGCCCGACGACATCGCCGACTACGTCTTCAACACCCTCTGGCAGAACAACCGGAACATCGCCATCTACGGCTCGACCATCCTCGACACCAGCGCCGACGACCACATCTTCGCCCTCGACGCCGAGACCGGGCGGATGGTGTGGGAGACGCAGGTGCTCGACTACCGGACCCATCCCGCCACCCAGAGCTCGGGGCCCATCGTCGCCGACGGCAAGGTCGTCTCGGGCCGGAGCTGCATGCCCGCGGGCGGGCCCGACGCGTGCGTCATCACCGCCCACGACCCCGACACCGGCCGCGAGCTGTGGCGGCGGCGCACCATTCCCGCGCCGGGCGAGCCGGGCGACGAGACGTGGGGCGGGGTGCCGTTCGAGGAGCGCCGGCACGTCGGGGCGTGGATGGTGCCGAGCTACGACCCCGCCCTGAACCTGCTCTACATCGGGACCTCGGTCACCTCGCCGGCGCCGAAGTTCCTCATCGGCGGCGCCGACCTCCGGCACCTCTACCACAACTCGACCCTCGCCCTCGACGCCGACACCGGGGAGATCGCCTGGTACTACCAGCACCTGAACGACCACTGGGATCTCGACCATCCCTTCGAGCGCCTGCTCGTCGACACCGCCGTCGCCCCCGACGCCGCCGCCGTCGACTGGATCAATCCCGGCGTGCAGCCGGGCGAGACGCGCCGGGTCATCACCGGCATTCCCGGGAAGACCGGCGTCGTCTACACCCTCGACCGCGAGACCGGCGAGTTCCTGTGGGCGAAGCCCACCATCACCCAGAACGTCATCAGCCACATCGACGGCGCCTCGGGGGCGGTGACCGAGAACCCCGAGCTCATCTTCACCGGGGCGGGGCAGCAGGTGCTGACCTGCCCCCACGCCAGCGGCGGCAAGGACTGGGAGGCGGGCGCCTACAGCCCCCTCACCAACACCATGTACATGCCGTTGCGCAACGTCTGCGCGCAGATGATCGCCGAGGGCCCGGAGAGCACCTCGATCTACGCCATCAACTGGCGCCCCGAGATCGCGCCGGGCACCGACCAGGTCGGCGCGGTCTGGGCCATCTCGGCCGAGACCGGCGAAACCGCCTGGGTCCACGAGCAGCGCGCCGCCACGATGTCGCTCGTCGCCACCGGCGGCGGCCTCGTCTTCGGCGGCGACGTCAACGGCCGCTTCCGCGCCTTCGACCAGGAGACCGGCGAGGTGCTCTGGGAGGTCAACCTCGGCTCGTCGGTGTCCGGCTTCCCGATCACCTATGCGGTCGACGGCCGGCAGTACGTGGCGGTGAGCACCGGTACGCCGCGGTTCATCAACCTCACCCCCGAGCTGAGCCCCAGCCAGGGGAACAACCTGTTCGTTTTCGGTTTGCCCTGACCGACGTTGCACGGCCGGTGAGGATCCGTGGTCGGCGGCTCAGTAGGTCCTGTGGCCCGGCAACCCCTCCCAGGCCGCGAACACCTCCAGGGCCCCGTCGCACGGGAGGTGCACCATCGGCAGCGCCCGCTCCGCCAACGGCTTCACCAGCTCCTCGTAGATGAACTCGTCGCGGAACTCGATGCCGGCGGCGTCGTGCCGGCCGATCGAGAAGTACACGCGGCCGATGCGCGACCAGTAGATGGCGCCCAGGCACATCGGGCACGGCTCGCAACTGGCGTAGATCTCGCAACCCGACAGGTCGTAGGTGCCCAAGGAGCGGCACGCGTTCCTGATGGCCACGATCTCGGCATGGGCGGTCGGGTCGTTCGAGATCAGGACCTCGTTCCAGCCTTCGCCGACGACGGTGCCGCCCCGGACGATCACGGCGCCGAACGGTCCGCCGTGCCCCGACTCCATGCCGCTCCGGGACAGCTTCACGGCCCGTTTCATGTGCGTTTCGTTCATCGGTCTCCCGATCCGGCCACCGCCCGTGACCGGGTGAGGGGACCGCCAATCCGGAACGGCACCTCGGCCCCGCGGGCGCGCCCGGGGCCCGGGGCCCCGACCGCGTCGACCTCGAACGGCCGCCCGATGCGGTTGCCGGCGGCATCTTCGAGGGTCGCCGCCGCGACGAGTCGATGCTCGCCCGGCCGCCACGGCGCGCGCGGCGTGAAGGTCCAGCGCGTCTCGCCCCGCTCCACCCGGATCTCTCCGGCCAGCGGCCGGCCCCCGCCGTCCGCTACGTGGAGCGCCCGCTGCAGCAGGCCGTAATCGAGCGGCACCGGAAAGCGCACCGCGAGAGGGTCGCGCGTGCCGTGCGCGGGGAGGTCGAGCCGCCACTCGGCGGGATCGAGGGCCCGCTCCCGGGCCGGACCCACCTTGAACTCCCGGTGGAACGGCGCCGTCAGCGGCTGACCGGCGGCATCGCGCCAGTCCGCGTCGATCACCAGCGTGTATCGACGCTCCGCCGCCAGCGGGCGGCCGAGCTCGGCGTTCGGCCGGATGCCGCGCTTGACGCGCCCCGGGTCGTAGAGAACGGTGTAGCGCGTGCGGTCCGCGTTCCACAGGTCGACGTCCAACGGCAGGAACGGGTCGGCGACGGGCTCGCCGTGCTCGTCGAGCAGCCGGACGTGCGCGCCACCCGCGCCCAGCCCCATCGGCGCCGAGAAGACGACGTACAGGCGGAGATGGTTCTCCGGCACCTCGGGGCCGGTGGGGTAGACGGCGACCACGCGGGTCGACGGCGCGCGGTCGGGCGCTGGTACCTCGACCGTCGCGCGGAGGGCGCGCGGCGGGGTGGGCGCGGAACCGCGGTGCGCGGACGGGAGGGTCGACGGATCGAAAACCACGTCGTAGCGTTGACCCGCATCGAACGGAAACCGCGGGGTGAAGCGCAACACATCGGCGTGCACGGCATGGTCGCCGAGGACCGGCGGCAGCTCCGGGGGGGCCGGATCCGCCTGCGCGACCTGGACGCGCAGGATGGCCTGCCACGCGTCGCGCGACAGAGAGGTGCGCTCGAGGTGCGCGAGGTCCGCGGCCGCCAACCCCGCGACGTCGATGGTCCGTTGCCCGGAGGGCGAGATGGCCAGTCGGATGCGCGGCGCGCCCGGAACGGCTTCGGGCACCGGGCCGCCCGACTGCGAGCACCCGGGCGCGAACGCGAGGGTCGCCGCCAACACGGCGACGGCCCTCGCTGCCTGTCTCATCGGATGCAGGCGCCTACGGCAGCGCGACCGCTTCGAGGTCCAGCCCGCCGCCCGCGGCGTCGACGAGCAGCATCGCCCGGGAGGCATCCAGCCGATCGAGCTGCCGCACGCCGTCGAGCGACGCGATGGTCTCGAACGGCACGCCGGCCGTGTCGGGGATCGGATCCGCGATGGCGTCCGCGGCGCCGAACGGCTCCGTCGGCACCTTCATCACGCCGCGCTGGTTGTTCGACAGCAGGATGTAGTCCTGCCCGTCCTTCTCGTAGACGATCATGTCGATGGGTCGGTTGCGGTTGCCGAACTCGGCGATCGTCGTCCCCTGGATCTTGCTGCCCGGCTCGAGGGCCGCGATGGGGAACTTGACGAGCGGCGTGCACAGGTAGCTGGCGACGATCGACGGCTCGCCGTCTATCTCGTACGGCACGAACGTGAACACCGGCGAGAAGGTCTCGAGCTGGCCGTGGGAGCCGTGGTAGATCTCGACGCTCGTCCCCGCGTCCGCCACCCGGAACGGGTAGGGGATGACGCGCATCTTGGACGCGAACTCCTCGTTCGACAGGCCCGAGACGAAGAGGTTGCCGTCGATGAAGGCCATGTGGGTGATGGTCTGCACGCCGATCAACCCCGCGGGGTCGACCTGGTCGGGATAGTTGGCGATGGGGATCTCCCGCCCTCCCGCGAGCACCAGCGGCGTCTCGGCCGGCGGCGGATTCGGCACCCCGATGCGCGTGTAGCGGACCTCGTCGAGCGAGACGACCTCCATCTCGCCCGCGCCGTCCACGCGCAGGAGGACCGGCACGGCGCCGTCGCCGAGCCCGCGCATCACCGAGAGCCAGGTGTTGCGCGTCCGCGGGTCGACGACCATGTCGGTGATCAGCAGGTTGCCGGCGTCGATGCCGAGCAGCGCGGCGACCTTCCGATCGATCGCGGGCACGTCCCGCGTCCCCGGCGTCCCGCCGGCCATCTCCTCGCCGAGATGCAGGGCGGTGATGGACACTTCCTGGGCGTCGGCCGCGAAGAGCACGCCTTCGGGCCCGAACGCCAGCTTGCCGATGTACTGGAACTCGGGCGCGACGCCGGTCGTCGCCTCCGAGTTGGCCGCCGGCCGAACTCCGGCGACGGCCAGGCTCCCGACGATGACGAGCAACAGGCCGAAACGAATTCTGGACATGCGGGTCTCCTTCCAGCGCACACAATACCGGTTTGACCAGTCCCCGGCACGGCCCGGGAGGGAACGGATCGAAGCGACGAGTCTCCACGGGTGCGGCGACGGCCGCCCTTCACTCGCCAGGGGGCCGCGACGGCCGCCCTTCGCGCGTCAGGGCGCCGCGACGGCCGCGCGCCACGCGTCGGCGGCCGACGCCTTGAGCGTCTCGGCGTCGGCGGGCAGCAGGTACCGCTCGGCGACCAGCGCGTCCGCCGCCTCGCCGTAGCGCGCCACGTACTCCGCCTCGCCGCCGGGGTAGCGCTCTTCCAGGGAGAGCCGCGAATCGCCCGACGCCGTCCGCTCGTCCCGCGTCCGCGGGAACGGAATCGTGGAGCCGTTCACGCCGCACAGGTCGCCTTGGGCGAAGCCCGCGGCGCGGACCGCCTTGCCCATGGTGGAGAGCGGGGCCGCGACCTCCGGCACGATGACCCCGGCCACGATGTTGCCGTCGGCGTCGAGGCCCGGCACGAACAGCGGGTACCGCTCGTCGCTCTCCTTCGGCGGCCAGACCGAGAAGTCGCGCACGCCGAGCGTGCTGATCGTGTCGTTGTAGGGACGGTCCGGGATGGTCGGATACTGCTCGCCCTGCCGTTCGACCGTCACCGCGGTGCCGTCGGCCACCGAGGGCGCGCGCGTCGCCGGCGGCTCGACGCCGTCCCGCACCCACCGCACCGTCGCGTCGAACGCGGCCCGGTAGTACGGCCACGGCAGCACCGGGTTGGCGGGGTCGCGGCACCCGGCGTCGCCCTGCAGGTGCGCGGTGCCGAGCATCCAGTAGCGCACGTTCGCCGGCAGCTCCAGCGCCCGGCCCCTCGTGTCGGTCACGATGAGCGAGGCATGGGCGCCGTAGTACTCGGAGTCGGCGTCCACCTGGATGATGCGGGGGCAGGTGTCCGAGGCGGTGCAGGCGGCCAGCAGCCCGTCGGTCCGGCCCGTCAGCGGATCGGTGGTCGTCGCGAAGGTGAACGGGAACTCGTCCATCGGGTAGTTGTGGTCCTCGTGCTGGCGCGTGTAGCGGCCCGTCTGCGCGAAGCGGGCGTTGACCCACGTGAGGCGCGCGCCCGCCACGTACGGCGTCATGCCGTCGAAGACGCGCCGCCCCGCCGGGTCCTCGTTGAAGCCCTTGTAGAGGAAGTCCCTGATCATCCGGCCGCTCTGCGAGGAGCCGACCGCCACCGCGTGGTCGAGCACCGGCATGCCGTCCACGAAGAGCGGGTTGGCGACGCCCCGATCATCGGCGGGACGGTAGCGCGCGAACGACACGAGATCGCGCATGCCGCTGAAGCCCAGGCCGTGGACGATCGGATCCCGGGCCTCGTACACGAACTCGTAGATGGTTCCCGCGTCGGTGCCCGCGGGCGGCGTGACCGCGACCGTCGTGTCGTCGACGTAGCGCCACGCGTCGGCCGGAACCGCCTGGCGCGGATCGTCCTGGAGCTGGCGGTGCGTGAGGGTCGCGGCGCTCTCGTCGAGCGTCGCCGCCGGGTAGGTCAGCCGCCCGAACGCGGGGCTGTCCGGGTTCTGCCACTCCTCCATCGAGGCGCCGGTGATCGTCCGGCCGTCGTCGGTGGCGAGCGGGAAGGTCGCCAGCACCGGGCGCGGATCGCCGGCCCCCGGCGCGCCGTGCAGCCAGCCGCTCGAGACATACGTGTAGCCCTGGTTCATGAGGAACGCGCTGCCGGCGTTTCCGGCCGCGTAGCCCCGCCCCGCCTCGTGGAAGTAGCCGAAGACGATGTTGCGGCCGCGGTTGTTGACCTCGTACGCGAGGACGCCGTTGCCCCGGGTGATGTCGACCGGCTTGAGGATGTCGACCTCGAAGGTGTACTCGACCAGACCGTCCGCGTTGCGCGGGGCGTTCTCGAGATCCGCGATCCCGGCGTCGCGGGGGGCGTCCGGATCGGCGACGGCGGTGGCCGTCCCGAGCAGAATCTCGTACTCGCCCACGGCGCCGAACGACCGGCCGCCGAAGGCGGGCCCGCGGCTCGTGATGTCGAGCCGGGTAACGCGCGAACCGGCGGGGGCCGCCGAGGCGGATTCCTGCGCCTCGGCGACGCCCTGAAGCCCGCCCAGTCCTATGCCCAGTACGATTGTCAACAGTTGGCGTCGGAACCGCATCGCTCACCTCCGGGGCGCATGATACAGCCTGCCGTCATCGACCGCCAGCGTCGAGGGAGGACCCGCGAGCGCCCGCGTGGAACCGTGGGGAGTTCTTCGTCGAGCCGCCACACGGGTCCCTTCGCGGTTGCCAAGGCCACCGCGGGGTGATAGCGTGAGCCGCCGCGGCGCGGACGATCCGGCCCGGCGCGTCGTGAGCGGGGGTGTGGCAGCGAGGAGGACACGATGGTGGATCCGACCAGACGTACGATACTCAAGACGGGCGCGGCGGCGACGGTCCTGGCCGCCACGCGGGCGCTTGCGGGACAGACCGGCCAGGACGGAGCGGCCATGTCCTTCTACGAGAGGGGTCCCGTCCGCATCCGCTACGAGGAGGCCGGCTCCGGCTTCCCGCTGCTCGTCATCGCCGGCGGGGGACTGAATTCCTCGATCGCCGGTCTCGCCACGCATCCCTTCAACCCGCTGGAGGATCTCAAGGAAGAGCACCGCGTCATCGCCGCCGACCTGCGCAACTCCAACCGCGGCCAGTCCTCCGGCCCGATCGAGATCGATCGACCCTGGGATTCGCATACCGACGACCATCTCGGCCTGATGGACCACCTGGGCATCGACAAGTTCATGGTGCTCGGCTTCTGCATCGGCGGCCCCTTCATCTGGAACCTGCTGCGGCGGGCCCCCGATCGCGTCGTCGCGGCGGTGCTGGCGCAGCCCAGCGCGTGGAGCGCGGAGCATCCCACCCTGTTCTACGACAACAACATGGGAAGTTGGGGGCCGGATCTCGTCGCGCGCCGGCCCGAGATAACGATGGACATGGTCGACCGGTTCCTGACCAGGATGTACCTCGCCAACGCGGACTTCGTCTTCACCGTGACCCGGGACTTCGTGCGCGAGCTGCAGACGCCGATCCTCATTCTGCCTGACGACATCCCGGCGCACCCGTACGACGTCGCCATCGAGGCGGCGATGCTCGCGCCGCAATCCGAGCTGAGCATGTTCCCGTGGAAGCAGCCGGTGGAGCGGATTCCAGTCGCGGTGCGCCAGATACGGTCCTTCCTCCGGGCGCATCGGCCGGCTGCCGGGTAGGCGTTTGCGCGGAGGGACGGCGCGGACTCCCGAGGGTTGGTTGGGCGCCAAGGGGAGCCGATGGTGACTATCGGCGGGCCGGCCCCCACCAATCAGAAGGATGTGTGGAGACTGATCTGGAGCTGTCCCTTCGAGCCGCCTGTTACCGCCTGGATCATGTAGCCGGCCTGGACCTGGGACCGGTCGTTGACGCCGAAGCCGAGTGCGGTGTAGAACCGGTTGCGGTCGAAGCGCTCCACCGTCCTGCCTCGCCCGATTTCGAGCTCCCCGTTCATGAAGACCTCGTTGTACAGCGCCAGGTAAACGGACCCGCTTCCGGTCCCTCGTCCGTTCAGCGCGACATTGCCGAACAGGGCGTAGCGAAACCGTGTCCGGAAGTCGTGGCCGTCGACCCAACGCTGTTCGTACCGGTAGCGGTGGCGCAGAAAAACGACCTGTCCGAAAGACTGGCGGACCAACGCCTCCTGATACACGCGTCGCTCTCCGCTGGTCTCGTCGCTGTCGCCGAAGGCGCCGCTCGTGATGTGCGCCACGCCACCGGTCAGCAGCACGGGAGATTGGGGCAGGGCGTAGGTCAGTCCGCCCCGGATCAGCAACTGCTCCAGGTCGGTCCCCATGTTCCAGTTGCGGTGCTGCACGTCACCCTGCAGTCCCACCGACGAGTCGTCGAAGCGGGTCGACCAGAACAGCATGTACCAGGCGCCGGGCTGGTCCCAATCGACCGGCGTCTGCGCCGGGGCCGTAACGGGTGACAGCATCGCGCCGGCGAGAACGAGAGCACCGATCGAGACGCGCGGCATGGGATCAGATGAAGCGGATCACGCCGCTGGAAACGTCATACATCCCGCCCACGATTCGGATCTCTTTTTCCTGCTCCATCGTGGCCAGTACGGGGCTTTCTCGGCGAATCTCCGCAATCACCATGCGCACATTCTCCTCCGCGACCCCGTCGACGTAGTCGGCGTTCTCGACGTCGCGCTCGCCTTCGATCGCCTCCACGGCCGGGTCGATCTTCTGCACGAGCTGCGTGAGATTGCCGAGCCGGGCGCTGCTGATGGCCCCCTTCACGGCGCCGCACGAGGTGTGTCCGAGGACGACCACGAGCTTCGCCCCGGCGAGTCGACAGGCGAATTCCATGCTGCCGAGCAGCTCGGTGTTCACGATGTTGCCGGCGACCCTGGCGGAAAAGATGTCCCCGATCCCCTGATCGAAGACCGTCTCGATGGGGACCCGGGAATCGATGCACCCGAGCACGAAGGCGAACGGGTACTGCCCGGCCGCGGTCGCTCGAATCTGATCGCTGTAGTCGCGACGGACAGGAGTCCCGGCGACGAACCTCGCGTTGCCGTCGGCGAGGAGCGTGAGGGCGGCGTCGGGAGTGATGGCAGCCTGTGACGCGGCATCCTGGGCCGGCACGAACCCCTGGTCGACGGCCGGCCCGGCGGGCGCCGAGTCGGCCGGGGGCTCGGACCGGGAGCATCCCGCCATGGCCGGTCCGGCGGCCGGCAGGCCGAGATGTCGTCCAAAGGCCCGACGCGACGTTGTCGGCGGCGTGATCGAGGTGCCGGCAGCGGGCACGGGCGTGGTCCTGTTGAGCATCTCGTTTCCTCGTTCGGCCGTATGGGCAACGTGCTGGCCACAACGGGGACCGGTGCCTGACACCGTGCATGCTACCACGGACGGTTCTGTTCCCGGGTCTGCAAACGACTATCAATAAGCACCTTATGGGCTCCGGACCCGCTCGTGGTCGCGCTCCGGATCGCGCTGGTAGCCGACGCCGCGGGCAGGACCGCCGCGGGGCTGGCTCGGTCGTCGAGCGCCCGTCAGACCCACGTCCTTTCGCCCGAGGCGGCGTCGACGGCGGCCGCGGGGCCCGGGTGGGCTCATCGTCAGCGGTTCCGACCCATCAGCGGCGTGGCCGGGGCATCGGATCGAACGGCAGATCGGAATCGGCGTCGGCCCGAACGGCGTGCGGCGGCGGGCGCCGTCGGCGAGAAGGGGCGGTCCTTCGGGTATACTGCCGGCTGCGGGAGGCGATTCTGCGGGTGACCCCAGGCTGCGAAGGAGAGATCCATGGGCACGAAACGACCTGATCGACGGGAATTCCTGCGAGGCGGCGCGGCGTTGGCAGGCGGCTTGACGGTGGGCGCGGCGGAGCCGGCGCTCGGCCAGGCGCCGCCGGAGCCGGAGAGGTACGTCAGGGGCGAAGCCGACATGATCGCCTATGGCGAGCGCTCGCGTTTCGTGACCTCGGTGCGCATACCGCACCCGCCGGGCGGCCGGGAGTCGCCCGACGCGTTCGGGCTCGTGTTCCACGTGGCGGCGCCGCTCCAGGACTCGGTGGGCGTGATCACGCCGTCCTCCCTCCACTTCGTGGGGACCACCCGCGGCTCCCTCATGCCCGACATCGATCCCGCCGAGCACCGCCTCATGATCCACGGCATGGTGGAGCGTCCGCTGATCTTCACCATGGAGGACCTGAAGCGTCTCCCGTCGGTGACCCGCCTGCACTTCGTCGAGTGCGCGGGGAACCGGGCGCGAAGCACGCACAAGGACGTGCAGGAAACGCACGGGATGACGAGCTGCGCCGAGTGGACCGGCGTGCTCCTGTCCACGCTGCTCGAGGAGGCCGGCGTGAAGGACGGGGCGGCCTGGGTCGTCGCGGAAGGGACCGAGAACGTGAAGGGCGCGTCGAGCTTCCCGCTGGCCAAGGCCATGGACGACTGCATCGTGGCCTACGGCATGAACGGCGAGGCGGTGCGCCCGCAGAACGGGTTCCCGCTGCGGCTGCTGATTCCCGGCTTCGAGGGGATCTTCAACACGAAGTACCTCAGGCGGATCAAGGTCACGGAAGAGTACTACCTGAACTACAACGACTACGGACACCTCAGCCGGAACGCGACGCGAGCCGCGTTGGGCTACCAGGTCGGCCCCAAGTCGGTCATTACGCACCCTTCCGGGGGCCAGCGGCTGCCCGGCCACGGATTCTACGAGGTCTCCGGCCTCGCCTGGTCCGGCGGGGGCGCCGTCAGCCGGGTGGACGTGTCCACCGACGGCGGCCAGAGCTGGAGCGAGGCCGAGATTCAGGGGACGGCGCACCGCATGGCGCACACCCGGTTCCGCCACCAGTGGAACTGGGACGGCCAGGAGACCGTGCTCATGTCGCGCTGCACGGACGAAGTGGGCCAGGTGCAGCCGTTGCAGGCGCAGGTCGCCGAGCACTTCGGCCGGCCGGGCGATCCGTCCGCCGGCGTGCCGGGCCTCGACAACACGATCCAGCCGTGGCGGGTCGCCGGCGACGGGAGCGTCAGCAATGGGCGCGCTTAGGGTCCTCGCGCTGGCGGTGCTGATGGGCGGCGCCGCGCTGGCGCAGGGGCCCACCTACGGCGTGGGGCGGACCCCCACGCCGGACGAGCTCCGTGCCTGGGACATCTCCGTCGGTCCCGCCGGCGAGGAGCTCCCGCCGGGGAGCGGCACCGCCGCGGACGGGGAGCGTCTCTATCGGATACGTTGCGCGGGATGCCACGGAAGGGAGCTGGAAGGCGGCCGGGCTCCCCGGCGCGCCCCCCGGCTCGTGAAGACCGAACCGGGGTCGGACGTCGACCCGTGGGCCGCGGGCCGCATACTGCCGTACCGCTCGCCGTACGCGACGACGGTCTGGGACTACATCAACCGCGGCATGCCGCTCTACCAGGAGGGTTCGCTGACCGCGGACCAGGTGTACGCGCTGACGGCGTTCCTGCTGTACAGGAACGATGTCATCGCGGAGGACCTGGTGCTCGACGCGGAGAGCCTGCCGAAGGTCGAGATGCCGAACCGCGACGGATGGGCGCCGTTGCCGGAGTGGCAGCCCCGGTCGCCGAGGCTTCCGGGTTACCCGTTCTAGGAGTCACCCGCTGCGGGAGTTCGCGCCGCGGAGAACGGCGCGGACTCCTCGGTGGTTGGTTGGGCGCCCACCCGAAGGCGACGGTGGGCGGTCAACCGCGCGGTGGAGTTCCGGTGAGCAGGGAGTTGCCGGTGGGCGCCGGCGCGCGACGGCGCGGAACCTGGGGCGCGTGCCCCGAGCCAAGGAGTGCACGATGAGTCTGTCTACCAACCGGAGCGGCTGGATGTCGATTCCGCTCCTGTCGCTGCTGTGCGTTCTCGCCGTACCGGCGGCCGCGGCCGCCCAGGAGGGCGCGGCGGGCGACCCGGCGCAGTGGGTGATGCCGAACGCCAACTACGCGGGATGGAACTACAGCCCGCTCGATCAGATCAACGCCGACAACGTCGAACAGCTCACCATGGCGTGGACGATGCAGCTCGGCGTCCACGACTCGTACGAAGCGTCGCCGCTCGTGATCGGCGACACGATGTACATCGTCACCCCCGAGCCGAACTACGTCTACGCGCTCGACCTCGCCCGGGACGGCTTCATCAAGTGGGAGTTCCGCCCCGAGATTCCCGACGCGGAGCTGACGCGGAGGAGCGCCTGCTGCGGCGCGCAGACCCGCGGCCTGGGCTACGACGACGGCCGGATCTTCTTCTCCACCCTCGACGGCCAGGTGTTCGGGCTCGACGCGGAGACCGGAGAGCAGCTCTGGCAGGCCGATAACGCGAGCGTCGAGATGGGGGAGACGGTCCCCGGCATGCCGCTCGTGGTCGGCGACAAGGTCATCGTGGGCGTGGCCGGCGGCGAGCGCGGCGTCCGCGGCCACGTCACCGCCTACAACCTCGACGACGGCCGGCTCCGGTGGCGGTACTACAGCATGGGGCCGAACAACGAGGTGGGCATCGGGTCTCGCTTCGCCCCCTTCTATCCGGACGACCGGATCGACAACCCGGCCCTCGACACCTGGTCCGGCGACTCGTGGCGGCGCGGCGGCGGCGCCGTCTGGGGCTGGTTCACCTACGACGCCGAGCTCAATCTCTTCTACTACGGCACGAGCAACTGCGCTCCCTGGAACCCGGACTACCGCCGGGAGTGGGGCGTGGTCGAGCTCGACGAGGACGGGGGCCTGACCGGCTACCGCAACAACTACTGCGCGTCGATTCTGGCCCGCGACGCCGACACCGGCGACCTGATCTGGGCCTACAACATGACCCCCCAGGACCAGTGGGACCTCGACGAGCCCAACGTGAACCTCCTCGTCGACCTCGAGATCGACGGCGAGGTGCGCAAGGCGCTGGTCCGCCCGGCGAGGAACGGCTACTTCTACGTGTTCGACCGCGCAACGGGCGAGATGCTCCTCGAGCCGTGGATGTTCGTCTACAACGACATCTTCGACGGCATCAACATGGAGACCGGGCGTCCGCGCTACGACATGACGAAGATGATGTTCACCGACGTCGAGGACCGGCAGCGGTACCTGCCCGACGCCGAGAACGTCGCCATCGGCTGGTGTCCCGGCATCGCCGCCCGGAACTGGCAGAACGACGCGTTCTCCCCCCGCACCGGACTCGTGTACACCCCGACCTCGAACAGTTGCGACCGCCTGAGAATGGTCGAGGGCGAGTACGTGCCCGGAAACGACTACACGCTCCGCGAGCGCGGCGGCCGCGCCCCGGAGCCGCCCAACGCCGAGGTCGTCAACGAGCTGCAGGCCAACGATCCGGTGGCGGGCGAGACGGTCTGGCGGGTCCAGTTCACGACCGCCAACAACGCGCCGGTCATGGCCACCGGCGGGGACCTGCTCTTCCAGGGCGGCCCCAACGAGGGCGTGGTGCGGGCGTTCGACGCCCGGACCGGGGACATCCTCTGGACGTTCCGGACAGGGACCAACTTCCGGAACTCGCCCATCACCTACCTCGGGCCCGACGGCCGGCAGTACGTCGCCGTCATCGGCAGCCAGCGCCCGGGCAGCGTGCAGATTACGCCGGACGCCGAGCCCGACGCGGTCGACCGCTTCCGGCGGGCCGGCAGCGCCCTGTACGTGTTCGCGCTCCCGCCGTCCGCGGACTGAGGTGTCGGGAGTCCGCGCCGGAGAGCGGCGCGGACTCCCGCGGGGTCGGTTGGGCGCTCAGCGGAGCCGAGGCGCCGATTGGCGGGCGGGCGGGAGACGCGCGGTGAGGCGCCTCCGACCCGGCCCGGAAGCCGTCGGCGCCCCACCGCTTCCGGCCACTCGGGGAGTTCACCACGGGCTCGCCGGACAGCCGATGCCAAGACTCCTGGCAAGCCTCGCGGCTCCGCGGTGTTCGACGCTCCGGAGCTTGGCGCTGACCTGCGGCTGCCACTGTATCGTCGGGCTTGCTCCGAGCGTCGCTTCGCAACAGACCACCCCGACGGACCCGGCCAGATCGGCCGTCGTGACGGCGATCACCTCGGACATCGTCATCGACGGGTCGCTCGACGAGGCGGCATGGCGGCAGGTGCCGACCATCGGCGACCTGGTCCAGAGAATCCCCGTGGCCGGCGCGGCGCCCACCGAGCGGACAGAGGTCAGGCTGCTCTACGACGAGGACAACCTCTACATCGGCGTCCTGTGCCACGACGCCGAGCCCGACCGCGTGCTGGCGTCGCAGATGGCGCGCGACGCGAGCCTGAACGCCGACGACCGCCTCGCCATCGTGCTCGACACGTTCCGCGACCAGAGCAACGCCTTCCACTTCGCGACCAATCCGGCCGGCGCCATGGTCGACGGCCTGGTGTTCGCGAACGGCGAGACGAACGACGACTGGGACGGCATCTGGATCGTGCGGACGGCGCGAACCGGCGCGGGGTGGAGCGCGGAGTTCGCCATCCCCTTCAAGACCCTGAGCTTCCCGGCCGGCGAGACCGTTTGGGGCTTCAACATCAGCCGGACGATTCAGCGCAAGCTGGAGGAGAACCGCTGGACGGGGGCGCGCTTCCAGACGGAGTTCTTCCAGATCTCCGAGGCGGGGCAGATCACGAACCTCGAAGGCCTGCAGCAGGGTACCGGGCTCGACGTCCGCCCCTTCATGGCGCGGCTATGGCCGCGCCCGGACACCGGCGGCGACACCGTTGCCGGAAAGCCGGGCGTGGACCTGTTCTACAACATCACCCCGAGCCTCAAGCTGTCGTTCACCGCGAACACCGACTTCGGCGAGACGGAGGTGGATGCGCGGCAGATCAATCTCACGCGCTTCTCCATCTTCTTTCCCGAGAAGCGGACGTTCTTCCTGCAGGACGCCGGCGTCTTCAACTTCGCCACGACCGGCATCGATCCGCCGGGCGGCATTCCGGGCACCGGCGCCGAGGTCTTTCCGTTCTTCAGCCGAAGAATCGGCCTGCTCGGCGGGCAGGAGGTGCCCATCGACTACGGCGCCAAGCTGACCGGTAGGGTCGGCAGGACCGAGGTCGGCATGCTCGACGTGCGCACCCGCGGCGTGCCGGACGCCGATGCCGGCAACCTGCTGGTCGGGCGCCTGAAGCGGAACTTCCTGGAGCAGTCGTACGTTGGCGCCATTCTCACGAACGGTGATCCCGCTTCCGCGCTCTCGAGCAGCACCGTGGGCGTGGACCTGCGGCTGGCCACGTCCGATTTCCTGGGCCGCGGTCAGAACCTGGTCTTCAACGCCTTCGGCCTCCGGAGCGACAACGAGGGCATCGCCGACAGGAACGCGTCCTTCGGCTTCGGGGCGCACTATCCCAACGACAGGTACGAGGCCCAGATTCTCTGGCGGGAGATTCAGGACAACTTCGACCCGGCGATCGGCTTCGTTCAGCGCAGCAACGTGCGGATGCTCCGCGTCGCGGGCAGCTTCAACCCGCGCCCGAATCCGTCGACCGGCATTCAGCAGATGTTCCACGACGTCTTCTACACGCGCTTCACCCGGCTCGACAACGGACAGGTCGAGAGCTGGGACATCTATGCGACGCTGGTCGACTGGCATTTCAACTCGGGCGACTCGCTGCACAGCCTTTTCGACCTGAACCCGAGATACGAGCGCCTGTTCGAGCCCTTCGAGATCTCTCCCGGCGTCGTGCTTCCCGTGGGCGAGTACCGCTTCATGCCCATGCGCATCTTCTTCACCTCGGCGCAGAAGCGGCGGCTGCAGGGCAGCGTCGGCCTGACGTTCGGCAACTACTGGTCGGGCACCGCGCAGACGCTCCGGACGGGCATCAGCTACAAGCTCCCGCCCAACTTCCTGGTCAGCTTCAACGCCGACCAGACGTTCGCCAGCCTGCCGGAAGGCGACTTCGTGGCCCGCATCTACAGCTCGGAAGTGAACTACGCGGTCTCGCCCTTCCTCACGTTCTCCAACCTGATACAGTTCGACAACCGATCGGGGAATCTCGGCCTCCAGAGCCGCGTGCACTGGACCATCGAGCCGGGAAACGACCTCTTCTTCGTATTCGGTCAGGGCTGGGTGCACGACCTCGAGCGGGGCTACCGTGAGTTTCGGAGGCAGGACTCGAGGCTCGCCACCAAGCTCCAGTACACGTTCCGCTTCTGAGGGGCGCCTCGCGGGAGGCGCGGGAGGTGACCACATGGTCAGTCGACGCCGGTTCAACACGTTGGTCGCGGGAACGGCGGGCTGGGCCGCCGCGGGTCCGCTCGGCACCGCCGCCGCGGGTCCGCTCGGCACCGCCGCCGCGGGTCCGCTCGGCACCGCCGCCGCGCAGTCACAGCCGCCGCCGCGCGGCGCCGTCTATGCAAGCCTGGGCGCCCGGCTCTACCGGATTCGCCGCGACGGCGATTCCCTCGTACGGGAACCGCGCCCTGTGATTCTGCCCGCGCAAGTGCAGGAGGGGTGGCAGCATCCGTCGGGCCGCTACTTCTACATCGCCAGCAGCGACCAGCGCACGTCGACGGCCCGCGTGCGGCATCATTATCTGAATGCGTTCCGGGTCGATTCGTCGGGCGATCTCCAGCCGCACGGCGGAGCGGTGGAGCTGCCGCACCGGCCCATCTTCATCACCGTCGACCAGCGCGGCGAGTACGTGCTGTCGGCCTACAGCTTCCCGAGCTCCCTCTCGGTGCACCGGCTCGACGCCGACGGGGCCATCGGCGACATGGTCGAGCAGCGGGCCAGCCTCGACGCGGGCTACTATGCGCACGCGGTGTACGTCATGCCGTCGAACCGCGCGGTCCTGCTGCCGGCGCGCGGCAACGAGCCCGACCCCGGCGTCCACACCGAGGACCCGGGCGGCCTCTTCCTGTACGGCTTCGAGAACGGCCAGTTGACCAACAAGCAGTCGGTCGCGCCGAACGGGGGGCTCGCGTACCGCGCGCGGCACGCCGACTTCCACCCGTCGGGCCGCTGGGTCTACGTCGATCTGGAGACCCAGAACCTGCTGCACACCTACGCCATCGGCGCCGACGACACGCTGTCGGAGGAGCCGGTGTTCGTCAGCACGACGCTGGCCGCCCCGGAGGCCTATCGCGGCGGGCAGACGACGTCGTCCATCCGCATGCACCCGACCAACGGCCGCACCCTCTACGTGGCGAACCGGGGTCGCGGCACGGAGGTCTTCCGGGGCGAGACGGTGTCGAACGGCACCGAGAACACCATCTCGGTGTTCTCCGTCGATGCCGCCACCGGCGAGCCGACCTTGGTGCAGACCATCGACACCCGCAGCATCGCCGTGAGAAACATGGCGTTCCAGCCGGACGGCCGGTCGATGGTCGCCTCGAGCCCGGAGCCGGGGCAGGTCCGCGCCGACGGTCGCCTCCAGACCGTGCCGGCCGCGCTGACGCTGTACGACATCGAGGCGGACGGCCGTCTGGCGTTCAGGTCCACTCTTCCCGTCGACACGCGGGGCGAGTCGATGTTCTGGAGCGGGATCGTCCGCTATTGAAGCGGACCATACTTCCCGAGGAGCGTGCGATGTTGCGACAGCGTCTTGGATTCTCTCTTTCGATGCTTGCCGTCGTGCTGCTCGCGCCGCTCGCGGTGACGGCGCAGTCCGGCGAGGATCTCGACTTCGTGCCCGTCACCGACGCCATGCTCGAGGATCCCGCGCCCGGCGACTGGCTCATGTGGCGCCGCACGCAGAACGGCTGGGGCTACAGCCCGCTCGACCAGGTGAACCGCGACAACGTCGGCGACCTGCAACTGGTGTGGACCCGGGCCCTCGCCGAGGGCGCCCAGGAGGGGACCCCGCTGGCCTATGGCGGCGTCCTCTACATGCCGAACCCGAGGGACCACCTGCAGGCCATCGACGCGGTGACCGGCGACCTGCTCTGGGAGTACCGGCGCGACATCCCGGAGGACGTTCCCGAGATCATGGGCGGCCTGACCGACAACAACCGGAACGTCGCCATCTACGGCAACCTCATCCTCGACACCGGCAACGACGACTACGTCTACGCCCTCGATGCCGAGAGCGGCGATCTGGTCTGGGAGACGCAGATCTTCGACTACCAGGTGCATCCCGCGCGGCACTCCTCGGGCCCCATCGTCGGCGGGGGCCGGATCTACTCGGGGCGGAGCTGCCGCCCGCGGGCGGGGCCCGTCTCGTGCGTCATCGTCGCCCACGACGCCGCCACCGGCGAGGAGCTCTGGCGGACGGGCCTCGTGCCCGCGCCGGGCGAGCCGGGCGACGAGACCTGGGGCGGCGTGCCCTACGACGAGCGCATGCACGTCGGCTCGTGGATGGTGCCGAGCTACGACCCCCAGCTCGACCTCGTGTACGTCGGCACCTCCGTGACGTCGCCGGCCCCGAAGTTCATGCTCGGCGGCGTCGACAACCGCCACCTCTACCACAACTCGACCCTCGCCCTCGACGGCGAGACGGGGGCCATCCGCTGGTACTACCAGCACCTGAACGACCACTGGGACCTCGACCACCCCTACGAGCGCCTCCTCGTCGACACCGCGGTCGCGCCGGACCCCGACGCGGTCGCCTGGATCAACCCGCGGCTCCGCCCCGGCGAGGAGCGCCGGGTCATGACCGGCATTCCCGGCAAGACCGGCGTGGTGTACACCCTCGACCGCGAGACCGGCGAGTTCCTGTGGGCCACGCCGACCATCGCGCAGAACGTGATCAGCGACATCGACGGCGCCACCGGCGCGGTCACCGAGAACTCGGAGCTCGTCTTCACCGATCTCGGCCAGGAGGTGCTGTCGTGCCCCTCCTGGGGCGGCGGCAAGAACTGGCCGGCCGGCGCCTACAGCCCGCTGACCAACACCATGTACTTCCCGATGCAGAACACCTGCGCGCGGGTGCTCTCGACGATGGACGGCGGGCTCGCCATCTACCGCCTCGCCGCCCGCTTCCAGCTCGCGCCGGGGACCGACGACCTCGGCAGCGTGTGGGCCATCGACGCCTCGACCGGCGCGACCACGTGGCTGCACGAGCAGCGGGCCTCCACCTACGCCCTCGTCGCCACCGGCGGCGGGCTCGTCTTCGGCGGCGACGGGAACGGCCGCTTCCGGGCGTTCGACCACGAAACGGGCGAGGTGCTGTGGGAGATCAACCTGGGGTCGGCGGTCAGCGGCTTTCCGATCACCTACGCGGTCGACGGCCGCCAGTACGTCGTGGCCAGCACGGGCGCGCGGAGGTCGGGCCTGACCCCGGAGCTGCGCCCGAGCGCGGGGAACAACCTGTTCGTGTTTGGCTTGCCGTAGCGGGATTGAGCGACTGACGCGCCAAGAACGGCGCCTGAACTGGGAAGGCAGGGATACTACTTGATGGAGCGAAAGCTACCCACATTCGAGGACCCGCTTTGGCCGACCCTCTGAAGCTCGCGCGGTCCAGGAGCACCCCGCCGACGACGGCGGCAATGCGGCGGGTGTTCGTGATGTCGGCGAGCGGATCGCGGTCGAGCAGGTCACCAGGTGGCTCTGCCGCCATCCTGGTTGACATGTGCACGCGATGTGTATTATTTACACATAAACAGTGCGACAGTCATCAAACGGCTCCGGCGAGCCGGCTGGGTGCTCCGGCGGGTCAAGGGCAGTCACCATCACTTCACCCACCCGACCAGGTCCCGCGTCGTGACCGTGCCACACCCGCGTCGAGACATCATGCTTGGCACGCTGCGAGACATCTTCCGCCAGGCAGGCTGGGAGTGGAGGGATCGGTAGGATGCAGTTTCTTGTCGTACTACACACCGAAACCGATCGTACCGACTATGGCGTCACGGTGCCGGAACTGCCGGGCTGCGTGTCGGCTGGTGACACCCTGGAGCAAGCGCTCGCCAACGCCGGAGAGGCCATCCTCGGCCACCTGGAGGTGATGGTCGAGGATGGCAAGCCCGTGCCGGAGCCGAACAGCACGGTACCGCCGCTCGGCCCCGGTCAGATGATCGGTGCCGTCAAGGTCAACCTTGCCGAGCTGGAGGCGCTCCGCGAGACGGTCCGACTGAACATCTCCATGGCGCGCCGCACGCTGGAACGCATCGACGAGGCTGCCAGGTTCGCCGGAACCACCCGTTCGGGATTCCTTGCGATGGCAGCCTTGGAGCACATCAACCGGCGCCAACAGGCCGGTTGAATCCTCGGGTGCGGCGCGCGCAACCGATACCGTCGACCGGGTCGTTTCCGGAGAGTCAGCGAGGGGGGTGGCGTCAACGTCCACAGGGTCAGCGTGTCGACGTCCTTGACGAAGATGCGGTCGCCGGAGATGGCCGGTTGGGCCCACGTCGGGCTGTCGGCGACGACATGGCGTGCGACCGGCTCGAAGCCGGCGCGGTCGGCCCGCGCCACGATCAGCTCGGCGTTGTCGTCGAGCAGGAACAGGAGTCGTTCCGTCTTGACGACGGCGGTGTTCTCGGCCTGACGCGGAGGCCCCAGCCACAGCGTCGCCCCGGTTTCGCATCGAGGGCGAAGAACTGCCCCCGCCTGCGCTCGGACAGCCCGAACAGGGTGTCGGCGATCACGACGGGATTGGTCATCCCGGGCGAGACGTCATCGTTCCGCCATTCGGTGTCGACGACCCATTCGGCCCGCCGCCGGCGCGGCCGCAGAGCTCGAATTCCCATGTTCTGGGCGCCGACGACGATTCTCCCGGCGTGCGCGATCGGCGTGATCGCATGAGTGTACGGCGACGAGAACGGATGGGCCCAGAGCACGACGCCATCCCGCGCCGACAGGCCGACCACGTGCTCCTGCGATATCGACACGGCGCAGCTCGTCGATCCCCAGTCGCAGAGCCGTGCGCGGCACCCAGGCGGAAGCGCCGGCTCCGTGCGCCCCGGGCGTGCGCCACAACCTGAGGAACGCGTCGGCCGCCAGCTCCTCGGCGCGCGCCGGATCTCGAACGATCCGCGAGATGACGCCGGTGACGCGTGCGTACTGCGCCCGAAACAGGTCCTCGAAGTCGAACGGCGGGGCGGCCAGCCCGGCCTCACGAATCGTGCCGACCGCTTCAGGCGACTTGCTCATGCCTGGAGAAACGCTCGGGAGTCCGGATTTGTGACACAAGGGCCTCTAAAGGCAGCCCCTTCGTCGCTCGGGAGATTGCCGCGATGGTCGGTCACTCTCTGCCAACCCTGGCGGACCGGGCGTAGAGGGTTCGTCGAGTGGCGGGGAGACTGGCCCGGCGACGAGCCTCTGAAGGTCAGCGTGGTTCAGGAGCACCCCGCCGACGACAACGGCGGCAATGCGACGCGTGTTCGTGATGTCGGCGAGCGGATCGCCGTCGAGCAGCACCAGGTCGGCCCGCTTGCCGGTCTCGATGGTGCGGACCTCGTCGATCAGCCCCAGGAAGGCGGTCGCCCGGCTGGTCGCGGCCGCGATCGCCTCCGCCGGCGAGAGCCCGGCCTCGACCAGCAGCTCGAGCTCGCGATGGAGCGGCGCCCCGTTCGGCGCCTGATCGGTGCCGGCGAGAATCGGCACGCCGGCGTCGCGCAGGAGCCGCACCATCTCCCGGTAGCGGTCCCACACGCGGTCGGCCGCCCGCCGGTCCTGCCCGGTCATGCCGTCGGCCTGGGCGTCCCAGACGCTCCGCAACGCGACGAGCGTCGGCACTTGGGCGGTGGCGTGGTCGGCGAAGGTGCGGAACAACGCTGCCGCTTTCTGCGGGCTGAACGAATCCGCCAGCGGCGCCGTGAGATCGGCACGAAAGAGGCGAGCGTCGGCCGTCGCGTCACCTTGGCGAGCCGCCTCGAGGAGCGCCCGGACGCGGCGGGTGAGCGGGCCTTCCTCGGACGCCGCCGCCAGCAGCAACCCGTGAAAGCGGGCGCTGCCGAAGTGCTCGATGCTCCGTTGGCCGGCGAGAGCTGCGTCGACGGCGGCGATGGCGACGGGAAGGTGGCCGACGACCGGCAAGCCGCGTCGGCGCGCGCGATCGGCCAGTGCGCGGTACGCATCCGCCGGCACGGTGTCGCCGACCTTGATGAAGTCGACGCCGGCTCGATGCAGGTCGTCGACCGCGCCTCTAGCGACGGGGAGGAGAGACGGGTCCGACCCGGGCGGTGTGTCGGGCCTCCGCGCTACAATTACCGCGTGGTCAGCGACCCGCGGCCGGATGCTGTCGAGCGCGGCGTGTTGAGCGCGGATACGTCGCGGGAGATCGAACGTCTCCAGATCGAGGCGTGGCGGGGGATGTCGCCGCTCGACCGGTTGCTGGCTGCCGATGCCCTCTCGCGGCAGGCCCGGGCGCTGGCCCTGGCCGGCGTCCGACATCGCCATCCGCAAGCGTCGGAACGCGAGTGCTTCCTCCGGCTCGCCGCGATCAAGCTCGGTCGCGAGCGCACGGTCGAGCTGTACCCGGACGCGGCGGTTCTGTTCGAGCCGTGAGCATCGACTTCGAGCCGCTGCACGTGGCGCTGTCGGTGGCGCGCGTCCTCGACCGGTGCGGTCTGCCCTACGTCGTCGGTGGGTCCCTGGCAAGCTCCGTGAGCGGCGAGCCTCGCTCGACCCTCGACGTGGACCTCGTGGTCGCCATCAGTGCGGCCGACGTCGAGCCGTTGGTGGCGGCGCTCGGCGACGACTTCCATGCCGATGCCGAGGCGCTGCGTCGGGCCGTGCGCCGGCGGTCGAGCGTGAACGTGTTTCATCGGGCCACCTCCACGAAGGTGGACCTGTTCGTGCTCGGCGGCTCCCCGCTCGACGAACAGGCGTTGAGCCGCCGGGTGCGGTTGCAGGTCGCGACGGACCCCGAGCGTTTCCTGTACGTCTATACGCCCGAGGACATCCTGTTGCAGAAGCTGCGCTGGTACCGTCTCGGCGGGGAGGTCTCGGACCGCCAGTGGCGCGACGTGCTCGGGATCGTCGCCGTGCAGCAGCGCGGATTGGACGAGGACTACCTGCGGCGTGGCGCTAACCTGCTCGCCGTCGCCGACCTGCTCGAGCGGGCGCTACTGGAAGGGAGACGAGCGTGAAGGGGCGAGGTCGAGCGCGCCGAGCTCGTCCCGCCACAAAACCCGCTTGAAGTTCTGGTTGGCCTTTTCACCGTCCGGGGCGCCCGCTCCGTCCGGGGCGCCCGCTCCGTCCGGCTCGCGCTCACAACAACCCAGCGAAGAGGGAGTGTCCGTTGCCATCGACGAGGGGCGAGGGCCCGTGCCGAAACAGGTCTTGACAAGAACTGATAATCGAATATCATTTCTCCATGCAGAGAGCGAAACAGCAGTTGACCGTCTTGCAGGTTCTTCGCGCGGCGGACGGCCCCCTGTCCGCCAGGGAGCTGTGGGGGCGCGTGAGCGGAACGGGTGTCGGCATCGCCACTGTGTACCGCGCCCTCCAACGGGGTGTCGAGGAAGGCACGCTGGAGGCGGTCGAGGTGTTGGGCGGCGGCGTTCGGTACGAGCCCAAGGACCGCGAGCATCACCATCATTTCCTTTGCTCGATTTGCAACCACGCGTTCGACCTCTTCGGTTGCGTCGAGGGCCTCGAATCCCTGGTTCCGGACGGTTTCAAGATGACGGGACACGAGGTGGTGCTGCTCGGAACCTGTGATGCGTGTGGCAATGCCTCGTGACGGTCGCCCGAGTGTGGTGAATTCAGTCGGGGATCGTCGCGTCGACGGCTGCCCTGTCCACGGCCTGCTCGCCCCCCTCCTGTTCTTGTCTCGATTTTCACGCCGGGGAGGGCGCTGATGCATCTGGCGGAAGGCGTGCTGCCGCTCGGCCAGGCCGTTGCGTGGAGTGCCGTGGCCGCACCCACCGTCTATTGGAGCCTTCGTCGCGAGCAACGGGCACGACGCAGCACGCCGTCGTCCTCGATCGTCATGGCGGGGGCCACGAGCCTGCTCTTCGCCGGCACGCTGCTGCCGCTGCCGGTCCCCGTGGTGGGCGCCACCAGCCACATCTGTCTCACGCCGGTGCTCGGCCTGGTCGTCGGGGTCCGCCGTATCGTGTGGCCCACGTTCTTCGTGCTCTTGCTGCAGGCGGTGTTCTTCGCTCACGGCGGGCTCACGACGCTGGGGGTCAACACCCTGACGCTCGGACTGCTGGGGCCTCTGGCGGCCGCCGGGCTCTGGGCATTGCTCCGGCGGCTCGGTGTGGACGGGGCCCTCGCTCTCGCTCTCGCGTGCGGCGTCGGCGGCCTGAGCGTATACGTGGCGGACGCGATGGTGCTCGCCGCTGCGTTGTCGGACGTGACGGCGCCCGCTACAACCTTCAGTGTGGTGCTGCTCGGGTTCGCCCCTGTCCAGATTCCCCTGGCGGTTCTCGAAGCCGTCGCCTCCGTGGGCATCGTACGGCTGTTGGCCACGCGTCGGCCGGACCTTTTGCCGAGCTCGCTGAGGAAGCTTGGCACCGTGTCCGCGCCCCTTGCGTCGTCCGCCATGCTTCTGTTGCTCACGACCGGCCTGTCCGGATGTGCTTATGAGGGCATCGACGGAACCGTATTCGGTGCGACCGCCGAGGGGGCGGGGCGACCGCCCGCAGAGAGCATCCTCGACCTGAGCCAGGGGGAGCTCGGGCTTGCGATGTCGATCCTCATACTCTTCGGATTGGGATTCGTCGCGGGGCGCAGTTGGGAACGAGTGCTCGCAGGAGGGCGCGATGCACCTCCACGCTGAGCACAGCCTGTTCTTCGAGCGCCGCCAACCGCTGCGGGTTGCGACGTTCGGTATCGCGCTGACCGCCTGCGTGCTGATCTTCAACGCGGGTGCACGCAGCGCGACCTTGTCCCTGATCGGCTCGGGGATCGGCGCGCTACTGCTGCTGTTCGCACAGGCCCGTGGGCGCCGGAGGATCAAGCCGGTCCTCGCGTGGACGTTGGCCCTCGTGGCGCTCGCCCTGCTTGGTGGGGCCGTCCTGGATTCCAACGCGGACGTCGTCGTCCAAACGAGCGTCAGGATCTTGTGCGGCGCCATCTGGATTCTCTGGCTCGGCACGCAGGTCGACTGGACGTCGCTGCGACGACTCCTGCTTCGGCTTCGGATTCCCGAGGGCGTCGTGGCCAGCCTCGACCACGCGCTCATGCACGGCGTGCTCACCCAGCGCGAGTGGGTCCAGCGGCGTGACGCGGCCCGCCTTCGGCTGGGGTCGCCGCGTTTGCCCCTGGCCGCCTGGGGACCGCTGCTCGGCGAAGGTGCCCTGCATGCCTTCGTACGCCTCGAACGCGCCGAGGAGAACGCGCTGTTGCGTGGCGCCTCCGGCGAAGAAGTTCGGGCTCATGGCGGCGTCCACCTCGATGCCGTCGACGTCGAACGCGGTGGGCAGTTGGTGCTCGAGCAGCTCGAAATCCGCTTGGCAAGAGCGGAGTGGCTGCTCGTGTGTGGTTCAAGTGGAGCCGGCAAGACGAGCCTGTTGCGGCTGCTCGCGGGGCTCGACGGACCCACGGAAGGGACCATGACCCGCCTCGGAAACCACGTGTCGCCCGATGCGACGCTCCGCGCCCGGCTCCACGGACGCGTGGCGCTTCTCGGCCAGAACCCGGAACACCACTTCATCGCAAGCACCGTCGCCGAGGACATCGCCTGGGGCCTGCTTCGTCGTGGCGTCGAGCCGGGCGAGGCGCGGCGTCGGTCGCGCGAGATGGCGATGGCCTTGCGCATAGACCATCTGCTGGAGCGTCCGTGCCATCAGCTCAGCTTCGGGGAGCAGCGCCGGGTCGCGGTGGCCGGTCTCCTGGTGCTCGATCCCGCGTTGCTCCTCCTCGACGAGCCCACGGCCGGGCTCGATCCCGTCGCGGCCCTCGAGTTGCGCACGCTCGTCGCAGAGGCCGTTCGTCGGACGGGCGCCACGTGCGTCTGGGCCACCCACTGCCTCCACTCGGTGCCGTCCGAGGCAACGCGTGTCGTCCTGCTGCGAGACCGGCGGGTGCTCTTCGACGGGTCCACGGCGGAAGGGCTGTCGGAACCGTGGCTCGTTCGGGCCGGTCTCGCCGTCGGGAGGGAGAACAGAGCGCATGTTGATCAGCACATCACCACGCCGCCACCCGAACCTCGAACAGGCTCGACGTATCAAGAAGGCGCTGCGCGAAGCGTTGGGGCTTTCGGATGACATGACGGTCACGGTCACCGAGCTGGCTTGTCTCGAAGAAGGCTGTGCCCCCGTCGAGACCGCGATTGGCGTGCTTCGGCCCGATGCGCCACAGCTTCAGTGCAAGCTGCACAAACCCATGGACGCGGTCGACGCCGGGGACCTGGCCCAGGTCTGCACGGCGTGGGGATTCGACGTGGAGATTCCGGTGCTCGCACCGCTGCTCAAGGAGGAATAGATGGACACGTCTCGAAACATACCTGTCACGATTCTCACCGGCTTCCTCGGCTCCGGCAAGACGACCCTGCTGAACCGGATCCTGAAGGAGGAGCACGGCAAGCGCATCGCCGTGATCGAGAACGAATTCGGGGAGGTCGGCATCGACCAGGCGCTCGTCATCGACGCTGACGAGGAGATCTTCGAGATGTCGAACGGCTGCATCTGCTGCACGGTGCGCGGAGACCTGATTCGCGTGCTCGGCAACCTCATGAAGCGCCGGGACAAGTTCGACTACGTGCTGGTGGAGACCACGGGGCTCGCCGATCCCGGTCCCGTCGCCCAGACCTTCTTCATGGACGACGAGATTCGGGCGGAGTTCGCGCTGGACGGGATCGTCACGCTCGTCGACGCGGCCCACATCGAGCAGCAGCTCGGCCGAAGCGACGAGAGCACGGAACAGATCGCGTTCGCGGACGTCCTGGTTCTCAACAAGACGGACCTCGTCGACGACGACGCGCTCGACGGGCTCGAGGCCCGGCTCCGGGACATGAACCGAATGGCGCGGGTCATCCGCAGCGAGAAGGCGGACGTCTCCGTCGATACGGTGCTCAACCTCGGCGCCTTCGACCTGGACGAGGTGCTCGAGCGTCGTCCGACCTTCCTCGAGCCGGAATACCCGTTCGAATGGACTGGCGTCTATTCGCTCGACAACGGCCGCTACGAGCTCAGCCTGGCTGAAGGACCCGATCCGGCGATGTCTCTCGTCGTCGTACCCGACCAGGGCACGGATGACTCCGCACTCCGCGAGAGCGCGGAGTGGTGTGTGCGCCGGTACGCCGAACCCGCGGATCTCATTCGCCCGGGAGACGAGATGCCTGTCGGAAAGCACCTGAACCTCCAGCTCGACTCCCCGGGGCGCAAGTCGTTCTTCCTGGATGTCGATACGCAGGTGAGGGTCGGCCTCTACGCCCAGCACACCGCGGAGGAGTTCGATCTGCAACTGATGAGTGTGAATGGAGCGACAAGCAGGCCGGAAGACGGTCCGGGCGCCAAGCTGGCGACCACCGCGGAGAGCGACGCCCCGCACGTCAACGGAGCGGTTCCCGTCGAGGTCGAGCGAACCTGGGTCGCACAGCATGAGCACGACGACGAGGTGGGCTCGATCGCCATCGAGACGGACGGCGACGTCGATCCCAACCGGCTCAACGAGTGGCTTGGCGAGCTGCTTCGTGAACACGGGGTGGACATCTTCCGCATGAAGGGCTTCATCAGCATCGCGGGCGAATCGCGTCGCTTCGTCTTCCAGGGAGTTCACATGCTCTTCGACGGACAGCCGGATCGTCCGTGGGGGGACGCGCCCCGGCGCAATCAGCTCGTATTCATCGGCCGCAACCTCCCCGAGCAGTCCATGCGGCAGGGATTCGCGGCATGCCTGATTTGAGTGGCGACAGCCCGGGGGGCGTGCTTCGCCCGGGCTGGTCCGCGAGGGTCGGCGACTACGCCATCGCCGGGGGGTGGACCCCGCGGGGTGAGGCGCTGGTGGTCGCTGATGCCGCGGGTGGCGTCTACGCGTTCGAGGGCAGGTCCGGCGCGACCATCTGGGCGAAGCCCAGGGTCCATGAGGGCGGGGTGCTCGCGGTGGCGATTCACCCGAACCGACCGGAGTTCGCTACCGCCGGTCAGGACGGCCGCGTCCTGGTCTGGAGTGCCACGGAGGGTCGGGTCAGCGTGGCGGTGGACGTCGGGAGCGATTGGGTGGAGAACGTGGCGTGGTCGCCGGACGGAAAGCGGTTGGCGGCCTCCTGCTCCCGGCAGGTCCACGCGTATGGTGCGGATGGGGCGAGAATCTGGCGATCCGACGATCATCCGAGTACCGTCAGCGCGATCGCGTGGTCCGGCCCGGAGGAGCTGGCGACGGCCTGTTACGGTCGAGTGACGTTCTTCGACGCGTTCAGCGGGGAGCCGCGCCAGAAGCTGGAGTGGATAGGCTCCCTGGTGTCGATGGCGCTGAGCCCGGACGGGGACATCGTGGCCTGCGGCAGCCAGGACAACTCGGTGCATTTCTGGCGCCGCTCCACGGAGCAGGACTCGATGATGTCGGGATATCCTGCGAAGCCGTCGGCCTTGGCCTTCGACGACACCGGTACCCTCCTGGCCACCGGGGGGGGGGAGGCGGTGACGGTCTGGAGCTTCCATGGGCGTGGTCCCGAAGGCACGCGGCCCGGCGTTCTGGACCATCATGTTCAAACCGTTACGACGCTCGCCTTCGCTCGCCGCGGGATGCGCCTGGCCTCGGGAGCTCGGGACGGCGGCGTCGCCGTGTGGTCACTCGGGCGCGATGGGCAAGGCGATGCGATAGGAGTTGCGCCTGTGGCGGATGTGGTCGGCGCCCTGTACTGGCGGCCGGATGGGCGCGCGCTTGCTGCGCTCGACGCTCAGGGGGGCGTGACGGTTTGGCGAGTGGGCGACTAGAGGAGCAGGGCCGCGGCTCGGTGCATTTGCAGAGCCATCGCGTTGGTGTTCTCCGCCAACCGGGTCCGGTTCCGCATCCAGCGGACAAACAGGCACGCCCATGAATGCTCAGACTCAACGCATCCGCGAGACGCTCGGCAGACGCGAGCCGTTGGCTACCGCCCGGGGGGGCGTTCTCGGGCAGATCGTGCTGTGTGAAGGCTGTTGCTGCGGTCGGACAGACAAGGGGTTCGGGCCGATGCCCCGCGACTGGATCAAGCAGCAGTGGAAACGCGAGAAGCTCAACAAGTCGGTGCAACTGACGATCTCCGGATGCGTGGGCCCGTGCGATCTGGCCAATGTCGTCTGTGTCATCTCGCCCCGGGGGATGCGGTGGTATGGAGGCCTCCAGGAACAGCGGCAGTACGACTTGCTCCTCGATTGGGCCAAGGCCTCGCGTGATGCGGGTGTCCTGCTCGAATTGCCCGCCGAGCTGAATCGCCACCGCTTCGAACGGTTCGCGGTTGGGTGCGGCTCTTTGGCAGAGAGAGCCATCTCGTTCATCTACAAGGGGCTATGGCAAAGGGCGCTCCGTTTCGGTGCGCTGTGAGCGGGGCCGTCGTCCGTCCGGCCCCCCGGGCCGCCTCTTTCGATCAGGCGGTTCGAGCGCCGGGAGTGCTTCGTTCGTCCCTCCGCACGGGGTAGTCCGCCCACCGACGCGGCTTGCCGCCCGTCGGCCACCTTCCCGTCGCCATCGGCAGCGCCGACGCGGCTCTCGCCGGCCAACGGAGCATCGAGGCGACGCTCCATCCGGCACCTGGTCGAGGGTTGACATGCAAGCACGCGCTTGCGTATCATGGTCCCCGGACATGCAAGCGAGCACTTGCCTTGGGCTGGTCTAGTGGACGTGTACCGCGCGATCGCTGACCCGACCAGGCGAGCCATCCTGGACGAGCTCGTCGATCGGTCAGGTCAATCGCTCTTCGAGATCTGCGCACGCCTGACCATGAAGCACGGCATCGAGTCCTCGCGGCAGGCGATCGCGCAACACCTGGACGTCCTCGAGGCCGCCGGGCTGATTCGCACGAGGCGCGAGGGGAGGTCGAAGCTCCATTGGTTCGAGGGCGGTCCGCTGAAGGCCATCGCGGAGCGCTGGCCGCTCTCGACGGATGAAAGGGCACTTGACAGATGAGAATCCACCTGGCCGGCGTCCTGGTAGACGACCAGCAGAAGGCACTTCGCTTCTACACGGAAACGCTCGGCTTCAAGCTGAAGCACAACATCCCCCTGGGAGAGCATGCCTGGATCACCGTCGTATCCGAGGAGGCTCCGGAGGGGACGCAGTTGGTGCTCGAGCCCGATGCCCATCCCGCGGCGCGTCCGTTCAAGAGGGCGCTCGTGGAGGACGGTATCCCCTATACCTCCTTCGCCGTCGACGACATCGAAGCCGAACACGAACGTCTCGTGGCAAAGGGTGTGCGATTCGTACAGCCGCCGACAGACCTCGGGACCGTCATCACCGCGGTATTCGACGATACGTGCGGCAACCTGATCCAGATCGCAGAGGAGAAACGTCAACCCTGACGATCCTGGAACAGGCGGCGAGAACTCGGCGTCATTCTCGCTCATGGCCCCTCGGCAGGAGTGAGCTCGAGGGCGTCGAGCACGTCCCGCCACGAGACCAGCTTGAAGTTCTGGTTGGCCTCGGCGCCGTCCGGGGCGAAGTTGACGCCGTCCTGCACGACGAGCAGGCCCATCGGGTAACGCAGGCCGAGCGGGGTCGAGACGACGTGCAGGCCGTCGGTGTCCTCGACGCCGTCCACCGCCGCCTCGCCCACGCGGAACGTCCCGCGGTAGGCGTGCGGCGGGGCGCGGTCGTAGACGACGTAGGTGTGGTTGCCCTGGCTCGACGCCACCAGAAAGCCGTTGTCGGGGCCGCCGCCCGGCGGGGCGTAGATCGACAGGCCCTCGACGTGCGACGCCAGGTGTCCGCCCCCCGGCTCTTCCACCCCGACCCGGTCGACCGCGACCCGCGCTGCCGTCGACAATCCAGGCTCGGCGTGGTAGCGCCAGATGCCGACCTCCTCCTCACCGATGAACAGCCACCCGTTGGCGTCGTCGGCGACGCACCCTTCCGTCTGGCTGCCGACCGCCCACGACCGGACCCGGGTGCCGGTCAGGCCAGCGTCGCCGGGATCGAGGCGCCACTGCTCGACCGCGCCGCCCTGGTCGTTGGCGAACACGAAGAGGTCGCCGGTCGCCGGGCTACGGTACAGGCACAGGCCGTACGGGTCCTCGTCGAAGTCCGGCGAGATGGGATCGTCGAGCAGCGGGGTGAGGTCTCCGCTGTCGGGGTCGAGCGAGAGCACGTCTATCGTCCACGTCGTGCGGTTGGTGGCCGCGACGACGATCGTCTCGTCGCCGCCGACGTCCACGCCGTCCCGGAGGTCGACGTTGTTCACGCGCCCGACGTCGTTCGTCGAGACGACCGCGCCGTCCAGCCCGTAGACGACGAGGCCGCGCAGCTTGTTGGTCGCGACGATCAGGCTCGCCTCGGGGTCCGCCTCGTCGACCCAGACGGCGGGGTCGTCGGCCGCGTCGCAGGCATCCGGGACCGGCGCCGTCTCCGCCGCCGCGGCGACGGTCCGCGTGTCGGCCGGCTGCGGCCCCGGCTCGGGCGTCATCAGGTCCGTCAACGCGCACCTGACCACCGTTCCCGGGCTGCACCCGGCGACCGAGAGCGAGCAGAACGCCAGCGCCGCCGTGAGCCTGCGGGTCTTCATGTGGCCTCCCGGATGGAATAGGTCGGACCAACGCCTTGCGTCATGCCCTCGCGGCGGGCCGCTGTCGCCGCCAGGCCCGGAAGTCGCGACGAACCGGCGAGTGGGAACGTCATGGCTGTTGAGAGGATACGGTAGCAGCGCCTCGCGGGTTGCCTCGGTGCCGCGAGGCTGACGGCAGCCAGTCGCCGGCCGCAGATTGGCGGGGGCTCGGGTCCATGTCTCCACCGTTCCAGCCCGAGCGGCCGGGAGGAGAGGCGGGTCCTACGCGGGCGGTGTGGCGTCTCGTCGGTAGGGCTGGGCGCTTCGAGGGGCGGCGCCGGGGTCCATCGCCGGAAGGGGGCGGGGGCCGTTGGCCGCGGTGCTCTCCGTCCGCCCGCTCGGCGTGTGGTATGGTTCGCGTGATGATAACGGGTTCTCACGAACGAGGGTGCCGGCGCCCGGTGAGATAGCGGGGTGGAGTTTCGGCGTCGAGCCGGCCTGGTGGCGGGCTCGCGAGATCGAGTTGGATGGAGACGAACGGGTCGGTCTCGGCGTCAGTCGGACGAATCCGGGCGTCCGCGTGGGGTTCTGACGGTCTTCCGGTGGGCGGAAGCCAGACCGCTTCGCCGCGGGGTTTCCTCGGCGGAGCGATTCGGGAGGAGAGAGGCATGACAAGACGGCGGAACACGGCGGCGGCAGTGGTCTTCGCGGCGGTGATTCTCGTGGGTAACGGTGCCTCGGCGCAGGGGCTCGCAGACCTCGAGGGAATGTGGATGGGGCACATCCACGGGGACATCATCGACTCTGAGGACCTCGAGATGCACATCGAGGAGGTGCACGGCGACCATGTGGACGAAGGGCATTGGCACATGCCGGTGCCGGATGCGCTGGCCGGCGCGTACCCCGACCTGGAGGAACTCGGCGGGGACATATCGGGCGGGCATGGCACGCCCCCGACGTTGACGCTCGAGGTCGACGGTATCGATGGCTGCGAGGTCGAGGTCCATGTCGAGACGATCGAGGCCGACGAGTGGAGCGGCGACTGGCACCTGCACGGCTGCCCGATCGAGGATGAAGGCCACCTGGATCTCATGCGGGTGGGCGCCGTGCCGGCGCTGCCGCTGGTCGGCGTGCTGGTGCTTGCCGCGCTCCTCGCGCGGCGCGGCTGGCGGGGGCTCCAGGACCGTCGCTGAGGCGGGGCTGGTGCGGGGGGCCTTCGCCGCCCTTCGCGGGGCGTCGCTCCGCGCCCTCACTCGAAGTGGCGGCGAGGGCCCTCGAACCATGTGGCCCTCGTCGCCCTTTGAGCAGTCTGGCCGCTAGCCCGCCAATCGTCGCCTTCGGCTCCGCTGGGCGCCCAACCAACCCTGCCAGGAGTCTGCACCGTTTACGGCGCAGACTCCTGGGGCAAGGCGAACGCGACCAGCTCGGCAATGCGCTCCTCGTCGAGGGCCGCCACGACGAGGTACTGCCGGCCGTCGGCCCGGTAGGTGATCGGGAACCCGGTGGTCGGCCCGCCCGGAAGCGCGATCTCGTGGACGACGTCGCCGGTGCGCTTGTCGTACGCCCGCAGCACCGGCGCCCCCCGTTGTCCCTCGCCCGCGAACAGCAGGGTGGCCGTGGCGAGCAGCCCGGAGCTCTGCGTGAGGGTCCCCGTCCGCGGCACGTCCACGCCCTGCAGGTCCGGATGCCGCCGGACGTACTCGGGCGTCTCGCCGTGCGGGATCTGCCACAGGATCTCGCCCTCGGTCAGGTCGATCGCGGTGATCCGGCCGTAGGGCGGCTTCAGGAGCGGCAGGTCGCGGACGGTCGGCACCCCCCGCGAGAACGAGATGTGGTAGCGGACACCGGTCCCCTCGGTGCCGTCCGTCAACCCGAACAGCGTCGGCCGCGTCTGCGACGGCACGAAGAGCAGGCCCGCCTCGACGTCGACCGCGCCGCCCGGCCAGTTGACGCCACCGCCGGCGCCGGGGGCCCCGAGGGTCCCGAGATTGACGCCCGGCTCGATCAGGGACGGGGGGGTATAGAGGGGCCCGAGCCGGATTGGCTCCACGATCCGCAGCGCCTCGGCCCGGAGCTCCGGCGTGAAGTCGATCAGGTCGTCCTCGGTGACGCCCTGCTGATCGAACGCGGGCGGCCTGGTGGGGAAGGGCTGCGTCGGTGAGGTCCACTCGCCGGGAACGTCCGACTCGCCTACGGCCCGCTCCTCGATCGGCCACACCGGCTCGCCGGTCTCCCGGTCGAGCACGTACGCGAACCCCTGCTTCGAGAGCTGCACCAGCGCCTTGACGGGGCGGCCGTCGACCTCGACGTCCACGAGGATGGGGGCGGTGGGGATGTCGTAGTCCCAGAGCTCGTGATGGGTGAGCTGGAAGTGCCACCGCCGCTCGCCGGTCTCCGCGTCGAGGGCGAGCACGGAGTTGCCGAACAGGTTGTCGCCGGGCCGGTAGCCGCCGTAGTAGTCGTTGGTGGGCGTCTCGGTCGCCACGTAGAACAGGCCTAGCTCGGGGTCGGCGGTCACCGGCGCCCAGTGCCCGACGTTGCCCGTGTACTTCCACGAGGCGTCGAGAAGATCGGGGCGCTCCCGCACCCAGTCGTGGGTGCCGGTCGGCACGTCCCAGAGCGACTCGTCCGCCGCGAGCCAGGTGTCGGCGCCGAACTCCCCCTCCCTGGGGACGGTGTTGAAGCGCCAGAGCCTGCGGCCCGAGCGGGTGTCGTAGGCCACCACGTCGCCGGGCATGTTCATGGGCCAGACCTCGTTGGGGGAGGCCCGGGTGGGAATGCTGCCGGTGTGGAGCGAGATCGAGGCGATGAGGGCGTTGCCGAGAATGGCCGGCGGCGACGTGTTGGCCACCCGGCCCGCCCGCTCCGCGGCCGGCCGCTCGTCCCAGCGCAGGTCGTCCATCATGTCGACCACGCCGGCCGTGCCGAAGTCCAGCACGCGCTCGCCCGTCCCGGCGTCGAGGGCCACGAGCTGGAAGCTCGGCGTCACCACGAAGATGCGCTCGTCCCCGGCGCCGTCCGTCCAGTAGGACACCCCGCGCCCCGCGCTCCGCGCCACGGGCTCGATGATGTCGCCCCAGCGGCGCTCGTTGTCGCCCGGGTGCCAGTTCCAGACGGGCTCGCCGGTGGCGGCGTCGAGGGCGATCACGCTGCGCTGGTTGCCGATGGTGGTGTAGAGGACGCCGTTGACCACGATGGGGCTGATCTGCGTCCGGCCCGACGGCGGCGGCGTGCCCTGGTCCCGGGCGCTCCAGCGCCAGGCCACCTCCAGATCGCCGACGTTGCCGGCGTCGATCTCGTCGAGCGGCGAGTAGCGGGTGGCCCCCGCGTCCGCCCCGAACACGCCCCATTCCCCGTCGGCGGCGCCGTCCTGGGCGTGCGCGCCGACCGTTCCCACGAACGCGACGGCCGCCGCCGCCGCGAAACGGATCAACCGATGCCGAACGAGAAGCGCTTTGCACATGGCCATCATTCTACTCTCGCCGCGGCCGGCGGCGAGTTGCCGCGGGCGGGCGGGGCCGGACCCGCGCCGGAGCCGGACGCGCCGTCGGCGAGGCGCCTCGAGACTGGCGTCCCGGCGGTCCGACCGGCGCGGGGGGGCGAGCGGTCAGGACCCGCCGCCCGGCCCGTCGGAGCGCCTTCCGCCGAGGCGGTCTTGTGCTAACATGCGCGGGCTTACGCCGTCGGCAGGGCGTTTCAGGGGGGGAGGTCGGCCGTCTTGACGGGGGTGCTCGGCGAAGGGGTCCGGCTCATGCTCGCGGGCATGGGCGTGGTGTTCGTCCTGCTGACCCTGCTGGTGCTGGCCGTGAAGGGCATGTCCCGCCTCGCCCTCGCCGTGGGCCCTCCCCCCACGGTGCCGGACGCCCCCGCCGCAGCCGGCGTCGAGGCAGGCGCGACGGAGCTGGTCGCCGTCATCTCCGCCGCCGTGACCGCATATCGAAGAGACGCGCGGTAGTCATGAAAAAACCCCTGGCCATCACCGAGCTGGTCCTTCGCGATTCCGCCCAGTCGCTGCTTGCGACCCGCGTCCGCATCGACGACATGCTGCCGATCTGCGAGAAGATCGACAAGGTCGGGTTCTGGTCGGTCGAGCTGTGGGGCGGCGCGACGTTCGACGCCTGCATCCGCTTTCTCGGCGAGGACCCCTGGGAGCGGCTGCGCCGGTTCCGCAAGGCCCTGCCCAACACAAAGACCCAGATGCTGCTGCGCGGGCAGAACATGCTGGGCTACCGCCACTACGCCGACGACGTGGTGGACGCGTTCGTCGAGAAGGCCGCCCAGAACGGCATGGACGTCTTCCGCATCTTCGACGCGATGAACGACATGCGGAACGTCGAGGCCGCGGTCCGGGCGGTGCTGAAGACGGACCGGCACGCCCAGGGCGCCATCTCCTACACGATCAGCCCCGTCCACACGATGGACACCTGGATCGATCTCGGGAAGCGCCTCGAGGACATGGGCTGCCACTCGGTCTGCATCAAGGACATGGCGGGCCTCATCAAGCCCTACGTGGCCGAGGAGATGGTGTCGAAGCTGAAGGAAGCGCTGTCGGCGCCGATCTCGCTGCACTCCCACGCCACCACCGGCATGAGCACCGCGGCCATCGTGAAGGCGGTCGAGGCCGGCGCCGACATGGCCGACGCCGCCATCTCGTCGATGAGCCACACCTACGGCCACTCGGCGACCGAGTCGGTCGTCGCCATCCTCGAGGGCGGCGACCGGGACACGGGCATGGACCTCGGCTTGCTCGAGGAGATCGCGTCGTACTTCCGCGGCGTCCGCAAGAAGTACGCGAAGTTCGAGGGCTCGCTGCGCGGCATCGACGCGAGGATCCTGACCGCCCAGGTCCCCGGCGGCATGCTGACCAACATGGAGAACCAGCTTCGCGAGCAGGGCGCCACCGACCGGTTCGACGAGGTCCTCGAGGAGATGCCGAGCGTGCGCAAGGAGCTCGGCTTCATTCCGCTGGTCACGCCGACATCCCAGATCGTCGGGACGCAGTCGATCGTCAACGTGCTCTCGGGCGAGCGCTACAAGACGATTACCCGGCAGACGGCGGGCGTGCTGCGCGGCGAGTACGGCCGCACCCCCGCCCCGGTCGACGCCGACCTGCAGAAGCGGGCGCTCGACGGGGACGACCCCGTGACCTGCCGGCCGGCCGATCGCATCTCCCCGGAGATGGGGAAGCTGACCGCCGAGGTCGACCGTCTGGCGAGGGAGGAAGGGTTCCGGCGCGCGGACGATCCGGTGGAGGACGTCCTGACCTACGCGCTGTTCGATCAGGTCGGGCTGAAGTTCCTGAAGAACCGGAACGACCCGTCGGCGTTCGAGCCGCCGCCCTGGGACGAGGCGCCGGCTCCGTCGACGGCGGCCGCGCCTTCCGCGGCCCCGGCCCCGGCGGCGGCCGACGCCGGCCCGGCGCGGTACCGGGTCAACGTCAACGGGACGGCCTACGACGTCGAGGTCAGCCCCGAGGGCGCCGTCGACTCGATTCAGCCGGCCGGCCCGCCTGCGCCCGCGCCGGCCCCCGCCGCCGCCCCCGCGCCGACCGCTTCGGGGGAGCCGCTACCGTCGCCGCTCTCGGGGACGGTGCGCGCGGTCCGGGTGCAGCCGGGGCAGGCGGTCGCCGTCGGCGACGTCGTCCTCGTGCTTGAGGCGATGAAGATGGAGACCAACGTCAGCGCCCCTCGCGCGGGCCGCATCGTCTCGATTGCCGTCAAGGAAGGTGGCCAGGTCCAGAAGGGCGACCCCCTGCTCCACATCGCCTAGGAGCCGTGGTGAAGCCCCGCGTGGCACCGCGCCCGGAGGGCGCCGGCCGCAGCCGAGGCGCCCGCCTGACAAGGCGCGACAAGGGAGACACCGACACCGGGCTTTCGGGCCCCTGGAACGCGCCGCATGCAATCCGACCTGCTGCTGAGGCTCTGGGAAACGACCGGCCTGGCCAATTTCGGCGGGTTGGGGCCCATCGCCATGATGGGGGTCGGCGGGGGCCTCATCTATCTCGGCATCGCCAGGCGCTTCGAGCCGCTGCTGCTGATTCCCATCGGGTTCGGCGCCATCCTCAGCAACATCCCCGTCGCCGACATCGGCGGCCCCGACGGCATTCTCGGCTACTTCTACTCGGTCGGCGTCTCGACCGGGATATTCCCGCTGCTGATCTTCCTGGGGGTCGGCGCCCTGACCGACTTCGGCGCGCTGATCGCCAACCCCAAGACGCTGATGCTGGGCGCGGCGGCGCAGTTCGGCATCTTCTCCACCCTGCTCGGGTCGCTGGCCATGAGCGAGCTCATGCCGGCCATCGACTTCTCGCTCCAGGACGCCGCCGCCATCGGCATCATCGGCGGCGCCGACGGCCCGACCGCAATCTTTCTCGCCTCGCGGCTGAGCCCCGACCTGCTGGGGGCGATCGCCGTGGCCGCCTACTCGTACATGGCGCTGGTGCCCATCATTCAGCCCCCGATCATGCGGGCGTTGACCACCGAGGAGGAACGCGCCGTGGCCATGGACGAGCTGCGGCCGGTGTCCACGACCGAGCGCATCCTCTTTCCGTTCACCGTCCTGCTGCTCGTCGTCCTGCTGCTGCCCGCGGCGTCGCCGCTGGTCGGCATGCTGATGTTCGGCAACCTCCTGCGCGAGGCGGGCGTGGTCGAGCGGCTGTCGCAGACCGCCCAGAACGAGCTCATCAACATCGTGACCATCCTGCTCGGTCTGACCGTCGGCTCGCGGCTCGCCGCCGACACCTTCCTCAGCGTCGAGACCCTCGGCATCCTCGCCATCGGTCTCGTGGCGTTCGCGGTGGGCACCGCCACCGGCGTTCTCATGGGCAAGGCCATGCACCGCCTGAGCGGCGGGCAGGTCAACCCCCTGATCGGCGCCGCCGGCGTCTCGGCCGTGCCGATGGCCGCCCGCGTCGTCAACCGCGTAGGCCTGGAGGCCAACGCGAACAACCACCTCCTCATGCACGCCATGGGCCCGAACGTGGCTGGGGTCATCGGCTCCGCGGTGGCCGCCGGCTTCCTGCTGTCGCTGCTGGGGTAGCTGCCGCTCGTCCGTCCGTCAACCTGTCCTGGGCCGGCGTGTCGGGCGTGTCTGGCGCATACCGGTCTCGTTGAAGACCGGGTAGCGCGGGCAAGTTCCGTCGCGATAAAATGACACGTACGGCATTTTATCGCGATGAAATTCGAGCAACTGCTGGAGATCGTCGGCGACGAGCCCCTGTTCGAAACCGGCCTGCTCCTGGCCGGCGCCGTCGACCCCGCCGACGTCCGGCGCCAGCTCGCACGTTGGACCCGGACCGGCCGGCTCCACCGGCTGCGGCGGGGGCTGTATGCGCTGGCGCCTCCCTATCGCCGACGTGCGCCCCACCCCTTCCTCGTCGCCAACCGCCTCGTGCCGGGATCCTACGTCAGCGGGCTCTCCGCGCTGGCGCACGCGCAGCGCATTCCCGAGTACGTGCCCGAGGTGACCAGCGTGGCCGCCGCGCGGCCCGGGCTCCGCAGCACGGCGCTCGGCCGCTTCTCGTTCCGCCACCTGAAGGAGGACCTGCTGTTCGGCTATCGGTGCGTGGAGGTGGGGCGGCATCAGCAGGCGTTCGTCGCGCGGCCCGAGAAGGCGTTGCTCGATCTCGTCCACTTGTGTCCGGGCGGCGACGAATCGCCCCATCTCGCCGGACTGCGCCTCGACCTCGACGCCCTGGACCTGGACCTGATGGAACGGCTGGCGGCGACCGCGGCCCGGCCGAAGCTGCGGCGGGCGGCCCGGCGCGTTCGCGCAATGGCCGGTGATCAGGCGGACGGCTTCGAGGTCCTGTGAAGGCCCATCTTCTCGACCTCATGCGCGCGGCCGATCCGTTGCAGGGTCGCAACCGGGCCCGCGAATACCTGCAGGCCCGCATTCTCGGCGTTCTGCAGAAGGCGGGCGCGATGGTGCCGCTCGCCTTTCACGGCGGGACCTGCCTGCGCTTTCTCTTCGCGCTGCCGCGCTATTCAGAAGACCTCGACTTCACGCTCGAGGGTGACCCGTCGCGGTACGATCTGCGGGCCTGGCTGAAGGCGATCCGCGCGGAGCTGGCGCGCGAAGGCTACGTCGTCGACCTGTCGATGCGGGACAGCCGGACGGTGCACGGCGCGTTCGTGCGCGTCAGGGGCGTTTTGCACGAGGCGGGCCTGTCGCTTCGCCGGGAGGAGGCGCTCGCGGTCAAGATCGAGGTCGATACGCGTCCGCCGGCCGGCGCCGTGCTGGACACCCGCCTCGTGCGCCGCCACGTCACCCTGCGCCTCTGCCATCACGACCGGGCGTCGCTGCTCGCCGGCAAGCTCCACGCCGTTTTGCAGCGGTCCTACACCAAGGGGCGGGACCTGTACGACTTGATCTGGTACCTGAGCGATCCGACGTGGCCGCCGCCGAACCTGACCCTGCTGAACGCGGCGCTGCGGCAGACCGACTGGACCGGCGCGGAGCTGAACGCCCGAACCTGGCGGGAGACCGTGGCCGCCCGAATCGACGTCCTCGACTGGGACCGCGCCGTCGCCGATGTCCGCCCGTTCCTCGAGCGCACCGAGGACGTGGAATCGCTGACCAGGGAGAACGCGGCGCGGCTCCTCGTGCGGTGAACCGAAGAGGCCGAACCTCCCAACCCACCCGAACGACCCGTACAATGGCCCGACGGCACACGACGATGAAGGTCCCCACGACGCCTGAACGACCACGGCAGAACGCAGAAAGACGCGAAGCGTGGATCGAGCGCGAGACCAGACGCAGGCTCGCCGAAGAAGATCCCGACGCTCCGCGGAACCTCCTGCCGATCGAGCAGTTCCCGACGACATCGGTGTTCGCCGGCATGTTGAAGGAAAGAGCGCAGAAGAGAAACCCGGGAGAGCCGTGCCAAGCACTGGAGGCGCTGATCGCGGGATCATGCAACGGCTGGGTGAAGAGACCGACCGCGGAAGAGATGGAGCAGGCCGTCAAGAGCAGACAGTCGACCCGGAGAGCACGGTGCCTCGCACGGGTGGTGCTGAGCGAGGCCAGCACGACGTGCATCGCGGAAGCCGACGCAGCCGGAGCGTTCAGCCTGCAGGACCTCGCGTGGTGGATCAAGGAGATCGGCCTGCCCTGCTACAGCCGGATCAAGTGGCTGAACGCGATGGGCCGCGCCTGGCGGCTGCAGGAACGACGGAACGCGAGACGAAGCCACAACCAGGATCACCGATGACCAAGCTGACGCTGCCGGAACCGGCCGGCGATCTGTGGCTGCAAACGCGCGACATCCTCACGCGCCTCGGCCCCGCCGGAAACCCCTGGGCCGTTCACCTGGGCGGAGGAACGGTGCTGGGGGCGCGGCTGCACCACCGCGAATCGACGGACATCGACATCGTCGTCCACGAGGTCCCGGCGCTCGGCGCACTCGCCCGGCCCGGCCCGGAGAACCTGACGACGCGCTTGGGAGGGAGGACGATCAAGGAGACCCAGGGACAGATCAGGATCCGAATGAAGACCGGGGTCATCGACGTGAACACGGCCCCCGTAATCCCCGCGGACGACCACGAAGAAGCGGAGATCGAAGGCAGGCCGCAGACCGTGCTGTCAACCGTACAGATACTGCGGGGCAAGTTCGAACGGGCGACCGAGCCCGCACCCGTCAGGGACGTCTACGACGTGATCCGGGCCGCCGCCGACGCGGACGCCGCAGGATCGCTGGCAGCCGCGTACGGACTCCTGATCGAGGACCGACAGGACGCCATCGAGACCGAATGGAGGATGCTCGACGCCCTGTACGAACAGGAAGCCAGCGACGAGCTGAGGCTGACGGAAGAACCCCAGGCCCATCCGGCGATGCTCGGATCGGCGGGAGCGCTGGCGCTGAGCGGCCACCGCCTCGCTCGACTCGTAGTGAGCCTGGAAGGCGACGAGATCGAAATGGAGCGGACGACGCGGAACGGCAAGGTCTTCATGAACAGCACGAGCCGAGCAACGGTCGGACGCCTGATGAACCGGCTCGGCGTGAAGATGCACATGGCGGAGCACAACGCGACGCAAGGACGCGTCGAGAGGCGGATAGAGGAGCACGTCCGAAACCGACGGAACGGCGTCGTCTTCGACACGGCCGACAGCCAGCCCGAACGACGGCTCGACGGCCGCAACGCCTCGATGAAACGGGCGGACGCCCCAACCGCGACGGAGTAGGCGGGCGGACACCAATCACTCCTGCCATCGAGTCCGGCGGTCTTCCCCAAGCCGGAGATCACCGTGGCTGACTCCGGCGCTGAGCGCAGGTACACGGTACATACGATCGTCGAGGTTGAGGTCGATGTGATGGTCGTAGATCCGGAAGAGGCCTCCGACCTCGATTCGTTTGAGTCGAAGGAGTTGTGGTGAGTCCATGGGAGTGGACGGGTAGTCGGGGAAGACGGGAGTGGGCGGTCCGCCTCCCGGGACGGCGGCGAACCGTCCGGGG